>NZ_CDRUGZ020000019.1:0-817102 GCF_977063395.2 Legionella nigrisilvae
AGCACTCAAAGGTTCTTCAAAGTGCCCACACAGTTTGTCTTCTATCTTCTTAATGAACCTGCCCCGAAGGCGTGCTGCGTATTCTACTGATTTCACTCTCAGTGTCAAACACTTTTTTCATTTTTTTTTAATTGTTTTCTTTTATTTATCTATAGTAGTCCATATAGATCTTTGCACGTCCATTTTGGACATTTATTGGCTTAATGGAGTGTACTTTAGTTTAGTTTTAAAAAGAGTTTGCGATAGAAAACATAGAGGATGTCACTGAGTTCTTAGATACTTCCTAAGTTCTGGATGAAACTAAATATAGGATTTTGCAAAGAGGTCGAAGCTACTTCTCAAATATATATTCTGCTATTTGGCACGCTCATAAGTGCAGAATGTCAGATCATATTTGTTTTTTTCATCACATGGTCTAAATTGTTCATTACAACAATGCCATATTGCTGCATCAATTTCTGGAAAAAAAACATCCGCCGTAAATTGATGATGGATATGTGTTATATATAGACGGGTTGCTTTTTCCATTGCTTCCGTAAAAAGTTCTGCTCCACCTAGTATCATTATTTCAGGAAACTCGTCTGTTTGCTGGATAGCTTTTTCTAAAGAATCAACAACAGTCACTCCTTCAATTCTGGGTACATTACGACTGAGCACAATATTTAATCGCCCGGGCAATGGTTTTCCTATAGAAGCAAATGTTTTTCTTCCCATAATAATAGGTTTACCCATAGTGGTAGATTTAAAATGTTGTAAATCGGCAGGTAAATGGCAAAGTAATTGGTTATTGAGTCCTAACCCCCCAGTTTCATCAATTGCAGCTATTAAACTAATCATGAGTTCATCCTAGATAAAGCCATAGCTTTCGCCATATCGACAGCGGCAAACATTGATCCCGGGTCGAGTTTATTTTTGCCTGCCAACTCTAAAGCCGTTCCATGGTCTACTGAGGTACGTATTATTGGTAAGCCTAATGTTACATTCACCGCATTATGAAAATCAGCATGTTTAATTACGGGTAAACCTTGATCATGATACATAGCAACATAAGCATCACAATTTTTTAGATGACTGTTAATGAACATCGTATCTGCCGGCATAGGACCTTCAACATTCATACCTCGTTCTTTTAATACAGTTAGCGCAGGAGAGATTATCTCAATTTCTTCCCTTCCCAAATATCCCGACTCGCCCGCATGTGGATTTAAACCGGCCACTTTAATGCAGGGGTTTTTAATATTGAAATCTTGGATTAAGGATTGATGTACCTGAGTAATCACTTTTATAATAAGTTCTGATGTAATGGCATCAGATACCCTACGTAATGGAAGATGGGTAGTCACTAAAGCAACTTTCATCGCTGTACTCGCTAACATCATTACTACATCTACTTTGTAGTATTGTGCAAAAAATTCAGTATGACCCGTAAATGAGATGCCCGCTTCGTTAATATTTGCCTTGTGGACTGGCGCCGTAATTAATCCAGAAAAATCACCTTGTCCACATAATCTGGCGGCTTGATTTAACAACTCTATAACATAACTGGCATTTTTAGGGTTTAGATGCCCACTTTGCACTTTCTCAGGACAAGTCACCGAACATACGGTCAAATGACCAGGTTTAGTTTCAACAACTTGTCCAGTTTTATAAGGGGTAAAACAAACTTCGAAATTTAGTTCTTTAGCTCGAGCTTCTAATACGGCCTGATCTCCTAAAATTACCAAAGGAAAATTATACCCCGCAAGTGCCAGACATAAATCTGGACCAACTCCAGCTGGTTCCCCGCTGCTTATAAGCAAAGGCCTCACGCCAGCTCCTTTTCAATGATATTCACATAAGCATCCGAACGTATGTGTTGTTGCCAATTTTGAACTGCTTCTGCAAACTTTCGTTGTTGTAAAAATTGTCGTACTTGTTGCTTTTTAAAAGCTTCGGAATCATCTTCTTGTTTACGGCCAAGCACTTGAATAAGATGCCAACCAAATTGTGATTTGACAGGTGGACTTATCTCGTTAACAGCTAGCTTATCCATGGCTTTCTCAAACTCAGGGACTAACACTCCTGGCGAAACCCAACCTAAATCACCACCTTTTACCGCACTCGATGAATCCAGGGAGTATTGTTTTGCCATCAGTGCAAAATCTTTACCTGATTTTAGTTGCTGATAAATATTATTCACTTGTTTTTTGGAATCTTCAGGAAGCATGCTTGGATCAGGCTTTAAAAGAATATGACGAACATGAGTTTTGGTAATGACATGATGTTGATTGTCACCACCAATAGAAACCAGTTTAATTAATTGAAAACCATTACCTGCACGTAAGGGACCTGATACTTGTCCCACTTTCATATTTACTACTTCCTTAGCAAACAATTCGGGTAATTCAGCTAAATGACGCTCACCTAAATCACCTCCTTCCAATGCAAATTCACCACTGGAATTTTCTATAGCCAAGCGACTAAAATCCCCACCTTTTTTTATCTGCACCAGCAACGAATCTGCTTTGGCCTTGGCTTTTTTTAATTCTTCTGATGTAGGCTCTTCATTTAAGGGAATAACTATATTCTGAAGATGATAGGTCAGTGCCGAACGGTTGATTATTCCCCCTTCTGTTTTAAGATATTGCTCAACTTGTTCATTTGAAACTGCAGCGTCCCGCCCAACCGCCTTTTGTTGCAAGTTAGAAAGAAGAATTTCTTTTCGAATATTTTCTCTGTATTCATTCCAAGTCATTCCTTGTCTAGTAATTTCCTCCCGCAATTGAGTTACAGTGGCATGATTCGCAGTAGCTATTTTTTCAATGGCCTGGTTTAACTCTGTATCATCTACCGTGAGGCCGTGTTGCTTTGCCATCTGCAACTGCACATTCACATCAATTAAATGTTGAAGTACTTGCTTACGTAACACTGAATCTTCTGGAACTTGCATTCTTTGAGCAATAATTTGTTTCTTTGTCAATTCAACTTGTTTGTTTAGTTCACTTGCAGTGATTACTCCGTTATTAACAACTGCAACCACCTTATCCAATAATTGTTTTGCTTCGGTCATGCCAACGACAGCAAACAATAGGCATGCAAGGGTTATTTTTTTATACATGTTAATCCTTATTACTTTTTTTCGAGCAATTTAGGTTATTTTTATTCAAAACACAAGCGACTCTGTTTTAATTTATACCAATGTTCGATCTAACTATGAAATGGATCACTATATCCAGGAATATAAGTACGCAATACACTCCCAGGATCACTATTTGCTACTGATCCTAAGCCTTTTAATAAAATTTGCAAATAGATGTTGTTATTATATTGGGGCATATATTCTGCATTTAAACTCTTAAACGTTCTTCCTCCCAAAATTCTCACAGCCCAACAGCAACTATCATATTGCATCCCTAATAAAGACATCATACTGTAATCTTTACTAATATTATGACTATATGCGCCAATAGCGCTCCATCGATCACTGACTGGCCAAGCAGCAGAAACCATTCCCTGATGTAATGCATTATCTACCCCTGCATTATTCCTAACTTTGGTCACATCTCCATTAACTAAATAGCTGTAGCCTAAATTAATGACTGCATTTAATTTAGGTTGATAATGTAAGTTTAAATCCCCATTGTTTGTCCCGGAAGTTGCAGGATCCCATACATAATCACCGAGAATTTTTAAAGATCGGTTAAAGTGATAAACTGCCCGAGAAGCTATAGGGGATGTTTCAGAAAAGGGAGATAAGTGGCCAATCTCAAGAGGATTTGCGGTGCAAATTCCGGTAGGACTACGACATAGCTGTACTTGTCTATCCGAAAAATATTTAATTTGACCCACCGAAAAACTGGCTAATTCAGTACCCGTACTTCCTGAAAGCCAACGAGTGGTTACTGCATAGGATAATTGATTAGCATCACCAATTCGGTCGAATCCGGAAAAGCGATTGGTTCTAAATAGTTGATCAAAATTAAAAATCATGTTCCCCGTATCATATATCGGAAGCTGACTTTGATTATAAAAAGGAACATACAAATAATATAAACTTGGCTCTAAAGTTTGGGTGTATGACTTACCCCTCCAATTAAAGTTCCTATCAAAAAATAAACCACCATGGGTACTAAAACGAGGAATAAAACGGTTATCTTCAGTGTTCGTATCAATCCAATTATTCTGGACCTGATAGTAGTTTTCTACAAACTCAGCTGATGGTGTTATAAATCCCCAACTCGTTCGCTGTGGCACAGAAAGAATTGGGTTTAGGTGAAACCTTGGACCCTGAGGCATTTTTCGTAAAAATTGAGGTGATGTCGGCCAAATAAACTGATCATATTGCCCTGTTATATTTAAATTGGCCTGTGCGGGCAAGTCATAATAATAACCACGAGCATTTATTTGCGGTAAACGTTCATATTGATCAAGAATAGGAGTCTCATTGATCGGGTGTAACGTTTGAAAACTTTGAACCATACTTCTAAAAGTCCAATGTTCTGTCGAATAGGTTAAATCGGCTTGGCGCAATAATTGTCGCTGAGTAATCCGTGCCAAATTGGTACTAAAATCCTGGAAGTAATAATCATCAGAAACTTGTTGCACATTTACATTTAAACGCAAATTAGAGCTCAATTGCGTGGTATCACGAACCCCAAATGACCATCGATTTGTTGACTTATCTCTAAAAAAGGGAAATTCTTCTACATTATTGTCCAAAAAATTCCGGTATGCAGCATCGTTCGGTAAAAAACTCCCAGTAAGAAAGCCCACGCTGTGTGGCGTTAAATAACGGAAATCTCCGCTTAACATAACATTCCGCTCAGTATAAAGATGCGGTGTTACAGTCAAATCATAGTTTGGAGCAATATTCCAATAATAAGGAAGTCCTAGATCAAAACCCCCTACATTCGAATATCCCACTATAGGCATTAAAAAACCTGATTTACGTTCTTTAGTTGTAGGAAAACTCAGGTAAGGAACATAAAGTAGCGGCCAGTCATGAATACGTAACTTCACATTCCTAGCGACACCCATCTTTTTCTTGTTATCAATGACAATTGATTTAGCCTCTATATCCCAAGCTTTATCTTGTGGGGCACAAGTAGTGTATGTCGCCCGCCGTAATAAGTAATCTGAATTTGGAAAGCGCTGCATTAAACTGGCTCTTCCCCATGCAGGCAAGATTGCCGAATTTTTGTTGGTATTAAAACGATAGAGTACATCTTCAGTTTGACCTGATTTATCTTGAGGATTGATTGTTGCTTTACGAGCAATCAATAATTTATCAGGTTCCAGGTAATGAACATTACCCAAAAATTCTATTTTCGTGACCTCTTTACTTTTTGGATCACGATAAACATGTGCTGTTTGTGCATTGACTATTCTTTGACCTTGCTGTACTTCAACATGGCCCGATAAGGTGGATGGCTTATCTTGATAAAAAGAAACTTGATCGGCCATAATCCTGATTTCATCAGGTGAGGCAAGCGGCGTCACCGTGAGCGGTTGATATGAACCAAGGCAAATCGGGGAACTTTGATCTGCGTACCAACCCAAGCATTGAGCAAATTTCGACCTCACTGAATCAGTTAAATCCACATCGCGAGCGATGACACAGGCTTGAACGGGTTCATTAATTATAGAAGCAGAATGGGCTAACGCATGATAAATTACCATGAGCAAAATAAGTAAGGTCATACAGATGCTCATCAAGAACCATTTAAATGAAATCTTGTTCACGGGTAATAAAATGCCTTATCATGCACACAAAAAATATGTAACTGTTTACTTTAAGATCGTCGCGTTCACGCTAAAGGTATTGCGGTATAATTCATACCACAGCCTACCTCTTTATTCTCTCTATTCATGAGAGAGGAGATCTTGGTTATAAGTTACAACCAGAAATAATGATGGGAAAGTATACCATGCATGCTAGAGAAAACGCACTTAAAGAATGGTTAATTGATACGCTAAAACTAGAAGATTTCCAATTAACTCCTTTGGCTGGAGATGCCAGTTTTAGACGATATTTTCGTCTAAAATATAATGGAATCACCCAAGTTGTCATGGATGCGCCTCCAGGAAAAGAGGATCTTAAACCTTTTATATATATTGCACAAACCCTTGAGAAAGTGGAAGTTCAAACGCCGAAAATTCTAGCAACTAATTTAGCCGATGGATTCTTATTATTAAGTGATTTAGGAGATCAACTTCTCTTGAATGCCCTTCACTCCGAAAACGTGGATGAACATTATTATCATGCAATAAACACTTTATTTAAAATTCAAAACTGTTCCAGTTACAATCCGACTCTTGCACAGTTTGATAAAGCACATATGCTCAAAGAAATGAGTTTATGCTCTGAATGGTTTTTTAAAGCATATCTCGATTTACAACTAACACAAGATGAACATTCTTTAGTACAACAAACCATGGATTGGATCGCCACAGAAGTAGCCCTTCAACCGTTGACTTTTATTCATCGTGATTACCACTCTCGCAATCTGATGCTATTACAAAATGAGGTGGAATCAACCTTGGGAGTTATTGACTTTCAAGATGCAATGATTGGCCCATTTACTTATGATTTGGTTTCTTTGCTCAAAGATTGTTATATTTCCTGGCCAAGAAGTAAAGTCCTGGAATGGGTTGAATTTTTTTACGCTCAAAGTACTTTAACTAAAGATTATTCCTTGCCTGAATTTATCCGTGCATTTGATCTTTGTGGTTTACAAAGACATTTAAAAGTTTTAGGAATCTTTTCTCGCTTGCATTTACGCGATAACAAACCTGGATATCTTAAAGACTTACCTTTAACTTTTAAATATGTACTTGAATGTACAGAAATTTATAAGGAATTACATTCATTCTTTCAATTTATGCAAATGAGAGTTTATCTACCATGAAAACTGCGATGATATTAGCTGCTGGACGTGGCGATCGTTTAAAACCGCTTACTGATATCACCCCCAAAGCCCTTTGCATTGTTAAAGAAAAGCCTTTAATAGAGCACCATGTAAGCAATTTAGCAAAAGCAGGTTTTGAACGATTAGTCATAAACCATGCCTATCTTGGGGGAAAAATCCGTCAGTATTTAGGTGATGGAGCTCGTTGGGGAATTGAAATTTGTTATTCACCAGAACCGCCCGGAGGCTTAGAAACAGGTGGAGGTATTGTAAATGCATTGCCACTGCTTGGTGATAAACCTTTTATCACTGTCAATGCGGATATCTATACGGATTTTGACTTCTCTCAATTACAACCCGAAAATATTCATACCATTCATGTAATTTTAGTAAATAAAAATCCAGCCCTTAATCATCTTGGAGATTTCGGATTAATCAATCAAACTCAACTATGTAATGCAGATCGAAAATACACCTTTGCAGGTATCTGCTGTTATCATCCAGATATATTTTCTAATTACAAACTCGGTCGCTATTCGGTTGCACCTATAATCCGTCAATACGCTGGAGAAAATAAAGTAACAGCCAGCCTTTATAGTGGCCTTTGGTTTGATATAGGAACTTTAGAAAGATTACATGCAGTGAATATGATCTAAAATCAGCATTCACTACATGTATAAATAACTTAGACCCCTTGCACTGTTTTTTAAACAGTAAAAAAGCCCCGTTTAGGTTGGGCTAATGTTTTGGGGTTGAACTTCGGCCTCGACTTTTTCCGCTTCTTCTTCTTCTATTACACGCTCTACAGCTTTTTGAGCTGCGGCCTTCTTGGCTTCTTCCAATCGCTGTTCACCTGGGTATTCTCGTTGGCGAGCCACCAGTGGGGTTTCAGCATGATTGCTTTGTAAATAATCCTTAAAGCCCTGTGCTGAATCAGCCATGATCTCTTCTACTTCATCTGCAGTCAACTGCCTTGTTTTATTCCCTTCTGCGTCCGTTTTAAAGAAAAAACCATTCTCAGTTAGAACTTGATGTTCATTTGCTAACCATGCATTAAACAAACGATCTAAAGCATCTACTGTTTCTCCATCCAATGGAGGAGCTCCTTTCTCTATAGACGCATATCCGCGAACAAAATGTCCTTTCTCATCTCCAGTCTGCTTGATAGCATAATCGAATCGGATTCCCGCAAAACCTTTTTTCTCTAATAATTCTACCGCTTCCTGGGTGATTCCACGGTGTATATTTTCAAACCTTGAATTCGGCGGTATACCAGCCCAGATTTTCTTTTCTTGTTCAGAAAATTTATATTCCACAAGTTGCGTAAATTCGTCAACCGCTTTTATTATTTGTTGTGCCACTTGCATTTTTTCGGGCGATTTTTTAAAAGCTCTGGAAGTATCAACTATCTCATGGACTTGTTTTTTTAAATACTGAGCTAGCTCTGCTGAGGTTCCTGCAAGTTGCATTGCTTTTAGAAGATCTTCTCTAACGAAGGTTTTATCATTACCCGATGATATTACAGGTGAAGTTGAGGACATACATTTCTCACAAGAATTCTATTTTGTATTGACTTATTATAGCAAACTAACGTTATTTATAAGATAACTGCTTTTTCAGCTTGCTTGTTAAAAACGCGTAAATATAGGTTGTATAGCCTATTACTTATTCTTTATTCCTGAAAAACTTATAGATTACATAACTAAAACCCGCGGTTTCCCGCGGGAAATCCTTCTTTAAGAAGAAACATCTTCCTGCATAAAGGGTGATTTAATCTCATCAATAACTGAGTTAAATAATGGGTTTTTCATGGAATCAAAAGTGAACTCATCAACTAAAATAGCATCCCATCGCGCCGCTTCCGTTGCAAGTAACGCATCCATTTCCTGTTGTGTGAGCTCATTAAGCACCACTTTTTCTTTTAATTTATCTCTTAACTTACCGAATTTAACTCGTCTTAAGTCGCCCATTTTTTTGGCTAGATCATCAGTTTTAATGATTTGCTGTAAAGCTTGCTCTACTTTGTCGATTGGTTGCTTTGCATCCCCACTTAAATAAACAATCTTTTTCAACCGATCGCGGTACTGATTATTCTTGGTCATCAATCGTGCTAATTGCTGATCCAGCTTATCCGTTGGATAACGCATCGTTTGTCCTAAAGGGAAGGCCAAAACACGAGCGAAAGCGCCTAAAAATCGGGACGGAAAATTGTTGCATAATGCGATCATTGCACGTTGCGCATGATAAAAACAATAGGAAACAGCCCATTGAGCATGCAATACATCATCTGGATTTTCATTATTTAATTGTACATTACGTAAAACAGCCATGGCCATATAAAGATAGGACATACCATCAGCAAGACGCGCAGAGAGTCGCTCTTTACGTTTTAAATCTCCCCCCAAGACTATTAGAGACAAATCCGCCAACCATGCATAAGCGTGGCTAAGGCGTGCCAACCGCTGATATTCACGTTTCATTTTTTGTTTAGGAGCACTAATAAATATTCCACCCGTCCATCCAGAACAAATAGTTTTGGCAAAATTTTGCATGAAATATTGAATATGTTTCCAAATTATTTCTCTAAAAGCTTCTTTATCTTGGTTGGATATTGCGTAAAACTCTTGGCGAATATAAGGATGGCATGCCATCGAGCCTTGTCCAAAAATCAATAAGTTACGTGACATCACATTAGCCCCTTCCACCGTAATAGAAATAGGCACTCCATTATAAAAATTGGTGAGATAATTACGTGGCCCCACCACTACAGCTCTTCCTGCATGCACATCCATTGAGGCATTAACCACTGATCGCGCCAATTCTGTATTAAAATATTTCGCAATTGCAGAGGCTACAGAAGGTTTTTTATGCTCGTTCACCGCGGCTACAGTCATTAATCGGTTTGAATTAATCAAATAATTTAAACCTGCGATTTCTGCAAGTTTTTCTTCAATTCCTTCAAATTGGCCAATTTCCACACCAAATTGACAACGTATGCGCGCAAATGCACTCGTTGCCAAATAACAAGTAGAGGAAGAACCCGCTCCAAGCGCCGGTAAAGAAATGGAGCGACCAATTGATAAGCATTCGACCAACATCTGCCATCCATTACCTATCCGTTGCTGACCGCCAATCACTGTGGTTATGGGCACAAAAATATCTTTTCCACGAATTGTGCCATTCATAAAGGGTTGATCCGAAGGTAAGTGACGATTGCCAATTTCCAGATTCTTAGTGTCACGTGGGATCAACACGCATGTAATACCTTCTTGTCCTTCACCCTGCAATAAACCATCGGGATCTTTCACGTTTACTGCAAGGCCAATTAGGGTTGCTACGGGTGCTAAAGTAATCCAGCGTTTATCTAAAGTAATATTTAATCCGAGTACCATTTTGCCATCTACTTTTTTCTTCATGACGATAGCAGTGGATTGAATGGAGGTTGCATCACTACCAGCCCCGGGTTCTGTTAGTGCAAAACAAGGAATATCAATACCTTTTGCAAGACGCGGTAAGTAATGATTCTTTTGTTCCTCGGTACCATAGTAATTAATTAATTCGCCAGGGCCTAAAGAGTTAGGAACCATTACCGTTACCGCAGCAACTCCAGAACGACTGGATATTTTCATTACTACATCAGAATGACCACGCGCCGAAAATCCTTTGCCACCATATTCTTTGGGAATGACCAAACCAAAAAATCCATTTTCCTTCATATAGGACCAAACTTTTTCGGGTAAATCACGTGTTTGGCTAATTTCCCACTCATCGATCATGCTGCATAAAGTGTTCGTTTCATTCTCAAGAAAGGCTTGTTCTTCTGCAGAGAGTTCTGTAGCTACATTTGCCAGTCGGTTCCAATTAGGAGTTCCAGTAAAGATATCTTGTTCTAACCAAGTATCCCCTGCATTGAGAGCCTCTTCCTCTGTTTTGGATAACTTAGGAATCGATTTGCCAGCTCTCTTATAAAGGTGGTCCGCAATCGAGGCGCGTAACGGCTCAAGATAGACTACGAGTAATGCGACAATAATCACAAGCCAGAGCAGAAAACCAATAATCCAAGGCAAACCAATAGCAAAAGTGGCAACAATTAAGTAAAAAACGCTACCCAACTCCCAAACTAATGGATTCATTGCTCGGTAAAGAACAATCAAAGTAAATATTAGGTACACTAAAAAAAATAGAATGGCCATAATATCAATACCTTCCCTTGCTTTGCATAATAAAGGTGTAGTATATACTCTTTATTTTACGAGTAGCAATTGAGCATGAACCAACGTTTGGTTTGGAATTTCGAGTTTACTCCCAAAACTGGCTTTTCTTTGCCCACTTTAGTAGATAAAAAAGACGAGCAGATAAAATGGGAAAAGCGTTTCTTTTGGCCGGATAATAAAATAATTATCTTAAATATCATTGATGACTCAATACTCGATTTAGCTCAATACAAGCAAAAACATAGAGAAGATTACTATTATTTGCTACCTGGAACAAATTACAACATTAAGAAACGCAGGGAACAATTGCTTTACAAGCCTCTACTCAAACAATCAAACCATACAGCAGGTTATGGAGCAAAAATAATTCTTAGCGATTCTTATGATCAACCTCTTCCTCCAGATTTACAAGAAATAGCACAGCAAGTTGAACAGAAAGGAATTGAGGTTTGTGTCAAAAAAGAAGCACTTATCTATAAATTGCCAACGAAACCCAGCATAAAAATTGAACTCGCTCGTGTCGAGGTATGCAACCAAATTTATTTTAGCTTATGTATCGAAGGAAAATCGCTGCATTTGGTAGAGACTATCTCCAAACACTTGCTGGATGAACCTGTTTCCTGCGAATATGTAACTTTCCTGAAAAATTTAATGAAATTATGATAAATACCTTAGTCGCGATCATCCTAAGCTTCGGAAAAATTGGTCTTATTTCCTTAGGTGGTGGGAATTCCATGTTAAAGCTGTTGGAGTATGAAGCTGTTGATTATCGACATTGGATAGGACAAGAAGAATTTATCGCCATGGTGGGTTCAAGTTTTATTTTTCCAGGATTGACCGGGGTTAAATTATCGGCCCTTATTGGATATAAAGCTGCCGGAATCACTGGTTTAATCCTTGCTGTTCTAAGTCTTAATTTACCGGGACTACTGATGGCGATAGCAGGCTATCATTGGCTCACAAGCCATAATGGGCCGGGAATGCGAAAAATAATGATAGGCGTACAATATGGTGCATTGGCCTTACTTGCAGCTGCCAGTTACTCAGTTGGGCAGGGCGTTGTAGGTATGTATTTTTCAATCCCTATTGTGTTGTGTTGTTTGGTTTTTTTTATTGCGTTAACCTTCTGGAACTTATCACCTTTTTATGGGTTTATAGGATTTATAGTGGTATGTTTTTTTCTGGTCCGTTAAGACCTAAAATAATAACATAGCCAAGCCTTATTACTTTTTGTAAGAAAAATGGAGTTACACTTGGACACTGTGTTGGACAACCCCGAATACTACATCAATAGAGAATTCTCAATTATCGCATTTAATCAGCGTGTACTGATGCTGGCTAATGACGAACGGGTGCCTTTGCTGGAAAGAATGCGTTTTTTAAGTATTTGTAGCAGTAACCTTGATGAGTTTTTTGAAATACGTGTAGCAGGCCTTAAAGAAAAAATTGCAATGTCTTCAGGAAAATTGACTATTGATGGTTTACGATCTGATGAAGCATTTAGCCAAATCAGTCAAAAAACACATAAACTTATCGATCAGCTTTACTCGATCTTTAATAAACAACTCCTTCCAGCCCTAGCTAAGGAAAATATTTATTTTCTGGATACCGAACAATGGACTGATGATATTCACTTGTGGGCAAAACACTATTTTAAGCACGAGATTCAACCGGTAATTAGTCCTATTGCGCTCGATCTAGCACATCCCTTGCCACAACTAATTAACAAAAGCCTAAACTTCATTATTTCTTTAAGTGGTAAAGATGCTTTTGATCGTAACATTAATTATGCAGTGGTACATGCCCCGAGATCACTTCCTCGAGTCATTCATTTGCCTTCGGAGTTATGTGGAGATGCTCATTATTTTGTTCATCTCTCCTCTATTATTACTACCCACGTCAATAGTTTATTCCCAGGAATGGAAATAAGTGGTTGTTATTCTTTTCGTCTTACTCGAAATAGTGATCTTTTTTTACGAGAAGAAGAAATTGATGATTTGGCGAAGGCTGTGCAACGAGAAATTTTTTCTCGTCATTATGGTCATGTGGTTCGATTAGAAATTGAAAAAAATTGTCCCGAGAAAATTGTGGATTTTTTATTACAAAAATATCATCTTCGCCATGAAGATACTTATTATTGTGATGGGCCCGTTAATATACAACGTCATTTAACTGCAATTAACAGCATTGAAAGACCTGACTTGAATTACCCCCCTTTCTCAGCACAATATCCTCAATTTCCTAGATCAGAACGAAATCTATTCAATGTGATCGATGAACAAGACATTCTCCTTCATCATCCCTATCAAAGCTTTGAACTCGTTATTGATTTTGTAAGACAGGCAGCAAGCGATCCCAATGTGTTGGCAATAAGCCAAACATTATATCGTACCCGATCAGAATCTGTAATGGTCGATGCTTTGGTTGATGCAGCTCATTCTGGCAAGGAAGTGACCGCAGTAATCGAATTACGGGCTCGTTTTGATGAGGAATCCAATCTAAAACTAGCAAACCGATTACATGCCGCAGGAATTCTGGTGCTTTATGGAGTCGTAGGCTATAAAACCCATGCTAAAATGACCCTAGTTGTTCGTCGAGCTCATGGAAAACTAAAGCGTTACGTCCATTTAAGCACCGGCAACTACCATGAGTACACAGCAAAACGATACACTGACTTAGGTTTATTAACTTGCGAACCAACGATTACCTCAGATATTCAAATTATTTTCCAACAGTTAACTGGGCTGGGTAAAGTTGTCAAACTTAAAGCACTAAGCCATTCACCATTTACCTTACAAAAAACCCTATTGCAATATATTGAACAATGTACTGCAGCTGGATTAAAAAATGAAGACACCGAGATCCTTTTAAAAGTAAATGGATTAGCCGATAAAACGATAATTCAGGCCTTATATAAGGCATCACAAGCGGGAGTGAAAATAAATTTGCTTGTGCGGGGAGTCTGTTGTTTAAAACCCGGAATACCCGGTATTTCGGAAAATATACGAGTACTTTCCTATATTGGACGCTTCTTGGAACATCATCGAGTATTTTATTTTCGGATTCAAGAAGAAGAACATTACTTTTGTTCAAGCGCCGATCTAATGGAAAGAAATTTATACCATCGCATTGAAATTATGTTTCCAATCCTGGATGAGCAATGTAAAAAGCGGATCAAGCAAGAAATTATCAAAAACTACCTCAAGGACAACAGCAATACGTGGGAAATGCAAAGTGATGGAAGTTATAAACCAGTAACGCAAGGAACGAGTTGCGCTCAAGAAAAGTTAATTAAGCTGTATCAAGAGGAAGGAAGTACGATTTAAAAAACGGGGGCAGCAAGTACTGATTTTGCTGCTCCCAAGTTAGCGAAAGCACGTTAATTGGGCATGTTCGCCAAGTTGCAAATGTGCTTCTGTTCCCAGAGGGATAGGAAAATTGATTGTACCATGCCCTATCCCTGCAATTCTTAGTACTGGAATAGCACTACGTTCAGCAAAACGTTGTAAGACGGGTTCAATTAAAGAAGAACCATTTGGTTCATCCCCGTTGAGAAAATCGCCCAATAGAATTGCTGCCGCATTTGTAAAGATATCCGCTTGTTTTAAATGCTCCAGCATTCGATCCACACGATATCCTCGTTCACCTACTTCTTCGAGCAAAATAATTTTATCTCGACCATCCATTTGCCAACATGTGCCAATACCAGATTGAATGATTGCTAAATTGCCCCCAGTAACCGGAGACTTAATAATCTCCTCTTTTTGTGCAGCCTTGTTCAATGGAATAAGCCCCGTGAACTTAGCCGGGGTCTCCCTCAATAAAATAGACTTCACGGCTGCAATTGAGTCTTTGGAAAATTTATCAGGCGCAGCAGCCCCATGAATTGTGGGCCAACCCCAATGTTGTTGCAAATAAAGATGCAGACAGGTGATGTCACTGATGCCAATGAATAGTTTAACCGATTCAGGAGGTTCAAGTTCTGCTAATCGGGGAATTAAACGCGTCGAACCGTAACCACCACGCACACAAATTACTGCTTTTGTTTCGGGATTGTGTAAGGCGTTTTTCAAATGTTTAAATCGCATCTCATCTGTATTAGCGCATAAGAAATCCTGAGCAAAAATGTCATGTTGCACGATACATTTCAACTCCCAAGACTCTAATAATTCTTTTAACTCGAGCAATTGACTGTCCGTACTTCGAGATGAAGGTGCAATAATTTCAATCGCATCTCCGGGATTTAATACAGGTAATTTTTTCATTCTTTATCTCTTAAAACTTTTGCATGGGGATCACCCGTTAGCTTATTGAAATTTTGTTAGAAAAAGCAAAGTATCAGGCTCCAGTATACCCTAAATTAATAGAGTTTTACTTAATTTTCCGGGCTCTTCGCAAACCAAACGCGGTAAAAGGTATCCTGGCAAAAGATTTTGTAATTGGTGATAAATAGCTTGTACTTTCTCAAACGGCAAATCAAAGTGAGCAGCTCCTTTTACTTTATCCAATCGGTGTAAATAATAAGGTAAAACTCCATATGCAAATAAAGTTTGACTTAAATTAGCCAAAATATGAGCCTCATCATTTATTCCTGCGAGTAAAACAGTTTGATTCAAAAGATGACATCCTATTTGTTGTAACTCACGAAGGACTTGACCTACCGAATCATCCAGTTCCTGAGCATGGTTACAATGCAACACAATTACCTTCTTGAATCGCGTTGTTTGTAATAGTGCAAGTAAGCTCTGCTCCATCCGTTCGGGAAATACTACAGGAATCCGTGTATGAATGCGTAAGGTATGTAAATGAGGAATTTCTTCCAATTGTTTTATTAACTCGGCCAGTACCAAATCAGAGGCCAACAAGGGATCACCGCCACTTAAAATTACCTCGGTAATACTTGCATCTTGGGCTATATAGTCACAAATGGCTTTAAATCCATTGCGTCCAGGATTATTGTCTTGATAGGGAAAATGTCGGCGAAAGCAATAACGGCAATTCACTGCGCAGACCCCGGTCAAAGTTAACAACACTCGACCGTAATATTTATGCATTAATCCTCGAATTGGATTACTACTGCGCTCCTCTAAAGGATCGTCACTGTATTCTTCATTACTTTGTAATTCATCTTCAGTCGCTAAAACTTGGAGCAATAAAGGATCACGAGGATTACCTTTTTGCATACGTTTAGCAAATCCTAAAGGAACACGACTAGAAAATTGCTTTTCAGCGTGCACGTTTCCAGTAGATAAAGGCAGCTCCAGAAAATTTAATAATTCAGTGACTGAAGCAAAACCTTGTGCCAAATTTTTTTGCCAACTTAAAGAGGAATCTCGCATTAATTACACAGACTTGATAAACTGTGCGAACTTTAACTAAAACGAAGCAAAATCTCAACTGTGGAGCACTAATGGCAATTTATAGCACCAATGAATTTAAAAATGGCTTGAAAGTAATGGTTGATGACGCCCCATGTACCATTCTCGATTGTGAATTTGTAAAACCAGGAAAAGGACAAGCTTTTACCCGCATTAAAATTCGTAACTTGAAAACAGGTCGAGTTGTGGAGCGCACATTTAAATCAAATGAATCGTTACCTTCTGCTGACGTTGCCGATGTAGAAATGCAATATCTTTATAACGATGGTGAACAATGGCATTTCATGGTTCCTGATAATTTTGAACAATATGCCTTAAGTAAAGAAGTACTTGCTGATGCGGCACAATGGTTAAAAGAACAAGATATTTGTATCGTAACCCTTTGGAATAATGAACCCATACAAGTGACACCACCTAATTTTGTAATTTTAGAAATTACCGAGACAGATCCTGGATTAAAAGGCGATACCTCTGGAGGTGGTGGAAAGCCCGCCATTTTAGAAACCGGAGCGGTAGTGCGCGTTCCCTTATTTGTGCAAACTGGAGAGTTAATTAAAGTAGATACTCGCAAAGGTGAGTACGTTTCTCGCGCCAAAGAATAATAAAAATGCACGCCCCAAAATTCAATTTCATTTATTAATTAAAGATTGCTGGAAGTTCTTAGATCCTCGCACTTAACTACGAGGATCTATCTCAACCAGATAAAACCATAATTAATAAACCTGATAAGTATTGTACATACCCCAATACCCCACATCACCTAAATCGTTATACCCATAATAATATGCATCGCTATCATTATAATAATCTATATCCCAATAGGGGCTCGTATGATAACCGGCCGAATAAGTGTAAGCTGGAGTCGTATGAGCTGGGGTATAATAAGTTTTAGTATAAGATTGATTATAAACACGCTCCGTAACACACCCTGTGACTAAAAATGTCATTCCTGATACCATTAACGCAAGTATTAATTTATTCATAATCTCTTCCTCAATAGTGAACCCTAAGAGACATAACTAAAAATTTACCAAAGGTTCCAATGATGCCATCGATACCAATGGGTATAATTGGTTGCTTTGGGTAAATTATTGTTAACTGCAGCATCGGTCCTTAGTGCTGGATTCTCAAGCGCAGAGGGTAGAGCCGAAAAAGCAGGCAGAGCAGTTAAGAAAAGGGGGGTACTTAATACTACGGAAATCATTAGTATTTTCATAATAGCCTCCTGGCCTTTATTGCAACTCTAATTTCTGTAGGTTAAGTATACGATATGTATACAGTTTAATCAAAATGATTATTTTTAAATAATTTACGGGGATTAGTGCTCAAAAAATACAGGCGACGACTTCCTGTATACTGAGCCTCTTACGTGGTTCACTATGGAGGTTTACGGAGCGCTTTAGGCTTCCTACTAGGTACATAGGCTTGCACACCACGCTCCAACACAACCCCCTAATCTGGCACTATTAAATGGTTCAGCCAGGATTAGCCATCACCTATATATATAAATAATAGACCATTGAAGGTAGAGCCCGAGCAATTTTGCGCAAACTTTACTTATTTCTTATCTCTCGCTAAATGATTAGCTGATGCTTGTACTGTGGGCATAATCGTCATTTCTTCGATATCTACATGTTTTGGGCGAGTTATACAATAAACTATCGCATCTGCTATATCATCTGCTAATAAAGGCTGAAAATCTTGATAAAACTCTTTTGCCTTTTGTTTATCATTCCATCGCACCTCACTAAACTCAGTTTCAACCGCACCCGGTGCAATTTCAGTAACTCGAACAGGTTTACCTAACATATCCAATCTCATTGATTTTGAAAGAGCATGGACCGCATGTTTGGTTGCACAATAAACATTACCATTGGGATAACATTCGTGACCTGCCACAGAACTGATATTGACTACATGACCACGACCTCGCTCCAACATACCTGGTATCAAAGTACGACTGACATAGAGTAATCCTTTGATATTGGTATCAATCATGATATCCCAATGTTCTTCAATTCCCTTTTGCAAAGGCAAACTATCTAAAGCCAATCCCGCATTGTTAATTAATACATCCACGGATTGCCATTGGCCAGGTAAGGAACCTAGTTGCTTTTTAACTTGTTCAGGATCACATACATCTAAAGGTAAAACGTAATGCTCCTCTCCATAAAGTTGAGTCAACTCTTTGGCTAAGGCTTCAAGTCGTTCGACTCGGCGAGCACACAGTATTAATCGAGCTCCTTGCTGTGCGCACAAACGAGCACAAGCCTGACCAATTCCACTGGAAGCTCCTGTCACTAAAATAATTTTATTGGTTAAATTGTTCATCTCATGCCTCATCGCTACATGGTTAATGCGAGGAGGATAAGTTTGAGTGATACTTAGCTTTTTTGCAATAATTGCATCACTTCATCGTCGGTTGTTTGTGAAAAATCACTGTACCACAAGCCTACGGCATAAAAATTATCCGGGCGCATGGGACAAATAATTTCGTCAACTAGAGGAGCGATTTCATCACAGGTCGAGCGGGCGGCCACAGGAACTGAGACTATAATTTTAGCTGGATTTTTCTGTTTTAATGCGGCAATTGCCGCTCGCATAGTATAACCTGTCGCGATACCATCATCTACCAGGATTACTGTTTTTCCTGCTAAGTTAGGGAATGGTTTTTTTCCTCGATAAACCAACTCACGACGTAATAATTCGTCTTGTTCTGATTTTTGGATCGTATTAATCGCCTCTTTCGATATGAGCATGGCATTGACTATCTCATCGTTCAAAACAATTATTCCTCCCGACGCAATGGCTCCCATAGCTAATTCTGCATGTCCAGGAACGCCAAGCTTACGAACAATGAAAATATCAAATGGAAGCGAAAGTTTATTCGCAATTTCATAGGCAACAGGGACACCACCTCGTGGTAACGCCAATATGAGTACATCTGTTCGTTTCGCGTACTTCTTTAATAAATCAGCTAGAACGCGCCCTGCATGAAAGCGATCCTCATAATTCATTGCCCTAATCTCCAAACGTTCCATCAATTTGAAGTCTAGCCCATACTTCGTAATGTAACAAAGTAGATTAGGGGCCTCATTTCAACTAAAACTTCTATTGGTTATCGAAAGTGTATTTAGTGCATTGTGCTATATTTTAACAATCAGCTGTTTTCAAGGAGGAAGCGATGAATGTAACGGAAAAGATCATCAAAGCACATCTTCTAGAAGGCAAAATGGAGCCTGGTAAAGAAATTGCCTTAAAAATGGATCAAACTTTGTGTCAAGATGCTACAGGAACACTAGTCATGCTTGAATTGGAAGCCATTGGACTTGAACGTACCCACGCTGAACTATCAGTTCAATACGTAGATCACAATTTAATTCAAGAAGACAATAAAAATCCTGACGATCATCTTTTTCTTGCAAGCGCAGCCAGAAGATTTGGGTTTTACTTTAGCCGTCCCGGAAATGGAATTAGTCATGCCGTACACATGCAAAATTTTGGAAAGCCGGGTAAAACACTCACCGGTTCAGACAGTCACACCTGTGCTGCAGGTTCTATGGGAATGGTTGCAATTGGTTCAGGTGGGTTGGAAGTCGCACTCGCCATTGCCGGTTATCCCCTGTATATCAAAATGCCTAAGGTTATGGGTATTCATTTAACAGGTGCCTTACCCCCCTGGGTTAGTGCAAAAGATGTCATTTTAGAAATGCTCCGTCGTTATAATGTTAAAGGGGGAGTTGGGTACATATTGGAATATTATGGAGAAGGATTAAAACATTTAAGTGCCATGGATCGACATGTAATTGCTAATATGGGGGCCGAGTTAGGAGCCACGACTACCGTTTTTCCATCAGACGAGATCACTAAGGAATTCTTAGAAAGTCAAGGTCGTAAAAACGACTGGATAGAACTAATCGCAGATCCCAAGGCTTCCTATGACGAACATACAGAAATCAATTTATCGAAATTAATCCCCCTCATCGCAAAACCAACCAGCCCAGGTAATGTAGTACCCGTCGCTGAAATAGCAGGGGAAGAGGTCTATCAAACCTATATTGGTTCTTCTGCCAATCCTGGATATCGAGATTTTGCAATTGCAGCTGAAATCGTCAAAGGCCGGACAATCCATCCAAATGTATCTTTTGATATCAATCCAAGTTCGCGAACAATTTTAGAGGAATTGGTCCGAGATGGATATTTAGGAACTCTTATTCATTCTGGAGCCCGCATCCATCAGGCAGGCTGCAATGGGTGTATTGGGATGGGACAAGCTCCTGCAACCGAAAAAAATAGCTTACGAACGGTACCGCGAAATTTTCCGGGACGTTCGGGAACAGAAGAAGATAAAGTATTCCTTTGTAGCCCTGAAACTGCCGCTGCTTCCGCTTTGACAGGAGTAATTACCGATCCAACTACTTTGGACATACCTTACCCAGAAATAAAAATCCCTCAGAAAAGAATATTAAATCCAGCATGTTTCGAAGCACCCTTGCCTTTAGAGGAAGCAAAAAAAGTAGAACTCGTGAAAGGTCCGAATATAGTAACGTTGCCAGAGCTAGCACCCTTGCCAAATTCATTTAGAATACCCGTACTTCTTAAGGTAGGAGATAATATTTCTACGGACGAAATCTCTCCTGCAGGAGCAAAATTTCTTCCTTTCAGAAGTAATATTCCTAAAATAAGTGAATTTATCTTTATTCGGGTCGACCCAACTTATGCAAAACGTACTCGAAAACATCAAGAGGGGCATGTAATTATAGGAGGAGACAATTACGGTCAAGGCTCGAGCCGTGAACATGCGGCTTTAGCTCCTCGCTATTTAGGTTTGCGAGTCGTCATTGCAAAAAGTTTTGCACGCATCCATTGGCAAAATCTGATTAATTTCGGCATTCTACCTTTGGTTTTTAAAAATCCTAACGATTATGATGAAATCCATTTAGAAGATATTGTTGCGATCAATAACTTACCCCATATCTTAGACAAAACATTATTCACAATAACCGTTAATGATAGAGAAATAGAAGTAAAACAAACTCTGTCCAAACGTCAAATCGAACTGCTTATTGAGGGTGGATTAATTAATTGGGTGAGAAAGGATCTAAAGAATAGAGTATAGATTAATACTTTTTAAATGTATTGAGTAATGACTGGATTCCTGTCTACGTCAGAAAGACAGGAATCAGGGGCTATTAAAAATCAAAGTTAAGTTTCGGTCCTAAGGGTATAATTTGTGTTGGATTTATGTTCTTGTGACTAAAATAATAGTGTTGCTTGATATGTAAAAAGTTTACGGTGTCTCGCACTCCAGGATGATTGTAGAGTCTTTCTAAATAGGGCTGTATCCCTTGATAATCACTAATTCGCTGCTGATTGGTCTTGAAATGACTGTAATACACTGCATCAAAACGAATTAAGGTGGTAAAAAAGCGCCAATCAGCCTCAGTTACCTGTGGACCCAGTAAGTATTTTTGGTGACGTAGTCGTTCATCCAGTTCATCCAGTAAAAGAAATAATTGGATGTATGCCTCTTCATAGGCCTTTTGGGTTGTTGCAAATCCACAACGATAAACTCCATTGTTAATGGCATGATAAATTCGGTCATTCAATGCATCTATTTCCGTTCGAAGTGATTCTGGGTAAAAGTCCTGATTATCACCTGTCAAATGGTTAAACTCTTGATTGAATTGACGAATAATTTCTGCTGATTCATTACTAACGATTGTTTGTTCCTTTTTATCCCATAAAACAGGAACAGTAACTCGGCCAGTGTAATTTTGGTTTGCTTTCACATAAAGTTCATATAAATAGTTCAATCCATAAAGAGTATCTCCAGTAGCTCCCATTTCTTGTTTAAACGTCCATCCCTTTTCAAGCATGTGCGGATGCACTATGGAAACATCAATATAATCTTCAAGTTTTTTGAGTTTTCTGAAAATTAAAGTCCGGTGCGCCCATGGACAAGCAAGCGATACATATAAATGATAACGGTTTTTTTCAGCTGGAAAGCGAGAATTGGGCTCATTACTTATCCCCGAATGAAATTGGCTCGGTTCTCGTTTGAATGCCCCTCCTGTTTTAGACGTATCGTACCAGACATCATGCCACTGACCATCAATGAGAAGTCCCATGATTTTCCTTATAAGTCCTCAAAAGTATCTGTAAACAATTTATATCAGATAATCACTATACTTCACAAACTATGAATGGTCTAAAAACAGCAATAAAGAGTGGCGGGTAGGAAGTTGAATAATCAATTTCGTTCAACGGTCATAAAAAAAGAATAGCACAGAAGGATTCATTCTTATCCAGCAGGAAACTCCGCTGTTCTCATGCTATGATGCTTGACTCAAAAAATTTTTTTGATCCATTAATGAATAAACAAATAATATGCATTGGCGGCATAACCATTGATCGCAAATTAACATCCACCCATCAACTGCAATTAGGGACATCCAATCCCGTTTCATCCATTTCAAGCTTTGGTGGTGTTGCTCATAATGTTGCAAAAAATCTTTCATTATTGACTAACAATGTTCATATCTACGGCGTAGTAGGCCAAGATAATGATGGACTACACGCCATTGCCCATTTAAAAAGTATGGGCGTGGGAATCCAAAATATTCTTACTATTCATAATAAATCTACAGCTCACTATGATGTTATTCTCGATAAAGAAGGAGAATTAGTTCTTGCTTTAGCCGACATGGAAATTTTTGATCATGTTCCCTTCGATCAATTTACGTCTTCTTGGTGTGAATGGAATAATGAAGAGATTGTATTTCTGGATACTAATTTACCTCATGTTATTATTGAATATGCCATTCAAATAGCGCGCACCCAAAATATTAAGCTATGCATTGATCCGGTTTCTGTGAGCAAAGCCCGAAAATTACCGCCTTTATTAGAGAATATTTTTCTGTTGAAACCGGACCGTTTTGAGGCAGAAGCTTTAACACAAACTCATATTCATTCAGTGTCTGACTGCATCAAAGCAGGCCAGATATTGTTGGATAAAGGCGTTAGGAATTGCATTATCAGTTTGGGAAAATCAGGTTATGTGATTGTTAATGAAACCGTTAAAAAACATGTTCCAGCATTTTTTATTGATCCAATAGTCGATGTCAGTGGAGCAGGAGATGCTTTCATTGCAGGAATTCTTTATGAATTAAAAAAGAACACACCCATAATTGATGCCTGTCATACAGGGGCAGCAATGGCTGCTTTAACCGTGCAATCATGTCACACCGTCAATGAACAAATAAATTTTGAAGCATTAAAAAATATTCAACTAAACCATTCAGTACGAGAAATTCATCATGAACCAATTTTTTGATTACTCCCCCGAAGTAAAAGCAGCGCTTGAGCATAACAAACCGATACTGGCATTAGAATCCACAATTATTTCTCATGGCATGCCTTATCCTGATAATTATGAAACCGCACTAGCAGTGGAGCAAATTGTACGGGAACTGGATGTGACACCCGCAACCATTGCTGTGATTGATGGAACAATTAAAATTGGTTTAACAACAAATGAATTGCAGCAATTTGCAAACAATAAAGAGGCTTTGAAAGCAAGCCGACGCGATTTACCCTATATGTTAGCCAATCGGCACTCTGCAGGAACTACAGTCGCTGCAACCCTATTTTGTGCTGCTAAAGCAGGTCTTAAATTATTCGCTACTGGAGGAATTGGCGGGGTTCATCGAGGCGATGCACAAGATATTTCAGCAGATCTTATTGAAATATCCAGAACTCCCATTGCGGTAATTTGTGCAGGGGCCAAAGCCATACTCGACCTGCCGCGTACCTTAGAATTTTTAGAAATGATGAGTGTGCCTGTAGTAGGTTATCGCACGCAAGTACTGCCCGCGTTTTATACCGATGCAACCCATCATCCGTTATCAACCTGGGTTGAGGATGTATCAACCCTTGCAGATATATTAACAGCACATTGGGGTTTAGGCATGACATCAGGTGTCTTGGTCACCAACCCGATTCCTGCAGAATTTAATATTCCAGTTCAGATCATCGAACCTGTTATTATGAATGCCATACAAAAAGCGGAACAAAATAATATCACAGGAAAGGAATTAACTCCCTTTCTCTTAGCCGAAGTTGCCCAACTCACGCAAGGAAAAAGTTTGCTGGCCAACATTGCTTTAATTAAAAACAATGCACGCCTAGGGGCTGAACTAGCACGTATTATTTATTCCTGACTGTAACATAAGAATTGTAGCCTGGAGCACGACTTCAGGTTACTCGTTTAATTCATAGTACCTTTTACCATACATGCGCCAATGGTATTGCTAGTACTCTCTTTAGCCACTAGAAATCCTGTCTCGGATGAATAATTCATAGCTAGGGGATTACAAATCATGGCCCGGATTAATCTAGGCCCCATTCCAGGCATACCGGCATGCATAACTTTTTTATTATCAATAAGCAATACATCCCCTTTTTTCCACAAACAAGATGAATAATAACTTCGCATGAGTTGAGCGAGTTCTTTTATCTCTTTGTCGTTAAAACAACTCCCCACTTTTACTGTTTTCGCTGATAACCTTTTATTTTTTCTACTCGCTTTATAATTGGATAGTTTTGTGCGTACAATTTTATATGCATTTTGAGGTGAATTAAAAAAAGAAATACACACCATAGCGAGTAATTCTACTAAATTGAACATTGAGGTAGGTAAACGCCAAAAAAATCGATGCCAAAACCAAATCTTCCCTTTATAGTCGTTCATAAAACACTTTCTCAGTTCATAATTAAGTGTAGGCAGCTCAAACATATTGATTTGCAGGGCTTTTTCTTGAGTAAGAGGATGTTCCCAAACACTGGGCTTATACATCAAAACAAACTCATTTTCTCCATCGCCTTCAATTGGAAAATTGAATTTCTGGCATACTTTTTTTACCGCATCCTGAGAAATTTGATATCGTTCTGCAATTTCGGCAACCGACCATTTACAAACAAAAAAAGAATTATTTTCTAATTTTTGTTTTAGCTCATCTTGCAGATGGCTGTAAATTTTTTGCGTATTAATTAAACCGGTCTCCCCCCCTAACTCTGAGGGTTGGAAACAACAAAAACAAAGATAACTAGGAACATCAGCAGAATAATAATTTTCCGAATGGAAGCCCCCTAGATAGAGTGTTCCGCCCGTTTTATAGACGGAATTAGTATGTAGCACAAATTGCAGATTATCCACGCGATCGCGACCATTTTCAGACATAAATGCTTCACTAATACCGCGAAATTCTGGGATACTCAAAACAATCCTCTCGAACTCCTCATCAGTATTGATAGCAAAACCTCTTAAAAGAACTGCTCCATACTGAGCCATATCTGCAATAATTTGTTGCGAGTTAGATTTAAGGAACTGTTGCAAAAACTTTAGATCTGTTGCATCAGTTGCCTCAATAACCAGTGGCATTTCATATTCTTCGGATAATATGAGTCGCTCCTCTTGACGCAGAAATCGCGTCACCACTCCTTGGTATTTCGTGTACATATCCTTAAAACGTCCTTATAAAATCGCTCATAAAAACTATAACAAAAAAAATGCACGAAGATAAACCATCTTATTTAATTCATACGAAATCATTTGTTTCGAATAAAAATTAGTAAGCGCCCAATGGATACTCCCGCATTGCAAGAAAAATAAATACTATGTTTGAGTAGGTGTGGAGATTTTTATTGCCAATTTAAACTCTTGGTCTTCATAAAAAGCGGGCCAAGCTTGAATAAATTGCATCAAGTTTTTATTTGGGACAAGAGTCTTACCTCTTATGTTCTCCTGCGTCATTGGATCAGGGATTGGAAGTGTATTACTCACTGTTGGCAACCCAACTTGTTTCTTTTTTATCCATTGCTCAATGGATTTTTTCTCATAAGAATGTCCACTAGGACTTAACACAGGTTCGGTCATTGTTTCAGAAAATATAGGATCCTTAATATCTTCATCAATTTTTTGTAATTTGCTCCAATACTCTTCTGGCATTAAAATAGTTGCTGAAATGTAGTTGATAATGTTCTTTAGCTTAATATTGGGATAAAAATCTGCTCCTTCTTGCAGATAAGGATATTTTTCCAATAAATAGCTGCGCTCATAGCTAATTCCATCATCAACGCGTGTCACTGGATCTTTCATTACCTTCATCTGCCCTGTTTTTAATACTGAAATTGGACAACAAAGGGCCATGCTGATCCCTTCGGGCAAAAAAACTTCTGTTGATTGCACGGTGGATTTGGGTGACAAATCGATAATGTAAGTTGAATAACCTGTTAATTTTGATTGCTGTCCTGCCTTCGGGTTAATCCTATTTTCTATATAATATCCATTCTCGGCTAGAGTTTTTAATAACCCCGGAAGATGAGGCTTGGCCTTATCGGCCGTCATATCGATAAACCCCCCCACTGAATCCACTACTGCAAGAAAGATATCACTGCCAGGAATTGAATTATTTAAAATCCATCCGTGATAATTCGATAACATGTAACGCTGAGGCCCATTGAGTACCCATTGGGTTAACTCTTTATCCCAGCTAACCGATTGAACTGTAAGTAAGCCAGCCACTCGGCTATCGCGGATTAACCATAGCTTTTCGCTACTGTGTTGTAACTTAGCAATCTTTGAACAACCATCAGGCTGAATAAGTAACTGCTCCAGTTTAGTAAAGAGCATTCTGTCCGTTTCATCGGGTTCCATTTTACCGTAGATAAAAATATCCGCATCATTAATTTCTTCTATCTTAAGCTCCATTTTTTCTCCTTGTTATTCAGTAAAGGATAAATGTATCCTCGAATCAAAAACACGCTTTTAGCGCAATAGCACAGCTTTTTGATCAAAATTAAAAATTTAATAAGATAGACAAATAAAAATGGAAACTCATTCTCTGTCGTAAAGATAAAAGCGCTACTTATATTAACCCAGTTATTCCCCTAAATTACTTAGGGGAATTACATACAATCTACTTGTTAGAAAAAGTACTAGGTACTTGCGAAACAGACGCCTCTTCCTTCTCTGATGAATGATTCTTCTCTTGCCACCAGTAGTGGAGTTTTTGACAACCGTGAAGGGCAGCTTTATATAAATCGGGAAGTATAGATACAATAGCATCAAGAAAATCAGTAAAGCCACCTTTGTTGTAACCGTAAATGCAACGGCTAAATTCCGCACCTTTTTTACTGAGTGCAATCGTATCGTCTGTTTTAGAAAAGAATTGATTAGGATTGAAGCCTAATTTAAATCTTTTTTCATACTCATTTAATTCTTCAGCAAATTTACCCTCAATATCATCCGCAATGAGATGTTTTACTTGTTTTTCCGTAAGAACAGGATAAAGCACAGCCATCATATCACGTATCGATTCGTGGGTAGTCAAAAGACTGATACTGCTATTGCGTGTTTCCTCACCTTCACCCAGACTCCAATTGCATACACCTACTAAAAGAGCCAATGATTCTTGATATTCTTTATATGCAATAGCACGTTGTTGAATAAAATAAGCGGTAGCCCCCCAACCTATCCAACCTAAAAGGCCAACCACAGGCAGAAACGATAATGCAGTTGCAGCTACCCCAAAAACCACACTGCCTATGATTTTTTGATCGATATTCTTGAGTTGCGTGGATTTTTCTCTCACCAGCGCAGTACATCTCTTTAAAAATTCAACATGTTCACTATTTTTTATTCCGAAGTGTTGTCCTTCATTAATCGCAACACCGAGTTGGTTGCCATCAGCAGCATAAACTCCTTTTGCAATAGTAAAATAATTTTGGGACTGCGATTGAAGTTTACTGAGATCACTGCTGATCCCTAATTCCGTCATGGAGGTATATTCAAGTTTGTCTTTTAGTCCTAAGAGCGCAAATACTGATGACATTTTGTTCTACTCATAAATAAAAAAGGCATTCTAAATTTAATTTAGAACAATGACAATGAGTAAATGTACAAAATAAGACTTAAGTGCATAACTACCTGATTTATTATTTTTTATTGGGGAAGAGATCAATTTTCTTTCTAAAATTTTGACGAAATAGTCATCATTTGTTTAACAACAAGAAGACAATTTACACTTAGTTTTTTTTCGCAATTAATTGTTTAATATCGAGAGCTATTTCACGGATTGTTTTTTCTTTATGGATGTCATTACGAATATCAAGATCAAACTCATCCTCTAGATCGAAGAATAAATTAACTAAATCCAGGGAACGAGGAACAATTTGGTCAATCGACTGATCCAAATCAATATCTTCAGGTGGGATCTCTTGAGTTCTTGCAATTAAATTGATAACACGATGTTCTACTGTTTGCGCCATAAAAAATCCTTCTTTTATTCACTAATATATAATGTTCCTTCTATTTGAGTATACAGTCAGCTCTGGTTCAACTCCATTAATATTTATTATAAAGTCTCAACCCATATATCTTGGTAGTCTTAGTCATTTAAAAACCGAATTTCTTAAAGCACTGAGTCCCTAATGATTTCATCGCACTACATTGAATTATTGTTTTTGTCGCGGCGGCGTCGTTGGCAATTTGAATGACAAAGGACTTACCATTAGAACAAGCGATATTCCAATAGGCCGCATCATTCAGATCTACACCCTGATAAAAAGCTTCGGTAGGAATACATGGCTCGCCTGCTGAGTTGATAATCCCACTTAGAATTTGTGCTTTCTGCTCTGAGGTTCTACTTAATAAAATATTATTAGCAATGTTGGCATAATCGCAAGAAGAAACTACCAAGAGGAGCATCATCATAGACTTACTCATAAATGCATCCCTTAAAGTTGAATTGCAGCGCTTTAGCAAGATTTAGGTCTATATGATGTTATTGTAGAATATGTAATGGATTTCTCCATTTAATTCATAAATTGCTCATCAAATGGAAGAATTAACTAAGGTGTTCAGGAGAAAAAGCATCGTAACATTTTTTCTCCTGCAATCTGTGAATTCTAGCGTTCATCACAGACGGTGTAATATCCATGGCGAAAAGGATTACTGCGTGATCTAAACTTATAATCACGACAACGTTGTCCATGATCATCGGTATACCGTTTATCTAATCGAAATGAAAAATCACCAAAATTCATATCTTGTTGCCATTCTCGTTCTTGCCGTACCCTGTCTTCCTCATCCATTTGTTTTAAAAATTTACTAAGCTTACTGGTATGTCCAACTGAAACAAAAGAAGTAATGATTAGAAGTAAGATTATTTTTTTCATAACTAGACCCAAATGAATACAAACAGCTCGTTATTAAACCACAATTTATCTCAATAAACAAAAACTTATAAGGGCAAAGAAAGACGTTGTATACTATAAGGAACTAAAGAGCACTGAAAAATAAGGACTTTTAGATGCGAGCCCAGCCTTTTAAAATAACAATAATTTTTATTTTACTGAGTATGCTCCTTTATCTTTTGTTACTCTCTGTTATTCAATATCCTTTGACCACCTTATTTAAAATACTTCCCATTGCCATACTGATGGTATTTGTTGTTCAAACCAACCCTCCGAGACACCTCAAAATTTTATTACTTTGTGCCTTAGGCTTTTCCTTAATTGGTGATGTCTTTCTAACTCTTCCTACGAAGGTTGCATTGCAACTAGGAATCTTGATGTTTATGGGTGCACATTGCATGTACATTAGTATCTTTTTAATCAACATGCGATTTCAAAGAAAAAATTTGTTTTTCTTTTTACCCGTTTTAGTCTTTGTCCTAATAAGCTTTTACTTTTTATCCCCCTATTTAGGCGACTTAAAAAAACCAGTAGCCATTTATCTATGCCTGTTGACCTTCATGGTATTTTGCTCTTTTCAAGTGAAACAACCATCACTGTTGATACAGACTGGAGCTTGTCTTTTCTTATTGTCTGATTTTGTTTTGTCATTAAACTTATTTGTTCTATCGGATAACAAACTCACAACGATTTTGATTATGCTTCTCTATTATGCCGCCCAGTTTTTATTAGTAATAGGCATCACCAAGAGTTCAGAGTTAGTGGTTTTTGAGTTACGTGATATGGTACGCAGTTTAAAAAGGACCTAGGTCAAGAGATGCACTAACCCCGTAAAGGGTTCTTCAACGGTATCATCGTTGATATCTCCATACAAAGATTTGTTTTAATGTAGATCGGTTCTGAATGCCGCGAACCGGTCCCGGGACCTAGCGTGGGATAAATTGTTACATTCCCTAAAGGCTAAGTAACAAAATCATCCCAAGCCCAATATACTACTCAGTAATTACCCTATTTTTTTATAAGAGTCGTGGCCAATAAAACGAGCCCCAGGTCCTTCGTGAATAATGTCGGTAGCTTGTTTGCTGAGTATGGATAGGGTGTCAATGGCTTGCTGGTTTTTATCAAAATGGCCACTAACACTCAATATTGAGTCACACATCGGATAAACCACACTGAAGGATATAGCATTACCAACCATATAACCGGTAATAGGTCTTTTTTGATTAATTGCTTGTGGGCATGTTTTAGAAGCAACTGCTGTGGTGAAATAACCTTCAATTTTATGATCTGCTAAGATATTGAGTTCTAAAATTGATCCTCGTTCATTCTTATAAGCAATTGTTTTTTGCTCTGCATAAACAGACTGGGTCAATAAAGAAGAGACAGCGATTGTTAGACTACAAAAAAATTTATAATTCATCAGATACTCCTTTGTGATTTTGACTACTTAGTGACTTAATTCTGGGTTGGGGTGTAACATGTTACTATGCCTAGGTCAATAGCTGCCGTTCGTGGAATAAAGTCGGGAATCTGTCTCTAAATTGAGACCTTCCTTAAAAGATCAACTCTTTTTGACACATAGAATTCTTGAGCTTAATATACATAAATTAAATACCCCAAGATTGCATAGCTGCTAAAATTTGAGCAGTTCGTAATAAAGCTCAGGATGGGTTTGAAATGCAGAAACTGTTGCTCGTTGTTTTGACTCTCTTATTGCTCACAGCCTGTGAAAAAGAAAATAAGATATTTAGTGGATATATTGATACCGACCTGGTTTATTTGTCAGCTGATTTTGGCGGCCGGCTGACTGATTTAGCTGTATTAAGAGGACAGTTAGTCAAAACGAATCAATTTTTATTTAAGCTTGAGCAAACCAGCGAATTGTATAATGTCAAAATGAGTAAATTAACTAACAAAGATTTACTTGCTCAACGTCAACAAATTGTGACCCAACTCAATTACAATGAGATTAACTACCGTCGTACTTTGGAGATGCGCAAGCAAAATGCAGCAAGTCAAAATGATCTTGATGCAGCCAAAAGAGATCTAAACATTTCAAAAGAGCAACTTAATGATATTGATTTTAGAATCAAAAACAATCAAGTTGATACCGCCGATAAAAAATGGCAGATGACCCGCAAGGAAAACTTTGCACCTGATTCAGGAATTGTGTTTGATACATATTATACCCAAGGTGAGTTTGTCCAAGCAGGTGCGCCTGTGCTTTCCTTGATTATCAAAAATAATATTAAGGCTATATTTTTTGTTCCTGAAGAACGACTTGCTGAATTACGTCTTAATGAGCACGTTAAGATTAAGACTGACCACAATGAACATTTTGCGGAAGGACATATTTTCTTTATTTCAAATATTGCTGAATACACTCCCCCTATTATTTATTCCCGTGAGGAACGTCAACGTCTTGTGTTCCGAATCGAAGCAAAAATTGATAGCCCTGATCTTGAAAAAATTCATCTCGGGCAACCTGTTACCTTGGAATTAGCTTGATGAGTGATTTTGTAATTGATGTAAAACAATTAACAAAAAAATTCGATAAGAAAATCGCGGTCGATCATATTAATCTACAAGTAGAAAGAGGCTCCATATTTGGTTTTCTTGGCTCAAATGGTAGTGGCAAGACGACGACTATTCGAATGATCTGTGGTCTTTTAACACCTACCGATGGAGAAGGATGTTGTCTTGGATATGATATTAAAACTCAAAGCGATGAAATAAAAAAGCGTACCGGCTATATGCCTCAAAAATTCAGCTTTTACACGGGATTAACTGTTCATGAAAACCTTCGCTTTATTGCAGATATTTTTCAAATAAAAAATTCGGCTCAGACAATAGAAGAGATGATCCGCGAACTTGGGCTCGGAGACTATCAAAACGTAAAAGCAGGTAATTTATCGGGAGGATGGAAACAGCGCTTAGCCTTAGCATGCAGTTTATTGCATAAACCTCAATTATTATTCTTGGATGAACCGACAGCCGGTGTCGATCCCAAAGCGCGTAAAGAATTTTGGGATTATTTACATAAAATTTCCTCGCGAGATAACACCACTATTTTGGTAACGACCCATTATATGGATGAAGCGGAAAAGTGCACCGATCTGGCCTATATTAATTTAGGAAAATTATTATATACCGGCCGCACCAAAGATTTAATTCCACAATCAAAAGTCAAAACCTATGTCGTAGAAGTAAATCGGAAAGAACAAAATAAAGTAATGGAGCAATTACTTGCTTCGCAGCCAAAACTATTAGCATCCATTGTAAATAATGAATTGCGAATTTCATCCCGAGATCATAACTTATTAGACCAGGCCATTCAGGAAAACAATCATCTTTCATTTAAAGAGATCACACCATCTTTTGAAGAGGTTTTTATCGGATTAATGCGATGAACTATAAGGGTATATTACAAGGAATATCTCTAAAACGCCTCGGGGGTTTAATACGTAAAGAATTTATTCTTGTCACTCGCGATCGGGGCACTATTGCGATGCTCGTTATTTTACCGATTATGCTGTTAATTCTTTTTGGATTTGCAATTCAATTCGATCCAAAACATTTACCCACTACCATCATCAGTTATGATAATACCCCGTTAACGAGAAGCTATGTCAGCGCACTTGAGGCTTCAGGCTATTTTAAAGTAAAGAATGAACTATTAAATGAAGACAAGAAAAATCAAGATTTCGCGAATGGAAAAATAAGCCTCGCTTTTACTATCCCTCCCAATTTTACTCGGAAGTACATTCGCAAAGAAAATCCCCAATTATTGGTTGAAATCGATGGGAGCGATCCTGGAAGCAGCGCCAGTGCTCTTAGTAATGCGCTTCCCATATTGAATCAAACTCTGAATAGGTTCAATCAACAAGGTTTAGGCTCACCCTCTCCAAGCCATTTGGATAGAAGCGTCAATCTCAACATTCACCGGCTTTATAACGAATCAAACACCAGTTCTTATAATATTGTTCCTGGTTTAATTGGTGTGTTGCTTACCCTCACCATGGTAATGCTAACTTCAACCGCTATTACCTCAGAAAAAGAATCCGGCACGATGGAAATGCTCTTAAGTACTCCATTAAAACCTTTGGAGATCATTCTGGGTAAGGTTATCCCTTATATTGTTTTAGGATATTTACAACTCACTAGTATTCTCATTTTTGGTAAGTTATTAATTCATATTCCTACGGAAGGCAGCATTCTTTTGCTGTATATTGCTGTGGCGCCATTTATTATCGCCAGTTTAATGGTAGGAATGATATTTTCTACTCTCGCACACATGCCGATGCAAGCAATGCAACTGAGTGTCTTTTATCAATTACCCTCAATGTTTTTATCCGGTTATATTTTCTCGTTCTATGGTATGCCTACGTGGGCACAACTTATTGGATATTGTCTTCCCATGACCTACTTTGTCCGAATTACGCGTGGGATTTTACTGAAAGGCAATACACTCGTGCAAATTATCCCTAATATTTTACCTATTTTATTGATCGCTTTTATTCTGATTCTTTTAACAGGAAAAATATTTAGAACGAAGCTCGATTAATAAATTTATTGAATTGGCCAAATTATGAAACTAAAAATTATCTTGCTCAATCTATTTGCCCTGTTACTTGGAGGATGTTGTAAAAACTGCATTCTTCATGAAAAGGTAAGTTATCCTGAAAGTACCCGAAGTGGAATCAAATATCTCAATAACCACGCCGATTTAAGTCATTTTGCATGGTGGAAAAAACTGCACGATCCAGAGCTTAATCAGCTTATGGCCCAAGCCCTAGCCTGTAATGATTCGATTAGAAGTTCTTATGCGACAATTGAACAAGCAAAAGCACAACTTAAAGCGGCTCAATATGCCTGGATCCCAACTCTTGATGCCAGCGCTACCGGTTTTACTGGGGGAACGTGGAATACCCATATTACTCCCAGAGGCCAATTGACAAATAATCCTTTTTTTGGAAACCTCTCCAGCCTGAGGTTTAGGGGATACAACGCCGGGTTTGTTCCAGGATACACTTTAAATATCTTAAATAATATCAGCAACATTAAATCAGCAAAAGCTTCCCTTGCAATGGAAGAAGCTCAATCCCAGTCAATAAAATTAGGTATCATGAGCCAAATGAGCGGGGCATACTTTATGCTCTTGAGTCAACGAGAACAATTGGCAGTAGAGATCCGTCTGAGTACAGACTTAAAAAAACTACGTCAACTCGAACAAATACGATTCAAAAAAGGCGCCAGTACTATCGAGACAATTACTAATTTAGATCAACAAATTGCCCAAGAAGAAGCAAATATTCCCCAAATTGAAAATATCGTGGCACAAAGTGAGAATACGATTCGCCTCTTATTGAATCAAAACCCCGGTCCTATTGCTACTCATCGTAGTTTATTTTCTTTAAATGTTAATCAATTGATTCCTAAATCTTTACCCTCAGCAGTTTTAAAAAATCGTCCTGACATTATGATCGCCTTAAATAACTTAAAAATAGCACAAGCGCAAATTGGCGTGGCATATTCTGCATTTTTCCCAACAATTGCGCTCACAAGTTTAATTGGCGGAGCATCAGTTGATTTAACCCATCTTTTAAAATTGAGTACGAACATTTGGATTGCTGAAGCGGTTGCATCAACAAAAATTTTCAATGCCAGTTCCTATCAAAATATCAAATCAGCCAAAGCTGGATTCAAAGCCATTTATTATGATTACCTAGGAACCCTTCATTCAGCATTCGCAGATGTAGATGATGCGCTTACCAATCAGCAAAAGAACAATTTATCATACCTACAAACCTACAAAGGATATTTAGCAGCTAAAAAATCATTTGCTATTGCACAAGCCCAATATAAATCTGGAGCAAGGGATTATCGCAATGTAATTAATGCAAGAATAAATCTTGACCGCAGTAAATTAACTTTAATTCAAGAAAAAGCTCAATTACTCGATGGTATCGTACAAGTATATAACGCTGTTGCGGGCGGATATGATGCGGGGTAATTTATTAAATAAGTTTTCTGATTCAATCGATTGGAACCTCGGGAACTACATTGGTTTGAATCCCCAGGTTCCATTTCGTCCTTTTAAATCATGCTTTCTCATCCAGTGCTTTCTCAACAACTTTGATAAATCTTCCTGATTCTGGAGAAGTAGTTGAATAGAAATAATCAATAAGTTCTCCGTTACGGTTAATGAGATATTTATGAAAATTCCATTTTGGTGCGGTACCAAACCCTAATTTCTGTCGAGCCCAAAGATAAAAAGGATGCGCATCTTTTCCTGAAACTACTTCCTTGGCGGCCATCGGAAAAGTTACACCATAATTAACTTGGCAAAAACTAGCAATTTCTTCCTCAGTCCCCGGCTCTTGGCCACCAAAATCGTTTGAAGGAATTCCGAGTATAACTAAGCCCTTATCTTTATAGGTTTCATACAGTTTTTCTAAACGTGCGTATTGTGGGGTAAAACCACATTTTGACGCGGTATTTACTACAATCAACACCTTTCCCTTAAAAGAGGACAAAGGTAGTTTTTCATGTCCGCGTAATGTATGGAATGAATAATCATATGCATTATCATGATGTTGGGTATCAGCTGCTGATAAATTAGAAGTCATTGTAAACCATCCTAGTAGTATAAATGAGAGAAAATACATGATTATCCCGGTTATTATTAAATTCAAACTGAATCAGTTTTGGGACTAAAATCAATAATATACTATTGACCTTGTAAAGCAAGAATGGAAAAATCCGCAACTGTTTTTTCCTTAGATACACTAAGGACTATATGTTTGCAATCTAGCCCAAAGGAATAAGAGGTACGTTGTATGTTGTTTTACCCTAAACTCCATGAAGAGTTTTTTTCTGTAGCACCTGATTTCTCCAATTGTTTTCATTTAATTAATAAAGTTCATCACGAAGAATGTACTTATTTCATTGAGTCTTTATCCACTTTGGAAAAATTACTTGAAGAAAAGCGTTCAAAAAGGGAAGATCCTACTCTCCGTTTTTTAGTTGATATGGACGGACGTGTATGGTTCGCCAGGGAAACCAGACCCAATATAAATGCTCCTAAACATTTTCAAATGACTGGGAAACCCCAGAATAAAGCGCAATGCCAAACTGCTGGCAATATAAAATTTACCAACACCAAATGCACTACTTTAAAAAATATTAACCATCGAAGTGGTGACTTTCATCCCTCTTTTTATTCATTACGCATCTTTTTAGCTATTCTCATTTTGAATGAGGATGCGTTACCGTTTAAGTTACCCAGAATACTTGTTGTCAAAGAATTGGATAGTCATGGTGAGGTCATTTATAAGCACAGATGGCCTCTGTCAAAGATTAAAAAATGGGTGGAAACTTTTAATAATAAATCATTGATAATGCAATTAAAAAAACAGGGCGCCAAAACCAAGCAAGTGCATTACAAAGCAACCAATGAGTTTTGTTATGAACTTTGAATAGGTTCTTTAGGCTTGTGTTTTCAACTGCTTACAAATTTTTTCTTGCACTTCATGCATCTCGGCTTCGTTCTTATAATGAGTTCGCGGCCAGAAAAAACCTTTAAGTCCATCGTGTTTATTTCTAGGAACAATATGTATATGGAGATGAGGTATGCTTTGGCTGATTGTATTATTCATTGCAATGAAACTTCCTGCCGCATCCATTGCTTTCTCAACCGCAGTCCCCAGTTTTTGCGTGAGTAAAAAAAGAGGAGCGATCATAGGCTCAGGAACCTCATACATTGTTTTAATATGCATTTTAGGAGCTAACAGAGTATGGCCTGGAAAAAGAGGTCGAGAGTCCAAAAAGGCTATAAAATGCTTGTCTTCAAAAACAATAAACGATTTTTCTTTTTTTGCCACGATTAAATCAATAACACATTCACTTGTCATTTCATATCCTATTTATATCTTGGACAACGGATTAAAAAGCAACTCGATACGATGAAAACACTACTTGAAAAAACCATTATACTCTAGGAATAACGTCTCTTTTAGATTAAAAAATTCTCCTCGGTATTTGTTTTTTCTTTTCTAGGTAATTTCCGTGCCATACTTTATTATCTAATCTTTTATTAGATGAGTCGGAGTAAAATATTATGAAAAAATATTCTCTTCTTCTGTTCTTAGTACTTTCTATGTTTCAATACAATAGTGCTTATTCTCTCACCTTAAAAAGCCCAGACATTAAAATGAATTCACTAATTCCAGATTCTTATACGTGTACTGGAGCAGATCAATCCCCTCCTTTAACGTGGAGTAATATTCCCCCTAAAACACAATCGTTTGCCTTGATTGTAGACGATCCCGATTCTCCTGATGGCGTCTGGACGCATTGGATTTTGTTTAATATACCTTCCGACGTGCACCAATTAGATGCAGGAAGCCCAGTACCTACAGGAGCCGCAAATGCAAAAAACAGTTGGGATGGGTTAGGATATCGAGGCCCTTGCCCCCCTTTTGGAATTGCTCATAGTTATCATTTTAAATTATATGCTTTAGATACCGTCTTAAATTTAGGTGATGGTACAACGCGAGATTTAGTTTTGAATGCCATGACTGGACATGTTATCGGCGAAGCTGATTTAATCGGACTGTATCAAAGATTTAAACAATAAACCTGTTTTGTATGTTCCAGATATAGCCTGGTCGCAGCGGGTGGGGTCCGAGTTTCGCTTCGCTGCACCCTGGCTCCTATTGCTATTCTTCTCTTTTTTGACAAAAATAAATTCAGAATAGATAATTAATAATCAATTTAAAAATCATTTCACTAGTTTTTGGAGATCCTGACATGCATGCTGAGCTTTTTTATACAATCAATCGTGTCAACTCCATTCCGCTTTATTTAATTTCTCCAAAGCAATTCCAAGAACAAAATACGACATTAAGCCCTAAAGAACGTAATTATTTTGTTCAAACTCATTTTAATGGTGCAATTGGTGAATATTGCTTATTTCACGATACCGAGGGTTTATTAGAGAAAGTCTATGTAGGAACTGGTAATGAATCTCAGATATTAGCAATGGCTCATGCTGCTCTATTATTGCCAGCAAACCATTACCAACTGCAAGAACCTTGCTCTCAGGAAGCCGCCTTATATTGGGCTTTAGCGCAATACCGTTTTGAGCGATACAAAAAAGATTTTCCTTCTCCTAGGGTCTTAGTCATTGAGGAAGAAATATTCTCAAATTTGATCGATTCAGTCCAAGCCCATTTTTTGGTACGTCATCTAATCAATCAGCCCGCGAGTGAAATGGGGCCTAAAGAAATGGCAAATACAGTTGAAGCTTTAGCCGCAGAACATAACGCACAGTTCAAACAATGGATTGGCGATGAATTGTTGCAGGCAAATTTTCCTGCCATTCATGCTGTGGGCCGTGCCTCCCAATCAGAGCCACGCCTGCTTTCCTTAATCTGGGGTGATGAAAAAAATCCTCGGATTACCTTAGTGGGCAAAGGGGTTTGTTTTGATACGGGGGGATTGAATCTTAAATCCTCCTACGGGATGCGAATAATGAAAAAAGACATGGGTGGTGCGGCCCATGCGATAGGTCTTGCTCACTGGATTATGAAAAAGAACTTACCTATTCGTTTACATTTACTTATTCCCGCCGTAGAAAATGCTATTGGACCCCGTTCTTTTAGGCCTGGTGATGTTCTAACTATGCGTAATGGTTTAACTGTAGAAATTGATAATACAGATGCGGAAGGACGTCTGATTTTAGCCGATGTTTTTGTAAGGGCTTGTGAAGAAGAACCTGAATTATTGATTGACTTTGCTACCTTGTCCTCAGCAGCTCGTGTTTCTGTAGGAACGGAAATAGCAGCATTTTTTACTAATGATGATTTTTTAGCATCAGGTCTCATCGAGGCCTCACATAAAGCAGTTGATCCTGTATGGAGACTCCCTTTATTTGAACCTTATGAAAAATTTTTGCGCTCATCTGTTGCTGATATGAGCAATTGCACTGACTATCCCTATGGGGGAGCGATTATTGCGGCATTATTTCTACAACGATACATTACTAAACACACCCCTTGGATACATTTTGACATTATGGCATGGAGTGAGCAAAGTAAACCCGGGAAACCCGAAGGCGGGGAAGCCATGGGATTACGTGCAATCATGGAGTATTTGTTGCGTGTTTATGGTTGAGATGAACGAAGCCAGAAAACCGTCTAAGCGGAGGCTAATCTGAACTCTGCTAATGGATAGTAATTTTGCCTACCTTTATCGGCTTTGCTTTCTATAAGATGAATTTTATTAACAATGATTGCAGGGATAGTTGGTTTCTTTATAGTCTCCAATAGTTCATAGGGCACTCCTCTTCGAATTAATCTTCCCATTGTCATGTGCCCACGAAATGGGCGTTTTTCAATTGGAATATTTAAAGCAGTTAGGGCGCTCCCAATTGTATCGGCCAATATCGCTAAAGTTACTTGAGGTTGAACGGATAGCGAAAGAATCTTAGGATGTCGTAAGGTGGGAAACCATTCAAAAGGACCGAATTCGAGTCGAAATGCGGGTAGGGTTTTTATTGCACTGCGCGCGCTTTCAACCACAGCCATCAACTTCTCTTGTGGTAAGTTTCCGAGAAACTGTAATGTGATGTGCATTTTTTCTATAGGTATCCAGCGAATGTATTCAGAGGACATGATGGGTTGTAATGTCTTTAAGCTATCAGAAAGAGGAACTTGCGTTTCCTTTGGGAGAAGAATGGCAAAAAACGTTCGTAAGGTATCCATCATTTCCTCATAAATTCGAACTATCGATTATAATAGTATCGCTCAAATAAAACGGGTTGTCCTATAAACCAGACACCTCATTGTTTAAAAATAACGTATTTATTAAATAGATAAATTTTAATCAAGGTGATAGCATTGGGACTTTTTGTTTGAACGTGAATGAAATACCGTCCCGATATTGATGGACTTAGAGCCATTGCGATTATATTGGTTTTAATTTATCACGCAGGACTCTCTTTTTTTCCTTCCGGATTTATAGGAGTCGATGTATTTTTTGTCATCTCCGGTTTTCTCATTACGCGGATTATTCATGAATCCCTCCAAAATAATTCCTTTTCATTTTTAGATTTTTATAATCGGAGACTCTGGCGGTTACAACCTGTTTTTATTTGTTTGCTTTTTTTGGCAACCACCTCGACTTTGTTGTTTTTTTTACCTGATGATTTAATGCAATACAGCAGAAGTGCTCGCAAAACGTCTTTATTTTTGTCCAATTTATTCTTTGATAAAACGACAACGGGTTATTTTTCACCGGATACGCATCAACTTCCTTTATTGCATACCTGGTCTCTTTCAATAGAATGGCAATGCTATTTACTTTTACCTCTCTTTATCTATTGTTTATATCGTTTCTCCCCTAAGAGATATTTGCTTCCTATTCTAATTGGGTTGACCTTTTTTACTTTATTAGTATCTTTATACAATGCCCGAACATTCCCTGCACATACGTATTACTTGCTCTCCAGTAGAGTCTTTGAATTCTTAACCGGCTCTTGTGTTGCATTTATTCCGATGACAGTCGGCTCTATCAATAAATATCTTTTAAACCTTATTGGCGGTTTGGCATTTATAACCTTGATCTATATTGCTCGACTTAATCCCGAGTTAGCAGGATATCCGGATGTAGATGCATTTGTTGTTTGTAGTGCAACTGGACTCCTTATTGCCTTAGGAACGTGTTCTCCTAAAAACCTTTTGAGCCAAATACTTTCGAGCAAACCTCTAGTATTTATTGGTCTGTTGTCTTATTCACTCTATATTTGGCATTGGGTTGTGTTCTCAGTGCTAAGATATCAAAGCATTATAGAAACCCCTCGTGTTTTGTGCGCTGCTTTTGGGCTTATTTTTGTTTTAGCCTATCTCTCTTGGCATTTTATTGAAAAACCTTCTAAACGCTGGAAGAACATGCCATTTCGTTATACCGTTGTGCTTCTATTATTAGTCCCCATACTGCTGGTTCACCTGACTGACTACGTAATAAAAAAAAACCATGGGTTTCCACAGCGGTTTGACGGCGAACTATTAGCCGTATATCAACAATTAGATCAATACAGCAGTCAACTGAGGGATTTGTGTATTACCGACCACAAGCATGAAATTAATATGCAATGCCTCGCTGGCTCAAAGAAATTGAATAGTAAGCGTGCCTTGATGATCGGGGATTCCTTTTCCAATCATTATTGGGGCTTTATCGATGTATTAGGACAAGCAGCAAATGTCTCCATTTTAATGCAAACTGTATCCTCTTGCTTAACCTTACCTGATATTTATCTCTATGATTGGTGGCACTTTAAAAAGCAAGTTTATACCCTCTGCCATGAACTTACCCAAAAATATTATCAGATGATCCAAAGTAACCATTATGATTATGTCATCATTGGACAATTATGGGCTGATTATTTGTCAGAAAACATCATAAATAACGTGGATGATCAACGCTCTTTACCCTTGACCCAAAAAAGATTGGAAGAAGCCTTGGATAAAGCACTCTCAATCATCACCCAATCTGGAGCAAAGCCCGTATTGATGCACTCCACCGCTTTAATGCAAAATAATTTTCATGATTGCTTTTTTAAGCATATTAAATTAAGAACATCCTACACCCCCCATGAATGTGATTTTACTTTTAATGAGGATCAGTGGTTTAAACAACTATTTATCATAATGAAAAATAAATATCCTCAATTGATTATAATAGATCCAAAGGAGGTACAATGTGAGCAAAATATTTGTAAAGCGGAAATCAATGGTATCCCGGTATATCGGGATGTAGGCCATATTACAGATTATGCTTCCTATCAATTTGGTATGCTTTATTTACAAAAATTTCCTAAACCTTTGGGATAATTTATTCTCTGCGACGTTGTGAAATCTTGTCGTTATAATTTAAGATTGAAGTTCTTCTTCGCATCAGAAATGTTGTTCTATTCTTTGATAGTACATAAATATGATGTCTTGTTATAACTGCGAGTTATTATGGATACTACGACTACACACTCTTCTGATATCCTTTTGGAGATTGCCAACCACAAGGATTTAAAGGGCGAATTAACCTATCAAGAAATTTTACAAATTCTAGGAGAGCGTGCGTTTGGCATTGTGTTGTTGTTTTTTGCTTTACCCAGTGCTTTACCTTTCTCTACAATCCCCGGCGTTTCGGTGGTATTTAGCGTACCAATAGCACTTTTTGCCTGCCAAATGGTATTTGCCAGAAAGACATTGTGGTTACCCCAAGTTATAGCCAAACGTACGATTCATCAAAAAACTATTTCTAAAGTGATTTATGCCACCGTACCTTATTTGACTAAAATCGAATACTTTTTGAAACCACGCTGGGAATTCATGACTTCTCGGTGTATGGAAATAATCAATGGAATACTTATTTTTTGTTTAGCCATTTTTTTAATGCTACCTATCCCATTGAGTAACTTTATCTTTGCGGCACTTCTTATTATTTTTAGTTTGGGATTAATAGAACGTGACGGTGTACTCCTTGTTTTAGGGTATATTGGGATTCTTTTTTATGCCAGCTTCGTCTATCTTTTTATCGAAACAATCATAAAACATTTATTTCATTAGATAGCACATCTTTGTTGATGATCTTAATGGATTGATTAATTATTCTCTCCAGTTTAAACATCCCCTACTTCATAAATATTCTAAAAATTGAGTGAAGTCCGAGTAATATGACTACTACTCCTGCCAACAACATGATGATTCTGGGTTGAATATAACGAACGAGGTAAGCGGCAAAAGGGGAAGCAATTGCGCCCCCAACAATCAATCCTATAATTATTAACCAATGAGTGATCCCAATTGTGAAAAAGAAGGTAGCAGAAGTAGTAAGAGTAATTAAAAATTCAGTTAAATTAACTGAACCTATAGTGTAATGAGGCGTCGTGCCTTGCACCAGTAATGTGGAATTAACTATGGATCCCCACCCACCGCCCCCTGTGGCATCAAAGAAACCACCAAAAAATCCAAGAGGAATTAACCCGCGGGCATGATTTGAAGGCAATGCACGCCGGGTAACTCGTTTTACCATAAAATTTTTTATGAGCTTGATGATTTTACCACCTTGGCAGGCTCGGTATAAGATAAATACGCCCGTGATGACTAGATAAACTGCAATAAAAGGCCTTGTCACCTTTTCTGAAACTTTTGTTAAAACATAAGCACCCAGGATACTCCCTAAAACACCGGGGATAGCTAAACGTCTAAATAAAGCATAATCAATGTTTTTAAACATTGCATGGGAAAAACCTGAAATACCTGTTGTAACAATCTCAGAGGTATGCACTGTAGCACTTGCTACCGCAGGGGAAATACCATAAGTGACTAATACCCCGGTAATAATCACACCATAAGCCATACCCATTGCACCATCAACTATTTGTGCAATAACGCCAACCAGTACGAAAATAAAGAATTGCTCCATGAATATCCTTTGATTGTTAATCCCACGAGCGTTTTAATCGACTTTATTATGCCACAATTTACTCGCTACAATTGAGCCACCGAGTATGAGTACAATCATTGCAAGTGTTATTACTACAGGAATATCAATGATGTCATGCACAATCATTTTTATCCCCACAAAGCCTAAGATTAAACCCAATCCATAATTAAGATAATAAAATTTATTTTGGATGTGCGCCAAAATAAAATAGAAGGATCGCAATCCCAGTATGGCAAAAGCATTCGAGGAACAAGCAATAAATGGATCTTGGGTAATACCTAATACTGCAGGAATGCTGTCAATAGCAAAAATTAAATCGCTTACTTCGATAAAAATAAGAACCACAAATAAAGGAGTCATAAAATACGACTTATTCTTCTTAATAATAAAACGTTCGTCTGAAATTGTTTTTGTTATTGGAAAAAATTTTCTTAATGTTCTTAGAATAAAATTATTCGCAATAAATTGCTCATCTTTAAATAAAGTAAAAAATTTTGACGCGGAATAAAGAAGCAATAAGCCAAATAGATAAAAAATCCAATGAAATTTATTGATCAACCATATACCTAAGACAATGAGTATGATTCTCATAAAAATTGCGCCTAATACACCAAACAATAAAAGTCGACGCTGATATTTCATGGGTACAGAAAAATATTTAAATATCATGACAAATACAAATATATTGTCGATCGATAATGATTCTTCAATTAAATAAGCTGTAAAAAATTCCAGTGCTTTTTGGTTGGCTATATGGGTTGTTTCGTTTTGCATTAGATACACCCATAAAAATGTGTTAAAAAGTAAAGCTAAGACAATCCAAACCGTGACCCACATTATAGATAACTTTAATGAAGCCGGGCCTTCTTTTTTTCGGGTCAAAAAAATAAGGTCAATACTCAAGACAATGAGTATTAAAACAATAAAAAACAACCATAACCACCAGGTTCCTATAGAATGCATTTTGATCTGCCTGACCTTTTAAACACCTGTTACTTATCCATTTTTAGGTTCATTTTTTTTATTATTACCAACATATTCATCATCTAACAATACATTTCACTCTAAATATCAACGTTCTTTATAAAATAAAGGGCAGGTATAAATTTGGCTTAAATAATCATAGCAAGCGTTGCGCAGATTCCGCTTCTGGGAAAAAATGAGATTGATAAAATGTCATTCTTGCATCTAATGCAACCCTGGGATGGTTCTAAAATTTAGGGACCGTAATCTAACTTTTCGCAATTTTATAATTTAGGAATGGATTCCTCATTGTGTGTTAATACATATCCCGTAAATGCTTTTTCAGCAAACCACTGAGCATAGTCATCGATATTCGGAGTTAGGAAGGCTTTAAAATCCCAACCTAACTCATTGTGATTAAAGGGTCCTAATTCAATATTTTTTTCATGGGCAAGGCCTCTGACCATCCATTCAACAATAGCAGAGTTTCCTCGGCCAACGGGTTGTAATCGAGCAAGACTATAAGCAAGTTTTCCTGCACTTTTAAGAAATTCCTTTATATCTTGATCAGGAGTCCACTCCATACAATCCTGAAAATAAGGTTGAATTAATTCAAATTGCACCTGAAAATAGCTTGAGCGATCACGATAATCCTGATGAAAAGGAGTAGGACAATGATCAATAACTATCCCTGTTTTACTATCATTCTTCCCATAATCTTCGAAGGTAATTGTAAGAACTACATCATCCTCAATAAAGGGAAATTGTGATGTGGTATTTTTCTTATGTAATAAATCAAACTCCTCTGGGGTTAATTTAATTTTAATCGTGTATTTTGCCCCTTCTTCTGATTTATGTTCTTGTCGATTTACCTCTACATGTTCATTCTTTTGTTCAATCAAATTCTTCAAATGTTCATAAATCTTATCCTTTTGGGTAGGCAGATGTTTTGATAGATTAAACTCATCTGTGGACATAAAACCTGGTTTATTAATTAATCCAAATTGATGTCTAAGCGGGCCTTGTTTCAACATTTTTGCTACTTCACGGCGTTTATCCGCTAACCAAGCATAAGTACAGCCTACCTGGGAGCTCAACATATCAGGAGGACAATTAATATCTTTATGAACGATTGGCGGTTCTTTTGGAAAAGAGGATACTTTTGAGCCCAATTCATGAATCACTTTTTTACTGTATTCGAGCCATTGCTCTTGTTTTGAAGCATCAAAATCTTTCAGGCGGTCTTTAGAGGAGACCGTATTCGCTGGGGTAGCATCGTCTGACGAAAATAAGGTATTGCGATTTGTTCCTACCCGTTGCTCTGTTTTCTCATCTTTCATAATCAACTCCACCGGCTGGATTATTTTTAATTATAGATGGGAAATATAACTCTGAGATAACTGGTAGCCACCAGTCCTATTTGAAAATATTGGATCCCACTTCTATATTTATTTTTTATCCCTCTTTTTCCAAAACGAATATTTGGACAGAACTTGATCGGTTTGCATTTTGACATGCTAGGTCATTATGTTAACGGACTCAGAAGTTCATTGATTTTTAAAGCGTAATAAAAATAAAAATGGGAGCTTGCTTATGAACACCAATGAACACACGGAACTGGGTGATGCGTTACGATTTCAAGATTGGGAGAGCTTAGAGGGCAATCCCTACGTGACCATCGATGAGAAGGGAGGCTTGCGCTTGCAAGTACAAGGGTTTAATGAATTTGGTCTTCCTGAACCCATTGGTTTAAATGTATCTGCAGGCGTCATTATCGCTATGTCTGGCGACTATTTCGGTGGAAAAGAGGTCTCTCTTGATTTACCAAGCGTTGGTGAGTTTAAGAAGAAACGAAAAACTTTAGATCGCACAGGGGCTGGTGAGACCTTAGGTAAATATTTAATTAAAAAGCCAGTTACGCAGGATGAGGAATTAAAATTAATCAACTCTTATAAAAGGTTGGCCAATAACCAGGTCCACCAAAGTGATATCGATACGATTTATACTATTAATAATGGAAACTACATCCCCTTTTCGAGTACTTTGAATTTTTATGTACAACAACTCATGTTTGCTCTGAGGGTAAAAAATTACAGCGACATTTTGAACAGAAATTTATCACATTTTACTCCATGGTCCGTTCGGGTATATACGATAGGCCATCATATAGCTCTCAAATATGCGCGTATTTACTATGAGTTAAAACAATATATTACTCACCCAGATTATCAATCAAAAAATAAGGACTTTAGTGCCCTCCTTGAGCTTCTAAAACTGACGCCTAATGGATTGGATAAAGACAAATTGCACGATCTAGCCCATCGATATCAGGCTTTGGCACTAGGCATGGAGTTTTTTTGTTTCCATTACTATACCGATCATTTTGCTGCCGGACATATTTCATTTATGGGGGATCTACGTGCCCTGCTTCCACAGCATTTTGGAATTTGGGGGAGTATTTTAGTCAACAATTTACATGATGAATTAAACAAAGTGACTGTTTATACCAAACGCATTTACGATCCATCACCCGATAATAGTGAGCCCCCAGTTACAACAAGTGGAGATAATGATTTTAATATTGCCAATAATTATTTTAATAAACAAGCTTGTTTGGCAGGAATGACCTGTTCCTTACAAGATTTAAATTTTGTATTTAACGGGAGTAAATTGCCTGAACAGACTCAATATGGGGGTCTGGAGCAAATGCCGGATATTGATGATGCATATCGCCAACCCCAGCCTTTAATTTTACTAGGAGATGATAATAAGATTTATTACCGTACTGATCTCAATCACATTGAGATCTTATCACCTTCTCAATTACAGGCCACATATGCAGCACCATCACAATATGGATACACTGAGTTAAGTAGTAAATTCGAGGCATTCTTGTTGGTTTTCAAGCTTCGTATGTTACCTTTTATTTATTCCAGTCAAGTCGAAACACTTACTTCCGAGCAACTTAAATTACTGGAGACCGAGGAAAATGAACTTAATCCTGGTAGAAAACCAATTCCGCAACCTCCCACCGCTCTTGGGCAAATACCGGTTACAATACCCATCTGGCAACAACCTGCGACCCAGAACCGATTAATACAGGGGCTTATGAAGAATGGTTTCTTAGCTACTTCGGGAAAAAAGGGCAGTTTATTGGAACAGGATATCACGTTAGACAGCGAATCAACTTTAACGCCCTTATTATAAAAAATAAACAGTTGCGAGCCTGTATTAACTAAACTAATACAGGCCGCTAAATCCACTTAGGTGTTGTATTCTCTTTTCGTGCTAAATGAAGGAGATTTCCAGTAGATGCTGATTTTTTCATACCAAAAAAAGAATGACCAGCAGCTGAGGATCCGTAAATTTGGAATGAGTCAGTGGGATCTGATGGAGCCATTGGAGCATCTACAGAACCAGCATTTGCAGGTTCAGATTCCATTACTGGTCTTTCTTTGAGCTGTTTCGTTAATTGATCTATTGTTTGTTCTGCTCCCGCTACTTTTGAATTTAACTCGCTGTTCTCCTGCTTCAAACGATCTATTTCTTTTTTCATCTTCTCGATTTGTGCTTTATCTGCAGCCGTTTCATCTACACGTTTAATTTGAGAATCAAGATCCTTAATTAAGTCATTGAGTTTCCCTGCCTCTTTATCCACAAGATCAATTTTACATAATTCATCTATTTTCTCTTTATCCAATCCCTTCCATCGACTGATCAGATTTTCAATTCCTGGGCGTTCTACAAACCAGTACACAGCAAGTGCTGCTAAACCCACAACGACGGCTGCAACAACAATGGGCCATGCGGTTGCAGACATGGTCGTCACAAATAAGCTTGCAATCGCTAAAGATACGGTCTGCCCTGCAAAAAAACCACCACTGAAAAAGATCATCCCTGCAACCCCCGCAGTAAGAAATTTTGCAGCAGTTAAGTACATACTCTCAGAGGCTAAGGTTAAATCCATGCGAATTTCATCAAGCTCTTTGTGCCTTTGCAGTAAAATTTTTGCGAGCTTGAGGTATTTATCGAGCTCATCTCTGGTTACTGTCTCCTCTTTGGCAAGACGTATAAGTCGTGCACGCATTGCTTTTATTTGTTTAAATTCGTCGAGTGCCGCATCAATTAATTGGGGAGTTTCTGAAGATTTGACTCCCAGATTTTTTGAGATTTCAACTAAATCAAAACTGCAAAATACAATCATGGAAATAATTGAAAATGCTAGCCCCGTCGCAAAAATAGCAAGTGACGGTATAGAAGAAAAAATTCCCATAAATGCGGTGATACCATCAAACCCTTCACAACCAAAAAAAGTAATACCCGCAAGGGCAAGTAAGGCATATTTAGCTTTTGCAGACATTGGGGTTTTTGTAGTATCTTCTTCCCGTTTTCCGGAATTTAATGACTTATTAAGTTCTCTTAATAAATTAGCGCGTAAGGAGGTAACCAAAAAAAAAGCTTCCTCATTACTCTTAATTTTCGGACATGTTTGATACCAAGTAATTATAGTGTCTATATCAGTGGTCGTTTGGTGTTCAAATAGTTTAACGAGACTTGGATCTATTAAGCCTAATTTGTGAATTAAATCTTGAATATTTTGATTCAGTGTCACCGAATGTGGCATATCGCCTCCCCCTAATTATGGGTTTATTTGGTTTCCCAGCGCGATAAGGGAATAGCTTATATAATACTGATTATTTATTAACCAAATATTAAATCATCCCATAAACCGCCCACAAATGGTTAATTTTTGTAACAAAAGAGCAAAATAATTACAATTTATGCGATCCTAAAGAAAAAAGGTGTAATTATTTATATTCGCTGATGGGGCTGTTTGTGAGAACATATAAACTTAATGGACCTTCTTAGCTCTCGATCGGTTTAGTAGTTAAGAGGAAGATAATCTACAGACGTTAAAGGAATAATCATGCCCAAAAAGGTAATCGAAGTTCCCGAATTACTTTCTTATGAAAAGTATGGGTTTACACAGTGCATTCAATATAATGATTTGATTTTCGTCACTGGCCAAGCAGGACAAGATAAAGAAGGGAAAATAGTCGGTTTGGATATTGAATCTCAAACTCGCCAACTATTTCAAAATATTGAATACGCTCTGCATGCTGCTCACTCAAGCTTAGAGCACATTCTTTCAATGACCTCGTACATTGTTAATATTGAGAAAAATGGCCAGGCTTATTTTGCCACCCGAAAAAATTGTATCCCCGTTTCTTCTTATACAAGTGCTTCTATTGGAGTAGCCGCATTAGCACTGCCTGATTTACTTGTGGAAGTCACTTGTATTGCGGCACCTAAAAATAAATAGAGAAAGCGAGCTTTGCTCGAGAGCTTATTAAAAATTATTATATTGGTAATGCGCAAATCACAGGAGGTTTTTGATGATAATTTTGTATTCTTATCCCGAGCTTTTTGGCCTGCCGGATAATAATCCTTTTGGACTAAAAGTGGAGACTTTTCTTCGGTTAACCAAAATTGATTACCAACATATGCATATTATTAATACCCAAAATGCACCTCGCGGGCAGTTACCTTACCTGATTGATGAAGAGCAGGTTATTACAGATAGTAATACAATTCTGCACCATCTTTCACAAAAATATGTGAATTTAGATCATGACCTAACCGCGGAACAAAAAAATATCCATTTTTTGATGAATCGAATGCTAGATAATCATTTATATTGGATTATGTCCTATTCGCGTTGGCAAGATGAACAATTCTGGCCGTTGTTCAAAGCTGAATTCTTAAAACAACTTTCTGAATTATCAGAAACCTCTCTTGAGCAGGTACGAAAATATAATCTTGAAAAATATCATTACCAGGGTATTGGTAGGTACTCCTCCAAGGATATATATCAATCTGGGATCGACGATTTGCAAGCGATTCTTTATGTTTTAGGAGATAAAGATTATCTATTTGGCAATAAAGTCCATTCACTGGATGCCTGTTGTTATGGTTTTTTAGCCAATATCTTGTATTTTGAGATTGAAACACCTTTAAAAGATTTTATGATGCAAACTCCATTAAGTGATTACACCAATCGGATCAGAGCCTTACTTGGATATTGAATATATAAATTCAACGTCCGATCTAATTAAAAGGATATAGGATTATTTTGGCTTAATAGCGTGGGACATAAGGGTTTATTTTCTGAGCGTAAGATATGGGTTGACGATAGGTTAGGGTATGATCACTCAAACAAGGCGGGGTAGATTGACGCCGAGAGCAATTCCTTCTATCAAAAGAAAATAAAATTAATTTTTATTCCAAATAACGTCAAGAGCCCGTAACTCGCTCTCCGTCAAAAGTTCATATTGATCAATTGCGCGTGTAACATGATCGGGGTAGTGCTCCAGGCATTTTTTAATTAACTTCAATAAATCCTGCTCATTGATAGGTTTGGTAATGAAATCTATAGCTCCTGCTTTTATCGCTCTTACGGCCATGGGGATGTCGCCGTACGCTGTAATAATAATCACTTTGAGTAAGCTATTTTGTCTTTTTAATTTTTCGAGGAGCTCAAGACCATCCATATCAGGCATACGCACATCGGAAATTAAACAGCCCATATGTTTTGAATTATATTGTTCGAGAAAACTTGTCGCATCCAAGTAAGTTTTTACTTCAAAACTCATTGAATCAAAAAGCCATTTCAAAGCACGTAATACATTCTCATCATCGTCAACAATATAAATTGTCTTATTCATTATATGATTCCAAAATATGGTTAGGTAATCTAAAAGAACTTATAGTTCCCTCCCCAGCAGTATTTGATTCTATTTTAATGCGCCCGCCATGAGCCTCAATAATTTTTTTACAAATACTTAGCCCCAGACCCAAGCCATACTCTTTGGTGCTATAGCACGAAGTAAATAAATTATTGAGGACCCCTTGAGGCACTCCAGGCCCATTATCAACAATAGATACCAGTACCTCCGTACCCAGCTTTTTTATCTTAAGTAGTAACGAAGGATTTTTGGTTTGAGCATCGAACATTGCTTCAAAAGCGTTATTAATAAGGTTTAGAAATACCTGGCGCATTTGATTGCGATCCAAATAGACTTCGGCCAAATACTCATCGAATTCATAGTGAACTGTTCCTGAAAAATTCGAATAAAATTTTGACAAGATAACAGACTGTTTCGCTAATGAAACTAAATTTACTCGCTCAAAATGCAATTCTCCATGGGTCACGAAACGTTTCATTCGCTTAATAATAGTACTTATTAGGTCAACTTGTTCCAATGCTTTTTGGAGCACGACGATGAACTCCTTTGAACTGGACCCCTCTTGCTGTAAACGTAAAATACTACCTAATAGATAGGAATTCAGTGCCGATAACGGTTGGGAAATTTCATGAGACAATGAGGAGGCTGCTTCTCCGGAAAAATAACATCTTGATATTCGATCAAGAGTCGTTTGTTGCTGCTTAATTAACTCCTGATTTTGTTTTTGTTCGGTAATAAAATGCCAGGTACCAATCATTTTAATCGGATTATTTTCTGCATCACGAATATAACGTCCACGAGCCGATACCCATTCATAATGTCCTTTAGTGGATTGAATACGAAAATCTGAGTAATGGTCCTCATAATGGGTCAGAGAATTAACTAAGGCATTGGCAATTTCTTCACGATCTTCTGGATGAAGTCGTGTTATAAAATGATCGATATGCCCCACTTTGCTGTCTGCATTTAAAATGGATAGTGATTCAGAGTAGCCAAAATCAATTATTTCATTGGTGCCTAAATCCCATTGCCACACATTTAATTTGCCGACATCCAATAACTCCATTAAGTAATCATGAGAAATTTCGTAGGTGAGATTATTTGAAAATAGATCTTCGGAATATTCCTTTTTTAAATCCAAAGACAACTTGGAGTTCCTCATGATATATCCCCCATGAAATTGAATCCAGCCTAGCTTTATTTGTGTTTCAAATAAGGAAACTATTCTTCATTTTTAAAATCATACCACAGTATTTTTATCACAGAGTTGCATTAATTTGAATTAATATTTAACATAATGATTTTTATCTAAATTATACGTCAACGCACACCAAAGTGGTTCAATGATGATTAGGCTATCCCAACCATCATTGAGAATCTACTTAATGGTCAATGTGGTAAGGCTGATAAACTGGTTCCCATACATTGTCTGCAAGCTCCTCCTCAAATCCTGCTTCATTAACCCCAGCAAGCCCTTCCAATATTGCCTGCTTTCCGACTGCTTTGGCTACAGCAAGACTAATTGAGCGGAGGTTTGCCAATGGGGGTAATAGATTAGCCGATTTATTTTCTCGGGCTGGAGAGCATTCGGCAAGCGCTAGGGCGGCCGCTTTGATCATTCCATCGGAAACCAGTTTTGCCTTGGAAGAGATAATTCCTAAAGCTAAACCGGGAAAAATGTATGAATTATTTGTTTGATCAATATGATATTCTTTCCCTTTGTACTGTACAGGCTCGAAAGGACTTCCTGTTCCAATTAAAGCACGACCTTCCGTCCAATTAAACAGATCTTGGGGTATTGCTTCACTATGAGAAGTTGGATTAGAAAGCGGGAAAATAACGGGGCGATCGGTATACTTTGCCATCGTACGGACCACTTCTTCAGTAAATGCACCTTGTTGGGCTGAAACGCCAATAAGCACCGTCGGCTTAACATTGCGAACCACATCGAGCAATCCGATTTCTTCTGAATTGCTAAGCTGCCATCCAGATACTTCGGAGCGTTTACGCGCAAAAGTAGCCTGATCCGCAGTCAATCCTTTACCCCCTTCAACAAGAAGTCCGTATCTATCCACCGCATAGATACGATCGCCGGCTTCTTGATCGCTTAATCCTGCATCTTTAAGAGCCCCTCGTATCAATTCAGCAATTCCATGTCCCGTGCCACCAAAACCTACAAATACGATTTTTTGTTCTTTCAGTGGAATTCCAGTGACATTAATAGCAGAAAGTAAGGTCCCTGTCGCCATCGCTGCAGTTCCTTGGATGTCATCATTGAATGTGCACAGTTGATCTCGATAACGGGCCAATAACCGTGTTGCATTTACGCCTGCAAAATCTTCCCATTGTAGAAGAACATGCGGCCAACGACGTTTCACTGCAGATACAAAAGTATCCACAAATGCATCATACTCTTCCCCACGAATACGATGATGTCGCCAACCAACATAAAGAGGATCTGCCAATCGTTCTTCATTATCAGTTCCCACATCCAGTAAAATAGGCAAGCAATATTGTGGGGGAATGCCAGCCAAAGCAGTATAAAGTGCCATTTTACCAATAGGGATTCCCATGCCTCCCGCGCCTTGGTCACCCAGACCGAGAATACGCTCACCATCACTTACAACGATACACTTGATTAGATCATAGCGGGGATGAGAAAAAATTTGATCAATCAAATGCTTATTAGGATAACTAAGAAATAGACCTCGTGGTTTGCGAAATATTTCACTGAATTTCTGACATCCCTCACCAACTACGGGGGTATAAACGATAGGAAGCATTTCCTCAATATTATTAATAATCAACGAGTAAAACAGTGTTTCATTATTATCTTGGAGACCCCGTAGGAAACTGTACTTTTCTAATGGAGTAGACAATTCAGTCAATCCATCGTAGCGACGTTTTTGCTGCTCTTGCAAAGTACTCACTTGAGGAGGCAATAAACCGTGAAGAGAAAAGTCATCCCGTTCATGATCAGTAAATGCGGTCCCTTTATTTAATCTGGAATTATTCAACAGATTATAACCGGTCAATTTGGTTTTAATGGTTCCTTCTTTGAGATATTGAGTTTCCTGAGCTGATTTTTTCATTTTTCAAGGTCCTTTTAAATGAAGTATTTTAAACTGCACAACTGTTTATTCGGGTAAAGGGATCCATTCTTTATCATCGCCAGGTATGGTCCCAAACCGCCCTTCGTTCCAATCCAATTTTGCCTGCTCAATTCGTTCCTTAGAACTGGCTACAAAATTCCACCAAAGATATCGTCGTTGTTCAAGTGGGGGCCCACCTAAGATAATCATATGGACCTCAGAAGTAGCCGTTATTTTGACTTCAACTCCTGTTTTAAGGATAAGCATGCTAGTTGCGTTATACGGAATGTTCTCAATAGTTATCTTACCACTTAAAAGATAAATTGCTCGCTCTTCTACTGTGGATGGAATACTAAATTGAATGTGAGGTTTTAATTTACATTCGACAAAAAGTGCACCATTTGGAGCAATAACCGATGATTTAGAGCCCATCCATTCGCCAGTAACAATTCGCAAACTCATATTTTTATCATCATTATATATAGGAATGGCACTTTTATCATAATGGGTGAATGAAGGATTGGTTTCTTCTTTGTTAATAGCTAATGCGAGCCAGCATTGAATGCCAAAGAAGTGATGTGGATATAAACGAGCTTCATATGGCGTACGCTCTGAATGAGCAATCCCTCGACCCGCTGTCATTAAATTCACTTCGCCAGGAACAATAATTTGACAACTGCCAAGTGTATCTCGATGTTCCAATTTTCCAGAAAATAGATACGTCATGGTTGATAAACCAATATGTGGATGCGGAAGTATATCGATTCCTCCTCCCGTTAGCAGTTCGCTTGGTCCTGCTTGATCCCAAAAAACAAAAGGGCCTACAGTTTTTTTCTCCTTAGAGGGGATTATACGCTCTACTTGAAATCCACCCAGATCAACTGCCCGAGGGAGCAACACTACACTAACTTGTTCCGGACATCTTTGAGTCTTACATATTGGGTCCTTCGCATTAAAGTAACTCATTCTTGATCTTCTCCCTTAGACCACAATATCCTGCTCTGACTATTGAAATAAGCATAGCTCAAATTAAGAATTAAGCAGAGTATCGGAAATCAAAGCGCTTACAGCGAGTACCCGTATCAGTAAAAAAACATCATGCTTTTTTGTCCACAAGATAAGAGATAAAAGCACAGTGATAAAAATTTTCTACCTGGTTTTAATTCAATTTTGTACATGTTTGCTTAAATTTTGCAGCAAACTCATTTAAGGTATTTTGTGTTAGCTTGGAATTACCTGCCGCAACATAAGAAATGAATAATTGATTGAAGCAGGACTGGAGTGAACCTTGATTAGGCATTTCTTTGGTATCTGCGATAGTTCCTAGATCAACATAATCAAATTTCAATTGTGCATTGGAATCGACTTTATAATATGCTTTAGCAACACAACAAATAGCGCAAGCAGCCAAATCATCATATGCTTTAACCCTAGGATCAGGCTCTTTGGATAATGCAATAAGATCATAGGCGGTAAGATTTTGACTAAAGATTAAGTGATGGTTGCTTTCGGACACGTTTTGTAAACCCCCATTACAACGATCCCCCCCTGCTAAAGTTTCAAGATTCAAAATATCCGCCTTATTTCTCTTTACAAGATGGATGGCAGTAAAAACTCCAGTGCCACCACCACTATTAAGAGTGTAAAGCCAATATAATTTTTCTCCTGCATTAAAGAACTTATAATAGCTATATCCTTGGGCTGAATCTGAAAATTCGGGATCTTGCCAATTATAACCTATAAAACCTTCGGCAATAAGCTTCGAGTTTTGCCCTTTCATGACGTAATTTTCTTTTGCTAACCCGCATTGATTCAAATCAATTTCATTTCCTTCCATATTAAAGAAACACAACGCATCCACTGGTTTATCATGAAATATAAAATCAGCAGGAATAGCCGCCCTTATTTCTCCAGCAAAAAGATATGAAAAGAAACAAAAACAAACGGTTCTAACCCACATGCTAAAATATCCTTAAATTGCTAGATTACAAGCGACACATACCGACATCATATGTGGATTCTAAAATTTTATTCTACAGAATAGACCATTCCGGTTTGCGCACCTTCGACACTTTTGCTAAATGCCAGGGCAACTCGACTCGCCGGCACCGATTCAAAACCACGAAAAAAAGGAGCATAACGATTCATTGATTCCGATATGACCGTAGGACTTACTGAATTAATACGAAGATGATGAGGCATTTCGATCGCAGCACTTTTGACAAAAGAATCGATCGCGCCATTGACCATAGCGGCAGATGTTCCCATCGGAATGGGATCATGGCTTAAAATACCGCTGGTTAAAGTAAATGAACCGCACTTATTAATGTATTTAAGGCCTGCCAATACTAATCTGATTTGTCCCATTAATTTACTATTCAAGCCCATGGTATATTGTTCTTCAGTGAAGTTCGTTAATGCTTCAAAATACACTTCCCCAGTGACCGAAACAACCGCATCGAATGAACCCACCGATTGGTAAAGCTTTTCAATTGAATGTGCATCCCTAATGTCTGCTTGAAAATCACCCGTTGTATGCCCTACGGTAATCACTGTATGACGTTGCGAAAGTTCTTTACAGACTGCTTCACCTATTATTCCAGTTCCTCCGACTACAATAATTTTCATTTGCGTTTCCTTTTGCTAAAGATCGAGCCCTCAAAACGTATAATAGACACCCTTTCCAATTTTGGCTTATTCCAACCCGTATAATTGTTCTAAAATGTCATCAATCTCTTTTTGTGTAGTGGAAATTTCTGTGCCTGATTTACAATTCATTTTATTCGCATCCGTTAATAATCTATAGGAACGATGCAAATCAGTCCGTGCGTTAAACCAATACTCTTTTAATATGAACTGTCCACTACGGTCTACTAATTTCGCAGATTCTTGAATTATGGATGAGCAGGAATTTGTTTGATCAACGTTTAATGCTTCAATTTTTAGCGACACTTCATGACATTGATTTGCAAGAAAGGTTTTTTCTTCCTCGGGCATACCGTATGCTGAGCATGATAATAAGAAAAAAGCAGCAACGGATAGAAGATTTTTTAACATGTGATGATCCTTTATCTATTTAAGTCCAATTTTCACATGGAATTCTTACATGGGATGTTCCACTTTTCAATCCTATTCATTTATTAATTCACGCACTTAGGTAAAAATACAAATCGACTAACAGGATCAATTGATGTACAATAATTCTCATTATTGATCAGTTCAAATTCAATTATGTTCAACTTAATTTATGAATTAGCACTACAAGCAACATCCAAAGAAGACTTACGCTCGAGATTAAAAGGATTACATATTGATGAGAAAAGAGGCGATAATCCATTAATTACTCCAGCAGGTCTTTTAGTATTAAAAGGAAAATTTCAACAAGTTGAGTGGTTGCGGGAACTAGGAGCAAGCGTTGATCACATTGCCTATGCCCATGCATTAGCTGGAAATCATACTCAAGTTGGAGAATATCGCACAAGACATAACGCAAGCGTTGATCTAATTGCTCAAGGTTATGCTTCTGCGGGAGATATATATTTTCTGAAAGTTGAAGAATATCGAGAAACACATAAAGCCAGTGTCCATGCAATTGCAAAAGGTTATGCTTTTTCAGGAAAATATAAAAGAGTAGAAGATTATCGCACAAAATATAATGCAAGCGTTCATGAGATTGCGGAAGCATATGCTTCTGCAGGAAAACATGAAAAGGTTGAATATTATCTAGAAGAACACAATGCCAATATTGATAGCATAGTTAAAGGTTATGCTTTAACTGGAATTCACCCAAGGGTTGAATACTATCGGGAAGCAAGTCAGAAGAAATCATGTGTTGACGCAATTGCGCAAAGTTACGCCAGAGCCGGAAATCATCTTAAAGTTGAACGATATCGTAAGGAGCATGACGCAAGTGTTGATGCCATTGCTCAAGGCTATGCGAGAACGGGCAATCATATTAAAGTAGAAGAATATCGGACGAAATATAACGCAAGCGCAAATGCAATTGCCGAAGGCTACGCGATTGCTAATTGTCATGAGAAAGTTGAAGAGTATCGGATGCAACATTCAGCATCTCCCAGTTCAATTGTTAAAGGTTATGCGCTCGCCGGTAATCATCAAAAAGTTGAAGAATATCGTAAAGAACATCGCGTAAGTGTTCATGCAATTGCTAAATATTATGTTTTAGCAGGAAATGATAAGAAAGTTGACGAGTATCGTATCCGGCACAATGCAAGCGCTTACGGGATTGCTCAAAGCTATGCAATAATTGGGAATCATAATAAGGTCGAGGAATATTTACTTTTACCTAACGTAAGTACTCATATAGTTGATTTAATTGCTCAAGGCTATGCTATAGCTGGTAATCATGACAAAGTTCAAGAATTTCGGAAGCGGTTCAATGCGAGCTTAACGGCGATTGCCCAAGGTTATGCTTTGGCTGGGGATCACAAGAAAGTTGAAGAATACCGTACAAAAAATAATACTGATGACATTGTCAAAAGTTATATTTTAGCTGGAAATCATGAGAAGGTAGAAGAATACCGCGTGAAACATGGTGCAAGCATTGAGAAAATTATCCAAGAGTATACTTCACTTGGAAATAAGAAAAAAGTCAGGGAATATGACATCAGTGCACTCCTTACCGGCTATCTTGAGGATAGAAAAAAAGTAGTGGATTCTGAAGGGAATACTAAAGAGTATTTTCATAATTTTTTTACCCGCTTTCAGAAAAGTTTTAAACAAAAAAGTGAAGCCGTTGATGCCGTACGCAAAGCCTTAAAGGGAGAGCGCGTTGATTTAACCCCGCATATAGCGACTTTGGAAAACGGTAATTTAGGTAAAGAATTAAGCGCCTTTATTAAGGCAGGTAAAGCCGACTGCCTTTTGGGTCAGGAGGTGCGTACAATCAGAAATTTTGTGAGTGCATTGCAACAGAAAAAACAGCCTCAACCTACAGTCCATTGAAATTTATTATAAGGCTCAAATCAGATTTGATAACAGAATAACTTCGAAGTATCGAGTCTGATTCATTGGTTGAGTAACCTCTGTTAGACTCATTTTTAAATTTTAATTTTGTCTAATTTAAAATTGCGGTATATTCTAGATTTTCATCATAGTTCTGGCATATTTTGTAGATTTTGCTTTAACTCGGCCTTTTTATTTCAAGAGGCTGTAGTAAATGAACAGCACATCAACAGAGATAGGTAGCAACAAAAAAGCAGATTATGCAAAAGCTCTTTTATCGATAAGTTATAAGGACAATTATGCACCGGTTTATGAATAGAGTTTTATATAACATCCTTTTTTTAGTGAGCACTTCTGTTCTTGCTTCTCCTGTTGAAATTAATCTTGAGCCTAATAAATCAGTGGTTTTAACGAACACCAATAAACAGAAAATATCTATGCTTTGTGAAGTGCATGCCGTTTCAAGCGTAAAAAGCCAGATTTCTATTCAGATAATTCGTGGGAGAGGGACATTTAATGGAACTACATTTAAACAAGGTGATTTTTTAGTATCAACCGTGTCCAACATGCAACAGATTCCTGTGTTGGCAGAGTCTGGAACTCAAGCGCAAGTTAATAATTTAGGAACTTATCCGATAAGAGCAATCTGTAATTAAATATCCAGTTTGTAGGGCTGGTAGCCCTACATCCGATCTCTTATTCCCTATTTAATCCATCTTCCCGACTCTGTTTTTCCTGCGAGATCATTATCCAAGATATCCTCTCCTGTAAATCCTTTATTCGAGCCCCGTGTTCTTCCGTTTTTATTATGACTATTGTTTTTTATTTAAAAAATTTATTCGATTTAGAAGAATAAAAAATTAAATTTTTAAAAATTCTATAGCTTACCGGTAATACATTGGCTATCCTCAGTGAGGAAGTAATCCATTTACCATCACAAGGAGTGACCGACTATGAATCGTTTCTTTTTAAAAGGAATCGGTATAGCTATTCTTGCAATGTTATGTTCCTTAGCTACTTATGCTGATACGCCGGACGATTTTCAATCTCGTTGTACTAATGCCTGGATGAAAAAAGCAGATGATGTAAAAGACAAAGTAGATTTTAAGAATTTTGGGGAAAAATATTGTGCCTGTGCAGCTAAACAACAATTAGATAGTGAAGCAGCCGTTCAAAAAGCAGCTCAGATGTGTATCTCAAGAACCTTGCTCCATGATGCGATGGATTCCATAGAAGCTGATGTTGGTTTAGATAAAGCCAAAGATAGTGATGTAACTGATTATTGTCAGGATCGCTGGGCCCTGGTTATTCCCAAACAATCTGATGAAGATAAAAAATTAATCACTACTTTCTGCGATTGTGCCAAACCCAAATTAGTGGATTTGCTCAAAAAATCCAATGATATGACGGACAAACAATATGACGCAGAAATTGATACTATTGCTGATGCTTGTGCCGAAAGTACTGCTGCTTCTTCCAAATCTGAGGCTGCACCAGCCACTACATCAGCTCCAACTTCTACACCAGAACCTGCATCTAAACCTGCACATTAAGTAGTTTGAACCGTTGAAACCGTAACCCAGGTTGATTTGATAAATAGATCATCATGGGGTACGGTTCACAACATCACGCTTGATTTTCGCTGCTTTTGCCTTATATCTTATACAATCACGTAGGGTCCGACATATTAATGGAAACGTTCTCTAAGAATAAATACGGTCTTTTTAAGGAGTTAGCCCACCCTCTCCCCCAACAGGTTTGACAAGGTATAAACCGCTTGATACAGGCAATTTTTTCTTTGGTGATATAAATCATGCAGGTTCGAAACGCAATATGATATTCCAAACCCGCGCCAATTTTTTTTGCTATAGCATCACAATCCGGCTCTACCACCTGTGTTGCTAATGCTTCTGTTGCAGCAATTGATGCAACAGGGGTTAAATTACTATAGAGCTGGCTAAATTTATTGTCATAAAAGACCATCTCTTTTTCCAAACAATAAGCATATCTATCGCGAGTCAATGTAAACTGACATCTACCACTATAGTTAAGATAAGTTGCATGTACATGAGCCGAAAATAAAAAAAGACCTGAAAAAACGATATGTGATGTTTTTTTCACAAATATACTCCCTGTTTCGATAGAGTACTTCATACTTCTATCGAGTTAATAGAGCTCCCTTAAAATTACTATAAATGTTAATGCAACATTAATTCAACTAATCCATATGTTATGATAACAACCTGATAAAAGAGATAATAAAAAGCATGCACTACTCTAAATTTGGTTATAGGATAAAACAACAGAAGAAAGGTTTTGGCTATTCCTGGCTATTCTTACCTGCTGGTCCAGGTTTAGGATCGGAATATCTCACTGATTTATGTAACACATTACATTTGCCTGGCTCTTCTTTTCTTTTAGACTTCCCTAAAGATGGCACCAATACTCAAGGTGAACTGGGTATTCAATATTGGCAAGATGGTTTAATTGATTTATTAAAATCATTTCCTAAACCGATATTGGTCACGCACAGTTTTTCAGGAATGTTCGCTTTAAATCTACCCGAATTAAAACACCATCTGGCCGGTTTAGTATTAATGAATACTACTCTGGAAAACAGTTTCTTCCAACATGTACATGCCATGCAGCAACTGCACCATTTACCCGATCTGGTTCCTGCTGCCGGTCAATATCATTTGAATCCATCAAATGATACCTATAAAGAATTTTGGAACACTTATAAATATTATTGCTTTACATCCGATGAATTGGAGGCAGGAGAGAAAGTTATCGCTCTTTTTGCGTTTAATAATGCAGCTTATTATCATGCTATTGAACATTTTTATCCAAATTATTCCTGTAAATGGATTCCAAAATCCATACCTACAATGACAATTGCGAGCGAACATGACTTTATTTGTCCGCCCAAAATCTTTGTCGAAAACCAAAGCTTTCAAGAAAAAAACATTATCAATAAAATAATCACTAAAGCAGGGCATCTACCATGGTTAGTTGCTTTCGAGCAAGTTCAACAGTGCTTTTCGGATTTTATAGATTCATTTTTAGAGGAGGAATAAATGTATCCGGTAACAACCATCAGCAGTTCCTTATTGGCTCTAGCTTATGTTTATCTCTCAATTTATGTTGTGACCTTGCGGCGAAAATATAAAGTGACTATTGGCTGTAACGAATGTGTTGATCTGGAAAAGGCAATAAGAGCTCATGGCAATTTTAACGAATATGTTCCGCTCACATTGATATTGCTTTTTTGTGCGGAAGCAAATAAGGCTAGCTGGATAACTCTGTCTATCTTGGTATTTTTCTTTTTCCTGGGGCGATTTTTCCATGCATATGCATTTCTTAGGAAACAACATCATTTAAAATTTCGTGTCCAGGGAATGATTTTGACCTTTCTCGTAATTGCGTGCCTTTCATTTTTAAATTTGGCATTAATTCTTCTAAAATAATAAGCATACTTCTTATTTGATATTTTTGAGCCGATCCATTATTTTCTTTTAATAAAGATCATAAGCCTAGGTTATGGATGACCAATCACCTTATCAATAAAAATATTGATATTTATAAATTTCCAAATGAGTTGCAATACAATTTAGGCTCTATCACTCTCGGAGATTTACATGGCAATCCAATCAACCTCATACATTTCCTTTTTCGGCATCAAATCATTCGATTTAAAGATTCCGTTAAAAATGCTGAAACAGCCTATCAACAATTTGTAACACTCTATGAAGAATATGGTGGGATCCTTGAAGAGTACCTGGAAGCTCGTACTCTTTTGCAATTAACTCAAATCAAAATAGATAATGCAAAAGAACGCATTGCCCATCTTGATAAATTATTATCCGTTGAAGGCAACAATGAAACTCAACAGTATCAAGCCCTGCGGCAACAAACACTAGAAAAGTTACAAACAGCTGAAAAGGAACACCTAAAATTAAACAACAAGTTAACTGAACCTAAAGATAAGCTGTCTCATTATGTTGCCCAATTTAATCACTTCTTGGAACAGATAGAAGTCCATGATAATCAAACCATGATTCGCCTTCTTGGTGATGAAATTGCGGATCGTGGAAATTGTGATTTCTTCACACTCAAAATTCTCAACTTACTTCAACAAAATCGTTGTCCCTTAAATATTCTTATCTCTAATCATGGCAGTGAGTTCCTCTACGCGTTCGAGCAGTTGATGGCAGGGAAACCCTTTTTGCCTGCAGGTTATATAGGCGATTTCCAAATCCCTTCATTTTGGGGACTTAAGCTCTTACTTGAAAACGATATAATTTCCCATGAAGAGCTAAGGCGTTTAGTCAATGAATGCTATAAACCCACTTTAAAAGTACTGGACTACACAATAAGTGAGCAGGGAATTACTTTATTTAGTCATGCCCCCATCCGTTTTGATGCCATTCAATTGATGGCTAAAAGTTTGGGGGTAAACTATGACGACTCCACCGCTGAAGCTTTAGCAGCAACTATTGAACGAATAAATCATCAATTTCAATTCTATCTTGACAGTAATAGTGTTCACACTCTTTTTCATACGGATGCAATCCACGACAGAACCAATATGTCAGAACAAGAAAGAGCAGCATGGCCTTTAGTTTATCTTTTCTGGAACCGCTGGGATGCAACAAAAGAAACCGAAACAGCAAGACCAGTAATACACAATAACTACCATATTACTTATGTTCACGGACATGATGGTTTTCAAAGTCTCCTAGCACATATTTTCAATTTAGATACACTTTGTGGAAAGGAAGCACGCAAAACTGAAGAGAAACAAATCGAGCAGGTATTTCGCTATATTTTGGAGAATCGTGATAAAGCAGTGGATAAAACAACTGCAGAATTTTACCTGCGCAATGTTTTAAGATGTAAAGTGCTTAATTCAGATGAAGGCCCGTTAGCATATAAAGAACGAAACAAAGCAAGGAGCCAAAAAATTCTTCCGGATAATGAATTAAATAGCAGTATACAAAAACTAAGTCTCCTTGGTAGACCTGTAGTACCATCCCCAATATCATTCATGGAGTTAAACACCTCAAACAAAATCAATCCCAAAGAATTGATCCTTGCATCGAAGGAGGAAGAAATCGTCCTTCCCCCGGTGCGTTTAGTGAACTAAAGATTAAATGAATAATAAATCATGTAGCCTATGCTGCAATCAACTGGGGCTTGATATAAAGATGGCGCCCCTGAGCTTAGGCTACGATTGATGGATTATCTTTGATGCTGAAAGAATAGTTTTTTGTCACCATAATTTGAAGCCAATAAAGGACTTTCCAAGACTAAGGTGCCAATATGGTACTCTGTGCCTTGATATTCTCCATAGACTTCATATAGAGGTCCCATAGGTACTTGCAAGAACGAAACTCTAAAATCCTCTCGAGAGGTTTCCGGAATCAAATCTTTGACAAAGCTAGTGGGTCTAAAATAAAGTCGTTCAGGAAACACAGGTATCCCATTATATTTCCCTTCATTTGACCAGGCGGCTAAATGCCATAGAGGTAGATTATTCGCTGGGTCACGAGTAAATTCGAATATTTTCTCAATGGCAATCAAGGTCCAACTGGTAGGATGGGGGATTTGATTGGAAAAATCTTTTGCAAAATAATTCCAATTCTCTTTTTGTCCCTCAAGCAAATTCATGACGTGTAAATTTAAAGAAGAGTGATTCGAGATTAAAATTTTAATTGCCATTCCCGGAATATAAGTATCATCTGCAGGTGGCGTGGCCAGAGAAAGACGTACAAGCCCAACTCCACCGGATTGATAAATACCCGTGAACGGATGACCCTCTGCAGGAATCCAAGCGATTTTTCCTACCGAACCATTCGCATGAATAATTTTTACCCGCCCCTCGGGCAGTTCATCACTGGCATAATCAAATGTAGGTTTTAAGTTAAAAAGACCTTTTAATTTATCGAGTACTTCGTTAAAACTACTACCCGTTAATGGAGGTAATTGATCTTCTGAATTACTTAAGATGATTTCATTCCATAATAAATTTTGCTTTTCTGCAGCAGATAATTCCTGATAATCACAGGGTAACTGAGCATATAAACCAAAACTCAGGAACAAATAAACGAGTCCATGAATAACCAAAGTCAAACAACGGCGCATCCCAACCTCCTTGTCAAAGTTTAATTTTGTGACAGAGTATACGAAATAAGAGAGCTTTTCTAACATTTTTTTGAAAAATCCGTCGTATTTGGTGCAGCGCAGCAAAACCCGGGTTTATGTGATAGATACCGGGGTTAAATGAATAGGATGACCATTATGACTTCATAAAATGATCATAAATAGCGCGACTGGCAAGTGCAATAGCGCGGCTGCGAGGATAATCACTCGCTGATTTAGATTTAACATATACTGCAATTGCAATGTGTCCCTTATTCTTGGGTAAAGTAATAATCCCAACATCACTGACAAAACGATACAGTTTTTTGGAACCGGGATATCGTAAATAATCTCGTTCATAAATTGACCAAGTCCCCGTTTTATGAGCTACCTTCACATTGGGTGGTAGTAACCCTTTTATTCTACTTCGACCCGTTCGGCATTGCTCCATAATATTCATCAGAAGATCAGTACTCGATTCCGAGAGTGCTTCCTTTTTGTATAATTTAACGAGTAATTTTGCCATATCATCAGGCGTTGTGGTGTCGCGAATATCTTTTTCAAAACGTTGCCATGCTTGCTGCTTTTCTTTGAGAGGCACACGATTGGATATTTTTTGCCAGGAAGAGATAGGTTGACGTTTTCTTAAAAATGAATGGTCTACATGGTTTGTATCCAAAAACATTTCCATAATAGATCGATTAATAAAAATATTTTTAAATCCCAGTACGCTCATCCGTTTTGCTACATATTTAGGCCCATTAGCCGCTTGTAATAACGCATCACTCGCACTGTTATCACTATTTTTGAGTGTATGCATCAATATCTGCTTTAATGAAATGCTGAGTTTTTTCTTTTCAAATAGATAGTGCAATGCTCCAGAACCTGGAACAGAATCACTCGAGTCCATTTTAATCACGCGATCTAAGGAGTCTTTTTTTTCATCGACACGGTGCAGAAATGCCATTGCGATGGGTAACTTGATAGTACTTGCCATGAAAAAACGCTGGTTACTATTGTGTGTAATTGTTTTATTTTTCTCTATGTAGATAGCAGTAATCCCCATTACTGTATTCGAATTCTTTTCGATAGCTTGTAATTTTTTAATGAGTTCAGCCTCGCTAGGAGCCGTAAAACCATTCACTGAAAACACAAAACAAAAAAGCCAACATAGTAAGGTACTTTTTATCCTTAAAATATTGACGCATTGCGCCAGTAATTTTATTTTCATAAAGTATTAATCCATTTCTCATTATTTTTATTCAATATTTTTTAGCGTACCTATTTTATAAATAGGTCCATTTCTGGGTAGTTCAACTCATGTGATCCATATAATTAGACATTTCCCTATCAGCATGTAACAGTCCATAGTTTTATGAAGGTGTGGCCTGAATAAGGGTGTACTTTGTATCAATGAGACGGTACAGATTACTATGCAATTTTTTATTCTATTTTTAGGTTGATTACAACCTATTTTACATTTCAACCCGACAATCTGTTTATTATTTTTTTGAAAATAAATCACTCATGCTTGAGATGATATAATTTTTACGCATGGAACAAAAGATGACACTTCAAAATGTCTTCGATGAAGTTCATATGAGCCCGATAAAGGATATGCCGTTTTGGAACGCTTAATGTATAATCCTGAATCAAATTTGAGCTTCCACCTGAAAATAAGTATGTTCCATATATTCCAGTAATGCTTCCTTATTCACTGGCATTTGAGTTAAACCAATATATTTATCCGGACGAATCAAGACGGCAGTGGCTTGATTGAGTTTAAAGAACTGATGCATTTTTTGATTCTCGTCAATTAATAGCGACATCTCTTCAACAGGTAATGTTATTTCAGAATTAGAACATATTATGTGTGTTTGGATTAACCCTTTAAATCGCTCCTCCATAGCGGCTAATATTTTAAATAAAAGAGCGGATTGATTCGATGCAAGACCAGTAAATAATAATAAATGATGTCGTATCCCTTGGGTTATTTGGTGTAACCCCTTTTTCTCTTTACTGTGGGCATCAATCAAAGGAAAATCAAGAAGAAATCCACCTGTTTTGAACTGCGTCTTTTGACCCAGAACTCTTACGATGGGGCTCTTAGCATAATTCACGGACAATTCAGCCAGATCATTAAGGATGAAATTTTTCATCGCATCAAACGACATGGCAGTATGTAAAATAAAATTGCGTAACCTAATTAGCAATGGATTGCTTATCATAATTAAATGGGTCATTACCCCGGTTTTTTTCAAAACTCCTGCTGCAATGGGGTGACGTTCACTGTGGTAACTATCCAGTAAGGCATCATGTGCCAATCCTTTATGTACGAGCGCTAATTTCCAAGCCAAATTATAGATATCTTGTAAGCCAGTGTTTAAACCTTGTCCCCCCATAGGACTATGAACATGCGCTGCATCACCTGCAAAAAATACCCGACCATAACGATAATTTTGTATCTGTTTGTGATCGATACCGAATTGGCTGATCCAAACAGGATCATGAAGTGTGGCTGGATCCGTACATCGCAATTTAAAAGCCTGGACTATATCCTCCATTGTGGGCTCCTGGCTCATAATTTTTTCGGGGGCGGTCATAACGATACGATACCGTTTTTCTCCCATGGGAAAGCATGCGGCTGGGCCTTTGTCACTGACATAAAGAATAAATTTATCTTCAGGTAATTTCCAATCAATCAATACATCAGCCAACCACCATGTTTGCTTATACGAAGAACCTATAAATTCGGCATTAACTTGCTTTCTTAAGGTGCTGTGTGAACCATCACACGCAATAACCCAACTCACCTGAACTACTTCGATACGGCCATCAACATGTTTTAGGGTAGATACGACATGATTGGAGCCTTGTTCTATTTGTGTAAGTTCCGTTTGCCACTCAACATGCAATCCTCTATCAATCAACCCTTGATGGAGAATTTGTTCTGTTTTACTTTGTGGAAGATCAATAACAAAATGGTAATTTGCTTCTACGTTTGCATAGGTTGCATGAATTAACTCTTGACCTTTAGATTTAAACAAGACGCCATCAACTTTATGTCCTTGAATCAGAATTTCTTCGATAAAACCACAATCCCTAAGAAGATCAAGTGTTCGAATATGAATCGCTAATGCTTTGGATTTATCACTAGTTGTTAACTTTTTATCAATTATCCGACAATTCAAACCCTGACGAGTTAGTTCGTTTGCACAAAATAAACCCACAGGTCCAGCCCCAACAACCAGGACATCTAGTAATTCGTCCGACATTGTCAGTCTCTCATAAGCACACTTATTTATTGTAGCAATTTTATTTCTACAAGTTCGAAGCTCTAAATTTTTCCCTTATAACTATCATTAAAAAGTTGAGTTAATCCTTCTCTATAAGAAGGATAAAGCAGGTCTATCTTTAATTCTTCTTTAATCTTAGCATTAGAAACCCGACGATTACTTGCATAAAATTGTTGTTCCATTGGAGATAGGGTTGCTGTTTCCCATGAGAGAAGTGGTAAAGGCGGCCGATTGAGTAATGATGCAGCGTAGGCATCCACAATATGCGCCGGGGTAGGTTCATCGTCCGCAACATTATAAATTGAATAAGGCTGCGAATTCATTATGGAGGCCTTAATGACTGCAGCAATATCCGCAACATGGATTCTGGAGAAAACTTGTCCCTCTTTGTAAATACTGACTTTTTTTCCGCCGATGATTCGTTCTATTGCATTACGATGTGGTCCATAGATTCCTGCCAATCTAAAAATATGAAATGGAATTCCTTGTGCTCTGGCGAAAATCATCCATTTATTTTCGGCAACTAATCTTAACTTACCTTGACTTCCTGCTGCTTTAGAGTCCGATTCCTCCGTTACCCAAGCCCCCTGATGATCCCCATAAACACTTGTAGAAGAAAGATATCCCATCCATTGAATATGTGTTTTGTTTTGCATGATTAAATCACTAAAACATGAAAGGACAGGATCACCTTGTCCTGAAGGAGGGATACTGATTAAAATGTGAGTTGCCTTATTTAAGAAATAGGTTATTTCCTCCCCATTAAAATCAATGAGTTTGTAATCTTTTTGAACATTATTTAGAATTTTATCTTTATCTCGAGTTGTACCAACCACTCTAAAATTCAATTGAGAAAGTTCTCTTGCTAAAAATTCGGCCGTATAACCAAAGCCAAAGATAAAAAAGTATGGGAATTCAGGAAAATGTTCCATGACTGTAAACCTATAAATTTATAGTAATAGTTGATCTTATTCTTTGACCACCAGGTCCGCTAAACTAAATCCCACCACATTTTAATTCTGTTACTAACCGTGAACTAATTTCATGACACGCTTTCGAAAATTTGGACCGGGATCCTCTTTATCGGTTTGATAATTCGGATCGCGTTCAAGCCAAAGTGAGGTGTTTTTAAAATTCAAATATTCATTATGTCCAATAACATATTCTATTTCAGGATATTTCTTTTTGAGATAACACACTAAAAATGCATTGGCTTTAGTTTGGGCCTCAGTTAGATCATCCTTACCATCTATTCCGCCTATATTTTCAATGCCGATCGCATAATGGTTCAATCCAATAACATGTCTTGCCATCCAGTGTTCTGGCATGAGCTGATAAATACTTCCATCACGATCAACTAAAAAATGACTTGAGACATTCAAGGTACCCGGCAATTCTTTAATACGGGGTGAGTTCTGTGGGAACGTAGGCGAATCAAAAACACGAAAAGTCGCCTTGAGCGTAGAAATACATGTCCAATGCAAGACGATCATTTTCGGTTCAATTTCAATTGAATTAGAGTCAATCCCATAATGAGCTAATTGATATTGGCGTGTTAAAGCAATTCGTTGTTTATTAAATTGGATAGGTTTCTGATGGATAACTTGCGGATCATAACACGAAAATGCATGGGCCAAAGAGTTTAAAAACAATGAGCAGAATATGAAAGTTTTCATTTTTTCAACACCATAAAGTAGGCAGCCACATAATCGGGCAAATGACGAGCTGCTTGGGTGAACTCCTCTCTCCCCGCATAACTCCCTGCTAGAAAATCAACTTGGTATAAATTGTTTTGGAATGCACCACCTGTATCTGCAAAAATACCAGCTCGGGTCACCACTTTACCTGTTCGATCGGGGTATTGTATCAACAACAGTTTCCCTAAACCAAAATGTTCAAGATCTGCGGCAAAAGTGACCTCTGGATTTACTGTAATTTTATGATCTGCGTCTTTTCCATACCCTTTAATTCCTGCTACCCCTTTAAAATACCAGTAACGTTCTTGTTGATAGGGGTTTTTAGCTTTGTCGTATGCAATATTATTGCAACGATGAACATTAAAGATTTTTGTCTGGTTCTTGCCAAAATCTGCGACCAGAGTGCCCTGCATTAATGCCGCTTCTAGATCATCTCGGTTAAAATAAGCCAAAACAGGAACATTCTTATTCGTCAATGCACCTTTTAATATAGCTTGCTTCCCATAGTGGAAACGTGTCAATTCGGGTTTTGCATCGGCCTCTTCAACTGTTAATGATTCCTCATCTCGAGGAAGTCCGTACAGAGCAAATGGATAGGCTGCGCTAGGCTGGGTTGATGCCTTTGCACGGTGTACATAATATTTGGTCATTAAAATTTTATCTTGGGGCAAATGAGCAAGAAGTGATTTTTTTCTCTTCAAAGGTTTCGCTTGTTCCAGATCAGGATACCAGCGAACGAAATCAAAATGTTTTTTTATAAACGCAGGATTGTTCAATTCGTTTTGGTGTTGGCAAATGAATATTAAAGTGGCTTTGACTCGTGCTACGGGTACAGGGAAAACAGTACCCTCATGAATAACACGTGAATCATAATGGTTGCCCTTATTTAAATAAGCCAGGGTTTCTTTAGCAGTTGAACATAATGCAGCTCCGTTGATCTCATACTGACTGGCCGAAGATGGTTCCGCCGGTACAAAATGAGGAGCAGCAAAAACTTGAAGATTTACTAATAATCCATAAAAGAAAATTTTAATTTTCATTCTTTACAATAAGTACGTGTGAAAACAAAATGATACCACATGCACCTCTTGAAATTCTAAGAATTACATAAGAAGAACTTTATACATCCTGGATTATGAATTTAATCAGAGTCTTCCTTGGGTAAATAACGTGCAGACTAGGCAGCTTCTGCCTCACGCAATCCTGAGTCATCCGATTCGGCTGTTAGACGATTAAAATGCCAAGAACTATAAAGCGCACCAAGTCCACAAACAATTAAACCTAAAGGCAAGGCATTTAGCGTTTGCATTAGCAAATAGGCACTTATGATTGTTAAAACCGATGAGCCAAACATACGCACGGTATGGATTATAGCCAGTGCAAGTCCGGTATTTTCTTTATAATCTGCGAGCATGATGGACATGGTAGCAGGAGCAGCTAAGCTAATTCCTAAATTACAAATTAATGCAAAAGATAGAGCATACAAATTGAATTCATAAAAAGCTGCGCACACTAACATCGCAAACCCACCAATAATAATAAACCAAGCTCCAAGATAAATAGTCGATGCCATGCTGAAATATTTACGAAGCCAAATACCTAAATAGTTGCCCACAATTATATTTAAGCCATTAATAATAAAAATAATACCGTATACCAAAGGGGAAAACCCAAATTGATCAATAATAATATAGGACGAATTAATCACCGAAAGCATTACGGCTGCGAAACTAAACATCATAATAAAAGAACCACTCCAAAGAGTGGGAGATGGAATGATCTCTTGGTAGGCTTTAATTACTTTATTAACCATAAAAGATTCTTGAGGTTGTTTCCAAAAAGGAGACTCAAACAATCCTTTACGCGATTGCAGTAATAGTGTTATTCCAATTACCGCCATTAATATGAAATTAGCCTGCCAACCATAATAGGTAAAAATCAGTGAACCCAATACCGGAGCAAGAATAGGTGATATTGAAACAATCATCGAAACATAGGACAGAACCTTAGCTCGCTCTATGGTATCCTCAAAATCCCGAGATATTGAAAAAGCAATCAAATTCGCACAACACAAAGCAAATCCTTGTAAGGCGCGTCCCAGAATGAGTACATAGATATTCGTTGCAAAAGCACAGATTAAACTGGCAAGAACAGCAAGGAACAAGCTGCCTGGTAACAAACGGCGTCGTCCAAAATGATCGATTAATGGTCCCCAGATCAATTGGGTCACACCAAACACAAGCAAATAAATACTTAAGGTTAATTGACTTAAGCTATGAGTGGTACCAAAAACATTAGTGATATAAGGCAGCGAAGGTTGATAAAGGTCAAAGGTAAGTAAGGAAAAGGCTGATAATAATCCAATTAGCAAAATCGAAGTTCGTGGTTGGGACATAATATTCATTTTAAAAAAGAAAGCGGGCCATTATAGTAAAATCTCGCTATTTTTGCTCTAAGTTTAAGAAAAAATTTGGGACCTTCGGCCATGATTTCTTGAGGCTTTGATAAGCGCAGCAAGACCTAAGACATCCCGAATGTTACGGGAGATGGTAGCAAAATTCCCAAGGGTATGCTGCGCCTCCTAGCGCTATTTCCAATTAACCTTTACGAATCAAATAATTACTCCCAGCATGAATTACTTTTTTCATCCGATTATCTTCTTCTGGGTTAGGTTGACATGCTTTAAAGGAGTCTTTTAGTGAGGCTACACTAATAGGTAAGACAGGACGACTATCGGTTTCTAAATAACCTTCTTTATTCTTAAAAATAGTAAAATGGTCCGAGGCAAATTCTTCACATTCGCTTAACGTTTCATCCTGACAAATCGAAAATTTAATCGATCGTTCCACACGGTAAGACTCACCTACTTCATCCGCAAACACCATATCACCATATACTATGCTATGCCGGGTTCCACAAAAATAATAGCCATATTTATATTGACCATTCTCTGTAACATCAGTTCGAATATATCGTCCATCTCCTTGAGTAAGCCCATTGAGTGTCACAATATGGCGGACTTCCTCTTTGGGACCACTTTCCGCAATGGCTCCACCCGTTAGGGCCAATCCCATGATTAACAATGTAATTCTTTTCATTTTTATTCCTTATCTGAAAAAACATCCTCAAGGAACCAGTCTTTAAGGATCAATGATCTACTCTAATATCAATTTGGAGGAAAAAATTTTTACCAAACTGACATCGTGGTCTCATTATCCTAAGAAAAAATCACTTTGAACAGATAAAAAAATATTGCTTTTTGATTAAACGAAAGTCAAGTTGAGCACAATAGTACGAAATCAAAACCTTTTGCACAAAGAGTCTCGGTGTATACCTACAACGAAAACGCACGTATTCTAAATAGACCTTCAGCATTCGCATGATTCATGTTAGAATGATTTTTGTACATTGGGGGTGCCCGTTAATGGCTGAGAGGAATTAAACCAACCCTTTGAACCTGATCTCATTCGTCTGAGCGGAGGAAAATGTGTCTATTGTTATGCTCTCAGGTATGATTGCTTTTATTACTTCCTTTATTGGTTTATTACCCCAAATTATCAAATCGTTAAAAACCCGATCAACCCAAGATCTCTCCATGATTATGCTGATTAATTACCTCATTTGTTCAGTAGCTTGGATCATATATGGAAGTAGCACCGACTCATTTTTTGTAACCAGCTCTAATGTAGTGGGTTTAATTGTCAGTTTGCTCCTTATTTTATTAAAAAGACATTATGATACACGATGTAATTAATTTAACTGGGTATCAATCCATTTTATGCCTCAATGGAAATTTACCTGATTCATCTTTTTTCATTGCGATGAATTTGCCAATTATTGCAGCTGATGGCGCGGCAAATAGTTTATTTGAACAGGGAATTCGTCCTCAATTAATCACTGGGGACTTAGATTCAGTCCATCCAGCTCTTCTGAAAAACCACCCTTTTCTTCATATCCCGGATCAAAGCAGGAGTGATTATCAAAAAGCCCTGGGTTATTTAAAAGACCAGGATTTATTACCCGCTATTGTGGTTGGGGTAAATGGGGGACATTTGGATCATGTACTAAATAACATGAATATCTTTATGGGGACCAACTGTCTTTTATATGCACCACCGATAAGGGGATTTGTGCTGAATGCACAATCCAAGATTAATCTTTCCTTGCCAGTCCATACAAAAATTTCATTAATGGGAATACCAGAAGCAATCCTCTCTTCAATTGGTCTGCGATGGGAGCTCAATAATACTCATCTTTCATTTCCAGGACAAACCTCATGTTTTAATCGAGCTCAAACACCTGATATTGTTTTGGAGGTTCATCATGGTTCAGTTTTAGTTTTGGTTTATGAACAAATGATCGAGGATGCAGCACTATCATTCCGATAGACTCCATCTCGATGATGTTTCATTGAATACATCATAAAGCATGAACTAATTCTACAGTTCCTATTTAATTAACTACAATTGAGCAACTATCACCTTTAGTAATTAAAGTGACAATACTATCTTTAGTTAGAACTTGGGATCCGCATAGCACGTCGGGACCAAAGGCCGAATTTTTCCTAAATCCAAACACATATTCTCTATTTGCCGGCCCTTTTCCTTCATAATACTTTCCTCGAGCTCCTACTTTTTTACCATCTACAGTATATCCTAATGCAGCAGCTGTCTTTTCATTCGTTTTGACATGCACTCGAATCGTATCATGGGCAAGGGCTTGAATTGAAAAAGAAAGAATGACAAGACCACTCAAATTTTTTATGGAATTTCTTATCATAATAAACACTCCTTGTTTATGAACTTTTAATATACCTCATTTAATGAATTAAATTATAGATAAAAATATTATGGCCTCTCTTCAGCTTTTTTTCTAATAAAACGACGAAGCTCAAGAAAAACAAATATTCTTATCTTTCAACGAATACTAGTGAAAACTTAGAAGATCTTCTTGAATTCCAAACTAGATACACTATGATAAATATATGCTCTTATTGATTATTTTATTGCCCGCATAACCAAAGGAAAACTGGAGTCCATTGCGATATATGCACAAAAGTTAAGGATCTAGATTATGTTAGGTCGGTTGAGATTTTTCAGAGGTCGTGTATCTGCAAATGACATTTATTCTACCATTCATGAGGTTCACTCCTCACATAGACCCAACCTTCTGACAGGAAGCTTATCTGGTAATCTTTGGCGCCATGATAGTATCCACGAAACAATAATTAAAGTAACTACTCCCAAGGAATATCTAGATTTACAGAAAACGGCAATTAGTAATTTCGAACGTTGGAAAAAATTAAAACCTGTGGCTTCTTCGGTTGACCCGAAAGTTGAAGTCCAATATCAGGATTGGGGAAGTGCCACGTTAACAGCAACCAAAAAAAATGCGGTAATTTACACCGTATTGAATATGGCAAATTCTCGATATCCCGGAGGTGCTGTCCTAGAAGGTGGGAGTGCTCAAGAAGAAAATATGTGGCACCGAAGTTCATGTTTACTTTCATTGATGGATAAAATCGTCAAACTCGATAAGACTTCAAACCTGTTTATATATACTGAAGAAGGAGCCTCATTAGTAGAAGCTAGAAAAAGGATGACCCAACTCGAGTACGATATTGTAAAAGCACGTTGTCCTACATTAGATACTGCAGATATTTATAAAACCCTCCATAGTGCAGAACCTAGAATATGTTTTAGAGGTCCGGAAGTATTGCTGCCTTCGACGGTAGATGACTATGGAGGATCTGGACTTACATCCAGTCCAGAATTAAGTTATGCGTTTCTCCCTTCAGAGAGTATTTTTTCTTTTTATGAATTAAGATCCGCTGCGCCCGAGCACTTTGCTGAATCGCAATCACAAGAGCCTAGTGTATTAAAAGAACATAGAGAAGATTTACGCCGACGAATTGCGGCTCAACTGGATACCTTAATCCTTGTGGGACAAACCCATGCAGTTCTGGGTGCCTGGGGTTGTGGCGCTTTTAAAAATGAGCCTGAACTTGTAGCAGAGACCTATGCCGAAGAAATCGAAAAAAGAGCCGATTTTTTTCAACATCTACTTTTTCCCATAATTAATACCAATTCCCATTCCAATAATTATGAGGTATTCGAAAAAATACTTAATGGGATGAAGCTTAGCCCCTCAGCCAATAATAGTTTTAAAATGTAAGATGGATACAACTATTCTTTGATTACTTTTTAGCCCAAGAGTTTCCGCTCAGTAACGCTCAGTAAATAATTGTTCTTAAAATACTTTTTTATTAAATATGTGATTTAAATATTGTTTAATTTATAATGTGGCGCGAGGAATAATTTTTTTGGATCACGAATTAGGAGTACTAATAATGTCTTATGAAAAGCAACAACAAACCCCCTCACAATCTGTATCTACGTACAACCTTTTGAACTGGCTCACTGTCTATCGTGGCTACAATGCCATCATTGCAACTTTAGTTATGGTTCAGTATCTTACTAATCCAGATGCCTCAGCAATTGAATATCTTCCCGACGTGGCAATTCACGCATTAGAAGCAATCGCCCCTAACTCATATAACAATTTGGGTATAGGTGGTAATGTTGGCCGAGGAATACAAGCAGGAATCGCCTTTTTTTCAGGTAACTCTACAATTCCCAGGATTGCAAACGCTGTTGATGTCTTTAACCATGGAGTGAATGTTTATCATCGTTTGTCATGATATGCAAAATAAATCCTATGGCATCACTGAAAGTTCCTCATTGGAACTAATCGATTAAATTATTTGTTTCATCTCACTTCATTCATCGTTTACATGCTACTTCATGTGCATGTAAACGTTAGTATTTGCAATTATTATGCTTCCAGTTTTATGGTTCTATGTCTTACTCAAAACTTGATTCTCAATGAAGGGGTGGATACCGTATGAGTCTTGCCTCATGAGTCACTCCTGTTAAAGCTTAGCCCATGGGTTCTTATGAATAGCCCGGGAGTTTTGTCTCCCGGGCTAGGTTAATGTGACTAATGAGTGGTTTCTTTGGTTTTTCCAAACAACCAATCCATACTGACCTCGAGCTCATTAGCAACTTTTTGCATGGAGGTAGAGTCCAAAGCGATGACTCCATGTAAAAGAGCTTCAATTTTAAATTTAGGTAATTGGAACAACTTAGAGCACACTTGTACGCGTTCTGTCATTAAGGCAGGAACTCCAAGCTCATCAAGTTCCCGATTTAAACGTTCAGTTAGTTTCTTGTTTGACATGGTAGTCTCCTCTTGACTTTTTATCAGTGTAAAACACATAAGCTTAAGGATTGATTAACACGGAAAACTTTATATAAAAAAATTAAATTAAATGAAATCCAAAAATTTTAAGGCCTATAGATCTCTCTTTAAACGCCTTGCCCTAAGTTTATTCTTTGAGATGGGATTGAATTGCCAGCTAATTTTTATCTCAAGATGCCTTATGTTTTTTTACACTTACATATAAACGGAGTACGTAGAGCAAATTTTGTTTTTTTGCGGTTCAATCTCAAGTTTGAGAAATTTCTTACACGAATATGAGATAAAAAGGCAATGCTAATTTAAAACATTTTGTTATGCTTACTACAACGAGGAATGACAGTGGATGTCTTAAAAGGAATTTATAGCATCATGGAAGACGCTATACCACAAGGATGTGGTTACTCTCCTCGTTGTAGTCTGCATGTAAGTCTGGTTATGCGCCCATTAATCAGACTTACTCCCATTTCTTTACCTCCTATTTCAATGTATTTCTCATGGATCAAGCTAGAATATTTTTTGCAACTCCCACTAACAACTAAATCCACAAACCTACTGTTTTTTTAATGCATACCATGCTCTATTTTTAGAGTGGTTAATATTTTTTTTCATTACCGATCTTCCAATATCACTGAGCTCAAATTTGACTCTGAAAGCACAAATAATATCTTGACTCAAGATCATTTGTAGTACATCTTATGCTTACGTTACCCTTTCGAGCCAAAAGATGATCACAAAGCTTTTTAACTGGCTTCAAAGTGATGAAAAAATTTTTCATCTATCTAATCAACACCTATCTCGAGAACTTCTCGAACTGGAAGAACTTCAAGCACGTCACACTAACCGTGTGCTTCTGAGAAATGCCCGTCTTGGAAAGCTACAAGGTCTTGATACTCAGGAAGACATTAAGAAGGTAGAGCAACACATTTTATTCATGGATTATCTTCAATTTTGCAGAAAAACATTCGAAGAAAATCCGCAGGATTCTTTATTTTTAATTACCCTTAAATATCTACTACCTAAAGTGGATAAAGAAAATTCGTTGCTCCATGCTAAATTGTTCGAATTGTTTCGGGCTTTATTGCAGGAAGACAGCGGCCATACACTTAATTTTTATCAACAAAATGATGCATTGTTTAAAAATCTTCCTGAAATCCAAAAATGTGTTGATTCTGAGTTGCATAACCAGAAATTTATTGACGACATTCAACAGGTTGAACACCATCTAAGCCTGTTTAACAAAAAGCTATCCCAGCAAAAAAATCCGTTAGGGATCATAGGATTATGTAGAGATTGGATCTCTGATACACAGAAGTTCGCGGCATTTATACTCTGGTTAGTTCAGCGCAATACTAGCCCGGAACAGATTTTGCAAACCTATTTACTTCATGATTTTTTGAAATACAATTTATTTACATTACACTCCGAAGACAACGAAGTGTTTCTCTTATATGCTTTACTTAATCATTTTCCGGAAGCCAAGCCCCTTGTGGAAGCGGTTAAAAAAACAAGTAGTGATGAACGAGGATTTCAAAGCTACTCACTCCAGGGAGTGTTTAGTGAGCACGAACTTCAGAATATTCCTCAAAAAGAAGAACCCCTACAATTTACCTTAACCGCAACGAATTTTTCAGCCCTATATGAACTATTTGGAACAACATTTTTACACGCAGCACTATTAACTTGTGAAGAAGATACCGATTCGAAATGGGTGGAAGCCTTACGAAATACTCTGAATGAGGCTGAGACGCTCACCAAAGTACTACCTGGCCTCATTAATGTAATTGCCCGCGAGTCTTCCCCTGCTATCCTAGAACATTTAGCGCGTTTAATTGACGATCAACATGCACAAGAATTATTATCCAACAATGAAGGCGCCATATTTTACCTATTACCTTATAAACCAAAACTTTCTGAATACATCAATGAAAAAAATATCAGTGAATTTATTCAGCAAATCACGCTAAAACATACTTCTGATCCCGAACTCATTTTCCAATTAATGGCATTATTTTTGATACTTTCAAAGAAAAAAGGGCCCGTGACGCAACTCGTATTCCAAGCAATTATTGATAATCTTGTTCAACATCCATTCCTATTAGAAGATGAAAAATTATTACGCCAACTCAAAAGATACCCAGATTGCGAAGCCATACTTTCCCAACGAAGTGAACAAATAAAACAACGTGTCATCGAATGTATTGTTGAACAAACTAAAGATTGTGAATTTAGTAGTCGTAATTATCAAATTATCGAAGATATTTGGCTTGAAGCGTCTCGCAAACTTAATGTATTTAAACTCATCCAACCGCAAGCAAAATACACCCTCAATAACAAATATGCATTGCAGGCAAAAATCGCTCAAACTGCCTTTCTTTGTCATGGAAATGAATTTAACCTGGATGCCTTTATTGAGGCTCTATCTTTACCCCTTGTAATTCCAGAAGATGGGGTCAGTGAATACGAGCGTGTTCTTATTGAAATTCTAGCGGCCATTGATAACGAATTAATCAGAAAAAAAATCATTAAACAATTAGAAAGTCCCCCAATACAACGGCTTAACTGGACAGAGAAAGAATATGAAGGTAAAAACGTTATTCTTAAGGCTGCAAAATATGGCAATCTTGGTTTAATTACTCTGTTGGAAGAACAAATCCCATTGGAAGATTGTAACCAAGCGATAATTATTGCTGCCAAAGCAAATCAATGGGATGTTGTATCTCACCTCTGTCACCTTGATAGGGTGACCTTAAATGAAGATGAACTGGAACAAATCATTCTCGGGGCAGCAGCAGAAGGTGAATTAAAGATCATCCAGGACCTCTTCGATCTTTACGATTACGAATCCTCCGCTATCAAGATTAAAATCCTTAATCAAGCCATTAGCCGTGGCAAGTTGAACATAGTTCAATATTTTTATAATTCTGGTGTCACTCTCGCAAATCAATCAGCAATCAATAAATGGTTTCATTCGGCAAGCGAATTAGGATATTGGGATATTGCTCTATTTATGGCAGATGCAGAAGAACATCCGCCCTCTCTTTGTGCAATTGAAAAAGCATTCAACCATGCCGTAGCTGGTTTGGATCTAGAAGCAATTCAAGGGCTTTGTAATTTATCAACAAATCCCCCCCGAGGCTCCATCATTCAAAGAGCTTTTGTAAAAGCCTGTCAGTCCGGTTGTTTACCCTTGGTTCGATGTTTTCATGACCTACCGAGAAAAATAGTTCGGGCAGAATTTGAAGAAGCAGTGGATCATGCCATTATGAATGGGCATTTGGAAATTGTTACCTACCTATACAATTCTCCTACTTATTCATCGGATCAGGGTTTGATCAATCATGGCCTGATAACTGCAGCAAAAAAAGGAAAATCAGAACTCGTTGAATTTTTTTGCTCAATGACAACCAAGACAAAACCAACCCAACATAGTTTAAATCAAGCCCTAAATTGGGCGGTGAAAGGCAATCATACGGAGACATTTATTACTTTATGTCGCTCTCCACTGAATCCGCCAAGTAAATCTGCTGTTAAAGCGGCTTTTCTGCTCGCGGTTAAAGAAGGCAGGCAGAGTATTGTTACCTATTTATGCAGTCAGGAAATTAATTCACTCACCCAACGTACTATCGAGGACGCGTTAAAATTAGCAGTTAAATTTAAACATCCTGGAATTGTTCGGTATTTATGTGAACTTTCTAGTAATTCACCGCAAAAAAAATCACTAAGCATTGCTTATAAGAAGGCCGTTGCCAGTATTCAAAATGAAATTGCAGACTATTTAAGAGAGCAACTCAATAAAGTTAACCATAAAAAAATTGATCTTGAAATTGATGAGAGTTCAGGAACTGATCACGATTCGGATGTCAATTCAGAAACCGATGTCCTTTCCGAAATGGACGTAGAAACCGATTATAAGCCAACGCTCGCTCATGACCACAGTTTTGATGTGGAACTAAACTCGGATATTGACGTCGGAATCTCATTAAAAACCTTTGGTTTTTTTAAAAATACCACCTCCAAAGACCTTCCTGTATCAGTCCGGACATCTAAACCAGGCGTTCCCATTAATTAAACGGGAAGCCTAAATACATCCCGGCGCCTATACTAAAAATGAGATAAAGTGAACAGGGAATGGAGATTTAGGTAAGGCTCAAATACAGAATCGAATGAAGGACGCTGTTTACTGGGAGATTTTTATGCAAGGATATTGTATTCAAGCAGCCATGTTTCGGCTGCCAATCCCTTTCTTTAAGCGTGTTGTTCATGATTTTTGGATTTTAAGGGAGATTGAAAGTAATAATGTAGTCGCCCAATTACATGGGCTAGCTACCTCGAGAAAAAGGGGTTGTGTCGTTCCTATTGGATACAATAAAGATCATAGTTTAAGAGCGTACTGTATTGCATATGATCCTCAATTTGCGAATCAATATGGTTTGCAGACCGGTACTTTTGCATTACCTATTCATGCATATTGCACGGTGTACCAAAAAGAAGATTCTGTACAACACTGGTTACAAGGTGTGAAAGCAGTTAAAACCATTAATGCCTTAGATCTTAATTATCCACCCTTCGGATTCCAAATACCTTTATCAGCAACCATCAATAGTAATTCCATTTATCATACTTTTGCTCATGTAATGGATATCCCTTTACATACTTTTGCGGGCTTTTATCATATAGGGATTAAAACTTCTTTGTACGAGAAAATTAAACAAAATTTATAACTAAAGTTCAGTAACTTAATAGTAAAATACCTTTCTCTAATTTGGCTATAATTATCGGCTTTTTTTATAAATAAGGCTTTACCACCCTTAGTATTTTGGGTAGGCTTCGTTTTTTAATGATGAATAAGGATCTTTCATGCCAAACTTCTCTACGTTCAGCATCTATGAAAAAGAAATGCGCGAATTCATAAAAAAGGTTGTTAAAACGACTTCTTTAGACCCAGATGAATTGACTACCTGGCTTTATAGTGACGGAATAATGCAATTTCGTGGCGGCCAACGTGCAGATTATTATCCTTACGTTAATGAAAACCTAAAACAATTTGGTCATCGGCCATTAATCTCCAAACAACATTCCATGGGACAAATATTAACTGGTTTCATCACCCTAAAAAATGCATTTCTCAATCAGTTTGCAAAAGATGAGTCTGAGCTAAAAGCTCATTTAGAACAACTATTTACTCTCAATCTTTATACGGCTATAGAAAATCATTTACCTTTTATTGCCATTCAAAGTGAAATTTCTTCTGAATTGAGTGCTTATCAAGATAAAAATGGCCCGCTAGAACCTGCTGAGGCACTTAAGCTTTCAATTAAGATGTTTGAAGAAAAACGCTTGGTTAATTCTCATCTGAAGGAAGATTTTAAAAATCAATTAACATTAATGGATGAGTTCTTGAAGCATTTAAATCAGTTTACAGCTTCTTCTGGACCACAGTTCTTTAAAACAACTGACAAGAATTCTGATAGCACCCCATCCCAACTATCCTTATTAAAAAATAGTTAATAAGCTTTATTAATTGGTGGTTCACTACTCTGGGTAGGGGTAACCTGGGAAAGGGTGTCCGGGACATAGAGGAAATCATACAAGTATCGCTGGATCCCGTGGAGAAGCCACGGGAATAGCCACAACACATAACTATCCCATATCAGGTTGCAATCACATCGGTTTGTGAGGGGATGGAATAAATCCCTGTTGTGTTCGTATCATTTGAGAAAGTTTCAGTCATACCCAGATTATTTGCAGGTAAGCCATCTAAAAGTACATTAAATGCACCCGTTAAGGGTGTGACTATTAGCATGAACGTTCCAGAAATCACTCCCCCCATAGTTCCTGCCTGATCCCCGTTTGATTCGGGAATAATCGTTCCTGTATTACAGCTTGGTGATGAATTGATTAATACTGCAGGAACGAAATCCACGCTCATGAGCCAAGTACCGATATTCATAAAAGGATTAGGAACACCCCTTGGAGGCATTTTGCAGATATCTATGGGACCGGGAGTCAATACTTCACCACCTAGCATACACGCCATTGTCATTTCATCATCCTAACTGAATTTGTTTCGCAGCAATTTTGGTATCACCCTCAGCATGAATTTCCATTTCATCACAATCAATCCGGTAATTGTGTTTTACAATAGTTCGTATTCGCCCTAAAAATTGATGTTCCAGTTCCTTTACCCAGTGATAAACCCGTAATGCTTGAGTATTAACCGTGTCACTGATGGTATGGATATACTGACAAATCATCTTGAGCGATTGATATGAAAAGTTTAACTCTTGTCCTCGGAAGTGAGCGTGTTGTATCGAAAATTTTCCCGTATCACATTCCATATTTTGTGAGGATGCACTTAAATTAATTGTATCATTTGCCATTAGGCTGATTGTTGGTGCATTAATTTTTAAATGGTTATTTTCACCAACCAGACTTAAATGATTTCCCAATTTTATCGATAAAGCAGCGGTTTGTAGACGATGAATAATCGATAAAATATGATAGTTAGTTCCGTCTTTAAACAGTAATACTTCGTCATCAACTAAAGGCGTAATTAAACAGGAGAATGCTGGCTGAGCACGAACTAATTGTCCCTGGAGAAGGATATGGTAGATATCATCTGAAAAGAATTTGATTTTTCCCTTCAACAATTCGCCTTTGTTATTTAAGTTGGCTACATCCGATTCAAGCATGATGAATTCCTTAATTTTATGTCCATTGTTCTGCTTCCAATAATTCTGGATTGGTTTTCAATACGTTATCAAGATTTGCATCCTCCCAATTAACCCTGACTTCGCTAATATGATGTAATGTGGCTAAATTTAGATTTGCCTTGGAAAAATTGCAAGCAGTTATAACACTGTTATTGAATCGCGCATAACTTAATTCGGCATGGATAAATGAGCTATCGCTTATTTCGGATTCTTCAAATAATGATTGAGTTAAATTAGCAGAATCAAAAAGACAATTTATTATCCTGGACTGATTAAAATTACTTGGATTTAATAGGCATTCAGAAAAATTTACCCCCTCTAATTGGGCCTCCTGGAGACATGCTGCTTCCAAATTCATTCCTTTAAACGTCGTTTGTTTTATGGTCGTTTTAAATAAATTAATGTGTTTTGTTTCCGATGCGTTTGAAAAATCGGTGTCTTGGATTTTCGCCTGAATGAATAAACTTCTATGAAGATTACAGCCGTTAAAATGAATGTCATTAAACTCACTTGCTTCAAAATTTGCCGCAACTAAATTGGCATTTTCAAAAAGTACGCCAGAAAATTTTGCATTTTTGGCAGTTACTCGTTCCATATTGCAATCGATAAATTTACCCTGAGATAGATCACATTTTGAAAGATTGATTTTAGTAAGAGTACAGTTTATGAACTCACAATTTTTAAGGTCCTGTCCACGAAATTTAGTATTAGAGAAATCGGATTCTGTAGCCCCAATATCGATAGAACCTTCATTAGAGTTAAAATCCACACCCAGCCAATTGGACTTGTGACTTTTGAGTTGATTTATTGTAGAAGAAATTATTGTACCTAATTGAATCGTGCATGCTTCCAAGGTGACCTGTTCAAATCGACATTTTTCAAAAACAGATGCAACCAATAAGACGTTTTTAAACATCACATTTTTAAATGTCACATTCAAAAATACTGCACGTCGCGCCTCAATGTTTTCAATGGTTATGAACTCTAGTGATACGTTTTGAATTATTTCTCTTTTGGATAGTTTAATTGCCAATTCTTCAGCATTCATAAGGATTCATCTTCCTTTAACGAAATGGTTCTCATCAAGCAATCCTGTAGTTTTACATTGTTTTTTCGACAGTTTATAAACGGAATGCTGTATAAATTACAATGATTAAATTCAGTATTTTCAAATGTTGAACTGTGAAAAATACCTTGAAAAAAATTAATGTCCTGAAAAAAGCAAGAGTCCACTGTACAATTAACAAATCTAAATTTTTTCGCCTTACATTGACTGAATTTTGATTTAGTAAGGGTACTATTCATAAACTGAGAAGCATTCATTTCACACTGAGCAATAGAGATCTGTTCGTAATGGCCACCCAGAATGGCCCCTTTGCTTAAATCACAATGTTCAAAATTACTTGTTGATATATGAGTTTGATCGTTACACCGTAAATTGGTTATTCCACATTTTATAAAATCACCGCGAATTAATTGAGCATTCATCAGGTTTAAAGAAGACAAGGAGCAGTTGGAGAAACGACATTCAGAAATTTGTGATCCCTTACAGCTTAAATGCTCAAAATTACTATCTTCCATCACCAGATTATCGATAGCACATTTAGTTAGTGAGAGTTTAGGTGCAATGACCTTATTCCCGCTCACTTTAGACAATTTTGTGTCATTAAAATGAGCATGTGATAAATCAGCCTTAATAAAATTGGAATCTATCCAAACACATTTATTAATAGTAGCAAATTGCAGTCGTGACTCAGAAAAATTACAGGAGTCAAAGCTGCAGTCCGAAATATCGAGAAAATTGGCTTTAAGACTGACAAATAAGCTTTCATTAAGCTGACAGTTTTTAAGTTTGGCGTAATTTAAAAAAGCTGCGGAAAAATTGCATTCTTTTGCTGAACACCCTTGAATCTGGGTTCTAAGCATATCGCATTCTTTAAAATCAGTTCGATTTAAATCCGAGTTTTTTATTAAAGCCTGAGTTAAATTGGCCCGAGCCAATATTGCTTCAGATAAATTGGTATTAATCAACGTGGTGGTCGATAAATTTGCATTGTTCAGGCGAGTACGTGCTAAATTACATTCGCTTAAATTACAGCCTGATAAGTTAATGCCTGATAAATCTAAGTCCGATAAATCGATACCCGCCAAATTCTCACTGGAAAATTCCTTTCCTTGTTGAAAAGCATGAATAATCTCTTCTCGTGAATAAGGTGATTTCCCCGCTTTCCCGGTTCGAAATTGTGTAAAGGAGCTGATTTTATCTATACGGTTTAAGGGTTCTTTATATTGTTCCAGGGTTTTTAATAGCTCAGATTGTTTTTCTTCCGGAACTTCTTTTTGGATGATGTGTTTTTTAAGATACTCAAAAAAATTTATATTTTGTGGAGGGATATTTTTTTGAGCCCTTTCAAATGAAAATTTATCAAAAACTGGGACTGTTTGATTTTGATTTTTATAAAACTGCGCTACTTCTTGTAGTATTGCTTCGGGTGTTTTTCCTTTAAAAAACTTGGCTTCTTCAATTTCTTCCAAGGTCTTGCCCGGATGAAAAATTTTAGCAATCTCTTGAAATTCTTTATCGAAATCCAAATCAAGACCAACGCGGCGACTCGCTCGAGCCTTGGTTCTTGACTCATTTAGCTTGGTTTGTACAACTCTTTCTTTGGATGGGTTGCGAAGCTTAATGTAATATTCAATATCCTTTTTCGGTTCATTTAAGGATTCACTTACGCTGTAGATAAAATCAATATCATTGGCAGCTATATCCTGGGTATCGAGTACCCCATGCCAAATGAGAATTCCTTTTTCTTCTTCAGGCAATAACCAAAGTGTATCCAGATTTAGGTTTAATTCACTTAAACTCTCAGTGCTGTCAATACGTTTATAAAAACACCGAACACGTACGCCGGGAAGCTGACTTGTGATCAATGGTTTTTCAGGATGCATGTTGGCACAAGTAAATACTTCATCCCCATTAAAATAATGTTCACTTTGCTGATCCGCTTCTGCAAGATTGAAATAGAGCCAATCAATGTCAGATGGATAATAAGGGCTTTGATTTATTAGCCAATCGTCGTTAAATGTTCCTAATTTATCAAGTTGATATTTGCATGTAGGTGAATGAGGTAACAATAAAGCAGGCTGCGGAGCATCGGATGGGGATCTTATAAGGTGTGTCGGAATTTCAACATTTGGAACCTTCAATTCATTGAAAGAGTCCGTTTTTGCCCATCCTTTACCCTCCGGATTTATTTCATGTTCCTTACCACCATACGCGTTCGTTAACGTTATCGGCATACGGCGGAAGCAAACCGGTTTGGATAAATGGTAATTTGATTCTACTTTTACCCATTGCCTATCGCCAAAAACATTTAATTGTTTTTGCATGTCGCCCAGCGTTACTTTTACAAAACTTGAACTGGTATTGTCGTCATAAGCAAAACAGCACCCTTTAACAAAAAATTCCGCCCTTTTTTTGGGCATGTATAAATCAATAAATTCACCTTGGTTGGAATTAAATGATTTTTTTGCAAGCTTCCAAAAATCCGCATAACTTAAAAATTCGCCTTTTTTGAAAAAAGAAAACAGAGCCATAATAGTAATAGCGAGCTGGGGTTTACCTTGGTGGCGGAAGTTGAATGTAATAATACTGTGTGGTTTATCTCTTAATATCTTCATCTTTGAAGAATAGTCCTGGTGCTGTGGATAACAGCTAAAATTTGTTGACAATATGATTGATGAGAAAATCATTGTCAATCTCGTAAAATAAAAAGTTTTGTTAATTAGTCCCCAAGATAAGCATAAGAATGCTATCTTGACAGAGACAAGAGTACTTCGTTATTGTCATTCTCAATTCGATAGCCCTAACCAATTCAAGGCACAGGAGTGTTAATGAAAACCCAAATAGTGATGCCTCAATTAGAAATTCCAGGAGTTAACGCGTCCGAAATTATTGTTTTAGAGTTCGAAGGTAGGCAGGCTATTTCTGAGTTATATCAGTTTGATATAGAATTTGTGAGTAAGAGCGTAATCCGGGCAAAGCAAGTAATCAACCAGAAAGCACACTTACTATTTGCAAAAAAAATAAGTGGTACCACCCCCTTGAATGGAGAAATTGTATCGTTTTCTCACCTCGATGCGATTGATCAGTACCAAAGATATAAAATTAAATTAATGCCGAAAGTACATCGTCTCCAACATATAAAACAAAATGAAATTTTTCTACAGCAATCGATACCTCAAATTATAAAAAGCATCCTCGATAAAAATGGAATTACGCAAGTTGAACTCGACATAATGATGGAACACCAACCTAAAGCATTTATTTTTCAGTATAATGAAACAGACTGGAATTTCATTTCGCGGTGGATGGAGCGGGAGGGTTTAATTTACTACTTTAGCCAAGACAAAAGTGGCGAAAAACTGGTCATTACAGACAGCAATTCCACGCTAAAAAACAATCAGGATATCAGTATCCTTTATTATCAAGCCTATACCCCACTCAGTGAAAAAAATCCCACCTGCAATCTAGTCTACAATATTCAACTTACCACCCAAGTTCTTCCACAGAAAGTCACCGTAAAATCATACAATCACGCACAATCATCGAAACCCTACACCTCGAAAGCCATGATTGATGAACTGGGTTATGGTGAGGTTGTTTTTTGGGCAGAAAACGTCAAAAGTAATAAAGAAAATCAGCGGATAGCCAATTTTATTAGTGAAAGTTATAAATGTAAAAAGGAAATTTTAACAGGAGTTTCTTCGGGATCACTTATTATTCCGGGAACAATCATCCAACACCAGAATTTCCGAATCCACCCTTTAAATATCCCCATGTTAATTATTGAAAGTACCTATAGGGGTTCTCAAAAAAAATCCTTCTTATCCCTGCATTCAGGGGAAGTGCATTCACCCGAGGATTATTTTAAATGTGAATATCGAGCGATTGATAAATCGGTTGCTTACAGGAGCACAATTCAAGATTATATTCCTCGTATTAATGGCCTATTTCCTGCATTTATTGATCATGAAGGAAATGATGATACCGTACAAATAAATAAAAAAGGAATGTACAAATTTCGCTTTGCAATGAGAGATGACAATCCTGGGAAAGGCTCAGCATGGGTGCGAAAAATGGAGTCATACCTTGGGGATCAATACGCCTTTAATTTACCCCTTCGCAAAGGAAACGAGGTGGTAATCGGTTTCCAATTTGGTAACCCAGACTTACCCATAATACTCGGGACAATAAGTAACTCCACGCATCGAAATATCATTACGGCAAATAGCCAAAATTATATGGGGCTCTATACTAAAGAAAACAATGTGTTCATTATTAATGAGCGGGATGGGAAAACAAAAGGGATGCAATTCTCTACAACGAATAACAATACCACTATGGTATTAGGCACAGATAATATCTTTAATTCACAATTAGATGCAGGATATTGTCTTAGAACAGATAATAGCGTATGCCAGACAGTGGGCAAAAATGCGATTACCGACATTGCTGATCATAGCGCACTAACCGTTGGAGGAAATCATCTGGTGACCGTTAAGGGTACTTCTTCAAACACCATTTATGGAGCCGATTATTACTCTTGCTTTGGCGCTCGCTCGTCTTCTGTGCTCGGACTTGATTTTATTTCAAGAGCTGGCGCAATGATTGATACTACCTCTGGTTTTCAAGTTAAATTAGGTAGCGGTTGGCGATATGAACAAGACTCATCGACGAATTTGAAAACAGCGCCTGTTATTATGCAGGAAGCAGAGGTCTCGATTTCACTAACTGTGGGCGAATCTTCTATTACCATAACTGAAGAGGGAATTACTATTACCGCCCCCACTATTGATCTTGTCTCCGAGGCCGCTATAACTTTGACTACTGATGCAACAATTAATCTAGCAAGTACTGACGTCAATATAATGGGCACTATATCGGGAGGGCCTATGGCGGAGTTAGGGGTCGGCGGGGGAGAACTTGCAGTACCCGCGCAGCTTGCTGCACTGGCCCAAGCGCTAGAAGAAGCAGGTTTAAATACTGCACAAAGTGTACCGTTGATAGGGGGAGCAATGGCTGCATGGGGAAGTGCAAAACATGCGTTTACTGTCGCAACGGACACACTTGTCGACTTAGGTAGTGCGTTAAAATCAGAAGTGGAACCACTTATTGGTAAAGCATCCGCCTTGGTCGAGAAACTGGAGCCTGTAACAGAGAAAATCGAAACCGGGGTAGAGAAAGTAAAGGGTGGTATCGCAACAGTAAAAAAAGCGGCAATATACCCGGCACTGAGTTATGGAGGTTATTTCACCTCCTTGGCGACCAAGTCCCAGCTCTTAAGCCAAGGGCTGGAAGTCCCAAAATACGAAGCAGAGTTTGATGAGGATTAATCGTGTTGAAGGGCTTAACCGATTAGTAAAAAGAATCATTGCAAATAATACATCAAGAAGTAATTCGTAATGACATAAATTAGATTTATCTTCAATTTCATTCACTTAATTAATTGTAGATTAGGAGAATAATTTTGCAAATTTGAAGATTTATGCTAGTTTAATTTATATAAGAAGATTTTTTTATTTTATCATTGCCTACCTTATTCATAAGGAAAAAAAAATGACTAATAAGGATCAATCTGTCGCTCCAAAGGAACGGATTAATATTGTTTATAAAGCGCTCATTGAAGGAGTTGAGGAAGAAATTGAGCTCCCTTTGCGTCAACTGGTTCTAGGTGAGTTTTATCCTCAGGGAATAAATGCTCCTTTAGAAAAACGTCCCACCGTAAATATTAATAAAGATAATTTTAATGATGTGCTCAAAGAACATGACATCAAATTATCTGTTCGCGTACCCAACCGGTTTAGTAAAAACAAAGATGATACCGTCAGTGTTGATTTAAAGTTTGAATCGATCAGAGACTTTGATCCTGATGGGATTCTTCATCAAGTTCCTCAGTTACAAAAACTGTTTGAGTTACGTGAAGCGTTAAAATCGCTTAAGGGACCTCTTGGTAATATTCCAGAATTTCGACGCAAATTGGATGCAATCATCAAAGATTCTGCGGCGCGCGAGGAACTGGTCAAAGAAATTAAAGACAAAAAATAAGCAGTATCGAGTCGCTGAATCAAGGAGACAGCCATGGCTGATGCACAAGATAACGCTAAGAAAAAAGAAGAAAAATCTCTGCAAAAATTATTTGCTGGCACTAATATTACTGAGGATGAGGAACAGTATGCCCTCACCCAGAAAGGATTACTCGCCTTTATCGATAATGTTGTTGAAAGTAAGCTTACTGATGAAACAGTAACTCCTGCTTTAGTGGATGACATTATCGCTCACTTAGATAAACAATTATCTGCCCAAATGGATGAAATACTCCATAACCCTGAATTTCAAAAACTTGAGTCAGCATGGCGCAGCTTAAAGTATTTGGTGGATCGCACAGATTTTCGCGAAAATAGCCTTGTTGAGTTCATCCATGTATCTAAAGACGAGCTTTTTGATGATTTTATTGATGCACCTGAAATTCCAAAATCGGGTTTATATAAACAAGTGTACACAAAAGAATATGGACAATTTGGTGGTAGACCCTATGGTGCAATAATCGGAAACTATTCATTTGGTCCAAGTCATAAAGATGTTACCTTACTCAGAAATATTGCTGCAGTCTGTTCCATGGCCCATACGCCTTTTATTGCCGCTGCGGGCCCTGAGTTTTTTAACATCAAATCAATGTCGGAGTTGCCTCATTTAAATGACATTGAAGCCATATTTGAAAGTCCTGTCTATGTTGCCTGGCGTAGCCTACGTGAATCGGAAGATGCGCGTTATGTAGGTCTGGTTTTACCTCGATTTATGTTACGTATGCCTTATGGCAAAGAATCTTATGGTGTCCGTTCGTTTAATTACGAAGAAAATGTTCGCAAAAGTGAAGAATCCTTCTGTTGGGGAAATAGTGCTTTTGCTTTTGCAGGCTGCTTATCTCAGAGTTTTGCTAAATACCGTTGGTGTGTCAATATTATAGGTCCCCAAGGTGGGGGTGCTGTTGAGAATTTACCTTCCTACTTTTTTGAAGCCATGGGTGAAATTCAAACAAAAATCCCAACGGAATTACTCATTTCAGAACGACGGGAATATGAATTGTCCGAACAAGGATTTATTCCCCTCACCATGCGTAAGGGAGCAGATAATGCTGCTTTTTTCTCTGCGAACTCAATTCAAAAAGCCAAACATTTTCCAGATACTCCTGAAGGTAAAACAGCACAAACCAATTATAGTTTAGGGACTCAGTTTCCTTACATGTTTATTATTTGCAGGCTTGCTCATTACTTAAAAGTAATACAACGTGAAAAAATTGGTCTAGCAAAGGAACGTGATGATATAGAACGTGAATTAAATACTTGGATTGGTGCTTATGTTGTTGATATGGACAATCCAGTTCCCGAAGTGAGAGCAAAAAAACCATTGAGACTGGCCAAAGTAAGTGTAGAGGATGTTCCTGGCGAACCTGGATGGTATAAGTGTGTATTAATTGTTCGTCCTCACTTCAAATTCATGGGTGCGTATATAACACTACAATTAACGGGTAGTCTCGATCTTACACAAGGAGAATAAAAGTGGCTTCAAGAGAAAGCGATGGGAATGAAACAGCCATGCTACCTATGCTCCCAAATAGTGAAGTAGCAAGAACCCAGTATAAGTTAATGGCAAAAATAACTACTCAAGCTTCAGGGGTTGTTAAAGGAAGCAGTACTGTAAAAGGATATGAGGGGTGGGTTGCTCTTCTGGACTTTAAACAGCGGATTACTCGGGCATTTGATGCACAAAATCAACTGATTGGTGTTCCCGATTGCCAATATTTTCGCCTTACCGGGTTATGGGATCAAGCAGGTGTGGTTCCTCATACTCAAAGTATTTTTACAGGTGAAAATATCAATACAGCTCTTATCCATTGCTTGCGCTCCAGTGCTTCTGGCGAAGTTGAAGTGGCGGTCGAAATCACCTTAGAAAATGCTAAGGTATTAGAAGTAGACTATGCCTATTCGCATCCGGCAGGACCATTATTCATCGTGGATATGCGTCCCACAGTTTATAAAGTAATGGATAAAAAGAATAACCAGGAATTTGGCTGGGATTTAACTAAATTAATGCGAGTTGGTTAATGAGAGCAGAGCGTTTAACTGAACGAGTACGGCGCTATGCTCGTCAAGGCACCCTTTTGTCAGCCAAATTGGATTCATCGATATTAATTGAATCGATACGTGACCATCTTGAAAAAATATTATCTACAAGACAAGGTAGCGCATTAATTGACAGAGAATACGGGTTATCTGAATTACCCACTCTAGTTGAGGATTATTCGTTTGCATACCAAGAGGAACTGAGGACTCATTTGGAGAGCACCATTCTTCGCTATGAGCCACGGCTTTCCTCTGTAGAAGTGTCTAAAATCTTAATAGACTCAGGAAAGCAAACCATTACCTGTAATATTTTAGCGCATTTAAATCAATCCTTTGATGGCCTCAAAGTTTATTTTACTACGATTCTAACAAGTAAAGGTCGAGTACTTGTTACGTTGTAACTCAAGGTAGAGACATGATAATCGATTACTACCAGAATGAATTAAACAAAATAAGAAAGCTCGCCAGAGAATATGCCGAGCATTACCCCGCGATTGCTCCTTTGCTCAGAGAACAAAGCACCGATCCCGATGTGGAACGCATCCTGGAAGGGGTCGCTTTTCTTACGAGCCAAGTACGGATGGTAATTGATGAAAAGCTACCTGGAATGGTTGATGATTTAACCCAATTATTTTTCTCTCAATACTCAAAACCTGTACCGAGCACCTCAGTGATCCAGTTTATTCCTAAGGCTAATTTAGGCGAATCGCTTGAAGTGGCTAAAGGTACCGAGTTAGCCTCACTCCCGATAAATGACGTAAAGTGCATCTTTCGCACTACTGTACCTCTCACCGTGGAACCCGTTATAATTACAGATATTAATTTTCAAGACACTATGAGTGGAATAAGTCAGATTGAAATTAATTGTCACCTTTGCGGGATTACCTTAAAAAATTGGCAAGCCTCTTCCCTACGCTTTTTTATTAATCAAAATTGGCATGATGCCAGTAATACCTTTTTTTTACTCCAGCGATATGTGCGTAGAATTACTATTGAAGCACCAGGAGAAGATAAACTGATTTTATCGCCGGATTATTTACAACCTTGTGCATTCGAAAATGAAGAAACTTTATACCCTGCCCCACCAAATATTCACCACCCCCATCGAGTTTTATATGAATATCTTCATCAACCGTATAAATTTTTATTCCTTCGGTTAGTTGGCTTGGAGAATTGGCAAACAAGAACGGATGAGTTCGATTTTAAAATTAATATTGAATTAGAAGAAGTACCCCCATGGGCAGCTAATTTAGATAATTTCCCACTGATCTTGCATGCTGTACCTATAATTAATTTGTTTACTCATCATGCAGAACCTATTGCTTTGGATCATAAACAACCTGATTACCAAATTATCCCTAATAATGATTTTAATGAAAACTACATTGTATATGATGTAAAGAAGGTTACCGGTTATCGCCAACAAGAAAAGCAAAAGATCGCATATGATCACTTATTAAATTTCAATCCGGAGCTCAATCTAAATTATAAGTATATTTATCATCACAGGCCTTCTGTAACGGGACCGGGTCGAAACACCTATATTAGTTTTTTTTATGATTTTGAAAAGGAATTCCCTGTTGATGAAACTTTGTCTATTGAACTCGTATGTAGCAATGGTGCTTTAACCAGGCTCTTAGATAAAGGAGACATTATTTTACCTACGGATAGCTCACCCGAGAATCTAACTTACACAAATCTTATTCCGCCCTCATCGTTCTTAGTCCCAACTTACGATCGCGGTTTAATCTGGAATTTTCAGTCCTTATTAGCGTTAAATTTACTTCAACTCTTAGATAAAAATCACCTGAAGCATATTTTTAATTTATATATCTATGAAAAAGGTGAGAATTATCAACTCAATATGAGCAGGATAAAAGGAATCGAAAATATAATTGTTGATAAAGCACGACGTCTTTATTACGGGGAAATGATCCCAGGATCCCATATTACTTTAATCTGTGATCCTGATTGCTTTAGATGCATTGGAGATATGTATGTATTTGGTTGCATTATGGATGCTTTTTTTGGATCCAACGCGCCATTTAATACGTTTACTCTATTACATTTGCAAAACGCGAGAACTAAAGAGGTATGGAAATGGCAACCGAGGTTGAACAACCCGAGCTTAATATCTTAGATAAACTACTTACTGATCCTAAAAGTTTTAATTTTTACCAAGCAATTCGCTTGATCAGTCATCTCTTGGCTTATGAAGCGAAAAATGGGCTTAAAGGTACCTTAGAGATCATTCCTTTATTGAGCTTGGCCTTTCCAAAAACGGATATTCATCAAATTCAAAAAAATCAGGAGCAGAATCAATTTACCCTAACGGCGACTTTTTTTAGTCTTTATGGGACGACCTCTCCCCTACCTACATTTTATACGGAACAGTTAATCCAAGATGATGATCTGGATTCTAATGAAATGAAATGTTTACTTGATATTTTACATAAGAGGCTTTACAAACTGCTTTTTGAGGCATGGTCAAAAAATAGAATATTCGAACAATTTGCAGAACAAAACGATGAACTTTATAAAAAAGCATTATATGGATTTATTGGATTAGCGGTCAAAGATGTTCGCGAAAAAATACCTGATTACAATTATCTTTTGCGATATGCCAGTCATTGGGTTTCTGATACTAAGTCCATTTGGAGTTTACAGAGTTTCTTAAATGATTACTTTAAAGTACCATTCAAAGTTTATTCGTTTTACCGATCCATGCAAGATATCCCTAGAGAACAATATTGTCTGGTGGGGAAAGAAAATCATTGCTTAAGCAAAACTGCATATTTGGGTAGTCAGTTTAAATCAAACAGCAACAGTTTACTCATTTCTATAGGCCCTTTAAAAGCGGATATTTTTCCTACATTCTTAGCAAATACCGAAAATATAAATCGCCTGAAATTACTCCTTCAACTCTATGTGAGAGAACCATTCTCCTATTTTATTGAAGTCATCTTAGATAAGGGTTGCTTCAAACCCATACGATTGACCTGTGAAACCACAAGTATTTTGGGTGTGGTCAGTTGGCTGTCACCACAAAAAGAGATTGACCTGTTTAAGGTACGCTACTGGCTGAAATGAGTACATAATATACAGCTCTGCTCGCATGAATGTCACTTAACATTAGAGCACGTTGGAATCAGAACATTTAACCACAGTTAGAATTTGAATTTTAGGAGTTGTTAAACGTCGGCTTGACCTCTCATGTGCTTTAATGTCCTTGATAGAATTGTAATTTTAGTTTGGATGAAGGCTATAGGTGGGATCTATTGTTTCCCTAAGAGTTCTGATAATATGGAACTATTCAGCTTGTTACTAATTAACGCTCATCTCATGTTAAGGATAATAAAATTAACATCATGCTAAGAATAATATTTTGTATTTTATTTCTAATGCTCGGTGGATGCACGACAGGTGGAAAAGAAAAAGAGCCGCAGTTAGCCAGCAGCTACCAAGATAATGCTATTCTTATTCGAGCAGTAGCCAGTAAGGATTTGAATCAATATGATCATCGAAAACATACTTTAAAGTTTGCTGTAGTTCAGGTTGAAAAAATAGAAGATGTACAAAATCAAATAGTAACTGCAGAAGGCATTAGTCAATTACTCAATGGTGATACTGAAGCCGATAACATCACGCAAACGAACAAGAAAGTCCATATTCAAACCTTTTTTATCGCGCCGGGGATGACCCAAACCTTTACGCTTGCGCGTTTTGCAGCGGTAAAGAAAATCGTGGTTGTTGCAGGATACTTTAATCTAACCCCTGCGGGTGCTGTACGCGTCTATGAAATCCCAGTATTTAAGAAATGGAGTCCACTGACATTTTGGAAAAAAACAAAAGAGATGGGACGAATTGCCATTTATCTTGAATTTGGGTCACGAGGAATTAACTATACTGAAAGTTCTTCGAAAGCGACAAAAATCACGAAACAGAAAAATCGTGAGTCCTTAAAAAAATATTGGGATAAATAAATATGATTTGGAATACACCAATTGATTGGGAACATGGACTTTTTTTACAGCCACAACATTTCCAATATACTGAACTCAATCAGCATTATATCCACTCTCAATTTTTACGTTATATAACCCCCTTCTTTTGGGGATTTACTGATTTGGTAGTGAATGAAAAATCATTAAAGAGCGGCATTTTTGATGTGGAAAAAATGGCTTTTTTTTTACCCACTGGCGAGTTTGTTGAGATCGATGTTAATGCCAAATTTTTACCTCGTTCCTTTATCTCGGATTGGCCCGCGAATACAAACTCATTAAAAGTATATATCGGTGTCAAAGAACTTTCGAAAAACATAGGCAACGTAACTGCTGTAGAGAGTCTAGATAATTTGAGTAACGTGAATACTCGTTTTATTAGTTGGAATGCGGGCGATGAACTTCCTGACTACTATCATCAAGGAGCACAAGCTCATCTTAGATCTTTATTCTATGTAGTCAAATTATTTTGGGAATTCGAAATTGAAAATACCCATAATTACTCGATCATCCAAGTAGCAGAATTGAGAAGAACAACAAAAGATGAAGTGCTCTATGATCCTAATTTTTATCCATCTTGTGTCAGCCTCTCCGCACACCATAATCTCAGTTCATTAATGAATCAGCTTCTAAGTGATTTGGTTAAAACCACAAGTAAGTTAGAAAAATTCAAACAACCTCTTGATTCGTATAGCACCCAAGTGGATAAAAGTAACTTCGGACGTTTATTTTCCTTACGCTCCTTATTACGAAATGTTCCGGTTATGGAACATTATCTCAATGCCAAAACAGTTCACCCCTGGCAAGTCTATGGCCTTCTCCAACATATGATTGGCGAACTAAGTTTTTATTCTACTGAGATTAACTTTTTCGAAAGCGGAAGTGGTAACGTGTCGGCAATACCGGTCTATGATCACACCAATTTGAGTAAAAGCTTTAATCTGATTGTCGCGTTGTTGAATAAGTTATTAATCGCCATTACGGCAGACCCCGATCGTATTCGACGCATGGTTAAAGAGAAAACCCATTATTGGGCCGATTTGGGTCATAACTTCATCCAAAAAAACAGAAATTATTTCTTAGTCATGTATGCACAAAATGATTTAGAAGAAATTGCTGAAATGATACAAGATTTTGGTAAGTTATGTGCTTATTCAGAAATAGAAAATTATATAGATTTTGCTTTACCCGGAGCTCCAATTTCCCGACTTATTTCCGCTCCAGAAGGAGTACCCAAAGGCGCGAATTGTCTTTATTATCATATTGATCATAAATCGGTGATGTGGTCTAAGATCGAAATGGAACAAAAAGTCGCCTTCTATCTTGGTAAAACACCTGTAGACATAGTGATTGACATTGTCGCGGTAGGAGGGTAAATGAATCTGCAAGCCATTTTTTATGATTTATTTAAATACGTGTGGGATTTAAATAAAAATCAGTTCGCGACGGTTAGTTATGATGAATTCAGAGGGAAGGTCACTTCTTTAATCGCTGAAATTAAAATGAAAGAAAATGAAGTGGATAAGCATAATCTAAATTCCGCTTTATTCGCGGTTTGTGCATGGATTGATGAAGTGGTCCAAAAAACCAGTTGGGCAGGTGTGAGACAGTGGCAAGATAAGTTATTGCAAGCTGAATATTTTAATACAACTAGTGCTGGGGAAGAATTTTTTGTTCGCTTAAGTAAAATTCCAAGCAAACAAGAAGATCTCGTAAGAATTTATTATCGATGTTTGGTTTTGGGATTTGAAGGGGTTTATCATAAACCCTTAGATAAACCTGACTTATTAAAATATAAGAATTTTGCATTAGAACAATTAAGTCAGGGATTTGACATGACAAATTATCCCTCTGAATTTGTTGCATTTCCGTTAGCTTATAAGAATGATAATTTACAAATTATCCCTCCAAAATTAGATCAGTATCGAAGCGTTCTTTGGTGGTTGCTACCTATTCCGGTGATTTTAATTATTTATTTCTTTTTTTATTTTGTAATTAATAATACAGTTACTAATTATTTACATTTAATTAAGTAAGCAAGAGAGTCAAATGGGACGATTAGGACATATCATTTTTTGGATCTTGCTTGTGGTTATTTTGGGGGCGTATGCCACCTTTATAACATTTCATCTAGATTATCCAATATGGGTAGGAATACTCATTTTCTTAGCAATGCTATTGGGATTCTTAATACTCGATAGCATCACGTGGGCAATTCGGAGATGGTATAAAAATAGAAAAGCTGAAAAAGCAAAAGAAACCGGCAAAAAAATAGAGACGGAAGGATTGCGCTTAACTCTAGAAAATGCCCTGAATTATATAGAAACCAATCATATCGCCGGTGGGGCAAAACGTTTTTGGCAAATGCCCTGGATTATTTTTTTTGGTAAAACAACAATTCTTCTTTCTAATGGATTGAAACTACATACCCATTTTATGGTTGGCGATGCTGAGGATGAAGCCCTGCAACGAAATCAAGTCTATGTACTCGACCATTTTGCCATATGGTGCGTTGATGCGGAACTACTAGAATCCAACCCATCAAAAAACGTAGAGAAACAATGGCTTGATTTTCTGAAGTACATTAAGAGTCAAAAAAAAGCAATTACCCCTATTGATCAAATTGTTATCGAACTACCATCCTCCACGCTTTTAAATGGTGATAAATCAAATATAGCCCACTTAGCTCGAACATTGAAAGATAGAGTGGATCAAGTGAGTCTTATGACGGGTTACCGCCAACAAGTACTTTTTTTGATTACTCAATGCAATGAATTGAGTGGTTTTGATGAATACGTAGCCCTTATGCCTGATAACTTATGGAGTCAGGCCATGGGATATATCGTAACCAATCCATTAAAAGATTCAACTTCTACAGCCCCACTGAAATACATCAGCAATCGTGCAGATGAAGTAATTGATATTGTTTTGTTTGATACTCAAAAGCCCATCGATGTCACTGTATTCAACTTTCCTTCAACCGTGAAAAAACTTGAAGAAAACTATTCAAGGTTTACAAGTTTATTTTTTGCTTCCTCGCCTTATACCGAACCCGCAGTACTCCATGGGGTTTATTTGCTGGGTGAATATCAGCATAACGGTAAAAATGAGAGTGTTTTTTATTATGATTTTATTGATCAGATTCAGCTCTCTCTCATCCGTCCTATGTCTTTATTAAACTCTGAAATAAAGCAACGTAATAAACGGCGATGGGAATATCTAGGCGTTTGGTATTTTGCGAGTGCTCTGGCTGCGGGTTATCTAATTTATGTCTATAACGCAACATCAAATCGTTTAGTTGAATTAATCAAACCTTTACCCAAAAAAGAATCGTTCTCGGATCAATTAGAACCAAATTTACTACAATTTGGCGATTATCATGTTTTGATGGGGCAACTTGATCTTTTTAGGAATCAATTGCAAATTAAAATATTGCCTTACCGAGGGGGTTTAAATCGGTTATATACTTATTACAGCGAGCAATATGTAAAGCATTTTAAACAATACATTTTAGTACTTCTTGATAATCGAATGGAGCAAATGCTTACTCAGGGAGGTCTTACGGACACCCAAAAAGCCTATTTGGTCCAGAATATGGTGAGTCGTATTAATTTAATCCAAGCCAAAATAATTAGCGGTGTAAGCCCTGCTACGCTAATGCAAATGCCTAATCCACAAATAAAATACTTAGGATACAATCGATTACCGGAACGTTTTCTCAATACCTTTGGTCCCTTATACAAAGATTATGTAATTTGGAATCCAAATTCCGAAAAACTGCGTAGTGAGGCTGGTAAATTGACCCTCTGGCTTGATCAATCTCATCTCTTGGCGTCCGATTTGCGTTGGCTTCTTGCCTGGGCTAATACTCAAGATAATGTATCTGAGCTTGGATTAAACAGCTTCTGGATAGGGTCCAATATTATCAGAGATTACCTCATAGACCCTGCATACACCAAAGCAGGATTTGCAGCCATTCAATCGTTACTGATACAAATTAATCATGCTTTACCGCTCTACATGGATATGAGCAGATCAAAAAGTAGCTTTGATGTATGGTATTCCGAAACACGTCTTAATGTATGGAAAAATTTTGCCCTTAATTTCTACAAAGGAACTAAAACCCTAGCCTTTCAATACGAATGGGATCAAACCTTCAATGATATGTTGCAAACCACCAGCCCTTATAATGGCTTCTTGCAAGATTTAGCCTCAGAATTCCAAGGCAGCCTTCCCTTCGCTAAGCCTCATTGGATTCAACTCGTTTTGCAATTTTCTGATCTCATGGTGTACAGTCATAGCAGTGAGAAGGGAATAGAGTTTAAGCAGCTTTCCGATTTGATTTCAGATTGGATGAAAAAGCTCCAAGAAAAGCCTTCCCAATGGAACAGCGATAGTCCGAGTAATGTATACAACAGACCGCCCAGTGTTGCCAATAAATTAAATTTCAACACTCAAGTAAACGCAGCCAAGTCGTACATGAAATATCGTGATTTATTAAAGCAACTTTATAAAGAACCCTATGTACAATCAGTGAAAGCGTATACGAACTCCCGAGAGTTATATTTAAGCCAAATTGAAGTAGACAGACAATCTACATTAGTTATGCAGGCCTATCAGTCTTTAGTTGATATGAGACGCGCACTCGAACATTTTGACCAACTCGACGCTTCTAATCCTTTTTGGACCCTCATGCGTGGTCCATTGGATTACTACATTGACTATACAAATCGTTTTGCATCGTGCTATATCCAACAGAAGTGGCTCGATGAGGTGTACCTCCGAACAATTGCTTTAAGTGGTGAAGAATTGAATCAAACTTTATTTGCTAAAGGGGGGCTTGTCTGGATTTTTAATGACAAATATGCGCTTCCCTTCATGAAGCAAATAGGAACCCATTTCCTACCCAGGTATATTCTTGGGCATGAGTTTCCCTTTAAAGAGCAGTATTACCAGTTGTTAACCTTTGGAATGAGAATTAATGAAGATCTGGAAGCGTTAGGCCATTTAAAACAAAAACCTGAAGAGCGCTCTCCCGTGAATTTAATGATTTATGCTCAGCCTACCAATCTTGATGTGAATGCTACGGTACTGCCTTATAAGACAATATTGCATGTTGAATGTAAGGAAAAAGAATATTCCTTAGAAAATTATAATTATCCGTCAAAACAAAAAATTTCTCATTGGCAATTAGAAAGTTGTGGTCCAACTGAGATTACTTTGTTTTTTCCAGGGACTAAATTGGTAATTCCTTATCCAGGGGATGAAGGTTTTTTACACTTCTTACAGGACTTTGATACTGGAGTTAAAGATTTTTATCCGCATAACTTTCCAGAACATGCGAAATTTTTAAAAACACACAAAATTGATAAAATTCGCGTGAGTTACTACATAAAGGGTGGCCATGACATCATGTGGCAAATTGAAAAATACTTTGCCGCGCAAAAAGATTACAAAGTAGCACAAAAGAACCTTACTCATGTCTCTAAGCTTCCAAGGACCATCACGGATTGCTGGGCTCAGGGCGAATACGATGTTTAATATTGACTCAATTAACAAATTAGGAACCCAACCTATTCCTGGGACCAACAAAGCTGGGGAACAATGTTATGAGTTTACTCAATACGCCTTAATTCGCAATGAAGTGCAAAAATTATCGCGAATCGGGCAATCCTCGGATGTGCATTGGCTAAGTATTATTGATAATTCGATTGAGCTTCTCACCTATTACACGAAAGACATTCAAATCGCTGCTTATTTGGCTTATGGTTTATTTCATCAATATCAATTTAAAGGACTGGCTGCGGGGTTAAATTTTCTTTTAGATTTTATTGTAAATTTCTGGGAGGATGCCTATCCCCAAGGACGAATGAAAGCCAAAATTGAGACGCTAAACTGGTATGCAACTCAATCGCTGAATCATTTAAAACAAGTTAAATTAAGTACGGACGACGAAGACCTTCTACATCCAATTATTAACACCTTAAAAAATCTCGAGCGGGAATTACTCACTCGAGGGGTACACATTGATCTTTTTTCAAGTTTACAAAAAAAAATAGAAGCAACCGAGGTAATCACCGTCCACACACCTGTACAAGATAAATCGAGTACAGAATTGCCGAGCTCAAATCTACAGAATCAATCAAGTGTTAATTTAGAACCCGCCCTTATTCTATGTACTCAATTCGCTCGAGAACTTATGGAGAAGGATCGAGCAAATCCTTATGCTTATTATTTAAATCGTGTTGCAGCCTGGGGTGGAATAACCGGAATACCTGTTAACGACAATGGAGTTACCCTTGTAAAGGCTCCTGAATATTTCAATCAAGAACGGATTAAAAAAGTCCAAGATACCGGGGATTGGGCTGAAATAGTAGCTACAGCAGAAGAAATAATCCCTCAAGAACCTTTTTGGCTGGATTTAAATTTAATAAGTCTTAATGCCTTGCAAAAGTTAGATGGGGTATTTAATGCTGCTTATGAAACTGCTAAACAAGAATTGGCTCATTTTATCCAAAGAATTTCTGGAATTGAGAAATTAAGATTTAACGACAAGACTCCTTTTGTAAGTGACCACTATGTAGGGCAACTAAGTCAGATTATTGCTAAAAAAAGCGCCCAAATTTCGAATAGTGAAAAAAATTTATCTGCAATCGAACAAAACCAGCTGCGAGAAATAAAAGAGGTAATTGCTCAATTTAACACGAAAAAGCCAGATATCTCGCGACAACAACTTGAATTGCTCCATAAAGAGTCCATCAGCAACAAAGTAAAATTATTCTCTTATATGGCCCTGTGTGAATCATTGCTTGAAGCAAATGAACAATCTATTTTAAAACCCTATTTGAGGTTGATCCTAGAAATAATCGAGCAACACCATTTGACAACTTGGGAACCTGGCTTGGCATTAGAAGCACTTATTTTGACTTATCGCTCTATGAAATTTTTAAAGAATTCTTTTTCGACCCAGGAAATGGATCACGTATTTTACTTGATCACAAAACTGGATCTGAGTGCAGCAACAGAGCTTGCTCATCTTTAAGAAAAACCTTCTTTAAAATTTTTTATCAAACAATTAAAATTCTTTTAATTTTTAAATGATTCATTACTTTCAATGGATGGTAATGATGGAGGACAGGTAACTTAACAATCTTAATCAAAATTCGATTTTGGCTCTTGAGAAAAGATTATAAGTTAACTATCCTCATGGTTCTCGATGATTATTCCTTCACGTTTTTATCTAGGAATTTAAATCCTGTCCAATCTTATTTTTTCTCATTCGCTTTGTCGCTGGTAACACAGGTTTTGTATGTGCATAACAGAGCGATATTGCTTATTCAAAATCCCCTTGACTGTCTTTATGAAATGGAATTACATCATGAAAAAATTAAATGAATATCAAATTAAAAAAATCTATCCTGAGATGTCAGGTCTTGGAGGTTTAATTAATACAGCGGATCGATTGATTCCCGAACTGCGTAAATTGCATGACTTTTGTGATACTTATGGGGTTCCAAACGATTTATTCAATGAAGATAATGAACTGTTTTCATCTGCAATGATTCACATCCTATTGTCCTTAAAAAAAAGGATAAATCACTTCAATAACTGGATGACCTTCATTGATACAATCTATAAAATTGATAATCTCATCTGCATAATTGTTACACAAAATGAACTTAATGAAATACACTTTCGAAATCATTGGGCGGGCTTTTTTTTAGTGTGCGATGAGCTTACCAAAAATATTGATGACCTTTTTAATAAAAGGCTATCGGGTAATCGTTGTACAAAAGACATTGATGAACTATGCCAAATGATGAGCCATGTATATGCACAGATTAGGGAGCTTAAGAAGAACACTGGGGAACTCATTATTCTTTTGAACGATTCCGAATTCAGTAAACAACAGGACTCTATTGCTCCCAATATACCAACCAACGAGCACCCTTTTTTTTCATTACCGGAAGAAGTAAAAAATAGTATTTTGAGTCATTTGGATATAGAAGATTTAATATCAGTGCAACTTACAGCGAGAAATTTATCGAAAACTGTAGCGACATCTATGGTTCAACGCTTTAACAAAACCCCTTCCCAGGTTATCGCCCATTTAACTCAAATTCCTCCTGAAAAAGCCTACACCTTTGTTGAGGGCTACCGACGTACATGTGAATATAAGGCTTTAATGAGTCTGGTTAAACATAAAATGCCGATGTCTGATCAGGAAGTGGTCTGTTACATGCTGACTCGACACCATTCAAATCTTCCTGACATCGCCCAATTCCGGTCTATTTGTAACGCTTCCAATATAGATGAAAAAACAAGAAGACACCTCCGTATTCTACTCCAAAATGCTGTGGAAGTTGATATAGCAAGGCGAGCTGATTTTTCAGCAAAAAATCCGCTAAAAGCAAATGAATTGTTCGCTTTATTTTTGGAAAATTATAAGAAAGTCTACCTTAATGTTTTACCCTCCATCGCACTGGAAGAAGTTAACCTTGCAGGTACTGATGTATCTTATGCACCGCTATCCCACGGGCAGATGCCTAGGATGGATTTATCCGCAACAAAATTGTGTGGAGCAAACTTAAGTTATACAAATTTGGCTTCCAGCACGCTAATGAAGGCAAATTTGTGGCAGGCAAATTTATGCCATGCCAGCCTTTTAGAAGTTTGTTTGGACAATGCTGTACTTGAGGATGCCAATTTAAGTCATGCAGATTTGAGATACAGCACTCTTCGTAAAGCATGTTTGAAACAGGCAAATTTGCGATGGGCAGATTTGAGTGGGGCAACACTTGATCATTGCATCATTGATGCAGCAGATTTTACAGGCACAAACTTGGCCTATGCTCAACTTACTAACCTGGATATGCGTACCATCGATGTGAGTCAATTTAACGTGGAATGGACCTATTTGAAAAACCTGCGTCTGGTTCCCGATGCAGCTCTAGAACATCCCCATGCATTAGAAAATTTCTTTAGCTCCTTTGAAAAAAATCTTGAGAGTCATACGCCTGGGAGCCAAATGAAATGGCGAACCCAGATGTTAAAGGATCTCAAACGATTAATGAGCGCAGCATCACTTAGCCCTGAAATCCAAAAGCTCTTTTTAAGTAAAATACTCACTTATTACCCTCCCCACCTATTATCAAGCACTATTTTTAGCAACAAACACCCATTTAAAAAATTATTTGAACAATACAAACTCATTACTGTAGATGACTCAGGAGACAAAGTAGAGCACCCTCTACAAGCTGAGGTGATTTCCATATTAGACAGGTTGCAGGATCGTATTGATAATACCATCCCTGACATGCACATTCGGTTCAAGAAACTAAGATTCAAATTCAACGAATGTGTTGTCAAGGCTCCAGGTATCACTAACGTCAATCAAATTTGTCAGCTCTCCCACCACCATTTTTTCCTTCTGCAATTATTCTATTTCATAGGCACGAATGAAAACGCACTCTTTAAGCCATATTTAGTGGGGTACCCCCAAAATAATTTGCTGACATTGAAACATTCACAGCGGTATGCGAGTCAAATATTTGATGGTGAGCTCTTTCATCTGGAGATGTTACAAAAAATTCCTCCCGAACAATTAAATAACTATCTTTATGGCGATGAAGATTTTTTTATCAAGCAAAGCGACCGCACCTTAAACCAAGTTAAATTGGGAGGATTACTCATCAGCTTCACACCGGGAGGTAAAGGCTCCTGTTTTTCTAAAGTTGAGATTATTGATTTTGCAAACAGGCGATTGACCTTTGGTTTTACCATAGATGCCGACCGGTATCCCTCCTTAAAAACAGAATTGTATCTTCCGATCCAAATACTCGATGATTCGATGACCCATGTTGAATGTAATTTATATGCTGATGATATTCCCGCCATCCGAGCGGCTCTTGAATTGAGAACCAACCTGACTCATTATATTTTTACGACACAAAAAGGACCTGTCCCTGAGTTGAACGAAAAAATTAAAGCCTTGGCTTTAAATGCTAAAGTTGAACAGCCCTTACAAGGAGAAAACCGCTTTGGCCTATATCGCCAAAAATCCCCAAAAAATCATTTGGAGGTCTCTAAAAAAAGGACTTGTGTGTTGATCTAAGTAAATTGAGATTTTTTATATCGTTGAGAAAACTGAAGTATAGGGGTCTATGACACTTAATCTAAAAATCTGTTTAAAATTAGCAATTAAGCAATTACAATTCGCTTAATTTTTTAACTTATTTCATTACTCACATAGAGCTCAGTAATGATGGAGGACAGGTAACTTAGCAATCTTGATCAGAATACAGCTTTGGCTGTTGAGAAAGATTATAAGTTAACTGTACTCGGGTTCTCGGTGATCCGTTTCACCTTTATTCAGGAATCTAAAAAAACCGTTCACTTGTATTTTTCTCAGTTAATTTGTCAATTGATTTAACCCATAAACCCTTAAGTTCAAACTAAGAAAACATTGTCTACGAAATGTATTACAAGCCATATGCTTCGAAAAGGAATTACATAATGAAAAATTTAAAATCTCAAATCCTAAAGATGTCTCGACATCTCCATTATTTAAAGGTAAAAGAGTTGCTATATCAAGTAGAGCGATTTATTCCCCAACTCAAAGAATTACAAAACTTCTTTGAGGTTTATAGCGTTCTAAGTGATGAAATACTCAAAAGTACCCACCCTTTTTCCTATAACATGATTCATATTCTTTTATCATTAAAGAAAAGAATAGTAAATCTAGAGGAATTTTATAAAGAAAATGATCTCATCTTGATGATTACTCTCGGTAATGAACTAGATGAAGTACAACTTCGCAACCATTGGACTGCTTTTTTTTCAACCTGTGAAGAACTGCAAACCAATATGGTCAACGCCTTTGCTAAAAGGCTTCCAAATACGGACAACAATCATCACGCTGAAGCTATACCCCATTATGAGATTGATGATGAACTGCGACAATTGCTAAATCAGCTTCGTGCACGGATTAGTGATTTACAGTTAAAAACTCAACAATTATTTGAACTTGTAAAGGATTCTGAAATTAGTGCACCCCAGAGTGCAATTTCTTCCATCCCTCCAACTAATGAGGAACATCTTTTTTTTTCGCTGCCTGAAGAGGTAAAGGTCAGTATTTTCACTCACTTGGATGTAGAAGATTTAATCTCAGCCCAACTTGCATCAACAAATTTATCAAATACGGCAGCCACAGCCTTTGCAGTACGCTTTAAAAAAAATCCATCGCAAGTCCTAGCACATTTGAATGAAATCAGTCCTGAAGAAGCCTATAAATTTGTCGAAGGATACCAACACACTGCTGAATACAAGGCTCTAAAAAGTCTGGTTGAGCATAAAATGCCTATGAGTGATCATGAGGTGGCCTGTTATATGTTGACTCGGCATCATCAACAGCTCCCGGATATTGAACAATTAAAAAGAATTTGCGCCAGCCAACATATCGATGAAAAGACGAGAGACCAGCTTCTAATTATCCAAAATATTTTAGAGAGTATTCCAGAAAATCAATCGGATTATTCATCTACTGCAGCGGTTGAAGCAACAGCATTATTCGATTTATTTCTAAAAACTTTTCCCCAAAGCTATCTCAATCTTTTACCCTTCATCCATCTTTCACATGTCAAATGGGCAAATGCTGATTTATCTAAAGCCCCCTTGCCCCATATTGATCTCAGCTATGCGGATATGTCTGGAATCAACTTATTTCAAACGGACTTAAGGTATACAAATTTAAGTAAAAGCTCATTGAAGGCAGCCAATATGCAGCATGCAAATTTACATCATGCCGACCTGGCTCAAGTCTGTTTGGATAATGCACTGCTTGAACAAGCCAACTTAAGCCATGCGGATTTGGGGAATGCAACATTGAGACAAAGCAATTTGCAGCAAGCAAATTTGAGATGGGCTAATTTAAGTGGAGCTATCCTGGATGGCACCATCATTGATGGAGCTGATTTTAGCGGCACTAGGCTTCCCTATGCTCAGCTTATTAACCTCGATATGCGCACCATCGATTTGAGTCAACTCCATGTTGAATGGAGTTATTTAAAAAAATTGCGTCTGGTTCCTGATACAGCTTTGAAAGATGCGGAAGCATTAGAAGATTTTTTCAACTCCTTTGAAAAAAGTCTAGGGAGTCATATGCAGGAAAGTCAAATAAAATGGCGGATCCAGATGTTAAAAGATCTAAAACGCTTAATAAATTCATCCGAAGATGCTCCTGAAACGAAGGTACTATTTTTAAAAAAAATACTCGCGCATTATCCTTCGCAAACATTATCAAGCACCATTTTTACCCAGAAACATCCATTGAAACATCTATTTGAACAGTTTCAATTAATTGAAGTTGATAATCCAATGGACGAGATAGATCCTTCTCTTCAAAAAGAAGTAATATCCATACTGGATGAGTGGCAACATCACCTTGATCCTACGACTTATGCTGACTGCCGGGTTACAGTTCAGAACTTAGATACAAGATTCGAGAATTGTTTCGCCAAAGTGCCTGGGTTAACTAACGTCAATCAAATTTGTCAGCTGTCCAGCAACCATTTTTTTCTTTTGCAACTGTTTTATTTAGACTGCAAATACTCAAAGTTAAGACCCTATTTAATAAATTATCCGCATCGTTATCTGAGGGTGGGGGAAGATTACTCACGGTATGCCAGCCAAATATTTAATGGCGATGTGTTTCACATTGAGCAATTACAAAAAATCCAGCCAGATGAATTGGAGACTTATCTTTATGGCGACGAAGATTTTTTGATCAAGCACTGCGATCACGACTTAAACAAAGTGAAATTGGGCGGCTTGTTGATAACCTTTGCCCCGGGAAGGAAAGGCATTTGCCCAGCAAAGGTTGAAATGATTGATTTTCAGAACAAGCGCTTAAAATTTTGTTTCGAAATTGGACATAGTCCTTCAATAGGATCAGAAATCTACCTTCCTATAGACTTAGTCAATTATCAGTCAACTCGATATGGATTTTATTTATATCCCAAAAATGTGGCCGCGATCAGAGCAGCGCTCGCATTAAGAGCAAGCGTCACTCATTATATTTTTTCGACTCAAAAGGGCCCCATACCCGAGTTAGCGCCAATTACCAAAATCGCGCCGCCCCTCCCCAAAAATGAAAAGACCGAAGTCAAAACTCTAAATGATGAAGCTAAAAGTCCATTACTGGGAAATAATCATTATGGCTTATATCATCGAAGAACCAAAAAGCCATGCTTGATGGCGTCTGAAAAAATGCTTTGCACATTGACGTAAAGTTTGGGGTCACATTTTGTGACTCCATCAAACTGTTAATACATAGATAAGTCATGATAATTATTATTAGCACCGAAGTAGCCTAATTAACTCATTTAATTCATGAGCAATTTCAGATAGATGACCTAGACAAGAAATGAACTCATTTTTTTAAATGGATTCAGCATAAAGCGTGATGAATTGGCTATTATTCCCTTTTATTTCTGTGTATTATCCCCAGCAAATTGTGTTTATTTTAATAAAAGGGGAGTTTTATGAAGCATCTTGCTAATAATATGCTGCGCACAAAAAATATGTTGGAATTGTTGCACGCGATGGGTGTCCATTTGGACAATACCAAAGTCGTTTGTCATGATGAACGGGTGGTTTTTCATCCCCCATCAACAAAGGATAATGAAAGTCTGGCCGCTGAATTGCAAGAACTTTTACAACAAAATACTGTAAAACCTCCCCTAAAAAAAGTAACCCTGACTGAACTTCTGACTGATGAGATAAATCAAGCAACCTGTGTTGATAGTATAACAGCGGATACCCACAAAAAATCCTGCCTTGCGGTATTGAATGTTTTACAGCTCAGCGGACTCGATTTTAACATCGATGAACAACAGGAATTCTTGAATATACCTTTACCGTCTGCCGCTTTCGCCCCCTTATTTAATTCATTGAATTATAAATTCATTCATATTGAAGACGAAAAAATTAAATTTAATTTGAAAGAGTTTCTTAGAAGTCACAAACAAGAACTCATTTTAATTGATGGTAAAAAGCCTTTACTATTAGCGCACTCAAATTCATTTGAAGAAAAAAAGGTTTTTTATGCAGAAAAACGGGTTAGCGAGGACACGCTTGAAGTAACTCCTTACTTTTTTGTTCCTGAAGCGCTGACACCCCCAACCTATCATTTTGTTTTAGATACCAGCAGCAGTATGGAAGGTGAACGCTTAACCAAGTTGCAAAAGAGTGTGATTGAATTTGCCGACGCCCTGTTCAAATTCCAACCTGATGCCGTCATTAATATTACCGAATTTAACGATGAGACGAAAAAGGTGGGCATGGGCAGTTATCAAAGAAAGGACCTTGTTCAATTGTCCGAAGATATCAATGGTTTAAGAGCCACAGGTCTAACTCGTCTTTTTGCTACAGTTTCCGAGCAACTATCCATGCTTAGAAAATCATCGCTACACAATAATGTTTTATTATTTACCGATGGCGAAAATACTATAGGCCACAATCAAAAACTAAGTACTGATATAGAAGAATCTATCGATGCCTTAAAAAAAGACTCATTTCTGGTTTCAGTGCGTAATAAATTTTTCATTTTGAGTTATGGTAGAACTCAACCGGAGGTTTTGCATAAAGTCGCTGAGCTATTTGCATCACTCGTCCTTACGACGGATACTGTCGATTTTGTGGAGGCTTTAGATAAAAAAGATAAGCTGCAGGAATGGGCTGCTGCACGGGAGTTATTTAACTGTCGTATGGAAGTGATTGATAATACCACTCTTGATGCGAAATCAGAGGAGTATGTTTGTTCCTTTGACATGTCGGGTCAATTTGTGGCACTTAAGCCAAAACAATACCAAAACAATGAAACCCTGCATTTAACGATCAATGACAGTAATGGTAAAGTACTACTGGATGATAAAAAGCTGCTTGCTAAAAAATCAATGGAGACATCTGTGATGCCGGGTAGTGCAAAAACAGCAACCCAACTCGGTGTTTTTGCCGTTCAAGGAAATAAATCCAAAGAAGAAGAAGGGACTCTTACAACGACATACTCATCTAATTTATAATTTATAAACGGGTGGCTTATAGATAACTCTTGCTCCCCTCTTCGAGCCTTTCCCAAAGGCAGGTCGAAGGGGGGGATGTTGAGTAGTGGGCAACATAGAGGATCAAGGATATATAATTGAGTGCAACCGATGAGGATTTTTTTGGTAGAACAATAATTTATCAGACCTATGATTCTTGGGGCAATATTTTTGTTCTTGATAGAGGAAATATTAGGGCGCTAAACTTCGATCCAGTTTATGATCAGACGGGTATTTATATTCAATACCCCCATATCCCTGTACATGAATACACACGTGCCATGCTGTTAGTCCTTGCATTTATAGATCCTGAGCATATTACTTTATTAGGTTTAGGAGGCGGAAGTTTGATTCATTGCCTTCATTTTCTTTTCCCCCAGTGCTCGCTTTTCTGTATTGAATTACGTGAGAAGGTTTATGAAGTAGCACTGGATTTTTTTCAATTACCACAAAACCCAAATATCGAAATATTAATTGCAGACGCCCACGTTGCCATGAAATTTCAAAAAAATAAGACAACGCAAGTCATTTTCGCTGATATGTATCACGAATATGGAATGGACGGATTTCAAATTCAACAAAAGTTTATCGAACAAGCTTATCGTGTTTTGGACGATTCAGGTTGGTTGGTTATTAATTTTCATGAACTTCCTGAGTTACACTCTACCTTCATCCAATACATGCGCGATTATTTTGCTGAACTATTCATTTGCCCTACTATAAGTGATAATTATATTTTATTTGCAAGTAAGGCTACTGTCTCTGACGTGCATGCAGATCACTATCAAAATGTCCTTTCTGAATTTGAAAATAAACTCAACATTAAATTAATACGTTTACTAAAAAAAGTGAGACGCTATAGCGAATAGAAAAAATCAATTGTGATTCTGATTACTCCATTACCAAACTGCTTTACAATATAAAGAAATCAACTATGAGTTTCTTACTACTCAAACTATAGAATACAACTATGAAAAAAATATTCTTACCATTCATTATACTCATCTCTGCTTTTTTATTAACGGGATGCTGGTCCGTACAAAAAGGACAAAAATCTGGGGTTATTGTCAAGGTTGCCAAAGAAGGTAGATTTTGGGGAACCTATGAAGGAGAAATGATTCTTGGCGGTTTGGAAAATGCGAGTGGAGCAAGTGGGCGTGCTTTTCATTTCACCCTTGGACAATTCAAATCCAAACTGGTAGAACAAGCTGACTTTGCCATGCAAAATAATAAACATGTGGTTATCAGCTATCATTGTGATGCATTTACTCTTCCCTGGAGTGGCGAAACCAAATGCTTTGTAAACAAAATTGATGTATTACCGGATAAATAGAATTGGCTTCTTAAATTGCTCTTATAGAAAAAACCAATTATGCATGTCCATTTTAAGAAATCTCTTACAAACCTTTAAGCATTGCGGATTATGAGCTTTAGAGGATTTTTGCTATGCTTTACATAACGAGGAAATAACAGTGGATGTTTGAAACGGAATTGAAGGCGTCATGGATGATGCAAAACCACAGGGAAGTGGTAGCTCCTCCTCGTATAACTTCTCCACAATTGAACCGACTTAATTATCATCTTCCTTTCTCAAAAAATCTTTATGAAGCCTTAGTTTGTCATCCTAAATTGCACAGGGTCAAACCCCTGAGTAATGCAATAAATGAGCAAAAGCAGACTTCACCCTTTAGGATTTACTTTATTTGAATCCTCAATTATTTTGAGAGCATCCTTAACAATATCATTAATAGCGTCGACTGAAGATGTAGTAATCAAACTACTAAGAGCAACTTTATGAGCTCCTCGAGTAAACGCCCCTTGCCCAGTCGCAAGAGTTTGATATTCCGGGCTTAGTTTATAAGCTTCCAAAAACTCTTTAATATCTTGTTTCGTGGTAAATTGTTCAATCTGTGATTTAAAATCTTTTAAGATACTAATTTTTAATCCATCGCCTTTAAGCGCTTGATATTTTTGTTTAAATTCATCTGTTGTATTATTGGCAGTATCTGTGGTCACTTCATATTGCGCATGATCTCTTGGCTGTTCTAGGTTAGCAGGACTATATACCGTTTTAATATAAAGCGCTCTGAATGTCTCTTTTAATTCTGTAAGCGTTTGGACGGATGCTTTGGACAGATAAACTGCAACAGGATCGTTTTCACTCTTAAGCACCTTATGGAAATTAGTAACTGCTGTTTTATGCGGCCCTCTCCATTCCTCGATGTCTTTGGCACTCGCTTCCTTTACCGTAATTCCAAACTTGTCTTTCAACAGCATTTCATATTGTTTTCTTAAATCGGATAGTTCTTTTTTTATGATCTCAACATTTTTTAAAAAATCAGGATGGCTTATTTTATCTAGTTCCTCTTTAATCCCCATAATACTATTGGTTTTTGATTGTGCTGACATATAAAATTCTGCGGTGCTTAGAGCTTTCCCAAAACTATTTTCCTCTTTAATTGCAGTCTGAATATCATCCAGTTTTTGTAAATTTACCACGGCAGTTTTATGCGGCTCCGGTAATTGGCCCTTTTCCTTGTAACTCATCTTGACGGCACGATCCGGAGGTATGCCAAGCTCCTGAATTGTAAGTTCCAATTGACTTCTTATCGTGGCTATTTCATCATTTATTTTGATGAGTTTAAGCTCCACTTCTTCAAAAGACATTATTCTGCCTTTTGATACCACGAAACGATTTGGTTTCTTCTCAAGTCCTTCGAGTTCCTGTAGATTTAAATAATTGTCATCAAAATAGTCTTCTTCCAATTCTGAACCATCTTGAGTCAAGGTTTCGCGCAAATTTATTAGTTGTTGTTCCTTGTTCACAGGATATCCATCTACGTCCGTAGTTTTATATTCTTCATGCGTAGATTGATATCCAGCGACGACTTTTTTTTCCTCACTAATTTCATTTTCTAATTGATTTTTTAATTTCTTTATTTCTGCTAACTCATTATCCGTGAGTAAACGTTGTCTGATGACTTCTATTTCTTTTAATTTATCACGTTGAGATTCTGCCTCTCTGCCCAGTTCCTCTATTTTTTTTAAGTCTGCTTGATGGGAACGAAATTTGGCTAAATCACTTGTATTCTTGAGAATGAGTTCTTCAGTAGTTTTTAATTGATCAAAATAAGTAAACGGTCCATCAAACATAAAATCTACAGAAGTAGATACCTTAACAGGCTTTCCTAGTGCATCTGACAGGTGTGAAACGGCATCATTCGTGGTTTTAATTTCATCTTCTGAGAGTTGTCTCGGTAGACTTAATGACTGAACAAATTTACTTCTCTGGGTAAATAAAATGATTTCATCGTACCCCCCCTGACGAAGTCGCTCTACCAGATCAGTATTAAGCTTACCCTCTATAATAAGACATCCATCAATATCAACGAGCGCTACTTTTTTTTTATTATGGACTTTAACTTGTTCCAGAGTTTCAAGTTTGCCATCACTCATATTTTTTACCTTATAACAGCGTTTGCATGATGTGCGATTGATCTTTACTATTATTCTATAATTGTATATTAAACGACCCCTGTGTTCAATTTTTATAATCAATCCTTTTGTCATTACAGTAGCTTCCCAGAGTATCTTTCCGCAATATTAAAAAATATGATCCAGTTTGGTTTATAATATGGGGAGAAGAACATTTTGAACTCTATGAGGGAATATTATGATCAAAGGTTCCGAGCTCTTAGTTGCAGCCCTTGAGAATGAGGGCGTCCAACACATTTTTGGTATTCCTGGCGAAGAAAATCTCGATGTTGTCGAGGCCCTTCGCAACTCATCAATCGAACTGGTGCTTACTCGACACGAACAAGCAGCCGCATTTATGGCAGCGACCTATGGGCGACTAACCGGAAAGCCCGGCGTATGTATGACCACTCTTGGCCCTGGAGCACTAAATCTCACTACTGGAGCTGCCTATGCGCTTTTGGGTGAGATGCCTATGATCATGATAACGGGACAAAAGGGAATATTATCCTCCCATCAGGCGCGATTTCAAATGGTGAATACCGTAGCTACCATGCAACCTTTAACAAAGATGTCGCGCCAAATTATATCACCGTCGATGATCCCCACTATTGTGCGCGAAGCGTTTCATCTTGCTCAAGCAGAAACACCAGGACCTGTGCATTTAGAACTTCCTGAAGACATTGCCGCAGAACGAATCAAGAACGTTCCTCTCATTCCACCACACACTATTGAATATCCTGTAGCAAGTGAAGCGGCTATAAAACGCGCTGCAGAAATGATTATACAAGCCAAGCGACCACTGGTGATGCTCGGTGCAGCAGCATCTCGTCCACGAGCGACTAATGCGCTTGCCCAATTTATTTTGCGAACAAAAATTCCTTATTTCACCACCCAGATGGGGAAAGGGACTGTTTCGGGAGCAACCGAGCTTTACATGGGAACCGCAGCCCTTTCAGAACGAGACTACGTACATGAAGCGATAGAACAAGCGGATCTAATTATAACTATTGGTCATAGTACTGTAGAAAAACCCCCCTTTATCATGTGCAGTCATCTTAAGGTCATTCATGTTGGGTATCAATCTGCTACAGTGGAACAAATTTATTTTCCACAAGCCGAAGTTATAGGTGATATGGGGCCTTCATTAAATTTGCTTGCGGACAAACTCGAAGGCAAGCTTCCCCATGCAAACGCACTGTTACATTTACGTGAAGATATTTTGAACAAAATCGCTGCGCGAGCAACTGAAGATCGCTTTACCCCGCAACGCATGGTCTATGACGTACGGCAAGTCATGCCACATGATGGAATTCTCGCATTGGATAATGGTATGTATAAAATCTGGTTTGCCCGCAATTATCGGACGCAAATGGCAAACACCCTCCTTCTTGACAATGCTCTGGCAACAATGGGAGCTGGCCTTCCATCAGCAATCATGGCCTCACTTTTATATCCTAATCGCCGGGTAATGGCGGTATGTGGCGATGGAGGGTTTATGATGAACAGCCAAGAGTTAGAAACCGCGGTTCGGCTGAAATTAAACCTGGTAGTCCTAGTGATTGAAGATCATGCATTTGGAATGATTCGCTGGAAGCAGGCGGTGGATCATTTCCCTGATTTCGGCATGACATTTACAAATCCTGATTTAATAAAATATGCTGAGGCATATGGAGCACATGGAACCCGAGTGGAAAAAATAGAGGATTTTCGATCCATTCTGGAGAACGCATTTACTGCTGGGGGAGTTCAGCTTGTTATTTTCCCAATTGATTATTCAGAAAATAAACGTGTCCTGGTCGATGAGTTACAAAAACGTCTACCCCCAGCATCAATGAAAAAGGGAACTTCATGAAAAAAATACTGCAAGTGGTTCAAGCATTTGATCGGGTCTTAATTAAAGAAATTCCTGTCGATGATGAGCACACGCTTAAATTAAAGCTGGATACCGCTGCATCAACACTAAAAAATCGCAAAAATTGGCTCAAGCCCTATGAGCGCATGGACATTTTAAAACGCGCAGCCCAATTATTAACCTCTAAGCAGGATCATTTTGCCAAACTCATTGCGCAAGAAGGTGGAAAACCATTAACTGACGCAGCAATTGAAGTAACACGGGCCATAGATGGCTTAAACGATGCCGCAGAAGAATTGCGACATTTCGCGGGCCAAGAAATTCCTATGGGGCTTACTCCTGCAAGCGAGCATCGCTGGGCGTTTACGATTAAAGAACCTATTGGCGTTGTAGCAGCTATTTCTGCATTTAACCATCCTTTAAATCTCATTGTACATCAAGTTGCTCCAGCAATCGCAGTGGGATGCCCGGTCATCATTAAGCCTGCTTCCACCACTCCTTTATGTTGCATTGAACTCATCAACTTAGTCCGCGATGCCGGACTTCCCGAAGGATGGTGTCAAACCTTGATTACGGAAGATAATACCCTGGCGGAACAACTTGCAACCGATGAACGAATAGCTTTCTTAAGCTTTATTGGCTCTGCTAAAGTGGGATGGAGTTTACGAAGCAAGCTGTCCCCTGGCACCCGTTGTGCCTTAGAGCATGGGGGTGCAGCACCCGTAATTGTAGATCGCAGCGCGAACATTCAGAAAACCACGCAATCGCTTGTCAAAGGTGGGTATTACCATGCCGGCCAAGTGTGTGTTTCCGTACAGCGTATTTTTGTGCATAAAGATATTATCACCCCTTTTATGGATGAATTCGTGAAACGAGTCACATCATTAAAGGTCGGGGATCCACTCTTTAAAGAAACCGAAGTAGGTCCATTGATTCTCCCACGTGAAACAGAACGTGTCATCTCTTGGATTGATGAAGCAGTTGCCAAAGGCGCAAAATTATTTGGTGGAGGCCGTCTTTCTGAGACAACCTTGCTTCCAGCCGTATTACTCAATCCACCTGCTGATGCTAAAGTGTCTCAATTGGAAATTTTTGGTCCTGTAACCTGTGTTTATGAATATGAACAACTCGATGAGGCAATTCGTATTGCGAACTCCCTACCGGTTGCTTTTCAATCCAGCGTATTTTCTGAGGATATAGAACCTGCACTAAAAGCAGCAGAATACCTAGAGGCTTCTACCGTACTGATTAATGATCATACTGCCTTTCGTGCGGATTGGATGCCCTTTGCAGGATTAAAACAATCAGGTTACGGCATCGGAGGGATCCCATGGACAATGCACGATATGTCCAAGGAAAAAATGATTGTTTTGAAAAAGAATTAAATATTGTGCATCAAGGATATTTGAGAGCTTAACTAGGAATTTATCATACAACTCGATTCTTTTGGGTAAAATTTAAATTATCGTTATCAGCCGACTATACTTAACATAACGTGTTGAAAAAATTTGATGATGGCACCCATTCTAGTTTTACAACATTCTCCTTATGAACCCTTAGGTATAATTATTAATACCTTAAAGAGTACGAATTTGCGTATTCGCTATGTCAATTTTGCTAAAGAACCCCATCGACGATTAGATATGAATTGTTATCATGGTATTGTTGTACTGGGAGGAATGATGCATCCTAGTGAGATTGATCTATACCCGCACTTAACTCATGAAATAGAATTATTGCAAGTAGCAATTGCTAAGGAAATACCCATATTGGGGATTTGTTTAGGCTCTCAACTATTGAATTTAGCTCTGGGCGGGAACTGTTATGCCTTAGAAAGGCCTGAATTTGGATGGGTAAGTGTCAACAGACGTGGGGAACATGATCTATTTGGAGCTTTTGCACAGCCAATACATGTTTTTCAATGGCATCAATTTGCAAGTGAGACAGCTCCAGGTGTGGAAGTTCTTTTAGAAAACTCTCAATGTGTGCAAGCCTTTTGTTATCATCAAAATAGCATAGGGATACAATTTCATTTGGAAGTCGATCCTCATCTGATTCAGCGCTGGCTAGAGCATCCCGACTATTTAGAGCATTTGCTTCGTCATCTACAACCAGAAGATATTAGTGCCATTCGCGCTGAGACCCAACTGCATTTACCTCAATCAATGACTATAGCACAACATTTTTTTACTAACTTTTGCAATTTATTTCACAGGGAAACCTCATTGCCACAAAGAACCCGGAGAGAGCTATTTTGATTGTCAAATCACAAGTAAGCGAATCTCAAAGGATGCAGCATAAGTTTATGCAAAACCTATCACCAAGACCCCGATAAAAATTAAAAAACCTCCAAGAATGACGGAAAAATTCACATGAACTTGATTAAATAAAAACCAAGTAAAAATAATGGTAAATATAGGGTAGGTTAATTCAACGATTCCCGCAATTGTAGCGTTTTTAAGTGTAATGGAGGTCGCAATAAAATAACTGGCGATGAGAACAATTGCAATCTCAGCTCCAGTTAACAAAAGAAGACCTGAGTCTGTTGTTAGTATTTGAATGTCTCTTTTCATCGTTGTAAAAAAAGAAATTACTGTAAACAATATCGCTCCAATGGTCATTTCCAATGCCAATAAGGTGATCGGTGAAATGCTATTTAATATTTTTTCCGCTAATGCGTAATTAAATCCCCATAAGATAGCGGCAAAGAGAGCGAAAGTGAACCACATGATGTACTCCATGGACAAACGAATTTCTTTTTTGATTTATTCTTATTTGTAATACGAGATCGAGTCTAAAGCTGATCTGGACTCAACAACGAATGCCTATTATAACAACAAATAGATAAAAAATCAATCACCTGTTGCGTGAGCAAATACCCCAACCGGTGTTAGACCTCAAATAGTTCGCCGGATTTATGGATGATAATTTCTTGTTGGCCTATTTTTGAATAAACAAAAACGATTTGTTTAAACCTACTCGTACATTTCAAAAAGTTCGAGCATACTCTATATTAAGTGCTGTATTTATTACTCAAGTGCGTTATCGCAAAAGAGAAGAAAATGGACAATAGGAAATTTAATTTAATCTTTGATTTTGATGGAACATTAGCGGATAGTTTTCCCGTTGCCATTGAAAAATTAACGCTCTTGGCTGATGAGCTTAATCTACGCAAAATCGATCCCTCAGAATTAGAAACATTAAGGAATCTGACCTCCAAAGAACTCATCCATTATCTAAAAATTCCATTTTATAAACTACCTCATATAATGCATCGAGCTAGAGAGCATATGAAAAAGGAAATTCCTATCTTGTCTACGTTTATCGATCTACCTGAAGTACTTACTGAATTAAAAAATTTAGATTGTATCTTAGGGATTGTAACCTCAAATTCATTAGCAAATGTCTCAACCTGGCTTGAACAACATCAAATGCAGAATATATTTAATTTTATTCACGCAGAATCAAGTTATTTTGGTAAACGATATTTATTAAAAAAAGCAATTAAATCGTACACCATGAACTTACAGGATACTTTTTATATAGGAGATGAAACACGAGACATTGAAGCGGCTAAAAAATGTCATATTCTATCCATAGCGGTCACCTGGGGATTTAATTCAGAATCATTGCTAACCCGTTATAATCCAACCCATATTGCTAGAAGCCCCCAAAATATATTAACTATTGTGAAAGATCTACTTTAATTTTATGTCAACCCATTACAAACGAGAACTTGTTTACACAGTCAAATCACAACATTTTTTATGTTTAAATAAAAGTGAGCCACTTTGTAACAACTCAGAGGATATTCTTTTTTCAACACGTAAATGTCTAATTACCTTCGAAAATATAAGGCGCACCCATACTCATGAATTCCTAAATGCAGCGGAAAGTAACGGTACTTTAAAATCATTTTGCAAGTTATTGATTTCTAAAAAAGCATCAGAGAACTGATGAGCAATCACATGATGAGGACACAGGTTCACACAAAACTGGACTTGTTTAAACCAGGATGATTGGGTAAATTTTTGGATTTCCCTGCGAGTTGATTCAAGAATTTGATGCAATTGGCTGTTTTGTGGACCCGAAAAAAAAGAAACCATCGTACTGGTCCCATACTCACGCGCTATAGCTCTTTGAACTTCTTCCAATCTTTTTTCGCATCGAAATAATTTTGCAAGCGGCAATTTCAAGGAACTAACTTCTTTCTTTAAATTCTTTATCTCCTCCACCTGATCTGGCCGCCTTCGAGTTTTTTGGGAGTAACTCTCAACATTCTTTATCAAACTGTTCAACATTGCCTCAAATTTCTCAATTGAAATTACCGTGGGTTTGTCACGCGCAACATCATTAAGAAAGAGTTCTGCCGCAGATACTCCTAATTTCTGCCACTCTTTGCTTACCTTAAATAATGAAATCCAATCCCGAATAGGGAGAAAAGTAAGGAGCTCGCATTTTACTTCTGCAGGTAGGAGACCGATAAAAGGAGTAATTTTTTTCAGCACTTCTGAGATATGAGTATCCGCATAACTTTTATTTCGAATTAACTCAATACTTAAGAACGGATCTTGAGCCACTCGAGCAAGTATCATATCTTGCAAGCTGTTTGGAGAGGTTGTTATTCCGTCTTCGGATGGCTCTGCTGAGGCATCCATCGCTTCGGACAACTTCTTTTCTTCATAGTTCTTATCGTAATTTGTTGAATCCCGAGAATTATCATGCATTTTATTTAACCACTCACTCAATAAGAAACACAGTGTACAACAATTTATAAAAACACAAAACTTGGTTGTTTTGTGGTGAATTGCTCTGTCACTAACAATCACCAAGTTGGACTCTGCTTACAATACTCGCGTGGATAATTACATTATGACCCTGCCGCAAAATGTATTATATTTAAGCCAACAATTAATTTATTAGGTATTTAGAAAAAAATATGAACTCACGCATATCCTACTTTCAAGAACAAATTAATCTTATTCAAGCTGTTTATGTGCGATTAGCACAATCGTATGACTATTTAAAACGATTTGACCTACAAGGCATTAATCAGTTTCATGGGGTGAGTCAATTATTCAAAATTAAACTGGCTCTGGAGCACTATACGGAACGTGTGAGCAAGGTACAGGAGATGCTCCATGAGCTAAAACAAAAAAAAGACGACAAATCAGCATTTAATTCTCTGGGCGCTGAGCTAGGGATGCGAGTAGAGCAACTACTCACTGAACTCATTGATCTGAGCTGCCCTTCTTCATCCCAAACAGCTCTCAAAAAACAATATAGTATGCTTCTTGCTAAAACCTTTAGCGCACTTCAGTCTCAAGAAAAATCTTTATTAACTCAATTTACCTCAACTTTTACAGGTTTTCCTGCTATCAAACAATTTAAAGATGGAGTAAAAAAATATATTGCTGAATTAGCTGTAGCAATGCAACAACAACAAAAATCCATGGAACGTGAATTACCTCAAGAAATGCAAAACCAATTAATTACTATAAGAGCGGGTAGTTTTGCTAAATTACCTCGGGAAATATCAGCCTATATGACTTCTTTTCTCAACCCACATGACGTATGCAGACTTTCAGAAACGGGGCAGTTTTTTAGAAAGATGACCGAGATTACCCGGGCAAATTATAAAACCTTTTTTGAAAAAAATGTCCCCAGAATTATGATTAATTTGATTGGCGATACAGGAATTGGTATTAGAAGCCTGATCTGTCAACTCACCGAAAACGAATTCATTGATTCGAATATCATACAGATTGAGAAAAGTCAGATTCAGCATCATAAGAAATATGGAACATTGTTGTTGTGTTATGAAAGCCCTTTGGTTCAAGGACGCGATTATCCAATGACACATAATGCAACTGCTTATTATAGAAGGCAATATTTGGGGGATAAAATTCATCTTCTTTGCTTTGATATAAGTTCTCGCGAGAGTTTTAATAATTTAAAATTCTGGTCTCAGGATGTTTTTCACTACAATGAACATAATCCGCATTTCAGATTTTTATTCGTGGGATTAAAAAGCGATACGGCGGAGCGTCTGGTAAGTAAACATGAAGCCACCGAATTTGCGGAAACGTTTTCTACAGTTTATATCGAAACCTCTGCGAAAAAAGCGATTGGGCTTGATCAATTAAAATCTCATATTATCGAAACGTACGTGGCAGACCATAAAGCACTGTTTGGAAAATTAAAAGAAGAATCCCATTCTTCTGCAAAGCCTTAAGTAATGATGGGGCTCCCTGTGACAGCAAAATGGAGTTGGAATCTTCACAGGGAAATCTCCTCAACTCGAAGCGGTTATGTTTCACTTTGTACAATTTTGGTCAAATAGTATATATATTATATAGTGTTCAAATTAATGATATGGCTATTCCTATGAAAACCTCGGAACTATTAGAAATAGCGAAAGAAGCCTGCGCTTATGCTAGGGAACATATAAAACAAGGAGAGACCACACCGCGGATTAAGTTTTATAAGAAGAATGCTGCATTATTGGATAACGATTTAACCTCCGTAAGAAAAGAAGAACTGAAAAATAAATATGCAGAGCGGTATAACCAACGTAAAAGCTCCGGATATTATGAAAGCTCTATTTTCCATAACTTACAGTATTTGGATAGATTAGCTCTTGCAAATGAAGTAGCTGATATACGGAAACAAGCGGATGAGTTATGGATGGCTTTTTGCGCCTTTAAAGGGGTGGAGGAAGACTCTACACGCGGTCAATCAATTAGAAGGCATTGTTTAGAACTCTGTGTTTTAGAGAAAAAAATAGGCAATTGCGGGGAGTTTGCCACTTTGGCCTTTCACTATATCCAAAAAATGTATCCTGAACAACTTGAGGAAATGAATCTCACTGTCCTTGGTGTTAACATCAATAGACATGTGGTGGTCAGTCTGGGGAAAGATGAAGATCGAGTGATATGTGATCCTACGTTAAATCTTGTTTTTGAATTAAATAAAGAGCCTGAAAAGTTACATAGCTTTAGTCAATCTCGCGGCAAAAACACTTATTATCCGTACAATCCCGAGTTTGATACGCTTAATCCTTTAGTCACTTATTCCCCAGAAGGAATGCTTTCTCGGGAAGAGATAGAGGAATTAAACCAATTCAAAATAGGACAAAGTCAAGCTGTAAGTCCATCATCTACTCTAGGAAAAAATTGAGTTTGTAGCTAGCAATGTCGCCTGGTTGTCTCCAACCAGGGCAATTTATCTATTTAAATATGAGTACTTTGTGACTTTAAATACCACATAGGGTGTTGCTGGGTACGTCCTTTTCAAGCATCAGCTCCACATTAGGATAGCTAGTTAAGAAATTTATACCTGCATCAATCTCATTTAGTTGTTTATCCCCTATAAATCGTGCATCTACATAAACACTATAGGCAGCAATGGTTAAAACAAGTGTCGACAAGAGGGCCATCCCTATTCCTAAAAGAGCAATACCTAAGGGTCCAGTTACTGCAGCAGCCCCAAATAAAACAACACCCAGAGCAGCTGCCGAAGTCACAATTGAATTCGCGAACACGTTGCATCCAGAAAAACACTTTTCTAGATTCTTATGTTCTTCAACCTCATCTTTTAATAATGAAAATTTATTGTTCAATACATTAGAATGCTGACTTCCATCGAAGGAAGGATTGGATATTGCTTCTTTAATCACCTCCTGAATGAGCTCATCCATCGAGTCAATTTGTTGAGCCTCGGTAACTTTTTTTAACTCCTCAAGACTTGATATCATGCGAGAAGCATGCTTCTTTAAGTTCAATAAAGCTTTGTATCGAGTTCGTTCCCAATTCAAAGTATCGGTGTCACCAAGCTTGTCTTGAATTGCTTTTTCAAGGGTTGTTGGAAAAAAACGCGGAAAATATATTTTGGAATAAAAAAACATAATTTAATTAGATGATTAACATTTTGGCATTATAGAAACTTAATGTGAGTTTTCAAGTATAATTAACTTAACCTCTCCGGAAACTCCGGTTTACATTTTCCAGATGATTTGCAAAATACTCTGTTGGCCTTTAGCACGGAAAATGCACCCTGTAACCCAGGAATTTGCGTGAAAGCCCAGGTTACGTCAAATCAAGGTAAGGCAAAATGCCAATTCATGGCTTTAGACAAGCCTTCAAGCATGATTTCACCACGAATACTGTTGCCCTTAGCATTTACTCGTGGACTTAATACTACAATCCCAGCTTTCCCAGGAACAACCGCAATGGTATAGCCCGATACCCCGCTTTTAGCCGGCATTCCGGTTTTAACCATATGGGTTCCTGTCTCATCATAGAGTCCACACGTTGCCATAATTGCCAAAGTAATTTTAGCGGTTTCGGTGGAAATGATTTGCTCCCCGTTGTCAGGATTTCGTCCTGCATTGGCTAATAGAGTAGGTAGAAAAAGCATCTGCTCTAACTTAGCTTCATAGGAACATAGGGCAAAATATAAATCCAAAGTTTCATGAACATCTGCTTTAAGGTTATTCCTACTCTTTAATAAATAAGCGAGTGCACGATTGCGATTACCAGTACGTTTTTCAGAAGCAAAAACTAAAGGATTAATACTCAGGCGTTGATTAAATAATTTTTGCGTCCAATGTTCTAACCATCCAAATTGTTGCTCGCCCTTGCCTGGAATTTGAGAACATAAAGTAATTGCCCCTGCATTCAGCATTGGATTTGAGGGTTTAGGTCCAAATTGTTCTAAGCGGGTAATCGAAGCAAAATCATCCCCAGAGGGCTCAACTTTAACCCATTCGAACACCTGTTCATCGCCAAACTCTTCAAGTAACCCAATCAAAGGGATCATCTTAGAGGTACTTTGCAATGTCACCGGATTTAAAAGGTTATTACTGTATGAAAGAGGATCCCCTCCCAAAGGTTGGACAGCAATCGCGGTTAAATCTGCATCCACATTAGCAAGTTCAGGAATATAATCTGCTGTCTTACCTTCTTGATTCAACTCAGCGGCACGAACTAAATCCTCTAGCAAATTGATAGTAAGCAATGATGACATAAGATCCTTAGACTCAAAAAGCAGCATTATGATAAATTTAGCACATTAAAACAAATAAATTTGCAATACGAATTAATTTGGAGAAGCCCATAATGATCTGTTTATGCTAAAATCAAAATTTATATTAAACCTCTTTTGTAAAGATTGAAGATCATGAACATCGATAAAATCACTTGTCCTATTTGTGGGAAACAAAATACCTGGCGTCCGGATAACCAGTTCAAACCTTTTTGCTCACATCGATGTAAGCTTATTGACTTGGGTGAATGGGCTAGTGAAACAAGAAAAATTTCTGGTCCCCCAATTGATCCAGACCTCATTGTGGATGCTCATAATGGTGAAGACTAATAGTTTTTCTTAATTCAATAGAACTCAAAGATCCTTATTTAATTGATTTTTGTTTTAGTTGGTCTTCGGTAGGCAACTTGATTTCTTGAACTAGGCCAATACATGAGAGTAAATATATTAATATATAAGATAGATCTATCTGCCATTTTTTTAGCCCATGTCTGGCGGAGCTTGGAAAAGCATGATGTCCATTATGCCAACCCTCGCCATAAGCAAGAATCGCCAAAAGCCAATTATTTTTACTGTTGTCCTGCGTTTTAAAATCTTTTCTTCCCCAAATGTGACAAACTGAATTAATGGACCAGGTAACATGCTGTTGGAAACAGATTCTGACAAATCCACAAACAATAACCCCTTCCCAGAACGAATACCAATTCATGTACAACAATCCATTGATAATTCCGGGAACAATTATCCCACTCAGGGCAATAAGGCCATAGTGTTTGTTTATAAACAATAAATCGCGATCGCGAAGCAAATCGCCTAAATAATATCGCCAGTTCTCTAGGGTGTGGTCCACCATCCATCCCATATGGGCGTGATAAAAACCATATAGCCACCCTTTCTTTGTCGAAAGAGGTGAATGCGGATCAAACTGCGTTTCTGTATATTTATGATGTCTTCGGTGAGCGGCTATCCAAAAGAATGGAGGACCTTCATAAGCCATGCAACCAAAACAAGCAAACACAATCTTCACCCATCGCTTTGTTTTGAATGAATGATGCGTTAACAAACGGTGAAAACCGATCGTAATTCCTAAAACAGTACAACTGTAACAAATCAAAAATAATACTAATGTACCCATACTGATATTAAATAACATCCCTGAAATAATACTATAGAGGGTCACTAATAAAGGGATCCCAATGATGGCTCTACTGTATCGCTTTTCCGAACTGGTTAAACCACGATACAAATGCAATTCGGTCTGATTCATAACTACTTTTTATAGAAGACTGTTAAGTCACTCCAGAGTGGTTTTTTATAAATATAGGTAATGAATTTCCACAATTCAACCAAATAGAGCGATATTTATACACAAATCTCCGATCATACGAGGTACTCCAATTCCTGGACTCAATAGTTTGGTGCCCTCCTTCTATCAAAAAAACCATCAAAATCTGACTATTTTTTGAACATTTATAAAAAACGACTACACTCATAAAATATGAGAAAACAATGATAGAGATGAGTTGTATTTTGTATTTGTAACTATTTGGTTGTGAAATGAACGCAAGGAAAAAAATCGAAAATATGGTTGAGCTGTTCAAAGAACGGGCTTTCGCAAACCCATCAGCTCCCTTATATTACTTTTCAACAACGGGGCTGTTTGAAAACAGTGAACAATATACTTACGGGGAACTTCAACAAAAAATTTATTCTATAGCGGCATTGATTCAACAATATGCTAAACCTGGAGACCGTGTGTTGTTGATCTTTACGCCCGGCATTGATTATATAGTCACTTTATGGGCTTGCTTATTTTCTGGTGTACTTGCAGTACCCGCATACCCTCCATTTGATAAAAGTACTGTTGAAAAATTACAAGCAATTATTAACAACTCGAAACCATCTATTATCCTATCCAACACAGAAATAACCCAAAAAATTAAAAAATTGGGATTTATAAAAAATCTTGCCTCTATTCCTTTAATTCAAAAATTTGTGAGTAAATTTTCTACAAAAATAGACCATCTAATGGAATGGGATTTTCAAAATTTCCGCTGGGTTGACATCAATAAGGCTACCATTGCAATGGCTGATTTATATAAACCTTTATCATTTAAAGGTTCCGATATGTGTTATTTACAGTATACCTCGGGCTCAACCGCTTTGCCTAAAGGTGTCATCGTACGACATGGAAACCTATTGGATAATTTGAGCTTAGTTTATGAAACTATAGGAAAAACAAGCAAAGAACGGATGGTTTCCTGGTTACCCCCATATCATGATATGGGATTAATCGGCAATTTATTGTTCCCTGTATATACAGACTTTAGCATTTTTATGATGTCCCCTATTTCATTTCTTAAGCATCCTTACCTATGGTTAAAAGCCATTTCTGATTTTAAGGCCAATATCAGTGGGGGGCCCAATTTTGCGTATGAAATCTGCGAAAAAAGGATCAATGAACAATTTATCGAACCTAATTTTCAATTAGATTCATGGAGAGTGGCATACAACGGAGCAGAATATATTAATCATAAAACTTTAAATAATTTTTATAACAAATTTAGTCAATATGGATTTCAAAAAAAATCTTTTTATCCAATTTATGGGTTGGCTGAGTCAACCGTATTTGTTAGTGGCCACAAAAATGGGCATGAGCATCCGCAATTTTTGAATATAGAAATGGATTCCTTACATCAAAATAAGGTAGTGCTTGCTGATGAAGCGAATAATAATACACAAAGCGTTCTTGTGGGATGTGGTAAACCCATGGTCCCTGTAGTGATCGTATCTAAACCTCCTTTTAGAAGATGTGCCGAAGGTGAAATTGGAGAAATTTGGTTGTGTGGTCCGAGTGTTACCTCAGGCTATTGGGAAAATGAGCAGGCAACCAAGGAATCATTTCATGCAGATATCGATTCAGATACTACCAAATTCCTTAGAACGGGTGACTTAGGATTTTTATATAAAGATAATTTATTTATTACCGGAAGAATAAAAGAACTTATTATAATCAATGGTAAGAATCACTATCCCTATGACATTGAAATACACCTTGGATCTTCAGATTCACGTTTGAAAACGGGTTGTATCGCTGCATTTTCTGTTAACATGGATAATTCGGAGCAATTGGCTATTGTAGCCGAAGTCAGACAACTGTTCCCTAATAATGAACTTGAAGACATTGTCAACACAATAAAATCAAATATTAGTTCAAGCTTTGGCTTAAGCCCTCAGTTCATTGCCTTATTACCTCCTAAAAAAATTCCTAAAACTACTAGTGGTAAATTGAGAAGAAACATCATTAAAAAATTAGTGACTGATAATGAGTTAACCCCCCTTTTTGTATGGCAATCTGGAACTAAAGACTATGATAAGTAAAGAACACCTTACCGTTTGCAAAATCGAAGATTATTTACAAAGTAGTATTGCAAACATTTTAAATCAACCTAAAGAAAATATTGATACAACATCCGCTTTAATCAATTTTGGGTTTGATTCTTTGCACGTCCAACAATTCATTGCCAATATTGAAGATGGCTTACAAATTACAGTCGACAATGATTTAATCATTAATTTCGAAAATATTAGAGAGCTTGCCGGCTATTTACTAGAATGCATTAATGAACAAGCAAAACCCGATTTGAGCAGTTTTTTTGATACCAAACTCAAGAGCATAGAAAAAATTAATGGGAATTATACCGAGTTTAAAGCATACCCCCCTTATCTGCAGCTGAAGAAGTTACAAGCAAACCTCGGTAATACTATTTTTTTTGATGCACAACAAGGAGTTTCCAATAGTACATGCATTATTAATGGAAAAGAATACATTAATTTTACCTCTTATAACTATTTGGGTCTGGCCTCTCATCCAGAGGTTATTGCAGCAAGCTGTGAAGCAATTAAAACTTATGGTACCTCTGTTTCTGCAAGCCGGCTTGTCTCTGGACAAAAAGTAATTCATCAAGAATTGGAGGCTGAATTAGCGAAGCTGTTGGGAGTTGAAGATGCAATCGTATTTACGAGTGGCCATGCTACCAATGTTATGACCATTGCTCATCTCTATGGACCGGATGATTTAATATTGCATGATGAACTGGCCCATAACAGTCTGGTCTTAGGTGCAGTTTATTCTCGAGCCACACGCATTGCTTTTCCGCACAACGATTGGCAGGCTATTGATACTATTTTAACTAAAGATCGGGATTTTTATAAAAGAGTTTTAATTGTTGTCGAAGGTGTTTATAGCATGGATGGTGATATCGCGAAACTCAACGAACTCATTAGCATAAAAAACCGTCATGGTGCCTGGCTCATGGTAGACGAAGCGCATTCCATGGGCGTTCTTGGAAAAACCGGCAAGGGTATTAGTGAGCATTATGGCATTAATTCCACGGATGTAGAAATATGGATGGGAACTTTAAGTAAATCTTTTGCAAGTTGTGGGGGCTATATTGCAGGTAAAAAAGAGTTAATTGAATACTTAAAATATACCTGTCCTGGGTTTGTATTTACCGTAGGATTACCTCCAGCCAATACCGCTGCTTCTTTAGCCTCAATAAAAATCATGGAAAGAGAACCCGAGCGAATTAAGCGATTAAATGAGTTGAGTCAGTTGGCAAGAGAGACCGCAATTCAATATGGTTTCGATATAGGATTAAATGAGAGTACACCAATTTTACCCATTATTTTGGGAGACTCGAAAAAATGCATCACTACCTCAAAACAATGTTTTCAACAAGGATTGAATGTTAAACCCATTATATATCCTGCAGTTCCTGAAAATTCAGCTCGATTACGATTTTTTATTACCGCTACTCATACACCAGAACAAATTCTAAAATCGTTAGAAATTTTATCCCAATCAATTTGACGATAAAATAGTCTATCGAATTTAGGTCCATTATTTTAAATTCCCTTCGCGATGAACAAAACCTTTGGGGTAAATCCGTACTTTAATAATTTTTGAAGGCGTTGCTTTTTCAATTTTGGCATTAAATTCTGGGAATTCAATGCTTTCCCCTTCTTTAGGTAAGTACCCTAGTCGATGAAGGAATAATCCATTTAAAATATCAATTTCATCTTCTACATCAATCTCTTGATTAATTGCTTGTTCTAAAAAATAAATCGAACAATTCCCTGAAGCAGAGATGCTTCCATCCTCATTTAAGACCCAATCCACTTTAGTACGATGAAATTCATCTTTAATACGGCCAAGCATTACTTGAAGCAAATTATCAAGAGTGACAAAGCCCAGAATGCTTCCTTTGCCGCTGTACACCACAGCAAAATGAGACATTCCTTCACGAAATTTGTTTAATAAATCTAAAGCAGGTACACGACGGGATATTTTAATAACGGGTCTAAGTAGTGAGTGCAACTCTTTGATTTCGCCATGCTGATAGAAAATGGGCAGTAAATCTTTTACATGAATAATACCGATCACCTCTTTTTTATCTGGATCATAAACCGGATATCGACTGTAACGATGCTGCATGATCACATCGATAATGTGTTGTATGGGCTTATTTAGGTTAATCATAATCATTTCTTCACTAGATCGCATAACTTCAGTGACCTTAAGGTCGGCTAAATCAAGAGTATGTTCAATAATTTCGACTTCTTCTTCAGTAAGCTCACCATGTAAATGACTGGCGCCCAAGAGCAATTTGATTTCCTCGGTGGAATGAAAATATTCTGTATGATGAACTTCATCTAATTTAAAAACTTTTAAAAGAAAATTAGAGCAGTTATTAAGTATCCATATAGCCGGATACATTATCCAATAAAAGCCATATAAAGGAAGGGCCGTCCATACCGATACTCGTTCTGATTGACGAACTGCAAGGGATTTAGGCATTAACTCTCCCACCACTATATGGAGAAAGGAAATAAATGAAAACGCCACAAAAAAAGCAATTACTGTAATTAATCGCGGGGAATCTATGCCAATAAAAAGTAGAACAGGCTTTAGTAATTCAGCAAAAGCAGGTTCACCTACCCATCCCAATCCAAGAGATGCGATAGTGATTCCGAGCTGGCATGCAGATAAATAGGCATCAAGATGTTTATGAATATGAACTAAAATAGTTCCTCGCAAACCATAATTATCCTTGATTGCCTCGACGCGAGTAGCACGAAGTTTTACCATACCGAATTCGGCAGCAACAAAAAATGCATTGAGTAAAACCAACAGGAATGCCAACAAAACCTGTACTAAGTGAATCACTTATAGTTCCTTACCGAAAAGCTAGGGGTTTTTATCCTTTTTAAGGGACTCTTTCCATGCTTGCTCTTCAGACTCGGTTGAAAAAATTTCTGTGTCTGATTTTTTCGACAAATCTTCCGCTACTTTTTTATGCTTAGGAACAGGCATGCCACGCGGTTCATTTCGAACTTTATTGACTCGTTCGACTGCATGTGGCTGGGGATTCAAATAGTTTTTCATATAAGTCCTTTCTAAAGTTTCACTATAAATATAAGTATAGACCTCTCCACTAAAGTGAGCATATGAGTTGAAAAGGTCAGAATTTGCATGAATTTACCAAATGGAGCAAATCTTAGCCTTGGCCTGCACCGTGGAACCGAGAGAAATGGGTGCTAAACCAGGTTCCACTGCTCTTCCCAGCGCAGATTATTAATGGGTTCTTGGTGCTCGGCTATTGTAAGTTGCAACCCGGGCTCCCCACTCCAACAAATTTTTATTGCAATCATCTTTGTCTAAAATGACCTCAATAAAGCATAAAGCGTCAGTTTTTTTTGTTTCTTCAATTGCATCAAGAAGCGTTTGATGGGTAGGGGCCCTAAACGCACGAGCGTTTACTTGCTCGCCATTAAATACCTCTACTAAATCTGCGTACCGCCAATTATTAATCACATTATAGGGACCATCATGAATTTGAACTTCAATCGTATACGAAGCATTATTCATTAGAAAAATTATCGGTTTATATCCATAACGAATGATCGTTGAGAGCTCTTGGGCACTCATTTGAAAAGATCCATCGCCAATCAAAGCAATTACGCGCTTTTTATTATGAAGTGCTGCTTGCATGCCCAGAAGCGCACCAACAGACCACCCAATAGATCCGTATTGCATTTGGATTTCGAATGGGCAGCCTTCGGGTAGATTCAGCCGCATGCCATTAAACCATGAGTCGCCAGTCTCTGCTAACACCCCATAATCGCTATTTAATAGCTTTTGAATTTGCCCAAATAGAAATCGAGTGGTTAGTGGTGAATTCAAATCATCAGGTTCATTGTATAAAGGGGGAGAACCGGCGATTCGTTTATATGCTTTAAGAGAGGCGTCATTGAATTTTAATTGATCCTTTAAACCGGATAAAAACTCATTCATATACACATCGGTATAGACCTTTCCTGCGATTGAAACACTGCCATCTGCAATAACAATAATCTTTTTTGGCTGGATATTACATACATGGCCTACCGTTGTATAATCATTAAAATTAGGTCCTATAAAGAAATACAGGTCACTTGATTCTACAATTTCTCCACATCCCGGTGAGCTCACTGGCCCCCAATAAATACCAATGTAATTGGGATGCTGTTCTGAAACAAAACCTTTAGCATCAGGCATTGCCGCTAAGGCATAACCACAGGATTGACTTAAAGCTTCGATCATCGCTGTTGCTTCGCAAGGACGAGATTTACTGCCGGCGATAAGTACAGGTTTCACCGCGGCGTTGAGTTTAGCAGCCGCATCTTCAATTGCAGCAGCAAGGGATGAAGTATCGCTAAATCGTTTCACATTCAGTGCCCGTTGCGTGGGTGGCGAAACACTAAGCCCTGCAATATTACAAGCGATTTCAATATATACGGGTTTTTTCTTTGCAAGTGCAATCGCCAGCGCGGTATCAATTTGCATGGGCGCATCACTGGGTCTGTGGATAAACACACTATGTGCGGTAATTTTCGCAAAGATTTCGCGAACATAGCTGTAATTTTCGGTGGCCAGAGTATGATGTAAAATTTCCGCATCTTGCACGGAGTTTGTATTCGGCCCTCCTGAAATAACGATAATGGGCAGATTCTCAGCATAAGCACCAGCAACAGCATTGACCGCACTTAAGCCCCCTACACTAAAGGTAACCAGCAGAGCTGAAACACCTTTTATACGTGCATACCCATCCGCTGCATAACCTGCATTCAACTCATTACAACAGTTGATCATTTTTAGTGATTCGTTTTTTAATAGCTCATCCAATAAGCCCAAATTATAGTCACCAGGAATAGCGAAATAATCAGTCATACCTAATTCATGGAGGCGTTGTGCGAGATAAGTACCTACAGTAGCCATAAGGAATCCTTTTCTTAAAATACTGCTAGAGCGTTAAATTTATTATGGCAGCGGACTACTCTTTCTTCAAGAATTACCTTGAACGCGCAGTGGTAATCCGAAAGTGATACCGTAGTTAGCTTTTTAAATGCTCCACAAAATAATCCCAAATTCTACGCCAAACATAAGGGTGCATAAAATACAAACCATGGTTTGCATTAGGAACTAATAACATATCAAAATTTTTATCTGCCTTAATCAATGCATCAACAAATTGCAGCATATTGGAGGGATGAACATTATCATCTAAATCACCATGGATCAGAAATAATTTACCTTTAAGTTGGTCCGCAAGGGAATAATTTGATTGCAAGGTATAGTCTACATCGTGCGGAAGGCCATGATATCGCTCCCCCCAAAATGCTAAATAACTCCGTAAATCCTGTAATCCGGAAACACAGACTCCCACGCGATAAAAATCAGGATAATCCAATAACGCTCGAGTCGCCGCATATCCCCCTGCTGATTGACCTAAAATACCTACTCGATTTAGATCAATATAAGAGCAATGCTTTGCGAGGCATTTAATAACTGCAACATGATCTTCTAATCCTCCTGCAGTTTCTAAATGTTGATAGGAATATTCATGGAATTTTTTTGAACGCAAGGGCGTTCCTCGGCCATCGATGTTGACCACGATAAAACCTAATTCTGCTATGCTTTGTGGCCACCAACAGCCATAAAAATATTCAGGAGGATCATAACAATATGTTTTAGGAACTCGCGTTAATTGCGGTCCTGGATAAATATCATCAATTATAGGATAGGTGTTCTTCGGATCAAAATCAGTAGGGAAATAAATAAGACCATGAATATCGGTTTCTCCATCCGCGCCTTTTAGACAAAAAGGCTCAGGGTGTTTATATCCTAAGGAAAAAAGCTGTGAAAAATCAGCCTTTTCTAATGTATCGATTTCTTGGCCATTTTTATCGCGTAATTTTGTGATTGGTAGGGACTCCATAGAAGAATAATAATCAACAAAATATTCTTGAGTAGGTGAGAAAACAATCGAATGGTCTGCAGTTTCAGGTGTCATCAATTGCACCTCACTTCCATCCAAACGAGCACGATATAAATAACGGAAGTAGGGATCACTTCCAGGCTCTTTTCCATTACCCAAAAAATAAACCCATCGATGTTTCTCATCAACATGGAACACTTTACGAACCGTCCAGGTACCTTGCGTGATCGGATTTTTTATTTCTCCCGTTCGTAAATCGTGTAAATAAAGATGCGCCCAACCTTGATGAGTGGATAACCAAATAAACTCATTCGACGGCTCCAGAATTCGCGTGTAATTCTGCCACAAAATTAATTGACTAGGCTCGACATACTCTTTGGCTTTTTCGGTAAAAATAACGCGCAACTTTTGGGAGCCCACATTGAATTCACATAAAGAAAGTTGATGATTACCTCGCTCTTCTTTTAAAAAAAAGATTTTTGTACTATCCGCACTCCACCAGACATAGCCTGCTTCGATTGGAGAACCCACCAAGGCTGGCATCAGGGGAGGCATGTCAATTTCATTTACCTTTTTTTCCTGGACATCAATCCAACATAATTTAATTTCCGGAATGAATTCATCACCTAAAAAAGGAATATGTGCCTCATGTACTTGAGGGCGAAAAGAACCATCTTCAGGCACATGTTGTAATAATGCCAATTTTTTTACATGTCCTTGTTTGCATTGGAAGCTTACAATTTTTTTTGAATCAGGAGACCAAATAGCCATAGGAGGGAGTTCGGTTTGCATACGACGCAAGGTAAGTGAACTTAAATTAGTATCCGGGGAAACTCCATAAGCATTCGTTGCAGTACCTTCGGTCGTAAGTTGATATTCTTTATTTTCCTTAAATGAAAAAAGAAATAGATTATGCTGTTTACAGTATAAATCCCAACATGCATCGGGTGAGCGAACTCTAGGAACAATGAGAGTGGGTAAAAGTCCCCATAGCTCCATGATTGTGGGACATCGAGGCATCGCCGCCGGTTTTTCTGCCTGGGAAATCTGCGAGAGCACCTGCGTTGTTCGTTCATATTTAAAAATAAATTGCTCAATGTGCAAGTACAAAATGTGTTCCTCGACACATTCGATTTGGTTGATTGGCAAGGCAACAGCTTGTACTTCTCGATTTAATAGTTCCGCAATTTGTTTTGCCAGGGCTGAATGATCAAAAGCGAGTTCCTTAATCCTAGTTTGTAGATTAAAAATAAAATACTCATAACCTTCAGTGGTATCATGACGATAACAAATATATTTATCCTGCGGCGACCAGGCAATTGCAGGTTGGAGATTTTTTATCAAACTCACAACATTTTGTGGAAGAAATTTTTTTGCACGCTCATAACGCTTTTCCCAATCTTTTTCCATAATCACGCCTGTTATTTTTGACCTTGTTGCATTTGGATGATCATCTCGTTTAAATCACTATACACCCAAGCTTCAGTAATTTGATGATTAGTATCTAAGCGAAAAATAGTAATGCCACTATAAAATACAGGGCTTCCTGTGGCGGGAATTCCAGAAAATTCAGCTTTATGGGTACCCTGACCGTGCCAGCGAGCCACAACTTTATCTTCACTCACTATTAAATCATCAATGGAATGCATCAGATCTGGAAAAGCATGGAACCATTGAAGTAATGCTTCCTTAAATTCTTGCAAATTCGCCGCTTGATCGTAACTAAAATGAATTAAGGTCTTTGCTGAAAAGAGCTCATCTGCTAAGGCTGCCTTTTGCTGGTTCCACATCTCATCAAAAACTCTTCGCACTGTTTTTTCAATTGTTATTGCAGTCTTGTTCATTTCTGTTTTTCCCTAATCTATAAGATTCATTAAATCCAAGGGTTCTGCTGGATTGTGAATAATTACATTATAGTGTACTTCATTGCGATTTTTATGGTGCAGACTTGCTGAGCCCCGTAGTTGCCGCAAGTGCACTCACCGTAGTTAATCCTAGAGCCAATGCAGGTTTAAAAAAAACAAAATGATTTGATTTTTTTTCTACTTCTTCCTTAGGTTCTTGAAGCATTGTGGGACCGTATGGCGGGCTTGCATTCACAATCATTCCTTTACGTGCTTTGATTGCTACTTTAGAAAAAGGAATATTGTCCTTTTTGGCTTCCATTACGTAATCACCGGGTGGGACATTGATGAAAGCAACTCCGCCATCTAGTGAAGTCGATTTCAATTTGTGAATAAATGGATTTGTTTTGTGAACTATAGGAAAAATACCAAAATAAAAGGTTTCTGCATTAACTTTTGGCGTTAGAGTAACGGTTACTCCTTCCACTCCTTGCGGGATATCATCCATCGTGGTATTGGGTGGGGTAACTGTTGCAGCGATTTGGCATGCGTGCGGATCTTCAGTTTTCCACATCGCGTAAGATAGGAATTGATAAGCCATGTTTGAAGGCACTTGGAAGGAAATATTTTTTAAAAAATTCTCATTATTTATTCCTTCGGGGGGAACGATTAGAGTTGCTGTTTGTATGGTTTTATATCCAGTCCAAAAAGATCCAGGTTTCTCAAAAACTAAGGTGATCGGCTCTCCAACCGGCCATTCAAAGGGGCCAAATCTTCCTGAAGAGTCAGTTTTTAATGCTAATTGCTCATTTTCAAGAACTGTAATTGTTGCATCTGCGATGGGCCAACCGGATATAAATGAACGAGCAAATCCAGATACCAATGCTGTTTTCATAATAATTCCTTTTAATCAATTGAATGGAAATCCTAATTCAATATGCATCAGGTTAACAAGCCCGATTTTATTTAAATTGTTAATGCCTATCGGGCTCCATGACTGTACCTTTTATCTTTGTTTAATTGTGTAATGCATTATGTTCCCATTCAACAGGTTCCAATTGATTTCCCATCGCCCCTGTTCCCCCAACAGATCGTTCAAGAAGTTCCTCCGGATGAGATTCTCCCCCGGCAGTCAGAGACCTAGCCTCAGTGGAGAAAAACATTTTTTTATGCACCAAAGAACTTACATGCCGCCAGGATGATCTTCGTGTTTTCTTAAGAGTAGCTTGATCAAACGAAGACGATTGCTGCATTAAGCCCTTTATTTTAGCCTGATACAATTCTGGACTGAGAGGTTCCATTAGTTTTTGTTTGACATAGAAGGTCCTATTTACCTCGATGATCCGTTCAACCGTTTTTCCAAGCTGCTCAATCAACTGGTCCAATTTTTCGTGTTCTTCTTTTAATTTGAGCTGCGCGGTGGAGAACTCCCCAACTTCGTTCAATTCCTTAACCGCTTTACCCATACTTTTTATACGAGTACTGAAATAGGAGATTAAACGATTTGCCAATTGAATCGGGGGATGAAGTTGTCCTTTAAAAAGAACGGATGGAATTAAATTATCGTTTAAAAAATTAGTGTTCAATTCCTCCAAAATGGACTGACAATCTTCACTTGAGTCATCCAGATTAATCACATCAGTTTTTCTTGGTTGAATTCTAAGAGAAGCTAAATATAAGTCGTCCTCACTGGCTTCAGGATTATTATTTATAAAAACTATGAGATCCGTAATATTGCTGCTGTATTTATTGTTTAATAAAGTCTTAAGTTCGAGTATTCTCATTAAGATTGCGCCCACGGTTTCAAACTGGCCCAAAGGATAAGGATTTCCATCACGAGCAAAGGTAACATCAGTCAAAATCATACCTAAAAAAGGCAGGGTAGTTCGATAAAGTCGATAGACTTCACGCATCCATTTTGAATTCGCTTCCTTACTAACTATTTGCTCTAGTTCAGCAAGTGTTCTTCTTTCTTTGGATGACAAAAGTTCGAATGAATGGGACAGGCGTATAATATTAGAATTATTCAATACGCTGCAAATTAAGATCAGATTATTTAAATCAGGGTATTTTTCACCATCTAAAAGACAAAGCTCATGAGCCAATTCCAGCATGAATTGTAGAGCATTTTTAATATTATCATGGGGCTGACTTAATATTTTTTTTACAAAATAGGAGCTTAACCTATTAAAAAATTGAGTTACCTGTTTAATATGCGGCACATTATTTTCATATTCTGCTTTGGTCCAATCGCTTCCGAATTCTTTTATAAGAACTTTTTGGTAGAAACTGATCGTAAACAGGCGCATTTCTTGAGCAATTAGTTTTAACTCATACTCTCGTTCGCCTTTTTTAAAATCTAATGCTCGATTCACGAGCTGATCAAAAGAATTTTGTGAGATGTGACATTCTGTAAGCCAGTTGGTGATTATTTGGTAATTAATTAATGCCGGATCCTTGAACACATCCGAATTACATTCGATCAATCCTTCAAAAAGAGAGTTTATGTGAAATCCCAACAAACCTAAGCCTATTTCCTCATCAACATTAGATTTCAAAAAGAATTTCATTTGTAAAAAAAACGAGGAATTAGATCTAAGTCCTTCAATACATTGATAGGAAAATAATTGCCAAACAACATAATTGGCTACTAGCTTCTGATGATAATCGAGGTCCTTGTATAATCGTCTTAAGTTAATCAGAATGGGTACCAAATCATAAACACTTAACAAACCCAAAGTTCTATGGGCGATTCGTTCAAAGTCAAATTCGCGTATTGACTCTGGTGTCTCCTTGCAGGCTGTTAACAAGTTTAGGGAGTTAATAAGCGATTCTTCTTCGGAAACTTCTATTTCTTTTTCCTCAGGAAGCATTAAATTATGGCTGAGTAACAAAGAAGAAAAGTCTTTAAATAATTTGTAATTTCTGTTTTGAATTTGTTTATATCGCGTGTTTACAGCCAAATGCGAAGAAGAAAGAAGATTCAGAAGTACCTCTTGAACGGTATCAGCTGAAAACTCAGTTAAATCGAGAGCATCACTTAAATGATATTTACAAAGTAGCTTACTCACTTGTTCAAATAGTTCTTGATAAGAAGAGTCTTTAGTTTGATGTGCCGCAAGTAAATCCTTGAAATAAGGGGTTAACGAATACGGTTCTGCAGGCTTACTAGCAAAAACTTCTGTGCTACCTTGCTCCTCCATTAACTCAAAATTGAGTGTCCGCAAGTTGATTTCTTGTAATTTATATAAGGGACTGGAAGAGTCGTAACTCTCTGGAGAAGCTAAACTATCCGAGGAAGCACTCCTGGAAGACATCAAAGGAAATGATTCATGAAAACTATCAAGAGAACTAGAGTCAGCACTACTTGGACGCTTGCGTAAATCGAGCAATTGAATTTTTGACAAATCAATATTAAGTATTGCCTGTCTTAGCGCAGGATTTTCAACAGCCAATTCCGGGGCTGTTTTCATATCTCCATTTTTAATTGAACGCTTCGTTTGCTTATGATTAAGAAAAATTTGCACCGCCCAAAGCTGATTGAAAAGAACCGCATCATGAAAAGGGGTATTTTTATTGCTATTTTGGCTGTTAACCATTTCAGGGAAATGCTTCAGCACAATATTCAAGACATCTTGATTTCCTTCTCCATCCCTAACAGCTAAATGTAAAATGGTGTTCCCTAACCGATCCGATTTTTGCGCAACTTCTTTTCGATGCTCATCGGATAACAATTTATCAAGAACCTTCGCTTTGTTTTTTAATACTAAAAGATGAAAAATGTTGCGCTCAAAAATGTAGGTTTTTTCAATTAATTGAGGCTTTTTACTAAACCATGAATCTAATTTTTTGAAGAGCAATTCTTGATCGTCTTCCTTAGAAATTAAATTTAGTATTTTTTTTGCTTTCATTTTTGCACATCCTGTTTATCTACATACGACCTGACCGATTTAAAATGTCCCAATTTTAACCTTTATTAGTGAGATTGATAGATGCATCAGTCAGTTTTTTTTAGATAAAGCCATGTCCTATTCTGTTAAAAAAATAAGATTGGATCAAAAGAATGGGGGGCAAACAGTTTAATTGACACATTGCAGAAAAACGTTGAATCTGAGTTATAAAATATGCTTAATGTATTGGTCTTTTTTCATTTTAAATATAATTCGGAACGAAATCGCAATGACCCCTATTAAAAAAATAATTTTCTTCTTCTTATATTTGTTTTTAACTATCAACTCCTATAGCCAATCACAAGAAAATGAGCAAAAAATTCTTGTGAGTTACACTTATTTAGGCGAGTTTTCTAAAGAGATGGCGCAAATGGCATTAAAAAAATCGCCGCCGCTTAATGTACTTGAAGCCAAATACGATGTAACTCTTTATAAAATCAACTACAACACTCCCGCCCCGAATGGTTCTACCACTACCGCTTCTGGTTTGGTTGCTGTACCCAGTGTAGCCGGTACTCTGGGAATCGTCAGCTATCAGCATGGAACGCGTTTCAATCATGAGGACGCACCTTCGAGGGTGAAGGAAGGTGATGCAATATATCCGGCTCTATTTTCCAGTCATGGCGGTTATCTGACCGTTATGCCAGATTACCTGGGTTTCGGAGACAATGAGTTAGCACTTCATCCTTATGTACAATATGAAACCCTGGCCAGTTGCAGTATAAATATGCTATTAGCTGCCAAGGAGCTTACTAAAATAATAAAGATTGATCTCAATGACCAGCTGTATATTGGTGGCTACTCAGAGGGCGGATTTTCTTCTTTAGTACTGTTTGAATCCCTTGCCACCCAGTATCCTGATATCCCAATTACTGCAGTTGCTTTAGGTTCGGCCCCTTATGACTGGAATGAAACAATGCAATTTATTATGCGCGATCCGGGGCCTCGAGCAACCGCATATTTAGCCTATTTTTTCTATTCACTACAAACCTATAAAAACTATTGGGCTGATTTAAATCAGCTATTTGTTTCTCCTTATAACAGTATGATCCCAGAGCTTTTTGATGGACATCATTCTACTAAAGAAATAATCAATGCTTTGCCGCAAAATCCCGCATTAATTTTTCAAACCGAATTTTTTGAGGCCATTTTAAATCATACTGAAAACAATTCTGAAACCTTGAAGGACTATTTCAATCATTATAGTTTTTCCCCATCCGCACCTTTATTGCTCGTGGGCACCAAGGGGGATCGGGATGTTCCTTATCATGGAGCAGAAATAGCCTATGAACAGTTTAGAAAAACGGGGCGTAATGTATTTATTCATTCAGTAAGTGACACACTTGACCATCGAGATGCAGGGCCCTATGTCTTTTATGAAATGCTTCAATTTTTTAAACGATATCATCCTAAATAAGAGCAAGATGAAATCGATACCCAAAGAATTCTCCTGCTCCAGTGGGGAGAAGAATGTTTCCCTCCTTTTTCTGGACTGCGGGAGGGAAACCTACTTATTCGTTAATTTCTTCCCGCCATAACCCCACCATCAACATTAACAATTTCTCCAGTGATCCAGCTGGATTTATCGGATAGCAGGAATTCAATAGTGTTTGCAACATCGGTGGCCTTCCCTATTCTACCAATAGGGTGAAAGCTATTAAAATCTTGCAGCGAGACTTCAATTTGATCTTCGGCAATGAAAGACTTATAAATAGGTGTTACGACCACTGCAGGTGCTACCGCATTCACTCGGATATTGTACTCTGCCAGCTCCATAGCTAAATGCTGGGTTAGTGAATGAAGACCTGCTTTTTGCATCGAATAGGCTGAGGAGGGAGTAGCCTTGATGGCTTGATTTGCCCACATGGATCCAATGTTAACGATTGCGCCGCCGCCCTCTTGTTTCATTTTTTTTGCAACGGCCTGCGTAATAAAGAAAAATGCTTTGTTGAGGTTTACTTGTAGATCATAATCCTCTTCTTTGTGGTCTAAAAAACTTATGGGTTTAAAATATCCCGCCGCATTAATGAGATATTTTATTTTGCGCGTCTCATTTTTTATGTTCATAACCAATTGTGCAACCCGCGCCTTATCATAAAGATCAATAACGAACTCTTCGACTTTAACGCCCATCCGTCTTATTTGATTGGCAGCATGGTGCAACTTGTGCTCATCCCTTCCCGTGATGAGTAAATCAAGATCACTACTTGCGGCAAGCTTTTTTGCTGTTTCCAATCCCATACCACTAGAACCACCTATAATAAGGGCTAAATTATGATGTACCATGTCCTTCACCTTTTAGTTAATAAAAATCTGTTCCGCGGAGTATGGGAGATATATAATCCTAAAAAAAGTAGGTACTTAGTGGTACAGTAGGTACTTATTGGTATACTTTATTGAATTACTTGAAGAACACATTGAAAGAAAAAAAACCTTTAAAAACAGCAAATATGGTTGAGACAATTTACGGTTGCAAGTGGTCTCTTACCATTTATTCTCTTTTGCGAGATGGAATCAACCGTCCCGGGGAAATGGTTCGCTGTGTCGAAGGTCTCACCACTAAGGTTTTAAATCAATGCCTTAGAAAAAATCTTGAATTTGGTATCCTTGGCAAAACAACGTTCCACGAACTTCCCCCCAGGGTTGAGTATTTCGTTACCCCATTTGGAGAAAAATTTCTAAAGATTCTCGATGAAATCGAAGCACTCAATCGTTCGCTTGAACCTTAGCGAGCCCTCCTATGAACCCTAATTATTTTAAGGTACAGGAAAGCAGACCATTATCCAGTTGCAGTTCATTGCCGCCAGAATCCGTCATAAATTGGCCAATATAAGCTTGTTTTTGTTTATTAAATTGTGCTGAAAAGAAAATCCGTGGGCGATCTTTCTCATCCTGATCCATAGCGACGAGCAGTAAATTATCCGTTCGCAGGCTGAATCGGGTGACATTCACTGGGTAATCAAAATCAATTTTGGGTAAATCTCCGATTTTATTAGGGGCTAAAAAAGAGAGAGCATCTTCTATTCCTTGCATATGACAGACAACTGTCTTTTGCGCGGCAGACGCCACACCGAAGCCAACCAGAATCAGTAGCAATGATAAACTCAGACGTTTCATTAAAAATGAACTCCTATCCTGCAAAACCTTCTCCTTGAGAATAAATAATAACTTAATCGGTATTACTTCTCCAGTGACGTGTCAGGGATATTAATCGTTTGTCCATTTTCTTTGTTGTCATAAATTCTCGCTTAAAGATATTAGTTCTTATGAAGCTCCGGCGGAGGGGACGACACCTTAAACCGAAAAAATTTATTTGCAATGGTTATAATTTGCCAACCGTATCTGTAACCTGGAGTAGCAAATACGGTTGATTCAGAGTATTAATTTATGAAATTAAGCAACTTCCATTGCTTAAAACATCAATCGCAATTGGCTTAGGGAAACAGGGATCAGAATCGCCTTGAGTCCTATCTTGGACTGTTTCCACTCTTCTTTGCTCCGGAAACATTCTTAGTCCCAGATTTGGAACTGTGTTTTTAGATACCTTTTCGCCTGTATGAGAAGCAGCTTTTGTACTTGATGAAGGCGATACTTTCTGATCATTCTGTTCTAAAGCAGCCGATATCCTTTGCTCTGAGGCCCTTGACGGTGCAACAGGCCCTGTGCTGTCCTGGTTGAGTCCATTTTGAGTCTCTGTAAATAATCCTTGAGCTCTTGGTGCAGCAAGCTTTGCAGCAGATTTAGGTTGCTGGTTTTCCATAGCGTTTATCTTATTTCCTTTTTCCATGGAGCTTGAGCCGGCGTGGCGATTTGCAGTCTGCTCTTCTAATGATTTGGCTCTTTCCCTGAAAAACTGCCCGTGTAACTCACCTACTTGGACTAAAGAGGTAGTATTTTTGTGCGACCTAAATTGGTTCTTATGAACATAGGCACAAACCATATCAAGCAATTCCGTGGGCAGCACAGCTAATTGATTTTCATTTTTATCTTCATGTTGTTCAAAAATCGGAAAAAATAGCTCTTTCTTACGATTTCGATTGACTCGCTCAGATGCAAACACTCTTTCTATAATTTGTTTTTTTAATGCATAGACTTCTGGTAAATATTGAATATCATCCACGGTCAACCCAAAATTTGTAATGCCTGCCAGTGCATCTATATCAAAGAGGTCGAATGGTAAGAATGTCTCGAAAGGTATGTTCCCATAATGCGCTAAGTTAATTGAAAAAGCGAGTTGAAGTTGGCGACGTTCATAATCAATCACTTCAAATTTGGGAAAATCACTACCCTTCGCATAAGGACAAAAAGTAATCAATAAATCACCCAATTTTACTTTTTTTTCTTCAAACTCATTGCCTTCCAATATAACAAAATCTTCTTCTTCGTATAAATATTGGTCTAACTCGGTCCACTTTACTTTTTGTAATAAGCCGATATTAAACTTATGGCCATTAAACACCTCACTGGCATAATGCCTCGTTTCATCATCCGTTTGTTGGGTCTCTCGAGGGTAATCGACTAAAATTGGCGAATACGAGGGATGCCAATTAAAAAAAGCCGGATATGTAGTATAAAGCATATGCCACATTTCAGGACTAATACCAAGCGCTTTGGTAACCTTAAGGCCATCGTTTAACTCAGGATATTTACTAATACATTCGATCAATGACCTGCATTCCTGTTTATAGGCATAAATGTTAATTTCTTTCCGTATTGGAAACCAGCTTGGTTTTTTTTCTTCAGCTTTGTCCGTTCCGTGAAGCATACCCCAAATACGATCCAGAATATCCTTAGCCTCTTTTTTCAGCGGATGTTCTGGAGTGTTCTGAGTAGGTTGCGCTAAGCTCATCTTTTCTTTTAAATTTTGACACGCATTTTGGAAAGGAAATAGTCCTACAATCAGCTCGGCTGGCTTAATCGCTGCTAAAGCAACATCCAGCAAGTCCATTTTTTCCCTTAAACTGTGTTTGGTGGAGATTTCAAGCTGCTGCGCAATTTCTGCTAATATGCATTCTTGTAATTTTCGCTTGCTACCAGACGAGTGTTTTGCAATGCTTTGTGCAAATTGAGCTAATGTCGCACTTAATTCTTCGGCGCTATTTAGGGCATCGACCGGTAATAATTTCGCGCCACAGACATAGGCCCATTCAAAATCAATCCCTTCCAAATTATTTGCAGACAGGTCAACCCCAGCAAAGTTTGCCCCATTTAACTGCATATCTCTTAGTTGTTCATCAGTAAAATGAACACCTTTTAATAAAGCTCTACTTAGATCTGCACCAGCTAAACAAGCCCTATTAAAATTAGCCCCCCGAAGATCCGCATCTCTAAATTGTATGCCTCGTAGATTGAGATAAGAAAAATCCTGACCTGAAAATTGCCCACCACTAAAATTGGATCCAGCAATTAAATTAACGAATTGGAGGGGATGTAGGTGTTTTAAAGTGGCCAATAGATTTGAATAAGCCTGCTCCATGATGCTGCGAATTGTGACCAAGTTATTAAATTGAAGCTCGTTTATTTTGGCATCAATTGCACGAATTTCCTCTGATGCAGTGCTAATCAGTTCCAAATGGTTCCTGGTGGTTTCATCTAATGAAAGTTTCTGCATTGCCTCTTTCAAGTTCGCGGGCAAAACATTGCAATCACGGGTGAGCGTATAGCAAATAGCCTCTTCGGCAGTAAGAGGCTCATTTGCCAGAACTTTGCGCTTTAGCTCTTGATAACGCTGGGTTCGCTGGTAAAACGCTGTAAATTGATGGCCGACCATTCCATCCGCATGGCTTAAGTAATCAATGATAAAATGAGGTCGGGTTATGAGTTCAAATGTGGCATCAACTACTCCAGTTTTTGACTTGGCCACCCCTCGTGCATTAAGCAAATCCTGGGGCGATAATTGAAGCAGAATGTACATCATTATTTCATCAGGAAGCGCAAAGAAGGCATTGCCTTGATTGATATCGTCAACGCCTTCTGCTGCCTCAAGTGAGGTACTCGGTGCGGTCGAAACGACTGAAACCGTCAGTTCATCAACATCATGCAATGGCTCTCCAGATAACTGAAGCAGAATGTGCTGCAAGTGCTCCTGAAGCATGTTCACGTCGACGATAATACTCTGATCATGATAACGTCGCTCTTCATCTCGGTCATTAATATGCGCCGTAACCTCATTTAAATGCTCCTTCAGCATTGGAAGACCTTTAAAAAACTGCGTTAATTCATGTTCAAATGAAGCGCCCAAACCACTGGATTTGCCACTAGCCAGCAATTGCATCGCATGACTGAGCAGCCTCAGATCGGATTCAATACCGTCCCATTCTTGGATTAACTCATTAAGTACGGGTTGTAACTCGAGCACTGCGGTTACGTATTTGTCGGTACTTTGTGTTGTTGCATAAATATCTTCATTTTTGTTTGTGGGGAATGAATAGTGATGGAAGAATTCATTAAACAAATTTAAATGTGCTAACAATCCTTTTGCTTCTTCCTTTGCTTTTTGCTCTGCAAATTGTCGCGCTCGTTCTGCTCTTATCATCGCTATTTGCTCTTGTTGATTCAGTTCGTGTTTGTCGTTCATGGGATACCTATTCAAAATTTAATTGCACAGCCAAAATGCTGCAGTCTGCTAAGTAATTCTCTTCTGTGTTTGAGACTTGCCAACCGTATATAAAATACGGTTGGCTCAACAGGAGTTTAAGTTTAAGAAATCAAACAACTTCCAGAGGTAGTTACATCGACTGCAATCGGCTTATGCGCATTTTTTGCTGATTTTTTTTGCCCTTCATCTACTCTAGAATGCGGTACGCTTTGCTCGCCAGCAGGAAACATTCTTGATCCCTGATTTGACGCAGTTCTTTTGGGTTCGTTTGTCGCATGAAGAGCGGTTGTGCCAACTTGAGCAATGTTCTGTTGTGCGGCAGGAGATACCCTTGGCCCTAAAACCTCTCTTTTGGGAGGTAAAGTAGAACGAGATTCTATGTGCTTGCGAGCAACTCTTTTTCCCGTTTCCGCAAATAAACCATGGCTTTTTGGGGAAGACGATTTGACCAGCCCAGTCTGCTGATTCTGGTTCACAATTTCTTTTTCTTTACCTTTTTCTGAAGTAGAGGATACAACACGCTGAGAGGGTGCTTTCACTTTAGGAATGTGTGACCTGATTTGCGGAAGAGGTATCCTCCCTTGAGGCATTACCGATACGCCTCCAGGCAGGAGTGCGTTCACCTGAGGGACAGATGGTACGACACGCTGAGTAGATCTCTTCGCTTGAGGAGTAGTAGATATGACTCGCCGGGGCTGTGCAGTCATTTGAACACGATTCGTTTTATCTTTAAAAAACTTATCGTGCAATTCATAAACTTCACTAAGAGGCGAATTGTTATTGCGTCGAGTATATGTGTTTGCATAAACATGGGCACAAACCCTATCCACTAACTCCATAGGTAATTCAGCCATCAGACTTTTTTGTCGATTCTCGTTTTGTTCAAAAATCGAATTAAATATAGCTTGCTTAGGATAGCGATTAATTTTTTCAGAAGTAAATATCCGCTCTATTATTTGTTTTTTTAATGCATAAGCCTCTTCGATATAGGGCATATCTTCGACAGAGATATTCCAAGGGGATACAGTTGCAGCAGCATAATTAAGATAAGGATTTAGTGGCATAAATGCCTCGAAGGGAATATGCCTACCGCGTTGTAAGTTAACAGAGAACCCCGGCATTAATTTTTTATGTGCAAAATCAATAACCTCAACCTTTGAAATAACACTTCCCTTACCACCTGGGCAAAAAGTAATAAATAAATCACCCAGTTTTACGCGCACATTTGTACGGTCATTTGCTTCTAAAATAAGAAAATCTTCCTCTTCATATAAATATTGCTGCAAATCCTTTAATTTTATTTGTTGCAATGCTCGAATATTAAACTCAAAACCATCGAACACTTGACTGGCATAACGCTTGCTCGCTCTTGGCTGTTGAGTTTCCAGATTGTACCCCGCCATAATAGGGGTTACTAATCCATGTTTTAGCATAATTGCGGGACATGAAATAAAAAGCATATGCCACATTTCAGCACTAATTCCTAATGCTTGCGTAAGCTTAATACTATTGTCTAATTCAGGGTATTTTAAAATACATTGCTTTAACAATGTGAATTGATCCTTATAAGCATTATGACGAGTTTTTAGCGATGCTCCTGCAAGACTTTCATCTGTTCCATAGAGAATAGCCTCAATACGCTCAAGAATCTCTTTAGCCTCCGTTTGCAGTGGATGGTCAGGAGTATGGGTTTGAGATTCTCCCAAGCTCAATTTATCTTTTAACTCCTGGCAAGCATTTTGAAAGAGAAATAGACCTACAATTTGATCACCGGGTTTTATTATCGATAAAGCAATATCAAGCAAAGTTATTTTTTCCCTTTTACTGTATCGGGTAGAATTTTCAAGCTGGTGCGCAATCTCCATCAGGATGCGTTCATGTAATTTACGTTTGCTTCCAGACGAGTGTGTTGCAATTTTTTGTTCAAATTGGTGTAACGCCGTAATTAGTTTCCAGGGGCTATTTAAGGCATCAGCACGTAAAAATTTAGCATTGCGGATATAGGCCCATTCGAAATCGAGTCCGCTCAAGTCCATTGCCGACAGATCCACATCCTCAAAATTTGTTGTGTTTAATTGCATCCCTCTAAGTTCTGCATCAGTAAAATCTACTCCCTGCAATAGAGCACCGTTGAAATTGGCTCCAGAGAGACAAGCACCTATAAAATGAGCCCCCCTAAGGTCTGCATCGTTAAAGTTAATGCCTCTTAGATTAAGATAAGAAAAATCCAGACCTGATAACTGCAAATTACTGAAATTAGCACCTACAATTAAATTAACAAATTGATGGGGATGCGGTTTTAAAAGAACTAATAAATTATTTAATTTATCTCGCATTAGCTCACTGAGCTCATCCCTGGGTAAGCAAGATTTTTTTTCCAATTTGCGATTAAAAGTACGAATGTTTGCTGAGGTAGTTATAATGAGTTCTAAATGCTTCCTAGTATCCTCATCCAACTCGATTTCCTGCATCGCTTCTTTTAAATTAACAGGCAGTTCATTACAATCACGAGTAAGTGTATAACAAATGGCCTCCTCCGGAGTGAGGAATTTTTGGGCAAGGACTTTACTTTTTAAATCTTGATAGCGTTGGGTTTTCTGATAAAACGCTGTAAATTGATGACCTGTGATTCCGTCCGCTTGACTTAGGAAACCGATGATATAAAGGGGTTGGGTTATCATTTTAAGGGTGTCATCAACTAATGCAGTTTTTGATTTAGCCATTTGCCGTACATTGAGCAGATCCTGTGGAGGAACTTGACTTAAAATGTACATCATCATTTCATTAGGAAGTGCAAAAAAAGGATTGTCTTGATTTATATCCTCATCAGATTCAACAGCCTCCACTGATTGAACTGGTGCAGTAACCAGGGGTTCGCTCTTTTTTTTCTCACTATCATTGAATTGCTTTCCAGATAACTGGAGCAGGATATGTTGCAAATGCTCCTGAATTATCTTGACCTCAACAATAATATTCTTATCCTGATTGCGTCGTTCTACATTTCGATCATTAATATGCGACACTACTTCATTTAAATGGTCTTGCAGCAAAAGGACATATTTAAAAAACTGTACGAAATCGTGTTCGAATGAAGCATCCAAATCACACGATTTTCCAGTGGTACCCAATTGTTCACTCATTGCTTGACCCAGAGGTTTTAAATCGGATTCCCTACTGCTCCATATATTAATTAACTCATTGATTTGATGTTGTAACTCGATAACTGCAGTTAGATATTTAGTCGCACGTTCTGCTGAGGCATAAATATCTTCACTGCTGTCTTTGGGAAATGGATTGCGTTGAAAACATTCATTAAGTGAATTTAAATGACCCAAGAGCCCTGAGGCCTCTTTCTTTGCTTTTTGTTCTGCAAATCGCTGAGCCCGTTCTGCTCTTATCATAGCCATTTGCTCTTGTTGCTTCAGATCGTGCTTATTATTCATGTGAAACCTACTTAAAATTTAATATGGAAACTCAGCAAACGCCGAAGTCTGTTTCGTAAATCGAGAAATAAGTTGGGAATAATCTCTTGCCCCAAGAAATCTTATTCAATTCGCTGTAGATAGTTTTAATTTAAGAAAGTTTATGAATACAAGTTGATCAAGATGTAAACCGGCATACGTACTGCTTTTTCCTTAGAATCTAATTTTTATTATTGGATTGTTTTGAGCACACTGATAACTTAAAAAATCTATCTCAACATAATTCCAGCTTATTGATTTAAGATTGCCTAAGTTGTATCAGTCCTCCGCTCATTCAGATATTTTACTATTTGGAGATTATCTGCATGAATAGCCCATAAATTGACAGCATTATAATCGAGCAATCCTTAAGAAAATATTAAATGCACTCATTGGTTCAAAAGTTTTACTTTCCTGACGTTTTATTATTTATATAGAAAATCATGCTTAGCGCGCTGGTGTAGACGGATTCTCATCCACTAAAAAATATATCTCGATTAAACTTAATCGATTAGGATTATTCTTTTGCAATGGAACCCATTATCCTCATTGGTTGTAAATCCAATGTTCAATACTTATTGGTTTATTTGAGTGCAGCATCTTTCATACAGTTGCCTTTATGCCGGATAATTTAAAAAGCCCCGGCACCAAAGCAAACTCCATACGATTCATTTAATTTTTATATTTCAAAACGACTGGATAAAATTATCCTTTCTTCCCAAAGTTCCTTCCCGTTCTTTATCACCTTGTTTCTGAGTAAATAAGGTTATACCTGTTACAAAAACAGAAATGTGTTCTTGATGTTTTGTGGGAGGCGTCATTTCTTCAAGTTTAAATTCGTATTTTATTGAGCGAACCAAGTCTGCAAGGTATTTATTAGAAATTTCTTTAGTATAAAAAGGTAGACGCTCTTTAAAAAATGCTTGAAGGTCAGGAGCAGTACAACCAAATAGCAAAGGGCTTTTCATTTTAAACAACTTCCGCAGCACTTCGATTTCATAGATATATGCATTGGCTTCCGAATTAGCAATTTTTGCAGCTACATTAAACGCATGACCTGCTTCATGAACAATTGCTCCGATAATATTAATTGTTTTTTGTTCTAAAAAGCTTATCTTTAAGGCAATAGTCTGATTAATTATCCAATCCTTATGATGTTGTCCTAATAATTTGTAGGTGTTTTTATTTACAAAAATCGCAGGATTACCTTGCGCACCTAAAAAATCATGTGGGGGTTTTAAGATATCAATTTGAAGTTGTGGCATAGCAGCGGTGACACCACTATCGAGTCCACTCCCACCTATTTCCCGACATTTTTCTATAAGTAATCTAAGGTGATAACTTGTCAGCATGATATTCTCCTGGTTTGCAGATTAACAGAGTGCATCAAATTGAGATCAAAATGACTAAATAATTACAAAATCATTATTGCGAATAGAAATTTTCCAGTCAATACACTTTTTGATCATTAAGAGTTTATTTAGAATATCTTGTTGGAAATCATGGAAATAGAATTGATTAATATACATAAAACCAAATTTTTGACTTATTGGTAATTAAAAACTACAGATTTATTTTGGATAGACTAGGTTTAAAAAGGTCTCATTTAGATTTAGACACGCTTTAACCCATCCCTTGAGCATAACGATCATATCGTGGGTAGAAACTGGAGAAGGTTATTTTTATGGCAACAAAGAACATAAACTCTAAGTTTGTTTTCATGAAACAATTAACTCATTGCGAATAATGATGTACCCCTCATCTGTTGGACAACATCTTACTGCAGCTAGGGTATCGATTAGGTCATGCAAGGATTTTTTTTCAATTGGCTTGATTAGATAGCCTGCAGCTCCTAGTGCGGCAGATTTTTCTCTGTCTTTACTATAATCTGATCCGGTGCACATTATGACTGGCGTTTTATTGAGCTGTTTATCCGTTTGAATTTGTTTCAAAATTTCGAAACCATCCATCCCCGGCAAGTTGATATCAAGAAATATCAAATCAATCGGATTATTGCGAGCGCACTGGTCATGTAATAGATTAAGTGCATCTGTCCCGCTTTGCGCTATAAATAGATTAAATTTTATACGCGCGCGTTCTAAAATAATTTTAGTGAACTCTAGATCTTCTTTAAGATCATCTACAAATAAAATATTAGCCAAGGTAGTAATAGGTATATTAACTGGGCTCGCTGAGATGTTTTTTACTTTTCTTCGTCTCTTTATTTTTAGAGCACAGGGGAGAGTAAAGGAAAATATGGTTCCTCCCTCAAGTTTGGATTTACACGTTATAGTTCCACCATTTAATTCTAAAATTTTGGAACATATCGCTAACCCTAACCCAGACCCCTTACTTATAAGAGTAGCGCGTTTAAATGGCTGAAAAATGAGCTCATGGTCTTTAGCATCAATACCTAAACCATTATCCGATACGTGAAACTCTACAAATTGTTTTTTGGGGTTTGCCGAAATCGATATTTCGGGAATATTTTCATTATAATAAATGGCATTGCTAATTAAATTTTGCATTAATTGGATCATTTGGGTTCGATTTGCACTTACATGAGGGACCTTTTCGGCAATAATATGCACATTTTTTTCTCGAATGAGGTAGTCAAGGTTTTTTGAAACTTCTTCGATTACCTCATTCATATCACATTCTTCCCTATATTCTTTTTTAAACTGATCAAGTTGCATGTAATTAAAAACGGTATCGATAAGCGTCAACATGCGTTTGCTGGCATTGTAAATATGCTGAAAATAATCAGCGACCCTACCCGAAAAATGAGGTTGTTCTTGGGCAATAACATCCACGAAAGAACTCATAGTTCGTGCAGGTTCTCTTAGATCATGTGCTAACGCACGAGTAAAAATCTCCAGAGTATCTCGTTGTGCTCGGGCATGCGCCTCCCGCTCGCGTATGGTTTCTATATGTTTATTGAGATCAATGTAAAGGTCGGCATTTTTCAGTGCAACCGATGTGGTATCTGCTAGTGCTTGTAAAATATGGAGCTCTTCTGGCGTGGGTAGACGTTTTTTAGCCCAGTAATTACCAATAGCACCTATCGGATCCTCTCTTCGTATAGGGACCATTGCCAAACTCTTAACAAATGTAGGTCGATATGCATCTTGTGGAATTCGCGGATCACAATAGATATCCTCAATGACGGCTAATTCTTGATGCAGCATAACCCAACCACTGATGCAGGTTTCCATTGGAAAACGCTTACCTTTCCATAATGGACCGATCGCATTTTCCTCCACATAGTAACAACAGTTGTCCTCCCTTAGGACAAATGTTGCACCATCTGCTCCCGTAAGTTCGCGGGCAGCATGGCGTACAATTTCGGTGATCGCTTGAATATCATTTGCCTGAGATAAATCCTGTACGACCTTAACCAAATGTTCCATTGCTGAAACATACCAAGTAGAAGATTTAATGTTAGAAGGTAATTTGGCATCCTGCATACAAAAAACTCGCTGAGTGAATTAATTTAAGTATAGCAGGATGCAAATAGGAAAATTGCTCCTATTGAGTAGTCCTTTTATTTAACCATCCACAATCAATTCGGAAAAATTAAACACCTTGACACTGAACCTGGCGCACTGTAGAAATTAAAACAATAAAGGATAGAGTAGGAGAAATTATGGAAGGAAAACTGGAACTCCACCGACAAGAAATAAACAAGGTAATTCAACCAATTTTTACCCGTCTTGATCACTATAAGATGGCGATGTTTAAAATAAGGGAGTTATTAAAAAACTATTTCTTTAATGAAGGACGAACACAAAAACTCACCGAAGTGGCTCAGGGAGAAGAACAAGTTTTTAGTTTCAATATGGTTCGTGCAGGGATGGAACAATGTCTGATTGACGAGCGTTTATTAGTGAGAACTGCAGAAGAAATTATGGGTTCAGCAGAACACCCAAGTCTCGTCGCAGCTTTTGATAAACATGTTTCAGGAAGTGGCTTACCGTTAGAGTTTCACCAACAAGAAGGTACCTATCTGTTTAAACCCGAAAAAAAATATACTCCAGAAGCACAAGCTTTTATGCGTCAATTTGCTTATGCTTTGGGTGCTTACAGAGTAGGCTTGGGAATTGGTGAGATCTATTTTGCTATCTATAGTCATCGAAGCATAAAAACGGAACAACTCCCGAATTACATTGATTCAGCGCACTATTTGAAACAACAACTTAATGAAGACGTCGATTTAATTTCGTTATATAAACAAGTAAAAGCAATACAAAAAGAAATCAAGAGCTTGCTTCGAGCGAATAAAGTGCATGAAGGATTAACTCAATTCGAGAACGATATTAGCTTGCTTAAAAGGAAATTGATTGACCTGTTAGAGTCTGGGGCTGTTCATTTAGAGAATTGCTATAAAGAATTTCCTAACAACCCCATATTATGGATGCTGCATGATCGCAGCTGGCATACCTTACTTAAAACCCTTTCCGGACTGCTCTATGCAGAGCAATATACCTATTCGACTTTATATGGCACATTGGAGATTAAGAAAGAATTTATGGGTCTTATCAAAGCCGAAATCGATCAGTTCGAAACTACTCACAGAGAGCAGATCCCCTTACTTAAAATTGAACTCTTAAGAAACGCTGCAAAGATAATTGCTGAAACAAAAATTGATATACAAGCAAAGCTTGCTGAAAATGGAATCGAGTTGATTGAAGCACCTGCAGTAGGTATGTTTTCTACACCTCTATCGAATAGTATTTATGGATTAATGCTTGCCTATCACCAAAGACAATTAACCGGTATAAATGCAGCAGAGGATGATAAGTTCGATAAGGATGAAGAGTCTGATCAAGGTATTCCATTAAATAGCTTTTCATAAGCATCTTGTCATGACAAAAGGAGACTCTCACGAAGACTCCTTTGATTCTTTTTCGAAAAACGAATCGTTTTAGAATACATTAAACATACAAACGCAAGAGCAATAATAAAAAACTCATCATTGTAGTTCCTAAGATATTGGTTTCATAGAAAATTTTGTTCACCATGAATTTCTTTCAAAAGAGCATTGCTCATCCTTCCTGCTAAATTGGTCAAAATATAATCGTCTATACTATTATTAAATCCAAATGAACTTATTTAGATCATGAGAGAGAAAATTGAGGTTATTTCTAAACAATTATCAGAGCTGGGTATTAAGCATCAAAGCGAATTTCCTCAAAACAATAATCCTGACCTAATGCAACAAGCCGCTTATGTAGATCAGTTAAACCACACATTGTATAGGGCAATCGAAGCAGAATATGCACAATTTAACCCTCAAGCGACAAAAGATGATCAAATTATATTTTTTAAACGAATTCTCGCGATAAAAAATCTTTTAAGAGGTTTACAAGTTGTCCATAATGATTTGGCTAAGAATTTATATGAAAATTCAGCGCTCTATATTCATAATGAACAAGAGGTTGCCTTAAACCCACAATACATTCTTCCTGAATTGAAAGAAAAGGAAACTGCAGAAGTTGTACGCGCCAATTTTTATCAACTTATTGCTAACCTACGTAAAAATAATTCACTAACTAACGAAGAATTCAACTATATAAATTCTCTGTTAATGCAACTTGCCTCGAGACCAGAAGGAATAAAACTGATTGTAAAACTCAATTATTTACTTACAACTAAAGACGCTCAGTTAATACTAACGCGCAGCAATAATTTTGAATGTTCCATGGCCGCAGGAGGACTCGCAGAAACAAGTCCGGAATATGCCAGGAAAAAAATAACCCCTGAGCAAGATTTTAAAACCATTTTTAAAAGAGAGACCGTTCGTGGCCCTGGTACACGAAGGGTAAATATCGGAGTAGATTATCGCTATAACGATAAAGTTTCGTCTTTGAATTTAGAAGTCTATGCCTCCCCCGGAAAGGGGCTAACGGATATTGGCCCAGCATTTATCTTATTGGGTCATGAGCTTATTCATGCCCTGCACAATCTTACTGGCAAAGCGAGACATAATTTTGGACCTTTTTTCCAAGGACCAAAATATAGTGATGATCCCTTACTTCAGACATTATATCCTACCAATTCCATGTACAGTTATGGTCCTTCGGCTGAGGAATATTGGACCATTGAAGGTGGAACTCTTTGTGAAAATTCGCTTCGCAAAGAAAATGGACTCTTTAATAGAACCGGCCATATCAGCACCGAGCCGGGTAGCAGGGCCATTCGAGATCTTTATTACATTGGCTTAGCTCGAAGTTATTCACAATCTGATTTGGAAACCATCGCACGATACGTCACACAGGCCGATACCCTAGACGAGCTTAGCGAAGAAGATCAAGAAATTGAACGGTTTCTGCAACTTGAAAAATTTAATTATATGACTTATTCCTTTGCTAATCTAATTGTCTTATGCAAAATCCCTTCCTACCAACTCAAAAAAATGGGAAGAATCATCGACCAATTGAAAAGCTCAACTAATGGATCGATGGATGATGAAGAGGTCTTACATATTTTATTAATGAACGCACCACCGAAAATAACTCAGTTATTTATTGCCGTTCAGCGTTATGAGGAGCTGGAGAGCGATGCAGAAATTGATGCTCAAACTCTTCATGAGATAGTACCTAATCTTCAAAAAATGAATGAAATGCTACAATCCTTAAACTTGCCGGAGCATTTTTTAAATACTTTTAATCGGATCACTGAAGAAATAGAAACAAAATCGGCTAAGCCTCATTATTCGCTATAGCTTTGCATGTACAATAGCTTAGGATTCGAAGGGGACACAATTGTATCCATACATAGGCAGTTTAAATCACGGTTTTAGTTGGCATAGCGTTTTGAACTACAACGCTTGAATCCAATGGTTCTGGCTGCTTATTTACCCTATTATTATTCATTTCATCTTTAAAATTCTTAATCTTTTCAACTCCCTTTGAAATAATATTATCATCAAAAATTGAAGCCACTTTTAAAAAAAACTCAGATATTTTTCTTAAAACCCTAGGTAGTTTGTGTTTTAGGCTGGAAGCAAAGTGCAAATCCACCTCATCTTGTAATAAATCTTTGTTCTCAATTCTATCAACCAGTACATTACAAAATTTTTTAAGCTGATCTTTTCTCATGATTTTATGGGATGGGTCGACCCTTTGGACTTCTTTATCGAGTAACCACACCAAATTATAAATATCCTTCTTATATAAAATAACCTCACTCAGATGTTGAACTTTTTCTTTTCCTTCTTCTTCAAGTCTGTTATTGACCACCTCTAACAATCGGCTTCGAATTCCATAGGTAAAATTCCCCCCTTTAGGAATCCCAGTAAGCTCACTTAGCACTCGAATTAAGTCCTTTGCTTTAAAATTAAATTGAGCATTTCCTTCAACCAATTCCGCGATATCTTTTGGAATTTTTACATCCCCGAGAACTAAACAACACCCTAACTCTAAGCTCTCATAAATTATTTCTCGATCCGTGCGACTGTACCTTTCTACATCGGCTAAAAGCCCCCTCACCTTCTCCCATTGGCCGCTTTGTGCATACAAGGGCATCAATTGCCGCTGAACTTCAATATTATCTTGAGTTCCAAGATGTTCTAAAGCCGTAATTTTCTGAGGACGACTATGTAGGTGATGAATCCGGTCAAACTCCATTTTAATCTCGGGCGTAACTCTAGGAATAATCGATATTTTTGAGGGAACCATAAGCGCTTTTTCCTTAGGTAACTCCTCAATTGCATCTTGAATTTCCTTGGCTGCTTTATACCAAGTTATTCCATTGGCATGCTTAAACGCTTGGTTTAAAAGCTTAGTAATTTTTTCATATCCAGGGGTGTCTTCGAGGATATTTTTTACATACAAACAATATGCCTCAGGAGAACAATAAGTGTTACGCTGTAAATCATCTATCTCTCGAGCGCGAGTATGGAACATAAATTTCATATAGGGATCTTGCCCAACCACCGCTGAGCCCACAACTCCTATATTTTTTTTCCATACATCAAATGGGATTGATGCGGATTGCTCCCTTCCCCACGTCAAAATGCGAACATTGACCTTATCACTTTGTTCATCATATTCAATATTTCTAATAATAAAAAAATGACCATCCATAAAGCGTTGTATTAGGTTTTTTCTCTGGGGCTCTCCTTCCTCTGGATCAAGAATATATGAAGCAAGGCTTCCGGTACCTGCAAAACCCACCCTATAACCGTCCTGGATGAGTAATTGTAATTGTTTTATTGCTTCTCGATTATGAATAGGAATATTTTGCACATGGTGATAACCTGCTTGTTTCATCCAACGATTGATTTCCTGATGAGTAGTAACACCAAACAACTGTTTGGCCAGCTCAGCACCTTCTGCACTATAGCGAACAATTGAATTTTCCGAAGAGCGTATCCCATTTAAAATGATATGATCTACATCCCGAATCGTATCTTCCTGGCCACTTTTTTTATTTGCAACCGCATCCGTTACTTCAATACGCAATACGCCTTCTTTGCCAGCAAATTCTTTAAGATCACACACCCCTTTAGAGGCAAGTTCCGAGACTATTTTCACGTAATTTAATGGATTAAACAAAGCAATGTTGTGTACAAAAGCATTGACACCGCAGACCTGCTCATCGCGCTGATTGATATAACGGGGATCCAATATCCGAATCATCATTTGCAATGCAAGTAAATTACGGTCAAAATTCTTAAATTTAAGCGGATCTAAATTATTTAAAAAGTTCTCATGGCTATACGCTTCATAATCACATTTAACTGATTGTAATAAGGGAAATTCTGCGCGTATTTGTTTCATTGCTTCTTGTTCGCCTATTAGAAAAGCAAAGGCTTCCAACTGTTTTGCTACGGTGTAGATTTGAGGATTGTTTTTATCATACCAATCGCTTTGCGTTGCCCTAAGATGCTCTTGGAATTTTTCCAATAAAACTTTAGCCAGATTCTTCACGTACGCCGGAGATAAGGGAGCATCCTCTTCGTTTTGACAAATTTGCGTAACATTATCTAAAACAAGTAAATAATCTTGATAAGAAGTGGCTTCTTTTCCATTGATGAATGCATTTAATTGGACTTGCCCGTTCGCATCATAATCTAAAAATTCAGATAGTGAAAATCCCATGTGATCCTCTAATAAAACTGTATTTCTCAATAAGCGAACCCCTGAAATGTCTTCGATATTGAAGAAAATTCATTATTTTTTTCATCAGATTAAAAACACCAGGTTGCTCTATGCTTCACTTATAATCTTATTATAGTTGAACATTTTGGGTTTAAATTGTTTTAATAGGGAGGAACACTACTCGGTTTTATATGCTATATTTATTGGATTTTAAAAAAGAATGCAACACGTGACATGGGTTGCATTCTCTTGAGGTGCAAAATAATAATATAGCGTGTTTTTGTCCAACCGATCCTGGTAAGGAAACTCTTTATCACTTAATAAATGATTCAGCCATGAAGCATTCATATTAAGGGATGAATTATAAAATGTGCAGAGGTCTGTTTCAGTTAAGCGAAAAATTGTACCTATCCAGGGATCAAGCAAAAAATCTTTGGTGATAACCACTGTATGTTCAATATCTTCAATATCATAAATAAATGCGGGAATTTTTTGGTCTCGAAGTAATGCAGCTAAATAGAATGCTTGGTGTTCACAGTTTCCAGCCCTACATCCAGACATGGTATATTTTATGGAGGCTCGCGCATCAAGAAAATTAATCTCCCTATTTTCAAGGTATTGGGACACTTTAAACAAAAAAGATCGGAGCTTGCCTATTTCTTGCACAGCCATAAAACTATTTTCGTTATATTGAGCCATTCGGTAGGTACAAATTTTTGCTGTTAATGGATTAATCACTAGTGCAGAAGTACTCGCAACACACACCCTCATGGTTGCCTCTAGTGCTTTATGTAGGGCAGGATAATATTCATTTGGCGGATCGACCGACTTTTTTTTATCTTTAAAAAAGTTAACCATAACTAAGCCCTCCTTTGAATAATACAGTAGTTCAATTGTAAAAAATTTAAAATAGCTTCCGGTATGAACTTCATAACATCCTGTAATATCTCGACTTTTCCCTAATATTTTCGGCAACAAAACGAGATTTTTTTTACTCAAGAAAATAACTTTTACTGTAACTCACAATGAGTTAATATTAGGCACTATGATTATCCTAACTATTTTCATAGCTTCATTTTGAATACTCGTTTCCTGCTTTAATTGAACAATTCGTTATGAAGTATTCGTAAAACTACTTTTAATAATTTAATAATAAGGACAAATATATCGCGTTTAGAACATAGGCTGTTGTTATCGAAAAATGTAACTTTTTTGTTCAGCCTATCATTTGACATTCGTGTTTTTGAAAACAATGCTGTGAACGGAAGAATGGATGTCCTCGAGAACAAAATAAAATTGAGGATTTTTCTGGCTAACTAAAGAAGAGAGGGATAATGGGCATTTTTAAAGATATGACAGACCGTTATTGTCAAAAAATATTGGAAACCTATCAAACGCAAGCGGATGAAAAAACTTATAAAGGCAAAGAAGCAGAGTTATTGGTTCAAAGGAATGATTTTGCCAAACGTTTAATTAAAAAAATAAAAGAAATAGAAGTTAAGGATAATGATTATCTGGCCTATTTTGATCTGATTTTAAAAGAAATCCACTTACATCGGAAAGAGGTTAAGACTGCAGTCAAAGAATACAATAAAGAAAATAAGACAGAATTCACACTGGATCTTTATGAAAGTCTTTTTCATACCGGCCTCGTCAATTTTATTAATGCCTTACGCAATCTATTTGAAAGCAGCCCTCCTCTCATCACTGAAATTAAAGAGCAAGATAAATCGCTATTTAGCAACGAGAGAGGAGTCCCCTGGGTTTGGCAATTTTCAGCTGTTTTATATGAATATATTCTTGAAAGAGAGTTTGACATGGCGATCAATAAAGCGGATAGAGATATTTTTGATGCAAAAAAACAAATGATCTTTAAGTACATTAAAAGCGTAGATGATCTCTGTTCCCGTGTGAAGGAAGATGATACCAGCTATGCAGAATTAATGAAGGCGTTATTGAAGAGCATGCGGATGGAAGAACAAAAAATACAACGACGCCAAGAGGACAATTCGTCAGGTTATAGTGTCATGTCTTATTTTTATAAAGCCTCTGAAAAAATCGTGGGGAAAAATCAATTAGGACAAAAAATCGAGCTCTTAGTGAGTGAATTTGATGAAAGAGCGGAAAAGGGATTTGTGTGTAAATAAATCCCTTTTCCAGTACTATTAATAACGTGTCCCTGAGTTTTATTCGTTCTTTATATGGTACTGTAGATACTCGTACGCTTTTCGCGCGTACACAAGTGGGGGCGCTTTAGCCGGATCTTGTTCCGCCTCCACGATCATCCAACCCGAATAGTGATGTTTTTTTAGCACTTTAATGATAGAGGCAAAATCAATGCCACCATCACCAGGAACAGTAAATACCCCAGCACGTACAGCATCCATAAAGTTCATATGTTCATTCTTAACTCGGTTAAGAACTTCTGCACGAATATCCTTTAAATGCACATACATTATGCGATCATGATGTTTATGGATTAAATCAAGCGAATCAATATTAGCAAAAGCGGCATGGCCCGTATCAAGCAATAATGAAATCAATTGAGGACTGGTGTTTTCCATTAAATGATCAATTTCATGTTCATAAAAAACACCAGTCCCTGCATGATAGTGATATGCAAGACGCATATTGTGATCCTGAGCAATTCGGCCAATAGCATGCAAACCTTGAATTAGTTTTTCCCATTGTGTCTCACTAAATTCAGGCTTGTGGGGGCTTAAAATAGGCAGCCCAGTTCCTTGAATTGAATGGCCGCACTCGCACACATTGATAAACGAGGCCCCCATAGCCTTCATAAAACTCAAATGCTCCATAAAACGCGATAACGTGTGCTCATACTGCTCTGACTCAGTAAAAAAAGTACTGAACCAGGCGCTTGATAAGTGTAATCCATGCACATCTAATGCTTTTTTTAAAACAGGTACCTCACGCGGATATTTATGACCGAGTTCCGTACCTATATAACCCGAATCCGCCATTTCGCTAATGCATTGTTCAAAACTAATTTCTTTGCCTAACTCATGATCATCATCATTGCACCAATTAATTGGTGCTATTCCCAGTTTAATGTGCATACCTTGGTCCTTAATATTCTCTAACTCTTTTTAATTGTTCCTGCATCCTGTGATGCGCTTTCGACACTTCTTCAGAATTGGATATTTCTGCAACCGCAACACGCCACCAAGTTTGATAACCATTACTCATCGTTTTAGGCAGTATAGGCACTACTATCACTGAAGAATGTTTTTCATTGCGTGCGGCCTGCGTAGCAACTGCTAACTGATCATAAGAATCTACAAAAAAAGCTTTAGCGCCTAGTCCTTCAGCATACTTACAAAAGTCTATGGGTAAATAATCACCCGATAACTTATTGGTGTTAGCCTCTCGATATCGAAACTCATTACCAAAACCTTGGCTACCCTGACTTTCCTGTAAATTTCTAATGCATTGAAAACCATGGTTGTCAAAAATGACAATGGTAATTTTTTTTCCTTCTTGAATGCTCGTCAGCAATTCTGAATGCATCATCACAAAGCTGCCATCGCCCACCAAAACGTATACCTCGCCCGGCGCATTTTCTTTAGCTAATCGCACCCCTAGACCGGCCGCGACTTCGTAACCCATGCAAGAATATGCATATTCCAAATGGTAATCTTTAGCCTTTTTGGATTTCCAAAGTCGATGTAAATCACCGGGTAAACTGCCGGCGGCACAGATTATGACATCCTCTTCAGTCACCATTTCATTTAATAAGCTGAGCACCTTTACTTGTGATAACCCCCCCGCTACAGGATGAGACGAAGTACAGATGCGTTTTAATTCATGCTGCCATTCATTTTGATAATGTTGCACCTGCTGCTGATATTCTTCGGGGGATTGGTACGCTCCTAGTTTTTTTCCTAATTGCTCTAAGCCTATCTTTGCATCCCCTTGCAACATCAAACCATTCATTTTGATTGCATCAAAACGAGAAACATTGAGATGAATAATTCGACACTCTTGGTTTTTAAAAACCCATTTAGACGCAGTAGTAAAATCTTGCAACCGGGAGCCAACCACTAAAATCACATCGGCTTGTGCGGCCAGCGAATTTGCAACTTCAGAACCCGTAACCCCGACTCCCCCCACATTCATGCAATGACTTGCTGGCAAAGCACTTTTCCCTGCTTGAGTTTCAGCAACGGGAATTTTATGATGCGCAGCAAATTGCGATAAGACATTGGTTGCTAAGGAATAATGCACGCCACCTCCGGCAATAATGAAGGGCTTTTGAGCTCTAAGAATAAGCTGAGCCGCTTCTTCAAGCGCACGTTCACTGATCGGTGTTCTATCAATGTGCCAAAAACGTTTTTCGAAAAAAGAAGCGTCATAATCATAAGCTTCAGATTGCACATCTTGCGGTAAACATAAAGTGACTGCCCCTGTTTCGACAGGATCAGTAAGCACTCTCATTGCATTGATAACAGCCGTCATCAATTGCTCTGGGCGAGTAATACGATCCCAATATTTACTCACCGGTTTGAAACAATCATTAACCGATAAAGTATAGTCATGGGACGCTTCAAGTTGTTGTAATACGGGATCCGGTTGTCTGCAACTGAATATGTCTCCGGGCAATAACAATAATGGAATTCGATTAGTTGTTGCAGTAGCCGCTGCAGTAATCATATTGGTCGCACCCGGACCTATTGAAGAGGTGCACGCAAAAATACTTAATCTATTTTTTTGTTTCGCATAAGCCGTCGCGGCATGAGCCATTCCTTGTTCGTTATGTCCCTGGTAATAAATCAAACCATAATTATCGTATTCCAGGGCTTCTCCTAATCCAGTCACATTACCATGCCCAAAAATTCCAAATACCCCAGCAACAAACTGATGTGATTTACCATCCAACACCACATATTGATTTGCCAAAAATCTCAATAATGCCTGTGCCATTGTCAATCTAATCTTCATGAAACCCACCATTAAACATTATTTTTCCAGGCTTGAAGCACCGCCTTACCCTAGCTGCAAAGTCTACTCATAACCTCAGTCGAGGTTTTTTTTCCATACTCTATTATTTGCTTTATGTGTTCGCGTCCATTCATGCTCTTTGATAAAGGTTGGCGTCGTATAAGGATTATCTTTTAAATGACGTATAAACCATAAGGTATAAAGAGCATATCCCGGGGCTGCACAATGAGCATGGGTCTGCCCATTCATAATTCGATAGGTGTCATAATTTTCGATACGTAGCACCTCATTCCCATTTTCACCAAATGCATAACCTTGCGGTTCTGAAAAACGATAATGGTAGATTTCTGGCTGATCGTGATAATGAGAAGGATAACTTGACCAGCGTCCTTGGAAGGTAATAATTTCGCCAACAACCAAATTAGATTCAGGTCTATTGCGCTTATCAAATACAGTTCTTACAATGCGATACGAGCTATCGTCTAATAGGTCTTTTCCTCGATTGTCCAACTCCAAGAGATTGGCCTGATTAAATAATAAAGGAGTAAAAGATGCATCATTCTCTGTTTCAATCAATAGAATTTCACAATCAGTCAATGCTTCAACAGCAGCTATTTGACCGGAAGGGCAATGCAAGACTATAGGTTCTTGAGAAAAATAATCATAGCGGGCTACACGCTGACTTTGATGTGCAAAATAAAACTCGACGCGTCCCGTCATTAATAATGCAGCAAACTCATAATGCTCACTGAAGAAATATTTTTCTCCAGCAGCGAGTTTAAGCGAGCTAAAATTCATATTGTCATTTGATAAACGATCTATAGTAACAATCGGATTGAAGCCTCTAATAAACCCTAGTGGATTTTTAATAAGCACCTGAGGAAGTTTCTTCTTTTGGTGTAATTGCATTAAATGAGTACTGTTCCAGATCTGGGGATGCTCATCAAAATGTTGTATAAAATATTCTAATTCATCTTTATAGGGAATGGCGGGGGCGCAACCATGTCGCGTGACGACTAAAGCACCACTCGCATTTGCAAAAGTAGTAGCAAGCTCCCAGGATTTTCCTCGTAAAAGAGCTGATAAAAGGCCGGCCATAAATCCATCCCCAGCGCCTAGTACGTTAAGTATTTCCACTGGAAACGGTTTAGTGGGTAGATTCTGGCTACTGTGAGCAAAATTAACTTCACACCCTTTTGCACCTAGTTTAATCACTACAGGCGCTTGGGTTAACTCTCTTATTTTCCTTAAGGCGCTCTTAACCTCATCGCATCCCCCAGCAATACAAATTTCTTCTTCAGTACCCACAATTAAATCACACAGAGGCAGAATTCGTTGGTAGGTTTGACTCACGTTTTGGCTTTGGAGATATCGCGTTTCTCCATCGCCCAATGCGGTTAATCCCCAAAGAACCGGACGATAATCCAAGTCCAGAACTACTGCAGTTTCGGCGTGTCGGGCACGTTGCGTCACTTCTTCCGTAGTTTGCAGCATATCTTTTGTGGATAATCCCGTGCCCGTAATTAAAATGGCTTTTGCCTGCTGCAATACATTTTGGTTTATTTGGTGCGACTTAATTTGCATATCCGCACAATCAGTGCGATAAAACATCAATGGAAATTCATCAGGCGGCTTAATTCCAAGCAAAACAAGACCCGTCAAATGATGAGCCGTCTCTTGCAATAGATTCGTGTTAACGCCCTCACTTTCAAGTTCATTTTTTAAAAAACGGCCCATTTCATCTTGGCCAATACACGAAAACATCATGCAGTTTAGACCCAGACGAGCCGCTCCTACAGCGATATTTCCCGCGCAACCGCCTAAGTATTTTTTAAAACTCTGGACCTCACTGAGTGCAACTCCAATTTGCTCGGCATAAAGATCAACAGCCACCCGTCCCATACAAATTAAATCTACAGGTCGGGTTGCATCAAAATAGAATGATGGATGTATCATGCCGGCCTCAACTCAAAAAAACAGGTAATTTAGTTACGAGCGATTGTTTCGCTGCTTGAGCTATGCGTAAAGCATAAAGCCCATCCCTTCCTGGCACTGGACTGGGTTGATTATCTCGCCACGCATCATAAAATGAACTTAACTCTGCTTTAAACGCCTGATGATAGCGCTCTAGGAAAAAATATTCTGGATTCGCTTGTTCTGTAAATGTATTAGTAAAATGCATCACTGAATGTTTCAATTGATTATTTGCCAGCAACATTCCTTCTTTCCCGAAAACTTCAATCCGCTGATCATAACCATACACAGCCTGGCGACTGTTATCGATTACTCCTAAAGCCCCACTGGCAAAACGCATTTGAATGATTGCTGTATCCACATCATCCAATGCCTCAAAATCAGGATTAATAAGTACTGCTCCTGTTGCATACACCTCAACCACTTCGGATTGGGTTAGAAAACGGGCCATATCAAAATCATGAATGGTCATATCCATAAACATACCGCCGGAAGTAGCGCAATATTCCTTAGATGGACAAGCAGGATCCCTGGAGGTAATTTTAATTAGATGAATCGCTCCAATGTCACCGGCCTCTACCTGTTTTTGTAAATGGGCAAAACTAGGATCAAAACGTCGATTAAACCCCAGCTGTAATAAAGTATTATTTGCTTGTACGGTTTGTAAGGCGTCTAAAATTTCTTCTTCATTCAACCCAATTGGTTTTTCACAAAATATCGCTTTGCCTGCTTCACTTGCTGCTTTAATCTGCTCCACATGTAAATTTGAAGGTGAGGCAATCAAAATCGCATCCAAATTAGGATGAAACAATACTTGCTCAAAATGAGCGTATTGGCCCGCAATAGATAATTTATCGGCCCACGCTTTATTCAAAAATGGATCGGCGATGGCTTGTAATTCAAATTGGGGTAAATAATTTTTGATATTTTCTGCATGGAGTTTACCGATTCGTCCCGCACCAATGATTCCTATACGACATTTTCGTTGCTGATTTTCATTATCCATTTTTAATCTCTCACTAATTCCAATTCATTTGTTTTTATTTCCGATATAGGCCTTCCAATGTCTCTGATTTTTTTACCTGCTCGCAAATTTTTTTCTATTTTTTCTAAAGACACTCCTGTTGTTTCAGGTACAAAATGATAAATAAAGAAAAAGGCTACTAAGCATAATGAACCGAATAAAGCAAAAGTAAGCATTTCTCCTAAATTTTGATAAATCGTCAAAAAGGATATAGACACTACAAAGTTAGCGCCCCACTGCACCACAGTCGCAATGCTCATCGCAAGACCCCGGACGGATAAAGGATAGATTTCGGAGATTAACACCCAAAATAAAGATCCAACACTAATGCAGTAACCTATTACATAGGCAGAGAAAGCGCCCAATATCCAGAATTTTTGGCCCGGTAATGGTGTATTAAATAATAAACAAACCACAAAAAGACTCAATGTAGCGATCATCGTCCCGCTTAATAATAAGAAACGCCGACCTAATTTATCAATATAAAATAAAGTGAGTAACGTAAATAAAAAATTAACAGCCCCCATACAAAAAGTTGCCAGAATAGCATTAGTCACCGGATAAAAACCTGCCGATTCAAAGATCACCGGCCCGTAATACATTACGGCATTAATTCCTGAAAACTGTTGAAAAACTCCTAAAGCAACGCCCACAGCAAGTACAAAAATAATGGGCGCTTTAAATAATAAATTATTCGTCGAGTGACTTTGTTTTAAATTACTCTGTATTTCATCGATTTCTTTTTGAATGTCATAACCTGAAGGGCGGATTCTTTTTAAGAGCTGTAACGTTTTGTTCACTCCCTGTTTCTTCATAATCCACCGCGGGGAATGGGGGACAAAATACATCCCAATAAACAAAATCAAAGCGGGGATACTCCCCATACCAAATAACAACCGCCAACTGTTTGTAGAATAATCATGAAGCAAATAACCGATTAAATAGGCTATAGCTTGACCAAAGGTAATCGTTAAACCATTCATCAGCACTAAAGCCCCTCTTTTATTTGGAGGAGCAATTTCTGCGATAAACAACGGAGCAATATAAGAAGCAATTCCGATACAGATACCAATGATGAATCGACCTGCTAATAATACGATGAAGTCATCGGAGAGAGCACAAAGAACAGTCCCCAAAATAAAGCCTATTGCCACTGTTTTGAGTAAGAAACGCCGACTGAGTCTGTCAGCAAAGAAACCACTTAAAGGAATACCAAGAACACAACCCAGGATGCTGATGCTTACTATTTGAGACCATTGCCACTCAGATAGAGATAATTGGCCAATAACTTGATCTTTAACATCCGCTATAACACTCGAATCAAATCCAAATAAAAACCCTCCAAATCCTGCAATGAGGGCTATAAAAAAAATGAATGAATTGACTCCTTCCTTCATGGATCACTTTCCTTAGCTTATCCTTAATCGTTGCAGATGTTATCACCCTAATTAGCGAATAAACAGATGTTAATTGTAAGAATAATTTAACAAATTTATCAGGCCAAAGACTTTTATGAATACAGTTTGTCGAAAATATATTTCAAGTGATATACTAAATATCTTTAATCTTTTTAGTTCAGGCCATAATGCTACAAAAAACGGAGATTGAGAGAGTAGATAAAGTTAAATTTTCTCCTGCTCAGAATTCAGGAGATTGTGGTTACCATGTGGTTGTCATTGGTATTTTTTATTTAGCGCTCAAAGCCGCAGTAGATGAATCTATAAGGTCCGCACTTAACTCCAGTAAGCTGCTCACCAAAATTTTGGAAGCACAACCAAGTTCTCTTAAGGGCTGTCTTGTAAAGTCGTTTAAAACCAATCATGAATGCTTACTCAGTTATCTGGACGCAATGGCTGCACATGGTTTTGAGCAACTTTCTTTTAACGAAATTTTATCTAATTTCACACTACAATTAAAACAAGCGAATACCAATTCCCCCTGGTTACATGAACGTCTAAAAAATGAAATTAAAAGCGGTTTATGGCTTGAGGATAATCGAGTTTGGGAAAAGTTAGCTTCATTCAAAAGCATCATGAAAAAAATTGAAGCTAAATCAGATGAACTCTATGAGAAAGCCACTCGGGAAAAAAGCCTTAAATCAGATAACGATTCATTGTATGCCATTATTTTCCAAGCGCAAATCGAAGTGTGTAATGCGTTAGCCGATGAAGAATTGAGTGCTGCGGCCCAAGAGGTAATTACTCATTTTTATACGGGAGATGCACCAAAAGTCTGGGTAGACAGTGAATTTCTCAAAACTCTGGTGGGTGATTTACTGGGCACATCTTCCTTCATGTTTGATAAGGATGGGGCTTATATCACAAGTAACGGGCCAAGTGAAAGTCATTGGTATGTAAATCTCCCTAATGATGAGTACACAAAACAATTTATGTCAATTTATAAGTCAGGTTATCACTCGGGACTTACCATAGTGTTACCGGGAACCAAACTTGAAGTAAGTTTATCAAGTTATAGCTCCCTCTTTTCACCCGCAACGAACATCAATATCAATATCAATAATGATTTTGAAGGCTCGATTTTCTTCCCTTATCAATAAAGAGTCTATTAAGTTGGTAACCCTTTATTATTGGGACGCTTTTCGCGACCCTCAAGTTCCTCGGATGTATCATGAGTCGAGGTTTTTCTATGCCCTCTAAAAGACATACCTGCACTAATAAGAGAAGTAGCAGAGGTTTTGTCTTTTTTTAATTCAAGCTCCTTTTCAACTTTGCTGATTTTTTGGTTGAGCTCCACAATTGACTTCCGCGCCATAGACAATTCGGTATATGCTGGAAAACTCGTATCATCATGTGAAATAATTATAAGTAAAACCTTATCTATAGTTTCTTGATCCGGAGGGTCTTTATCAAAGCAACTTAATACAGAAAGATCGAATTTTAAATCTTCTGAAAATGAAGAATCCAGATGTTTTACATAAAGCCCTGAAGCCGTAACTTTAAATTCGGAAATTGCTTTCTTTTGTGCTTTAAGTAGCTCATGATGTTCCCGGATCAAGGAAGAAATATCTTGTTCTCCTTTTTCTTTTACCCGGTATACTTCAATTTCTTTTAGCCATTTACTGGATCCTGAATTAACACTTGTCAATAAAGAATCGGTTATCTGATCTTTAGGAACATCAATATACCAGTGGGTTGAAGAGGGACCTATACTGGTGATTTCAATTTTTCGTGGATCAAAAAATAAATTGTCGGCATCAGGAAACATTTGTTTCGAACAATATTTTAGAAAATCCGCATCGAGCCAGGCTTTTTCGGAGCCGGGGCCATAATATTTTCTAATAACTGCTTTTGCCATATCCTCTAATACCGACTCATTCAAATTTTTAAAGATTTCCAGTGTCGCCTGGAACCTTAATTCACCTGCTTGTTCTGCATCAACTTTCTTGCCATTTGCAAGCTCCTCCATCCTATCTAAAATTTTTCCGTTCAAACGTTTAAATGAGGGTAAATCCATCCATTTTTGATTATCTATCACCCATGCACCTTCCTTAAGCATTGCTTTAAAAAAATCAGTCCCCCAATCGGACTCGACCATCGAACGACGTATCCCATTACTAAATTCACTCAATAACTCCCGCAATGAAAGACTATCCCAACCGGGGGCACTAAGCGCTTCTAACACATGTTCGAGGGTCTGAACATTATTAGAGCCCAGTATCCTATTTACCTGTGGCATATTAGTAAAAATAGTGCTGAGAATCTTACTCTTATTAATTTCTGCAGCCAGAACCCCATTGCTTTTAGCTTGCATTCCAAGATGCAATAAACCAACACACAGTGCATAATATCCGCAATCCCCCGCATCATAAGGGGGCTCGAGTTTGGAACGTTTTTGAACAGAATCACCTTTTGCGACACTCATTTTGCTTTTCATAATGTACTCAACATGCAAAACACATAATCAAATTATAGTACAATGACTCGGGCTGTTTTATTTTTCATCACATACTATCTTGCGTAGCACCGTGCTGTTTTAAAAAAATCTTTAAAATTAGTGTCTTAAGTAAAAATAGAAGCTAACATTGAATACAGATATTTTTATTTTTTTCCGAGAAAAGCGAGAAATAAAACTACTCGTTTTTTGATTGTCTCAAGATTACAATATGGACTATTTCATTGAATGATTATTGAATAGTTATGGACAAGGAAAGCAAATGATTACCAATAAATTATTTCAACGAGCTACCCTGATTTTTTATTTGTTAATGACCATACTTTCTCTAAGCGCCTGTGCGAATTCTGGCTCATCAAATAGTGGTATTGGTGAAGAATACGGTACCAGCGATCGGGGTTGGCATTAAAATGAAATTTGATCTTGATACAGAGCCAGGTCAAAATATCTCATCGTTGATTACTTTAATTTAAGAAAGTTTGTATGTCATTCTGAAGGCGGGAATGAGGAAAGCGATCCTATGCTTCCAAACTATTTATTCAGATAAGCCTTTTAGGGATACTCCTATGAGAATTTTTTTGTTCTTATTGGTCTTAATATACTGCGCTTTGGGTCAGGCTAAATCGATGATTGCTTTTGAACGTCATGGTTCGATTTGGACAGCTAATATAGATGGCAGTAATATCAAAAAAATTACAGAAGGATACATCCCTGAAATTTCCCCAAATGGAAAATATATTGCCTATAATGTAGTGGATAAGCGAAAATTCGAAAACCGTTACCTTGCAATCATCGCTCTTGAAACGGATCAAGTTACCTTATTGAAGAATATCCCTTCTCCAAACAACTTTAATCCAGTGTGGTCGCCTGATGGGCAAAAGCTATTATTTAATACCTTTGTAAACAATGATTGGCATCTGGCATTAATCAATGCTGATGGCAGTGGGTATCGCCTTATAAAAAATACCCAAAACGCATTCAGTCCGACATGGGCAGAAAATGACACTTCTTTTTTTAGCCATGATTTGTATTCAATTTATTGGAGAGACTTTGCAGGAAATCTAATAAAAAAATGGCGCATTAATGACATTATTCCACACGCGAGCATGAGTAGTGCTTCGCACATCCACGCGGCTCCCAATGGAGCAATGCTCATTATGGATGTAGATATGGATGAAACCATTCATAGAAACAATTGGAGTGAACCCCCACTTGCAATATGGACATTTGATCTTAATTCCGAAAAAGCAACTCGTATTACTTCGAAAGGCAGATTGACATGGAATCCTTTTTGGATTAACTCAGAAGAGTTTATTTTTTTAGAACAAGAAGCTAAAGATAAATCCCCCTCGTTATTTCGAGGCTCAATAAAAAGTCCGTCTAAAACACTCTTATTAAAAGATGCTCAAACTCCCAGTGTTTCAGGCTAGCGAATCATGTTCCTTTTGAAATAAGAAATAAATAGAGACAAATTAAAGTAAAATAGTTTATAAAGAAATAAGGCAAACTATAAAAAATACAATTATGGATCGTACGAAGAAAAAAAGTATTTTTGCTGGTTTATACGGAAATACTTTAGAATGGTTTGATTTTCTTCTTTATGCTAATTTTGCTCCCTTATTTGCACAAATATTCTTTCCATCTGATGTCTATTTTGTTTCCCTTCTCCTCACCTTTGGCGTATTTTCGGTAGGCTTTTTTATGCGTCCATTAGGAGGGGTATTATTAGGACATTATGCAGATCATATCGGTAGAAGAAAAACGTTGATTCTCTCCGTGTCGATTATGACCTGTTCCACAGCGTGTATCGCCTTAATCCCTGATTTTCATACTTTGGGAATCCTCTCTCCGTTGCTGTTCGTTTTTTTTAGATTAATACAAGGAATTGCCGTCGGAGGAGAACTACCCGGTTCGACTACTTTTCTCATAGAACATATGGCTGGTCATCGACGTGGTTTTGCCGGAAGTTTAGTTTTAAGTACTGCTTTTCTGGGTATTTTTTTAGGTTCTTTTACGGCCTCTGTACTCAGTGTTTTATTGACCGAGGATACGCTGCGATCTTGGGGATGGCGTTTCGCTTATTTAATGGGTGCCCTCCTTGGATTAATAGGCATTTATTTGCGTCGTACAAGTGTTGAACCCGAGGCTTTTTTGCACACCAAACCTACCACCGAACTTCCCGCAAAGCTTGTGGTCATAGCACATCAGCGCAAATTATTATTAGCTATTATTTTTACGAGCATATTAGCAATGAGCAATTATTTACTCATTGCTTATATAACCAGTTTTTTAGTGAAATCTGAAGGATTTTTATTAAAAGATGCTCTGGTTATAAACTTTATAGCACTACTGGTATTAACGATATTAATTCCGATAATGGGCTTATTATCCGATTTCTTAGGTAGGAAACCTATTTTTTTATTAGGAGCTGTTGGTATTTTTATTTTTATTTATCCTCTTTTTATTCTTTTTTTGAGCGGTAACTGGTGGCATGTCCTTGTGGGAGAAATAGGGCTAGCAATCATACTTGCACCATTGAATGCTACAGTGCCTACTATGCTTGCAGAGATGTTCCCCACCGCGATTCGCGCCAGTGGCGTATCTATTGGGTATAACATTGGCCAAGCAGTTTTTGGTGGAACCATGCCCTTAGTTTCCTTAACCTTGGTTGAGCTAACCGGAAATAAATATGCTCCTGCGTTATACATTATATTTTGGGTCGTTATCGCAATTATTTCGGTCCGGTACACCAAAGAGACTTACCTTGATGAACTGCATTAATGACTTTCAAATAGTCATGAAAAAAACTTGAATGGCTTTAATGATTGCTTAATAAAAATAGGATGCGGCGACTATGAATCACAAGATTATAAAAATTACTTTATTCAGTCTGTTTGTTGTTTATTCGACATTGGGTTTTTCCGAATCCCATAGAGACAGTGTTTCTAAAGAAGAAGTAAATGGTACCTTTATTATGAAATTTCCTGCCCCTCATAATGATATTTCCAATACCTTGACGGTTCGTGCTTTGGGAGGCGGCAAACTTAATATTTCCTTCGAATTAATTTATCCTTATATGGTAAATGGCGAGCTGCAAGCCAATACCGGGGAACTTTCGGGTGTGGCCAATATTAAAGGGGACACGGCCGTATACTCTTCTTCTGAATATGGCTCATGTATGATCACGATAACATTCCTCAAACCTGGTATGTTATCTGTTAACCAAGAAGGTTCCGATGCAGATTGTGGTTTTGGTCATAATGTTTACGCGAATGGGACTTATTTTAAGAAGAAAAAATAGTGATGAATCCCATCCTGTCTTGTCCGGATAGATTATAGGGAATTCGTCAACCTGATTTTATATTTTGAGTACTTGCACTTCAGGCAAACATTCAATATAGTGAAATATCAAGTTTGTATGTAGTTCCACATTTAGACTAATGGATTTAGCTTTAGAAGGAATTTTACATGACGAGACTAGAAGAATTAATTTATTCTCTGACTGCAGTTATAGTGCGCTATCATGACAGTCAACCGAAAGTAAAAAAATTAGTCACCGATACTGACGAAGAATTACTCAGAGAAAAATCACTCATTCGTGCCAAAGAAATCATCCAAAATAAGGATGTTCATTTTAAAATCCGCCTGAACGAGCTTATCAAGCAATGCAGTGATAGCGGCCGAAGACCTTTCTTATATTATATTTTGAATGAAATTACTTCGCTAAATACATTACTTAGCCAAAAAAACTCCCTTGAGCCTACCAAATTAGAAGAATACAAAAATCAAATTTTTCAAGTACTTGTTGATCTTAAAGTACTTTTAGAAACTCCAAAACACAAAACCTATAGAATGACTTATACCCAAGATGAAGATAGCAAAGAAATGACCATTGCTTTGTCGGGTTTAAAAAATGACGGGTATCTCGGCGGTGAACTATGCAATTCAGGGGATATTTTAAACGATAGTGTTTTAAAACGTTTTAACATCACTACCCAAACATCCAACGCTCGAATTAGTGACATTGCAGAACAAATATGCACCGAACATCAGCATACCCTTTTAGTAGCTGAGCTATCGGAAAAAAATGCCGCTCTCAACAAACTAAATTCAGAGCAGGAACAAGAGCTTGAATTATTATCAACCGAAAATAAAGAAGCTGAAAAAAAATTGTTAAGTTTCACAGCAAAAGAACGTACCGCTATTTATGTGTCCTATATTTTATTTAAACAAATGCAAGCAAAAGAAGAAAAACAACAAAAAGTGATTGAGCAACAACAAAATACCATTGGTGAGTTAAGACAACAAATTAGTGAATTGACCCATTCGGGCTCAAAATCCTCTAATCATAGGTTTTATACCCCTGCTATTTAAAAAGCCCGGAGATTGAAGAAGTTATATTTATTTGCTTAATCTGGGCTCGAAAAAATAGTGCAACCTGGACACTCGGCCCGGTATGACCTATCGCCGCTCAGTTCACTATTATCTTCAGTGCGCATTAGCAAGTCGTTTCCGGTAATAAACTTTAGCCTTTTTTGTTTTTAACTGAGCACTATTTAGATCAATAACAGAATAATTAATAAACTACTCGACATAAACAGTCGCGTAGCCAATCAAGAAATGGCCGTAACAATAAGCCACAAGCTGAAACCTAATAAAAAAGCTATAAATCCAGTCCCAAAATCTACAACTAATCCTACATCGGCCAAAACAACCAAAGGCTTTATGATGAGCCAGAGCATCTCTAAAAAACTAATAGCTTTAAAAATTGCACAATTAAGGTGCATTTTTTGCATTTTTATGGTAAATTAGTTGTCAATTTATTTCTTTATTGGATAGTTGATATGTTTTTTATGCGTTTAGATATAATATTAGTCGGATGTTTTTTGATGCTATTTCAACAGCCTGCTCATAGTCATGAACTCATAGAAAAACCGGTGTCACGAGAATATTTTTGTAACAAGGTGATGCAGCCACTTGCCTCGAATATTGATTTACTTATTAATAGCCATTACCAATAAGCGAAAATATACGTGTTTTTTTACAATTAACCGCGCCTAATCCTCTCGATTGGCCAGTTTACAACGCGCGCATAAACCTTTGATTTCTGTTGTGCAATTAATAATTGAAAATTGCAGTGAGTTTGCTAATTCTGTAATGCACGTGAAATCAATAATACATTCTAATTCTTTGACAAAATCACATTGATTGCAAATTAAAAATTGAGCTTGTCCTACATGATGCCCGTGCAAACAAGCAACATAAGATTTGAGGCTATCAATACAATGGATGAATCCCTCTTGATGCCAGAACTGAATCGCTCGATAAACTGTAGGTGGTTTGGGATTTTCAATTTGTGTGGAGAGTCTTTGCAAGATTTCATAAGCCCCTAGAGGTTTTCTTTCTTCTATTAAAATCTTGAGGACACGCTCTCTCGGGTCTGTGAACCGATAGCCATGCTGCACGCAATGCTTATAAGCCTTGTCCAACAAATTATATTTCATCAATCATATTATAATTTAATCACTTAATTCATTATACCACAGTCCTTGTTTTACAGAAAAATTATCAAACACCGGCACCGAATATTAGCTAAATTCCTCTGGTTTAAAAATTATTTAATATGACTTGTTCTTTGGCAAGACGATGTTACAATATAACACTTTCTGAGGCCTAGGATGCCTCGTAATAAAATACCAGACGCTGTTTTATCGGTTTAAACGAAATAAATTACTTGATCGTGCCGTTTCAAAATTACGTAATCTCTGTAACAGGTCTGAAGTGAATATTGATATACAACTGAAGTGGGCGTTGCTCCTCTTTAACATTTATGTTGTCCTTTAAATGGAGGAAACCAATGTATTGTAATTATAGATTCCGCCTTTCTAATAACGTGTCATCTTTGAATCTGGAGAACACTTCCACAAAAATCGAACAGATTTTGAACTCAGCACTAAGCTTAAAGCTCGTACGTATTGCTATCGATTTAACCAGTGAAGATAAAGGCATCAGTTTGTTATGTGAAGTGAACGATTCTATTACGATACAGACTGTAGTGACTCAGCTTTTATCAAAGGAGGGAATTATTTTAAGTGACATCATTGAAATGGAGACTATTGACTATCAAGAAGATATGCATATGGCCCCACTAATTTCCAAACCCACTCCCTCTTCTCCTATTAAAAAAAGCAGAAAAAAAACAAAACGTTTCAATTCCGATGATCATTTTGATGATCATACTCACGGTCATTCTGATGACCATTTTGATGATCATACTCACGGTCATTCTGATGATCATTTTGGTGATCATGCTCACGGTCATTCTGATGATCATTTTGGTGATCATAGCCATGGTCATTCTCATAATCTTTCTCACGATCCTTCCCAGGGTCATTCTCATTCGCACGGTCATGGCCACCTTCATACCCACTCCCACCATCACCACGGCTCTGAGGGGGATGAAAATCATTGGCTTAAAGCTGGATTAGGGTTGCTTTGGGGATTGGGTATGCTCGTTTTAGCAATTGGGAGTTTTAATATCCCTATGCTTGCCTATTATGCCATCACCGGTCTTACTACCTTAATGACCTTATATTTGGGAAATACTGTTTACAAATCAGCATGGCATGCATTGCTTGCAAAGGAATGGGATACGACCACTTTGTATGCAATAAGCACCTTGACTATCGTTGCGGTATCTATCGCTAGCTTGTTTATTCCTGGATTACCTATGATGTTCGAAGCAGCACCGCTGGTTTTAGGTTTCTGGCATTTAGGTGAAGGGATCGAACATACTTTAATTCATGAAATCAACAAAAAATTAGATGTCCGCGATTGTTTGTCTCAAAAAGCCTTATTAAAAGGTAATCCAGATAAAGAAATTTCCGTCAAAAATTTAATCCCTAATGATCTTATTATCCTTAAAAAAGGAGAGGTTATTCCTGTCGATGGAGTATTAACATCAAAAGCACTGCTTTATACTACACGCATCGATGGTTCACCGCACCTACAAGAATTTAATCCAGGCGATAAAGTTAAAGCAGGGATGCGCTTGGCGGATCATATTCCTTCATTGGAAATGCGGGTTACCAAAACATATCAAAATTCTTACTTATCTCTAATTGCAAAAAATATTGAACAAGCAAATGCTGAAAAAGCCCCTCTCGAACAATTTGCGAATAAATTATTAAAATATTTTATTCCCGGTCTGCTTACAATTGCACTGATCTCCGGCATCGTCATCGGTTCGGTGTTTAATCCTGTTTTGGCTATTCAATGTGTTATCTCAGTTCTTGTGAGTGCATGCCCATGCGCTTTGAGCTTGATTACGCCAATGGCAGTTAAAATCGGTATGAAAAAAGCATCCGAAAACGGAATCCATTTTAACAATGGTAAAGCATTACAAGCAGCTGCTGATATTGATACTGTTGTTTTTGATTTAAATGGCACCCTGACTCAAGGAAACATTGAAGTAGAGCGTCTGCGAATTTCTAATAGAAAATTATTAGCTCATGTTGCATTATTGGAAAGTAAGTCTGATCATCCTACAGCACAAATAATTAGGTCTTATATAGAAAATCAAGACATCGCTACAGAGTCGTTAAAAATCACATCCATTGATAAAAGTCATCACTCCGGAATAAAAGCTACTATTGAGGGTGAAACCTTCATGATTGGTAACGAAGATATGCTCAAAGCAAATGGAGTTACTCTTATTAATAAGCCTTATGATAATCCTGAAAATGGTAGCATTTATATTGTGCAGGGTACATCCGTAATCGGACAAGTTGCTTTAACTGACCCTTTGCGTAAAGATGCTATTGCCACTGTAAAGCAACTTCAACGCTTAGGTAAAACAGTGCATATTTGCACAGGTGCAGATAAAGTCACTGCCTTGAAATACGCAGCATTATTAGGTATTTCTGAAAATAATCTGTGCGCCAATACTGTAGGTGCGATCTCTAATCCAACGGAAATCTCAAAAATAAGTTATATACAACAGCTGAAACGCGAAGGCTGTAAAGTAGCCATGGTCGGTGATGCGGCCAATGATGTGAGTGCGATTGCGTATTCCGATCTTGGAATCGCGGTAAAATCCAGTATCGGAGATAGCATTACCCAACAACATGCAGGGGTTGTAATTCAGCAAGGTATATTATTTCCTATAGCGACTGCCTTCGACGTCGCAGAAAAAACCAAACAAAACATTGTCCAGAACTTATCCGTAAGTTTAAGTTATAACTCAATAATTACACTTGTAGCAGCCGGATTGTTTGTGGCAATAGGTTTTGCTCTTAATCCCGCAGTGGGTGTTGCCTTGATGGTACTCGAATCTGCGATTGTTTTAACTAATTTATATCGTTTTAAACATCAGGATGTGATGTCAGCAGCAAATGATACAAATGCAGGAAAGACGGTAGAAACTGCGGGGAATACAACGGTTAACCTGTTAAATACCTTTGGTTATGCCGCTGAGCCCAGCCCCACTCCCAGCAATTCCAATCCTCCGTCAACGAAGTCTAAGGCTCTAAGTTTCTTTGAAGCTAAGGTGGAACATTATGCGGCTCATCATGAAGCGCAACCAGGAAAGGGATGCGTTGTCTTTGATTAGAAAATCTTTGAGAAGATTCTAGACTTTGTTGTGAGCATAAACAAAACATTCGGATTCGAAATTGATGGCAACCTATTTTGGTGGCTTAAACCACAATAAACACAACCTAAAGTTACGTAACCAACGATTAAACTCAGTTCATTAAAACAACTCTAAAAATCCTTTTTATTATAACTTTTCCTATTCCTCCGGCTTTAGGTTCATCAAGACTAGATAGATAACCTTCTCAAAGCTCAAAACATGCACTATATGTACATTTGGTGTACAATAAAAGAAACAGATATTGTTTTTAGGACTTAGAAATGACATATAAAGAACTTCAGTTGTGGATCCAACAAATTGAGAAATTAAACCCAACAAACCAAGAGTTGATGGAGGAAATCAAAACGCTTAAAAGAATTGTCGACCTATGTAACGTTGCCACTATCTTTAATGATGTTAAAAATAGTATACAGGCTATAGCTGAGTTAGACAAATTAAATAAGATAAACTATGGCGAAGAGATGCTTACCGCAGAGGCACTTGCTAAAGAATTGAATTTATACGATTTCCAGGCGTCCCTGCCTATATCTAAAGTCCATAAAAAATTACCCCCGCCAGATCCCCCTCCAACAATAGAAACCCAAATTTTAAAAATTTTCCAAACGTATAAGGATAGAGTGGTGCAAGAAATTACAAAACTTCAACAGGATAATCTCACTTGGCATCAGCGTTTTGTAGATCATCAAGTAGAAACTAGAGACCATAGCACTGAGAATTTTGTAAATTTTTCATCCATATATAATAGAGGCGAACCAAGAGTGACTCCACCAAAAGTTGGATATAAAAGCAATGACGTGATCACGGATTACAGTCTTTCTAATGGAGATATCATTAAAGAAAAAGCAGCAACTAAATCAGAAGAAATAAGTCAGTATTCAATGATACTTGCAGAGAAATCCAGGTCATACAATTCTAATTTCGAATCTTTTAAAAGCGAATTTATTTATGATGATTGCTGTAAGGTAAAGAATGATCTTGCTGTTGAAGCGCTTAATGCAATAGTTGAACTAATAGAAAATACGAAGTGGCAAACTTGGAGAAGCAGATCCAGAATTGAAGTGGACGGAGAAGAGAAAGCAGTTCCCAATCATATTTATGAAATTTATCAGAAAGCACAAGAAGGCATTTCAGATCCTAGAAAAGCTAGCAGCTCAATGGAGGAAATCAATGAGATAGCCACAAGAGCGCTTAAGCATATGCCCTCAATCTTTAAAGAATTAAGGAAAAGAGATGAGCAAACTCAAAAGGCCTACGAGGAAATAGCCAGGCAAACAGCACCAAAATAAACAATTTTCCAGATTTTATGGAAATCAATTAGGAATACGAAGGTTTTATATAAAATGCAACCTAGGCGAGTTTTAAGTTATTAGACAAACCTTTACATAACCTACACTGCAACCTTTGGCGTGGTATCGCGAATGACCTCAATCTAGGAGCTTGATTATTTTCACGCTCAGTTACTTTTAAAAAAATCCTCCCTTAAGGAATCGTTGACCTGGCTGACATCGAATAAGACTCCTTTCCTATATCGAGCTTATCTGGCTTTATATTAGCCTGCCAAAATAGGGCTCTATTACCTGTGGGCTCCATCTCGGATGTATGATTTCGATTCTCAGTAGACTCTTCCCAAGTCAGATAACATGGATCCTCAAACCCATAATCCGCTAAATTGGTCTTTGGAAGTAACTTATTTTTGAATCGATCCCCATATAAAAGACACTGATATACTGAAATGAATTTTTGATAGTCTTTAAAAGAAAAATGATCATAAATCTTACTTCTGTAAGTATAAAGAATAAGTAACAGCTCTTTAACGGTTGTTGTGGGTTCCAAGGTCAGAACGATAGTTTCTGCACTATTTTTTTTATTGATTATAAATTTCATTGATGACCATTATTAGTTAGGCATTCTTTTAATATATTTTGAAATAACGAGAAAGCAAATAACATTCGAACTTTAAATAAAATTGATTTGGCAAATTCACTCTATGAATCGCAAGTTATAACTCAAATCCGAGCTCATTTATTCTAATTTCTGTAAGATAATTAACGGATGCACCAATAATTAGTTTATTTGTACTAAAATTATACTACATAACTATGTTGTATGGGTTCCAATGAGTGAAACAATTTACAGGCTTATCCTTAGAGGCAAAGCAACCTATGATGGTCAAAAAATCGAAGAAGCGATTAATGAAATCTTATCATTAGAGGATGAATATATTGGCCTAATCTGCTATGAGGCTTTTGAAGAATTAAAAAAAGCTCGAATCAGCGAAAATCATAATCAATATGTTTCCATTTTAGAAGCACTTAGCAAGGAGGACTTATTTGAAATTATTCTTGAATTTAAACATTCACTTCCCAAAATCGATAAAGAACTTAATCATTTGCAGAAGGATGTAGACGAACTGAAAGAGATTAACTTAGAAATCGAACGATTACAAAAAGAATGTGAAAGTAATACTGAAAAGATTATTCTACATGATAAAACAATGGGCACTCTTCTCTCAGCAGAACCAGGGATATTGGACCGTTTTTTAGCAGATGCAAAACCTGGTATAATAAAAGGTTTTTTCTTGCGTTTTGTACGCAAAGAATTAATTGAGGAAGCAAAAAGTAAATGTACTCAGTATGACTCGCGCAATTCTTTAATTGCAGAAATTAGGCGTTTAAAAGCAGACAATGCAAGACTAGAAGAAAAATCTGGTTTTTATACAAAACAAATGGACCAACTACAGAGCTCGGAAAAGGAGCATACACAATTATCAGCGAATAAAGTGACTTTACAAGCACAAATCGAACAATTAGAAAATGCTGTTGGATCCATCCCAATAGCTAAAAAATCTAAACATGTAGTCCAAGCTGCACAAAAGGTTGATGAAGATGATGAGCTGCAGTTTTCTATAGATCTGTAACGGATAATGGATATAAGCACTTCTTTTCTCCCAAATTTCACTATTACTTTAAAGAGTGAAGGCCAGTCGCTTAAAATTTTAAATACTATATACTGTTTCCATTAGAAAATACGCCTTGTGCTCTACTCCAAGAATTTCAATTTACAAACGATCATCAAACTGAATTAAACCGGATATCAAAATGAAAAAACTGTTTTACAGTCTGATTTTAATTTTATTGGGTATGGAGTTATTGTACTTATTTCAACCATTTCTTGGATTTAATATCGAGGTTTCGGAGCTAGTAGGGCAATCTCTTCCCTTTTTAAAATCACACCCTCCTACACATATTAATCTGAAGAATGATTTTATATTGAAGCCTTATATTCAAGGGCTCGACAAACCAAGATTTATGTATGTTACCGGCTCAGGGGATTTGCTAGTAACCGAGCCCTCAAAAGGAGCCCTCATCCTAATACCTTATAAAAAGCCGGAACAAAAACTCGTGCTTCTCACGGGTTTGCAAAAGCCTCACAGCATGGATTTATTGGATCACTACTTATACATTGCAGAAGAAAATGCGATTGGCCGAGTTAAATATGATGTACAAAAGGGACGTATTCTGGGGTCTTATGAGCGAATAATAACAAATATTCCCTATGATGGAGGGCATTGGACAAGAACTATTAAATTTGGTCCGGATGGATACGGCTATGTATCGATTGGTTCTTCGTGTAATGTGTGCATTGAAAAAAATCCTTTAAGAGCTTCTATCGCGCGTTTTAAACCCGGTGAGAATCATTTGACTGTTTATGCCAAGGGGCTGCGAAATGCGGTTGGGTTTGATTGGTCACCCATCGATGGAAGACTTTATGCAACTGAAAATGGACGTGATTATTTAGGGGACCACTTCCCTCCTGATGAGTTAAATCTTATTATAGAAAATCAATTTTATGGATGGCCTTATGCAAACGGAGATCGAGTACCCGACCCCAAATTTGGTATTGGAAAAGAACAAATTATTAATGGATCTCAACCGCCGGCATTCAAATTCGACGCGCACCAAGCACCTTTAGGCATTACTTTTATAAAAAATCCTGAATCTCCACTTTATAAAAAAGCATTAGTTGCCCTTCACGGTTCCTGGAATAGTTCAATTAAAGTCGGTTATAAGGTGGTGAGTCTTAGTTTTGAAAATGGAATAATAACTCAAAATGACTTTATTACCGGATTTCTTAAAGAAGGCAAAGTGATAGGTAGGCCGGTTCATATAGTCGAAGGTAAAGGTGGCGAATTGTATCTCTCTGATGATTTTAATGGAGTTATTTATTTAATTGAGGAAAAACATTAATCGGGCAATCGCCGCCCGAGTTTAACTTCTCAGGCTAAGCGCTATTCAAGTTTTTAAACTGATCTTGTATTAGTGTTGCCAGCCTGAAATCTGTTGTAAATAATGAACGGCCCCAGAGGAGTCAAACTTTCCTGCCTCCATTGACTCTTCTACAGTGTAATCATCATACAATTTAGAATGCTTTTCCAATATTTCCCGTTCCGGTGTCGCACTTCCAGCGGGGGGCCTACCAGGCAATGGCTTGGGTATCTCGTTAAAAAATCTGTATCTACGATTGTAGTTGATTTGATCGGTATAGACTGAATTTTGGGGATCCGCTGAGTATCCGTAAGTAAGCGACTCATAATTTTTTATTGAACCATCAGGTCGAGTACTGATATCAATGATCCGTGGATCCCAAGCATCCACCTCCCATGTGGAAGGATTGTTCTCACCTTTTAACTGCACTAATATTTCTAAATAGACATGATCACATTTAAGTGAGCTAAGAATACGAATTTTTGCAACTGCGCCTCTACGGGTAATTTCTTTACCAATCTCTACCAGAAGATAATCTGCAAGCTCATGGCAATTTCCTAAACCGGCATGCTCAATTAGATCATGTCGGTACATGTATTCATCTTCTTGGGTAGAGTTTAGAGGTTCGCGAACATTTTTAGTAAAATAGTCATTTTCTTTAATCTCGCGATGGTATTTTATATATCCACTTTTTTGATTACTGATTGTTATTTTTCTTCTAGTCTTCAAAATAGCTTCTGTACATATATTTACAAACTCTTTTCGTGATAAAAAAGGCATAATACTTTCCCAAAACTTTTCAATTAGGGACCTTATTATATCCTTTTAGTGTGTGTAAATTAAGCATAAAGTGGATTGTGTGGACTACTTTTCCCTCATTTACAGGGCGCGAACCTGTTTGCTTCTAACATCCAACTTAAGGTTTCTTCTAAAGTAAAACGGGAAAAGGAGCCTATAATTTGCTCAAGTTTTTGTTTGCATCCTACTAAATGCTTGACCTCATTGCTGCGAACAAACCTAGGATTTACGCCAATTTCCAGACTATGCCCTGTTAATTTGCTCAGCATGGAAAGTAACTGCTGCAACGAGTATCCTTGACCAGTACAAATATTAACAACTTCATTTGCAGTTCCGCCTACTTCTATAAGTCGTCGGTATGCGTGGACAACATCACGAACGTCAGAAAAGTCCCGCACGATGTCTAAATTACCTAATTCCAAAAAATCGGCACGCTGGGAAAAATGAGTAACTACTTTGGGTACCAAAAATAGAGATGATTGCGCTACTCCCGTATAATTAAATGGACGCACGATCGTAATGGGAAGCTCGTTCATCCAAAGTTTTGCCATCTGCTCCATAGATAACTTACTAACTGAATAATCATTGATCGGGGCGGCGGGCGCCGTTTCATCAATGAATTCGCGCTCTGTATTGCCATAAATATTTCCACTGCTGGCCAAAAGAACCTGTTCTGGAGGTTTTGATAATTGGGTTAAAGCCTCCAATAGATTCCGAGTACCGATAATATTCGTTCGATACATTGTTTCCGCATTATCCTGTCCTATAAAAGAAACCGCTGCCAAATGAACCACCACTGTAGGCTCTATTTCTTTAATAATATTGCTCAGCTCAGCTTGATTTAAAAGATCGGATGAAAAATAATTCATTCCTGGAATCGGATGAAGCGGTAACCGTTGGCAAAGACCGATGACATTCATTCCAGCACGCAACAGTTCCAAAGAAAGATAGTGCCCGGTAAACCCAGAAGAACCGGTAATCATAACCTTCTTCATTATAAAGTTACCCCACGCTTATTTCGTTCCAGATCTGCTTCTAACATCATTTGACATAAATGTTCTAAAGATATTTTAGACTCCCACCCTAATTTTTTTTTTGCTTTGGAAGCATCCCCAATGAGCATATCCACTTCAGCGGGCCGATAAAATTGAGGGTTAACTTGAACTATGGTCTTGCCGGTTCGTTGATCAATAGCTATTTCATGGGCACCACTTCCTTCCCAAGCAAGATCAAAATTTGCCGCTTGTGCCGCTAAGTTTACAAAATATCGCACGCTTTCAGTTCGTTGAGTTGCTAATACATATGTATCAGGCTCATCTGCTTGCAACATACGCCACATCCCATCTACATACTCTCTTGCAAATCCCCAATCCCGCTTTGCATCTAAGTTCCCTATTTCTAAGACATCGAGCATTCCTAATCTGATTTTTGCAATACCGTTGGTAATTTTTCGTGTAATAAATTCACAGCCTCGCAGAGGCGATTCGTGATTAAACAAAATGCCACTACAGGCAAACAAATTGTAGCTTTCACGATAATTAACCGTCATCCAATGAGCATATAATTTAGCAACTCCATAAGGGCTACGAGGATAAAACGGAGTTAATTCAGTTTGCGGTAGGGTTTGTACTTTCCCAAACATCTCCGAAGTACTTGCTTGGTAAAAGCGAATCATCGGATTCACTATCCGAATTGCTTCTAAAATATTTAAAGCACCAAGCGCGGTAATTGAAGAGGTCATAATAGGTTGTTCAAAAGAAGAAGTGACGAAACTCTGTGCTGCTAAGTTATAAACTTCTGTCGCTTGGCTTTTCCTAAGCAAGCCTATAATTGAACTCAAATCAGTTAAATCGAATTCAACTAAATGTAAATTTGGATGTTTATCGATACCTAATTCTTTAATTCGCCAAAAATTAGTTGCACTAGCACGTCGATAAGCTCCATAGACGATGTATTTTTTTTCCAATAGTAACTCAGCCAGATAAGCGCCATCTTGGCCGGTTATCCCAGTAATCATTGCGATTTTAGGAGAATTATTTAGTTGCATAGCTCCTCCTGTTCTGGTACTTCTTCCTTCTTAATCGAAAACTGATTCCAATCTGGTTCACACTGTTCTGGTGTTAATTGGGTATACCACTGCCCATTGAAAAGTACTTCCAAAAGTTGTTGGGTACTTTGTTCCCAAGTTAGCCATGGCATGTGTTCCGATAAAATATGGGTCTTTTCTTTGAAATTACCCACCCAAAAAAGAATTGCCTCAGCCAAATCAGTGGGAGCATTGGAATTAAAATAGGTAGCATGATTTCCTGCCACTTCCCGGAATACCTTAAGATCACGGGCTATGATAGGAAGTTTATATTTTGCTGCCTCAATTAAAGGCAAACCAAATCCTTCCCCTTCGCTTGCAGCCAACATACACGAAGAAACGGCGTATAGCTTTTCTAAATATTCATCACTCACCTGTTCCAGCCAGAATAAATGTTTAAACAATTCCGGGCTTGTGCGCAATTTTTTGACAAGATTATCGACTTCCCATCCCTTCTTTCCCACAATGACTAAATTAAATCGATGCCCTTGCGACCAGAGTAATTCAAATGCCTTGAGTACTTGTTGATGCCCTTTTCGTGGTTCAACCGTTCCAACCATAATAAAGGTTGGATCTTGTTTTAACTGTTGAAGTAGGTGTTCTTCATGACTATTGATCCCATGGGTTGGCAATGAATTTTCAATATCCGCTCCCAGGTGAAAATAGCCTATCTTGAAAGGACGGGCGTGTTCTGATTTAAAACTCTTTAAGTAGTCACACACATTATCAGCCACTGCTTTAGAGATACATAATGCACCATCGAACATGGAAATCGTGTTCATCCAGGCTTGGTGCATTTTCTCCGTTTTAGGAGTAAACATTTCCGGCATTAGAATGGGGAGTAAGTCATAAATAACAAAATGAATAGAAACGCCCTTTCGATGCAAATTCAGCAGATATTCTTTGTGTCTAGGAACAATACTGGGGCTTAAATCCAAACCTAAGAAAATATCCCCGGCATTTGCATCAATAGGTGAGTCTTCAAAATTTTCAGCAGAACACGCTAATAAATTAAGTGTGAAGTTACGGGCGTACCGATAAGTATGGCTCTCAGAAGCATAAACAGGCTCCACTCTATAACCGGCTGGAGGAGACTCCAATAATCTTTTTAAAATACTTCGTGTCACTCGTTGAATCCCTGATTTTACATCTTTAACAATGAGTACCGACACATCAATAAAGAATTGCCGTGTAGGGATTGATTTGGAAATAGACTGAGCCACATCTCTGGCTAATTGCATTAAATCGCGTGTATTTGGAGAATAAGATTTTAGTTGGGCTACTGACTTACCTAATGAGAAAATATCCGCTGAAGCGAGATCATACATTTTTTCAATGGAATGATAATATTTCTGTGCACAATCATAGGGCGCATGCTGAGTTCTTATATGTTTTTGAGCCAAGTCGCCCAGAGCCAATCGTCGATGTTTATCGTTCCAGAGGAGTTCTAGGGACTCTGTTAATTGATGATCAGTAAATTCTTCGGGTATCTTCCACACGCAGTGGTCAGGTATTTCGCTAAGACTACCATGTGCATTGATAATTGTAGGAACACCATAATTCATACAATCTAATACGGTTCCAGATGTTTCTCCCCGGGAGTTTTTTCGCAGTTGAATCGCTAGATCCGCCGCTGTTAAATATAACTCGTACGTTGGATTATCACACCATCCAGTAATAGTTATATTTGCCCCTGAACCCGCATTAATAGCGGTTAATAATTGGTTCTCATAAGAACTGGTAGACTGGTTTTCTCCTACAAAGATCAGCTTGCACTGTTTACTGTACACAAGCTCTGAATCCAACCAAGCCTTTATTAATCGATGGTTTTCTTTATTAGGCCCCAATATTCCAAAACTACATACTAAAAAAGCATCGGGGTTTAGACCTAATTGTTCGCGGGCGGCAATTTTATCAACGAGTTCGACAGGTTTTCTTAAATGGGGAATAACCGTCCATTCTCTTGCCGTATTGAGGCCATAAAAATGGTTTGCTAGATAACGAGAATATTCTGAATGAACAATAACGCCTGTTGCCTGTTGTAGGATGCGAAGGTTACATGGATATTTAGAGAGGGCCTTATCATGATCATTCACTCTATCAAGACATCCTTTATACCCATGGGAATAATATAATTCTAAATTTAATAAATTCTTGGTTTTATTCTGATAAGCGACATAATCGATAATACCGGATAGGAAAAAATCATGCAGTACAACAATACCAGGTATTTGTTGAATCAACTCAAACATATGTTGATGGAACATCGAGTTACCAAAATGATAAATCACTCGATCGTAATAACCAAGACCATTCTCCTTAAACCATTGAACTGAGCGAATGTGATGATTGGCTGTAATCCAGGAGTCATTAACCTCCTTTTGAGCGACAACAACTTCAATTTCATAAAATCGACTCAAAAAGGGCAAAAGTTCTGCACTATAATAGCTTATCCCACTACGTTCTGGGGGCAGAGGAGAAACATAGGCTAACTTGGGTCGTTGGTGTGAATTAAACGAGATGCCTTTCTGTTTCTTTTGTTTAACTAAGGCTTCTAATGCGTTAATCGCTTTGCGAGCGCTAATATCCCAGGAAAATAATTTAGATTGCTCCAGTGCCGCATGTTTCAATTCACAGCGAAAATCATCATTATCTAATACCTTTAAAAGCATATTTGCTATGGATTCATCGTCGCGAGGATCAAATAGATTGTCCTCTCTACCAATCACTTCTGGGATACTGCTGGTATTCGACCCAATTACCGCTTGACCACAAGACATCGCCTCAAGAACAGGTAAGCCAAATCCTTCATGCAGTGAAGGAAACACAAAAATTTTGCATAAATTATACAAGCTCAATAAATCAGTGTTGGATACAAATCCGGTAAATATTAATTCCTCAATAGCTAAACCCTGGGAGGCAGCCAATGAAAACAGTTTTTTCTTTTCCGAATTATTAATTGAGCATACCACCACCAATTGATGTTCATCACGAACGTCCTGAGGTAACTTCGCATAAGCCCGAATTAATCCTTCAACATTTTTACGAAAATCAATTCCCCCTGTATATAAAATAAAGGAGCGAGTTAAACCAAATCGAGCTCGGATCTCATCTTCTTTGGTTATCTTGATGGGCTTAAAATAATCATCTACTGCAGAAGAAATATTGATAATTTTGTCTTCTGAAAAATTTAAGTATTTTAAAGCTTCCTTTCTTGAATGTTCTGAATTAGATAACAATAGGTCTGCCTGTACCAGAGATTGAAGTTTTGTTAAATACCATTTTTTTATTTTTGAATCTTTTAGATAATGATCCGAATATACCAGGGGGATTAAATCGTGAAGTATGACGGCTACAGGTATTTTACTCAATCTGCCAATACTCGTAATCACACCCCCATCATTGGTTCCTTCAAAAAAACTCCCAATAAGAACTACATCGGGCTTTAAATGAGCCAGGAATGCCTCTTGTAGCAGCTCTGCAGTTTGATGAGACCAATTCTGTTCACTTCTAGATGCATTACGAGACCACACGCGAATATTCTCCGGTGGCAATATTCCCTCAAATGCGGTTCGTATAGGAACGATAGTTTCCGGAAATTGTCCATTAAGAGCAATAAACAGCTCATGCTCTCCACGATTTCTTGCAATCGCTGACGCGAGAGAAAGTACATAACGACCAATACCCCTAAAACGAGTGTGAGGTGTTTGAGCGCCTTGAAGATCTAAGACAATACGCATAACCACTCCTTCAATGCTTTCCATATGCCACTATCTTCATATAAATTGGAATTGAACCATACCTGAATCCCATCCAAGGTGGTCATGCCCGTTAGAGAATAAAGCTTCGGATTGAAATCAAATTTACAAGGTTTCTCATGAAGTAAAATCCATTTGTTTTGGGTGAACAGCTCTAACAATTCGCCTTCAATTGCTCGACTATGAGTTGCTACAAGCGTAAAACGAACTTTTTTATTTAATGAAGCTATCGAATGTTTTATTGATTTAAATTCGCCACCTTGAATATCAAGATGGAGGTAATCAACATGGTTATAATCATTTAAAATATCTTCTATCGTATAAGCTGGAACCTGCTTCTTAGGAAGCTCATATCCACGATAATCCTCTGCAGATGAGCTATTCGATACAGCCCCACCCCAGTCACCAATTCCATTTGCCGCATAAAATAGTGGCTCGTTGCTCTCACTAATACCCCCATAAATACAACGGGTAATAATCTGTTTTCCGGGTTTAATTACATGCTCATCCCATGTAGGAAGACCATTTTTAATAAAATGAGCCTTCATCAACGCAATTCGTTCTTTATCGGCTTCCACACCCACAAGAGTAATATCAGCTATTCCGTTTTGTTGAGCAATTTTAGCAGCGAATACTAACCAAGGCCCGTAGCCGGCACCTAACTCAATGCATACGAATTGGTTTTTAGCAGATTCTACTGCTTTGACAGCAGCGATGTATTCGAGCGCTTCTGCATGTAGCGTGTCACATGGAAAAGGGAGCCTACCAAGAGTGTGTTCATGGTGAGTATTATTAATAGAAAAAAAAGCTAAATCGGTTTTAATGCCAAAATAGTCTGTATAAAATCCTTTTTCCAGTTCTGAGTGTGGCTGATGATATTTTTCAAGTCTTTTTAAATCTTCAAGATTATACCCCAAATAAATCTGATTTTCTGTTAAATCCGTTTTCCAACAGTTGGTTTTTTCTAACATTATGCAATCCTTTATTTACATCTAATTCAAATAGTTTACAAAGTCTTTTGATGCTTATTTACTAAGCACCAACGTCAATGCATTGTTTCAGTCGAAAAAAAATATCACGCTCATGTTCCGATAAATGATTTAATTCGAATTCAACTTTATTTGTATTTTGGGCTAATATCTGTTGCCTGATTTTATTATTTTGTCTTTCATAAACTCTTCTAAAGTACGATCCAATCACAGGCCAATTTTGTCTTTTATAGCAGCGCATAGCCTTATTAAATCCCTTTATACGAATTTTTTTACTTTGTCCCTCAGGGGATTTGATTAAGTCTTTAAGTATTAATAACTTATTTTCGCCTCCATGCAGACGGGACAAGTAATACTTCATACCCTGTGGATCAGGTTCTCTATTCAATGCGGCAAGATAAGCATGATAAATAAAATCCTCTCCTTGTCGATGCAAAAGCACTTTGATAGAAGTGGCGTGTCTTATTGAAGTTTGAGTATTATGCTGCTGCATTTGCATCGATGCTTGCTCTATTCTACGTTGCTCTTTCTGCTCAATCAGTTCCTCATTTAAGGCGTTCATTTTTTCATGGGCACTATTTAATTCATTTTTTAAATTTTGAATATGTATTTGCTCTTTTCGTCGATATTCTTGTTCTGCAATGAGCCCATCGCTGAGGACACCTATTTTTTGGTTGGCACTATTTAATTCAAGCTGTAAGTTCTGAGCATGTACTTGTTCCTGCCTACGATATTCTTTGATTGTAATTAGTTCTTCGCTTAGGGCACCTAATTTTTGATTCACATTATTTAATTCAGTTTGTAAGTTTTGAACAAAGCCTTGCTGATGAGTTAGGTATTCTTTTTGTAAACCCACCTCCTGGACCAAAGCATCTTTTTCTTGTTGTAAACGTTGCATTGCGTCTTGCTGTTGTACTTGATTTTCTTTTGCTAAATTAAGTTGGTTTGCTGTTTGCTCCAGTAAGGTATTAATTTTTACCTTATAAGTCGCGAGCAATTCTTGACAAAGCCATGAGTTCTCAGTGATTTGCCATCGATCAAATATATTAGGGGGGCTCATAAAAGCATTAAGGAGTTCAGGATGTTCTTTGGCAACATAAAAACGATTGAGTCCATCGGAATAAACAAATAGATAATCGGCTGCAATCAGCAATGACTCCCATTGGGCATGATTTGTTTCAGGTGAATTAGGAACTGTCGCTTCAATTAATATTATCCAGGGGCGTAAGCTCGTGGAATCCCAACCGCTGAGAACTTGTTGCTCAAACCCTTCAACATCAATTTTCATCCAATGAATATCGTGCACAGTTAATGTATTCATAGCTGCTTGCAAGGTGAGCGTTGGCACTTGTACTTTATGGAAGGGTAAGCCTAATTCCTGGAGATGAGTTTCTGCAATGTGGTCGATGGCTGTACTTAATCCGGTTCCAGGAATAATATTAAAATCAAGTAATCCATTAGAGTCAGAGAGCGCGATTTGTAACACGGTTTCATCCGGTCGTTCGTTTCGCAATAGTTCAACAAATTCAGGGACAGGCTCAAAGTGAATGCCACGCCATCCCTTGTCGTAAAATGCCTTACTGACCGAGTCGATTATCGGATGTTGAGCACCAATATCAATATAGAATCCTTTCTGCACATGCTTTAGTGCGCGCCACAACATGATGTCTTCAAAATTTTGTGCGAAAGACATGAAGCTCATAAAAATCCCTTAATTTAATGCTATGCTGTTAAATTGACTTCTTCGACGTATACAATAGTTCTTCCGGAGAGGGCTCAAAAGTATAAGTCTTGTCCTATTTTTGTGAATCCATTATACTTTTTCAATTAGAAATAACAATCGTTTTAGCTCAAAGTTGAAGACTCTATCCCATTAGATTTTCTCTATTTATCGTATGGAAATTGCCATTAAATAGGATTTTTATGTCGTTGCAAAAGGACTCATTACTCAAAATACAAGCTCGGGTAATTGGCGCGCTGCTTATGCGGGAAATCTTAATTCGCTATGGTAGACATAATATTGGTTTTTTATGGATCATCGTAGAGCCCATGTTATTTACCTTGGGAGTGACTACATTATGGACATTGACCAAACTCACCCATGGTTCGAGTTTACCTATTACGGCTTTCGCACTTACTGGGTACTCATCAGTACTTGTGTGGCGAAATACAGTGACTCGTTGCACCATGGCAGTACGTGCGAATCGCAGCTTGTTGCATCATCGTTACATTAAAGTACTGCACTTGTTTTTAGCACGCATTACGCTTGAGATTAGTAGCGTGACAATGTCGTTTTTGATTTTATCCATTGCGTTCATCAGTATGGGATTAATGGATTTTCCGGATAATGTTTTAACGATTTTATGCGGTTGGTTATTGCTTATGTGGTTCGCTGTGGCGCTAGCCTTGCTGATTGGTGCGATTAGCGAGCACTTTGAAACAGTTGAGCGATTATGGCATACCGTAGCGTACTTACTTTTTCCCATGTCGGGTGCAGCATTCATGGTCGACTGGCTACCTGAAAAAGTGCAATCCATTGTTTTATGGTTACCAATGATACATGGTGTGGAATTAGTACGAGAAGGATTTTTTGGCTCCACGGTTCATACTCATTATTCAATTCAATATCTGTCTTCTTTTTGCTTGATCTTAAGTCTATTCAGTCTTGCGATGGTAAAAGAAGCGAGTAGACGCGTAGGTTCAGAATGATTCATATCGATAATATCAGCAAGGTTTATCCCGTTCGCAAAGGGGTACGTACCGTGCTCGATAAAATTAATTTAACCCTTGAGCGTGGTCAAAAAATAGGGATTTTAGGACGCAACGGCTCTGGGAAGTCAACCTTAATCCGTCTAATTAGTGGTGCCGAAAAACCGAGTTCAGGAAAAATACATCGGGAGATGAGCGTTTCATGGCCACTCGCTTTAGGGGATGCATTTCAAGACAATCAAACAGGACTCGATTGTATTCGTTTTATATGCAGAATTTATGGGATTACAAAAAAGCTCATGAACGAAAAAATCGAATTTGTTAATGATTTTGCCGAACTGGGTATTTATTTCCATGAACCTATTAAATCTTATTCCTCTGGAATGCGAGCGCGGTTGAGTTTCGCAATTTCCATGGCCGTTGAATTTGATTGTTTCTTAATTGACGAGGTGGTTGCAGTGGGCGATGACCGGTTTCACAAAAAGTGTTATGAAGAATTATTTGAAAAAAGAAACGATCGAGCGCTTGTTATTGTTTCTCATGATCCAGCTTATATAAAAACCCATTGTGAATCAGCAGCGGTGCTAAGCAATGGCCGGCTCTATTCCTTCGATAAAATAAATGAGGCATACGATTTCTATCAATCAACACGAATCAATGCACCCACTAAAGAACATGTCATTGCGGGTTATCGTTTTATACTCGGACGCGAACCTGAAAATGAATTTACGATTCAATTTCAACAATCGGCCTGTGAAACCGTAGAAAAACTAAGAAGATGCTTATTTTCTTCTGAGGAATTTAAAAAGCAATTATTCCACGATAAGTTTGAGGTGTTTTCAGATACACTTCACTCCAGCACCCCCCAAGAAGAGGACATTATGCTGGCATTTAATCTCCTTCTTGATCGTGATCCAGAACCAGATGAACTGAAAAAAATCAAAAAATCAAATAGTTCATTTGAACGATTACGAACTCGACTCCTGGAATCTAAAGAATTTCAGTTAAAGCTCAAAAGACTGTCTTTTTAAGTACAAGGCCTGGTAAGTGGCTCAAAGAGGTTTTTCCAAATAACATCCCTATTGAGCTAAAAATGCAGTTAATTTTAGACTGACTTTAAGAAGCCGCTATCGTTGCTGCATATAAAAATGGATTTAATGGCGCTGTAGCCGTAGCTAACACCCCCAGGAATTTTTGCAGTTCAGCCATCGGAGCATTCGATACATACAGAATATCATGATCCTTAATCGGGAAACTTTGAGCCACAAAAAAACTCCGCGGGTTTTTTAAATCCAGTCTATAAATCACCGGTACTCTACCCTCTGCGGTGATGAATCTAGGAGGTCTTGGCCAATGAATCGCCGTAGCCTGTTCGAAACGGAAAACGAACACGCCACTGATGTTTGCTCGGTGATCCTGTAGACCGCCTGAACGTCCCAGGGCTTGAGCTAAATTAATTCCTTGGGCCTCAAAATTAATTTCTTCACTTTTTCCAGTTGCCCCTAGCACTGTAAAGCTTTTAGATTGAAATAAGGCCGTAATTACATCCCCTGCTTGCAATACAATATTTTGTTGGGGATCACGGATGATAATATCTAGAGGTAAGGAATGTACTTTTTGTCCTCGGGTTACTTGGATCATGGTTTTATTTACTGGGGTTTTTACCCCTTTCGCAGCGGCTAATGCATCCAATAATCGCTCTTTACTAGGCGTTAATGGCAAGCGCCTACTCGAAACCACTTCGCCTACTATGGTCACTGCGGAGGTAGTATTTTTAGCAAGACGTACCAACACCTGAGGTTTATTAGCTTTACCTTTTAATGCACGTCGTATTTTATCTTGGATTTGTTGTACAGTTAGCCCTGCAACATGAATCGTACCGGCAAAAGGAAAACTTATCGTGCCCTCTTGGCTAATCACTTGGGAGGGTAAGGTGTTCATTGGGCTTGAGGTCTTTCCAGAACTCCCAACAAGGGTTGGTGAAGTAAACAATGTTGCTGGGGGTATTTCCCAAATGGAAAAATCAAGCACATCTCCAGGACCCACACTATAACGATTGGAGTGATTTGGTTTTAATGCATCAGAAAATAAATAATTTTTATGGCTTCGTGCTAATTGGTGGGTAATATCGGGAGTGATATCAATCAATTGAACATCACTATTTACGGGTTCAGCAGCCTGCTTTACTACTCGTGCACTGGGTCCACTCGACATCATGGTACAGCCTGAAGAAAGTACGCAGAGAACAACCAACGCTAAGCAAGACGGTTTAATCTTATATTTAATAATACGACGGTGCATAAACTCATAATCCTAACAATTAATTATTCCAAATGCTCTTTAACATTTGCAATCAGAAGGGATAGTACCCCCCAAGTAATAAGTCCCAAGATGAATATTGAAAAAATATTCCTACTACGATTCGGTTCAAATGAATTATCAGGCTCATTAGGATGAGCAATCATCTCTAAATATAATTGTTTGCGCTGCGCTTCGATTTGGGCTTTTTTTAATGAAGATAAAGCAAATACCAGTTGTTTATAGGCAAATTTTTTATTTAAAACCAATCGTTCATAACGGCGTACTTTGTTCGTGAGCGAGGTGAGATTTCCAGTGACCTTGTTTTTTTCCGTATTGATTGATAAACGTAAAGTTTCAATATTTTTTCGTAGTGAAGAAAGGTAAGGGTTACGCGGGGCCAAACTTTTAATTTGAGCTAATTGACCTTTTGCAGCAACCAATTCAGCTTCCATTTTGGATACATGCTGAAGCCTCATCGCCGATTCACGATTAGGATCAAAAACACCTTGAAAACCTCGATAATCCGACAAGGCGAGACTGGCTTCTTTTGCTTTTTGAATTGCGGCATCTACTTCTGCTTTTGCAAAATCAACATAATCTTTTCTTGATTGGATATTAAAACGATTAATAAATTGCTCAGCCAATTCCAACAAATATTGATTCATTTGATACGCATCTTTGGCGGTAAAAGCGCGCACTTGTAAGGTTGAAATGGAAGATGAGGAGTCAATGACAATATTGATTCGATTTTTATAATAACGATAAAGTGATTCAAAGCTAGAATCCACACCAAGTAATGCAAAACGGTGAAACCAATCAATCTTGTGGTCGCTATAAAGCTTTTTTAAATTAAGTCGGTCGTTCAGTTCCGACAATGCATCACGAGACAAGATATAATCATGAATACTATAATCTGCCTCCTCTGCCTTTGATAAAGGCGTCGAAGACAGTAAAGCAGATAAACCTAGGTTAACTGGAGGTTGCCCTGCTCTGCGCACAATAAATCGCGACTCAGACACATATACATCGGAAGCAAGGAAGCCAAAATAAAAAATAGACAATAATGTAGGAATAATAACTGTAAATACGAATAACTTATTTATTTTGTTTAAAAAAAGGGAAGCGCTTTGAAAAGATGATTTCCAGGGTAATGCAGTCACGGATGATAATCGATTAAATTGCTTCAAACTAACTCCTTTAGTTTTGGATCGATCTGGAATATTTCCTTTTTTTCCCCGCCTAGGTCGCAAAATATAGGGCTTAAGGGTATCAGCTTAACTTTGTGCCACTGAGGTATGCCGCGTTTTGCAAAAACAGTTCAAAACAAAGCTACAATCCAATCCCTTCGAATATACTGGGAATGGAAAATCTGAACTATGCCTTTAAAAGGGTAATTGGGGACATTCTACTGTCCTTAATTAAAAATAACAATGCAGGTAAATCAAGCACCCACAGACTAGTTCTGCTTATTACTAACTTTTAAAAAGAATTTATTATATTTTTGAACAATCAATCCTGCAAATGAATTATCTAGTTTAACTTTTTTATAAAAACTACCATTTAGTTGGGTTCTGGTGATTAGAAAATTAAGAAATTTTTTATACAAATCGTGATCGACAACCGTATTCAATGCTGATGTCCAAAAATCATCTAGCAATCCTTGATAAGTCAGTCCGGGAAGATTGTAAAGACACTCACCACAAACAAAGGTAGGCACTTTATGGTGTAATGCAGAAAGCCCGACTGAACTATTAATTACCACGACCCCAAGGGCATGCTCAAGTAATGAAGGTAAATGCTGATCATGGATGTATGCCACGCGTTCGTTTATTTGCGCTTGAATGGCCAACCGTTTAATTACATCTGCATAATCCACATATCCTCTATCCATAGGATGATGTTTAAATATGAGAAAGGTCTCGTTCTTCGATGATCGTGCAAAAGAATTTATAATGCACTCAATAAATTGTTTCACTTCTTTGAACTCGGAATGAGCTGTTACTTGATAATCAGAACAAACTTGCAAGGGAACTAAAAAATAGCGCTTACTTAATGCACCTAGGAGTTGTTGCTCAATGCCCGCTTCTCGCCATTTATACCAATGTTTCCTCCTTGCAGAACGCATCCATGCCAGTCCCTCTAAAATTTTAAGTGGCCTATGGTGAACATTTTTGCTAAAAAGACACCTGCCTAAAGCACCTATCGTAAAATAGCAGAATCCATACCAGATCATTTGCCAATAAGCGCCCTCTATTTGTTGTTCCTGATAATATTCACAGTACTGCGTGTCAGTTGGCTGAAAATGGGTAATCGCATATGAATTTGCATTGACCCCCATATACTCCAGAGTCACATAATTAGGTCTAATATAACCTTCTTCGAACACCCCAACGTCTATTTCATGTTGCGTTGCAATTTCAATAGCAACCCGATGTATCGGACGACAATCCCCATATACAAAAATAATGTCTATTGCAAAACGCTCTAAAAAATGTTCTAACCATAAAGGCCACTCTGCCAGACTTTTTCTATAGATCACTGCGCCAGACAAGAAAAAAAAGCAATCGCCTGCATTGAAGTTAATTTTATATACCTGCGCTCCTTGGGCTTTTAAGTCTTTCGCCAAACGAGCAAAGAAAGGTCCGACCGGTCCTTGAAGCAATAAAATGTTTTTACCTTGAAAAATAGAGGTAGAATTATTTTTATACATAAGTTCCATAAGTTCCTTTCCTGAAAGTAAGTACATAATATACAGAAAATAATCTTGGGATAAGAAAAAAATCGAGAAATTTGGTTCCACCTCTACAAAAAAAATTTAATCTTTGCCTCTCGCGTCTCGAATCTTTCTCTTAATTTTGGTTCATGGTATAAATGTTCTCGTATATGTATTGCAGTATACAGGCAGCATCAATGGATCATATTGTTCAATTGGCATGGATGTCTTTGCAATGAAAGTTCCCCCAATTTCATAAGCAATCTCAAGCTTAAATTGATTCATTCGGTGTTATTATCATTTTCCTATTATGTAGTCGGAATCCTTTAACATGATTAAAACACATGTCTTGTTTGCTTTATATTGATGTCACTCGTTTAATTCGAAGGCAATTGCAACAACTAAAACCAACCGGGATTGATCGGGTGATGCGTGCCTATTTGAAGCATTATCAAAACTCCGCAGGTGGTGTTATTTATTATTTTGGACGACTTTGGATTTTATCTGAAAAAGAATCCAAATATCTCTTTCATTCATTGTTGTTTGACCGTTTAAAGCCTAGAAGTTTCTATGCTTTCATCATTCAAGTTGTATTAAGTAGATTTTTTGAAAAAAAGCAGGATGGTATTTTATTATTATTAGGACATAGCAATTTAGAGCGCCCTCGATACGCCAAAGCCATTGAACGAATAGGACTGACCCCTATCTTCTTTATTCATGATTTAATTCCGATAACTCATCCTGAGTATTGCCGTGCAGGAGAAAAAGAAAAACATATTAAACGAATGATTCATGCCCTCAGCCTAGGAAAAGGCATTATTGTGAACTCTCAAGACACCTATAATGCTTTATTTAAGTTTGCACTTTCATTAGAAAAAAACCTACCCGCACTATGCATTGCAGCACTAGGAGTTGATTTACCTCCACCGCCGTTGTGTTCACGAACACTCGAGTCCCCTTATTTTGTGATGCTTGGTACGATAGAACCGCGAAAAAACCACCTAATGATACTTTATGTGTGGCAAAATTTAATTGATCGACTAGGTAGTAATGCACCTAAACTCATTATTATTGGCCGGCGTGGATGGGAGTGTGAGCATATTACTCGCATGATCGATCGTTGTACCAAATTACGTGGCTTTGTCTTTGAATGGAATCAATGTTCCGATCAAAAATTATCCTCATGCTTGCAACATGCTCAAGCACTCTTATTCCCTTCCTTTGTTGAAGGATATGGCTTACCCTTGATCGAAGCTTTAAATGCCGGTGTACCTGTTATTGCCAGCACAACACCTGCCCTTATAGAAATTGGTAAAAATATCCCAGAATATCTTGACCCCCTAGATACAGTGCAATGGATGAATACCATTTTGAATTATGCGCATTCAAACAGTACGTTAAGACAAAAACAAAAATCACGATTAATTGGCTATAAAGCACCGAGTTGGAGGAAGCATTTTTTGAGTGTGGAACATTTTATAAAATCTATTACACAGCAAAACATCGCAGGCTCTAAAGTTAGTCCTGCGATGTCTACAGATCATGACATCACTAGCAGTAAGCCCACACTGAGTGATTCAATGATTTATGCTTGGCGCATGCCTTATTGGAAGAGACCAATTATCCAACGATTTCTTACAGATCATGCTATCCGCTTTGTGCGTAGGGTACGCGCGATTAAACCTGAGAGCGTCCTTTTACTTTGGGGGTCGAGTCGGGCCCCATCTAAGCTGGATAGTACAGTTTCAATAGTTCGATTAGAAGATGGCTTTCTGCGCTCGGTAGGTCTCGGTGCCGATCTGACACGCCCATTATCTTGGGTTATTGATACGCAAGGAATTTATTACAATGCAACAAGCCCCTCAGATTTAGAATATATCTTACAATACTCTACTTTCGCTGAGCCATTATTGGAACGTGCAGCCTCTTTTCATCAACGGATCGTCGAGTTTGGGGTTACCAAATATAATCTACAAGGACAAACTTGGAAACCAACTACTCATGGCAAACGGATCATCTTAGTTCCCGGACAAGTTGAAACCGATGCTTCCATTGCTTTTGGAACTGGGATTATTAAAACAAACATAGAACTACTTCGAGAGGTCCGCAAAAAAAATCCTGACGCGTGGTTAATATATAAGCCTCATCCAGACGTGGTTGCAGGTTTGCGAGCAAAAGGAGTCAATGAACAAAACTCGCATCAATATTGTGACGAATATCTTGAGACAGTTTCTATCGATCATCTCTTAAAATACGTGGATGAAGTACACGTTATGACCTCTTTGGCTGGTTTTGAGGCGCTACTTAGGGGCAAAGAAGTTACATGTTATGGATTACCTTTTTATGCGGGTTGGGGATTAACAACAGATATGATGAATACCCCCCGACGCACTCGACGGCTAAAATTAGCTGAATTAATTGCAGGAACTTTATTACTTTATCCGATGTACATTAGCTGGAGTAAAGGAACACGAGTTTCCCCCGAAGAAGCTTTAGAGGAATTAATCTTGGGAAAAGAACTCAAACCAAGGATGAGCGCTACATTTTTTAGAATCTGTTATCGAATAGTACGCAGGTGGACAAAGCTCTATAAGTAATTCCGTCCTTGCTCCTTACAGATCAATCTAGATCTTAGAGACAAAGCGTGATAATTAATAAAAAGACTATATTAATTCAGCTTAATAATCATGAACATGAAATTTTTTTTCCGACAATTCTTTATTATGCTCAATTTTTTTACCCTATTTTCAAACAAAAAAACGTTTACGGGTCCTCTAGGCAATGTTATTGCTAATTACTGCGGCTTACATGTTGTTCGGATTATTCTGAGTGATGTAATACAATTTATAAAAAAGTTACCGTTTTACTTATTAGCACCTAAATCAGCTTTTGAGTTTAATAAAAATGGTCTATTGATCCTTGAAAATTTTCTAGATCCTCAAAAGTTTCTGTTAGTCCAAAAAGAAATTGAAAAACATATAAATCAATTGCCTCAAGCGCTACCTAATCTCGAACAACAAATGTATGGAGATAAGTTAAAACGAGCTACAGGGTATGATCGTTACGATGGTGACACTTTAAATCGTTTTGATCATGTTCCCAGAAATTCTATGGTGCAATTTGTTTTTAAAAACGCACGCATGCATCGCTTAACTCTAGCTTTATTTGGTATGCTGAATACACCGATGCGTTACTTCATGTATACGTTGTGCCATGGGGATGAAGCCTCATTACCTGACTCCCAGAAATTGACTCATCGTGATACATTTCACCACACTTATAAGATTTGGTATTTTACTCATGATGTAGAATTAGCTTCCGGTCCTTTCGAATATTCTACTGGAAGTCATGCCTTAACTTGGAAGCGTTTACGTTGGGAATATCGACGCAGCATACAAATCTGCTCTGACCAAACCATGTCGCGTGGAGGGGCATTGCGTATATCGGATGAAGAATTAGCAAATATGGATCTTAAACCACCACAATCTTTATGTGTGAAAGCAAACACGATGATAATCGCAAACACCCGAGGATTTCATCGTCGCGGTTTTGCTGAACAAGGAACAATACGTACGAGTGTTTTTGGTTATTTCAGACCTTTAGCTTTTTTCCCGCTGGTACATCCGTGAATAGTTTCGACGTACTATTTTAAGATTTTCTTATTATTAGATGCTCGAGGCAGCGACGATCCTAAGGGAATCGAGGCCGAAATTGAGAATACTCACCACCTTAGTAGCAAATACGTAGCTAGAGTTCCCAATTTTACTTTAAGATGCTCGAGATTCCTCTAGAACATCTTCTTACGAGATCTGTGAGAAACAAAATTAGTGTTTCGGACTCATGCCTTTCGCTTGAAGCTCTTGAAGGGCAGCTTTATTTTTATGTACATTTATATTCATCCCGGCCAACACTTCGGGGGTCTTGGTAAATTGGATATCAGCATATTCGATTACCTGAATATAATTACCCCAAGGGTCAAGGAAATCCAAAAATTTTCCGTCTATTAATTCCGCTCCAGCTTTTTTTGCCAATTCCTTGACCGTGGCACGATCATCGACCACGAGACCAAAATGACGTAAGTTGTCTTTATGTGAATTAGAGCTTTTCATTAACGCTATAAATTGATCTCCTAAATCAATAAAAGCGTGATGTTCATCTTTACCGCGCAAAGTAAAATTAAAAATTTTGCTATAAAACTCTAATGCTTTTTCCACATTACCCACTTCAAGGGCGATATGGTTAATTCCTATTAGATTTGCTTTTTCCATAGCGAGTTCTCCAGTGATTTTATAATAACAAATAATAGTCTAAGAAAATAAATTTCTTAAAAACTCGCTATAGATTTTTAATTCATTCATCAATTAGTGCACTATAAAAGACTGGTCTGCCAAAATTAAGAGGTCATTTTTATATGCAGTTAACAAGTGCTCGGTATCGTTTTCCATAATATCTTTCAATCCAATAAAGCATCCGAAAAAAATATAATGAGGTTATTTATAACCCATCGTCGTTTTGTCCTCTTCGGGATTGATATTTTTAAGCTGCGTAAATAAAAGGTCTACCTTCTCATACAATTGCTTGTCAGTCGCTGAGGGAGCTTGTAAAGAAGCGGTTTTTTTCTGAACTGCTGAAAGAACCGATGTAAGCTTATCAACAACAACCGGGTTATTGCGAACACCAATAGAAAAATGATCCTGTAAGGGATGCTCTTCCAAAACATCGATAATGCGACTGATTGACTTGGCATCAAAATGAGGTCGTTCTAATAACGCCTCAATAGCGAAGCTTAATGCTGTCGTGGAGTAAGAATAGCAATTGGATTGATACATGTTGCACATTTGCTTTTGGTTAATGAGTTGATCTGCAGAATCAAGAAACTTATTAATTTCTGGCTGAGTGAACGAAACTCCTGTTGGATAGCCAACAAAGTTGTATCCCTTACTTAGGTATCTTTTCTCATTGTCTTTTTGAGTATGGAACGTTACTCCATTTCGCAACCACTGGGAGAAATCCCAGGGGCTTTGACGTCCATATACAGAAAAAGTACCATTCTTACTGTTTTTTAAAGCAATAGCTGAATGTCTAATCGGCATGCCAGGAAGCGGTAGACCAGGTTTGGTCGCAAACATTAATTCAAAGGTGTCCTCTGTGGACGCATCCTTCAAGGAACACATTTTTTCGGGTTCTATAGGTTCTGGGCTCAATGAAATTGGCTGTTCTTCCTTAGCCTCTTCGTCCTTAGTCAGTAATTTTTGAGATTTATTTCTCATATGAAACAGAGCATACCGGCTAAATGCAGTCGCCTTATTCGAATATGCTATAGGACCTACTAACTTGGTTAACTTTGTAAGCATGCCAACTCCCTTTAATGCCAATTCAACACAGAGTGTACTTTATTTAGTTATCTTTAACACAGTATCCAGCTATCGTCAACGGCAAGCGATGGGAAAATAAAATTCACTATAGTCTATAATAATACAAAAATAGCATTAGAAATAGATTCTTGGAGGTAACAATGTTTACTCTAATAAGTCGACATGCTGGCAAACTAATAGGTACATCAGGAGCCGGGACTCTTTACCTTGCTTATGATACCTACAAATATAAACAACTGCAGGAAAAAATGACCGAACTGCAAATGTCCTCTCCAGAAGATCAGACTATTATTGACGCAGATCAAAAAAATTGGCTCCTATTAGGCCGGCAAAGTCCCGGTTATGTCCGAGATACTGACAAAACACCCAAGCAACATTTACATCACAAAATAAATTCGAGTACTCTTTGGTTTAAGACATTGGGGACCCAATTAGATAATGAAAAACACTTTGATTTATTTGTAGGCAGTGATTTCGTGGTTGAAATGTTTGCAAAAAAAGGAAAAACGCCAAAGGTACGGGTTCAACCCGAAAAGATGCTCAGCGATGACTTAGATACGATTAAAGATGATGATTTATTTGAAGTGGGTTTTGCACGGAAACAGGGCTTTGCAGATATCACCCAAAAATCTCCTTTTTTTCACTCATCTATCGCATTAAGAAGAATTAGTAAAGATGATGTTGCTAATTCAGAATTTGTGGTGGTTCGGGGAAGCGAAATAAAAGAGGTCATAAACAGAACAAATAAAGCGATTTGTGACGAACAATCGTGTAATCTTTTTAGCTCCAATTGTTATTCAGCATCAACCTATGCCAGTGCAGAACTTATTAAGGTAATCGATGAGCGCGTTATAAAAGCAGAAGACAAAAAAGAAGACTTGAAGGCAATTTCTGATGTACTTTCAAGACGAGCACTTGACAATTTTGCGCGTGGGGTTAGTAATAATTCGGTAGTTTCCGATCAATTGATTACTCAAATACCCAAAGTATTACAAAAATATGGGCTAGTAAATACCGAAAAACCCAAAACTCCAGATGGACCCACGTTATAAAATAATTACCATAAATCACAAGTATGCCTTTATAGGAGGTAGAAGATGAAATCCAGTAATATGTTTACAGTAGATGAAAATATTTTGAAAAGCCTTGGAGCAGATACTTTGAAAACGATTAGAACCAAAGGAATCCAAATGGAAGCAGAGATTGCTGCGAAATTGGAGGAATTAGAGTCATTGGTTGTGGAAGGAGTTTCTAGTGATGGTCTTGCTAAAGCCAAGGTGGATGGAACACATCAAATTATAGAACTTTCTTTGGATCCCTCCTATTCAGAATTAAACAATAAAACAAAAACATGTGCGCTGATGACTGAGGCAATAAATGATGCGATCTATAAAGTTAATCTAACCATCGAAAATGAAATATCTAATATAAAATATAGATATAGCGGAGAGGTTATCAAAAAATTATCTTAATCGTGTAATATATTTATTTGCGGTAATTATTTCGGTTCTAATGTATTTTTAGAGCGTTGATCATTTGCTTGGTCTTTATCCGTGTCTTCCTTGGTCGTGTTCCAAATAGATAAACCATGTAACGGTGAGGATTTTTTCTCCATAGATGAATCCTGCATCGTTAGGCTGGATTGGATCGCATGTTGATAGAGTTTATAACTTTTTAGGGCGTTATATAAATTCGCCACATGCCGATTAAAGCCGGCCCCACATGCTCCAGATAATAAATGATCGATATCTTCTACGAAATTACATCGACGTCCCGTTACGGCTGAATAGCTGCTGATGGGACCGTTGTTGGAGGTCAGAAAAATAAGTGGGTTCTTTTCTACTTTTTTTAATTGATCAAGATGCGTTTTAAATGCGGCGAGAGGTTCATGCAATTCAGCAGTAAGTTTATTCTGATCAGCACTCAAGAGCGTGTTTTCGAGAATTTGCGAAGCTAGAACCAACTTACCCATCAGATTTAAAGTAATCTCATTTACCCCATCAGCATATTCTTGTAACCCAGCAAAGATAGGGCTATTTTCAAATGCACTGCGGACGACTTGATGGGTTAAAAGCTGGGTAATATCTTTTTCGCTGAATAAGTTCAATGCCAATCCTTGCTCTAAATCTTTTGCATTAGATGCTTCCAGGGGTTCTTTATTTTTAAAATCTCGAAATACACCCGCTAGTTCAGAGGGGTTTTGGAAATCCGCAAATACCCAGTCTCCAGAAATGAATTCGGCGATTTGATTAATATCGTACGCATATCCACTTTCAGAAATAAAAATGTTCTCTTCAGGGATATCCATCAAATCTGCTTTATTTTTAACCGCAACAGTCTTTCCCATTTTCTCATTATCTTAGCTCGTCAAGGACAGAGTCAATTCAACTGAGTAATAATTAATTATACAACAATTTACATCAATTAATTTAGCTGGTATTTTTCAAATGACTTTGGAGTATAGGGGTAATCGTTTTTTTTCTCGAGTAAGGAACAATCCCCTTAATTTTGATAGTGTAATTAAAGGATAAAAAATGAAATGGAATTTTTCTTTTCTCTAGGAGTTTTTTCGCAAAAGACCTATTTTCAGGTGAACTATAAATTCTTGAATGCACTAAGGTTCTAATTGAGTCTAAGGGTTTACGTAGGATACTTAAACGTTCGGGAATTTAATATGCTCCATCAATTTTTCAAAGAGCCTCTTCTATCTTTTTATTTAAAACGTATCGGCGGTGTATTTCTTACTTTACTGGGTATCTTCGGATTCATAGTAACACTTCCTTTTTCATTTTTAGGAGGGACTCTGGGCTTGTTAAAGGCAATCCTTAATAAAACTGATCCATTGCCCTTAGGATTTCAAGGAATAAGAATTGGTTCTTTAGGTTCCATAGATGCAATTATTTTCGGAATAAAATTAACCCGTTCAACAACACCCGTTATGGAGGTTAACAAATTCAAAGAGCCGTTGCTAAAAAGAAGTGAATCAGACGTTGATGAGCACGCTCCAATTGTTGCCCCCGCTGACATGGAAGAAAGGGTAGAGACGACACCAACGCTAAAACCCAGTGCTCTTTCCGATACCTTTTTTTCCAAAACCGAGGTGAAAATAACATCAGAGATACCAACGGTTCTCTCTGAAACCAACGAGGTAAGAGAAACTCCCGTATTTTTAGTTAAAGTAAACCAAGTTATAGCTCAAGAAGAAGCACAAGGTATAATTAAAATAGACGATGAAGTCTCAAGTGTCACAGAACCTTATATCGACGAATTAATTCTACTTATCAAAGCTCCGACCTCAAAAAATGAGTTTTGGACTCGCTTGGAGCAAATGGGGAACAAGGACATTAAACTTCTTGTTAGTAAATTAAGCACTTATAAAGAAAAAGGCAGATTTAGTTCTACCGAACTGGATTATTTATGGCGTCAATTTATGGGTTTTGAATTTGAAATCTCAAAAAGAGAAAATAAAGCAAGCAAATTTGCAGTAATGCTCGAAGCTCTATCTGAAGAACAATTAAAAGCATCCTTTGACTCACCCGACTTCTTAAACGTGTTAAATAAAGACGCATTTGCAGATAGTGCGGTCAACACGTTTACTCGTAAGCAATTGGAATTGTTTGCCTCCGATAGCAAACGGCATGAACTATTAAACTCTCTCATCAAAAAACTCAACCCAAGTCCTTACTTATTAGGTAAACTGGTCTCTATTATGCCTTATGCCACTTGGAAATTGAGGATAGCGATCCTTGATCAAATAAGCCATATGGCGCATCCTGTCTCTTTTAAGGTTGAACTTACCAAATTAGTTGACCATTACATTCAAGCAAATTTTCAAAAATATAAAAAGCAACTTGAAGCCTCACAAGCAAATACTCAACACACCACACCCCCATCTCTGTTTACAAAAAAATGGGCACCAGTAACACCGGTTTCAAAGCCCATTTATATAAACAGTTCGTTACAAAAAAAAGAGTGGAGCGATGAGGCTTTTGATGCATTCATTAACGAGTTAAATAGGTCCACCTTTATTGCAAATGAGGGAAAAATAAGTGCAGATTTAGATAGCCTACCAGATTATCGAATTAAAATGCTTGTAGAACGAGCCACATCGGCAGCAGGCCCTAGAAATTTACTAAGTCACATTTGGATACTCGATTCCAAAACAATAAACCATAAATCGTCCCTAGAGTGTAGAGAACATAGATTAAAAATTATTTTGGAGAATATGACTCAGTCGCAGCTTGAGTGCTCGCTTAACGATAACAAATTTTGGGAAATTTTTAGAAATCCTCAAGAACCGTTTTGTGAAATGGCAGCACGCGTATTAACCCCCGAACAATTTACAACAATTAGTACCAAGGCACCGCTTGAACGCCATACAGATTTTGCAATAATCATTGCGCACATCAAGAAAGATAGCCCCAACGAAAAACAAAGACTGCAAAACATCTTGGAAGCAATTACCCCTCATACTACTCCTTGGATTGCTTTGGCCTTGGAGCGCCAGATAAAAAATTTATTAACACACGATAAACATCTATATGAACATTTGCACAATGAATTAAAAAGGTCACTTACACACTCATTAGAAAGACCTGATGTTAATTATAAATATAAACGAGATCGCAGTTTAAATAAGCAAGCAATTTCCTATCTTATTGAGTCCCCTTCACACACCTCTAATACGACACCGTAACCTTTAAAAAAAACCATGTAGAGAAAAAGGCCGCAAAACCACGGTCTCTAAAGACAATTGTTCTGCCATGAGTTGGATTTATTTAACATAAGTTGTGTAAGAAAATATTTATCTTTTTATTAATTAAATATAATCTAGATATTCATGCCCTAGGGCTTCCAATAGGTATGTATCACTATGGAATGGTGAATGATAAAAAGGAATTTGCAATAATGCGTATTAAAACACTATTAATATCCCTGAGCCTTCTTCTCTCTTCAATCAGCTATGCCACTATTAATATTGGTACGCTTATATTTAAACCCCCTTATATTTTCTCTCCCAAAAATGGATTTGATATCGATTTAGCACAATTACTATGTCAGCGCCTAAAAGAGCAATGTGACTTTATTCCCATGGGAATGGATGAATTGTACAAAAAACTACAACAGGGAAAAGTTGACCTAGCAATGGGGGGTATTCCGATTTCTCATGACCTTAAAACTAATTTCATTTACAGTCTCCCCTATATGTTAAGTAAGGGACAGTTCCTCATTTTAAAAAATAGTGAAATTAATTCAATTAATGAATTACAAGGAAAAAAAGTCGGTGTCCTGCGGAATCCGCTCAATGGTGGATTGTTTTATGAATATTTATCGACACATTATGCAAAATTATTTCAAATGAAACTCTATGAAGACGTTGAAGATTTATTAGCAGATTTACATAATAAAACCATAGCAGCGGCTTTTCTCAATCGCTCATCTGTAAATTATTGGACTCAGGAAGGTGGCGATCAATTTCAGCCATTAGGCGAGGTACATATCGTTGGAGACGGTGTAGTCATCTTGGCTCCCCCCAAGAATCAAGCACTCATCGGTCGGGTTAATAATGTATTAAAAGCAATAGAAAAAGAAAATACTTACATAAAATTATATAATACCTATTTTGCTGATGAATAATACATTTTGAAATCGCTAAAGAAAAACATTTGCTTGGATGTTTGCAATCCACTCAAACTGTTCTTTGGGGGGCTTTGTTTTTTCACTTTTAAATTTGCTTTCTAATTAAAGTAGTATTAAACAGCTGTGTAATCCGATAATAATGGAGTTCTGATTAATTAACAAAGGAGCATGTTATGAAAAAGAGCTGTTTACTAATTGCCTTATTTTTATCACCCCTTCTGGTTTTTGCACATTCAAAGAGTTCAGAGCATCTTATTTTTTCTCCATTGCCCAACAGTAAAAATACCATATCCAGACACCATACAAATGAACAAGAACCACCTAATCTGAGTCAAATGATGCAACGGACCATTGATTTTCCAACTCAAATCGTTCGTGTTCATGGTGATGTAAGCGGATTGAACCTCAGTTGTGAGGAAGTAGAACAGGAAATAGACCGGATATTTTCAAAAAAAATCTCTGCGAATCTGTTTATCTACAACACATATATTAACTGCAGTTATGATCCGGAAAGTCCAGAAGAATACGCCCGCAGTTTTTCAATCCAGAGTTATTTTGATCCACTAACAGATAAAGCCATCGATTATCTAAAATCGTATCTGGATCAATATAATGGATACAATTTATTTAATACCACCACCTTGCAAATTGAACCTGCTAGAGGCGTTATTACATCGATGAATTTCAATGCCGGTTTAAAAAGCAATCCCAACAAAACGCCCTTTATGCTCTATCATCAAGACCGAAGTAATTTCTATTTTAAAAGTAATTTCGAAATGAGAAAGAAGTTAATTGCCGATATCTATCAACGGTTTTATTCTAACGATCCCGAAATCATTCTCCCTTTTTTAAAACAATGGGTTTCCTCTTCTGCAGAAACCATCTATTACTCCATTTTAAAGGCTTCCAATTATCTTGAATTACAGCCTGAACGAATATTTGTTATGGAACAAGAAGGCGATATCTTTGTATCCAGTTTAAAATATTATTTTGCCAATCTTTGTATGCAAAGAAATCCCAATAAACATTGCCTGTGATTTATACGATACTCTAGTAAAAACCCCAAACCAAAGCCTTGGGCTGAAAGCCCATAGTTCCGATTGGGGTTAAAATTAAACAGCCCTGGCACCGATAACTGGGTGATTAATGGCTGTTTATTATGGGGCCATGCATTGTTCAATTAGATTGTCCGTTTTACTATGGTTTTCTTTTTGTTTTTTAAAGAAATTATTAAGTCCTCCAACAAGGGTATTCCCGGCAGAAAATAATTTATCGATAAGACTCGAATCCATCTCCATTTCAAAACATCCGACTGTATTGATGTCATTAAAGTCACGAACAATCATTTGCGAGAAACACATCAGCATGTAATTTTGAACCGTTTCATCCTGTTCTTTCTGCTTCATCTTTTTAAAGTCCACATCACTCTCTAATTTTTTCCAGGTATAAAAGTTAATACTACGCCCATGGTTAGGATCAAAAAAATAAGCCGTTTTTTTCTTTGGATCATAACGAAGATAGATAGCATGCCCCCAAGATGCTTGATTTGCGACTAGGTCCCCATCTTTTTTCATTGTATGATGGCCAATGGATATTTTTACAATTCCATAATTTTTTAATTTCGAGTTCTGTTGTTGAACCACTGCTTTGGAAAGTATTTGATAGAGAGCATCCGCACTAAACGCAGGATCCTCTGCATAATTAAATTCACTATGCAATGCTTGAATTTTCTTAAGATGAAGACGTTTTAACACTGCTCGCGATAAACCATTATTCGCCACCTCTCCTATATTTATTTGATATAAAGCTTGATTGTAACGATCTTGCGGGGAAATTTTCACTTCCGCTCGCCATTGAGAGTCGGAGAGTACTTGATTTCTAGCTAAGCTGGTCATTTCTCGAGTAATGACCCTGTAGGTATTTGCCTGACATACTCCTTCACCTAATATCTCGTTAGTACCCCCTATAAATCCCTGAATATTTTCATACTGAATTGGATCACCCCATTGATTAAAAAAGGCAAGGTCCTTTTTAACATCGTCTAACATTCGAGTTCTTATTTGACTGGAAGTGTTATCGGTTAGGGGAGAAAGAATTGCTTTTATCTGATCGTATTGGTCAGTAAATCCAGCCAGGCTATCTTTATTTTCTTTAATTTTTTTATCTATATAGCGATAAAACGATTGCAGCCATTTATTTTGTGATCTTTTCAAACAGCTATCAACATGTTGAGAAATACTTGGATTAGAGTCACACAATTCCTTTTTACATTGCTCATATTCTTGTTCTAACAAATGAGTTGCTTCAGCGATGATTTCTTGTCTTGCTTTAGTGAGTATGTGGATCAAGGGGGTTAAAGAAGACTCACCTCCAGCAGCGATAATTTTTTCTTTCAAAGCCAAAAGGTCAATTTGATGTTGCAGCTCCTTCAAGGTAGGGATCTCATGTTCTGCTTGGCCATTAAGAACTAGATTTTGCAATACATGCTTTATTTTTTGTTGGACTAATTCTTTATTAACCTTTATTTTGCTGGGATCTAAAGCAAGATCGGTGAAGACTGCTGACTCATGGGGATTTTGGAGGAATTTTTCAGGATGAGTGATCTGCTGATGTACAAATGCTCGCTTTAACACAAGCGAAAAGTCGGCGAAATATTCTTTAGGTAATCGGGTCAGTGCCTTTTTAAGCTTTGGAAACATTTTAATTACCACTTCTTCTTGGGCAGTAATCTCACCTCGTTCAAGCTTTACATTTAATTTAGACATTTCCTCTTCGTATTCTTGTTTTGTTTTTTTTCCTTGAGCATAAGCGATAATTCGAAGTTTATCGGATTCTGTCATCATCCGCTCACTATCACGAATATCCGTTCCGATTACATCCCAGTTGCTAATCATCTTTTCAGCTATTTGTTTGTTTGTGCTTTGCTCTAAACGATCATAAAGATTTATCAACGCGGCACGATTACACGCTGAACGCACATTCACCACAAACTGATCCAATGCTTGAACATTTTTGGAATAATCAACCAATGTAGGCTTATCAGACATGTGTTCGATCACATGCTGAATATCACGAACTACTATAGGAGCTAACATGGCTACATTATCAACACGTTCCTGATCCATTATTTTGGTTACTACCTGGAGAGGATTCGAATTCACTAATGAAAGCGATTCGAGGAGTTCATCTTCAGCTGCAATTTTTTTTAACTGCTCCGAGAGTATTTGTATAAATCCTTCATTAGTTGTTTCCTTAGCCTCTGATATGGATTGGGTTCGTTCGATTGCAATCGCAAACCCGGCAGGAGACCCCATCCACTCTTTCTTTTTTTCTTCAATCATCCTAAGTAACTGTTGCTCCGCAATAACTATTTTTTCCATGAACTCATTTACTTCGGATAGTGAGCGTAATGGAGGAGTATTGTCTTTTAGGAGTTTGGAGGTAGGCCAGTTTGTTTTATATAATTGTTCAAAGGGTATTTTAGAGTTTAGTCCCGCACATTTTTTTCTCAACTCATCTAGAATAGACTCATTGATTAGCACGATGAGTTCGTGAGTTAATCGTTGCTGTATTTGCTGCCAATATTCAAAATCATTTGCATGGATTGTTCGTTGCGTGGTATCGAGAAGTAACTCTTTTTCATGGATCAATTCTATAATTGCAGAAGGATTAAAAACGTTGAATTTATTGGGGATATCGGTTGGATTTAAGCTATCCCAAAGACTAACTAAATAACTATCAGGATGTGACCTTATTAAATTAAGTGCATCCAAAGCCATTAATTCATTCTTAAATTGCTCCAAATTGCTGCTCAGTCGAATTCTGTATTCATTTGGAGTTGGAAGCGTCTCTTGATTCTCAGTATAAAAATAGTGCGCTGTTTTTTGAAAAAGCCAATTTTTTACAACCTCAATATTAAATGCTCTTAATTTCTCCTCATCTAATTGTTGAGGCCAATCTCCATCCTTTTTCCAATAAGCAGCCGTATTCAAATATTCACATAATTGTCGCAGAGAACTCCTTTCTTCTAAGGAATCCAGTGCAGAAGGAACTGCACTCATCATCCATGCCATTTTATCGTCGCATTGAACTTTTATTTTACTTAAATACTCTGAGTAACGAGTACTTTCAATGGAATATTCATCATCTTCTGAGGTAATTGTAGGCAATATCTTTTCTGGTGGGAGTGGGATAAAATTTACATCCACTTGGTTCGGAAAATCATCGTAATAATAAACATATTGTCCACTATATATAGGATTAGGCATAAAAATCTCATCAAAATATAAACACTTTGCGCATTATATACAACATCATCCTTTATACCATGAGTAATGCCCTGATTTTTAAAAAATGTTAATAAAAAAGATCAGCCCATAAAAAAAAGATTTTATTGCAGCTACATCCTGATTGAGGAGCTTCCATTCTTTTTACAACTTCAAAGCCTCGGAGTTTTACTTTCCTTAATTAAGTTTTTGAGAATAACTTCTTTAGCTGGCCATTGTTGAATTAATGATTTATTTAATTGCGAACAATTTTCAGCAAACCAAGGGCCAAATTGAAGTAAGAGCATAGGTATTCTAGGCTGGATACATCCTTTGATCTCTTTTTGAGTATCCTTTGTACATGGGACTTTGCTTCCAAGGCAATTTTTTATAATGTCATCTGTTACAAACTGCCAATTTTCAGGTGGAGTAACCCCTAGAAAGGAAGCAGTGATAATTTTAGACAAGATATTCTGACTTATCGAAACAAGTTTTTGGGGATCAACGTGTTCTTCGCAAAATTCATGGCGAAAGATATCGTTAATTTGCTTTCCTATACGTTGCGCTTCATCCTTATTAAAACAGGGAATTATATTAGCATCTGATGCCTCCACTGGATTAGCACTGAGTAAATGACTAGTTAATAAAAGACTTAATCCAAATAGAATTCTTCTCATTCTTTAACCTTTAATAATTCGTAATAAATTAAATATAGAGGAAAAAATCAGCGGTTTCCTTTATCAGTATCATAACGATTTAAAAAATAGACCCCGAATTACATTTTAGGAATTTGGAATAATTCTTTATAGTGTTCTTCGCTAAAACCTATAGCGAGTGTTTTGTTATGTTCTACCAAAATAGGCCTCTTGATAAGGGACGTATTGGCGATAATGAACTCTACCTGTTCAGGGGCACTCAATGCTTCATAATGGTCTTTATATTTTCGGTATGTCGATCCCTTTTTGTTGACGGGAAGCTCGCCTAAGTAATCACCCCAAGCTTTTATTTGTGTAGGAGTTGGTGGAGTTTTTTTGAAGTCGATAAACTCATACTCAATTTGATTATTCTCTAAGAAAGTACGTGCTTTTTTTACAGTATCACAATTGGGTATGGCAAACATTGAAATCATTTTTGTGCAGAATCCGACGATTAACAGGGTTTCATTTTATAATGTTGCGTTAATTTCTTCTAGGATATGGTATTTCGAAATAGTACCTTCGAACTAAGGAAATCCATAGCCTAAATTCGTTTTCTTTTCCTATATAGTAATCAATCCTGAATTGCAGGTTTCCTAAAGTGCACGCCAAAAGTTGTGAAGGCATACAAGTTCTTAGAACACCATTTGGAAAACCACCCGCTGAGAGATGATTATGCCCAAATTAAGTATAATTCGTGATTATTATGAACCCCTTAAATTTATTAAATCTCACGCTCAAGAGAGACCAATTGATGAACAGAACTTAATTGAATATTTAAATAAAACGTATCGTCATGCTTTAAGAAAAATATTACTCGCCTATCCCGCATCTTTTGCAGAAGATTCACCCATATTCGATTTGTGTATTGATGTGATCTTAAACAGCGACGATCTAACTCAAGTCACTGTGGAATGGATTGAAACACAAATAAATAAAAATAAGGCTCTCAGTAAACTAAAAAATTTACAATCAGACGACTCCGATATAAAAAAACTTCAATTAATCAAAACGGTCACCAAGGCGCATCAAGAGAACTTGGTTATAGATAAATCCATTCTTTCTTTTATAAATAGTGCACTCATTTTTGAAGATCTTTTAAGTAAAGACTATACATACCGTATCTTTGCTTTTTCTGAACAAAACGCTTCCGAAAAGACAGCTATTAAAGCACTGAAAGAAGCCTTACAAGAAAATCCAGTGGATCTTTTAGCGCATTTATCCACCTTGCGTAGCGGTAAATTAGGTGACGCGATTAGGCTCTTTGTAAAGCAAGGACTGGCAGATAATTTATTGGAAGGCCAAATTGTCCGCACGGTAAGTGAGTTCATCACAGCACTACATCAGCAAGTTAACTCTAATTCATCTCTCATCGCCGGTATGTGTTAATACCCCGATCACAAAGATTAATTAAGGAGAATAAATAGATTTTGAACAACCAGGGTTCTCTTTAGGTTTACATACATTCAGCAGAGACTTTTTACTTAGATATTCGTCGGTCTTAAAAAAGGCAATCGCAGAATTTGGTGTTGCTAATTGGTTTTGTTCATATTGATGCAGTAAATTGCATAGTTCCGTATATCCTAATGCGGCTGCAAGTTCATGCAGTGATACAACAACTAAGGAGGATGCATCAATGGGTTGATTTGGGTGATTTTTTTTACGAACTAATTCGTCCACTAAGCCTTCATCTATTTGTGCAGCACGTGCAAATTGATACAGGGAATCGACCTGGATGTTTAAGCTCATGGTTTGGGTTAGTGGGCAAGCAAGTAATTCTTTTACAACATCGATATGGTTGCAGCAAATGGCAATTAACATGGGAGTAACCCCTTTAGCATCCGATACAAGATTCGGATCAATGCCCTCTTTTATAAGACTTTTAGCCATGACGGGATCATTATCTAATGCGGTAAGAAGCAGTAAATGGGAACCTGATTGTTTCATTTTTGTTGCATTAATTTGATGTATTGATCGGAATTCGCGGTGATTTTCCCATGCTGCCACGCGTTTTTTGAATTCTTCCTCATTTGATTTATTACAATAAATATTAGTTACAAACGCACATTGATTGCCCGACGAGAATGCGTTAAATACGCTCTGGGCTATCTCTTGTACCTTCGCTCCCGGGATGCGTTCAGGTTCATGACTCCCGTTAATAAATAGCCATTGATCCAGTGCCGGATCATATCCCACTGTAAGGGCATGATCGCCACTGCCAAGAATTAAAGCAATTGGTTTTTTTATTCCATTTAATTGACTTTTGAGGGTTAGAAAATATTGAAATAATTCCTCAGGGCTATACCCCCCTATAAAACAGCTTATCCTGCTAATTCCACCATTTTGTTCCAGCTTTTTGGAAAGTACTCGCGGAGCACTGAGCAATGTATCTTGTTTTAACTGCACGCCCTTTTCAAATAAAGGACCATGGAATCCAGGTCTCTGATATACTTCTACGCCCTCAAAAAAAGCCATATACTCGCGTTCTGGGTTAGAAAACGCTGTTTCCAATGAGTCTAGCTTTTTTTTGCAGTGTTCTAATTGCTGCTTTATAAAAATAGCGTATAAAAATTCATTCTCTTTCCTATTGAGTTCCCTTTTCAACTGACCAAAATCAATCTGCTCTACCTGTAACAAATGCAGGGACCATATTTTTCTCATCTCGCGAAGTTTATCGTCAAGATTTAACGTGTTTATTAAAGATTTTTTGGCTTCTTCTTGTAATTGCTGGCTAGGATTTACAACCTCTTCCTCCAACATATCGATAATTCTACGGATATCATCCCGTTCGTTATAAATATTGATAAGCTCTAGGAAACGTTTCTCAAATGGGTTGAATTCTTCGGCGAGAATTGCTTGCATTCCCATGTTGGCAACACCAAAGCACATTCCGCCAGGATCAGGGTGATATCCTGATTCGTTCATTAACTCAAAGAGCCAATCTTTATGCTCTTTATCTCTCACTTGTGGCACATTGCCTACTTTTTCATCACATTAAAAGAGATGCAAGCATAAAGCGTAGCTTGATGACTTGCAACCACCAACAATTGCAACCCAAACCCAGGGGCATCACGGTTACTTCTTTACAGGAACATTTTTTAACATGTCGCTAGATTCTTCCAGCGCATTATTAATTTTTGATACTACATCGTATTTAGAATGAAAAAATCTATTACGGCCGCTCTTTCCAACGGGTTGGGCTAAAGTCTTCGCCTCTTCTTTGGTAATTTCGGCTGCTTTAATATAAGTCTTAATCGATTGCCGCAAAGTTTTATCTAATTGAGAGATGATCTCGTAATAATTCTTTGATTCATCAATAGGCCTTGCAAAATCTCTCGTGAGTTGTTCCGTAGCACTCTGGATATGTTTTATCTTGTTTTCAATAACCTGGTATTTTTCATTATCTACCCCATATTTTTTTTCTAATTTATTGCGTATTTTTATCAGGGCTCGCTCTAAATTTACTGCTGCACCAACAACCATTTGCTGTTTTTTCTGAAAAAGATCATAAACCTCAATAAGGTGTTCTTGAGTATTATATTTTCTGATGTAGTCGGTATTATAATTTCTAATCAAGCCAAAAGTGTGTTTGGAAGGATTAAAATTCTCTACCTGATTCGTATATGTGTCGGAAACTTCGTCATATTCCTGGTAGTAATTTTTAGTTCGGGAACGATATTCTGAAGCTGGATATACATCGTTCGACCAAGGATCGCAAATATAAGCTTCTTTACCCCAGGTTTCCGGTTTTCGAGGGTCACTGTCTTTTTGTCTTCCAACTACAAGTACCACATGATTTCCGCCTTGTAATTGAAAAACTTCTGCATTTACATGAGGGACATAATGAGCAATATAATCTAAAGCCAATTCGGAAAGCTCATTACAATTTCCAATCGAATATTTTTTACTGCACTCAATAGATTGATAAAACTCATAAACATAATAGTCAAACTCTAGCCAGGAACTTACAGTTTTTTGAGATTGTTCTCTTACATCTTTTACTGCGTCGCTAAGACTTTTTTTCTTATCAAGAGGATAAGAATTATTAATAAGTTGAGTTCCACCTTCTATAATAAATTCTCTTGCGTATTTATTAGCGAGAAGAGCAGCATCCTTATTTGAGTAAGGAACAATAGCCTTGGGCAACTTCATAACAATCAAAATTAAGCAGATTTAAATCAAATTATAGTTCAGTATCTTCCTTTTCTGGGATTATTTAATCAATTTGACGCCTAAATGTTCCTATCAAAATAAATTACGTATGCTTTGTTTTTCCATGAAGAAACGCCGTAATGCGAGTACTTAGGGCATCAGGAATTAACTTAGCAGAATACGCAAGCATCTTATTTATGATCCCAGGAATAATAAATAGTTTATTTTGTTTAAGGCCTCGATAGGCCGCTTTTGCGACGTATTCCGTAGATTTGACCCCAATAAGACCTCGAGCTAAAAAACTATTTTCCATCCCAGCTTTTTTAAAAAAATCTGACTGGGTAGGACCAGGACAAAGTATGGAAATTGTAACCCCTGTGCCTTTTAATTCATAAGCCAGTGCTCGTGAAAAGAATACTACATAACTTTTTGAGGCATAATACATGGCCATAAAAGGACCGGGTTGAAAGGCTGCAGTAGAGGCGACTTGAAGTATCTTACCTCGACCTTTGTGGATAAATTTTTTGACAAAATAATAAGTTAATTTAGTTAATGCCGCCATATTGAGTTGTATCATTTCATTTAAATACTTCTCATCCATAGAGGAAAAATCGCCCAGGTAACCAATACCTGCGTTAATAACCAAACAATCTACTTCTATATTAAGAGTCTCAATTTGCTTCACTAAAGCAGCAGGAGATTTAAGTGCGCTGAGATCCAGTGGAATGATAGTTACCTCGACCGGATACTTTTCTTTGATTTGAAAAGCAAGCTCTTCCAACAGACGCTGATTTCTCGCAGTTAAAATTAAATAATGACCTTGACTTGCAAATTCAAACGCTAACGATCGGCCAATTCCTCTTGAGGCACCCGTGATGAGAGTCATCATTTTTAAAAACGTCGATTAATCACCTTCCCTATATTATAGATGATTACTGCACCAGATCGTGGCTCCCCCAAACAGACTATGCTTCACCTAAATTTAAAAGACTTGAGCTCGTTCTCTTCCAAATCACCCAAATAGATAGCGGGTTGTATCCCAATAGTGGAATCGGAAGTGTTAATTATCGTACCTATCTCCGTGTGAGCAGCTTTTTTTTCAACCTTAATAAATAGGGTCCCCGGGCGAGCTACTAAATTAGGTTTTTCTGCGCCATCAGCGATAATCAGCTGTACATCCAAAGATATATTGTTGTCATTAACAAAATTAGATAAAGAGCTTTGTACACTATCGTAACAAATTTCCACGCCCAACTTCAGTCCAGAAAACTCCTTAACTAAGGTGTCCTCCATCCCTGATTTGAAAAAAATTCGACGTAAATCCAAGTAATTTAAAAAACCTTCATCAGTATAATCAAAATCATAATTTGTATGGGGATATCTTTTTTTGTATTTTTCTACCTGGCCACGATGGAAAAAATATGCCGTGTTGCGATAATAATTTTGGGAATCGTGCTTTGATTTTTTATACCAACAAAATGTTCCTGGAGCAATTAACATGTCTGTGTCTTTGGACAGTTCTTGTATTCTTTTTTTAAATAAATTTTTTTGCGTTTGAGAATAATATTTGTGATAACAGGTTTCGGATTGATCTTTAAAAAGATACTCCGGTGCTACAAATATTGCTCGCGGTGGTGTCATTGCAGGCGGCTTTAATTGTTTTTCTTCCTTTTTTAGCACTTTAAACATTATAGACCAGGGTAAGCTTGTTTTTTTACTTTTAGGAGAAGGATGATTCATTTCATTGCTAGCTGTTTCTTGCAGCGTTTTTTTAGCAAGAAGAATGCGTTTTTCTAAAATGTTTAACCGTTCCTCAAAAGAAGAATAAAAAAACTCCTCATCGGGTTGAAATACAAAAACTTTAAAATTCGCAATTTCGCTTGAGAGGGAGTTGTTTTGCTTAGCTGTATTTTTAGGCGTGTCAATCACTTCTTTTTTATGACGCATACAGGAACCTTTAATGATAAAATGATAATTACCGTTTTGAGTTAAAAATTTACTAACTACGTCAAATCATATCAACTGAACACATTTTAATCAATTATTCAAAGCAAATCAGCTACACCCGTTAACGGTACAATGCGTGTAAAATTCCTCTCTTTGATGACTGACCAATAGTCCTATATAATCCTACTTACATCATCATGGTTGGGTAAAGGATACCAATGTTTCAATCCATTTTAATATTTGCACTTATGACATTTAGCCTCATCGCTCAAGCAGCCCTCCCTGATGATCCAATTCAGCGCTGCTTAGATGTTAGAAGGTTCGCCGACTTCACCACACGACAGAAAATGGCCGCCAAAGAGCCCGGAGTGTTGCGCTTTAAATTTCATAAAATTTCAGCATCTGAGCTACCGTTAGATAATCCAGCCGGCAATATGGGCGAAGTGATTAAAGCATTGAATAATCAGATTGAAAACTGCAAGAAACATCGAGGTGAATTTCAAGCAATGACCATCGCGGGTCATACATATAAACGACAAGAATGGTGTCATAATATCAACGAGAAAATGCTCGCTCTTGCAAAATCCGCCCGTGGCGATTTTAAAAAATATTTATCGAGCATCAAAACCGAATTTGACTGGTATAAAAGCGATGGCTGGCCCGAAAATCATGCGGGATTTAAAAAGGGTGAGTTTCAATTTACTGCTTATTATGCACCAGCTCCTGTTGAGGCACGCACCAAACGTGGCGGTGCATTTTTATATCCTATGTATAGTAATCCTGGTGTGGTGCATGTAGCTTCGGAATGCAAAAAATATAATTTGAAAGCGCCTCTTTGTGGGGTTGACCCACTCACTAAAATGGCACGTGGATTTTGTCTGAAGAATGCAGATGGCACATACTCCGTAGTGCCCGACCGAGAAGAGATTGAACACGGAGCTTTAAATCCCAAATATATACTTGGCTACGTTAAAGACCCAAATGATCCCGCTTTTTTAATGCTTGAAGGCTCTGGTTCATTAATTCTTGATGGCAAATTATTCCACATCAATTACGATGGGGCCAACGGCAGGCCACGCACTATGCTGGGTCGCATAGTCCAATGCGCGCAAGATCCGACCTGCGGCGGGAACCTGGACACAATGGAACGGTGTGCTAAAGATCCTAAATGTCATGATGAAGCAAAATTACGTTGTAATGTGTCTAAAAAAATTAGACAAAGTGCAGCATCGGAACAGTTGATTCGCCAATATTTAGATAACCCGCTTAACCGTGATAAAGCTGCCGACTTGCGCAATCGAGATCAAAGCTATGTATTTTTTACTAAAGAAGATGGCGGCCCTTATGGTTCAGAAAATATTTCTCTAACCCCCCATGCTTCATGTGCAACAGACCACAAGGTAATCCCTGTTGGTATGAGTTTTATCTACAATTGCAAAAAATCGACATCTTGGTGCGTAGCCCAAGACACTGGGGGCGCTATTATGGGGGCTCATGTGGATGTTTATACGGGAGAGGGAGACCAGGCGGGTGTGGAAGCAAATCAGCTAAATCATCCAGGCTCATTATATATAGCCCTTCCGAAACGTGGATAAGACTCAGAAAACTTTTCTTTAAACTCCAACGTAGCCTGGTTGTTCGCAACCAGGTTCAATCCAAGTTTCGCAATAATTCAAGCTTTGAAGGTATCTTTGAAATACCCATTTCTTAAATCCTCTTCAAAATCAGTTGGCCATATGGTTGCATAACCCGTATTGTACGTTTTGGTTATATCTGTGGCTTTGCACCTAATACTTACTTTGCCAAGTATAAGATAAGGATTTTGGGTGTAATCCGTTTCATCTTGCTCAATTAAGTCGAAATCATTCTCATCATACCCATAACGGGAGAGAATATCTTGATAATTATCAAATAAATCAGCTTCCATAATCTTAACTCCTCAAATTAAAATTATAGTACGTAATACCTGATTGCTAGCAACCAGACATCCATACCGGCTAAGCATTCCTCCACTATTACCATATGAACGGTATAAGCCGAGTTGTGACTTTTTTTTGATAGTCCGTATATCCGGGTAAATCATGGACGAGTATTTTTTCCTCATTTAAGATACGAGCAACTAAAAGGAATATGAAAATGGGAAGCAAAAGCAAGGTCCACAATGAACCGAGTGCAAGCGGCGTACCAATAAAAAGAAATAGGGCTCCAAAGTACATCGGATGACGAACCAATCCGTATAGGCCTGTGGTAATTACTTTCTGTCCTTTTTCCACACGAATATTGGCAGCAGCATAGGTGTTCACTTTTGAAACCAGATAGAACATGTAGAATGAGAACATCACGAACAGGTCACCGAGAATGGAAACATACCACGGCACTAATGACCATCCATTACGTACATCGAGCGGCGGTAGCAGGATCAGTACCAGGCAGGCAATATAGAGAAAAAAGATAATTATTTTCTGAATAGGTTCCTTTTCATAGGCTATCCCGACTTCAGTACGCCGCTTAAGGAGAGCAGGATCATGTATTGCAAGATATATACTGTAGGCAGCAGATGCACTAATAATTACCACCAGATAAACCCAACCTTGCCAATAGTTTAGGGTACCTGCAGGAATAAAAAGAAGCGCCAGAAACACAAGCATTCCTAAAACTGAAGATCGAATCAGCTGTTTATAGAGAGCGTTCATATCTACTTCTTTTCGGAAGTTATCATCAAATTATAGAACTTAAGTTCATCTAATACATAGCGCGCTTATACAAATACAACTATCAACATAGTCATGGCTAGTTTCAAAAAATCTGGAATAAGAGAAACGCAGGTATGGTTTTGATCCAATCTTTGTTAAAGAAATATGGCAAATAAGACGCCATATTGATTGAAATAAATCAAATCATTATAATCAAAGTTTAGTTTGTAGAGGCTTTTGTGGATAACAAATTTGAACTAAATTCTAAACCATCTTCACGTAAGTTATTTTTAAGAACGGATAATTCACCCTGCATACTTCCTAAGACAGTGGAGAAATATAATGCAACTCCGGCTATGCATTTAAATCTGCTCCCTAGCAATATAACTGGATATGTCGATTCAGGTTATTTGAGTACTTTTGAATACAAAAAAGGGCTAGGATTAGACTCGACCCTGGAATATAGTACCAATTACAAATATATTCACTTTCTTTTTTTAGACTCCGAAATTGCAGAAGTTATTCAATTAACTGGGGGAACGAGTGGATTGACCCATGATGGAGAACAGACCCATTTAATCGCGACGGAGGGAACCGTTTGGGAACTGCCTTGTTATCAATCGGAAATTCCACAAATTTTTTATACCGATGGGGTAGAGGTAGAATTAGGATCCTTAAAAGTTCGCTCTGCTTTTGAAGTTCTTCTTGGTGGGAATTGGGCTGATTTTGCGGAAATCATTAGCATTGAAGGCATTCTTGCCCATACATTATTCAAACAAGCACGGGGTAAAAGTGAAGAGGAGTTCTACACGCTTTTATTACAACTTGCACACCCGTATGTCATTGGAAAAACAGAAGTCCAGCCAGAAGCTTATCAACTACGCTATGATACGGCCTCAGAAAAAGCCATTTTAATTAATTGGTGGAACCGTTTATCCAGTTCAAATAAAAATCAATTAATCATTTTTTATTCCAATCTTCACAATAAATCGCAGAGCTACCCTCAACCTAATGATTTCAAGTTTTTAAAAGAACTACATCAGTTATATACAACTAAAAATAAATTAGAACAAAATCATCCTGAAATGCGGAGTTATTTCCATCTCGTAGAATCGGCGATCGATAAATTCGACGCGCTTTGTCGAATTTATAAAATGTATGAAAGTCCAAAACAAAGTTTTATTCGCATGGGGTTAATGGATATTCTCTCTGGTAATTTTCCTCAACAAATAACGCCAAATACTATTCATGATTTATGCAATACTCTAGAGACTTACATAGATTATTTAACATTGGAGACTCAATTTTGTCTGCTTGTTAGCGAGATCCATTCTTTAAAGTTAACCGTAGAAGAACAAGAAAAGTTATTCCCAACATTAGGTAAATTTGTATCCATTATTGAATTGAACTGTAAAAAAGATATAGATAATTTGCATGCAAGGCTAGATCATTACCGCCACAATATGGCGGATATTAAAATAAATTTACCCAAAATTAGAGACGGTCTCAAAGCATATAAATATCAAAAACATTATGCACAGGCATCAAAAGTCTGCAATTTTTGTAATGAGCTACAAATAATAGAGCTTCCTACTGGCACCTTAGCGGAGTGGTTAAAAAAATTTTATATGACTCAAGCCAGTACCGTTTTTCAATCATGCGATGAATTCGAAGAAGTCATTACATATGGTAAATTAATGGATAGTTTGCTGAATCATGCAAAAAGATTGCATGATTCAATCATAAAGTTCAATAAAGCAGGTGAACTCGATCCCCCCTTCAAAAAATATTTTCTTAGTGAATTACAAAATAATATCGTTTTTTCTATAGCATGTTTTAAAAAAATAAATGAACGCGATCCCTATCGCGCTGCTCAAGACATGGATTATAAAATTCAAAAGTTATCCAATTGGACCACCATTCTTGCAAGGGGAAATTATAAAACAATTTATCCAGAATCAGCTCGAATGTTCTATGAGCCCTTTTTTAATCCTCAGAAAAGAGATAGAAATCAAAATGAATCCCAATACGAATTAGGAGGTTATTCCAAGAAAGGCCGGACTTAGTTTTTGTATGAGCTCTTTATTCGAGTGACTAATGACCTTTTTTCGATTTACCTGAACTATAAATAAAAATTCTTTACCAATTTGCGTTTTCCTGAATTAATAAATACTTAATAAAATATTCCTGATAAATTCTTGTGATTTGAAATCAGGATAGAACCGATTTCTCTTTGCAATTTTGGAGTCTTTATGTTCACTCAGCGGATGATGGTAATTTTAGGATTCTTGTTTTGCACTCTAGCTTTCGGAGACAAAGTGTCTCCTATTGCTACGAAAATAAATCAGGTTATTTATATCACTTTGGACGGTGTTCGTTGGCAAGATATTTATCAAAATCAGCAGCATTTGCCAAAATTTTGGCAAATGCATGCGAACAAAGTTATTTTTTATGGAAACCCTAGGGGCAATAAGCCTATGTACACCGCTTCAGTACCGATAAGTCTTCCTTCATATCAAAGTCAAATGGCCGGGGCGGTACAACCCTGCGCAGATAATAAGTGCGGTAGAATTAAAGTTGAAACTTTGCCAGAAGTTATTATTCAGCAATTGCATCTACCTAAAAAGGATGTGGCAATCTTTTCCTCTTGGCCTGAGATTGCCTATGCTGTAGAGCATATTCCAGGGACAACATTCAATAATAATGGAAATGAATCAGTCTATGATCCTAACCATTTAAAACCAGATCAAGTAATGAAGGAATTGAACCAAAAACAACTTGAGGATCACCCTAAAGGCAACGATCGTTATGATCGTTACACGTTTGCCCAAGCATGGCATTATTTTATTACCTTTCAACCTCGCTTCTTATGGATCTCATTAAATGATGCCGATGAGGCGGCCCACGTCAATGATAGAACAGCCTATTACAAGATATTGTCCTATTATGATGGGGTACTCGATGAAATTTTGAGCTATTTAAAAAATAAGGGGATAGACAAACAAACCCTGGTCATAATAACTACGGATCATGGTCGCGGGGATGGGAGCAATTGGGTACATCATGGCCCGGAATATCCCGAATCTAAGAAAATATGGGCCTTTGTGATGAACGGACAATTGGCCCGCGATGCTGAAGATAAAAAGAAAAACCGCTATAGTTTATTGTCTATCCGTCCCACTATAGAAAAGGCTTTAGGTTTAGATAATTAACAGTTAAACAGTAGGCAACTGATTTATATTCATTTCAATAATAAGCTATATTTAAAGTACATCATCAAAAGGAACTGATATGGAACATACGAATATTGATACGCTTCATCCCGATACAAAAATCATCCAACGCCATAGGGGATGGTTTTTAGGTTTTGGAATTTTACTCTTGATTTTTGGGATGATTGGCTTGGGAATGGACATCTTTTTAACCATAGTCAGCATGTATTTTTTTGCCGCCTTACTTTTGATTTCAGGATTATCGCACTTTGCTGATGCGTTTAAACATAAAGAATGGAAAGGTACGGTTTGGCAAATTCTCGTAGCAATACTCTACATAATTGGCGCCGTTATTGTTTTATATGATCCTTTATTAGCATCGACCATCATAACAGCGTTATTGGCATGGACGCTTATTGTTATTGGTATTGTTCGCATTAGCATGTCCATATCCTTACGAAATACGCATGGCTGGGGTTGGATCTTATTTGCAGGAATATGCTCCTTAATACTCGGTATTATGATTCTATTGCACTGGCCAATGAGTGGATTATGGGTCATCGGGTTGTTTATTGCGATTGATATGATCATCAGTGGTTGGACTTACATTCTGATAGCAATCTCCCTACGCAACAAGGCTTAGCCGAGAATCTATCTCAAAGACACCATAAGGAATTAGTTCCTGCATCCGCGGGAGAACATTATAAGCAATGACATGGTGCCTAAAAGAAGGGAGGATACCCCAGGGGTGTGATCCACCCTTTTTACCATGCAACGTTCAAAGCATCCTGAAATAGAAATACTCTTTCTTTAATTTCTGCTATTCTTGTGTTAGTTATATAAATATTAAATTTTCAAGGAATGAATAATTATGAAAACTCTACCTATAGTTGCTGCTCTTTTGACAACTTCCTCACTAAGTTTCGCTGCATCTATTTCCTCTATGAGTAAAGCGGAAGTGACGGAAGCCATTACTGATAAAACGATCACCACAATATCAGCTGCTACCCTAAATGATAAATTACTCGCCAATAGTTTTACCGGCTACTATGGTAAAGACGGTAAGATGATGGGAGGATTTGCGAAACCAACCGAGGGAGCTCCCCAAAACGATAAAGGAACCTGGCTTGTAAAAGAAGACGGCAGCGTTTGCATGACTTGGGAACACTGGTTCAATGGAAAGGAAGATTGCGTTTATTTTTATAAGCTTAATAATGGATTACTGGTTGTAGGAGCGAACCAAAATTTTGAGAGTGTGATCTTAAATTCTGATATTAAATCAGGTAATCAAACTACAACCCCTCCTCAAACGAATCAATAATTATATTCTCTGATTGCGCTCTTTAGCAGCAATCAGAGAGTCGATACTCATTTCCAATGTTTCAATGCCAAAATTGTGTGGATATATTTACTAATTACTGCAATTTATTTACCCCCCGCTAAATCTGGGTTCTGCCACCAAAATTTCTTGATAAGAGCTGAAAAATAATGTAAAAGGCCACCACATTGAATAATTAGGAAAGAACGTGTTAAAAAAAATTTCTATAGGCTATTTGACTGGTTCACAAAAAGCTATCGAGAATCATCTATTATCAGATACGCTGGTACCAAAGACTCCCTTTACATGGGGACAAATGTTTTTTAAGCCTTATGAGTCGACCACAGAATATATTTATTGTGCTCGTCATACATTCATTTCTGCTGCTTTCCTTGGTTTGATTATTTTTGATCCTATGCGAGCATTAGAAATTCCTTTGATAGTGTTGGGGGGGGTTGCGGTATTATTTGGGGTAGAGACTGCTGGTAAAGCGATGGGTTCGAAGCAAATATCCTCATGGGCTTTTGAAGCAACCAATAATATAGTTCAACTTTTTTGCCAGGCCTTAATCGATCTTATTTTACTACCCGTATCCGCTATGGCTATGTTGACCAGGGTAGCTTCAACCGCTTTAAAAGAAAGAGGTATTTATGACTATGATGCCTCCTCATCGCAACCAGGAGAACATGCGATGGACCCTTTAACCCCCTAAATTTATATTTTATAGAGTAAGATGAGCAACGGTCTTAAATTGTTCATTCAATGCCGTTGCTTCAGCATAATAGACTGACTCAAATTATAGAAATAAACTATATACAATCAGAAATAAAACTTGTGCTGCAGTAACGGTTAATCCATTTTGTATCATTGCTTTGACATTTTCGCTTCCAGCAAAACCCATCGCAGCAAACATATTCGCCCCCGGATAAGCATAATTTGTAACACGGGTAGCAAAGATCATGCATAAAGCGAATGCGATCATGGGCAATTGCATTTGCAGCACACTTGGATAAAAGAGCTGATGCAACATTTTAATCGTTGCTTCCGCGGCCCCAGGCATGCCAAATGCACCGGTAAAGCCAATTAACATCGATAATATCGGCTTACCCCCTACATTAATTAAAGGAGTTAATAGTTCGGTTAAAGCACTAAATCCTCCTGCTTGATGAATTAAAACCATAAAAGGATCGAATAAAATAAATAAAAAGAAAAGGTGTAAACTTTTACGCATTCCCTCAACGAATAACCTAAAAATTTGATTTAAGCCTAATTTGCTCACCAATCCTGTACTAAGCCCTAGAAATAACATAACAAAAATAACATAAGAAGTTTTCGCATGCGAAAATAGGCCATAAATCAGGCAAGCCATAAACGAAATCAAAAACAGTAGGGTAGTGCGCTTTTGTTGTTTACTGGGCACAAATGGCTCTGAAGTGTCCTCATCTTCGCAAGATTCATGCGCATACTTTTGTTGTAATCGATTCGCCATAACCCAGGTCGTAATTAAAGTAACCAGGGCCACCGGAAGAGATGCATAAAGCAGGACCGTCTGGTAATTTAGTCCTGTAACGCCTAATAAAGCCACGACTGGGGGGGCAAAAGGGCCAAGAATTAAAGCTTCCTCCGCTGAAGCCTGCATTAATACCGCCAAACTCGGTCGCGATAGTCCTACAGACCCAGCAATCGGACGTAAGCTGGGTGCTAAAATTGCCAATCCGCCCGCTAAAGTGCCCAGCAAACCTACAATAATAAAAGAAGAAAGCACAATGCCAATTTTAGCGCGTCGTTGGGTATTAATTCCAATTCCATACACAATTTGATGCACCAAAGTATGACTGACCTGGGTATGCGTTAAGATCTCGCCCAATCCATGACCTAACATGATAATAAAACCCACTAAGGCCATGAAGGAGCCTAAAGCATTCGCCATAGAATTTCCAATGTCGATGGGGCTACTTAGATTCCACAAATAACCCAGTCCGACACAAATTGCAGTCGCTATTAAAGCATCGACATTGCGAAATAACAGTACCGCATAAAGAACAATAATGCTTAAACTGGCCAGCTGAATGTAAAATAACATTATTGGATCATCCCAATCTGATTTAATCCTTGAGTAATTCCTTCAATCCCCAAACCCGGCTTGTCTGACAAAATAATCTTACTGCCAAGGCGTTGCGCTCCGCCAAGTACATAGTTGTCACGAATTAAATAAATAGGATCTAGGTCCGCATAGAGGATATCCGGCTTACTTAGAGCAAAACTCGCTATCGCAGCGATGCCAATGGGTGATTCCAGCATACAACCGACCATGATGTTCATGTGTGCTGTTTTAGCAATATTATAAATTGATTGCGCATTCTCAAGGCCCCCTGATTTCATCAACTTAATATTGACACCATCACAGGCATTAATTTTTGCAAGATTCAGCGTATCTTCAGGAGAAAAACATGCCTCGTCGGCAATGATAAGACAATCAACCTGTTCACTAATCGCCTTTAAGTGCGCGAGATCTTGAGCATGAATAGGTTGTTCGACCAAGGGGATATTCAAATGTTGTTGTTTTAAAGAATTAATAACCATTAACGCATCTTCATAAGACCAGCCCTGATTGGCATCGACAAGTAACGTGATTGTATGACCTACCGCTTGGCGAATTGCACGGACGCGTTCAATGTCTTCAATTGGATTTACTCCTAATTTAATTTTTATAGTTTGATGCCCTTGCTGAACGAGCTCAAGCGCATCCTGCACCATAGCGTCAATCTCTTTAACGCTTATTGTAATACACGAGCTAATGCTATTCGTAGTACCACCCAATAATTTATAAAGGGGTAAACCTCTATGTTGGGCAAATAAATCATGCAATGCAATATCCATGGCAGCTTTCGCAGAAGTATTGCCGGCTATGGATTGATTATTCAATTGGAGTAATAAATTTAATTCAGCAATACTTCGCCCAATTAACTGGGGGCCGAGGATGGTTTTAATAGCAGTGATAATCGATTCGGTACTGTCGCCAGTAATTGCTGGGGTTGACGCGGCGGAACCATAGCCCCAATGGCCACAATCTGTTTTTATCATTACCACTACATCTTCAACACATTCGGTACGTCTTACGGCAGTAATAAAGGGGCGAATTAAGGGAATTGTTAATTGCGCAATATGAATCTCCGTAATCTTCATCGAAGCACCTTTTTTGTGTGGGTCCAGTTATAAGACATAGGGAATACCTTGTTTAATAACCTAAGAATGAGTAATAAGGGTATTATCATCACATCATAACTTAATTATGGGTTTTGGAGACAAATAATTTGTAAGGTAAATCGCTATTGCTTTTCATGCATCCACTAGGTAACCTTACTATTTTTCATCTTTAATTCAGGAGTCCATATGAAATCCATCACTGCATTTAAGATGAGCTTTCTTTTTTTAATGATAAGTCTCTGCTTTTTTGAAGCACATGCTGTTCATGCCGCACAATCTCCTAAAGAAGTTCGCATTCCTGAGTGCAAAGACATTCGCGTTCCTAACGCTGCAAACATACAAATTAGTAATGAAGGAACTCTTTATCGTTTCCATTTTGCGCTTCCTGCTTGTGGGCATGCTTCCTATCAAAATTACTATCCCACAGCCTACATCGTTCAAGAACTTGTGGAAGATTTTTATAAAAGCGGAACGGTGAAACTCACCGTAACCCAAGACCCGCCCTCTCAGCCTCTCGCAAAGGACACCTTCCTGCTTGAAGTAGAACAATCACTTTTTGGCGATCGTTTTGCTTTTCGAGAGGAAGTTCAGCTCGTTTATGAGCGTAACCACATCCATATGGTAAATCAATCTCACATCATCCCTGGCAGTGTTCGTAAAGCGTTAGAGCCCTATCAATTTTTACGTGATATTCAGTGGAAGAATGATTGCGAACAAGAATCAGCAGGCTGGTGCTATACATGGAATGGATATTTTTCAATCACTTGGGAATGGGATGGCCATCAAAATATTGAGAAGATGAAAAAGGAGGTAATCCAGAACATTTTACCCCTAGCTTTTAGAGAAACTTATCTTCGGTACGAACGCTACATCTATGAAGTAGCTAATCCTTAAAGTAATTGAAATAAAATATATAAGCGAGAGGTGCAATAAGCAAAGCATGTACGGGGCAAGCAAGCACCTTTGTATCCTCCAAAAATTTGATTTCAAACCTGAGTATTTGCATATTTATTTAACATTTTAATTGATTAATATCTGACCTCAAAATAAAATAAGTCTTCGATAGATATGGGTAGTTACCTGTATTTTCTATACTAAAAATACCAGAGGACTCTATGCAAAGTCATATTGAAATTACAGCTTTAAATCGTGGTGAGTTATTAAATCTGGCGTTGAGTAAGCTTATTAAGTATAAAAATGAACATCTAGATGAAGTGAATAAAGAATATAACTTTCAGCACCTGCCTTATGAAATAGAAAACCTAGCGGATCTTGTTTTTTTAAGAAGATATAAACCGCTCAATGGCTTATTCCCTTCCTCCCATTATATTTGTCACGTCAACAAGATGATCAAAGGAGTAGAACAAAGACTTGCTCAGTTTGAAAAGAGTAAAGTGATGATTGATCCAGTTATTGAGAAGTTGCAAGAAGAGTTAAATTTATCAATGAACGATGTGAATACCTTGAAAAAGCTCGTGTATATACCTCTTGATGACATGCCCTATGCTGAAGGTTTATCCTATGCAGCCTTGAATATCATTGAAGAACAAAACGTGCTTGAATGTGATTTGATTAAATCTAAGGTGGCTATCAAATTACTCGAACATGCGTTAACCCTTTCCATTAGAGATGAATCCGCCGGACTTTCAAAACGCCCTGCATTTCTACTGGCAGAAATTTATGCAAATGCAAGAAAAGAGGTCATAGGCCTCGTTGAATTTAATCCGGAAAAAGCTTTGTTCTATTTAAAGGAAGCATCGAAACATGGCTCCGAAACTGCGAAAAAATTACTGTTTGAAAAAAACCCAGTGATTGCTCTGTTAAAACAAAATGGGGTGGATGTTAACGAATCAAACGCTTTATGCCCACTTAGGATGTTTACCCACCCAGATAGTCCAATAACAAGTCCCCCTCTAGAGTCAACCAATATCACTTACCCTCAATAAGATTAATGACATATGTTAAGAACGTAACCTCGTTGCAAGCAACCAGGTTACACCCTAAACATCTGCGTATACTTGGGTATTTTCAGATTTTTTTTAGTAATTTAACAAGAGATTTAAGAATTATGAACTAAAAGACATCTATCAAAATCAAAAAGTATCTTCGGTTATGCCCCGTTTTTTATCAAAACATATCAATCAACTTATTGCAAAAATAATTGAGTTAGCAGGGAGGGTCATGACTCAATCTCATTCTTCTCCCCATAGTCTATTCAAACTTAGCCTTTAAATGCTAAGACCAAAAATGCTTGAGGATCGTGTTTAAAATAATTTAATATCATCGAGGTCCTCAGCAATGCCTGTTGTGAGCTACTAAGTTAAGGAGCGTTATGATCGTTATTTTCGTCCATGGTTGGAGTGCCACGAATACCGATAGTTATGGGGAACTCCCTCAATGGCTTGAAAGTCAGAGCAAGAATCAAACACTGAATATTCGAGTGGGCAATATTTATCTCGGCCGTTATATCAGTTTTGACGATTCAATAACGGTTGACGATATAGCACGTGCATTTGATCAAGCCTTACGTGATGAAATTGCGGATAAGCTTGGCGATGGAGAACGTTTTGCGTGTATCACTCATTCAACTGGTGGGCCAATTGTTCGGAAATGGATGGATTTGTATTTTAAGAATAATCTTGAAAAATGCCCATTAAGCCATCTTATCATGCTCGCCCCCTCCAACCACGGATCTGCCCTTGCCCAACTTGGTAAATCCCGTTTAGGCCGCATTAAGAGTTTTTTTGAAGGTGTTGAACCAGGACAGCAAGTCCTTGACTGGCTTGAGCTCGGAAGCGATATGAGCTGGCAACTCAATGAAAGTTGGCTTGATTATGAATGCACTGCTCATGGAATCTATTCCTTTGTACTTACGGGCCAGAAAATTGATCGACAACTTTATGATGCACTAAACTCCTACACGGGAGAAGCTGGCTCTGATGGGATAGTACGCGTAGCGGCTACAAATATGAATTATAGCTTGTTGAAATTACATCAGGAGGGAAATAATGGGGAAAATCTTGTTGTCTCCAAAATGATACGCTCAAAACCAATGGCATTTGGGGTTCTGCCTCGGCTTGCGCATTCCGGAAAAAATATGGGAATCATTCGAAGTGTTACTCTGGCTAATGCAGCAACCCACCCCACAGCAATATGGGTCATGCGTTGTCTGCAAGTAAAAAATACCGCTGCCTATAATGCAATAGCAATAGAGCTCGATAAACTTACTAAAGAAACTCAGAATAATGAGCACATCGAAATGGTGAGCACACTTATCTTTAAGCGTGAGTACATCACCAATCGCTACTCTATGATTGTTTTTCGACTTATTGATGACCGAGGCAATCATCTTGCCGATTATGATCTTTTTTTAACTGCTGGACCAAAATATAGCGAACAGGCGCTTCCTCAAGGGTTCTTCGTAGATCGACAGAGAAACCTAAATAATCGAGGAAAACTGACCTATTTTCTTGACTACGATATTATGGAAGCCGGGATTAATACACCCCAAATGCAAGGTAATCTTGGATTCCGGATTAGGGCCTACCCAGAGTCAAGTGCCCAAGCCCTTGCCTATTATAAAGTCCTTGATTTTCATTCCTCGCTTGCGGATATGAACCAAATCATCCATCCCAACGAAACCGTAATGGTTGAAATCATGCTTCAGCGACGCGTAGATAAAGCAGTCTTTCGTATTACTAATAATCTAACTCCAGCAAAAATTAGTGGAAAACCAACTGGTGAAAAAGTAGATTAGGGTTTCTGCATTTGCAAACGCACCTGGTTGCTCTGCAACCAGGCTACGCTTTAATTAATTGAAGAAACTCAAATACTCTTCTTCAGTAAACGTTTTAATAGGCTCATTGGAATTAGAATCATGGAACATGGATTGAGCACGTGGAGCAGTCAGTTTCGTGGCCTCCTGGTTCGTACCCGACTTTTGCTGAGTAGACATAAAAGGAAGAGGTAGAGCATCAGGTTTAGGAACAATAGTCTTACCCTCTATACAAATATTAGGATAAATTAGCGGATCAGGCATTGGAACCACGGTGTTTTTACTATTAAATGGAGATACATATATAGGCTTTAGATGGGTTCCCGTTGGAGCAAATTGGGGTGGGAAAAACCTTTGAGTGGTCCTTCCTTGTAACTTTAAAAGATTAGGCTGATTCCTTAATTTTACTTTTTCATCCCATGCAAGATACATTTTGTCTACAACAAGGGTTCGTTGTTTAGACTGTTTATCAGCAAGACCTTGCTTGGTTAAATCATTGACTAATGACACCTGTATTGGCGTACCATAAATTTGTTCTAAATAGTCTCTGGAAGCAATTAAAATAGGTCCCTCACACACTAGAGTAATATGTTCACTATTAGTCACCAGCGGAGTTGCCTTTTGTTTCTTTTTTTCATCCTCTTTAATTTTTGTTTCCAGCATTTTCGCAATTTTATGACTTGAACATCCATAGGCTGTAAACATTGGGCGTCCATGATGAGACTTGGCAGGTAGCCAAAGTACACTAAAATTATCACTTGGTGAAAAGAGTCCATTAAAATTATATGCTTCTTTTACTTGAGCACTCGTCTTATTCCTTTTAGTATATGAAGTAGCGCCTAAATATTCCTCCGAAAAATCAATGAGATCCTCTGTCATTGGTTCAGCTAAAATAGGTTTAATTGTTAGTGAGTTTTGGTTGTTATTTACGATAATCATACGGATATGTGAGTTATCACCATCACCCATATTTGACGCGTATATAAAGAATGATTTATTTTCAGATTGGTTCTCTTTGGGTACTTCTTCAACTTTTCCGTCAAAATACCTTTCTAAAAAATTCGTTGAAGCAATGACATAATTTCTATGGGTTTCTAGATAGTAATCGAGAAATGCAGGGGGGTGTTCCCCTAGATCCACATCCATAGAATAATCAGTCGTGAATGCTAATTTAATATTTTCCATCATCTTCTGAGCTTCTTCTGACGAACTGCATTCAAAAAGGCACAGATTATCCTCCTCATCTAAGGGAGATTTGGATTCACTAACTATCCATTTGGTTAAAGTAAGGTTTATCCCTGTAACAGATATAACTTTCATATATGACTCTCTTATTTATTTGGATTTTATTCGTTAAACAACTCATATATTGGAATTAAAAATGAATTAGTTAGAACATAAAATTGACAAAAGCTTTACATTTGCACATAAAAAGCGCAAATATAGCAGACAAATTAATTTATGAACAATAAAATTAAAGCCTGGCGCGAGTGGTGTGTTTCTAGAAAACCGTTTAGTTGCTGAAAATTCAAGAATTTATAAAATAGATGATACTGCTTGACCTTGCCGCAACGTTAACCCTTATTGTGTCTCTTGTGGCTTAAGAGGAATACGATATGAGGTATACAATTAAACAATTAGCTAAGCTTTCAGGTATCAGCACCCGAACTTTACGCTTTTATGATGAAATTGGTTTATTGAAGCCTGCATTTTATGGCGATAATCAATATCGTTATTATAAGGAAGAGCAGGTACTTTTACTCCAGCAAATTCTGTTTTTTCGTGAACTTGAGTTTCCTCTTAATCACATTAAGAAAATTTTGAGCTGTAATGATTTCGACAAAATAAAATCATTACAACAACAAAAATCTTCTTTGCAATCTCATGTTGAGCGAACACAAACACTCATACAGACGATTGATAAAACCATTTCCCATTTAAGAGGACAATATAAAATGAATATTGAAGAAATGTTTGAAGGTTTTGATCCCATCCAGCAACAAGAACATGAAAAATATCTAGTTGAAGCTGGGGTACTTTCAGAGCAACAAATTGATGACAGTTGGAAAAAAGTTTCTCATTGGAAAAAGCCCGATTGGGAGGCATTTAAAGCATCCGGGGAGCAATTAAATCGTGCACTTGCTGATGCAATAAGACAAGGCCTTAAAATAGACTCAAAAAAGGTTCAGGACCTTATACAACAGCATTATGATTGGGTGAATAATTGTTGGACCCCAACAAAAGAATCTTACATAGGGCTTGGACAAATTTATTTGGACCACCCGGATTTTCGTGACTTCTTTAATAAGTATCATCCTGATTTAGTTGAGTTTTTGACTGCAGCAATGGAAGTATATGCAAATCGTCATTTATCTTAATTTGCTTGCCTACCGTAAAAGTAGGCAAGTTTTATATTTTACTATAAGTTATAGAGGAGCAAACAAAAGCCAAAAAATCAACAGTCTTAATTGTTCAGAGCGTAGGTACTTTCTTTTTCGTGACGTTGATCGTTCCCAAAGCACTTCTGCAAAAATGAAAAGAACCATTCAAGAAAAATAAAATTGAGAAAAGAAGGTTTTTTAACAATATTAAAAGAGCGTGTATAGTCCTCATTCGTGTTTTCTCCGAAGACTATAAGTATATTGTGCAAATCACCCTTTTCATAAATTGACCGCCCATGAAGAATCATCTGTAAATCTTGGATCACACTGGACATACTTTTTCTATCAGGAGTTGAACGAGTACTTTTAGAATTAATACTGGGCACAAAAATACTTCTTGATTCCCCAAAATAAAAATCAGCGACCTCTTTACCGTACGAAGTAAATGATTGTCGTGCGTAACGCTTTAACAAATAATCAGCATTCTTATAATCTTCTAGAAATCCTGCATCTTTCCAAGCTTGTCGCCAATAATGCAAACCTTTGCCGCTCATATTAACAAATTGCTCAAATAATGATATTTGTTGCATTGTATTGAAATAATAAATTGATTGTCAAACTTGATTTAGGATCTGGAAAATTTTATAGCCATTCTCATCAGCAAGAATGGCTTCAATGTAAGGTTTTTTTGCTATTTCAGTTGTTCTAATTTCTGTAGATCAGTTTGTTTGTTATGGATGGATTTCAGAATTTCTCTCATCTGAGGATTATGGCTACATTTGAGTAAGAACGCCGTCATTTGCATTCCTCCTTTAAAATGATCGCTCATTTCACTGATATACATATCATCGAACTCCTTACCTGAAAGGTTATCAAACGACTTCATTTCCATAGGCTTCATTCCAGGAATTTGATAATTGGCATCAGAAGTCGCAGGTAATTTACTAAGTAATCCTTTCATCTTAGTAACCTCATTATTTTGACGTGCGAGCATTTTCTTTGTAATAGCCACAATTTTGGGATTTTGAGATTTCTTTATTGCCAGCTCCATTATTTGTATCCCTTGTTGATGATGGGTAACCATCATTTGCAAGTATTCTTTTTCGAGTGCTGCAGTTTGTTTCTTACCTTTAGGACATTGATTTTCACTCATATTCATCTGTCCCATATTTGATTGATCCATTGCAAAAACACATGAACTTATTAGTGTCAGCCCTAAAAGTATTGAACACTTCTTCATTTCCCTATCTCCTAATTATTTAAAGGACATTAAAATTATAGGTCATTACTACCAAATTGGTACTTTTCGCAACAGAATCTATCATAAAAGTAAATTTCAAGCCTAAATACAGGTTGTAGCTGTTGCTGGAACACGCAGGTTAATCATCTCATTATGCTGACTTTTCTTTGGCCAAAAAACTCCAGCGAGCAAGCAGCCTACCAACTCAGGATATCCTGGGATTGTTGGTTTTAATTTGGGGAAAACCGTCTTACATCAAAGGTCAGTAATTTAAAATAATCATAGGACATATAAAACTCCCCCTTATTTCCCAGGTTACTCCCCCAGGAATTGCGTAAAGTTAATAATCCCTTGTGTTTCTGGCCGTAATTATCAACAGCAACTGCATCATCATCGTACCCTGTAATGATCATCCCATGTGCAGCTTGTACGCTTGGCAAGCCAATCATTACATCTGAGGTAATTAACCAGGTGTCATTGTTGCTTTTATAATTTCCAACAGCACCCACAACTCCTATATCAAGGCGCGGTATCATAACCGCAAAAACCGATCGGTCACCGGAGATAAGCGCCTTTTTTACTTCATTTAAGGTCCAGGTAGAACTAATTCTCCAATATATATTGGACCAGTTAACCTGTTTGCCGAAGATCAATTCACTCATTGTGCTATATTCTTCGGGTTCTATAAAAGAATCCGGTTTCTTATTAGAATGAAGGGGATATTCAGTCAATCCACCACACCCTATTGTTGTTTGTTTGTCTTTATTTACAATTCCATACTGTTCAATCTGATTTATTACCGAAATAGGATAATTTCCATCCCAACCACTTAGAGCATAACCATGATCTTCCAGATAATTTCCGAGCTGTAAATGACAAAGTTGGCTAATATAATCTCCATGACCTATAACCGCATCGAGAGCACCCGTTATGGCAAATGTGATGCATGTTCCATGAGGTCCCTGGTCTAAAACAGGAACCTCGTTCATAGCCAATTGAACCCTTTTAGGAGTTTCATTATTTTGCAATGAAGGTGAGACCTGAGAAGGATTTTTGACAATATTTTTAATTCGTCCCTCTAGTAGCGTTTGAGCATCCTGAGACAGCTCGACTTTAAGCAATTGGATGACTTTTGGCTGATTTAACCCGCGGTGCGCGGACGAAGATTCGGTAGGCAGCTGTATGGAATGTTTTATGGAGCCAATAACATGAACATCGCCTGCAATGGCCCCTTTAATTATCAAGAAGGATAAAACAGCCACTTGCAGTAAGGAAGTTAAAGTTTTTGCTGGTTTCATAATACTCGACAATAATAAGTGATAAGGAACTGATTATTTTCTTTTATGAATCAATTTGCAACCTATGTTTACGGCCTTAAAATCAATAAAAATGATCCATCCAGGGTCCGCAAAAGATACTTTTTTAGTTATAAGACACCCGAGAATTATTTACACGAATAAAACCCTGCATGATTAATCAATAATAATTCCATTCTGTGTTAAGCTTTGACTCATAGATGAAAAAACGAGTTGATGATGATAAAAGTTGGGCAGTTTAATCGATTGAAAATGGTACGAGAAGCTCCATTTGGAGTATATCTTCAGGGTGGGGAGTGGGGAGAAATTTTATTACCCAATAAATCGGTCCCTAAAGGCGCGTTAGTTGGTGATGTAGTGGATGTATTTGTCTATTTTGATTCAGAGGACAAAATTATTGCGACAACAATGCGTCCTCTTGCCACCCTAGGTAGCTTTGCTTTTTTAAAAGTGATCGATGTAAACCCTGTGGGAGCTTTTCTTGATTGGGGATTAGAGAAAGATTTATTGGTGCCCCACTCCGAGCAACACCGCCCTATGGAAAAGGGGAAATTTTATCTGGTTTATTTAAAGCAAGATAATCAGGGACGCATCATTGCAAGCTCAAAAATCGACTATTTTTTGGATAAAACTCCAGCTCACTTTAACCCAGGTGATGAAGTGAGCCTGCTTATTGCAGAAAGTACCCCGTTAGGCCGAAAAGTAATCATTAACAACAGCCATTGGGGATTAATTCATACGGGCGATATTTTTCAAACTTTAACATATGGAAAAAAAATAAAAGGGTATATCAAAAAGATGCGCGAAGATGGCAAAATTGATATTACTTTACGACAAATAGGTCAAAGTAGCATCAATGACTTGGCGCAACGTATTTTATCTAAGCTCGAACAGTCCCAGGGTTTTTTAGCATTACATGACAAAAGCTCGCCTGCAGAAATTCAACAGATGTTTTCGGAAAGTAAAAAAAATTTTAAAAGTGCCATAGGCCAACTTTATAAACGAGGTTTGATTAATATTGAGGCCAATGGCATTCGATTACAAAAAGTAGAATAGATTAGAAGTTGAATTTATATTCCACCATAACTGTCAGTTTAACAATAATCCCTATGCAACGGTGTAATATAAAAGGAGGGTTTTTAAAAGAAGCTCTCTGCTGACCATCCTTGGTACAGGAGAGTGATCCTAGGAACAGAAATAAGCATAATAATCATCGTCTTTAGCTTTTGTATCTACTTTTGGAGCGTCAGTAAGATAGTGTTTTTTCACTTGAGATGAAAAAAAGCCCAGTTCCCCTTTTGCTGCTTGTAGATCTCGAGGTTTTGCACGAGTTACTTCTCTTAATCTTTTCTCATGTTGGCGTAGTACATGGTAGCCCAAGTCTGGATCCGAAAAGTGATTTACACCAATTTGTTCATCATAGTATTTTTCCTTTAGCTCGCTAATTTTTTGTTCCCTTGCTTCCGCACATGAACTTAGGACTGCTTCAGGATGATGTTGGAAGCCGATGGTATAAAATCTTCCAGTCCTTTTCTCAACACTTTCCACCATTCGGTCAAATTTACCCCGTCCAGTTACGTGAAGTGAGGTATTTTGGGGATCCTCTTGAACATGCTGATGATGCAAGCAAGTAACATTGTATTCGATATCACCCTCTTTTTGGTTTAGTTTATAACGTAATGCATTATTAAGTTGGCTTCCTTCATGAACCACTACCCTGCTATTGTAAGTAGGGTCTTTTGTTTCTTTATAAACCGCATCAAAATGCTCATAATGAATTTGATGTTGATCGGCATCTTCCGGGATGTCTGTCACTTGAAAGCGATGGAAATGTGCGACTGTCTGTTGTCCACGGCATATACCTAAAAGAGGAATATCTTTACTCTGGGCCAATTCCGTAAGGTCCCCTTCCAGCTTCTTACGTGGATCACTATCATCATGTACCGGGACATTAGGCCCACCGGGTAAATAGATCCCATTCACCTTACCCGTGAACGCTGGATGAGTTAATCCTTCCTGGGGGGTTACCGGAATAACATCAAATCCTTTACTGTGTAAATAATCAATTGTAAGGTCGCAATAGGTTGTACCTCCTTCCTTATCATAAAGCGCAACAATTTTAGGCTTTTCTTCCGACTGCTTTAATTGTGCTTTTTCCTCTTTACTTAAAGCGTATTCAAATTTTGGTCTTTCTTCGTTAGTATTTTGAACGGGACTCCCGTAAACAAATTCTCTCAATCTCTGAAACATAATAACTACCTCACTAACTTAGACCACAAACCATATATGGTCATCTAATATACAAATTGTACTCTTAAATTATTAAGTAATTATTATTAGGGCAGGTATTTTGATGCAATTTTTGTAGGCTTCGAATTTATTGCTTTACGCAGGAATCCAACAACCAACCTTGTTCTTAGCTAAGTTAGTGAAAAGAAAAAAAATTTGGAAAAAAAGTCGACGAGGCAATAACCGAGTTAGTGTATTAGGTATGAATTCTTTTAATTAAACCGAATAAATTATGGGGTTTTTAATCCAGAGTGACTTACCTCTTTGCCTTCCTTGGCTATAAGAGGCCTGTAGTATCAAAGAAAATTAGATCATGAAACTATAAAGTAAGCCTGAGTCGTCTCTGGGCTGTTTTTCTTTTGGTTTAGGCGCTTGTTCTAGAAAGTGTTTTTTAGCTTGATTGGTAAAAAAGCCCATTTCAGCTCTAGCGGCTCTTTCTTCTACTGATTTTGTTTTAGCTTCTCTTAGTTTCTGAACATATTTCATTTCGGTATCAAAGGAAGCCTCAGGATCAAAGAAAAGCGATTTTAAGCGATCTTCATTCGCTTCTTCTTCTACCTGAAGAATGCGTTCTTTTCTTTTATTCTCATAAGAACTTATAAGTACTTCGGGGTGATGTTGTACCCCAAATGAATAATACTTTCCAGTTTTTATTTCAACGCTTTCGACCGTACCATCAAATTTATTGCGGCCTGTAATATCCACATCATGATTATTTGCATTATCGCGTAGATGTTGATGATGAATGCATTTGACTGGGTATTCCATGGGCTCATTATCTCTCTTTTCCTTAAATTCATTTTGTAATGCAGCAAATAATTGACTTCCTTGTTTGACCACAACTGTATTATTCGAATCAGGATAATTCGAATTATCCGCACCTGAATAATGCTGTTCATAGTCTGGCAAATCATCAACCTCCAAACCATTATGATGACCAAGAGCTTGTTGGCCTCGACATACTCCAATGAGAGGAATATCTTTAGTGCGTGCAAGTTGCGTCAGCTGACCTTCAAACTGCTTACGTGGATCATCATCGCTATGAACGGGAATATCTGAACCACCAGGTAAATAAATACCATTAATAGATCCATCTGTAAAAGCAGGATGGTTTAATCCATCATTTGAAGAAACTCGAATAACGTCTAAGCCATCATTTTCAAAATGTTGAATGGCTAAGTCAGCATTCGCTGCCCCATCATTCTCCTCGTAAAGAGCAACAACTTTGGGTTTGCTCTCTGAACGTGCTAGTTGTCTCTTTTCGTCCTTATTTAATTCATATTGGAAGTTAGGTTTTTTTTCTTCCTTTGGGGTTTCAGGACGGGTTTCTGAAAATAAACCACCCAATGGTGACCAGGGTGATGAAAAAAAACGTGAAAACATATGCTCTCCATAAAATACAAGTGATTTGCGAAGGAGATATTAACATATATATGAAAAACTCAAATGGTAATTACTTAAATTTTGAACTGAAAGATATAATTTTTTACAATTTCAGCCAGTATGCTGGGTACTTTAAATCAAGGCATCGGCCAATTTTTTTCAAGAAATAGCTTCTATATAGTTTTTTTGCAACTTTGTTTGGGAGACACCCTGGCGGATGGAGTCCATTTAAAATAACGAGGAAAGTGATAAACCTTTTCTATAATTCAAGTTTAGCATCTAAATTAGGGGGTTTTTTATCATCTTCCATCCTTGATGATACAGTCTCAGGAGTGTTTTTGAAAAACCGATGAGTTTGTTGTTCTTCTACCAAATTTGGCTTTGTTGAATTTTCGTTTGCAACTAAAAGACATGAATTTATAGTTTCCTGTATAACGTCCGGATGAATACCTACTACCGAGTCCACCAACTCTCCAAGAATAGTATTTTCATCCAGTTTACGAGGAACAAAGGGCTCAAAACTTGCTACTAAACTTTTAAGAACTTTGTCCCGAACTCTATCCAACTCTTCTTGATGTTCGTATTGTTCTAAATAATCCTTTACCGTTATCGGATTATACCTAGAAAAAACATAATCGCTGGAAAGCCTATTAAACAATTCCGGGTATTTACGGTTATTTATTCCATGTTCTCTAGCCTGTATAAATAATTCCTCGGGACTCGGAAAATTTCCTAGTTTACCTTCGCGCTCATATAAAATACAAATTTTAAGTAAGGGTAAATCGAATCCTTGATGGAGATATTTTTGAATAAGCATAATTTCCAGTAAACTCAGATAAAAATCTTTTAAATCCGTTGCCGAGAAGTCTACAGCACGCACAAATAAACCCACTAATGAATCTTTTGTTGCATCAAGCAATACTTCATTCATTTCAAAACCACCGTTTTTGTCTTGAATTTCTTTAGCTAGCTCATCTAGTGTTTTAAGCTTTAGTTTTATAGTTTCTTCGGAAATGCTCTGTAGTTTAATGTCTTTTCTGTCTTCTCGTTTTTTTAATTTATCGGTCCTAGTGGTATTAGCATCCTTTGAATTAACATCATATACATAGGCTTCGTCTGCATTAATTAAAACCCCATAACGCCGTCCATCATATGAATAGGTCGGTACATACTTTTGGTAAACAAGTAGTGTTGTTGAAGATAGACAATTACCTTGTTTACTGATAAATAATTTAGCCTCGGTAGCCCAATCTGTTAAACTTACATGATCAGGCTCTACAGTTATTCGATTTACCGTTTTTGCAATGAGCCGATTTGCCTTAAAAAGAGTCCCGATTGTGGGTTTGTTTTCTTTTGTGTACATAAAGATCTCATACAGCTAATTGACTTATGTAAAAGTATAGATCAGAATGCAAATAATTAAACCAGGACGATAATTATGTTTTCTAATTTACCCAATGAAATTTTAGAAATTATTTGCTCGTATTTAAACGTTAAAGAAGAACGCAATCTTAGTCTTTTTTTTAAAAACGTGGAAAACGTAAGAAAATATACTCTGGAGAACCGATTAGCGAGAGTTCTTAACGGTTCAGAGCCGGTTATATTTTGTTACTTACTTCAATGCATTATAGAAAACGAAAAAACGGGACTTGCAATTTTACAAAATGAATATTGCAAAAATATCTTGATAACTCAAAAATCAAAATCTTTACCTCATTGGATTTTAGGTATTGGGGAATGCCAACCCCGTTTATTAGAATTCATTATGGAAGATAAGGATTACAGAAATTCACTAACCAAGTTAGAGACTGAATATGTCATAACCCATTATGAGAAATTATTATCTCCAGAATTGGCTGTAACAATCCATGAAGAATTAGCCAATAAAAAAGATTTTCCCTTCGAAGAAATATTATTAGATGAAGAAGAGGAGGATATACCCCGCCCTGCTTCCTTGCGATAGAGATATTAAGACTTAGTCCTATCCTCTTAGGCAGGTGTTGTATCAATCCGTATCCGTTCTTCTCGGTATTGATCAATATTGTGATTCAAATTTAGCGAACTGTTCTTCTAATTTCCATTGAAGTTGAGCTTTTTGATTCATTTTTAGAAAATTCTCACACGCTGGGATTGGCTGTTTTGTTTGGGATTTCATGGGGGTGCACAAGGGGTTCATAGCCTTATATTGTGAATTTTCCCAAAGATTATCGCCGGGTAAAAAAGAATAATACAGACTATTGCGGGCTAATTGTTTTAGGGTGAGATAAGACAGTTTTTGTTCTTCAACGGCACGCTCATATTGACGAGTTAAAGGCTCAAGGCTTATTCCTTCATCATCGGTTGATAATGCAACCGGTACACCATATTTTAAATATAAAGCTAAGGGATGATTGTCTCCTTTGATGCCTAAAATATAATCGTTACTACTTAGATTGACTTCAACGAGTACTTCTTTTTGAGCCATTTTATTTATTAATTCAGAGGCATTGTATTCGTATTGGATGTCAACACCATGTCCAATTCGTTCTGCAGAAGCAGTCTCTACGGCTTCATGAATATGAAATGTCAATCCGTCTGGTGTGACTAATTGAGGATTAAGTTCACCCGCATGGAGGGTAATATGAACATTAGGGTAGAGTTGATGCAAAAAAGCCACCATTTGCATATGTAGTCGATAATCGCGCATAGATATTGGACCATCCTCAGTCTGAACCATATTGATGCCTACTATACGTGGATCGTGTGAAGCAGATTCAAATCCTGCCAGTAATTGTGCAAATACCATCTCGGGTGGTTGTTCTCTACGAACCTGATACAAATAGCGAACCGTGATCTCACAACCTGCTTGTTCATTTTGGGTACCGCATTGTTGTAATGCATTCTTCTTAGCTTCATCTTTGTTCAAATTAAGAGAAATATTAGTCACTATTTGGTCAAAGTTAGCACTTAATAATTGATTGCGCAGGTATTCTAAATTAGGATTCCATCCCATACTTTTTCCGAGTTGACTGGCCTCGTTTCCATCTGGGGTCGTCATGATTTCTAAATAAAGTTCGTTTTGGGCTGCCGCACGTTCAGTTATTTCAGCTAAAATTTCTCCTCCATGCATTTTGGTAATCAGGCTAAATTTTCCAAAAGCATTAAAAAAATGATCATGACCTGATTCATTTCCCATTTTATCGAAATGGCGCATCGACCATGCGTCAATCAGTGAGTTGTATAACTTATTATTGAGTACCGCGTTAGCTAAATAATCTTCTGTGTTGCATGAAGGATTGATAAAAACCGACAAATTTTTATTCTCAATACATAAATCATCCATTTCCGCATAGTGAATTAAATTTTCAGGGAATGATGAGCCGCTCACGTGCATATGCAAATCTCCCCCTTTAGGCATCTGAGTTAGAAATTTTTTTAATAGCCTAGGAGTGCTTTTAACGGAATCAAAGTAAGATTGCGTATTTTCTTCAGGACTAGCGTAGGCTTGTATTTGAACTATTAAGAAACAAAACACATAAAAAAACTTATTCATATCGCGAACAATTTGCTTAAAATATCGACTATTTTTGCATGATAAAATTATTCGGTCAAATAAATTTGCTTTAATAAACATGCAATGACACGAATAATGAGACTACAAGCAATGATATTGATATAGAACTGTCCCTCTAAGGGCTCTAAAAAAATGTAAAATTATTCATAAGATTTGATTTTGTTGATAATTAAAAACCAATATCAGCTACTATTATCCTATAATTGATTTTGATCCACATTGAACCTAATTCCTTTCGTGGCCTTAGGTCGCCTGGGTCCACACGATATTATTGATCCATTAAGAGAGGTATTACTTTGGAAAAGCGTATTTTCATAGTAGGTCATATGGGTGCTGGCAAGTTTGTATTTACAGAAGCCTTGGCTAACAAATTAGGATGGCAGATTGTCGATGCAAATCCCAGTATTGAACGTTATATTGGACGACATACTCGAGAAATTCTTGGTGAGCAAGGCGAAGCAGCCTTTAATCGTTGCCAGGCCGAAATTATTTCTCATAGCCTAGAAAAAGAAAATGTTGTTGTCTTATTGGAAGAATGCGTAGTTTCGAGTGAGGAGTGTCGAAAATTGTTATCCTCTGAATTTGTAGTTTATTTGAAAGTTTCTATACCCACGCAGCTAGCTCGTATGAAAAATGGACGAACTTCCTCACTTCCAATCGATGATATGAAAAAATTTTTGGAAGAACAACATCGCGAACGAGACTCTTTTTATGAAGAGGTTGCTACTTTAGTCGTTGAATCCGTTGGTTATTCTGATCAAGTCTCGGAAATCAATAAAATTATTGATGAAGATGTTAGTAAAGTTATGAAGGCCTTGGAAAGTTAACCCATTCAGACTCATCCCTAAGAAGGCCATTTTGACCCAACCTCTTGAATTAGCTTGGTACTGGGTCAAAAATGTCCTACCAATGCTCATTCTAAAATACAACAGCGAATTTTCAATTTTTGATGTTATAAAAAGTTACCAAGTCAATAATTAAATCTCCCAATAGCTTTATTGCATTAAACCCTTATTCTATAAATGCCTCATCTATGATTTAGAATAATCAAAAAAAGGTTATGAACAATGAATGTTTACCACAATTCGCTTTTATAGCTTATGTAATGAATTTTCTTATCTCAATTTTAGGCATTACCTTCCTATTTGCCTTAATTTTTAATATTATTCCGGATGTGATACTTCAATGGAAAGATGTATGGTTGGGCGCTTTCATTACTGCACTTTTATTTTCAATAGGTAAATTTTTATTGGGTATTTATCTATCTCACTCCAATTTATCCCAAGGATTTGGTGCGGCTGGCGCTCTTATTCCAATTCTCGTGTGGATTTATTATTCCGCGCAGATTTTATTTACGGGAGCAGAATTCACAAAAGTCCATCTTCTTCATAAAGGAAAAAAGATTAGCAAAGAGGCACGGTTGGTAAGCAAATAATATAGGAATGAGAAAGGCGGATCCTATCCGCCTTCATCAATTAATGGATGGGGGCGTTCCAATCCTTTTCTAAGTCAGAGTAATCTCTATTCGGACGTCGTTTTACACTCATCACGATTCCTCCAGATTGTATTCCTCGCTCATATTCTTTTGCGCGTTCTTCTGGAATACCCCAACCAATTAATGCCCCAACTATTCCGCCTGAGATACTTCCGGCTCCCGCTCCGGCCAAAGCAGCAGCAATAGGTCCTGCAATTACGAGACCTAATCCCGGGATCACCAAACTAGTACCCACCGCAGCAAGCCCACCTAAGAGAGCGCCAAGCCCAGCTCCAATCGCGCCACCCACGCCTAGTCCTTCCGCAGCATAAGTTTCTTCGTTTTGGACTAAATCAGAATCATAATACTTTTTCTTGGAATCTTCTGACATAATGATATTAATATCATCTGGGCTGTATCCTCTATCTAAATAAGATTGATACGCTGCCTCTGCAGAATCTCGATCTGGAAAATATGCGGTAAGCATCTCATTATTTCGAGTTTCAGACATTGTCCCTTTTTGGACGCTATGGGTTCCTGTTCTAGGTCGTGTATAATTTGTCATGATAACCTCCTGTTCATTTTGTAATCCTTAATTGTAGAGTATAGTCCATTAATGGGATGATTGATTAATTATTGACCACTTATTCGACTTAACTTTTTTTGTAATAATGAGGTATTCAAAATGCGCTTGACAGACTATAGAAACCTGGTTGCAAGCAACCAGGTTACGTTTTAATTTCTACCTATTGGAGTATAACAACAGGTAAATTCAAATGGCTGAGAGTCGACCTGCTTGTTTAAATGTAAATAATATCCTTCATTCTTAAGTAATGAATTAACATTAAGTAAATGATCTACTTCATATAAATAATCACGATGCGGGGACTGCCAGTCAGAAATTTGAATGAGTGCTTTTTGTTTCGCTTCAAGCTCATTACCGGCCACTACAAAAATATTTTTATGTAATTCTGTAAATTGGGTTTTATCGTACCCCCCCAAATTTACGAAAAATAATTTATTACTATGATCTTCTGATTGTTCCTGTGAAACTTGAATCCTATATCCATCTGCATACTTTAAAATGCCCCAAGCATCTATATGTAAAGTTTTTGGTATTCCCCACCAGCTTTTTCTGAGTCCCTCATAGGTATCTTCAATGGAGTTGGCGACTAAAAAGCGTAGATCATGGAGTTCGATTAAAGAATTAGAGTGGCTTCCACCAATATAAATCACAAATAAATTCATCTAGTTATCCTTCAGTATTAAGAATTACATCACCACGGGGGGTAATTTTAATACTTTTCTTATTATTAATAATTATTTTTCAAATAATAGTTTATATGGCTTTTAGGCATGCAAGCAGCAAAATCTGCTCACCCCTTTTTTAGAGTATTAGCTGATTCTGTACCAGCAGATTCAGAATCGGGCGAAGTAGACTTTTGTGCCCCAGCGGCCGCTTCAGCTCCTGTATCATACTGCTTTACTTGGCGCCAATGGGTTGGCTCTCCTTGCTGAAAAGTTCTACTGAAAAAACTTCCCTGGTATTGATTTAAAGCGTTTGTATCAAGATGGAGCTTTAAAATTGATTTATATTTCCCTAAAGATGCATATTTATCCGCGCATTGTTCAATCTCTTGCACTATAGCTGTTTTTATTTGTTTCCATAACTCCTTATTTCCTCCTTCACGCGCTCTTAACATCATATCGCTTAATTGGGCTGGGTTATTGAGGGGAATATTCTCATTTGCCAAAGTAAAAGACATTTCTTTTACTGGGGAAAAATCTTTGTCGAAATGAATTTCTTCCAAACGTTGTAGGTCCTTTAATAATTCATCCCATCGCTGCTTATCCCCACGTAAACGGGCCCAATTAAGTAAATAAGCCAGTTGAGATAGATTTGTGGGAGTATCACTATAATCTACACAAGCCTCTTTTGAATTTAAATTTCCGCGTGCCACCAGACCATGGCAATTTATAAATTCGCCATATTTACCATTAAAATTTATACCGAAACTGAAACCTGACTCGTCTAAATTTCGACCATTACCGGCACAAAGTTGTAGACTGGTGAGTTGGAATCCTAACTCATTAAGTTGATTATCAAGGACTTCTAAAATTTCTTCATCATCAAACAAACCGTTTGGGTAGTGTGAACTGCTAAATCCAATTACTGCTTCAATTTCAGCACCTTCAGGCGCCTTAGCCACCATCGCAGCGATAACCTCTTTTCCCAAGGGTGAATCTAGAGTATAACTCGTAATACCTCCTGGAAAATGGATCAGAGATAACCGCTTCACTTCATTGTTTTTCTTGACGAAAAAGGCAAAGGATACACATTCAGTCATGCCAGAAGTGAAAATTCCATGAGCGTCCTCTGAACCTATATTAACCACGTTTTTTGGATCGCACTCAGCATAAAACGGCGCGTATTTATAAGAAATAACATCGTCATCGATCGGATCTATGTACATAATTAACCTCACACAGGATAATTATAGTACTGTGTGGATCATTTTTACCAATTGGGTCAGACTCGATTGATTGGCATCATGACGTAACCTTTGGGACGATTTAGCCCAGTTTTAGCAGTTAAATCAGGTTCTTAAGCTAGGAAACCCGAGATTTTGCAATTTCAAACTACTTCAATTTCAACAGGAGCAGTACCGGTTATACCGAGTTTTTTAGCAGCACCAAAGGATAAGTCAATTATCCTATTCGATAAAAAAGGACCTCGATCAGTAATCCGAACCACAATCGACCGGCCATTATTCAGGTTTTTAACCCGAACTCGGGTAGCAATTGGAAGCGTGGGATGAGCTGCTGTCATCGCATACATGTTATAGCGCGCTCCGGTCGATGTTTTTTGATGTCTACCGTGTGACCCATACCAGGAAGCAACTCCTTTTGCTTTGTAATTTTTGGCAGATTTCATCACATGATATGTTTTCCCTCTGACCACATAATGATCTGGCCCATTAGGTGGCTGATGCACACAAGCAACGAGTAGCATCGGGAGTAAGCCTGTAATGAGTCGTTTAATGGTCAACAAAATCGTATCATAGTTCATAAAATTTTCTTCTACTTCCGCAACAGATATTTTACATTTAAAGTTTCAATGTTATCGAGATGATCTTTTTTAAAAAATATCACGAGAACAAAAAACTTCCTTGCAAAAAAAATCATCAATGAGCAAAAAATTTTTTATCATTGCCCTTCAGTTGATTTGGATTATATATTTTTTTGATGAGTATATACCAATAAATTTTGTTGTATCACCTCTTTCCTAAATCAATGATGTTTATAAATAGTGGTTTCATGTTCCTGGAGGCTTAGTAAGATTTTAGATATTTAATTAAAAATGAAAAAAACAAAAACTCTAAAAAAATTACGGGTATTTAAGCCCCTTTTGTAGTTTAATGAGTATTTTCAATCTTAAAAAATCATTAAGTAATGAGTGGATTATATAAATTAACCAGGTTCAGTTTATTTCTAACTATTATCTTTTCATGCCAACAAATTTTGGCCAAAGATATCATTTCGCCACAAGCCGAAAATGAACCTCCAAATATAGGAAATTTTGCACTTCCCCCATCCCAACAACCTGGTCCTTTTCTCTCATTTGGCCAAAGTTTAATTGAAAAGGGTCAAATGCAATTTTATGTTGCACCAAATTATTTGAAAAGTAGAAGTGAGCATTTTTTAAGCACACCCATTTCATTTGTTTATGGCTTATCCGATAAAGCGTCCCTTTTACTATCACTCCCAATTGCTGCAAGTTATGTGAGCGATAATCATTCCTCGGGAATTGGAGATATTTACATTCAAGGAGAATACGCTCCTTATGACAATAGTACTTCAAAATATGCCGAACAGTTGACTGTTGTAGGTGGGTTGTCCGCGCCATCAGGTTCGTTTCGTAAAGACCCACCTACAGGTTTTGGGGCGCCTAGTTATTTTTTGGGAAGTACCTATAATCGCATGTCTGTAGATTGGCTATGGTTTGCTGCTTCTGGGTTAACATGGATAGAAAAAAATGGCGAGGTTAAATTAGGAACCCAATATCTATATCAATCTGGCTTAGGTCGAAACATTAAAAGCGTAACGGGGAAATACATTTTTTTTAGCTTAGTTGAAGTTCATGGAGTCCATATGGACAAAGATAAGGTCTCAGGGGAAGCAGATCCCGACACCGGAGGAGACTTATTATTAATTACCCCTTCTTTATGGTTTTCTACCAAGAAATTCTTTTTTCAGTTAGGATGGTCAACTCCAATTTACCAAGCCTTGAATGGGGAGCAAAGCAAGATTAACTATCATATCAATGGGGTTCTCGGTGTAACTTTTAACTAGGTAGTGATTGATTATGAAGCATTTATACTATCCCACTATAGGTGCCACTCATATTGATCAATGTGATAAGTATTAATTATATGATTTGGTTTGTTCAAAATTAAAGAATTAAATAAGCTTTATAGATACTTTGTTTGGGTCTGTCCAAATATCATTTAACTCCTCATAACATTCTTTACTTGGATGCAATTGTCCCTTGTTTCTATAAAAATTAGAAAAAACAGTTTGTTCTGCTAATTTTAATCGAGCATCTACTTCTGTATTAGCCCAAGTATCCTGGCCATTTTCAAGAAGATTTTCATAACCTCCTATATCTCTAATTATTTTTATTGTTTCCTTATCTATTATTCGTAATCTGTAATGATTCATTTTAGCTCCAGAAACTTAATATTCTCCTTTTGTTTTATATTAGCTTATTTTTAAATAGACCAAGGATTAATGAACACTAGATTCAAAAAAAATTTACAAAGTTGAGCCTATAAAATCTGCACAATTACTTGTATAGAACCCATCACTAATGAGGAGAACGGCAATCCACTTCATTTGAGGAATCTATTTGGAGATGCGACATAAGTAACCAAGAAATTAGGTAATAAAAAATTTATTAAGCATAATTCAAACATGTATTGGACAAGATAATTCAATATTAGCCACATTAACTCCCAAGGGGACTTCCCAGGCATTGGGAAATAACTTGAGTTTAAGTAAATACCCGCAAATTAATAATTCTTTATGTCGTTAAGTATAATTAGAGTTTTAATACTATAGTTATAAGTAGATGGCGTTTAAGGAGAATAATCATGCTGGGGACAATATTGTTAATTGTCTTGATACTCATTTTAATTGGTGCCTTACCAAGATGGGGGCATAGCAGAGAATGGGGCTATGGGCCCTCTGGTATTATTGGGCTTATTTTAGTAATTTATTTAATATTACTTTTGATAGGGCGGGTGCCTTTTTAGAATCTTAACTCTAAAAATAAACTCTACCTAGCGAAGCCATTGAATGAAATTATTTGTTGGGGGCTTTTGAAGATGGAAGGCTCCCTAGAGCAATTTACTTTTCTAATTATAGTAAATATTCCATCGGGTCCCAGGACTCTTGGGAAGGAATCTGCTTTTCGAATAGGAGGCACTCCTGGAATAATTGAAAAGAGCACATTGGGGTTCAATAAGCAGATATCCATTAATATGCAGACTATACTTAAAATAAGATTAATAATTGGATTAAATTATGAAAAAACATCCTTTCCAAAAAGGACTAGAAAAAGCAAACGAGAAATTAAAAGAAACTGATTTAGGGGTTTATAATCAAGAAAAGAAAGAAATTGGGCATCATCGAGATAATCATAAAAAAGGCAAAAAAAGATAACTCCTTCTCCACCCCAGTTTGTTCCTGAATATAATTAAAACTCTTTATAATCGGTTAAGCAAAGAAGGCTCGAGCACTTTTTAAACACCCTTATTTAATCGCATGCCACTCTTCATCGTGTTGCTCAAAGTTATAGCTTTTTATACTCATGCAAATAATCAAACAACTCTTTATCAGATAAATGCATCAGGTTTTTTTGTATCTTTAATTTTATTAAATCAGTCGCATTTTTATTAAGATGCTTGGAAAATAAACCCTCTATTTGAGCTGGCATTACAATTACCAATTCCTTATAAAGATTCTTATTTCTTGCTTCATTAAGTTCCAGGGCTATTTCTCTAGAGAAATTATTGTCTTGTACGTCTTCGATTTCTGTATGTGGGTCGTAGACTCCTCCTCCCCCCTTAGAATAACTTGAATTGTACCTTCCAGGTTTATCTGTAACAAGCTCACTATCCTTTAATTTATTTTCAGGACGACTAATTTCTTTAAGTAGATTCAAAGCATCCTCTTGATATTCATAAATTCGGCAATTATTCGTATTTGCAGTAACTATCCATTTCATTTCAATCTCCTTTTTAAAATCAGTGGATGCCTGGGATTTTATTAGTTTAGTACAAGATCTTGATGAGACAAAAAATAAAAATATGCTATCCCCTGCCATTTTGCAGAAAGATGAGGTTAAATATATTAAACCTGCGCATATATGAACGTAATACTATAGAACAATTTTCGACATAAAATAGCGGTAGAGAGATTTACATGAAAGGTACTATAACCGGTAAATTAGTAAATTTTGATCAAAAAATCATTGATCTACAACAGTCGACCAATATTCACATTAACCTCAAAATTAAGTATTATTGCACTCTTTTTTTTCTAGAGTAATAGTATGAAGCTAAGTGATTTAACAGCAATAGTTCGCGCCTCAGAAATAATGTATCAGCAAGTTGATAAATCTTCGTTTAAAGAATTAACCGAATTTATGGGAACTTTCAGTAAAATTTATTCCCTATTTCAAACTAGAGAACTCTATAAACTTGGTAATGCTGATATTCCATCTGAGCTCAAGATTTTTTTTGATGAAAATGACTCTGAACTTGATCTATTAACCCGAAAGACTTTAGCTTTGGCTGATTCTATTGACAATGAGTTTAAAAAATTTCGTGCCTCGAAAAACTCTTCTCTCATGGGACAATTTTTTTCATTCTTTGTGGAATCTGATTCTGATCGCAAAGTATCGTCAAGCAGTATATACAATACTGGAATGAGCCAAACAACGAGTGGCAGTTCGGTTACCCTGGATAGCATTCTAAAGATATATAACACCAAGGATAAAAATGTCGCCCTCCGAAAAGCAGCCCACCAAGGCAGTGTTACCCATGTTGAGTTACTAATTAATAACTTTGGGGCCGATATTAACAGCAAAAGTAGTAATGGCTTTACGGCTTTGGACTGGGCTTTCTATAATAATAAGATGGAGCCACAAGGCGTCTTCAATACACTATGCTGGCTAGGAGCAGATCAATCAACTCTTAAACCTCTTCTTGGAAAATATGTAACCGATGATGAGTCTGAATTTCCTACAAAGGATCTGGCTTTAGCAAGAGCCATGAAACAAGAAAATCAAAAAGATATCGGCATATTAGTCACTAAGTACAAGGCAGACACGGAAAAAGCTCAAGAAATTCTGAATGCTGAAACAAAATCTCTAAGCTTTTAATGGATAAAGCGGCGTAGGCTGGGCTGTAAAAGCCCAGCGTCCTGAGCATTCCTATTCTTGTTAACTCGAAAACAAAACATTAATTAATGGATCCATTCATTCGTAAGATCATGTCAAAACATATGTTTTTGGACGTAAACCATAAAATGCCCCTGTAAATTGCACTATAATTATAGAAATATACCCATTTGAGGTGATTTATGTGCAACTTACGAGATGTCGTTATCTTTTTAGCTGGTGCTGCGTTTTTGCATACCATAAGCCATATTGTTTTGCCATATTTTATTACTATGCCTCTGGATATGGGATTCATGGTGCTGACAACCCAATTTAATTTTTGGGTCATAGGTATCAGCGCTATAATTACAATTGCTTTGTTATGGTGGGCATGTAAGCTTAATAAAAAATAACTTTTGTGGCCAGCAAGCTCATTAGTTCCATTGTCCCTATGCTTTGTGGTTTTTGGACATGGAGCCCAAAATTATTCCTGCGTTCACAATCCCCATCTTTTCAAGATATAAAGGGGACTAAAATCTTAGCTCATTTTATTTGGCGCACTGGAATTTGCAATTAAACGTGTAGTTATATTCAATATATGAGAGACATCCTTGGTCGTTAAATAAATAACCTTGACTATATGAAAAAATACTCTTACAAATTGAAAGATATTCCCATTCACGTTTGAGGTTCATGGCAAGCTTCATTGATTTCAGGATCCACTTGAGCATAGGGCTTTTGTTATTATACTCGCCATTACATGCCTCTTTTATTGAGCAAACAATGGGAACTGCTGTAGTGAAGGATGCCACAGCTGTTTACTTTAACCCTGCGGCATTAACTATTTCACCCCATCAACAACTTATCCTCCTGAACACCCTGGCAAAAGCGCAATTTGAGTTTAGCGGGAGAGCGCAAAAAATACCTTTTGGTAATTTCGAGTCAGGATCAACAACCTCTAAATCCAATTTTTTCTTACCTTCCATGTATCTTAGCATTCCTATAAGTGAAAGATTCGTGGCGGGTTTTGCTGTCGTTGCAAATGATTTCAATCGCGAATTGGATAATCACTCAATTCTGCGCTATATCCTGGCACGCAATCAAACGAATAATATTGACTTCATTCCCGCGCTTGGCATTAAAATTAATCAATTCCTTTCCATAGGGGGAAACCTTAATTTTACCTATGCTCATCTCATCCAGGAGCCTATTTCTGCAGGCATACCCCGTTTGAATATTCCTGAAAGCCGTAGCTTGAATGACACTCAAGCAAACAGTTTGGGCGGTGATTTTGGGATACTAATTAAACCTGGTAAAAAGACAGCCTTGGGTTTTAATTACCGCAGTGCAGTGACTTATAATTTACAGGGGAGTAGCACGATAACTGGTACGCCGAGTATTTCTTCGGATGATTACCATTTTGAGTACTGGACACCAGCAAGAAGTGTCGTGACACTAAGCCATTTTCTTAATGAAAAATTAGGCTTTATAGGAACTGTTCAATACCTGCAATGGAATATCTTTAAAGAGGTTTCTGTGTATAATTTTGCTACGCAAGCCGCCTCCCAAGTATTTATAGTCCCCCGGGCTCGCATTAATTATCACTTTCACAACAGTTGGCTTTTAACCCTCGGGACAATTTATCAAGTTTCACCAAAGTGGGTAGTCCGAGTAGCAGGAACATATAATCAGTCACCCTCGAATGGGAGATTTCAAATAGGCCCTGGAGACAGTTGGATTACTGGTTTTTCCATGGGCTATCAATTGATGAACCATCTCACTGTTGATTTCGGTTATGGCCATGCTTTTTTTAAAAAGGAACAGATTGATATTAAAACTTCCCAGAATATTATAACGGGCACCAATGAAGGCGCCCATGACGCCGCCTCTCTCAAATTTACACTCACCGCTTAATGGTTACTTGAATGTGACATATATAATAGTCTAGATGGCAAAGTATATTTTGATGGAAAGAGATGGATATAGGCAGGGGAGCGGATATCAGAGTGAACGTCTAAGGATGAAAAATCTTATCTATAACAAACTTTTGATTTCCTTTTTTTTGGCGATCCCGTAAAAATCGTGATAAACCTTCTGAGATATTTTTTTGTTCAAGTAATTTTTATAATGTAGGTTCTGATTAAGCCTCACAACATGTTCCAATTGGAAATGGCTAAGTCATGGTATCCATTTTTAGTAATATAAACCACTTTCGATTATGACTTTAAATACTGAAGAAAATAATTTTAAAATGTAAATTAATAGGAGTACAAATGGTATTTTTTACAACTGCTGGAAGAGAACACACCCTTAATTTTAAGAAATTATCTGAATACGAAAACAATAAAGAAGAATATCTAAAACTTGCAGCTTCTTGGGCAAAAAAAGCATGGGGATATTTGCAAAATAATGATAAACAATTTTATCTCAAGGATGTTCGGGCAAAGCAGGATCAAATTTACGTTGGCACTTTTAATGATCAACCAGTGGGTATGTTTGGTTTATTTGAAAAAAATTTTCATCGATTTCAAAATGATGATGAAGATAGTGCTATCCGCGGTGAATTAAAAGTGGTTTATTTTGATTATATTTATGTAGAAGAAAACGCCCGGGGATTAGGTTTTGCCAGACAGCTTCTGGAGAAAGCAAAATCTCTAGCTGTTGAATTAGGTGCGGATTTTATTTACCTCGATACATTGAATCCGAAACTTAATAAAATGTATATAAAACTTGGAGCAAAAGTAATTTGTGAAGGGCAATACCTTGAAAATCCAACAGATGTTTTAAGTATTCATCTTTAGTAGGTATTCTTTTCTTTTAAAAATAGTCGGGCACTGCCCGACAACTCCATTCAAAAAAAGAACTTCTGAAAAAGATTACTTGCACCATAAAAAATTTAAATCTCTAAATACTCCAGAAAATGCATAAATGGTAATGACCCTTTTACAAGCGGTTCTGTATACTCTGAACTAAATCAATTAAGGAGCCATATTTTGAGTAGAACTTGGGCCTTCGTCAGAATGTTCTTGACGATGTCTCTTCAAATTAACCGTAGGTCTGCTGCCCCTTTGCATCCATGATAAAATAGGATAGTGTGACTTATCTTGTTCACTCCGCTGTCTAATTCTTGATAAAGTACTGGGTTTGAAATGAGCTAATTTAGAATAATCCACACCCTCTGAGCGAATTAATTGGCGTTGTTGTTCGAACGGCAAAGCGGCTAAACTTCTAACTTGCCCTAACTCAAATGTTAAAAAATTGGTTTTATATCGATGACTCACCTCTAATAGCGCAGGAAACTCGCTAAAGCCTTGTTTCTCAACATTCTGTTTTGGATTAAAAGGATCAAATCCTTCGGTAATTTGCGGATCAATGAGTGAGTGTTCATGAATATAAGGCTTTTTGTGATAATTGACCCAACGACAATGAGGATAGGACGCCTGAAAACTCCCATTTGTTTTGGTGAAAATAGTTTTTCCATATTTTTGGGCCGCAGCAAGAACACATCCATTTCCATAAGTTCCTCCTAATAATAAGGTCTTAGATCCTGCTCTTTGACACTCCTGATTAAAAGAACGCATGGTAGCTCCAGAAGCTATTTGTTCTTCAATTTTTTTCTGAATTAAATTATCGTTGCCCAAATATTGACTAATATTCAAAAATAACTCTTTTACATCCGTTGTATTGTAATGAATAAAGGCAGGATAAGAGGAATCTTTACACATTATGAGTCGTTCTTGAATATTATTTAAAATAGAAAATATATAGTTTTTATTCGAAATATCGTTAAAAATATTATGAAATGATTCAATGTATAAACTATCCCAGGCGGGTAAATGAGTGGCTTGACGATAAAAATAACGGTCGTTTATCCAACACTCTTTATGTGTTCTAAGACAGCTAAAAAATATGTCTAACTTTGCAACATCATTATCAAATCCACTCCGATATTGAGGATCGATTCGTAGTGGAGAAAGCATCGGGGTAAGAAATTTTAAAGCTCTTTTGGCATTGCTTAAAACACAGAAAGGAAGAATCTCATTTTCGATATTTTTGTCTTCTTTACTTCCAGTGATTATGAGTTCATTTTGATGTTTTACTACTTCATTCATTAATGCAAAAAAGTAAGCGACTTGTTGGGTTTTTAAAACAGAAGGGTGGGTTTCTTTCTGTAAACACTCAAGAAAAGCTTCCTCGTTTGGAAAATGTACTATTTGAGCAGCTAATTGATTCAAAGCAATTAAGGCATTTTGAAACTCTTGAATCGATGCAAAGAATGCCATCTCCTCCATAATAATGTCTATTCCTTCATTTAAAGGAACTTCCTCTCTTTGAGAGCCTTCTATGGCCTTGATTAAGCTAATCATCCTATCTCGTGTGAGGTTTTTTTTAGGATTTATCTTAAATCCTTCAATCGTACTCGCCTCTTTTTTATCTTGCATTAATGACAACCCTTAAATTTAACTGAGCAAAAAGTGTGTATTATAAAAATAAAATGGAAGAACTCCAGACAATTATCGAATTATTCAATGATCATATTTGGATAACGACCACTATAAGCATGCGTTCAGGGACCTAAGGGGAATTTCTATGTACTTTTTCAATCTAGACAAAAACTTCCTTAGTCTGATATATATATGGATACCCCAAAATCAAGGAAGAACATGAACAACATCATTCGTAAAGTTTTAATTTCTATCTCAGCAGGTACAATATTATTACTTAGTTTATCCACTTCAGGGTTTGCTCAGTGCAAAGGTAATGCCGAATCATTTGAATCGGGCACGGCGAAACATGAGAAATGGCAATCAATAGGCAATAGTTACAGCAAATCCACCCGACAAGCTGTCTTGTTTAAAGAAATGAAAGGAGGAATTGCCAAACTTCCTGCAGGCCACAACCATCCACCACATTTTTACAAACACAAATTGCTTGTTGTCATTATGGAAGGAACCCTTCACCTTCATATTAATGGTAAAACAACAACCTATAGCAAAGGAGAATATTTCATTCTACCTGCTTACACTTGCGTTAGCAGTCATTCTAAAAATGGCGCAACAATAGTTATGGTTGGAGCAAAACCCGGGGATAGTTATCCAGTTAATTCAAAAAACTAACCTCTTAATTTGAGTATTTGCCCTGAGATATCAGCAATGGGGGGCAGACGCAATTGATTGATGTTCCTCATTGATCAGGGAGAACAATTGAGCAATCGTAGGTTGGGTTCCTGAACCTACCTAAGATTGCTAAGCTGAAAATTGAATTTAATTCCTTATCTAAATGTCTTGGTGATATAATAATCAATATGACTAAGTTATATAAATTTATAGATTGGAATAGATGTTATGTTTTTAATTAGTTATAAAAATTCAAAAAATATCAAGATAAGAGAAAATTTTGAGTCAGATACCACCCTTGATAAGGAACTAATAGAAGAATTACTTAAAATAAGATCTGCAAATTTAGAACGATTTAATATGTTGGTCAAATCAAAAAGGACAGTTGTATTCAGTGATACAAACGATTTAAAAAAAGATGCAGAATATTTTGCAATTTTTAAGTCTTATGAGGCTAATTTAATAAATACCACCTATCTTAACCAACAATTTTGTCTTAATCTTGCAAAAGCCTGGCCAACAATTAAAGACATTTTAACGCAACTCGAAATAAGAAAAATTGCATTATCTTGCATGAGCCAAGACCCTCTCCAACGTGAAATAATTATCAAATTAGTTAGTAGTGATCGACGATTTAAATCACTAGAACATTTTAATTATGAAGTTGCATTTAGGTTAAATGCAGTCAAACTCATGAATAATGAGAAATTTCATTCGCTTGATGGTAATTATCAATATCCTACAGCTGAAGCTAATTATCTACAACTCAATAAAAACTATTGGATCCAAGCAAATAACAAATTAGGACTTTTTAAAGTAAAAGAAGAAGTATTACCCTCTGAAGCAATAGATTCCATTTTTGATGATACAACAAAAATAGTTCTTGAATGCCATAGCATGATGATGTGTATCCAGTATAAAGCATTATTAGATACTATCGGCGCAAAAAATTTTAATCACCTTTTTAAAAGCCACCCGCTTATAATCGCGGATGGTCTTTTGATTGGGGATCATAAACAGGAGATGTTAGAAATCTTTCCTTACTCTCCTGTCTTAAAAAAAGAAGATTATATCCCTGGCGATTGGTTGTATCTTTCCAATTTTCAAGAATACAGTCATGCAAGCCTGTATGATTATTCGAAAGATGGTAATGGCCTCCACACAATGTTTATGGGAAATGAGAAATATCGGGGTTTTGGCTCTCCGTTAATGACAGAAAAGGAAGCTGAGTTTCATTTTTTGGAAATTTATAACGAGGATTTTTGTGCATTTCCTATTGAATTAACACCTGAAAATATCGATATGAGGACCATGGGGCTGGATTCTTGCGAAGAAGAACTCCAAATAGGTAAAAAAGTAATAATATATGGACATATAAATTGTCCTCTACAAGAATGGCAACATGTTGAGTGTATTTATAACGGAAATGGAAGATTCGAGTGTAGTAAATTAGAAATGAAAAGCGCAACGGAAGAAGAGATTATATTAGCTTTATTAAAAAAATATAATTCATTACTTCCTAAAAAGAAAACCGAGGAGGATTTAAAAGATCTAAACATATTTAGGGGAGCGCATTATGTTAAAAGCATTAACTTTTCCGGCGAACGATTCAACTTCCTCTTTGAACCCGCTCTAAGCTTTAAATTTTTCGATAAACATAAATCTTTCGAGACCGATCTGAGCCAGAATATGAGTGATCTTTCTTTTAATTAGAATCTGTGTCCCCTTTTATTTTACCTAGCGACCCGCACTTTGGCTATGCAGCCTGAGGCAGTTGTATGCTGCATTCAAATTGCTCTATTCGCTTGATACATTCTTGTTTTGCATTATTGCATAGGGGATTAAAATTAGGTCCTGACTTCTCATTAAAAAAAAGTGGCGTTTTACTGTTTTGTGCTGAGTTACACATACCAATGACTCGATTAAATATATTCTCAATTGCGAAGCTAATTCCGTCTTTGTCAAACTCACAATGTTGAAGATCAGAAATAAAATCCGATAACTCAAATTGTAACCCATCGATTACATCGATATAAGTATAAGAAGATAGAAGCAACATGTAATCAATCAGTTCATGATCGTTATATATTTTATTGTGGAGTCTGATATCGATACTTTTTACCTTATCAGCATCTAAAGCGTTTTTATCGATGACGAAATGCACTACATTATTTTCTATTCTACGATATACAATCCACTCATTATCCTTATTTATTAGCGCAACAGTATTTTTATCGAGCTCAGCCTCAGTAGGCGGTTTATCGAGTATTACGAGTTTTGTATATCCATTATGATATATAACTAATGATTCTATAATTTGGTGAATGCACTGGATTAATGGTTGGGCTTGGTAATAATTTTTCCAATAACCATTTAAGTCATTGGATTGGGTATCCAATTGTGTAAAAACATTCTCGTGACTCAGTAGGGCTTGTACGTATTTATCATATCTAAATGAATTTTGATCCGCATATTCCATCGCATAACATACAGGAAGTAAGCCATTAGAGGTACGTTGGTTTACATTTATTTGCGGGTGTTTTATTAATAATTTTAAAATATCATAGTGCCCTTCCCTAATTGCAATTTCCAACGGATTTCCTTGATTCACATCAATTGCTTTATGCTTTAGTAATGCCTCAACAGCGTCAAAATTGCCACATTGGACTGCAGTACATAAGGGACTCTTTGAAGCACTATCGGCCAAATTCACGTCAATTCTTGAGTGATCTAATAGAAGTTCCAGGGTTTTTATTGACTCAGGAGTCTTTAAGCGAACAATTTGATTTAATAAAATTGGCTTAGATAATCCGCGTTGGTAATTTACATCGATATCGGGATGCTGAAGTAATTCGCGCACGATATTTAAATGTCCATTTTGGGCTGCAAGGTTAATGGCTTTATCGCGTTGCGGGCCTTCAAGATTCACATCGATAAATGAAATGATACTACCCGCGTGAACCAATGCAGAGAGTAGGCGCCGTTGTATATCTGGGTTTTCAAAAACTGAGTTAATTTCGGTGTGGCCTGCTTGTGTGAGGGCAAAGAGTATTCGAGATTGAAAATTGGGTTTCACTATTTCAATATCGAGTTCTTCCAAGTTTAAAATAGAAATAAAATCATTTGGAATAATCCCTGAATGTAGGGTTCCATTATGATTACGTACTATATAGGTGCCCTCTTGGGATAAATAGATATGACCAGGAAGTGCTTTTTCAGGATCATTTTCTAAACTCGAAAGCAATCCAAAGTTATAGGGACGCAATCCGGACAAATCAAAAGTACTCGTATCCACAGTTCCTGTACGTACTTCACCATGAATATTAAAAACCTTGTATTCGCCGGTATGGGAAAGATAAATAGTATTAGCGTGATAAGTAGGTGCAATAATTTGCTCAAAAGGCATCCAACGCCATAAGGTTTCGTCATTCATAGGGGTAACCTGTTTGCCTGTCGCCAATAAGGCTTTTGTCAGCGCAATATCCCCTCTTTCTGCAGCTAAATGCAATGCCCCGAATGACATGTGAGTTGAATTGAGTCCTATATCTGGGGAAGCTAACAATATATCAATTGTTTTACTGTCGCTTTTTTTATATAAGGCATACGGTAAAATACTGCTTTTTTTAATAGCAGGCTCTCTAAGCAATCGATGTATCACGTCATATTTATTATTGATCACTGCACCGCTCAAGGGATTAAGAGCATCTAAATAAATATTTGGAATACCAAACTTCTTTAACACTGCTTCTACAATTTCAACGCTACTATGAGCTGAAGCAAAAAATAGGGCTGATTCTAGTTCATGCATCGTAGCAGCTTTATTCATCGGATATTTTAATAGCTCGTTTACCACCTCCGCATGGCTGAACATTATTGCTAACATTAATGCGGAAAGATGACTGTCATTTATTCCATTTAAATCAATATCGTTTCTTTGGGCTAATTGTGAGACTTTATCGCTAAACCCATACATTGCAGCGACATGTAACAAAGTAGTTCCATATACATCTGTTCGATTAATATCGGATGTATTCTGCAGCATTTTTTCAAATGCTTGGTTGGTAATCTTAGTCAGATCCTGCGAAAGAGATTGAGCTCTTTCCATTTTTTTATCAGTATAAACACCAATAGAAATATTAACGATATCGTCTGTTAAGCGTCTTTTTTTAAATGCATAGATAATTTCTGCTGTAATCTCATCTATTGATTCACGTTCTAAAATATCATCATGATTAGTTAATACCCATTTATTGTTTTCTTTATCAAAAATAACGTGGATGTCATGATTTGCAGAGGAAATGACGCAACCGGGCGATACATCACCATACTTTTTATGGTTTCAAAAAAAGTTTTCAATCCATCACAATTATCATTGGATGCGGTAAATAGAAAACGATCGGGGTTGGGTAATGGAGAAATTGTTTTATCCACAGAATCCTTATCATACATTACTTCTTCAATTTTAAGTGTTTCAAGTTGATTGAACAATTGGCCATGATTAAGGTCTAAAAATTTCTGGGTTTCACTCGGGTTGAAGTGAGCCCAGATCTGAAAGAAAAAAGCATCTACGGTTAATAATATTTGTTCATTCTGGGATAAAGGGGCAATCGTTCTGTGTTCTCGCAAATCTTTATCGTGTTGCTTCGCGCTCAGTAATAAATCTTCTAATTGGTTTGGTTTAAGCCCGCGCAGGTAGGCCATTCTTGCTTTAAATTGATCAGATTGTCCTGCCCAATGCGCTCTTTGGGCCATAAGTGCTAATCCTTTACATACGCCTCCTTCACTAGTGGGATAGTGAAGTTCCTTCATCAGATCGATTATATTCATTATGCGCTCCTGGTTGATGTGCGATAGGCATGGCCTTCCTGATCTCATTTCTTTAATGACTCAAGAATTCAACTACATTTCAGACAATGATTTATCGACTTTAAGTTCAACTTTTATTTTAACTTTGGGAACTTAGGGAAAACTTACGCCTTATACGAAATAACTGCATATAAGAAAGAAAGTATGTAGGTGTGATGCTTAACAAACTTGTGTACGCGGTATTTAAATGGAGGGATAATTATTGAATAAATGGATAAATTAGGAAATCGCTCAATAGTTTACAAAAATTTAAAAAGCCATGTATCCCTCATTCTCTAACATGGCTAACCTAAAATTCTATTAAAAATTTTGGAGCGATGTACTAGCGACTAAATCATTTGTATTATCACTGAAAGTGGGCTCTTCAGGCTTTCTGTTTTTCTTCAGAACATTTGCGTTAATGTATTTTATGCAAGCGGACATCTTAGATAACTGACCTTGGGAATCATTATCACAAATCCTAAGAATATTGAGAAGATGGTCTTTTTCAAAAGTATCCGGCGGAATTTTTTGCCAAATATTGAGTCTTAAGCATTTTTGGTGGTGAATAATACGATCAAAAGATTCTTGGTTTAATAGATTACTTTGATTTAATAGTTTGAACAAAGGCGCCAGAGATTCGTCACATTGCGCAATTTTTTCATAATTTTCCTGTCCTTGTTCCTCCCTCAATAGATCAGCTGAATGAAGGCTGGAAACCATGGAGTGAAATGCTTCAAAATGTACTTTTCCAACAGCAAGATCAAAATTTCTTTGGGCAAGAGGTGCATTTAAAAGGTTGTTTTCTTGAAGGCAATTTAGGAGATCGATAAACTTTTTGGGAGCATTGCATGCAATAAGCAGCTTACGATTATTTTCTATGGAGGATAGTGAGAGGCCGTGTAAAGCGTTGAGAGCTAAAGGAATTTCTTTTGGAGAGTACATAAGGGCATTCCCGGCACAAATTTCCTTACCCATCCGTTCATCTAATAAACCTTCGAGTTGGAGGGTATGAACAACTGAAATAGCAACGAGAGGATTGTGACTTGTTTTTATCAGATCACGAATATCCTGAGCTAACGGTCCTTCTAATAAACCCGCTTGTCGGGCAAAACAAAGAGCCTGTACACTATCTCTAGAAGGTTTTTCTGCGATCAAAGTACGATCAGCTTGGTCTATTTTCTTTTGCGAACAATAGAGTAGATGGAGCGCTTTCCCAACTTGTCTCGGATTATATTCACTGCTTGCAATGGCATCAAGATCGGCTTGAAGGGTTTCTTTTGAATTTTGACTTGAAGCATAAATCGTTGAAATCTCACTATAAGAAAGAAACGCTACAAAGGAATCAAGAAGTTCATTCGGATTTTTATGATTTGCTATTCGTTCAAAATTAGCCTGTGCTCTGTGGCCAGTAAGAAAGACTACATTATGGGTATATTGGTCATCCAATTTTTCTTTATACGAAATTCCAATGGTCGATAGGGCATCCCAAAGATCATAGGGATTTTCATGTGCGGCTATCACATTAAAATTGTTTTCATTAAATAAATCAAAATTCCCTATAATTTGGTTGGATCGATGCAAATCACTTTTAGCAAAAGTGTCCAAAAAAGGGAATACGGAGCGCCAAAAAGATGAAAACCAGCTACTTAATAAAAAATTACAAATAATAAAGGCATTCTTTTCATTGGTTGGCTGTGTAAATTTGATTGGGAATATCCATCGTCGCCAACCCGAAAGTTCGTTATAATTTTTAAAAAAATTCGAAATGATGGTTTTATTAGTTTTAGATATTGCCAATTTCTTTACTCATAATGCTCGTTGGTGGTTGATTATACCAAATGATCATGTGGTGCAAAGTTTAAATTTTAATTATCTTGCCCTATAAAGACTCATTTTATTTGAGTGGTTCAAGACTTTCCATTGCTCAAACTAAGGGTTCGATCTGGTCTAGTAATTCCTCCTGTTCGATAAGGTTCACCAACAGATTTTGCCAATATACAGGCGTGTTAAACCATGGGAAACTTACCGGAAAAGCTGGGTCGTTCCAGCGTTTTGCAAGCCATCCTGAATAATGCAACATACGCAGCGTCCGTAAAGGTTCGATTAAATGACGTTCATGCGGCTTAAAATCATGAAATTCACAATAACCTTGTAAAATCTTGTCCAATTGTAAATTCATTTGATCCGTTTCACCAGAAAGCAACATCCAAATATCCTGTATCGCCGGTCCCATCAGGCAATCATCTAAATCAACGATATGAGGACCTGATTCACTCCATAACACATTTCCTGCATGGCAATCACCGTGTAAGCGTAGTGAAGAAACATTTCCAATGGCTTCAAAAACCTGTTTAATTTTGTGGAGTACCCTTTCTACAGTGTTGCAAAAATTGGTGACTAAATAATCTGGGATAAAATTTTGGTCAATAAGAAAGTTGTAAGGATCATGCCCATAATTTTGCACATTTAATTGAATGCGGTGATTGAATGCTTGGCAGGCACCTACTCGGTGTAAGCGACCTAAAAAACGGCCCATCCATTCCAGCTGCTCACTATTATCTAGTTCAAGTGCATGGCCTCCGCGTCTAGGAAAGAGTGCAAATCGGAATTCATGATGATGATGCAGGGTTTGATCCTTTATCATAAGGGGGGCAATAATGGGAATTTCATGTTGTGCTAATTCAAGAGAAAACTGATGTTCTTCTAAAATAGCTGCAGAACTCCAACGATTAGGCCTATAAAACTTAGCAATGAGGGGCTCAGCATTTTCTAATCCGATTTGGTAAACTCGGTTTTCATAGCTATTCAGTGCAATCAGGCTGCCTGTGCAAATAAAACCTGTGCTTTCAATTGCATCCAAAATGGCATTTGGATCCAGCTGCGCGTATGGTGTTTGATTCTCGTGATCCAAATGTGAGTTCTCTGGTGGTAAACATAGGGATGCATTATACACAAAGGCAATCCATAAAGATAAAGTTCACCCAGTTTAAATTTTGAGCTTGCATTTGGCTATTCATTGTAAATTAATTAAACAAAGTGATTTGACAAACAGACTTTCCTTATTAAGCTTTAATAGAAGAATTTAAAAAAGAGTATTGATTACCCAGGAATCTTACTAACTATTTGATATCGAATAAAAGTAATAACAGCTAGATGGGTAGCGTTACAATCGATTATATCCCTTAGTAATGAGAGTAAATGGAGAGCAGCAACTAAAGATACGGTAGCTGCTTAATCTTTAAATTATCAAACAAGGATGAAATAAAATGGCTAATTCAAATGTTCGTTCTGGAGAGGTTGTAGGTGTTGCAGTTAAAAACAACGCACTGGAAGATTTAGGAGAAGTCGCTGAAATGGTAATTGATAAGCTTTCTGGAAAAGTTACTTATCTAGTTCTTGATTTTGGAGGCTTCATGAATTTTGGTAATAAATATTTCGCAATTCCATGGAATGCTTTTACTTATAATCCTGATGAAGATTGTTTTATTTTAAATATAGATAAAGAACGATTGGAAAATTCCCCAGGTTTTGATAAAGATCATTGGCCTGATTTTTCCCCAGAAATGAGTAGAACAATTTCAGATTATTATGGTTTGTAAAATAAAGAGGGCTGGGATTTTACCCAGCCCTTATTGAAGGCCGACTCAAAATCATGTATCTGCATTTTTATTACGATACATATGGAAACAGCCAATTGCAGCACAGTTTTTTCACAGTAAACGGACTTAAAAATGAATTCGGTCTGATCAAAGCCTCTTCACTTAAGATTTGTATAAACTTCGCATATTACGAACATTACTTAATATTCAGTTAATTTCCTCTTTGTAAACTGTTTTTCATACCCGTTTCTTAAAGGCCTCAACCATGAAAAATCCCTTACACTTCATTTTTGAATCTAAAATTTATCCACATGCACGAACTCTACGTACCTCGCTTGGTACCAAATTTTTTGACTCTTTTATGGTTATTAACGGCGATATGTCGGTAACGGACGAAGATCCTTCCTTTGGTTTATTTGATGTCCTTACCTTAGGTATACCTGGTGCCCTTGCAAGACTTGACGTATTTATGACTGAGCGATATAACGAATTATCAAGAAAAAATAAAACTAATAGTTTCGAATCAACATTATTTGCAGTAAGCGGAATGATTAATTTTATTTTTAATCAAGTTCCGCGATTTCTTTTTTCTGGGATAGTAGCAATAGTCGCATTTTTACCAATAACTTTGCCGACTTATCTAATTGCAAATGTAATTGATAATTTAAGGGACGATAGTATGCCCAAAGCCTTCAACGTCAAAGGCACAGGAAAGGGCGGAGAAGAGAAAACACTGAAGGAAGCATTAGCTTGGCATAATTCTAAAAATACAACTAGCATTCTCTATGGCATTGAAGAACTTCAAAGTGAAAAACTGGATGAAGAAAGTGTAGTTTTATACATTCCCGATAACGGAAAATGCTGTAGGAGAGATTTATTTACCTTTAAATATCATTCGAATGACCTAGGCGTTAAGGCGTTGTTTACTCACAACATTGGTGGTGTTGCCAAACAATGCCCTGAGCAAGCGAGACAAATAGCTGAACAAAAATCTGACGAACAAACAGGATTGAAAATTTAAGCTAAACCGCAACCGTTAAAATACTCCTAAGAAAATTTTTTATCTTACTTTTCCACTTCCGTTGAGGAAAAGAAACGCACCAAATCTTTTAACTCCTCCTGTTGTACCTGAGCATTTATCCAATTCAGTTGCACCTGGGTGGTTAGCTGTTCTCGCTGATTCACTAGGAACAAAGTACTGTCCCCTTCATAGAATTTTTGTGACTCTCCTTGTTGAACCTTTAGTGCCAAATGATACTCTTTTTTTAAATAATCTACTTGTTTATGGATTCTTCTTATCCCAATGTAAAGATTGGTCAGTTGATTTTTAAGCTGCTCATACGTAAACCTTCTCTCGGCTCTTATTTGCTCCAATTCACTTTGGGTGCGAATTAATCTGCCTTTGGCTTCTCGTTGTAATACAGGAAATTTGAAAGAAACTCCTATAAAAGCTGCCTGTGGAATTAATTCAGGATATCCTCCACTGCCGTTTTGCTTAAATGTATATGCAGTAGCATCCAAATTGGGAAGTAGCTCATTTTGCGCTAAGTCACGCTTAAGCTTAATTATTCTTGAGTAATTTTGTAGCCTTTCTAATGAAGGATGGCGGGCTAACTGAGATAACCCTTGTGCTAATTGACGTGGCTGCATCAAAATATGCGAAGGAAGACTCTTTTCCAAAGGAATTTTAGGATTTCCTTTTTCATCTCTATAATACAAAGATAAATTAATTCCGGCCTGTTCAAATATCATCATTCCCTGGTTAAGTAATTGCTCTCTCTGGATTATTTGTTGCATATTTTCAATGATTGCCAGTTTAGGCAGATCACCTTGATTTGCTTGTTGTTCGATTGCGACCTGTCGCTTTCGAGCTAATTTCAATAACTGTCTAAAGGTTTTTAATTGCAATCCTGCTTCTACCCATTGCCAATACGCTTTAATTGTTTCTTGGTATATTTGAATTTTAATCGCCTCCGAGTCGTGCTTTTTCATTTCAATTGACTCAGCGGTAGTCAATAAATTGGTTCGTTCCTTATCAATTGCTCGGTCACGGAGTAAAGGAAATGAAAGTCCAGCTCGATACTCCCCTCCTGAATTCGTTAAGTAGTTTTGATAATAAATGGGCCAGTTCCCGTTCCCATTTCTATAACCTGCAAATAATTTGACTCCGTTATAGAAGGTAGGAACAGTAAGCTGGGTATCTCCGTAATTGTTAATATAGCCACCAAGGGGTTGTGATCGAGTGGCTGCATCGAGAGAGGGATCAAACCTTCCCAATGCACTCAAATGCTCGCCTTGAGCCTTGGTAATTTCCAGCCGTGCTATTTTAATTTTTGGATAATAATAAGAAACACTCCGGAGCACTTTATCCAGGGTTAATTTATTTTGTTCGCTTGCCGCACTGAAAGCCGAAAGGGGTAAACAAATAAAACCCAGGATGAGCTGATATTTAAATCCGGTAGGAGAGAAAAATCGATTCATGGCTGACTCTTCTCTGAAGTACTTTCAGGAGGGAAACCATTATATTGCCGCCACAGTTCGTACCATAAAGGCACCCTCCCCAATTGAACCCAACCATGAACACGGACACCCTGCCGTAAAAATCGTGTTTGTGGCCAAGGTTCATCAGGAACAATAACTGCACGAAATAATCCTATACCATTGTCCGTGGGATCTATAAAAGAAACAGTCCCTCCAAAAGTACCTACGGCAATTTCAGGCCAACCTCTAAATTGGATTGCAGGCCATCCTTCGAACTGTAAGCGAGCTTTTTGATGAAGTCGAACAAATGGAATATCATTGCCATCAATCCATAACTCCACCGCGCGTGATTCAGTCTCGGGAATGATTTGTGCCAGAACATCTCCTAATTTGACGACGACACTCTCTTGCCCTGTCAATCGTTTAAAAATAACACCGGCCACTTGTGCTTTTATGAGTTGTGTCTGTTGACGTGCAATTCGTACATCAACATCGACCATGTCAATATTTGCTTGTGCTAACTCACTTTGGTATTTTGAATATTCAATTTGTGCCAATTCAAACTGACGTTTTGAATTAATTCCTTGCTCGTACAATCTTTTTTGTCGTACTAAATTGGCTTTCCCCGCTACTATTGATTGTTCTGCGGCTTCTCTCCGCAGGGCTATCGCTTTCTTTTCCAACTCCAATCGCTTTAATAACTCCGGATCATTATCACTAATTTCAACTAGAAGATCGCCCGGTTTTACCCTCATCCCCTCATCGACATACCATTTTTTAATACGCCCATTGATTGGGGAGTTCAATGTATGAAGTCTTTCGGTTGGGGAGTAAGCGATCACCTTGCCATCGCCAAGAGCAAACTGTTGCCAAGGAGTAAAACTTAAAAATAAAACGATAACTAGAGCGATAATAAAAATTATTTTGGCAATTTTTTGCGGCTTTGGGAGTTTTGCAATCATGGTATAGGCATGTAATTTCATGGAAGCACCACGCAATTTGTCATTTCTTTAAGCTCATGAGTTTGAGTGATTAAGATCAAAATGGTATTTTTTAAATTCAGTAATCGCGTCATGAGTAAGTCAATTTTATCTTTCTCTAATCCATCAAAAGTTCGGTCAATAATGAGTAATTGTGGCTGCAGTAGGACAGCACGAATAACCATCAGGGCAATGAGTTCAAATTCTGTAAATTCATTTTGCCAATCATAAATAACTGTTTTTAAGCCATCAGGTTGATGCATTAGTTTTTTTGAGAGTCCCAATTCATTAAATTGCTCAATAATAATTTTGTGTGATGTATTTTTATGATTTAACACGAGATTGTCATAAATGCTGCCGGCAAACAATTCTGGTTTTCGCAACAATAAACTGTATTGACGTAGTGCTGTTCGATGCTCTTCATTACAAATACTTTGATTGACTAAAACGTCCATGTTACATTTTTTTCCAAAACCCAAAAGTGATTCGGCAAATGATTTGCAGGATTCTGCATCTTGAGAATAAACCACTAATGGCTTTTCCAATGAAGCATTTACTTTGGTCTCATCAAAGATACCTATTTCGATTGTCCTCATAGGTAGAAATAAAGCATGAAGCTCATTTTTGATTTCCTCAAGAGGTAAGTTCAGGACTGCATCCATCTTGCTTTCTGAGGACACTAAATCGTAATAATTTTCTAAAAGCACACCAAATCTTTTAAATGCATAAATTAATGCACCAAGTACAATTTCAGCAGCTACAAGTTGTCCCAAACTCAATTGATTTTTGATAACGAGATATCCTCCTAATCCCAAAAGGAGGCTACTTGAAAACGCAGAGAGGAGATAAAAACCAATTTGGTGCTTAATAAGTTGTCGAAAATGAGTGTTTCTTGCATTCAAAAAAGACACCAAATGCCTGTCGGACTGTAAAGTAGCATAGTGATTGTAGTTACTAAAGCGGAATAAAAATCGATTAATTAAAAGTTCTTCTAGCCAGGCACCTACTTGGTGTTTTTGCGCACACTCCTTTTTTGCACTATCTAATCCCTTACGATATGGGATGAAGATAATTAACACGATACTGAGAAGGATAAAAGTGTCAAAAATAATAAATAGCGGATGATAAACCAGTAGTAGTAATAACCCCAGGAAAAGTTGCAGACCTAAATTCACTCCATATAGCAAAAGGCTCGAAAGTGATTTTTTGATGGTAACCACTTCAAAAAAGCGATTCACCAATTCAGGACCATGATGCGTTGAAAAACTATCTAAGGACAAGCGAGTAAAATGATTGGTAAGGTTTAGACTTATTTTTACCATTAATTTTTGCTGAATGACCTCGAGAATTACTATTTGCCAAACATTTAAGGCACCAAGAGCCATCATCAAGATGAAAACAATGAGGCTCAAAGTAACTACAGGCTGCATTAATTTTCCAAAGGCAATTAGATTAATTAATGTCTGTGCTGCGATCGGGATGCTCAACGTTAATAGGCTTGCTACAAGACTGATGAGAGCAATTGATATCACTGTTGGTCTGTCTAAAACATCTTTAATAGAATTCATTTCTTTTCTAATTATCCTTTTTATCTTAAGACATTAATGTTTTAATTTCTTTAGTATAAAAAACTCAAGTGATTCAATCGCTTTATTATTTTCTTTCTTTTTTAACAAAGATACATGAATATCACTTAACTTTGGTAAAAAATCTTCATCAAGACGGTCAAGATCGCTGGGAATCATACTGCGTTGTATCGCAGTAATGCCTAAACCTGCCCGCACCGCAGCCATTTTCCCAGCAAAACTTGGACTACTAAACACAAGACGCCAGTTTAAGTGATGTTTCTCTAGAGAACCAATTACGTTCCCACGGTAGACACAAGGTGTTGGTGAAAGCACCAGCGGAATTGGTGTGGTTTTGTTAAATTGAGTCAAAAGCTCTCTTTTCGCTACCCAATCGACTGGCTCATTCCACACATCTACGCCTTCAGCAATTTGATTTCTTTGATTGGTTTTAATTAAGATCAAATCAAAATCGCCATGATTAAATCGCTCAATTAAATTAAGAGTCAGATCACACTCAACATTGAGCATCACTCGGGGATGCAGTCGGGAAAACTCAACTAGTACCTCCGATAAAATCATCGAAGCAAAATCCTCAGGTAAACCAAAACGAAGCTCGCCACGAAGATCTGGCGCTTTAAATCGGTCAAGTGATTCACGATGAAGTTCATAAATCCTCTTTGCATAGCCGAGAAAAAGCTCTCCATCAGGGGTCAGAGACAACTCACGCCCACGAAGAATTAATGGTTTTTCAATCAGTTGTTCGAGTTTTGCAATCTGCTGACTGATTGCAGATTGAGTGCGTCCGACCCGAAGGGCTGCTTTTGTAAAACTTTGTGTTTCTGCAACCGCCAAGAAGCATTGCAAGGTCACTGTATCAAGACTCATTAGAACTCCTAATGAAGTGCATAAAAATTATTAATTTTACTTATATCAGTTTATCTAATATATTTCCATTCTAGCAGAACAATTTCTAATGGTGAATACTGTGAATACAATAATACTTTTTTTATATAGTGCACTTCTGGCATGTCCAGCCTACGCACTGCTCATTAACTGTTTTAGTGACAGGAAAAGAGCTGGCTCTGCGGCTCGCTTGGCAAGTCTCTTTATCGGCCTTGGATTTATAATCGGTGTTTTTCTATTAAGCCATCTGAGCTTTTCAGAAATGCCGGTGACTTATTTGCTCATCAGCTTTAATACCTTAAGTCTATTATTATGTAGTTTAATTTTAGTAGTAAGCTTTATCGTTCATCGGTTTTCTCTAAGGTACATGGATGGCGACCGACTTTATTCGCGTTATTTTTGTACCTTAGCAGCCATTACCTTAAGTGCTGTAGTTATGGTTCTTGCTGACAACCTCTTTCTGTTTTGGCTTTCCTGGTCGCTAAGCAACCTGTTATTAGTTGTCTTAATGGTTCATAAAAGCGAATGGACTGCAGCCAGAAATTCGGGTCGGCTCACCCTAAATTGCTTATTAGCAGGGAGCATCAGTTTATTAACCTCCTTCATATTAATAACCTTAAGCACTGACACTACTTCCATTCAGGCTTTAAACCAGAAAGAAATTATAAGTTCTTCTGTTTTTGTGCCTGCAATGACGCTAATTATGCTCACCGCATTAACCCAATCCGCGATTTGGCCATTTCATCGCTGGCTGATTAGCTCTTTAAATTCGCCAACCCCTGTTTCTGCGCTGATGCATGCAGGTCTTGTAAATGGCGGTGGAATACTGATTGTAAAATTTGCCCCACTCTTTGCGGCATCGAGTCACTTACTCATGATTGTATTCATTCTAGGATCCATCTCAGCATTCTTAGGAACTTTTTGGAAGCTTATGCAGCATGATATTAAGAAAATGCTGGCTTGCTCCACCCTGGCGCAAATGGGATTTATGATGATGCAATGCGGTCTAGGATTATTTGCCGCCGCTGTAGCTCACTTGTGTTGGCATGGTTTGTTTAAAGCCTATTTGTTCCTAAGCTCGGGCTCTGTCATTGCGCAAAAAAGTAACGAGCCTAGAGAGTCTGCATACAAACCAATTATCTTTTTAATTGCAAGTATTGGTGGGTTTTTAGGCATGCTTGGTTTTGCGTTTATGACGAATAAGCCCATCCTATCTCTACAAGCAACCTCATTCTTACTGGTTTTTGCATTCATTGCAGGAACGCAATTGATGCTCGCATTATTGAGCAATCGCTTGTCGATCATCAACATGGCGATTGGACTCTTGATGTCTTCCTTAGCCGGTTTAGTTTATGGCGCAAGTATTCATGCGATTGAATTACTTCTTCCTAACTTAACTCAGTATTACTTGCCCAAGCTATCAATGCTGCATCTAGGTACTTTAGCTCTACTCGTATTGCCCTGGTTACTAATTAACCTTGGGTTTATGAAAAAAATTAAAGAATCCAATTTCTGGTGCAGGCTCTACGTGAACTTGTTCAACCAAAGCCAGCCTTCACCAAGCACTATCACAGCAGTACGGTCTGATTATAAATACTAATTACCCTAAGGAGTAATCATGAGCACAGCAAGAGTAATAACGAACAAAGAAAAAACAAATGAGCACCCTATAAAAACAAATACTTCAGTCAAAACCCAAAATAAGAGACTTGAAGTGCGGGCCTTAGTCGAAAATGCAGCCCAACGTATTGCTCCGGTTTGGCCATTAGAAACATTTATCGCGTGCAACCCCTTGCATGGATTTGAAGCTCAAAGTTTTGAAGAAGCCTTAGCAAAAGGTGGTTTTAGACGAAATGAAGCTCCACGCAATCGTCCTTTGGAAAACGTCAACCTGCAGATGATTAAATGGTGTGGTGGTTTTTTTGATGCTGGACAAGGTGCTATCGAAATGCCGCATCGAGACAAAGGGTTCTATTTTGGATTTTTAAAATTAGCGTGTTTTGACAAAAAGTTGCATCAGAATAAAAAAGAGGCAAAACAATGGTTAATGACTTTGCCTTGTTGCCCAGAAGAAGCAATTATGCTTTGTCTGGAAAAACTGCAGGTACCCGCAGACAAAGCCGAAGAATTCATCACCCAAACCTTTCTTTATTTACCGGGATGGGCGGGTTTTGTGAAATGGAAAACCCACTGGCAAAATCCCACAACAGCAGACAAACAACCGGTGACACTCACTGACTTTCTTGCGGTACGTCTGATCATTACCTGTTTGCTTTGGCCTGACGCAACTTGTGAAAAAAAAAGCGAAGAAAATGGCTATTTGGTTCAGGAGGCTCTTAAAGAAATAAAAAACAATGAAAAAAACTACGAGCAGGCATTGCTAAAAACACTGCTGCCTGAAGCTAATCAGGAGTTCACCAAGAACCAACGAGCAGATGCGCAACTGGTGTTTTGTATTGATGTCCGCTCAGAACCCATACGACGCGGTATCGAAAAGCTGGGAAATTATGAAACTCTAGGATTTGCTGGCTTTTTTGGCCTCCCCATTCGAGTACAGGAGTTTGGGAGTAGTAAAACAAAAGACTGCTGTCCTGTATTATTAAAACCACGTTTTCATGTTGATGAAAAACCAATTGCAGCAAATAGCTTTTTAATGGAGCAACACCAACAGGGAAAGACGATTAAGACTACCCTTGGCAAAATCTATCAAGAATTAAAATATAATTTTGCAACGCCTTTTGCTTTGGTTGAAACACTTGGTGCTTGGTGTGGCCTGAAGATGCTTTTGCAATCGCTTGCCCCAAGTTATACCAAAAAAACAAGCCAAGCATTAAATCATTTGATTGTACCTCAACTTCAAACAGAGCCCTCATTTGAATTAAATGAGGATAATGTGGAATGTGGCATCGCTTTAAGTGAGCAGATTGATTATGCCGAAACCGTATTACGACTTATGGGGCTCACTTCAGATTTTGCAAAACTGATTGTTCTTTGCGGTCATGGAAGCACCACCGAAAACAATCCCTACGCATCTGCTCTAGATTGTGGTGCTTGTGGCGGGAATCATGGTGGAACCAATGCCAAGCTTTTAGCCAGAATCCTCAATAAAAATGACGTTCGAAGAGCTTTGGAAGATAAAGGAATTCACATTCCAATCGACACGCTTTTTTATGCCGCACTACACAATACTACCACCGACTCTATTGAGCTTTATAACCTGGATACAAGTAAAGTAATTTATCCAGAATTAGTCAATCAGTTACTTATTGATTTGGAGAAGGCAAAATCGAGTAATAATTCAGAACGTGGTAGAAAATTAAATTCAAAGCATGCAGAAAAAGACATTACGCGAAGAAGTCAGGATTGGTCTGAAACAAGACCTGAATGGGGGCTTGCGCGCAATGCTGCTTTTATTGTGGCGTCACGGTCATTAACAAAAAACATCAATCTTGATGGCCGATGCTTTTTACATTCTTATGACTGGGAACAAGACCCCGAAGGAAGTTTCCTAGAAACAATTCTGACTGCACCCATGGTGGTTGCGCAATGGATTAATACGCAATATTTGTTTTCAACTCTCGATAATGTTGCTTATGGAAGTGGCAGTAAAATCACCCACAATGTCACCGGTAAAATGGGAATCCTGCAAGGCAATGGCAGTGATTTAATGCATGGGTTGCCTTTGCAATCAGTGATGAGTCGCGATGAAACCCCATACCATCAACCGCAACGTTTACTGACCGTAGTCTATGCACCAAAGGCACGTGTAGCAAACATCATTGCGCGTCAAGCGATTTTAAAAACATTGTTCTTCAATGAATGGGTTCACCTCATCATCATTGAACCAAGTGATGGTCAAGCCTATAAGCTCAATCAAGATGGCAATTGGATTTTAGCACACTAAAATGAGGAGAAAAAAATGAATGTTATCAAAGTTCAAGAACGCAAGGATATTGGTATTAACCTCCATCCTATGAAAAAAATAGAAATCATAGTCTCTGGAGAGCATGAGCAACTCATCAGCTCGATGATGGAAGAGGCAAAAGTCACCGGATTTACGATATTCAGAAATATATCAGGTAAAGGCCATAACGGATTTCATGAAGGAAAAATATTATTCAATGATAGGGCTTCATTGATTATGTTTCTTGCCGTAGCCCCGGAGGAAGTGATTGCAACCCTTGCTCTAGGAATGAAAACTTTATTTCAACAAAATTCCGGTGTAATGTTTGTTTCAGATGTTGATGTAGCCCGAATGGATTATTTCCACTCAATCACTGGAGCATAATGATGGACTATCGAAATAAGTCGGTTTTGCTTGCCTCAAAACATGAGAAAGAAAAAGCAATTGCTGAAGTATTTTTTGCTAAACTCTCGTGCACACTGGATGTGCACGATTTCGATACCGACCAATTTGGGACCTTTACTGGTGAGATAGCAAGGACATTAACTCCGTATGATACCTGCGTTTTAAAAGCAAGGCGTGGTGCGGAGCACTACGGGTATGATTTGGCGATTGCGAGTGAAGGAAGTTTTGGTCCGCATCCTGCATTTCCATTTATTCCCAGCGACCATGAAATCATGGTATTTTTAGATCGCAAAAACAATTGGGTGATTGCAGAGCAATTTACAACAACCAAAACAAATTATCGTATGATGACCATAACCCCAAAAACAGAGCTTGACGAATTTTTAGAAAAAGCCGGTTTTCCCGAGCATGCTCTAACCCTGCAAACCAACAAAGATAAAACGGTTATTGCCAAAGGAATCAGAGACAAGGAGGCCCTCGAGACCGCATTGTCTCTTGGCTTCCAACAAGAAAATGAACTCTTTCTTGCAACGGATATGAGAGCCATGATGAATCCCTTGAGGATGCAGGCGATTTCTGAACTCGCAGAAAAACTAGCTCATCGAATTCAATGTTGTTGCCCCAATTGTGGTGCTCCTGGTTTTGGGTTTAAAGAAACCTCAGGCAGTCTTCCTTGCAATGATTGCACATCCCCGACTTCCTTCTACCTTCACGAAGTTTGGGGCTGCATTCAATGTGATTATCGGGAGACTCACCCCAGGAAAGACGGGTTAGAAGCAGCTGAGCCACAATATTGTGATTATTGTAACCCTTAAAAAAGTAACCCGATTAGGAGTATATTGAAATGCAAGAAAAACCTTTAGTTGGCATCATTATGGGCTCTCAAAGTGATTGGCCGATACTCTCTGAGAGCGCAAAAACACTAAAGGGCTTGAAGATTTCCTTTGACGCAGACATTGTATCGGCACATCGGACACCAGACAAACTCCATGACTACGCACGAAATGCGGAAAAACGCGGAATACAGATTATTATCGCGGGTGCTGGAGGTGCGGCTCATCTTCCAGGAATGATGGCTGCAATGACCAGACTTCCTGTTTTGGGTGTCCCAATACCTTCTTCTTTACTTGATGGATTGGACTCCCTGCTTTCCATAGTACAAATGCCGGCAGGAATACCGGTTGGTACATTAGCAGTCGGTAAAGCAGGCGCAATTAATGCAGCTCTTTTAGCAGCAGCAATCCTTGCCAACAATAACCCGGAGATTTGCGAACGCTTAAATCAATACCGGGCGCAACAAACCCAAAAGGTTCTTGATAACAATAAACCCCAATTGGAGTCATGATGAAACTCGGTATTTTAGGGGGTGGGCAACTCGCAAAAATGCTGGTCTTGGCTGCCCACTCGTTAGGAATTAGTACGTTATGCTTATCACCCGATCCTAATCCCTGTGTGCGCCATTTAACTCGCCTAATTTCAGCATCATTTGATGACGAAAAAGCACTTACTGCGTTTTGTAATGAAGTCGATTGCGTCACTTTTGAAACAGAAAACATACCCTTGGCCTGTGCTGAGTTCATTGCCAAAAAAGTTCCATTTTATCCCTCTACTAAAGCGCTGCAGATAACTCAAGATCGCTTTTTAGAAAAATCATTTTTAAACTCATTAAAAATAAAAACAGCTCGTTTTACTGCGATTGAAACGCAAAAGGAACTGCAGGATGCCTTTATAAGTTGGAATAGCTCTGCTATTTTGAAAACAAGACGATTAGGCTACGATGGCAAAGGACAGTATGTTCTTCGTGAGCTGTCTGACTTAGCAAAAGCCTGGGAATTGATGCAGTCTTGTGATTTGATTTTGGAGCAGTTTGTTTCTTTTGAGGAGGAGCTATCGCTTATTGCGGTGAGAAATCAGCAAGAAGAGATTGAATTTTATCCTCTCATAAGAAATCAACATCATCAGGGCATCCTTCAATGGTCCGAAGCCCCATTGGAAAATAATTTATTGCAGCAAAAAGCCCAAGACATTGCCAGAAAGATTATGGATTCTTTGAGCTATGTCGGCGTCATAACTATCGAATTTTTTCACCACAAGGGCGAACTGATAGTCAATGAAATAGCTCCAAGAGTCCATAATTCTGGGCATCTAACCATTGAAGGAGCAATAACCAGTCAGTTTGAAAATCATTTACGTGCGGTTTTTGCTTTACCCTTAGGCCTTACGGAGCTTATGAGCAATTGCTTTTTGGTCAACTGCCTTGGCAAGATGCCCCCCATCCAAGCGTGCCTTGAGATACCAGGTGCCCATTATCATGATTATGAAAAAAAATCTCAACCTAAGCGCAAGGTTGGACATATTACTTTAGTCGATAAAAATCATGAGCGATACCAAGACAGCAAGCTGAAGCTCATCAAAATGCAAAATGAGTGCGCCATCGCTGATGGGTAATCTATGACAGGTAAGGTCAACGGGTAAAATAATGTTCATCGAGCAACAAAAAAGTATTAGAAAAAACTTTGCAATAAGGAGGTGTTACATCATAAAATTTGATTCGTACTGAGAGTAAATGTTTATGATTTATTAAATAAGCTAGGCTGAACTTAAGGACTATTTGAAATTGCTTTAATCAGTAAATAGTCTAGTTTTCAAATAATGTAAAAAACTCATAGGAATATTAATATGAAATTAATCAAACAGTTGTTCTTAGTTGCACTCATTTCCCTCTACAGCATCGCAGCAAGTGCAAGCGATACAATAGTTAACGTTGCTGAAGGCAACAAAGATTTTTCAACTCTTGTTTCTCTACTTAAAAAAGCGGGACTTGTGAGTGCACTTGAGGGAAAAGGACCCTTCACAGTTTTTGCACCGACCAATGAGGCTTTTGCCAGTGTTCCAAAAGCTGATTTAGATGCCCTTCTAGCAAGTCCCGACAAGCTGAAGGCTGTTTTACTTTATCATGTCGTCAATGGAGACATTACTTCTGATAAAATTAAACCAGGAATGGTTAAAACACTCAGCGGACAAGATGTTGATGTTACGGTTAAAGAGGGTAAAGTTTTTGTCAATAATTCCGAGGTTATAAAAGCTGATGTGAAAGCGTCTAATGGCGTGATTCATGTCATAAATCACGTTTTAATTCCTAAAGAGTAGTTACTTTGAGATGGCACTCATTTTTTTTGATTGTCATCTCATCAACATACGATAACTTCACGTACGGGGTCATGTCACGTAGCACGCAGGGGTCAGGGCTTGCACGAAACGCAGGGTCAGGCCTTGAATTGTGAATTTTCAAAACTATATTCGTAATTTTTTGATTATTTTACTCACACTAGAATAATGCACTCCCCAATTTCTTCACAATTCAAGGCCTGACCCCATTAAATGCATTAAATGCCCATCGATGAGTAAATTCATACATTTTTGAAAGAATCTATCGTTTTGAGAACTTTAACTTTATTTTCCCAAGCAAATAAGGGATAGAGCACCAACCGATAATACCTTCCATAATCAATACAATACCCAATGTAATATAAAAAAACTTTCCCATTTCAAGGATCGCAGCAATACACAATGCAGCACCAATTATTGTACGGTTTATCCGATCTGTTTTATCTATATTACAAGCAAGCTTCATTTAAATTCCTTTATTATTCAATTCTAAATTAACTTCAAATCCAGCATCGCTGGGTCGCTTAACCAGTTTATCTTTCTTACTTCTAGGCCGTGGGATAAGGCCTGGGATTGTAAATTTTCAAAACTTTAGTCGTAATTTTTGACTACTTTACTCACAATAAAATAATACAAGCAAAATATTCCACATTTTCTTCACAATTCAAGGCCTGCCCCCATGAAGTGACCCCATGAAGTGCATGAAGTGGAAATCATAGTCTCTGGAGAGCATGAGCAACTCATCAGCTCGATGATGGAAGAGGCAAAAGTCACCGGATTTACGATATTCAGAAATATATCAGGTAAAGGCCATAACGGATTTCATGAAGGAAAAATATTATTCAATGATAGGGCTTCATTGATTATGTTTCTTGCCGTAGCCCCGGAGGAAGTGATTGCAACCCTTGCTCTAGGAATGAAAACTTTATTTCAACAAAACTCCGGTGTAATGTTTGTTTCAGATGTTGATGTAGCCCGAATGGATTATTTCCACTCAATCACTGGAGCATAATGATGGACTATCGAAATAAGTCGGTTTTGCTTGCCTCAAAACATGAGAAAGAAAAAGCAATTGCTGAAGTATTTTTTGCTAAACTCTCGTGCACACTGGATGTGCAAGCAGCTGAACCGCAATATTGTGATTATTGTAACCCATAGTTAAGAGCAAATCGGGATGCAAGAACAACCTTTGGTTTAGCACCCTGTTTTTTGCTAACAATTAGCATCTGCTCTACTGCACCCTATACCAGTAATCTATGTAAAATGATAATTTATCCCGACTCTAACACTCCCAATAGAAGGAGTAAGTGCAGTACTCACAGCTGCACTTCCCCAAAGAACAGTGGGTGTTTCAGCACCATTGCGTTGAGCAAGTACAGCAGGCGTGTTCAAATTATTTAAACGATAGTATGTGTAATCAATTTTTGCACTCCAATTGGGTTTAAATAACCACTCCACTCCTGCACCAGCAGTCCAGCCGGGGAGAGTTTTACTTAAGTTATTTTGAATGGAGATCGCTGGAAAAACTGTTGGCCCTAATGATTCACGAGCTGTCCAAGAGGCATCCAATGCAACATTACCATAAGCAAAACCTCCTGTGCCGAAGATTAAAAAGGTTGGATGATACAGGTAGCCTAAACGAGCACTCACCGTTCCCAAATAATTAATCTTTTGTTTAACAGCCAGAGCCCCTACATAGTACTCCTCAAAGTCCATTAAATTGACCATTTTTTGCAAGGCATAGGAATGATCTGAATCAGTTAAACCATCCAAACTGATATCGAGTCCCAGTAGAACCTGTTTGCTCTGTTGATAATTGTAGCCAACTTGGCCTCCGCCTAAAAATCCATTGGAATGAAGCGAAAAATTGTTAGTAGCCACTTGAGCTAATGCACTTGCAATATTGCTAGCGCCTAATGGAAATGTTTGATTGATATAACTTGTCGAACCCGTGGTGACAACTTTATTGTCTTGAGAACTCCAGTATCCCGCATTAGCACCAAGATAAAATCCAGTCCAATTGGGCTCTGGGTTAATTGGCCCCATGCTGCCAGAAAATGTAAAACTACTGACAACAGTCATCATTAAAGAAAGCGCTATTTTTTTCATGTCTGTTTTTTGAAACTCCATTTTCGATTAGCCCAAATAGGGTTCAAGATACTATTAAAATTGTGCCAAAAACTGTGGGACACTCATATGGGTACCAGGTAGGTTATTATAAAAAACATCACCCGGTTTAACCGGTATCATATAAGACCAGTGAATTAAACCACTGACACCGTTTTGTCCACTATTCATTTGCATAATGAAAGAACATTGACCACTGCTTTTTACGTGCAAATCACCTATCCCAGTGACGAGATCCGTTCTTGATGAGGTCCCGGAATAAAAAGTAATGTAGACTTTTCCTTCGGAAGTCACAGAGCCTATTAAATATCTTTGCGATAAGACACTGTTACTTAAACTGGTATAAGATTGTCCAGTAAAATATCCATGATTATAACTGGAAATGACCCAAACCGTTTGGTCACTAACTGGAGTAAAATTAGCATTATCATAGAGATAGGCTAGCAATGTTTGGGGAGGAACTATCCATGTTGAATTTTTAAAACAGTATTGGTAGGGATCAGCTGAACTCAATGGTTCATTTGATTCAGTTGGCATAGAAGGAGGTAGTACTGAATTATCAATTGCATAGGATACTGATAATAAATTTGCTAGTACGATGGCAATTAAAATTTTATAACTCATTAATTATCCTTAACAATTTTGAGGGGTCTAATGAGATTCTACCTTACTTAAATTATGCCAATCAAACAAATTTTTCTTTCACTTAAGCTCTCTATCCTAAGTATAAATTTAGTTTTTAAAATACACTTTACGTTTTTATCGAGGCGATAAATGGTGACTTAAGTTGCCCTCCCTCTTTAACTCGCACTAATACAACCTCATAATGCCTATTGATTTCATTGAATGCAGAAAATGTCTCACTTAATGAATTGCCAAATTAAAACAGAGATTTGTCATATATTGTTTTGTATTAAGCTAGTTAAATTTTCATCTTAGGACGAACACGGCTTAAACCCCCGTCAACTGCAAGAACCTGCCCTGTTATCCAGCTATTCTCAGGACTAAGTAAAAACATAATTGCCTGGGCAATATCTTCTGGCGTTCCTATACGTCCAAGAGCATGCATCATTTTTGAGGCATTAGAGGCCAAAGGGTTATTTAATAAGGAAGCGGTAAGTGGGCTATTCACCATTCCTGGCGCTACGACATTAACTCTTAAGTTATTGGGTGCATAAGTAGCAGCTGCTGCTTGAGCAAGTCCGATTATCCCTGCTTTGGCTGCAGCAATTGCTTCATGATTTGCAATTCCAACCAATGCAGCTGCTGATGAAATCAATACAACCGAGCCGCCTTGTTTCATCATTAAACCAGCTGCACGAACTGTTGCAAATGCGGTTGTTAAAGAGGAATTAATGCTGGCTTGAAACTCTTCAAATGTTGTCGTGTGGGCACTCTTCAAAAGTAATGAGCCTGAGCAATTGACAACCCCATCAATGGAGCCGACTTTATGAAAAACTTCGGTAACTGCATCAAAATTACTGGCATCGAGTATAAAATCTGGATGAATCTTATGGTTATCCCTTGCAGTGGTGAATACTTTATCGCCACGCTTGGTCAAAAAAGTAGTAACCGATTGCCCTATTGCACTGCTTGCCGCAATAACCAAATAATGACCCATCGTGAAATTTCGCAAAAAAGGAAAATTGAATTCACTATGCTTGATTAAGTTTAAAAGTTCAATATTTTTCATAGAAAAACCATTAAATTTCATAGCAGATAAATCCGTTCTGCTAATAAATTAAAGGGACTCAGAAAAACACAGAACTTATGTGAACAAAGATTTTTTGTTACATTGAGACAAACAATCTAGTCATTGGAATTTAATCAAGATTATTGAATTATAATATTCCTACTAGTCAATAGCCGGATGAGGGAAATGCAATGGTACAAAAAAATGGTCTTGTTATATATTTAACTTATTTAGGAGCCCTCCCGTTTCTTATTGCTGCATTTTGCTCTCTTATAGGAATCACCGAGCTCCCATACCTCGGTTCCACACAACCATTGTTTTACTCTTATGCAACACTTATTGCTAGTTTTATGGCCGGAACTCTTTGGGGATATGTGATACGTTCGAATTCTTCTAGCCGCCTAATCCTTTTTGCAAGTGTCATAATAGTTCTAATGCTATGGGTTCTATGGGGCAGTAGTAAAACAATGCCTTATTCGGCATTTTTAGTCCCCCTTTACCTACTTCTTTGGTGCTTAGATTATTGGTTGTTAAAATACAAATATGAGGACCTTTCTTATTTTAAGATGCGCACAGGAGTAACCACCATTGTAATAGCAAGCTTATTGATAATTTTTTTGAAAGAATAGACGATATGTATTTGATTATTTATTGTGCATATACGATAATCTTATATTAGCCACGTAATGCAGTCATACTGCATTTTAAATGCAGTAGGTCATGTTCCTAATTTGATCAAAGACTACATTACAAAACTCAGTAGTACGAGCGGAGTAATGAAATGCTTGTAGAAATTCTTTCACGTGCCCAGTTTGGTTTTAGCATAGGGTTTCATATTTTATTTCCAACCTTGAATTTAGGCTTGGCTGTTTTTTTGGTCATCATGGAGTTTCTTTGGCTAAAATCAAAAAAAACAGTTTATCTCGAGATATGTAAATTTTGGACCAAGATTTTTGCTCTTACCTTTGGAATGGGGGTTGTTTCAGGCATTGTCCTTGCCTATCAAATTGGAACAAATTTTGGACCATTTATCACTCAATTCGGTAACGTTTTGGGTGCACTATTTGCCTATGAAACACTGACCGCTTTTTTCCTTGAAGCTGGTTTTCTGGGAGTGATGCTTTTTGGTTGGAAAAGAGTACCACCGGTATTCCATTTTATTGCAACCTTGTTGGTAGCTCTGGGGACAACCATATCTGCATTTTGGATTATGTCTGCAAATTCGTGGATGCAAACGCCTAGCGGTTATGAGTTAATTGGCGGAAAGTACGTAGTTGATAACTGGTGGTCTGTGGTGATGAACCCTTCATTTATACCTCGGTTTATCCATATGATTCTGGCCTCTTATGTGACCACTTGCTTTGTCATCATGGGGGTCGCCTCTTACTATTTGCTTCGCAAAAAAACAATGGAGGCAGCAAAGAAAACGATGTCCTTTGCACTTTGGGCGGCTTTGATTCTTGTTCCTATGCAAATTGGTGTTGGTGATGTTGTAGGTCTCATGGTTAAAGAGCATCAACCGCTTAAAACAGCGGCCATGGAGGGATTGTGGCATACTCAAAGTGGCGCTCCATTAGTATTATTTGCTTGGCCTTCTCAGACGCAACAACAAAATAACTATGCTATTGAAATTCCCAGACTTGCAAGCTTCATTAATACTCATGATTGGAATGGCAAAATGGTGGGTTTAGACTCTGTTGCACCTGACCAACAACCAAGAGTTGCTCCCGTATTTTTCTCATTTAGAATTATGGTAGGCATCGGTCTTTTGATGTTCGCCACGGCTATTGCTGGACTGTTTCTTCGTTACAAAAACAAAATTTATGAGACTAAATGGTTTCATTATTGGTGTTTTGCACTAACACCGCTCGGTTTTATTGCCAGCATTTCCGGATGGCTCACTGCTGAAATTGGAAGACAACCTTGGGTGGTCTACGGGTTATTAAAAACTCATGATGCCATCTCTGCGATTAGTGCTGAGGATGTGATTATCTCTTTTATACTGCTTGTGATTGCTTATGGAGTTGTTTTTGGGTTTTATCTGTATTATTTATTGAAACTCATTCGTTTAGGTCCTGAAGTCATTGATCAAGAACAAGTCGAACATCATGCATTTCAGTATATGACTGATCTAAATGTGGAGAAAAAATAATGCTTCCACTTATATTTGCGGTATTACTAGCTTTTATTGTCATGATGTATGTCATTTTAGATGGTTTTGATTTAGGGATTGGAATTTTATTTCCCTTTACCAACAGTGAAAGCGAAAGAGATAAGATGATGAATTCAATTGCCCCTGTATGGGATGGTAATGAAACCTGGCTGGTTTTTGGTGGTGCCATATTATATGGAGGATTTCCTCAAGTTTATGGGGCTCTTTTGCCCGTTCTTTATATCCCTATCATGTTCATGTTGATAGCATTGATTTTCCGCGGCGTTAGTTTTGAGTTTCGTTTTAAAGCGGATAAGTCGAAACCTGTATGGAATTGGCTATTTGCAACCGGTTCGATTGCAGCAGCATTTTTTCAAGGAGTCATCTTAGGATGTTTTGTTCAGGGGTTCTCAATGAACCCTCAGACGATGGCGATTAGTCAGTCCAGCTGGTTAACTCCTTTTAGCTTATTTACCGGAGTTGCCCTAATCAGTGGTTATGGGCTTCTTGGTGCTACATGGATGATTATCAAAAGCAGAAGCAGACTTCAGAGAAAAATGGTGCATTATGCCAGGGGGTTACTGGTTAGCGTAAGTTTCTTTTTGATTTTTGTTAGCATTTGGACTCCATTGCACAGCGCCGAAGTCTTCAATCGCTGGTATCAATTTCCCAATTTTTTAATATTAAGTCCACTTCCTTTAATTACGGCCTTTGCAATTTATCTTACCTGGAGAAACTTATCTTTAAATTCTAACAACGAACGCAAGCCTTTTATTTACAGTATTATCATTTTTTTGTGTTCTTATATTGGCATAGCTATAAGTGTTTATCCTTATTTGATTCCACATCAGATTACGATTTGGGAAGCTGCAGCTCCATCTTCGACACTCACATTTATTTTGGTCGGCGTGGCTATTATGTTACCCATATTGCTTGCATATACATTCTATGCCTATTCACTTTTTAGAGGTAAAACAGAGGAGCATTACCATTAGTCAATTATCAATTCATCAGCAAAGTGACAATTATAATTTAGCAAATACCTTTATAAGGAATATAAATCATGGCAAATCAAACTCGCGAAGGATTAATCAAACAGGCTAAGAGTGAATCTAGAGCAATCGCTTTAATTTACTCACCCATCGAGCTTCATGAATACATTGTTGAAATTATCGCTAAAGATTCTGATGAGTTCATTCATAAAGGAAAAGAACTATGGCATTTCAACTCTATTGACGAAGCTATGTCTCGGGCAGCAGAATATGGGGCAGAGGAATTTTTTCTGTGTGCTGATAATACTTACGATGAATGTGGCTCGGAAAGTGGCTCACCCAGTTTTGACTATATACCTCTTTACTCAAAGGCAAAGCACACCAAAAATAATTAATTATTCAATAGGTGAGCGTTTTAATTTAAAGAAGAGTTAGGGATTAATTTGATGAAGTCTTTAGGAAGTTTGATACACAGTTGGATTGTCAGTGAGAATCATTATAATCCTGACGAACCATTAAGTAATAAAATTGATTGGACTCGAGCCATCCCTTTCATCTTGATTAACCTTAGCTGTCTTTTGGTTTTTTATGTACGTTTCAGTTGGATTGCCTTGAGTGTTGCAGTCATTCTGTATTTTTTTCGTTTGTTTACGATTGGTGCGTTTTATCATCGTTATTTTTCTCATAAAGCGTTCAAAACCAATCGCTTTTGGCAATTCATTTTTGCAGCAGTTGCAGGAACGTCAGCCCAACGCGGTCCACTTTGGTGGGCAGCACATCACAGGCAGCACCATATGGTGTCTGATACGCCAGAAGATGCTCATTCTCCAGTTCAACATGGGTTTTGGTGGAGTCATGTAGGTTGGTTTCTAACAAAAAAGCATTACAATTACAATCCGGAGCGAGTTAGGGACTTGGAGCAATATCCAGAACTGGTTTTTCTTGAACGCTACGACATTTTAATGCCAGCATTATTGTTTTTTGTTCTTTTCATAATCGGTTGGATACTCCAGACTTATGAGCCTCAATGGGGCACTGGTATTGGTGAAATGTTAGTCTGGGGCTTTAGCGTTTCCCTGGTGGCATTGTTTAACACAACCGTAATCATTAACTCCCTGTGCCATGTGTATGGTACAAGACGTTATGAAACGCAGGATAACAGTAAAAATAATTTGTTCTTTGCTCTCATCACTCTTGGTGAGGGTTGGCATAATAACCACCATCATTATCCCGCGTCAGCACGTCAAGGCTTTCGATGGTGGGAAATTGATATTACTTATTATCTAATCAAACTTTTAGAACTCCTGGGAGTCGTTTGGGATGTTAAACCGATGCCGAAATCTTTATTAGAGCAGAATTTAGCTAAAAAGTAGTTAATCAAGGAGATGATAATGAAACTTATAGGACTTTTTTTCCTAACTATGGTCTGTATCTTTGTGTTGGATATGATTTGGTTGGGGATCATTGCGAAATCGGTTTATGCCCAAAACATCGGCATGTTATTACGTAAGTCGGAAGAGGGCATGACGCCTATTTGGTGGGCAGCAGGAGTTGTTTATGTTTGCATCGCCTTAGGAATTGTTTATTTTGTTCTGCCCAGCGCACAAGGTAATTACCTGCAAGCACTTACTGGTGGAGTAATCCTTGGATTGGTAACCTATGGAATTTATGATTTCACCAATTATTCAATCCTTGCGAACTGGCCTTGGAAGATAACATTAATCGATTTTATTTGGGGAATGGTCTTATGTGGACTGAGTAGTATATTTGCTGTCTTCATACAGAATCGATTTTTTTCTTAAACCAAGGAAAAAACATTGAAGTTTGCTTTTGATATTCAATGTATTTTTGTCCTCTTGATCGTATTGAGCCTTCTTCGGTCAAGGGGCCTGTGATGCGGGTAAAAACAATATATAACATCAAAGGCGAAAGTAAGCCTAGGTATCCTATGTTCGACTGTATCGCAAATAAAGCGAATCCAATCCAGCTTAACCAATCAAAGAAATAATTTGGATGGCGTGAATAATTCCATAAACCTCGGTTACATACCTCCCCTTTATGTTGTTTCTTAAACTGTTGCAGTTGCAAATCAGCTATAGTTTCTCCGATTACTCCTAGTGTAATAATACAAGATGCAAGGACATCGATCAGGGTCATATGAGTTAGTCCTGATTTGCTAATCAGTAAAAATACACTTGAAATGATTAGGATGAGCAGCCCTTGGAGTTGAAAGTTAATAAAAAAACCAAGAGAGGGGCTAATTTTCCAATTGGCACTGAGTTCAATATAACGCTTGTCCACATGTCCTTTTCTTATTCGCGTGTACCATAAATAGAGTGCAAGGCGTAAAGCCCATACAATGAGAAGAGAGCTAATAATGAGCGTACGAAAACTAAACGGTGTAAGGCTTAGATAAATTAACCCTGAAACCATTAATCCCAATGACCAAGAAACATCAACAACTGAAGGGTTTTTTAGAATACGATATAATCCCCACATAAAACACATCTGTAAAAAAAGATAACTTACTACTATGCCTATAGAATACATTATTTATCATCCTTTATCTTTTGATACCAGTAAACACAAAGTGGTAATAAAATTGACCAAATTATCCCGATAATAACAGAGGTCGTATTGCTGCCATACGGAAAAAAAGCAGCGCCTAAGCTCGCGCCAATGCGAAATGCCAAGGCAAAACCTACACATGACAAAAAGCCAAGTAAGAATAGGTGAGCAAATAAGCTACTCAATGTGGCATATAAAACAACCGTAAAACTTATCCATATCGTTATCATCCAAGGGGATGTAAAATAGGGAGAAAAAGGGTTTGCTGCATAAATTACAATTCCTTTATAAACCAAAGCACTGTCGATTATAGTACTGATGGAGACGACTATCGCTAGTAAAAGCCACAACCCTTCAAGGCTTCTTCTCGTTTGATATTGCCAGTACAATTGCAACACAACACAAGCAACTACAATAAGAGGGCTTATCCATGCATAGCCACGAGCAGCAAGAGTGATGCATGCAAACCAGGCAACATAATACGCAGTTGTATGAATTAGGAAATGTAATGTATTCATCGTCTTTTTCGCCACAAGGCATGAATATCGCTAATGTAATTGCTCTGAAAACCTGCAGCACAATAACAAAAATAGAATTCCCATGTGCGAATAAAAGACTCAGTAAATCCTTGTGCAAGAATTTCCTGTTTGTTCGCTAATAATTTTTTATGCCAATCATTCAAAGTAGAGACATAATGGTGGCCTATGTCTTCAAATGACAGCAATTGCATGGTTGTTTGACTGGCAATCGATTTATTTATGGACAACACTGAGGGCAGGCAGCCTCCAGGGAAAATATATTTCTTAATAAAATCAACCTCATCTTTTGCTGCTTCATAGGCTTGATCATTAATTACGATTGCCTGTAAGAAAAATAAACCTTCGGGTTTTAGCAGTCGATTACATTGACGGAAGAAGGTATTAAAATATTTATGTCCAACGGCCTCAATCATCTCGATTGAAACTACTTTATCATATTGCCCGGAAAGCTTTCTGTAGTCCTCTTTTAATAATTCAATCTGATGATCTAAGCCCAATTGACTGATTTTTTCTTTGACATAAAGATATTGTTTTTCTGAAATCGTTGTCGTGGTGACCTTGCATCCATATTCTTTCGCGGCAAAACATGCAAATCCACCCCATCCTGTACCTATCTCCAAAATATGATCACTTGGTTTTAGTTGCAATTTGTTACAAATGGCCTGAATTTTTTTCTGTGACGCCTCCTCCAAACTGATTCCCGAAGGTTGATAAAGGGCACATGAATACATCATTGAAGGATCTAGAATTAATTTAAAGAAATCATTTCCTAAATCGTAATGGGCTAAAATATTCTCTTTAGCCCGACGAATTGAGTTAATTTTTAATTTATAGCTTATTGTCCTAATGAAACTAAACAAACGGGCGATGGGACTTTCAATATTATTGAAGAGGGAGTCATTTTTTATAATAATCGCAATTAATTTTTGTAGGTTGTCTGCATCCCAAACTCCATCGATGTAACTTGCTCCAGCACCAACAGACCCACCCATGAGAATGGATTTATAGGCTTTGGGGTGGTTTATGGTAATGGTAGCAATTGAATCCTCTTTCTCTTTTTGATTACCAAATACATAGCTACCATTCGCATCATTGACTTTGATGGCTCCGTAGCTGATGCTGTTTAATAACTTGAAAAAGACTTTTTTGGAAAGTCTTGTGACCTTACTCTGGGTAGACAAATATTTATTTTGATCCATTAGATATCCTTTTATTCGAGCTTGGATGTGCATGAAATGGAACACCCTTAATCCATAATTTTAGTGCTTGCCAATAAATAGCAGCTGCAACTTTGTAAGTTATTAAAGGATGGTGCCAAAATATTTTTTTAATGGAGCAGTTATCTTGGGCCTTTAAAATTAATGTTGCATCAAAATCCTTCCTTCCTTCCGTATAATTTTCCATATGCACCACTATTTTTTCTTGACTCAGTTTCAAATTGAGTTGATAAGAATAATTCATGGACATAAAGGGAGATACATGTAGTTCTTTTTGAAATCGATAAGAATAGATTTCATTTTTAGGTTTGGCTGAATGTTTCAGCACATAATTATGCCGTTCACCCCAAGGTGTATTAGTGACCTCTAAAATTAAATAATCAAGATTTTGATTTGTCTCATCAAAGATAAAATAAATACTGATGGGGTTAAAGCAATACCCTAAACAGCTCAGTTGAGATAATAAATAAATTTTTCCTTTTGGGTAAGTTCCATACCGATTGATAACCAGTTGACGAGCATATTCATCAAGAGGGATAGTAGATTCGTTGAGATAATTTTTTCGTTTAAATGAAAACCAATTAAAACGCTCAATGGAAACTTGTTTGATGTCTTTGAAGGTATTATTTATGTGAGCCAGATCAAAGTAGAACATAAATAACTTATATGAAAACTGATGCCGTTTTGGAAAAAAGCGGCGATGTCGTACATAACCTGTAAAAATGGGATGGTTCATCATCTAGGCTCCTAGCAGCTTACAGGTATTGATCGCACTATTGACCCCGTCTTCATGAAAGCCATAACCCCAATAACTTCCAACATAGAATGTATTATTCATTCCATTAATCAAATTAATTTGCTTTTGAGCTTTTAACGCAGATAAAGTCAAACAGGGATGCGCATAGCGGAATGATTGGATTATTTGATTTTCAGCAATTTCATTTTCAAGGTTAACTGATACAAAAAAATCATCCTTAGAATGAATCGATTGCAGTCGATTCATATAATAAGTAAGTGTAGGAGCTGCACTCTGGTTATCGAGGTAATTCCAACTTGCCCAAGCCCTTTTATTTTTAGGCATTACATTTCTATCTTTATGAAGAACTACTTCATTCTCAGTATATTTTATTGCCGACAAAATATTGATTTCCTCAGGACTAGGTTTTTCGAGCATCATTAATGCTTGATCGCTATGAGTAGCGCACACAACCGCATCAAAGATATGTTCTTTAGAATCGATGATTAGTTTAATCTTATTAGGTTCTCGTATTATTCGTTCTACTTTTGAACTTAAGTGAACTTGATCTTTTAGCCGCTCAAGCATCGGTGTAATGTAGTTTTTTGATCCTTGTTTAATAACATACCAAAGAGGTCGGTTGAATAAATCTAGAAGCCCATGATTGTTATAAAAGTGTAATATAAATGAAGCAGAGCAATTTAGGGTATCGGCTTTATTTTTAGACCAAATAGCAGCCATCATTGGAATCAGATAACATTCTTTAAATTGCTCTGAATACTTGTTTTCCGTGATGAAGTCTTTGATGCTTATTTCGGGGTCGTTGGTTCGAGCCAAGAATTTTTTTGCATCAGAATTAAATAAAACGATGTCTTTGATGAGATGATAAAAGTCTAATTTAAATAGGTTTCGACGATCTGAAAAAAGAGTATTTAAATTATGACCACTGTACTCAAGTCCCCGAAGATCAGAGCGATAACTAAAACTCATTTCACTGGGTTGAATAGCTACATTTAACTCTTCAAGCAATTTACAAAAGTTGGGGTATGTTCTTTTGTTAAAAACGATGAAGCCGGTATCAATCGAGTATAGAGCTTCTTTAGTTTCGACAGATAGAGTATGTGTATGACCACCAAGATAATCGTTGGCTTCAAATAAGGAAACATCATGATTTTTGCTTAAAATATAGGAACTTGTTAAACCAGAAATTCCCGAGCCAATTACTGCAATCCTTTTCTTCAAAAATAATTCCTTTCTATAAGGGTTGGGTTTTAATTTAATGTTAAATAAGACACTTTGTAAGGGTATCTGTTCTTAAGTATTTATAGGAACATTTCGTCCTAGCTTATTTGTGGAGAAGAATTGTATCTCTGTATGCACTCCTGCTCAATCAGATTTTGAATTAGTTAACAATTACACCTTAGTTCTCTTGGAGGTCTAAAATTGTCTGCAAATGGTGCCCGATTTGGTGCCGCCATTAAAATCAGCCTAAGCTGCTTCTAATTCAATATGAATGCGTTGCCTAATCGCTGCACAATGTTTACCAGTGCATTTAATAAACTCTATACTTGATATAGCCATCGCTGGGCATGGCGCGTACGTCTGCTCCCTTGCCCATATTGACCTTGTACATCATTTTAAGCCATGCCGCACTTCATCTTCATATAAATTTTTTCCTGCATCGTCAGGGAAAATGGGTTCAAGAAGGGTTGCTATTTCCTTGATTGTTTCAATACAGGCTTTTGTCAAATTCTCTCTTTTTAACGTTATAGTAAATCCATTGATAATTGGATCCCAAGATTTTTCCTCAATTTTATTAGCAATCCTGTGATTGGGTAAAATATGAACATAATGTTCCGCTAGGGAGATAAACAGCAAAACAACAGGAGTCTCATGAGACACCGACTTAGTAATGGCCAAGATCTCCTCTGCACCTAAGTGAGATGCGCGATGGAACAGTAATTTTCTGGGTAAGAAGTAGAGCAAAACACGGTTTAAACCTGGAATAAAAGGAACCAGAAACATACATAACAATTGAATTAAAAAAAATAAAGGAAATTTATTTAATCCTGTAGTTTCCCACAATACAAAATTGATTAAACTTCCAAAAACAAAACCATACAGCATCATTTCGGCAATATAATGATCACTTCTGGGGACAACAACCACCGCAATTTCTGCACAAGTACGTTGCTCCGCCAAAGCAATTGCCTTGGTGATTTGCTCTGACTCTAAAGTTGAAAAAATCTTTACCATGATCCTGATGAACCTCCGCCGCCAAAACTACCGCCCCCGCCGCTAAACCCTCCACCGCCCCCTCCACCTCTTCCTCCGAATCGATTTCCGGAACCCGCAAATATTAAAAAGGCAAGACTAGGGTTGCGAATGAAAAAAATAATGATTAAAAGAAAGAAAAGCCATTCCAGCCAGCCGTATTTGGACGATGTTTGAGTTTTGGCTTTGGTTTTAGTAATTTTCCCCCCACCTAATACATCTAAAATACTCTGGGTTCCCTCGATAATCCCTTTTTGATACTCCCCTTTCTTAAAAGAAGGAAGGATAACCGTTTGAATTATTTGATTGGCTAACAAATCGGTAATAACAGGTTCTAATCCATATCCTACTTCTATCCGTACTTTTCGTTCTTTTGGCGCAACAATAAGGATCACCCCGTTATTCTTGCCTTTTTGTCCAATTTGCCAATGACGTCCGAGTTGATAGCCATAATCCTCTATATCATAGCCATTTAACGTAGGGAGGGTTAAAACCACTACTTGGTTCGTTGTAGTTCCTTCATATTTGGCTAATTGAGTTTCGAGGTCCTGCTGGGCCTGAGGGGTTAGGAGTTGCGCATTGTCGATGACTCTGCCCGTAAGGGTCGGGAAATTAGGTGCAGCAACTGCTAAGCTGCTGCCTAAATAAAAGAAAAGGATTAGTATGAATGCAATTAACGGACGCGCGTTCATACGCATAGGTTAAAAGCTCACCTGGGGTGCCTTTTCCGCACCTGTAGTTGCTGTAAATGAAGGTTTAATTTGGGCACCGTAAATTTTCGCCCAAATAATCCCAGGGAACGTCCTAATCGTTGTATTATACTCCTGAACGGTGTCGATATAATCTTTTCGCGCAATCGCGATTCGATTTTCTGTTCCTTCAAGCTGAGATTGCAGTGCCAAGAAATTTTGATTGGCTTTTAACTCAGGATATCGTTCTGCAACCACCATAAGTCTTGATAGGGTTGAAGACAGAGCGCCCTGTGCTTCTTCATATTTTTTCACAGCCACAGGATCGTTTAACATTTCCGGGGTAAGGGTGACTTTTGTTGCATTGGCGCGAGCATTAATCACATCGGTTAATGTAGACTTTTCAAAATTAGCGTACCCCTTAACTGTATTCACAAGATTAGGAATTAAATCCAATCGTCTTTGATATTGATTTTGTACTTGCATCCAGGATGCTTTAACTTTCTCATCCAATCTTGGAATTTTATTGATACCACTGATAATAAAAAATCCTAGAATAACGAGAATCCCTATAATAAATAAACCCGCTCGCCTCATATTAACCCCATTGATATTTATAAATTTTATAGTACGAATTTTACAGCATAAGTACAAGAGAGCATCCCGACGCACACCGAAAAGTGGCAATGGTTGATACACCTTAGTTGTACTTATAGTGCTGAAATTGTCTGCAAATGGTGCCGTTTTGGTGGCACCAATAAATATTTAATTCTTGATTTAGGTATCCTATCGCTGAGAGGTGTAAACCCGCAATAAACCCATTCTAACTTAGTGCTAAGATTCTTATCCCTATGCCTAAAGGTGGATGCAACTCGTTCGTGCAACTACTTTTTAGGCCCTTCTCCAAATTTAAATTCTTGTATTGGGTTAGTGCTTATTGGCTCTTTTGAATGATCAAAAAAGCCTTGTTGACTTTTAGATACCGTAGGTAAAAAAGCAGCTGATGTATCTTTAGACTTTTCTGATTCGGAAATTTCAGTTTTCTGTTCTTGAAATTTAATGAGCATTTCAGCAATTGATAGAAATCCTTTGGAATTGGCATACTCGACTGGAGATTTCTTATTATTGTCAATAACATCTATTTTAGCCCCTCCACCTACCAGCAATTCTGCGACCTCTTTTTTTCCCTGGGATGCAGCTACATGCAAGGGGGTTCTATTATCTTTACCCCGTATATTGGGATCTGCCCCTACGTCTAATAGGGATTCTACCGAAGTAGCAGTACCGAAAAAAACCGCATAATGTAATGGAGATATTCCTTTTCCTGGCATATTTGGATCTGCCCCGAACTTAACGAATGTTTTGAGAAGCTCAGTATGATTTGTTTTTATTGCATGATGAAAAATGGTTAAGTTACTTTTATCTTCAAAATTTGGATTTGCACCCTTTTTTAAAAGGACTTCTATCATTTCAGGATTGCCTTTTCTTAATGCGTATACCAAGGGGGGCAACCCATTTTGATCGAGAGTATTAAGCCCTCGACCTTCTTTAATTAACGCATCGATTATTAGGTTAAAGAGTGGCATATCACCTGAATTTATCGCGTGATGTAAGGCAGTAAGACCTTGTTTGTCTTGCATATCAGGATTAGCATGCCGCCTCAAAAGAGAGCCGACAATTTTATGTTGCTTCAATTGAATAGCGTAATGTAATGGAGGCACCCCATCACCATCTAACACATTAGGGTTAGCACCATTTATTTCAGGTAAGAGTGCTCTGACAAGATCATGACTGCCGCTTTTGACTGCGAGATGCAATGGACTTTTTCCAGCATAATCTAATGTGTTCGGATCCGCTTTCTTTTGCAAAAGTGCCTTAATCATTGCAGGTTTCTCAGATAAAACAGCCAAGTGGAATAAAGACATTCCATTCTCATCAATATGATTTAGGTCTCTTTTACTGGATAAATCCTCATGAGCCTTAGCCAAAAGAATATTGTCTAATTGTTTTTTAACCTCTGGGGAGACCTTTCGTATATTTTCCCTAAACTTGTCCATAATGATTTGTGGATTTTCATCGGAAATTTGGGGTTTTTCTTGCAACCAATTTTTTAATTGATGATATGCTTTGTCCACATGAGCACTAATTTCGATATTGTCCTTGGGTAACTGTTCAAAACACCTGTCCAGTTCTTTTAATGCTTCGAAAACTTGATGTAATTTAGCATTTAATATAATCATCTTGCGGTAGTCATCAGCATCAGTATTTCTAAGATTATGGAGCTCTTTTTCTAAGTGAGAAATGAGTTCATTTCGATTGTCTTGATCCTCACGCGGTTGTTTAAGATACTCAGTGATCCTTTTCAATATGATTTCTCTAACTTCAAGATGAGGTTTATGGCTGTTACGATACATTTTTACAAGAGGAAAACCATTTACTTTTGCTAAACTTGTATTGGTTTTATCAAATTGAAATCTCCATTTATTTAAATTATTGCTGGGTATTGAATGTAATGCTTTGGTAATGGAATCAATGATTAAGGATGCATTATTTTGATGAAACTTAAAAATTCTATGAATATCATCCACATTTTCGCGTATTATTTGCTGAACAGAATCCCATCTTGATAAATAGCTATCCAGTGCAACTCTAGGTTGATCTAATTTAGTAGGGGATGCATATAACATCCATGATTCGTACTCTTGACCCACAGGTGCTTTAAAATTATCTTCAAGTGGAAAAGTAAAGTGAGTTGTATTATCGGCAAATCGGACGCTTGCATCTAACGCATATCCACCTTCAGTTGCTAGTAAGAATAAAGAGAAAGCATCTTTAAAGGCCACTCTATCTACAATTCGATTGCGAGGTTCCGCCAAGAGCTCTCTTCTAACCTCCGACATTTTATTCGCTTGTTCCCGGATATAAGGATCCTCATTTTTTTGCATGGCTGCTATGTATTGATCTATTGATTTAACCTCTACAGTGCAATCATTCTTTTTGAATAAATCATGATAATGTGGAACATGTTCATCAAGACAATAATAGCAAATCTTATTCGAACATCTTCGTGAGACCTCAATAACATCCTCAACATCAGACCCTAACTTATTTTCTCCGGAAGAATCAATTTTAGGAGGACCAATCCATAAATAGTTAACATTGGGTAAATTCTTACTGTCCTCTTTCACAAAGGTATCTTCATGCTTTTTTAACACAATACGCTACCTCTAATTTCAATCACTCCTAAGATTAATTAAAAATCCTGATGATTTATTATAGTTTAAAATGTACACGATATTACCAAGTCAATGGGAAAAATAAAAAAGAATGAAGGAGCATAATGAACTATAGTTGAGGCTGCTCATTGAAAATGCTTTGCAGACCCTCACTTCTTGAATGATGAGATTAACGAAATGGCTAAGCCTATAGGCAAAAATTCTTGATATATCTTCTTTAATTCTGATTCGCTAATTTCCCCCCTTATAGCGCAATTATTCTCTATTTTTCCTACTATACTTTTTATAACTGCTCATCAAATCCTGGGCTAATCATGTATTCTAAAGAACTCAATCCAGATACGTTATATTCATGTGATCATTACTGGGGGAAAGACATTTCATTTCCTAAAGGAACTCAAGTGGGCAAAGACAGCTGGTTTGAAACGGCAATAGAACATGTCATTGGCTTAAGTGGTAATGATACCGGGGAGGGTCCGGGATTGGTTATCGAAGATATCGAACATTCTGATGTAGATATGTTATGGACTTCAGGCCTCAATGGATGTATGGGATTAGCCATCCTCGGCCTCAATCCAGTAACACAAAAAACAGACGTTTTTTTTACTCATGCCAGACACTATGAGAAGAACGATGCCACTACAGATAAAGATAACCCTATGTCTTTAGCACATCAATTCGTACAGTCGCATGAAGGTATTCGTGTTTTTTGGGGTACCGACTTCACGAAATATGGGAGTCAAACAGAAGCCCAACGTCAAGAGGCCCAAAAAAAGCTCAGCAATACTCTAGGGTGCTGGGTCCGGAACGATGATTGCTTTAACACTGCCGAAATGACCTTTTTCCCTAAACATAGTCTCCTTATACCCAAGTTACCTCCATCTGCATACAAGGATTACAAGGAAGACAACAATCGAGAGCGGAAAAAAGAATTCTCTGATAGCAAACAATTAGGCGAGTATAAACCTGATCCAAGTATAGAAGGTGAGATCCGCTTACATATTGCTGCCTTACGTAAAGACCGGAAATCTGCTGCCCGCTTATATCATCAGGATAAAAAAAGAGATTTGAAAATCCATGCGCTGACCGAAATATTGGAAGCTTATCATGTAGGCAATTATGATGTGTTAAGGCAATACCAGAGAGCAGCGAAAGAAAATAAATCTCCTTATATGGATCCTGATGGGAAAAAGATATGGGATTCCACCAAAGGCAAAACAGTAGAACTAGCGCAGAAAGCAGCGCAAGATGCGTTTAATAAGATTAGAGATATGGGGAAAGATGGGTGTGGATTACAAGAGAATGGGGAACCCATCCCGACTTATCGGCAATACCAACCTAAGACAAACGCTGAAGTATCATCTTCATTTCTGTGATAACCATGCTAATGGAACTTAGTTACCTTCCCCACTTTCATTCTAGGAATATTTTTTAAATTTTAATAAGAACAGTTCATCGTATTGGTGCTATTAATTAATCAGACTTATATTTAAGCGCATATTCTTCTTAACACTCAGAGATTATTTTTACAATTGCCCTACGCCATTTTTAGTCTTTGTACAAAGATGTAAAATTTTTCTGCATACGTATTTAGCGCAAATAGAGTCTTTGGAAAAACGTTTGGTACATCCTTTTATATAAAGAACTCGCATTTGTAAACGGACAATATCGTTAGTGTAATGAGGCATAAAGAGTGGCCCTTTATTAATACTACTCCGCTCGATATTTGCCTTCGCTATCAAATAGCTCTTCAATGATGGTTTGCATTTAATCTTGCCTGGCATTACGAAAAATTTCCCGCAAAAACCCTTTGATATTTAATAATGTCCAGATTTCCAACTTATACTTAAAGATTAAAAGTAATTAGACTTACCGTTTAATGTTGGCATACATAAGTCCCCAACAGCATCATTATTCCCAATGATAAATAAATAGCAACCGTTCCCCAAAATGAAATAGGTTCCTCTATGCGTGTAATAGTTCGTTTACAATATGTTTTACCTAATACTATGGAAATAAATCCACAGAGTAAGAATCCTCCCGCAACACTGCGTAAAATAGAAATATTGTTAGGATCAACTTTACACATCATAATTTAACCTTCGAGTCACACTTGCTTCGGCCTAATAACAAATTTAATCACTATCTGCTTTTCTAGCTCGCAACAAAATACCCTATTCTAAAAATTGAAAACATCTTTGGAGCGCTGTAATTCTTCCGGATTTTTACCCATTTTTACAGCCTGCTTGTATTAAATTGTTAATCAGTACCCAACTTTAGCCGAAAGACCTCGCCTTTCAATTCAATCGTATCTCCCGCAACCATCTTCTTTCTTTTTTGTTTTTCTATTACCCCGTTTACCAATACAGCGCCCGCAGCTATCATATCCTTAGCTTCTGCTCCACTCGAGGCGATACCTTCAAATTTAAGAATTTTGAAAAGTTCAACAGGTTCTTTATTAATGAAAACATCCTTCATATTAGTTAATACTCCAGTAATTATGGGTTGTCGCAATTTTTATTTTTTAAGGACGCAAGATAAAGGGCTTCTACTTCACTCCTTGCCCATGGTGTTCTGCGCAGGAATTTAAGACTTGATTTGATGCTGGGGTTCGAAGAAAAGCAATTAATCTTGACTCTTTCCGCCAAGCCTTCCCAACCATAACGAAGCAACAAACTATTTAAGATAGCCTCGAGGGTAATACCGTGCAGTGGATCATTAGAAGTTCTTTTCATCAATTACACCTTTCTTTATTGTCAGGTAATGAAAGCTTAAAAAAATAATCAACTATTCTATCTGCTATTTTTATTAAAACCATTATCTTTCAATTGAGTATAAAAAATTTTCTGAAGAATCGATTTCTGATTTCGTTAATAATAGATTTAAATCTAAAATTTTAACTAAGCCATTCATGAGTGGTAATTCTTTACCTGATCCGTTCCCATTTAAGGTCACTTACGGGGTCACACTTACGGGGTCACACTTACGGGGTCACACTTACGGGGTCACACTTACGGGGTCAGGCCTTGAATTGTGAATTTTCGAAACTATAGTCGTAATTTTTAACTATTTTACTCACACTAGAATAATGCAAGCAAAAATATTCTCCAATTTCTTTTAAACTAAATTGACCACTTTTGTACGCAACTTGAATTCCTTCATTTCTTGTACTGGTCTTTTGCTCTATCTCTTTTAAAGTGTAACTCTCTGTTTCATATTGAGTTTTTGGGATATCTATTAGATTCATTTGAGGGTCGATTTTTTTCAACATCTCATTAATAAACTCATCATTTCCCAAGTAAATTTGTTTTTTTAAATCACTCCATGGTGACTTACTCGTTATTCCATCAATGACAAATTCTCGATATTTATGAATGGCTACGGCCACATCTTCACTAAATAAACAAAGAATTTTATCTGTATGCAACCAATTGGGTTTAGACTCTTTTAATGTCGTAGCTTGATAACTACTCCATTTCCATTCATCTGGTGAAGTAACCATTTTTGCGCGTACAGGATTTAATACAATGTATCTTGATAACTCAAGCAAATAACGCTCTTTATCAACTAATATTGATTTGAATCGCCCTTGAAAAACGTGCCCCACGCGATTGTGGGTTCGATTAAATCTTTGAGTATAGACACCATTAAGTAATTGCATCCCTTTACTTAAATTTCCAGCTGGAGTCTCTATTAACAGATGGTAATGATTATCCATGAGACAGTATGCGTAACATACCCAAGTACATCTTAAGCATACCTCAGAAAATGTCTTTAAAAATAGATTTCTATCTTCCTCTGAAATGTAGATACGCTCCTGACCATCTCCTCTTGAGGTGATGTGATACAACGCTCCTGGGAACTCTATTCGCAGTGATCTTGCCATGTTGGACTATTAATTATCTTTTCCTTGACATGTTTTTAATTCATTCCATTCTGAGCGTCAATAGACTCCATCAATCTTCAATTGAAATTCACAATTCAAGGCCTGACCCCATTATTACACTGCAAGGCCTGACCCCATTATTAATATGGTCGTGAATTTTCCAAAACCGGAAATTATTTCGCTCACGCCCCTTAGCTTGAAAATACATGCTATATTTCATGAGAGAAGGATTGGAAAAAGTCGTTTAACTCATAAGCTCATTTTCACCATACGTTAAAGCTCTGGGCAGGAGGAGGTAGAAATGACTACTGCAGGGGTATACTACAAAGATTGCCCTAGAGGTATGACTATTGACGAATGGGCCGCACGTGTCGATTTAGCTGCACTCTATCGTCTTGTTGCCTGGAAAGGTTGGGACGATTTGATCTTCACTCACATATCAATGCGAGTACCTGGAAGCAAACACCATTACCTGCTAAGCCCATTCGGCTTGATGTTTGAAGAAGTGACCGCTTCAAGCCTGATAAAGGTTGATGTAGAAGGCAATGTGATTGAGTCGGAAAGCAAAATGATCAATCCAGCAGCTTTTGCCATCCACAGTGCAATCCATAAGGCACGAGACGATGCAAAATGCATTATCCATCTTCATACCCTAGATGGTGTTGCGCTTTCTGTGTGCGCAGAAGGGCTATTACCACTAACGCAGAATGCCATGATCATTGGTGGCGAGCTTGCCTATCATGACTATGAAGGTATTGTACTTGATTCTCACGAAGGGGAACAGCTGGTTGCTGATTTAGGCTCCAAACATCTCATGCTGCTTCGCAATCATGGAACATTAGCGGTGGGACCTAACTGTGGGGCTGCCTGGTTACTGATTTACTACTTAGAATCTGCCTGCTCCATGCAGTTGCGCGCCACAACCCATAGCAGAGAACTAAATAAACCGATACAGGGTATTCCTGAAAAAGTTCAAAAAATGAGTCGCGCTTGGTACGATGGAACCTTGGGGACATTTGCCTGGCCTACTTTTCTGCGAAAACTTGAGCGCATTGATTCTAGGTACCGAACCTAAAGAAACCTACGTATGAAAACATATACCATTTTAGAACAAGGCATTCATTTTCTTACCAGAAAGCATACGTCAATTCCTACACAAGAGCTTAAAGGAGAATGCGCCTGGAAGGCTAAGGAAATTGGAAGTCCTGAAACATTCGCCCATCATTTGTCTTTAGCGGAAATCAACGCTATAGATACTTTAGTTGATGAAGTGGAAGCAGTAGATATCAGCCTTGATGAAATCGGGCCAGGAGACTGGGGTAATGTCAATTTACAATTACTTATTGATGAATGTTGCACTGCATTGTTTAAAGGTCGAGGCTTTATCCTGATCCGCGGTATTCCGATTGAGCGTTGGTCAATAGCACGCGCTAAATTATTCATGGCAATTTTCGGCAGTCAATTTGGCCATTTAGGCATCCAAAACCCACAAAATGACCTCATTGGGGAAGTATGTAATCACCCTGAGGTAAATAATAACTATGCACGGAATTACCTCACTAACCGGGAATTTCTTCCTCATTGCGACGGCGCTGACCTGCTGGGGCTCCTTACCATCCGACCTGCGGCACAAGGCGGGGAAAGTCGCTTGACGAGTTCAGTTTCTGTATTCAATGCTTTACGCAGCGAGTCACCACATCTGATACACCGATTGTTTGAACCTGTATTACTCGACTTACGCAACGAACAAGCTCCAGGAACTCCCCCAGTTGTCTGGATAACACCTTGTGCACACCATGAGGGTCAACTTAAAACGGTTTATCTCTCAGATTATTTCCGAAGTGCAGAACGTCATCCGGGAGTTACAATTGATCCTGAAGCGAAAATTTTGTTTGACCTATATGATCGTCTTGCCACTCACCCTGATCTTGAATTACGCTTCACTCTAAAAGCAGGGGATTTACTGATTATCAATAACCACGTTATTCTCCATGCACGTGATGCATTTGTCGATGTACCCCATGCGAAACGACTTCTGCTTCGTTTCCTCGTATCCTCTAATCGCTAATTTAATAAATTATTGGAATTTGGAGTGTGCCCGACACTCAGTGTAGATACTGAGTTGATTATCGACAGTATCAATTTGTAAATACTTAACTCGTTTGAGAAGCAAAAAGATATGTAATTAACAAAGCTAAAAAATGGATTGATAATCAAATTAAATCAGGGACACTTAGACCAATCAAATAATACTAAATGGTGCCGCGATATAGTGGATAATGGGCTTATAAATCAAGGAGTTATATGGTGGGAGCGGCGGGAATCGAACCCGCGTCCGCAAATCCTCTGCCTTCAGCTCTACATGCGTAGCCGTGTCTTTTGATTTAACTGTGCATTCTCCGACGGGCAGGATACTACACAGCGATTCCCTGAATTTCGCATCTTAATACGGGATGGATTAAGACACTAGCTTATCTCTTATGACCGTTGATTCGATACCGATAAGCGGGCTCGGTCGATCACAATTCAAGGCCTGACGCCATTAATGCTTGATTTACACCTCTTTTTCTTTAATATGATTATAACTATTTGATAAAATCTGTTACAAAGCATACGAGGTTTGCTCTTCATTATGTACGTCATATTAACGAAATTTTGGCAATTTTAATTGAAAAATAAAGCAATACTCATTTCAAGTATGGGTAACATTATAGAATGGTTTGATTTTGGGTTATTTATTTTTATGGCTCCAATCATTGGGGGAAAATTTTTTCCTCAAGAATCTGCAAGCACTTCAACTATTGACGCCTTAATGGTATTTGCAATTGGCTTTATTTGTCGTCCTATTGGCGGTATTTTTTTTGGTTATTATGGAGATACTCGAGGCCGGGCAAAAACATTAAGAATTTCATTACTCATTATTACCTTATCCACCTTCTTAGTTGGTATTATTCCTACTTATAAAGAGATAGGAGTATTAGCTCCGACCCTATTTGTTTTACTGCGATTAATACAAGGATTATCCATAGGTGGTGAATACAGCGGTATAATGATTTATCTGGCTGAATCAGCTTCACCTAAACATCGGGGATTTATTACCAGTTTTGCAGCAAGTGGAGCAAATTTGGGGTTTTTATTTGCAACATTAACATTAATATTACTTAATTTATTTTTTTCTGTAGAAACTATCAATACGTGGGCCTGGCGGTTACCTTTTCTTGTAGTAGGTCTATTCGGTTCATTACTTACATATTATCGTTTTCAATTATCTGAAACCAAAGTGTACTCATATTTAAAAACAAATCATCTTATTGAAAATAGACCCTTTATTACTGCTATGAGATATGCCCCTTACCAACTCATTAAAATTTTGGGACTTACTTGTATGAGTGCCACATTTTATTATTTTTTTGTTGGTTATATCGCCACCTATTTAGAACATTACATGGGTTTCCCCTTCAAAACAGCGTTAACTTTTCAAACTATCATATTAATTACCATGTTATTTATCGTTCCCTTTGGAGGAGTTTTTGGAGATTATTTTAGTCGAAAAAAAATGATAATAATCACAAGCCTAGCTATTCTATTATTAATTTTCCCTTGTTTTTATTTATTGCAGTTTAAATCATTATTAATGACTTCTTTAGCTCTAGGTATAGCAACCCTTCTTAGCTCCTTAGACCAAGGTAATACCATGACCGCCATTGTTGAAAATTGCCCTGAGAATATACGTTACAGCGTCATCGCTTTTTCATACAATTTAGGAAATGCCTTATTTGGTGGGACTACCCCGCTAATTGTTACCTTACTTATAAACAATGTTAGTCCTACAGCCCCCTCATATTATCTATTTTTTATGGCCATTATAGGTTTGATTACAGCAATAACATTGCTTCCAAATAATCAATCCAGGGAGGCAATTTCTCCCGTACGGCCACAAGATCTATCGCTTTTGCCCATATTAAGCAAAACTAAAAAGTAAGTGCAAAACATACGTGCGGGGTCATACGTGCGGGGTCAGGCCTTGAATTGTGAATTTTCAAAACTCTAGTCGTAATTTTTTGACTCTTTTACTCACACGAGAATAATGCAAGCAAAAATATTCCCAATTTCTTCACCATTCAAGGCCTGACCCCATGAAGTTTCGTTTAGAAGATGGCTTATACCTTTTTGATACTCCAGGTATGTTGTGGCCAAAAATTGCTAATGAAAATAGTGGTTATCGGTTAGCTGTATCGGGGGCTGTTAAAGATACTGCCTTTGAATATGATGATATTGCCGACTTTGCAGCAGAATATTTACTTGTAGCCTATCCGGAACGCTTAATGGAGCGTTATAAACTGGAAGAAAAGCCTATGGGTAAAGAAGAATTAATTGCATCTATTGGTCGTAAGCGTGGCTGCGTCCGTAGCCGTGGTCATGTTGATATGCATAAAGCTTCCGTTATTTTAATTAATGAAATACGAGGTAAAATATTGGGTGCCATTACCTTTGAAATGCCAGAAAATATAGAAAAAGAAAATGCACATTTTGCTGAGATAGAAGCAAAGAAAATTGCCGCCCGTGCAGCGACGAAGTTAGCACGAGGCAGGGGACGAAAAAATAAAAGATAGTTGTATTTAAGGAATCAGTTTAAGTCTGAGATTTTAGTAAGCGTTCATTCTCATTATATAGATGGCTCCTTTACACCGAAATGCCTTAATTGTGGGATTTGGGGACATCCACCCTTCTGGATCGTTCATCGGGAAGAAAATCGGGGGTTTACTTTACTACCCGGCCCTAGTCATATGTTCAAAAGAATCAATGCCCTTTTAACCCCTTAGACGCGGTATTATTTAACTTGTAAAAAATAAAATACTTCAACCAATTTATGAGTGGTCTTTGTTTTAAAACAAAGTCAAATGAATAAGCAGGAATAAAAAGAGATTAATGGGGAACTATAATATAGTTGGCCCTAATATGGTTAATTTTTATTAAAATTGATTATAAATAATTGACTATAATAAAGAGGGAAACTATTAGCTTAAGGAAGAGACTATGATTTTCAGGGTTCTGACCATATTTGGTTACTGTCTGATTCTAGCGGCTTGCTCTACAACTAAAGATAACTCGGAACAATCACAATTTGCATTAATGGAAAATACAATTTTTCAAAATGCAAAAAAAAATGGATTAAAAAAAACAGATATCACTATTTACAGAAGGCAAACCTTTTTAGGGAATCATTACGCAATTGTAAAGTGCAATAACTCTCAAAAATGTAAAAATTCGGAAATAGTAATACCCGTTTCCAAAATCAATAGTTACTCTGTCCGCTCCTATAATTATAGTCCGAATAATAAAGCTAGGGGCTCCTCACCTTCATACATAAATACTGGAAACCCAGGTCCCGGATTTTCACCTTATCCCAATAACAATTGATAGAGGAAACCAAAATGAATAACAAAACATCGGGCCAACAAAAAGAAGAAATAGAACTCGAAATACATAAAAAATTTTGGGCTGTTTACTCTGATAACACAAAAACTCTTTCTAGTATATGCCGACAGCTTGCATTTGGAGAAGGTGGTGTTTGCTGGTTTTTTATACAAGAGGCATACTTTTCATTTGAAATAAAATTAATTCTAACTTTTTTATTACTTTTTTTTGTTGCCGATGCTGGCCAATATTTATTTTTAGCTACAAATAATAAAAAGCAGGCAGAATTTTATGAAGAGTTATTAAATAGGAACGACCCAGTGATAACTAATAAAGAACAAGTTCAAAGACCAATTAAAATAAACAGCGCCGGTAACATTTGTTTCGGATTAAAACTAATTTCACTCGCCATTGCTTCACTGCTATTAATAGCAACGTTTTATTATAATTCAAATAATATAAATGCAGGTTCTATTAAGCCTATTGTCAAAACGCGATTAAACTAAGATGCCATCACTGCCATCCAGATTATATGCTACCTTGCTCAATAATCTTTTGTATTTGCTGAATACGAGCTTGGATGTCCTTAAGATCAAATTTCTTATTTAAAAAAATCTATTCCATATTATTGTGTTTTTAGGACACCTCCCTTCTTGACTAGTTCATCAGTAAGAAAATCGGGGTTTTCCTAACTTCTTGGTCCTATTTTAAACGTTAATTTAAAATAAAATGAGTAAACAATTAACTTATTAAAATTTGTCTAAAATTAAAATAAATAGTAAGGAGATGTAATGAGCTCCGTTGAATGGAAGGATGTTAAAAATAAACCCGATAAGCTAATAATATGGCTCAGCATGCACTCAAAAATAAATGGAGGCAATCTTCCTATTATCATTAACGATTTTTTTACTACAGATTTTCAAAATTTCTTATTTCCGCAATTAAATTGTTTGACTGAATTTTTCAAATTTAATTCGAAATTGGATAATTCTCTCTGTCAACAATTAATCTATGACTCAATAAAGGAACTAATTGAAAAAAAACAAGAAAATTCAGATAACTTGTTAAATTTATTAGAAGATAAAATTAATAAACTAGTATTAGTCAATGAAACAAAGCATTGCCTCACCTCTATATCTGCCAAAAAAGTTTCATTTAGACAAATTCGAATATTTGAAAGTGAGATTAAATTTTACAAAAAATTTCCTTCTAAGTTTCAATCCAGAAAAACTATTTTAAATAGGTATAAATATAACGAACTAAAAACGTTTATAAAATGTGTGATCACTACTAATACCTCATCTAATGAATTAAATGACCATTTAAATAATATGGACATATTTCGCGCTTTAGTTAATATCTACATTAATAGTAATTGGGATATGACTTTTGATGGACGTTCTGAGCCCATAAACAAATTGAGGTTAGGCTCACACCATACCCTACATAAGATTCAAGGTGATCTTTTAAATCAGGATATTCACTGTGAAATTAATTCATCATCTACTGAACTAATTAATATCCCAAAAGAAACAAAAAAAAGAATTGAAAGGGATTTAAAAATTATTCATAAATGTCCTTATAAGGATATTATAAAAAAAAGTCTTTTATTGTATATAAGATCTTTAGACTGGAATGAATCGAATCTTTCATTAACCATTTTATGGAATTCAATAGAACTTTTACTTTCGAAGAAGAATCAAAACCAACGAACTAAAATTAAGGACTTTCTCAATAGATGCGAGGTTATTTTCCCAAATGAATCGTATATTGGAGAATGTCTAAATGCTATTCGGTTAATACGGAATAATTTTGTACATAATTATGAGGGTTACGAGCAGTCACGAAAACTTACTTTTCAACTACAATATATTTATAAACACATTTTGGCATATCACTTAAAGTCTCTAAGTCATTGTAATGACCTTAATACCGCAATAGATGAGCTAGACCAAATTTATAGTTTAACCCCAAGGATTACCTAGAGACATAAAAATAGTTTTTAGACATCCAAATCATGTTTTTTGGAACATTCTGTACAAACATGCTCTTTAGCTGTATTATATTTTGCCATCACATAAATCGAACATTTCTACTGCATATTATTTGCTGATCTTCTTCTCGAGCATAATGAATAATTGGAAACATATATATAAAACTATCCTCTGCAATAAGGTCACTAATTACATCAATGTATTCATTACTAGGTTTTTCGGTGCAAAAATCAGCCACACATTCATTTATTAATCCGGCCAACAAGTCTGCTATTTGCAACGCAGCATAATTTTCTGAATTTTCAAATTCAAAACTATGTATTGGTAAGTAATCAGGAAAAACATAAAAACCCTTATCTTGGACTTTTGAATTTAATATCCTTGGCTTATCCTTTGCAATCCCTTGTAATTTATTAATAATCCATTCTCTTTTTTTAATACCCAGGAAGCATCATGGACTACATCAAAATTTTTACCATCAAAAAAATATGCCCAATGATTTAGTAGCTGATACACGCAGGGTAATGTGGTATCCAACCACGACGGTTTGACGGATTCATCTTGAAATGACCCGCCATTAATAAGTTTCACACTGTCTTCAAAAGTCGTATTTAAAATCCAGTTATAAATTAGAGCTTCCTGTTCACATTCATTTGTTAAAATTTCAATATGTTTAATTAAAGACTCATACCCCTTCTCCGACTTCTCCTTTATAAAAGATGAGTACAGATCAATCAATTTAAATATATAGTCTAATCCTTTAATTCTAATAAAATGAAACCATAAAGCGTGCATCCTAGAGAAGGTCCAATCCGGATCACCAGTAACATGAGATTTATTAGGAAATTTTTTTTCATAAGCGCTATCGTGAAATAAAGTTAAAAAGGAATGAAATAGAAAGAGAGGTTTATATACAGAATACGCTTTAAAACAAGAGTCTCCGTTTTTCTTTAATTCAATCAGGACATTATAACATTTATCAACTCGTCCTTTTTTTCCCAGACTTGAATATTTGACTTCTTTAGCTTGACTTCGAGGGAAGTGGCTTTTCAGAATCTTTTTGCAACTACTTTCTGAAAAATTATGTGACGCAAAAGTAATAAAAGGCTGTTTCTTATCTTTGAATCCCTGCTCGGTATTACCTGACTCATCAAAATAAACGACATTTATACCTTTGCTCCCTATCATTCGATGGATTTCCTTATTGATCTAGCATTACATTTAAACTTTATTACTATTTTGTGCTCTTTCCGCCTTAGTTTTACTCCTTTATCAAAATTGGCAACTGACTATCTGTCAACCGTGAGCTTTAGATCCAGTATAAACATATTCAATTCATTGGTTGATATATTTATATAGTGTAGTTTTTCCTACGCCAACCATTTTGCAAATGGATTGAATTGAATGTTTTTTATTAGCATAAAGAGTTTTTACAAGTTCTTTTTGTTCATCACTAAGCTTTTCTGGCCTGCCTCCTTGTCGACCTCTAGCTCTTGCAGCTTCAAGACCCGTAAGGGTTCGCTCTTTAATTAAGTTACGTTCAAATTCAGAAAGTGCTCCAAAAACATGAAACATAAATTTGCCAGAAGGTGTTTCAGTATTAATGGCCTCGGTAACGCTATGAAAACCTATTCCCTTTTCCTCTAATTTACTGACATAAGAAATAAGATGTTTAAGGGATCTCCCTAATCTATCCAATCGCCAAACGACCAACACATCCCCTTCTCTAAGAAAATTTTCAACTTTTTCTAAACCAGGTCGCTCAGAGACAGAGCCACTTATTTTATCTGTAAATATTTGCTCACATCCTGCTTTCTTTAATTCATCAAGCTGTAAGTCCAAATTTTGTTCATGTGTTGAAACTCTGGCATACCCTACTCTCATTATTCCTCTTGTTCAGAAAGGCTAAAAGAATAGATTAAAATGAACTTTGATTAATGTATAGAGTTTTCGAACTGATTTTCGTGGTGAGTTAGACATTTTGAATATCAATTTTATTCGTTCGCAAACCCATCATTTTGTGGAAACCCGTTAACACAGAAATTCGATTTGATATAAATCCTTCTTATGGATATGTTAGTATTAAACACTACATATAATCACTTGAAATAAATATGGACGATTCATTAACTAATTTAATTATAAAACTTGAAGAACAATTATTAGAGAAGACTGATTCCTTAACCAATTTGATTGATTTAATTGATGACGAGTTTATTGAGATTGGAAGTAGTGCTAATGAGTACAATAAAAAAGCAGTAGCAGAATGGCTTAAGAGCAATGATCAATCTGAACGTACAGCTTCTTTATTCAAAGCACAGCAACTTTCTGGAGATATGATTTTACTAACCTATATTAGCTCTATAAAGGATACACCTGTTTCAGAAACTAAGCAGGCTGCAAGATCATCTATTTGGCGTTTAAGAAATAACAAATGGCGTATGATTTTTCATCAAGGAACGCCAATTAAATAATCTTATCCATCATAAACTTCGGATATCTAATTTTTTTCAATTCAGCCTGCCATTGGATTATGTAATAATCTTTTGCCCCATTTTAGCAAATTTCTTATGGATCAGGTACGTTATCTACCACAAGTTACTTCCCCCCATATAGCTACAATATGTAGGTGACTATAGTCTAACTAATTAAAACTCCTTTTTGGGCATAATTTGGGTACTTTTAAAATATACTATTTGAGAGAGAATAAATGATTAAAAAATAGGATTTCAAATATAATCAAATAGTTACTTATTAATGTTTATTTCAATGAAGCAATAATCAGCGGGAACAAATTAATAAAAATTTGTTATAAATCAATAGCTTGGTGGAGGCGGCGGGAATCGAACCCGCGTCCGCAAATCCTCTGCCTTCAGCTCTACATGCGTAGCCGTGTCTTTTGATTTAACTGTGCATTCTCCGACGGGCAGGATACTACACAGCGATTCCCTGAATTTCGCATCTTAATACGGGATGGATTAAGACACTAGCTTATCTCTTATGACCGTTGATTCGATACCGATAAGCGGGCTCGGTCGAACGGGATACTGGGTTTATTGGCCAGTACACAGTGATGGTTCATCTAAAGTGCTTATTAGGCAGCGATAGCTTCCCCACCAGCAAAGTTTTCATCGTTTGCATTTATATTTATTTGAGTCTGATTTACGAGAGTTCTCATTCTCGGCATGCACCTCTGGTTTTGCAACCCACGTCGAAGCCAGGTCGCCCCCTTTGTACACTATAAGTATAACATAAAATGTACACACAATAGCAGTTTTCTTTTGAAAATTCAGAGGGAATTTCCTGGGTTTGAGACTTTGCCCTCACCCAGGTTTGCTTTAACCTTGAATTCCATTGTGACGTAATAGCGCATCAACCGTTGCTGGGCGGCCTCGGAACTCTTTATAGGCCTCGGCCGCTTTCTTCGAGCTGCCGACTTCCAAAATATGATGCAAGAAATCGCGTCCGGTTTGGGGATTTAAAACTCCTTCCTCTTCAAATCGAGAAAAAGCATCGCTGGACAACACTTCTGCCCAACTGTAACTGTAGTACCCTGCTGCATATCCACCAGCAAATATATGACTAAAACTGTGTGGAAAACGGTTATATGGTACAACCGGGATCACGCTGGTTTTAGAACGAACATCAGCCAAAATATTCTCAACCAAGGAATCTTGGCTTGGCATATACTCTTGATGAATACGGAAATCAAATATAGAAAACTCCATCTGCCGTAACATCGCCATCGCCGATTGGAAATTTTTAGCAGCGATCAACCGCTCAAAAAGCGATTCGGGAATCGGTTCACCGCTGTCCACATGTGCGGTTAAAACATCCAAACCACTTTTTTCCCAGCACCAATTTTCAAAAAATTGACTGGGTAATTCTACGGCGTCCCACTCTACCCCATTGATGCCAGAAGCACCTAGATAATCGACTTGAGTTAAAATGTGATGCAGACAATGACCAAACTCATGGAATAAAGTAACTACTTCCTCATGGGATAACATCGCGGGTTTATTGGCGGATGCTTTGGCAAAATTACAGGTCAAAGTTGCTATCGGCAACTGTACCTTACCATCCTCCAATCTTCTGCGACTTTGCAATGAGTCCATCCACGCACCGCTGTGTTTGTTGGGTCTAGCAAATAAATCAGTATATACGTAGCCTCGAACCGTTCCATGTTCGTCGACCACACAATAACATTGGACATCTTTATGCCAAATATCCACACCCTTTACTTCTTCAATTGACATGCCATACAGCTTTTTAACTAAATCGAATAACCCTTGCATGACCTTAGGTTGTGGGAAATAGGGACGTAGATCTTCTTGTGACAAGGTAAATAAAGCTTGTCTTCGTTTTTCAGACAAATAACCCACGTCCCACGGTTTGACGGGATTTAGCTTAAATTGTTCTTTGGCAAATTGCTCCAGCTGCTTGAATTCCGTGGCAGCTTGGTCATGGATGCGCTTGACCAAGTCATTCATAAATTCTCTAACTTGATTGGTAGACTCGGCCATTTTGGTCGCAATGGACAATTCTGCATAATTGTTAAAACCTAAAAGCTCGGCTTTTTCGTGACGCAAGGCTAAAATTTCATTGATTAAAGGTGTATTGTCATAGGTATGCGCATTGGGTCCTTGGTCTGAAGCTCGCGTAATAAAAGCTTGATACATCTCTTCACGTAATGCCCGATCTTCGGCATAGGTCATTACCGCTTGGTAACATGGATATTCCAGAGTGAGTACATGTCCATCAAGGCCTTTTTCGGCCGCGAGTTCTTTCGCTGTATTTAAAGCGTGTTCCGGTAATCCGGCCAAACGCGTTGAATCTTTAATGTGCAACGTAAATGCTTGCGTGGCGTCCAAAATATTATGTTCAAATTGATTGGTTAATTCATCGAGGCGCGTCTGAATTGCTTCAAATCGTTTTTTACGCTCTTTATTGAGTGCGACTCCAGATAATTCAAAATCACGTAAACTATCGGCAATCAACTTTTGTTGCACTGGATTCAACGCGTGCTTATCAATGGATTTAATGGCCTCATACAGTTCATGGTTATGGCCCATTGCCGATTCATAGGCTGAAAGAAGCGGTAAGCAGGCATCATAGCATTTACGTAATTCTGGAGAATCCATGACACCATGCAAATGCGACATCGGCGACCAAAATCGCTCCAGCTCATCTGCCATATCCTCCAAGGGATACATTAAATTATCCCAAGTATAATGGGGGCTTTCTTTGAGCAAACTTGAAACCTCTTCCAAATGCTTTTTTAAAAGGGCATCCAGATGAGAATGAAAATGATTTACATCAATACGACTAAATTGGGGTAACCCTACTGGTGCAGACATGCTTTACCTTTGAAAATTGATACAAGAAGTAAAGCATAACATTCAATTAATAAAGCCTCTATACTTCGATGAATCATTCATGGAGTAATCCTGGGCTCTTATTAGGTAAGTTTTAGACTTGAGTGTTCAGCAGCTTATCATTTGGCAGCATTAAGGATTTCGCCGTAATCCGAAGGAAGAGTTTAATAATAGCTGCTCTAATTTAGATACAACACAATTGACCATCCAGTTGCAAATCATCTTCTTCATTGTGTTGTACATCGCGAACAACCTTGGGCTGTTCCTTTTGGTTAAAAAATCCCAACTTTGCCAAAGCGGTGGAACGGTCAATGGTATCTTGAGGCCGGCTCTTATTAACCTCTTCTGCTATAGCAAAATTAATAAAACAAATCGTAACCAAACACATTGCGGCAATCAGTGGAATAATTGGATTCGCGGCAAACATAGGAAGAGCACAACACATTGCCAGAAAAATTAGAGTGGTCGTGGTTACATGGGAACCGAGTCGGAAGCGTTCAAAGTCAATTTGGTTGTCTATAGCCTTAATATGTTCCTTAATTTGTCTTTGCTCTTTCTCATCCCTTGTAGTACTTAACATGGTCACATAGTGCGATCGCAGCTCGCTTAAACGATTCAGTTCGATATATGCTCTTGTCATTGCCATGATGACATCAAATGCAAAAACAGAAAGCGATACATAAATTCCAAATGGAGCCAAAGCACCAGTCAAAATAAAACAATTAATGAACCCTGAACTAACCCAGGCAATGTCATTTCCTAACTCGAACCAGCGACGTTTTAATTGAGTACTCAGACGTACATACCAACCTAAAGAGTACTCTTTATCATCCATCCACCATCCGGGCACCGTATGTTTTATTAGCACAATTAGATTCACTAACAAACGAGGTAACCAAAAAAACCACGATAAATGCGCCAAAATAGGATCGGTTACTGTATCCATAATTTTGACAAAATTTCGATAGGACTCGGAGCTCGTCTTCAGAAGAGCCAGGAGATCCAATGCCCTTTTGGAACGGATTAATAACAAACGGTATAAATTGATCTCGATGGTGGTATTGCGAACTTGTTGGGTAAACGACGGAGTTTCTTCTACTTTTTTCGATTTTTGTGTAGGAGCGCCTATTAGTTCTAACAATTCACGATATAAATTCTGTTGCTGACGTAAGCGCGTGACTTCTCTGGGGATGATCAAATAGTTTTTATAGATCTCTTCCAAAAGCTCAGCCATTATTAATGCAGCAAACAGCTGTTCTTTGAGCTCTTCTTGGGCGATTGCCTGTTTCGACAGGAATTTAGCTCTTAATTGTTGTCCTAAAAGGCTATATTCAAGATTCAACACCAGATGAAGAGGGACTATCTTACGATAAAAATCCGGACCTAGCTTTTGAATATGCTCTGATGCCCAGTTCTTAGGAATTTGCCCAGCCTGAGGAAGACATAATTCAGGAAAGCTTTCTTGTAAATGCCGAATTAGTGGGGTCATGATGTCCTAAAATGAATTTGGAATTTCGGGATATCAAATAAACAATTCTATATTTATCATTTGTTTATTGTCTATAAATAACTTCAAAAGTAAAAAAATAGGTCTGATTATATATAAAATTACACAAAAAGAAAATTTATGAACTATTTTAACTATTTATTGTTGCTATGCATGAGTATTTACCAATTAAAAATATACATGCTCTTTTGGTGCTTAGGAAGTCTTTTTATTAGAGTTATTCGATCTATACTATAGGTAGGTATTTTGTGGTTTTAGGAATGCTCATAAAACGAAAAAATAGGACAAAATTAGCTCTTTTTGCAAAAAAATGATCAAAAATGCGCTTATTTTCTTGCTGATTCCTGTCTTCTGAGCGACAATATCACACCCAGTTAAGTGCACAAGAGAATCCATGAATCTTTCCAAAGAATTAGCTAATGCCATTCGCATTTTAAGTGTAGACGCGGTAGAACAAGCCCAATCAGGACATCCCGGAATGCCTCTAGGGATGGCGGATATTGCCACCGTGTTATGGAACAAATTTTTAAAACACAATCCGCAAAACCCGCTTTGGTTTAACCGCGATCGCTTTGTATTATCTAATGGACATGGTTCCATGTTGCTGTATTCCTTACTTCATCTGTCTGGATATAATCTCTCCATAGATGATTTGAAAGATTTTCGCCAATTAAACTCGAAAACTCCGGGACACCCAGAGCTTGGTCATACCCCTGGAGTGGAAACAACTACCGGTCCTTTAGGGCAAGGTCTAGCTAACGCAGTGGGAATGGCATTAGCAGAGCGCGTTTTGGCGACTCACTTCAATCGCGATGATTTTGATCTTGTGGATCACTATACGTATGCTTTTACAGGTGATGGCTGCCTCATGGAGGGTATTTCCCATGAAGCATGTTCGCTCGCCGGAACTTTAGGTTTAGGGAAACTGATTGTCTTCTACGATGACAATGGGATTTCGATTGATGGTAAAGTGGACTCTTGGTTTACTGATGATACCGCACAACGTTTCAAAGCCTATCATTGGCAAGTCATCGAAGCAGTCGATGGCCATGATATGGATGCGATTGAGCAAGCCATTCTTAAAGCTCAAGCCAATAGCACCCAACCTACCCTGATTATCTGCAAAACTATAATCGGGCTTGGTTCTTCCGTCGCAGGCAGTGAAAAAGCTCATGGTGCCGCCTTGGGGGCAAAAGACATTGCCAATGTGCGCGAATTTTTTAAATGGAAACATGATCCTTTTGTGATCCCTGATGCCATTTATCAGCAATGGAGTCATAAAGAGCAAGGCGAAAAAGAAGAACAGCAATGGCTCACTCTTTTAAACGACTACCAACAACACTATCCACAAGAACATTATGAATTTTTACGCCGTATTAATGGCGATCTCCCAGATGATTGGGAAAGTAAAAGTAATGCTTTTTTTGAGCAATGCCTTACTAATGACAAAGCGATCGCGACTCGTAAATCGTCACAACAATGTATCGAATATTTCGCTCGTATGTTGCCGGAAATGCTCGGGGGTTCGGCTGATTTAACGGGCTCCAATAATACGGATTGGTCAGGCAGCAAAGCCATCACTGGCGAAGATTACTCGGGTAATTACCTGTACTATGGGGTACGGGAATTTGGTATGGCTGCAATCATGAATGGCCTGGCCGTCCATGGAGGATTTATTCCTTACGGGGGTACTTTCCTTGTGTTCGCAGATTATGCACGCAATGCCATCCGTTTAAGTGCATTAATGAAACAACGCGTCATTTATGTCTTTACCCACGACTCTATTGGTTTAGGCGAAGACGGTCCAACCCACCAACCCGTAGAACATGCGTCCATGTTGCGGATGACTCCAGGCATGAGTGTATGGCGTCCTGCAGATTTAATGGAAACAGCCGTTGCATGGAAGCTCGCTTTGGAGCATCATAATGGGCCAACATCCTTACTGCTTTCAAGACAAAATTTACCTGCATTGCCCCATGGAGCAACCGCAGCAGAATTAATAACTAAGGGAGGTTATATCATAATGGATTGTGATGGCACACCGGATGCCATCTTGATTGCAACAGGCTCGGAAGTGCAGTTGGCACTCGCGGCCGCAGAGCAAGTGAAAACACGTGCACTTAAGGTGCGTGTGGTTTCTATGCCTTGTGCAGAGCGATTCCTGGAGCAAGACCAAAATTATAAAAATCAGGTATTGCCCCAAAACGTCCATACACGTATTGCAATTGAAGCTGCAAGTTCGGCTTATTGGTACCAATTCGTTGGTTTGCAAGGTGCCGTAATTGGCCTGGATCGTTTCGGTGTATCAGCTCCAGCAAATCAGGCATATCAATACCTGGATATTACTGTAGAGCGTATAATTAAAACTTTGGAAGAATTAGTATCACATTAAAACATTATTAAAAATTTGTAGCCTGGGTGGCAAAGCATCACCCGTGGAAACCATCAAATATCTCGGGTCATGGCTTTGTCTTACCCAGGCTACGATTTACTGCTATTAAGTTAAAGAACAACCGTTCCCGCGAAAGTAGGAACCCATTTCTAGCGAGGCACCGCGCTACTTTAAGAATAGATTCCCGTCTTCGGGGAATGACAACATCCTTAACCTAGCGAAGCAACGATTAGAAGCTTAACTTGAGATAGTAACTCATTACTAAAAATTGGAGAGAAGTAATATGACAATACGTGTCGCTATTAATGGCTATGGCCGCATTGGCCGTTGTATCTTAAGAGCAATTTTTGAATCCAAAAAACAAAATGAATTTGAAATCGTTGCAATCAATGATTTATCTGCAATTGACACTACAGCCCATCTGACCCGTTATGACACAACACATGGCCGCTTCGCATCTGATGTCAGCGTGGAAGGCGACATGTTAGTAGTGGATGGCCATGCCATCAAAATCATCGCAGAACGGAACCCTCTAAATCTGCCTTGGAAAGAGTTAAACATCGATTTAGTTTTAGAGTGTACTGGCTTCTTTACTGAACGCGAAAAAGCAATGCAGCATATTACTGCGGGTGCTAAAAAAGTATTGATTTCCGCTCCAGGAAAAAATGTGGATGCAACCATCGTTTATGGCGTGAACCACCAAACGCTCAAAGCGTCTGATCTCATCGTTTCTAATGCATCTTGCACCACCAATTGCTTAGCACCCGTTGTGAAACCTTTAAACGATGCCTTAGGTATTGAATATGGTTTATTAAATACAGTGCATGCTTATACTAATGATCAAATGCTTTTGGATGGAAGTCATGAAGATTTACGTCGTGCTCGTGCAGCAGCGCACTCTATTATTCCAACTAAAACCGGTGCAGCCGCAGCGGTAGGGTTAGTTTTACCTGAGTTAGCAGGAAAGCTCGATGGTTTTGCGATGCGTGTTCCGGTCCTTAACGTTTCTGTTATCGATTTGACCTTTACAGCAAAGCGTGAGACTACCGTAAAAGAAGTGAATGACATCGTACGTCAAGCCAAAAGTCGTATCTTACAAATCAATGATGATCCTTTAGTATCCTGTGATTTTAATCATAATCCTGCATCATCTATTTTTGATACTACTCAAACCAAAGTATTTGGAAACCTAGTGAAAATCGTAGCCTGGTATGATAATGAATGGGGCTTTTCTAATCGTATGCTTGATACAGCACATCAAATGATGAGTTGCTAAACCCCAGTTTGGAGATATTGATGAGTCTGATACAAATGAGCGATATAGACCTGTCTGGGAAACGGGTACTAATTCGTGAAGATCTAAATGTTCCAATCAAAGAGGGAATTATTACCAGCGATCAACGCTTGCAAGCGGCATTACCCACTTTAAAAGCAGCCTTAGATGCTGGTGCGGCAGTGATGGTTTTATCTCATTTAGGCCGTCCTGAAGAAGGAAAGATTGAACGACGCTTTTCGATGAAACCTATTGCAGAATACTTGCAAAAACATTTGAACTATCCTGTTTATTTCGTAAGTGATTACCTCAATGGTGTGGTTGCTAAACCAGGAGAGTTAGTCGTTTGCGAAAACGTACGTTTCAATGTGGGTGAGAAGAATAATGATGAGCAGCTAGCCAAAAAACTTGCAAGCCTTTGTGATGTCTTTGTTATGGATGCCTTTGGTACAGCGCATCGAGCCCAAGCTTCTACCTATGGTGTCGCTCAATATGCACCAGTTGCCGTTGCAGGTCCCTTATTAGTTCGTGAACTCAACGCCATAGAGAAAGCACTCGCAGCGCCCCAGAAACCGATTGTTGCCATCGTTGGTGGTGCCAAAGTCTCTACTAAACTCAGTTTATTACGTCAATTAGTCACTTTGGTTGATTACTTAATCCCTGGAGGGGGTATTGCAAATACATTCCTTAAAGCCCGGGGTTTTGAAATTGGGGTTTCACTTTACGAAGAAGCACTACTGGATGAGGCACGAGAAATTCTCCAAATTGCTGAAGAAAAAGGATGTCGCATACCTTTACCCACTGATGTAGTAGTCGGTAAATCGTTTAGTGAACAATGTCCCGCATATAATAAGTCGTTACAGAATGTTGCCACTGATGACATGATCCTTGATATTGGTCCCATGACCGTTAGTGAGTATGTCGACATTATTAATGAGGCTAAAACCATCATTTGGAATGGCCCGGTTGGAGTTTTTGAATTTGCACAATTTGCTTATGGAACCCGGGCGTTGGCGATTGCAATTGCCGAAAGTGATGCCTTTTCCATCGCAGGTGGTGGGGACACGCTTGCTGCGATCGATCTCTATGACCTAAATCAGCAAATTTCTTATGTTTCCACGGGAGGTGGGGCATTTCTTGAGTGTTTAGAAGGAAAAACCTTGCCAGCTGTTGCCATTTTGCAGGAGCGTGCAAAAGATGTTAAGACAAACTAAAATCGTTGCCACATTAGGGCCGGCTAGTAATACTCCGGCGACACTTCGTGCCATGTTAACCGCAGGTGTTGACGTGGTACGGATTAACTTTTCCCATGCTGACGCCTCCGCATTACAACTTATTGCTTTAGTTCGAGGGATTGCAGAAGAATTAAATTGTCCACTGGCAGTAATGGCTGATTTACAAGGGCCTAAAATTCGTATCGGTCGTTTTAAAGAGAAATCGATCACTTTGATTGAAGGCCAAGAGTTTACTTTGGATTGTAATGCCGCAGAATTACTAGGAGATGAACAGGAAGTTTCTGTCGCATATCCCGACCTTGCTCGTGAACTGGCTCCAGAAGATCATTTATTACTAAATGATGGTTTAGTTGAGTTGGAAGTTATGAGTATATCTGGCTCCAAAATTCATTGCCGTGTTATTGAAGGCGGGGGCTTAAGTGATCTTAAGGGATTAAACAGAAAGGGAGGCGGGTTAGCAGCCAGGACCATGACAGATAAAGACAAGCGTGATTTACGTACAGCCATCGAAGCTGAAGTAGATTACATCAGTTTGTCTTTCGTAAAAGACGCTGAGGACATTCGCCATGCTCGTAGGCTCATGACTGAATTTGGCAAAAAAATACCCGTTATTGCTAAAATTGAACGCACGGAAGCATTACACTATCTAACCGAAATAATTCAAGAGGCAGATGCAATCATGGTTGCGCGTGGCGATCTAGGAGTTGAGATAGGTGCCGCTGAAGTCCCTGCAATCCAAAAGCACATCATTGGTGAAGCACGTCGATTAGATAAAGTAGTCATTACCGCAACCCAAATGATGGAATCGATGATTAACAATCCTCAGCCTACCCGCGCAGAAGTCTCAGACGTTGCCAATGCTATATTGGATGGGACAGATGCCGTGATGTTGTCTGCGGAAACAGCCAGTGGCCAATTCCCAGTTAAGGTGTTGACTATGGTCAATAAGATCTGCCTGAGTACTGAAAAACATGCTAGTTTTTACTATCACAACAATAAAACTGAAGCCTGCCATTATCAGCGAGCGGATCAGGCTATTGCCATGGCAACCATGCATGCAGCCAATCATTTTCCCATCCAAGCAATTATTACGTTGACCGAATCAGGGGATACCGCTTTATGGATCTCCAGACAACAAAGTAGAGTCCCTATTATCGCGGTTTCTGCTAACAAACGAACCATAGGTCGTTTGTGCCTTGTCCATAATGTTTTTCCAGTGTTCATGAATTATTATCAATTTAATGCGGAAACATTGAATCAACAAGTGCTTGAAGAGCTGGTAAAATCAGGTCATCTTGGATCAAAAAGCTTTGTCTTATTAACACGGGGTCGAATGATCGGTACCGCAGGAGGTACAAATAGCATGGAGATTATTCGGGTCTAGACTTAGTTATAGGATAGTAGATAGAAGAACAGTCCATCTACTATTTTGCGGGTGTAGTTCAATGGTAGAACCTCAGCTTCCCAAGCTGATGGCGTGGGTTCGATTCCCATCACCCGCTCCATTGCAATAGAACCGATGTAAAATCGAAGGCTTATGCACCAATGGCTCACATTTTCATAATTGGAGAAGAAGGATAATCTTTATGGAAATTTTCCTCCTCTGCAGCGAGCTCTTGTTCTTTACATTCCAAACATTTTCCACAACCACAACGGATCGTTCGAGAAACAACTAAAGGTGTTGTGCCCCCTACCCCCATACCCAAACCCGTGGCTATGATCCAAGGTAGAGGAGTAAAACAGGAAACTAGAATGCCTCCGATTACACCGAAAGTACAACCGCAACCGACTGCAACTTTCTCTTCTGGGGTGATGCACGATTTACTTAGTGGAACGTTCCATGTTTGATTGATATCATTTTTTTTGGCTTTAACGGCAATCTTAAGTTCTTTAATCGTTTGTTCTTTTTCCTCTCGCTTTTGGCGAACAAGTTCAGCCTGTTGGACTCGTAGGTGCTCTACAAATTGAGTATGTATCTGTGAATAGGTTCCATTATATTCTTTGTTACATATTTTAACGTAGAGCTGCTTTGGATATTTAAAAACCAGTTCTTTGAAGGTTGAATTAGTCCTAGCTAAATGATTTAAAGACTGCACGTCAAGAAAAAACATCACCAGATAGATTACGTCATTCGGAACTTGAGAAAAGTGTCCTTTGTTAGTTGCCTTTTGCGCTTCTCTTTTTTTAAACACAACGCCCCCATATCGATTAAAAACGGAATCGGTTGATATTAGCCAATAATATTTAACATTCAAATAGTTATTTCATTAACTTTCATTTCTTAATATAAAATATATGAACGCTGTTTGTATTTTGAAGGGATCATGAAGTTAATGCGGGGTTAGGTTTGCGGAAGAACCTGGGTATCGCTATGCTGCACCCAGGCGACATAATTCGAAGTAAAAAGTGAATTATTCGATGATTTCCTTTTTCTCACTTCGAGATAACCCCAATTTCTCTTTCAAACGTGCTACTGCATCTGGATCATATTGCCTTGTCGTTTTATTTTTAACGACTACAGCCGTAGTTCTCGGGGGTTGTGTTGGGGTATTTAAGCTGTTATAGGTTGAAGAACGGACTGGATAGGTAGGAAAGTGAGCCTCAGTGGATGAGGACGATTGGGTCGTTACCTGCGATTGAAAAGTCGTACTTTGTGGGGTAGAAGCGGCTTGATGTGTCGTCTTTTCTACTTGCGTTTTTCGAGCGTTTCTTACACTTTTTTCAACACGTTTTCTAATTTTGGTCGCAGCATGTTCCGCCTCTTCTTCACTTACCTCAGCAACTTCGTTACCTTGTAAATCAACACGCATCTCTCGTAGCTTGAGGCATGCCAAATAATCAAGTCGACGCGTAAATATAACCACGGCTTCTCTTAATTTACTTTTGGAAATTCCTGATTTTTCAGCTTCATCGGCATGCAGCAAAATGTCATCCATAATCCCCACTTTTAATGGACGGATTCTTAATGAATTATCGAATGCTGCGGGAAAATGTGCAGCGAGCCACAATAAGGCATCTGTTCGTGCTTTTTTAGAACTATTTTTTTGAGCTTTATTAATAACGGCGGTGCGTGGGTGCAGCTCCTGTTTTCTCATTAGTGGACCCTTGTTAGATATTGAATGTCATATCCTGAAAATGAAATCATTCGCCTTAGGAATGAGCGCACAATGTACAATGTTTGATGATTGTTTGCAAGCACTCTGAAACATGTTCAATACTTATATAAAAACAAGAAATCAAAGTAGAAAAAGAGGCCATGATAGTCCTATAATGAAAACAGGAAGGTCGTAATTTGATATAGATGCGATATGATTTCTGTATCTCGCCGAATTTGTCCCTTTGATTACGACTTATGGAGCACATATGACAGATTTTATAAAAAAATTATTTATATTATTTATTGCCTTATTCTTTCCATGGGTCATATTTCTTATGGATGATAATCCTGGGGGGGCCTTTATCGCCTTAGCATTACAAGCCACTGTCATTGGATGGCCATTTGCAACCGGCTGGGCTTTGCGAACACACTATCCTCCCAAAAAAGAAAAGCAACAATAAGATCATAAGGAGAACTATGTTAACTCGCGTCATTGTCAATGGGGCTAACGGTAAGATGGGCTCAATGGCCTGTGAAACTCTAAATAACCACAACGAATTTGAATTAGTCGCACAACTTGGCAAAGAGGATAATTTGGCGCAAGCCATTAAAGACACCCAAGCCCAGATTGTGGTTGATCTTACGCGCGCAGATTGTGTCTATCAAAATAGTCTTACGATTATTAATCATGGAGCCCATCCAGTTATTGGAACTTCAGGACTTCTACCCCACCAAATTAAAGAATTAACTGCCTTTTGTGAGAGCCGCCGTCTGGGAGGAATCATTGCCCCTAATTTTTCTATAAGTGCAGTTTTGATGATGATTTTTGCGGCCAAAGCAGCTGAATATTTTCCCGAAGTTGAAATTATTGAAGCACATCATCAACAAAAGCTGGATGCTCCCTCCGGGACTGCCTTAAAAACTGCTGAAATGATTGCTGCAGCACGGAAAAATCCTAAAAATAAATTAAATCTCAAAGAATTAATCCCTGGGGCTCGCGGAGGGGTACATGGTGAGGTCAATATCCATTCCTTGCGTCTACCTGGTGTTATTGCTCGTCAACAAGTCATTTTTGGTAGTGTCGGTGAAACCCTAACCATTACGGACGATTGCATTGACCGACGTTCTTTTATGCCGGGGATCATTTTGTCCTGCCAAAAAGTTTTAGGGTTATCTACATTGATTTATGGACTCGAGCATTTACTCTAAGCAAGGGCTTCATCGCTGACTCCCGCAAATAGGTCGCGGAAGATAGTCCCATAGCAAACGAGGATGATTGGGAAAAAATGGCGATATCCCATAAATAATTATTGGGACAATCTGTACTGAGCCTTGGTTTAATAGATGTTGACACTCCCTCCTTTCTTTTTTTAGCTATAATGCATCTAGATGCTAGCAATATTTAATTAGAGATGGCCCCCCAAATAAATATTAAGGTGGAAAGGATGCGTCAACGTAAATATTTTGGTACAGATGGCATACGTGGCCGAGTTGGGCAATCAAATATTAACCCTGAGTTTATTTTAAAATTAGGCTGGGCAGTAGGAAATTTACTTAATCAAAAGCCAGGAAGCAAAGCGGTAGTGGGGAAAGACACCCGAATATCCGGCTACATGTTGGAATCTGCTTTACAAGCAGGTTTATCCGCATCTGGAGTTGATATTGCATTGTTAGGGCCTATGCCTACTCCTGGAATAGCATATTTTACTCAAACCCTTAGAGCGGATATGGGAATCGCAATTAGCGCTTCTCATAACCAATTTGAAGATAATGGAATTAAATTTTTCTCATCTGAAGGTGGAAAATTTCCTGAGAGTATTGAGTTTGCAATAGAGGCTGAATTAGAGAAAAAATTGCAGACCGTACCTTCCGCGCAGTTAGGTAAAGCAATACGGATTCATGATGCGGCGGGGCGTTACATTGAATTTTGTAAATCTACAATTCCTTTCAAGTGCCGTTTTACCAATTTTAAAATAGTCGTGGATTGTGCCAATGGGGCAACCTATAATATCGCCCCTAATGTATTTTCTGAATTAGGCGCAAAGGTAATTCCCATAGGGGTGAAGCCTAATGGTTTTAATATCAATCACAATTGTGGATCCACAGCACCTGAGTTATTACGGAAAAAAGTCCTCGATTCAGGTGCGGATATCGGTATTGGTTTGGATGGTGATGGGGATAGAGTTATTTTAATAGACTCCCATGGCAATCTGGTTAATGGCGATCAGATTATTTACATTATTGCTAAGGACAGATACCAGCGAGGGGTACTACACGGTGGGGTGATAGGTACTTCGATGACTAATTACAGTCTTGAGCACGAACTTAAATCGTTAGGGATCCCTTTTCTCCGATCTCAAGTAGGGGATCGATACGTTCAGGAAATGCTGCGAGCAAAAAATTGGAAACTTGGTGGAGAATCCTCCGGTCATATTATTTGTTTTGATAAAACCACCACAGGAGATGGAATTATAACCGCCTTACAAGTTTTGGCGATTATGACCAGGCAGAATCAATCACTATACGAACTGACGCAAAGCATTCATTTGTTGCCTCAAGCCCTCATTAATTTTAAAACCAAAAATGCCACCTTTCTTCTCTCCCATCCCGACGTAATCCAAGCCGTTAAAAATCTGGAAAAGAGTTTGAAAGGTAAAGGGAGAATTTTACTAAGGCCTTCGGGTACAGAACAATTATTGCGAATTATGGTTGAAGGAAGGGATCAAATTGTAATTAATGGATATGCACAAATGTTACACGATATTATATCTAGTTTCGATAAAACATAATTCAACCCTAAATACCCAGGAATAGCTAGCACCGCTGACAGCTAGGAATGGGAGCGAACCTTCAGATTTAAAACTTGCGCAGGCAAAACAACCGGAATTTTGGCGTGTTTAATTATTTCTAAAATTTGCGCAAACTTTTCAGGGTTAATATGTCCTGGGATTTCATTATTATCAATTTGGTTAAAAACGAGAATAAGCCAGCTGTTAGAGTCAGATGCCACGTCTATTAGACTTTTAATCACTGCAGGGTTTGTTTTATTAGATACGGGATAGGACTTTAAATTATATTTATCATTTAAAGGCAAGGCGTTCAATTGCTCATCTAAAAATCGACTGGAGCTGTAAAATTGTTTTGAAAACTGCATCATTTTAGATGATTTATTATACGAACAAGGTGCCACAAAATTTTCAGCGCGCAATCCTCTTGATTGTAATACCTTTTTAGAGGCCAACAATTCTTTTTCCAAATTATAACTGAAGTAACTGCAATGTCCTGAAACTGAGTAGGAAACTGTTTCCCAACCTTTATTTTGTAATGATTTCAATTGATTCCATGATAAGTAGCTATATCCACATATAGAATCGGTGGGAACAGAGATCGCGGCAACAAATTTATTTGCATCCATAAGCTTTAAAACATCTTGCGAACCTTGAGATGAATAAGCCCCATCAAACCAAATGGTTACCAATCCTCGCGTGGGTTTAGGAATGGAAGGGATGCTTGCAGGGGGGGTGGTGTCAAAGGGTGCGTGTGTACAATTGTATCTTTTCGTTATTGCTACTGTAAATCCAATTAAAATGATTAAAGGAGCGATGACACCCAAAAAAAAATAAACTCTGAAGACCGTAGCCATAATCATCCCATCGTATTCCAGTTGATTCGATTCAATCACTCAATCAACGAGCTCTCGTGACCCTTTGATTGTAAATCAAATTTAATAATTTCACAGTTTTTTAAGGGATTGGAAGTTTCAAATTGTCTAAACTGTTGCATCCATTGGGGTGTTACCTCCCACCCGTGCTCTAATCCAAATTGAAATGCCCTAAAAAAAACACCGTGCCCTATAACAACAATAAATCCTGTGCGTAAAGATAATTTTTCATAAAAACTTTGAACGCGTTCTATAAAATGTGCAAAAGCCTCTACTTGCTCTCCATCACAAAATAAGGGATTTGCTTCTTGCCAATACCATTCGATGCGTTTTTTTCGTTCTGCACTATCCATGTTTTTTAATTTTATGGGCGACAAATAAGCGAACTCCTCTATGGGCCAAATCTCTACTGGGGTCTGCGGCCATAATTTGATAATAGGTTCTGCCGTTCTTAGTACCCGCTGCAAGGGTGAACGAATAATCAAATCCGGGGCTCTTTTGATTTCTTTAGCCACAGTGCAAGCCTGCTGGATACCTAGCGGTGTTAAGTCTGAATTATTTGGTTTATCCGTCCACTGGTGGATGTTAACAAATGTCTCACCATGACGAATTAACCAGAGAGTTAATTTTGACACAATTCCATCCATTCACTAAAAGGTAAAAAATGCTCGGTCCAATAGCGTACCATCATCGTTTCTTTAAAAGGCATAAGATGCTCAGGGAGCTCTTCATTATTTATATCTTTTATGAGTAATTTGGGCATATCGATTCCAGAGGCAGTGGTTAAAGGTAAGGTGCCGGGAAAACGAGGATTTATTTCCAAGAGTTTAAATATATTATCGGCAGAAGCTTTAAATTGAATATTGGCCGCATATTTGATATTCATAACCTTGGCAATTGAAAGAGCCGTTTGTTGCAATTCAGGAAAAAAGACACTGCGCGCTGTAACTGCTATACCCGAATCAATTTTCATCCTCAAACGAGGTACTGCTGCAAGAGGTCGGCCACTGCTATGGATATACACATCCACAGAGTATTCTTCTCCTGGTAACAATTCTTGAATTAAATAGCTGCCATCTCGGGGCAATCGCTCAAAATCGTTAGGATCTGTTATTTTCACGCATCCTCTGGATCCGGCACCAACTCGTGGTTTTGCAAAGCAGGGAAAACTAATTTTTAAAGAAGAGACATCTTCCATTACTAAATGAAAATCCGGTACGGGGGCTGTGTCTTTACATAGGTTGAGTAACAAATATTTATCAAAACAATTTTTTAAAGTAAGGTATGGGCTTAAAGGAATTATTGTGCCTATGTCTTTAAAAGCCTGGTCATGCGCTGCTAAAGGAGCTAATTCACTATCGACCGTGGGAATAAGGAGATCAATCTTATCCTTTTGACATAAATCCAGCATCTTATTTACAAAATCTGGTGCATCTCCCGGTAAAGACAAGCTGCGTTGAGCCGGAGGTACCAGATATAAACCCGCAGCATTGGGATCCATATCGCACATATAAATCGTATGGTCTTTAGCAAGACTTTTCCAAACACTAATTGCGGAAGCCCCTCCTGCACCAGTTAAAAGAATATTCATGTGACCTCCTGTACATTTATTTCTTCTTAAGGGATGACGATTTTTAGCTTATCTGTTGCTGCCGGATAACCTCCATCGCCTCTGCCATGCTGTAGTTTATATAGCGTCCCCAAAATGCAGCAGTTGCACATACGAGCTCGGAGCTAAGATAGGGTTTTGAAACCGATTGCGATTTGTATAAAGCTATTATTTCTAATTTTCGTTCGAGAACACTTTTAATATCAATAAATAGATTGGGCTTAAAATTAACCGTAGATGAAGGAGATGCATAGCAATATATATTTTTAACCTTACGGGCGGCAACAAGTGTTGCATGATGTACGTTGCGGTGATCTTGATGGGAGTCATGCAAAGAATGTGTATAGATATGCGTTGGATTAACTTCTTTAATGACTTTTTCAATATAGTTGATGGTGACACTGGTATTCGAGATTTGCGTGTCCATCAGATTATATAGATATAAATTGGCATTCAATTCGCGGGCAGCCTGTTCTGCTTCAATTTTACGTAATTGGGGATCACCACCTCTCTCACCCAAGGAAAGAGTCAAAATGTGGATAGAATCTTGGTTTAATTGATGGAGCACAAGACTTCCTCCACAACCAATTTCCACATCATCGGGATGGGCACCAATGGCCAAAATTACATTTTGCTTTTCACGTGAAGGTCTTGCTTCGTTCACTAATTTATAGACAGTTTCTACTAATTTATTTTTTTCTAATGGCCTAAATACAAGTGCATCTGCATGGAACTCTAGAGCAGCCAGGATAAAGTCTATTTTTTGATTGGCGGTAATGATTAAAACAGGAGTAAAAGGACTGGATATTTTTACCATCTTGGTTATTTCTAAAACATTACTATTTTCCAAATTGATATCGGTAATAACAAGATTCCAATGCTTTTTTTGCAACAAGTCCTTGGCTTCGATCAAGTCTTTGGCAGTGGTTATTGCCATGTCTTTTTTGAGCCAATTCGTTATTTTGTTAACAACATCTGCAGAACTTCCAATAATTAAAATGTTGTATAATTTCATTGGATCTAATCCGTTATTTCCTATCAGTTAAAAACCATTATTTTTTTATATTGAAAAATATCGTAATTTACCGAGTCACGAGTCCATTCTTCTTATTTACTATGCAGTATTTTATACCCTGATTCAAATATTATAACTCATATAACGCATTTTGATTCTAAATGAGGATAAACTGATGTAATGTATATCCTTTAATTTAAATATATAATAATAATTATGGTGTTAAACTGGCTTTTATTTGTCTAGGTATCCAGATTAGATTATTACAACCATTTCGTTTCACTTTTAAGTATACCTTGCGGGTGTGAAGCTTGATTGAGTGCAGGGAAGTAAAAAGGATTTTATATGTATATTTCGGTTAAATTTAAATTTTTAATTGTTTTACTTATTGCCTTTGCGTGGTTGTCCTTATCTATTTATTTAACAATTCCATGGATAAATGATCTGAGTGAGTACGTTAACTGGGTTGGGGCTTGGATTATTATTTCACTTATTGCCCTCATACCAGGTTTTATGTATGCGTTTTTCCTTGCCTCTTATATTTTCGACAAACGACCCAAAATTCGCCCTGTGCATGAATGGCCTGATATCTCCGTAATTGTACCCGCACATAATGAAGAATCAAATATTGTAAAATCGATCCAATCGGTATTTAACCAAGACTATGCGGGGCGTTTTGAAGTAATTGTTATTGATAATGCATCAACAGATAACACGCTTGCTTTGCTCAAAGAACTGAAAATGGAAAACTTAACTGTGCTGGAGGAATTGACCAAGGGAAAATCTCATGCACTGAACACAGGGATCGCAAAAGCGAAATATGACCATGTGCTCACATTAGACGCTGATACGTGTTTAATGAAAAATGCGTTAACTGAAATTGTGAAAAAATTTTTGAATTGCGCGCACCTGCCTACCCCTACGGCTGCCGTTGCAGGGAGTATCTATATTCAAAACTCCAGAGCGACTATGATTACCCGCATGCAGGAATGGGAGTACTTCCATGGTATCGCTGGGGTCAAGCGAATGCAAAGTTTGTTTCAAGGCACGCTGGTGGCACAAGGCAATTTTTCATTATATAAAAAGTCTTGCATTACCGAGGTGGGTCTTTGGCAACATACAGTTGGAGAAGATATCGTTTTAACTTGGGGATTATTATTGAAGGGATATCGTATAGATTTTGCCGAAGATGCGATAGCTTTTGCAAATGTGCCTGAAACTTATAAAAAATTTTTCCTGCAACGAAGCCGATGGGCTAGAGGGTTGATCGAGGCGTTTATTGCATACCCAACCATACTACTCCAACCCAGACTGATTACTTTCATTGTATACTGGAATTTACTTTTCCCTGCCATGGATGCGGCTTTTTTCTTTATTTTTATTCCAGCAGTTATTGCTGCCCTCTTCTTTGGCTTTTATTTAATGGCAGGTCCAATGACTCTGACTGTCATCCCTCTAGCAATTCTCTTGAATACCATCTTATACAAAGGACAAAAAAAAGTGTTTCAACGCCATAACCTCCATGTAAGGAGAAATAGACTGGGTTTCATATGCTATTTATTGTTTTATAACTTTATTATGAGCCCTGCTTGCATTCATGGTTATATGTCCGAGATTTTTAGTCTTCAGAAAAAGTGGGGAACAAAATAATGGGGTATTGCCGATTGATCGGAGCGTTAAGCGTGGTAATTCCGATGACTCTATTTGCGACTATTGCCAACACTTCAGCACCGCCAAAAACCAGCACCTTGCCTGAATCACAAAACAATAGTGATAATAAACAAAGCCTTAATATTACTAAAAATCCTGTTGAATCTAAAAAAAACCCGCAGGATCTGGAAGTAGCTAAGCCATTAGTAAATAAAGTCAATTATGAAGTTTTTTTATTAACTGCCCAGAGCTATGAACTTTTAAATAATTCTTCTGAAGCTTTAGTATTCTATAACAGAGCATTAAACTATGCGCAGACCAACGATGAAATTGAAACCATACGCTCAAAAATAGAAAAAGTTAAACAATTGCCCGTTAATGGTACTTTGAATGAAGAGCCTATTATTCAGTCTGCAAGAATTAATATCGCCAAAAAATACATTGATGAAAACAAAGGACAAGAAGCATTAAATGCTATAAAGCCACTATTAACCCAATCTCCTAATTTTGAGGTGTTCATTATAACAGCCCAGGCTTATGCAGAGATGGATAATCCTTCGGTTGCCATGGAATATTTCAATAAGGCGCTCCTTTTGGCCCGTTCAGATGTCGAAATCCAAATTGCCAAATCAGGCATTGATAAAATGAGCAAATGGTTGTCTGAATATAACAAGGCATTAATTGTAGAACAGAGTGATGTAGACGTTACCTTAGTTAAGAAATACATCAATGAAAACAACGGGATCAAAGCGTTGGAGGAGCTGAGGCCTTTACTTTCAAAGCCCCAAGTCCCCTTTGAAGTTTTAATTTTAGCAGCCCAGGCCCATGCCGAGTTAAATGAGCCTGCCCTTGCATTGTTTTACTATGAAAAAGCAGAGTTATTGGCTGACTCAGAAATTAAGCGCCAAATTACAAACTCCGGGATCCAAAAAATGAAAACTTGGCTTGCTCAAGCTAAAGTAAGTAAGAGCGCTACACCAAAACAGGATCCCAAACTGGATTTGGCAATCAAATATATCGACACGAATCAAGGTAAAAAAGCCCTTGAAATCCTTAAACCGCTGCTCAAATCCCAACAAAATTTTAAAATTTTCCGTTTGGCAGCACAAAGCTATGCTGAAATAAATGAACCTTCCCTTTCCTTGAGTTATTATAAAAAAGCCCTTAGTTCTGCCAAAACAGCCGATGAACAGAAAATTGCTTCCGAAGGCATTAAGAAAATGAACAATTGGTTGGCAAAAGAACGCAAGACAGCCAAACCTGCGCTCTCTCCCCTACAAATTAAATTAAACCTAGTAAGAGAATATATTTCGAAGGATCAAGGAGACAAGGCTTTAGAACTCTTGCAGCCCTTACTTTTGGATAAACCCAATTATCAAGTATTTATGCTTACCGCACTAAGTTATGCGCAAACTAATAAACCGCGACTGGCGTTAAATTATTATAGGAATGCACTGCCACTTGCCACAACTCCTAAAGACAGAGTGGCAACTCTATTGGGAATTGGAAAGATGCATTTCTGGATGGGGCAATACTTTCGTGCTGAACGAGCTTATGCAGAGATATTTAAATACCCTACCAACTCCAGGGAGTTCGATTTAGCCTTGGCCGGGAAAGTAAAAAGTCTTGCCTATGCAGATAGGCCTATCCGTGCATTTAAAAGTATCCCACCTGATTTGATTTATGAAACCCCTGAACTGGTGGTAGCGGCTATACAATCTTCCCTCTGGTCAGATTGGGCGGATATTTCAAAACAAATTTCGCTCGATTATGAACCTATCATAGCAAAAATCCCGCCTGAATCTGCTTTAGGAAAGGACATTAGCGATGCGTTTTGGCAAATTAATCAAGCAACATGGCCCAATGCTATCACTCCAGGTTATTTTTATTCTATTGATAGTGACGATTATCAAATTTCGCGCGGGTCTTTCAATTATAGCCACTATTGGTCTCAAATTTTTCAAAGTGAGGCCGGGTTCATTGATACTGTTTATACTCAACCCCTCTCCAAACAACCTGCATCGATTCAGTCTTTATCCAAGTTAGTATCCAAGACCGTATACTTTGGAGAAACCATAAGACCTACGCGTCAGCTAATCCTAAGTGGAAGAATTGCACCTTCAGATTATGAATTATGGCGCCCCTTTTTATGGTCTTCTCAATTAACTTATCGACCTAGCGATTATGTGAGTTTTCTTGTCCAGGGGTTTCATGAAGCGGTTGAGGCTTTACCCGCATTATCGCAACATATTACTGCAACTCAAGTTCATGGCAACATCAATTTAGCACCTCTTCCTTATGTTAAAGTACGTGGTGTACTAAATAATATACGTTTTAGTGACACCAATAATCGAGATGGATATTTCGTGTCCGTAACGACGCTTCTTTCAACTGAACTGGGATTAAGTTTTATTCTTCAAGAAAAAGCCTTTAGGAGTAAGTTTGTTTCTCCATATTATTTCAGTCCCAATAAGTATGTTTTGGATACAGCTATTTTGAGATTCGGCAGAAGGTATGCAACCCGTTGGCATTACTATATAGACGGAGGATTGGGAAGGCAGTTTGTAGGTGTCGATAATGTAGATTCTCGCCCCTCAAGAACCTGGCAGTGGGGCTTAGGATTAAATGGTCCGATAACTGATAGGGTAATTTTAAATTTATATTATTTGATGACAACCCAAGCGGCCAATTTTACCAATTCATCCGTGTACAAATATCAGGCAGGGGCGGTGGAGCTGAAATTTTTGATTTAAAGTGCTAAAAAGCGCTCCCATCGCTTACAAACTTTCGAAGCTTTAATAACAATAGATTGTTAGAAGATCTTACCCCTGTATCTTATACATTATCAAAACAGGGGCGCTGCATGGAAAGTGTTTTTATAGAAATAACTAATGAAAGACGTTTGGTTCACTCAAATGAGACTCTTTGGACTTGTTAAACAGAAGGGACCATTCCTCTACAGTCTTTTCAACCATTCCCGTAAAATCTACATCGTCATGTGATTTAAAAAATTCACGTGCACGTCCATAAACTGAATTGGTTGCCTCAGTTCGGCTTTCATCTGATTCGGGTCGCTCCAAGATTATTTGGAATATCTTTTCCAAACGAACTATATTATCTTTTCCAGAAGAAGGACTCAGCATTAAGTCATAAATTTGTTTGATTCCATCAGGAATTGTTACGGGTTCAGAAAAATATTTCATTGGTGCCGTCTCAGAAAAGAATTTTACCGTCCAACGCCCGCTCGTATCTTCTGATGGAGTAAATAGTCTTTTTTCATTGATTAATAAATGGAGCGCATCATAAAGCCGATTACAGTTAGCTTTACCTAATTGGCGCGCAACCAAACGGCAAAGCAATGTTTTTTTGGGAAGCAAATATTCTTTTACTTTTTTGGAGCCTCCAATAAAAATATTTTTTACCTCATTATCTGTTGCAGCCCGATCATCTTCTTTAAGCGCTTTCTCGTTATCCAGCCGTTTTTTAATTTCTGAAGCAATATCTTCAGGTAAGTACCATTCAGGAGTTTTGATACCTTCAGAACCTGGCGCATTCTGCCCAGCATGTTCATGATGATGACGACTCATATACAGATCGGCTACTAAGGAAACAAAACGAATGCGATTTTTTTTATCCGATTGTTCATCAAATTCAGGCCAGCATCCATAAAGTTCTTTATAAAGAATCATCGCATCAGTGTGAATAAGCTCTATAGCTTTTCTATCCTTGCCACTGACACATGAGCCGTATGGGTGCCCTCCAAGAGCCATAATAATTAACTGCTCCAGAGAACTCAAAAATAACTCCCTTCCCGCATAATCAAAAATAGTTGCGGTTCCTGGAGCGGATTCTAAAACGCTTTTATATTGTTTCAGAAGTATCTTAAGGCCTGGACATGAAGGTTCTAATTTCTCGGCAACAGCCAATAAATTCAAACTGTCTTTATCTGTGGACTGAGTATAATAGAGCCTTTTTGCTAAATTATAGGGATGATTATTCTGCAGAATAGTTTGCTTCTCAGCACGTCGTTCTACTGCTGCACGTGCTAATTTGTACAGCTCTAGATCTGGAGGTAAGGCGGGTAAATAATCTTTAATCCAAGTTGCATAATCAGTTGCGTGAATTGGACTAATTAGGGTTTGCAATATTGCAAGTTGATCCGGTTGCGCATACTCCATCACTTTATCCAGATTCGAATCGATATGACGTTGCTGGACCGCTGCCGGCCAGTTTAATCCATCTCGAGTGGCAATATGGCTTGAACGGTATCGCTTTTTTGAGAGTTCACGAAATGTTCCATCCTGACTCACTGCGAATAAACTGTGAACTGCATAGTTTGCCGGCAAAGGCAGCGTTCGATGACGACTGGATAAAAAAGAAACTGCATCTTCGACTCGTTCACAACCTTTTAGTACATGCTCCAGAAAATACTGTTGATGTTCGGACAATACCCAGTACCACTGTGGAAGACTCGAAATGGACCCTACTGTAGCAGAGCATTCTCTCTTAAAACTTTCTGAGACAATTAACTTCTTAAACTTGTTTAAATGAAAATCCAAAGTTGAGGGATCAGGAGCTAACACTCGGATCATTTCTTGCAAATGCGGACTCAAATCATTAAACCAGGCTGGAAGTGGCGGAGAGCCTGAGGCAATTTGTTTTAGATCTGCATTTAAACTAATCGCTCTTTTTTTAATTAAGTCCCATTCGATTAAAAAACTAGTAAAGTCTTGGGTGACTTCAAGATGGCTTTTTATACTGGAATTCAGATTACAAAAATAGGCATGTTGATACTCTTCAAGCTTATAAACCCAGGAAGGGGTTTTTGGATATTTACACGCTTTTATTTGTTTTAATTCTTTTCTAAATTGCTTGTAGTGAGGAGGAAGAGATTCGTCAAGTTGCAGAATATAATCGCCGTCTTTCGACTTCATAGGCGTTAATGTTGCCAGATCGTAGCGACCTTCACGCATCAATTCATATTGTTCTGCTTCATTGAGTAACTCAATTGCTTCTTTAATGGAAACATCCCATCCCAAAGTAATTAGCTCAACTAATTTTGCAGTGTATTTTTCTAATTCCCTATGTAACTCATCCATTGATCCTTTTGCAAACAACGCTTCTTCTTCGCATTCGCTTACATAATCTTCTAAAGTGCTTTTGAGCAAAAAACTGCTTTGTGGGGCTAATGGGTAAGCATCACTAAGAAAGGTGAATGCTTTATGAAGACTGTTAACCCGACGCACAAAACTACGGTGATTGTCTGGCTTCTTGTGGTAAGTTTCTAGAATATAGCCCGGAAAGCGGTTTTCTAAGGCTCGTAGTAATTCAGATGATAATTCGGTACCATGAGGTACACGCAAAATAATTCCTTTTCCCATCGATTAATTTCCTTAACGACTTACCCCAGTTTAAAGAACTCCCTTACGTTAATTCAAAAAGAGGTTATATTAGTCCTAATCTCTTCATTATTATTGTATAAATAATTCCCCGAAACAATTACAATAATCACTTAATTTGATAAAAATAATAAAAAGGAGTTTGTTAATGAGCTACATTGTACAACATTATATTGGTGGACAATTAATCAAGGAAACGAACACGACGAGCCATCCTGTCTATAACCCAGCGTTAGGCGAAGTGATCGGTCAAGTGCATTTTGCATCTAAATCACTCTGCGATAAAACGATCGCTACCGCCAAAGAAGCTGGCACACAGTGGGCACAAACTCCTGCAATAAAAAGAGCACGAATTCTTTTTAAATTCCGCGATTTACTAGAAAAAAACCAATTGGATCTAGCACGCATCGTCACTCGGGAACATGGCAAGACTTTAGATGATGCAAAAGGTTCTGTAGCACGTGCTATCGAAGTAGTAGAACTACATTGCGGTCTCGTCAATCAACTCCAGGGAGATTTCTCTGCGGATGTAACCAATGGAATTGACTGCCATACATTACGTCAACCCATAGGTGTTTGTGCGGGTGTCTCACCTTTTAATTTCCCTGTTATGGTTCCGGTCTGGATGATGATCCCAGCGATTGCTTGCGGTAATACATTCATTTTAAAACCTTCCGAACAGGACCCGTCCGCCCCCGTCCGTCTCTTGGAATTATTAAGTGATGCCGGATTGCCTGCTGGAGTTGCCAATTGCTTGCATGGCGATAAAACAACCGTAGATTATTTACTGGCTCATCCGGATATCTCCGCCTTCACTGCAGTAGCCTCTACACCGGTTGCGCAGCATATTTATACTACCGCAGCAGCTCATGGAAAACGCGCCCATACCTTTGGTGGGGCTAAGAACCATTGCATTGTGATGCCTGATGCGGATCTCGAGCAAGCTGCCTCGGCAATTGTGGGTGCGGCGTACGGCTCAGCAGGTGAACGATGCATGGCCATATCGGTCGTGGTGACTGTAGGTGAACACACCGCCGATGCGTTAATTGAAAAAATGGCGCCCCAAATTAAAGCCACTCGGATCAATGCCGGGGATGTACCAAACACCGATATGGGGCCATTGATTAGTGGGCCACATCGAGAGCGAGTACTCGCAGCCGTCGATAAAGGAATTAGTGAAGGGGCAAAATTAATTATTGATGGTAGATCCTTTAAGCATTCTGAACATCCCCAAGGTTTCTTCATGGGACCCTGCCTGTTTGATCATGTCCATGAAAACATGTCCATCTATCAAAATGAAATTTTTGGACCAGTTCTGGTGATTGTTCGTACCGATAATTTTGAAGAAGCGCTCGCTTTGGTGAACAGAAATCAATACGGCAATGGGACAGCAATTTTCACACGCGATGGATTTACAGCCCGCGAATACAGCCAACGGGTCCAAGTTGGAATGGTGGGAATTAATATACCTATCCCTGTTCCTATTGCCAATCATCCTTTTGGCGGTTGGAAGCATTCTTCTTTCGGAGACACCAATATGCATGGGCAAGAAAGCGTCAATTTTTATACGCGACGCAAAACAGTTACCAGCAAATGGCCGGTTAGTGAAATCAAAGAAAGTGCTTTTATCATGCCCACGCATGATTAAAAAGAGTAATTAATTTAGATTGGGTAAAGGCGACGCCATAGTTCCACCTATCCTAAAATAAGCTGTCCTCCCACGAAGGCGGCATCCATGTCTATTTTAGGATTAGATTCCCGCCTTGGGGTGACATAAGTCTAAAAGGCGGGACGCCATAATCTCAGGCTAAATTTTTACATTATGGAGAAACTCAATGGCAAAAATAGGATTTGTAGGACTAGGGCATATGGGATTGCCTATGGCGATTAATCTGGTTAAAGCAGGTCATCAGGTCACCGGCTATGATTTACAACAAACAGCCCTGCAACATTTTTCCCAATCCGGTGGTCTTATCGCACCCAATGTCCAGGAAGCTGCTCAAGAAAAAGATGTATTGATTACGATGTTGCAAAATGGACAACAAGTATTGAATGTTTGTCATAGCAATAATGGATTATTTCAGCATGCAAAAAAAGGAGCTTTATTTATCGATTGCTCCACCATTGATGTCAATAGCTCGCGTGAACTGCATCATTTAGCCAAACAACACCAGCTCCAAGTGGTTGATGCGCCCGTATCCGGCGGCGTTGCCGGAGCAGGAGCCGCTACTTTAACGTTTATGGTTGGTGGTGAAGAGCAAGCGTTTCATGCGGCTCAACCTATTCTAGCCTCTATGGGACAAAAAATAATTCATACTGGCAGTGCAGGAAGCGGTCAAGCTGCCAAAATATGTAATAACATGATCCTAGGGATCTCCATGATTGCTATTTCTGAGGCATTTATTCTTGCAGAACAATTACAATTGTCTCCTCAAAAACTTTTTGAAGTAGTAACCAATGCATCAGGACAATGTTGGGCAATGAGCAAATATGCACCTGTTCCTGGAGTGTTAGAAAATGTCCCTGCTAACAACGAGTACAAACCAGGATTTGCTGCAGCAATGATGCTAAAGGATTTGTTGCTCAGCCAAGATTCAGCTCAGTCAGTGAATGTAAACACTCCTTTGGGGGCTAAAGCAACTACCCTTTATCAACATTTTATAGATCAGGGCATGGGCGATTCTGATTTCTCAGCCATTATAAAACTCATTTCCCAAGGCACAGAGGTATAACATGCATTCTCATTTGCGCACTCCCAAATTAACGCCAACCGAAGATTCAATAAGTGAGTTTTGGTCGGAAGTAGCCCAACAAACTGTAGATTGGCTTCGCCCCTGGGATTCGGTGCTTACGGGTGGGCTAAAACACGGTGATGTGACTTGGTTCAAAGGCGGGAAATTGAATGTTAGTTTGAACTGTATTGACCGCCATTTATCCCACAAGGCAAATCAACCCGCGATTATCTGGGAAGGAGATGATCCAGACCAACATAAAACGCTGACCTTTGCTGAACTACATGCCGAAGTGTGTCGGATGAGTAATGTGCTGAAACAGTTAAACGTACAAAAAGGCGACAAAGTAGCCATTTATTTACCGATGATTCCTGAGGCAGCAATTGCCATGCTTGCATGTACACGTATTGGAGCCATCCATACCGTAATATTTGCTGGATTTTCAGCCCATGCATTAAGACAACGCATTTTAGCATCTGAATGTGTCTGCCTAATTACTGCAAATCATTTTAATCGTGGTGGTAAATTGGTAGGTTTAAAGGAACAGGTGGACGAGGCCTGCAACGATTTATCATTACCAAGGCTGCTCATCAAAACGAGTGAGGATCCAGTCCCTATTGATAAAAATAAAGACCATTGGTGGCATGAGCTTAAAGAAACAGTAAGCGCACACTGCGATGCAGAACCTATGGATGCGGAAGATCCCTTATTTATTTTGTACACATCAGGAAGCACCGGCCAGCCTAAGGGAGTAGTGCATACCACTGGAGGCTACCTCGTACAAACAGCGTATACGCATCAATTAATTTTTAATTGCCAATCCGACGAAGTATTTTGGTGTACTGCAGATATAGGCTGGATTACTGGACATAGTTATGTAGTATTTGGTCCTCTTTGTAATGGAATTACCACGCTGATGTATGAAGGGATTCCTACCTGGCCTGATTTCTCTCGGAATTGGCAAATCGTCGATAAACATCAGGTAAATGTGTTTTATACGGCACCTACCGCCATACGTGCCTTGATGCGTGCGGGAGATGAATGGTTGGCTTCTAGTTCACGAGATTCTTTACGTTTACTTGGCTCTGTGGGAGAACCCATTAATCCTGAAGCTTGGCAATGGTATTATCAAAAAGTAGGCAAAGGCCGATGTCCAATTGTGGATACTTGGTGGCAAACCGAAACTGGAGCAGTGATGATTAGTCCCAGAGCCGATGATCCGATTAGTAAACCCGGCTCGGCACGTCAACCTATTCCCGGTATTATTTCTGTGTTACTCAATGAGAATGGCCACGAAATAACTGGAGCGGGCGAAGGGTTTTTAGCAATAAAGTATCCTTGGCCTTCTATGGCGAGAACCATCGCTGGAGATCATCCGCGTTATTGTATGACCTATTTACATCATGGTTATTACATTACCGGAGATGGTGCAAAACGCGATGAAGATGGTGATTATTGGATTACGGGTCGAGTCGATGATGTGATTAACGTTTCCGGACATCGCTTAGGTACAGCAGAAATCGAAAGTGCGCTTGTTAGTCATCCCGCCGTTGCCGAGGCAGCGGTTGTGGGTATTCCCCATGATCTTAAAGGCCAAGGAATTTATGCCTACGTCATTTTAAAGAAGGATATCAGGCCCGATGACACCTTAAAAACCCAGTTGATCCAACAAGTTAATAAAGAAATAAGCCCGATTGCAAAACCTGATGTCATTCATATTGTTAATGATTTGCCCAAAACCCGATCAGGGAAAATCATGCGACGTATCCTGCGCAAAATTGCAGCAAAAGAAATACAAAGTCTGGACGAGCTAGGTGATATCTCCACCTTGGCAAATCCCCAAATCGTAGAAAAATTGTGGAAGGAGTCGAATCAAACCTAAAGCGTTTTAAACTCTTTCATAAAATGGATGCTAAATCCAAATAGGAAAAAATCTGGGTTATCACTTCGCTCTGACCCAGACTCAAATGATCACGCCCCAAAATGGGCAAATTTTTAGCAATTTGTTGACTAAATGCAAAAAATGTATTGCTTTATATGCGAAATACGATTAAAATTAGTCACGTTTTAGCTAAAGGTCAGATCCCCTAAAATGCAAGAAGCCCCGGATTGTTTTGATTTTTCTCAGCTGTCCTTGGAGGAAATTGCCAATTTACTCCAACGTTTTAGCGTGCGCCTAACTCCTGATGAAGCCCTCACCATACAGAATTCCCTCTTAAAGCGACCACCAACTTATGCAGAATGCATTTTATGGTCTATTCAGGGATCTGAACATTGTTCTTATAAAAGCAGCCGCAAACATCTCAATAAGTTCAATACCAAAGCCCCCCACGTCATCCTGGGTCCTAAAGAAGATGCCGGAATTGTTGCAGTAGCAACGGATAAACAAGACAGACGTTACGGCATTGTGGTAAGCCATGAATCGCATAATCATCCCTCACAACTTGTACCTTTCGAAGGTGCTGCGACTGGAGTGGGTGGAAATGTACGCGATGTTTGCTGTATGGGCGCGGAAGTAATTGCAGTGGCGGACAGTTTGCGTTTTGGCGATATTGATCGCCCAAAAACGAAATGGATAAATCAAGGAGTTGTTCAAGGAATTGCAGGTTATGCGAATCCTCTTGGCATTCCAAATTTAGGTGGTGATACTTATTACGACGAAGCCTATAATGAAAATTGTCTGGTTACTGTCGTTACATTAGGAGTTGTCAGAGAAGATCAAATCATCCATTCTTATGCCCCACCCCACGCAGAGGGCTATCAATTTATTTTAGTGGGTAAACCCACAGATAATAGTGGCTTTGGCGGGGCGGCTTTCGCTTCAGCAACCCTAAGTGAAGAACAACAAGAACAAAATAAAGGAGCAGTGCAAGAACCTAATGCGTTTTTGCAACGACATATTCTTAAAGCCAATTACGCCATGTTTGAGTTTCTGCGCGAAAACAATCTTATTGATCGGGTAGGATTTAAAGATCTAGGTGCAGGAGGAATTGCTTGCGCCAGTGTTGAATTGGCAGAAGCCAGTGGCTATGGGGCAGAAATTAATCTTGATCTGGTGCCAACCAGCATGAATAATCTATTACCCGCGGTGGTACTTTGTTCGGAAACCCAGGAACGCTTTATGTGGGTTGTCCCTCAAGAACTCGTTGACACCTTCTTAAAGCATTATAACGAGCGCTTTGCCCTTCCAGAAATCTGCGATGGCGCCCAAGCAACTGTAGTAGGAACCATAAGAAATGATGGTTTATACATTGTTAAAGCTCAAGGAAAAGAAATTGTCTCCGCTCGCGCACAAGACATTACCCAAGGCATTCTTTATGATCGCCCTTATAGTACGAAACAGAACAATCATAGAGAACCAGAGCCGATTACAGTAAGCGATTTCAATGAACAACTATTGGATTTACTGGCTCACGAAAACATCGCTTCTCGTGCGCCAATTTATGAAAGTTATGACAAACAAGTTCAAGGTCGCTCAGTCATCGAGCCAGGGTGGGCTGATGCGGGGGTCATTGCTCCATTTAATGAAAATAAATATCCACCAGAAATTCAGTCTACCGGCGTTGCCTTATCCGTCGATCATAACCCGCGTTATAATAAAATCGATGCCTATTGGGGTGCTGTCAATGCCGTTATCGAATCGGTACGCAACATCATAGCCGTAGGCGCCTGGCCACTTGCGCTTACTGATTGTCTGTGTTTTGGTAATCCCGAAAATCCAGAACAAATGGGCGAGTTTGTTGATGCAGTACGTGGCATTGTCGATGCATGCAAGGCAGTAAAAATGTTCGCTGATCGTAATGTAACCTTACCCATTATATCGGGAAATGTTTCGCTCTATAATGAGTCAGCTCAAGGAGCCATTCCACCAAGTCCTATAATCAGCTGCATTGGTTCAATCAACAATTATTCCAAAGCCATAAGCTATGACTTCAAACAGCCTAATTCAGTTCTATTAATGATTGGCGAACGCAAAGATGAATGTGGCGGTAGTGTGTATTACCAATTACATAATCAATTAGGCAGTCAACTACCTAAACCCAATCTGAGTTCATTTGCGGATGAAATCAGCGCCATACACGCCGCCATGCAAGCTGGTCTTGTATTGTCAGCCCATGATATTTCAGAAGGGGGTATTGCAGTTGCGCTTGCAGAAATGAGTTTTAAAAATGAAATTGGGGTAAATGCGTTTATTCCTGGTAGTTTATCCAATGATAAAAAACTGTTTTCAGAAAGTGGCGGATTTATCCTCGAGGTTTCACTCGAACACCTAAGCGCATTGGAAGATATATTTCGTAATTATTCGGTTTCGTTTCAACCTATAGGCGAAACAACCGCAACCCCAATCTTGGTAATCAATTCGGTTATCAATCTATCAATCAGTGCAGCCAAAACTGCGTGGGAAAATGGTTTAATTGAGAGGCTTATATAATGTCAATTATTGATTACAAAGCTGCGGGTGTAGATATAGAAGCAGGGAATCAAGCAGTGCGGAGTATCAAAAAAGCGGTAGAAAGCACTTTTTCTCCACGAGTTCTTACCGGAATTGGCAGCTTTGGCGCTATGTATGATCTCAAAAGTTTGTTGCAAGACTATGAGCATCCCGTTCTCGTGCAAAGTATCGATGGGGTTGGTACGAAAATGATGGTAGCAAAAATGATGCAAAAATTTGATACCATCGGAATGGATTTAGTCAGCGCCACCACCAATGACATTATCGTCTTGGGAGCAAAACCTCTTACCCTTCTTGATTACATTGCAAACGACAAATTAAAACCAGAAATCATCGAACAGATCATTAACGGGATGGTCAAAGCCTGTAAAGAAAACCACATTTCTTTAGTTGGCGGCGAAACTGCCGAAATGCCAGGTACCTACTTGCCAGGCGAATTGGATTTGGTTGGCATTATTACGGGTGTTGTTGAAAAAAATAAAGCGATTGAAGGTAAAACAATCGGTGAGGGCGATCTCGTCGTCATGTTTCCTTCAAGTGGTTTACATACTAATGGGTATTCGTTAGCAAGAAAGCTGCTTTTTGATGTTGCTGGATACAAGGTGGAATCTCAATTTCAAGATTTTTCTCAGAGCATTGGTGAAGAACTTCTAACACCGCATCTGAATTACACCCGACCTATTTTAAGTATTTTGGAAAAAAATATACCGATTAAAGGAATGGCGCACATTACAGGTGGAGGATTACTGGAAAATATTCCCCGTATTCTGCCGAAACAATTTGGCGTTGAAATTACTAAAAAACAGATTCCTGAACTGCCTATATTTAGTCTATTGCGTAAGTTAGGAAATCTGGATGATGAGCAGATGTATCGTACTTTTAATATGGGCGCAGGATTAGTTCTTTTTATCGCACCCGATACATTATCGGCTATTCGCGAAGTGCTCCGCGATTTTCCCTCCTTCCCTCTTTATGAAATTGGACGTGTAGTGAAAGGAGATCAAAAGGTGAGGCTGTTATGATACGTATTGGCTTAATTCAATTCCCAGGCTCCAATTGCGAACGCGAAACAGCTCTTGCTGTAAAACGGGCCGGAATGGAACCTGTTGAGTTTTTATGGAATGAACCTTTAGAAAAACTACGTACCTTGGATGGATTTATCCTTATTGGAGGTTTTTCCTATGAAGATCGCTCGCGTGCAGGAATTATTGCAGCACTTGATCCCGTAATCCAAGAAATCAAAGCTCAAAGCGAACAAGGAAAGCCCATATTAGGAATCTGCAACGGCGCCCAAATACTCGTTGAATCCGGTTTAGTTCCTGGCCTAAGGAATCGTGAAATCAGTATGGCCCTCACGGAAAATAAGCGCATTGCTCACGGGAAAATCGTTGGGACAGGCTTTTATAATGCCTGGGTGCATATGCGTCTGGCTGAAAATCATCAACATAATGCATTTACGCGTCATCTAACACCCCAAGATTTAATTCACCTGCCTATTGCACACGCCCAAGGACGTTTTCTTATGCCAGAATCCTTGTTAAAGCAGATAGAACAACAGGGTTTAAATTTATTTCAATATTGTGATGCCGAAGGTCAAGTCATCGATAATTTCCCGATTAATCCAAATGGCTCCGCAGGCAATATTGCGGCAATTACCAATCAGGCAGGCAATGTCATGGCCATGATGCCGCATCCAGAACGCACCATAAATGGAGACCCTATTTTTACTTCGATGCGTGATTATATCGAAGAACTTAAAGGTAGGCGGAATGAAGGCGCAGCCTTTGCGAACACGTCGCAGGATGTAGTGGAGGAAAGGGTAAATCTCAAAAGTTTCAAGAAAATCCCAAGCAGTCATATCTGCCTTGTCAAACTGATTATCACCGATAACCAAGCCCTAACTGTACAAAAAACGCTAAGACGTTTAGGTTTTCCAGTAACAGTGAATCGGTTGGAACACTGGGAAATTGAATGCGATTCTGCAGAACATTTTGCCCAACTTAAAAAAACAGGACTTTTATATTCGGATCGTAAAGAACGAGAAGTTTGCGCAAGTGAACTCCACACTCCAAATACCTTAGCTTATCTTGTTCGCGCAAAAGAAGACTTGCAGGGACAGCAAACGTTGCAAACTCTTAATACTCACTATGCAGTACCTAAAATAAGTAAAATTAATCATGGTGTTTTATGGCAATTTACCAGCGATGAAACCAATATCTCTGCGTTAATAGACCATATTTTATTAACTCACATTATCGGGAACCCTTATGCTCATGAATGCTACCAATACGACCCCTCATTATGATAATGAAATTCGAGAGGCCTTAGCTTTCTGCTTGGATAAAACAAATTTGCCCGTGGGCAAAAAATACCAGGGAAAGGTAAGGGATTCGTATGATTTAGGTGATTCTATCATGTTAGTAACCACGGACCGACTCACCGCGTTTGATAGACCTCTTGCTCTCATTCCTTATAAAGGTGCCGTACTTAACTTAACCAGTGCTTGGTGGTTTGAACAAACCAAGAATCTTGTTCCTAATCACATCATTGCAGTTCCTGATCCCAATGTCGTGATTGCCAAAAAATGCACCGTTTTTCCGATTGAATTTGTAGTGAGAGGCTACATTAGTGGTACAACCAGCACTTCATTATGGACTCAATATCAAAATGGGGTACGGGAATATTGTGGAATTACTTTTCCTGAGGGATTAAGTAAAAATCAAAAACTGGACCAACCTGTTTTAACTCCTACGACCAAAGAAAAAATTCATGATCGACCTATCTCACCTGCCGAAATTATTGCAGATGGATGGATGACTGAAGAAGATTGGTTAGAAGCAAGTGCTTTAGCGCTTAAACTCTATCAACGGGGTACGGAAATCGCTAAAGATCATGGTTTGATTCTAGTAGATACTAAATATGAATTCGGTCGCGATGCCGATGGTAAAATCATCGTAGTAGATGAAATTCATACTCCGGATTCCAGTCGTTATTGGCTTGCTGACAGCTATCAAGCACGTATTGCCGAGGGCTTAGAACCTGAAAATATTGATAAAGAATTTTTGCGTTTATGGTTCGCTAAAAATTCAGATCCGTATCACGATGAGCAACTTCCTCAAGCACCCCAAGAATTAATTGAAGAACTTTCCTCACGTTATATCCAATTATATGAGCGTATTACCGGTAAAAAATTCAGTTTTGCAGAACATAAAGAACCTGCTGAGCAACGGATCATGCGCCATATTGCAAATTATTTGAGGTAAGCAATGTGTGGGATAGTAGGTATTTACAGTCATGAACCAGTAGCCTTCGAATTGTATGAGAGTCTTATTCATTTACAACATCGAGGGCAAGATGCTGCGGGCATACTCACTTGTGATCAGCGTTTCTATACCAAACATGGATTAGGTTTAGTTCGGGAAATTTTTACTTCTGATAACGTTTCCACATTGCAAGGAAATATAGGGATTGGTCACGTACGCTATCCCACTGCTGGTGGCTATACGGCAACCGATGTCCAACCCTTATGGATTGGGAGTCCACGAGGTATAGCGCTTGCCCATAATGGTAATCTGTCCAATTATCAAGAATTGGCTGATGACATTCGTTTAAAGCAACATCGTCATCTTAATACTTCTCTTGACTCGGAAGCACTATTACTCGTGCTTGCGGATAACCTAGCTAGTAATGCATCCAGCCATGAGGAAAATTCAGATAGTTTTTTCGAGCTTTTAACCCAAGCCGTCTCGCATATTTTTGAACGAATTGAAGGAGCATACTCAATTGTATCCGTAATTATTGGCAAAGGTCTTGTTGCCTTTCGCGATCCTCACGGTATCCGCCCGCTGGTTTGGGGAACACGTGAAAATCCTGATGGAACTGTTGATACTATTTTTGCATCAGAAACTACTCCTTTTTATGCCTTGGGCTTTGAACCTCGCGGGGATATTTTGCCCGGTGAAGTTGCCTTTGTGGATCTTAAGGGAAAACTACACCGCCGTGTTCTAAAAACCGAACAATTTAGACCTTGTGTGTTTGAATATGTTTATTTTGCACGTCCGGATGCAACACTTAATAACGTCAGTGTGTATCGCGCTCGTTTACGCATGGGACAAAATCTAGCGCAGCAATGGAAGCAAAAACACCCTGAACTCATACCAGATATTGTTATTCCCGCTCCGTTCACTGCAAATACTGCAGCTCTTTCATTTGCTCATGAATTAGGAGTCCGATATTCCGAAGGCTTGTATAAAAATCCATTTATAGGACGTACCTTCATTATGCCTAATCAAAAGGCACGAAGTCGAAATATTCGCTACAAATTAACTCCTCAGCAAACTGAAATTAAAAATAAAGTGGTGATGATTATTGACGACAGCATAGTTCGAGGAACAACCTCTCGGGAAATTGTCAAAATGGTAAGAGAGTCGGGAGCAAAGAAAATCTATTTTGCTTCCACATCGCCCCCCCTTAAAAATCCCTGTTTTAGTGGAATTGATATTCCCTCACGCAAGGAGTTGATTGCGGCTAATAAAACTGAAGATGAAATTGCCCATTATCTTGGTGTGGATGTATTACTCTATCAATCCAATGAAGATTTGGTTGAAGCAGTTACACGTCGCGGGGAGCATCAAATCAAAAAACCGTGTATGGCGTGTATGGATGGCGATTATTTTTGTAAAAAACTCACTTCAGAAAAAATGAAAGAACTGGAAGAACAACGTGAAACAAGCAGACTTACTACTCCCCCAAAAATAGAGGATAACCGCGAATGAACATTCTTGTTATCGGCTCTGGCGCACGTGAGCATGCACTGATCAAAGCCTTAGACCGGTCGCCACAAAAACCGTCATTGTTTTGTTATGGCACGGCAATTAATCCTGGAATCCAGCAATTAACTCATCAATATTGCGCAGGGGATATTACCAATTGTACGGCAGTAGTATCAAAGGCAAAACTTTGGGACATTGAATTAGTCATTATCGGTCCAGAAGCCCCCCTTGAACAAGGTATGGCTGATGCTTTTTGGCAAGCAGGAATCCCCACCATCGGTCCGAAAAAAATATTGGCCCAAATTGAAACCTCTAAAGAGTTCGCACGCGATCTGATGCAAAAGCATCATATAGCCGGTTTACCACGTTATAAAAAATTTACCCACCTCGATGAGATTGAGACTTTTCTCAATGAACTTGGCGAAGGCAATTACGTTATTAAAGCAAATGGATTAATGGGTGGAAAAGGGGTTAAAGTTGCTGGAGATCACCTGCATTCAATTGCTGAAGCTTTGGATTTTTGTCAGGAAATTCTTGATAAAAAGCAGACTATTCTTATCGAAGAAAAATTGATTGGGCAGGAATTTTCATTCATGTGTTTCGCTGATGGCAAGAAGCTGGTTCCTATGCCTTTGGTGCAAGACCATAAACGTGCTTATAACGGCGATAAAGGACCCAATACCGGTGGTATGGGAAGTTACTCCGATACCGACCATCAATTACCTTTCTTGACTGTACATGATGTTCATGAAGCCTTGGCGATTAATAACGCCGTCTTTAAGGCCCTATCTACGGAATGCGGTGAATCCTATATTGGCATTTTATATGGCAGTTTTATTGCAACTAAAAGTGGGATTTATGTTATCGAATTCAACGCACGCTTTGGCGATCCGGAGGCCTTAAATGTATTATCAATTCTGGAGTCTGATTTTGTTACCCTATGCCAAGCCATGGTAAACGGTACTCTTGCTGAAGAAAACGTTAAGTTTTCTAAACAAGCCACTGTGTGTAAATATGCAGTCCCTGAAGGTTATCCTGATGCACCTAAGAAAAACTTTGTCGTAGAGTTTTCAAAAGTCACCTGTCAAGATCATTTATACCTTTCATCCGTAAATCAGGTAGATGATCAAATCCTTGCTGAAGGTTCACGCACTGCGGCTTATGTAGGAATTGCCGATTCAATTTTTGCTGCAGAGCAAAACGCTGAAAAGGAAATTTCATTGATTGAAGGTCCTTTATTTCATCGTCAGGACATAGGAACTAAGCAACTAATTCAACAACGAATTGACCATATGCAAAGGATACGCGCATTATGATTCGCATCGCCGTACTTGGTTCAACCCGAGGTACTAACCTTAATGCACTGGTTGCTGCAATAGAACAACACCATTTAGCGGCATCAATCGAGCTGGTTTTGAGCAACAAAGAGGATGCGCTCATTTTGGAAAAAGCGGCAAACTTTGGAATTCAATCCATGTTCGCCAATCCTCAAGGACTCAGTCGTACAGAATTTGATAATTATCTGTCTGCGATACTCAAACAACATCAAATAGAATTGATTGTTTTAATTGGTTATATGCGCATTTTATCCGCTGAATTCGTCTCCCAATGGGAAAATAAAATAATCAATATTCACCCGTCTTTACTGCCAGCTCATGCAGGGCTGATGAATCTTGATGTCCATCAATCTGTTTTAGATGCAGCTGATACTGAAACCGGTTGCACTGTTCACTTTGTTACCGAACAAGTCGATGCAGGACCAATTATTTTGCAGAAAAAATGTCCCGTTTTTCCAGGCGATACTGCTGAACTTTTGAAAGCTAGGGTGCAAGAACTCGAAGGATTAGCCTTGATTGAAGCGATACAGATGATTGCTAATTCCGAGAATAGTCGGAGTTTACTTGGATGCCAAGCTACACCTACCAAGATGATAAATAGTTAACGCGGGAAATTATGCCTAAAATACTTGTATCAATACTTATGGGCTCAAAATCTGATTGGACCATTATGGAAGAAGCCAGCCGAACTCTGGAACAATTTAACATTCCTCACGAAGTTCGCGCTTTATCTGCACATCGTACCCCAGATGCATTATTTGAGTATCTCAAATCTGCAGAAGAACGTGGCGTAGAAATTTTTATCGCTGCCGCAGGTGGTGCGGCTCATTTACCCGGGGTTGTAGCAGCTAAAACACTAATACCTGTTCTAGGTGTGCCCATGCCCTCTTCAACATTCACTAATGGTCTTGATGCGCTTTTATCCATAGTCCAAATGCCAGCGGGAATTCCGGTAGGAACCCTTGCAGTGGGCAAAGCAGGCGCTATTAATGCGGCTATTTTGGCAGTAACAACCCTCGGCAATCAGTATCCTGTATATCGTGAAGCGATTAAAAATTACCGCGCGACTCAAGCACAAAAAGTACTGGAACATGCTGAAATTAAGTGATAACTCGAACACATATCGTTTCACCTCAGCCTATAAATTTATGGGATGAGGTGAAACTATCTGCAGGGTGATGCTGAAGAAATGTCATAGCTTGCATCATCACCTAACTGCTCGTGTAATCCCTTGCTCACTGCCATAAAAGTATTAGTTAGATTATCTAAATAAAGTTCTTCTGATAACTTCATTCCATCTTTCATCATTTGCATAGCGATTATGTGTTGCTCTTTTGACAGTGACGCTGCGAGTTTTGCACTGGTTTTAGTTAAGATTTCTTTGTACTCCTGATGTTTATCAGTTAGGTTGTTTTTGTTTTTTAATTCCGCAAAAATGCGTAACATTAAATGGAGACGCGTTGTTAGGTCATTTTTTTCACTTAATTTAGTCGATTTAAAGATCACTTCAATTGCATTTCGCTGACTTTTACCCACAGTAGCAGTAAGAAATTGAAAACTTTCTACGCTATCAATAACATAGGGCAGCAAACCTCCGTATTTAAGAAGGGAATTTGATTCAATTACTTTCGTATTTCCATTTGAAAAAATATCCAGTGTTGTATTATCAATTTTTTCAAAGGACCGAGCCTTCATAACCGCGGCGAGTTGTTTTTTAAGACCCTCAATTGAGTGTACCAGCTCTTTATCAACACAGAGCAGTTCAGAACCAGTGGATCTTTGCTTAACCATAAATCGATACAAATCATGTAACAAGGAATCAATAATCAAATTGATATCATGTGTTAAATGTTTACTCACGGAATGATCTTCATTGACCTCTCGAAACCATTTGCAAACTAGGGACATGTTGTATTTATCGGGGAGGTTAGTCGCAAGGTTTTGACAAATTGGGAGTAGCATTTCATTAGGAAGACATTCAATTGCTGGACTTTCTTGCTCTTGTTTGCGAGAGTCCGTTTTCGCTCTAGAATTTTTAAAAAATCGGTCACCTCGTAACATTAAAATCCCTTTTAACATTAATGCGACTTAGGTCGCCGTATCACCTCAAATCGTCTTGTCGATTCGTCCTTATTTTTCGAAAAAAACATATTTGTTCCTGGAGGTAAAACCCCGGAAAGTCCTTTAATCACAATATGTCTTGTCTACCTTACTTCATCCTGACGATAAATCAAACCATTGGTTTAGCAAAGCGATCAATTCCCCCACCCCTTCCTTTTTTGAAGATGAAAAAGATTGAACGGTTATCAAATGGGTTGCCAGTTCATAATGTTTACGCACTTTGGCTAAGGTATTTTTTACTTCACTACGGCTTAATTTGTCGGATTTAGTCAATAAAATATGGACTGGTAGCTCCCGGTTTAATGCCCAATCGACCATCATTACATCTAAATCTTTCAAGGGATGACGAATATCCATCAATAAAATCAAACCTTTTAAGCTTTGCCTGACTTCAAGATAATGCGCCAAATTTTTTTGCCAGTCCATTTTCACTTGCAAAGCGACTTTCGCATACCCATAGCCTGGTAAATCAACAAGGCGACGCGTTTCATCGATGCCAAATAAGTTAATTAATTGGGTTCGACCGGGTGTTTTACTGGTACGTGCCAAATTTTTGATGCCAGTGAGACAATTCAAAGCACTTGATTTTCCAGCATTTGAACGTCCAGCAAAAGCAACTTCATATCCGGAGTCCTCAGGTAACTGAGGCACACGGGCAGCACTTTTTAAAAAAACAGCTTTAGAATAAGGATTTTCCAACATAAGAATTATAATATTTTGGGATTCAACCAAGGCAGTGTACCATTACTTGGTAAATTTATTATGAGAAATCGATGAAAAAATTTGTACTCACTTTTATCCTTTGCTTTCCATTAGTTCTTTTTGCTCAAGAAAATACCTTATCTGCACCCAACAAAGCGGTAGTTTGTTCCGCATGCCATGGACAACAAGGTAATAGTCCAAATCCTGACTGGCCTAATATCGCAGGACAACATCCCAAATACTTTATAAAGCAACTCAACGATATGAAAGATAGCGCGTTACGTAACGCACCAACGATGAATGCGCTTGTTGCTACCCTTAGTAAACAGGATATGGATGACTTGGCAGCATATTATGCTAAAATGCCTCTTGCTAAGGGCAGTACACCTAGAGAATTTCTTACACGGGGTGAACAAATCTACCGTGGAGGAGATTTTGCAAAAAGGATAACGGCATGCATCGCCTGCCATGGTCCCAAGGGTACGGGCAATGCTCAAGCTGGCTTCCCCATACTGTCTGGCCAACATGCTGCTTATACCGTGTTGCAATTAAATGCATTTAAAGACGGGAAGAGGAAGAATGATTTAAACCATATCATGCAAGATATTAGCAGTAGAATGAGCCAAGAAGATATGGAAGCAGTCGCACATTATATTGAAGGGTTACATTAGGAAACTAAATTATGTTAAAAAAATTAATCGCTGTATTCTTTCTTTTACCAGCAATGGCCCTGGCTGCATCATTTGTTGAGGGGAAGGACTATCAAATTGTTACCAATCCAAACGTAATGAATAATAAAAATAAAGCGCCCATTATTGAAGAATTTTTCAGTTATGGCTGCCCCTGGTGTTACAAAATAGAAGCACCTCTCAATTCTTGGGTTAGTAAAATGGGCAATAACGTTCAATTCGAACGTGTTCCAGTGGTATTTAAACCATCATGGGAGCTCTACGCTAAAGCGTATTATACTGCAAAAACCCTTGCACTTTCTGATAAAATGACGCCCTTACTGTTTAAAGCCATCCAAGAAGAAAGAAAGCCCCTCGACTCCAAACAAGCTATGATCAGTTTTTTTGTTGCTCAAGGAGTGGATAAAGAAATCGCGAAAAGTGCGTTTGAAAACTCACCAACCATTGATATGCGTGTTCAAAATGGAATGAGCCTCATGGGCGCTTATCAAATTAATGCAGTGCCTGCCTTTGTGGTAAATAATAAGTATAAAACGGACTTACAAATGGCTGGTAGTCCAGAGCGTTTATTAGAACTATTGAATTATCTCACGCGAAAATCTGCTTAATAAGCTGACTATTATAAACCTGCAAATGCCTGGGTGAAGGCACAAGCCGCAACCCAGGCCGAAACTACGTTTCACGCTACAGTGCTTAGTCAGCAGAAATTGGAATAAAGATAGAGACAATGCTTCACGTGAAACGTTAAAACGCGTGCTCGATGGATTTTTTCTGATATATCAATTCTCGTGCAGCGACAAATCCCATCATGTCACTTAACATGGTACTTACAACCTCCAATATTTCCTTGAAGATGCTTGCAAGTGGGCTAGTGAGAAAAGTACTTAAAACAGGGCTATCTTGTTTATAGAAGTTATTGGCCTGTTCCATAAGATCTAATGTTGTTCTACAAAACTCGATTACTTCATCTACATTTGTAGAAGCGAACAATTTTTCAAACTGAGCGTTGTACTCTGCCCTTGTTTCTCCTTTTAAAACCAGGTTCTGGTGCTTCTCCGTAAACAAGTGGGTACGATTAGGATTGGTGAGTTTTAAATAATTATTAAAGAATTCATCCAGGAGTGGCTTAATGTTGCTTAAATGTTTGGCTAGATATATGCGAAGGGTTATGTGGTAAAAAAGTTGCTCGACATTCATTTTATTACGGGAGGAAACTTCTAAATACTCAAGGCCCAGCTCATCAGCTAATTCCTTTGCTTGCGTGGAGCTTACCTCTCTTCGTTTCTCTATGTCCGCTTTGCAACCGACAAGAATCATTGGAAGATTTTGCTTGGTTACTCTTAAACGAGCTACGTAGTCTTTCGTGTGCTGCAAAGAAGTTTTATTAGTTAAATCAAAGCAGACTAGCGCTCCATCAACCGATCGAAAATAAGAACCAACGATTTCCTGTAATTTAGGCGTACCTGAGGCATCCCAGATGCGTAATTGGACTGTTTTATTGAACAACTTAATCCATTTTATTTCTTGGTCAACACCCATAGTGTCCATGTAGGTATCATAACTATAGAGAGAACCCCCACAATACGCCTGCACCAAGCATGATTTACCAACGGCGTTATTCCCTAGAAGAATTATTTTGAAATGCTCGTCATACTCTTGTTTGCGTTCCATGCTAACAACCCCTCCTTGGATCAAATCTGCACAAATAATAACAAACTATTCGCTCTAATTTAAGTGGTCATTGTCCCCAAGGAGGAATTTAACGAAACGGTTTGGATTAACATTTTAAATCTTTTATGCTCCCTTACCTGGATTTTCCAAACTTAAAATTCCGGTATTGAAATCATAAGCAAAAATCTCAGCATAACGTCCCCAGTCAATCATGGTACGTAATACACGGTCGGCTTCTTTTTCACTTAGATAATCTTCAAGCTTACTCAAAAAACGTTCTTCAGAAACTCTATGTCCTACTTTTTCATCTAATACTCGGCGGATGTAACGGGCAAGAGGTACCTTTTCCAATAATCTCTGCGCGAATAATTGTTTACGCTCTTGAAGATCAGCTTCAGCAAATTGCTTTCCTAAGTCGCTTAATTGGATATCTCCTGCAGAAACTTTAGCGAAACCTAATATTTCCAATGTTTCAAGTATGGGAAATAGGTCATCAATATTCATCATCAACTCATCTGCAAGCTCTGGTAGATCAATACGCTCTTCAAAAGAGGTCATCGTCTCAATCAAGCCAGTAAGTTCGGAAGGTTCTACATCGGGTAATCGGTATCCTAAACCGATTTGTCGCTCTCTTTGGGCTCGTTTTGCTTTTTCTTTAGGCCCAGTCGTCATTAATGTATAAATTTTATCAACCAAAGCCCGAAACTCAGGTGACTCAGGATCTCGTGGCTGCGGTAAGGTAACAGGTAATTCGGCGCGGATGTACCCTGGATCATTCCCAAAAATTACTATTCTGTCAGCTAATGTAGCAGCTTCTTCAATATTATGAGTCACTAATAAAATCCCATTGGTATTGGTTTTCTTTTCTGCCCATAATTCCAACAAGTCGGACTTCAAGTTTTCCGCGGTAAGTACGTCAAGGGCGGAAAAAGGCTCATCCATCAATAAAACATCGGGATTAATGACTAAGGCTCGCGCAAAACCAACCCGTTGACGCATCCCACCGGAAAGTTCCTTTGGAAACGCCGATTCAAAACCATCAAGACCAATAATATCAATCGCTTCAATGGCTCGATGCCTGCGCTCATCCCGACTTACTCCTTGAGCCTCTAGTCCAAGCTCTACATTTTCCAATACGGTAAGCCAAGGCATTAAGGCAAACGACTGGAAAACCATTGCAATCCCAGCGACAGGACTGGTGACCGGTTTACCCCTATAAGTTACGGTTCCACCAGTGGGGGCTATAAGACCTGCAATAATACGCAACAAAGTTGACTTCCCTGAACCGGATTTACCTAATAAGGCAACGATTTCGCCTTCTTGAAGCTTAAAGTTCACATCCTCAAGCACAAGCAAATCTTGTTCTGCTGCTTTTTTAAAAGACTTGCGTAAGCTTTCTATTGCAATAATGGTTTCAGACATAAGTATCTTTAATTAAGGTTAAAACGTTCTTCCGCCAAGCGATAGAGCGGACGCCAAATCAAATGGTTAAAAGTAAGTACATACAAACACATCATTGCAGTACCTAAAGCAATTTTTGGAAAGTCTCCCGTTGCCGTGCTGGCTTGGATGTATTCTCCCAAACCTGTAGCTCTAAGGGTAGTATTCCCCCAACTCACGAACTCTGCCACAATGCTCGCATTCCATGCACCACCCGCAGCTGTGATGGCGCCCGTAATATAAAAAGGAAAAATGCCAGGCAATGCTAACCTTTTCCACCAGAGCCACCCCTTCAAGCCAAAATTGTCTGCAGCAAGATAGAGTTCTCGCGGAATAGTCGATGCTCCTGCAATCACATTAAATAAAATATACCATTGAGTTCCAAGAATCATGAGTGGAGTCACCCATAGTTCTACATTTAAATGAAACGCTACGATAGCTATCACAAATAAAGGATAGAATAAATTTGCAGGGAATGCTGCTACAAATTGAATCACTGGCTGTATTTTTTGTGCAATTCTTGGCCTTAGACCAATCCACACGCCTACTGGAATCCAAACTAAGGAGCTAAGAAATATCATAGAAAGTACCCTAGCCCCGGTTGCTGCTCCCAGCAAAAACACATGCAAAATATCGCTCACTTTCAATTCTGCAAGAATAAAGCGCAATAAGAACCATGCTCCAGCACAAACGCTAATTAAAACTAAGATGCTCCAAAGTCGATCGAGACGCTTCTGCTTTTTAAAGTCAATTTCCCTTATTATTTTTGTCTCATTGATTCTCAGCCAACGCGCATTGACAAAATGATCGGAAAAAATGCCAAGAACTTCAGCAAACTGCTTCATTAGTCTACTGCCACGAATCCAATCCACGAGCCAAGATTGATATTCCGCTCCATCATGGGAGGGCTCTGTTTTAAACTTTTCAGACCAGGCAATTAGAGGACGAAAAAAGATTTGATCGTATAAAAATATAACAATCATCATTGCTAAAATAGCATAACCCACCGCATGTAAATCTCGTTGCTGAATTGCCAAGGCAATATAAGACCCTACGCCCGGCAATCGAATGTCTTGATGCGCTACTGAGATCGCTTCAGACAAAACCACAAAGAACCAGCTAGCAGACATAGAAACCATCATGTTCCACAACAAACTCGACATGGAAAAAGGCACTTCCAATTTCCAAAAGCGTTGCCAGGCCGAAAGTCGAAACATAGAAGACACTTCTTGTAAATCATGGGGTAATGTTTTTAAGGACTGATAAAAACCAAACGTCATATTCCATACTTGTGCACAAAAGATAGCAAAAATGGATGCACATTCAGGTCCTAGCAAACTGTTAGGAAACAAGCGGATGAATCCGGTTACTGTAATCGATAGAAAACTTAAAACCGGGATAGATTGTAAAATATCAATCGCAGGAATAATGATTTGTTCTGCACGCCGATTTTTTGCAGCCCAAAGTCCTATCGTAAACGTAAATATAATCGAAAAAAACAAGGCAATAAACATACGAAGTACCGTACGTAATGCATAAAAAGGAAGATTGGCAGGATCTAATGAAATGGGTATCTGCTCTCCCAATTGATAGGGAGTGGCCATTTGCGAACCGGCCCAACCTAAAAAGAACAATATGGAAAAAATAAGAACAATGAGCAGCAAATCCCAACGATTTACATATCGGCCAAATCTATCAGGATTAGCAAAGTAGAACCGACTTTCGCGCACAATGCCTCCTCAATAACTTTGTCGACACCCAAAATACACTCTGCAACTGATTAATCACGCAGTATAATAATTGAAAAAAAAAATGAAACTCAAGGGCCAAATATACGCCTATACCTCGCAAAATTTTCCGCCCTGGAATAATTTTAAATTGATACGGGAACAGCTGCTTGTTTCAGGATAATAAAATATCATAAAGACAGCTTGTCCGATAGATTAAAGCCGTTAATATAAACCTTTCTTCTGATTAAAAAGGAGAGTGTTGTGCTCAAAGATAAAAAAGTCACCTGCAGCAAACGTAATGAATTCGTGAATTGTACTAATATTCAATAATTTAGTTTTTTGCTTTCTTTAAAATGAAATAATTTGCACAAAAATTGAACTTTCCAAAAATTTCCGTGTCTAATATAGTGAGCATTTCCCCCGAATGCTTAGCTTCGCTTTACCCCCTCTTAAGCGGAGCAGTGTTTAGATTTCATTATCTAAACATCCAATTTGCCCCGGCAGCAGCCGGGGATTTTTTATGTGTATTGAATGAGCTACACTATAAAACAAGATCATTGGGAATTTAAGAAATCATCCGATAATTGGCTACACCTTAATGCACTAAGTTGAGCCTATCCCTAACGTGACATGTGCTTTGAAACAAAGAATAAAGGCTCAGTAGCTCGATCTCGCGGGAGGGAAGAGGAACAAGAGGAACATATTCTTAACTTAGTAATTAAACTACACTCTACTTTTTATTGTAAAAGGGATATGCTTATGAACAAGAAATTAGTCTTTATTTTCTTATCAATTTTTTTCCAATTTAGCTATGCACAACCAGAGCCCGCCCAATTATCCGTCTGGGTTAATGAGGCAATCGTAGCCACCTATACTTATAGCTATAAAAATTACCTTGAAGATCAGAAGAAAATAGCTAAGTACTTTGCAGCGGACGCCTGGATATCCTACAGCAAGGCGTTAAATGCCTCCAAATTACCAGAGGATGTCCAAAAAAATCTCTATAATGTGAGTGCCGTAGCTACTGCCCCCCCGGTAATCACCAATATCGACCCAACACATTGGAAAGCAACAATGGGGCTTATCGTAGCGTATCAAAATCCACAATACCAACAACGTCAACATTTGAAGGTAACGATTAATTTTATGGTTGCGCCATCAGGACAAGGAGTGCGGGGATATACCATCACCAGTTTACAATCCGTAGTAACCAAACAACCTTGTAAATGTGATGTTGAAGAAGACAGTGATTCAATGCCAGCTACTACCCCAGCACCAGGTCAGCCTAACCCAAATAACGCCAAACCATAAGTCCTAGATGCATAAGGATTAACATGCCAATCAAAATCAAAATCATATTTAATTTGCTTGGCATGGTTACATCTAGAGCAGACTCCTCAGGGTCATTGGGATTATAATAGATATCAATTGCCGTATTTTCTTGAAAAGCAACAGCCGCTTTATAAGCAATGCCACGGGAATATTTACTATTAGGATTGTTATGGGCTGTATCTAAAAACAAATATTCTCCCGTTAAATCTTTGTCATCAACTTGATAAGTATATTCAATTTTAGGCCAAACACTATGACCTACTTTAGTCCAGTCGCATTTAGTAATATAACCTTTAACTTTTAGCCACGATTGTGCTTGTACCAATACTTGTCTATCACGCCAAAAATGCCGGAGGAGTATTAGGAGGAATACTAACCACCCTAAATCCAACATCCAACGCCAAATATTTAGCCCAGTCATTAAAGTAGTCCTAATAAATATGCTGTATGGAATATACAGTATATATCGCAATAGGTATAATCACCCACACTAAGGTGATTGAAAAAAGGACGTACAATGATTGCTAAAACCCCTCTCCATGCCACACATCAAGCTTGTGGCGCCAAAATGGTTGATTTCCATGGCTGGGAAATGCCTTTGCATTATGGTTCTCAGCTTAATGAGCACCACTATGTTCGTAAAGATGCGGGCATGTTCGATGTATCGCATATGACTATTGTTGACATTCTTGGCGCCGGTGGCCGTCAATTCTTACGTAAACTTTTAACCAATGATGTGGATCAGCTTGAACACAACGGAAAAGCACTTTACAGTTGTATGTGTAATGAACATGGTGGAATTATTGACGATCTAATCGTCTACCAACGCGCTTCTGATAATTACAGAGTGGTTCTGAACTCGGCAACCCGACAAGATGATTTAGCTTGGATTCGCCAAAAAAGTGAAGGCTTTGCCGTTGGTTTACAGGAACGAAGAGAATTGGCAATGATTGCCGTGCAAGGACCTAACGCGATAGAAAAAACAAAAAAAATTCTTACTCCTGCGCAAATTGATGCCGTTTCTACTTTAACGAGTTTCGAATGCGTGGATGTGGAACAATGGTTTTTTGCGCGCACTGGATATACGGGAGAGGATGGATTTGAAATCATTGCCCCGCAAGAATTCATTATCCAATTATGGAATGATTTAATGCAGGCTGGTGTTCATCCTTGTGGATTAGGTGCCCGCGACACCCTTCGCTTGGAAGCAGGAATGCTTCTTTATGGGCAAGATATGGACACTACCACCAGCCCCTTAGAATCAGGACTCGGTTGGACTATTAAATGGGAACCCGCCGATCGTGATTTTATTGGGATGGGAGCTTTATTTTCCCAAAAACAAATTGGAATAAAACGAAAAATGGTGGGGCTCACTTTATTAGATAAAGGTATCATGCGTAATGGACAAAAAGTAATAATCCCAGGTTGTGCTGATGGAATTATTACTAGTGGGAGCTACTCACCTACACTGGAAAAATCTATCGCCTTGGCGAGAGTTCCAGCTGAAACAGGTGAAGAGGTAATGGTTGATATTCGCGGAAAATTAGTTCCTGCAAAAGTTGGAAAACCGCGTTTTGTAAAATCAGGAAAAGCGATTTAAAACATCGGATCCAGTTAAGTAAAAATAAAAACGTATAGTCTGAATGCAAAAAAGGATCGAGTTTTCTCGTAACTTTGTAGATTTCTAGATTTAATTTGACTTCAGTGCTATAGAATTAAATAAGGACAATGCAATGAATGAGTTGAAATTCACAAATACCCATGAATGGATAAAAGAAGATCAAAATGAAGTAACCGTGGGCATTACCGACCATGCCCAACAATTATTGGGTGATATGGTTTTTGTTGAGTTGCCTGAAATTGGTGATGAAGTAAGTGCAGGAGAAGAACTTGGTGTAGTTGAATCAGTAAAAGCTGCCTCTGATTTTTATGCACCCGTGAGTGGTATCGTTACTGCCATCAATGAAGTAGTAGTCGAAAATCCAGCTCTTGTTAATTCTGAACCCTATGCAGCGGGTTGGCTTGTCAAAATGAAGCCCAGTCATCCAGACGAAATTAATAGTTTATTGACTGCGGAACAATATCAAAATGAGATCGCTGAGGAGCATTAATTATGCCTTATATCCCACACACTCCCGAAGATAGCAAAGCCATGCTTGATTCCATTGGGGTTCGAGATACTCAAACCCTATTTGATGAAATTCCATCGTCTTTGCAATATGCAGGGTTTCAAAATATACCTGCGGGTATCAATGAAATGGATATGCTCAAAGAAGCAAACAATCTGGCTAATAAAAATAAAAATGGAATCTGTTTTATGGGCGCAGGATGCTATGAGCATCATATACCTGCAGCAGTGTGGGATATCGCTTCTCGTGGCGAGTTCTTAACCGCATACACTCCCTACCAAGCCGAAGCCAGTCAAGGTACTTTGCAGTTGTTATACGAATACCAAACCATGATCTGTGAATTAACCGGTATGGATGTATCCAATGCATCGATGTATGATGGCGCCACCGCATTAGCCGAAGCTATTTTAATGGCTGTCCGAGTGAATAAACACAGTAAAACCAGTCGTGTGTTAATCCCTGGGACAATTCACCCCTTCTATCGTGAAACCATTGAGACCATCCTGCGAAACCAGCATATTGAAGTGCTAACATTGGCCTTTGATGAAAAACAAGGGATTACCCCTCTTTCCGCATTAGAAGCATATACAGGAGAAGATATTACTGCCTTGGTTATTGCGCAACCCAACTTTTTTGGATGTTTGGAACACGTTGATGAGCTCAGCGATTGGGCCCATCATAATAATGTTATTAGTATTGCCTGCGTTAATCCTGTCTCACTTGCCTTGTTAAAGCCGCCAGGTTCATGGGGGAAACATGGTGTTGATATTAGCTGTGGTGAAGGCCAACCTCTAGGCTGTCCTATGGCATCGGGCGGTCCCTATTTTGGGTTTTTAAGCACCCGCATGGCTCATGTACGCCAAATGCCTGGTCGAATTATCGGCTGTACTTTGGATAAAGATGGAAAAAGAGGATTTACTTTAACCTTGCAAGCACGGGAACAGCATATACGTCGGGCTAAGGCCACCTCAAATATTTGTACTAACCAAGGTTTATTAGTGACCGCCGCGACAATCCATATGAGCCTTTTGGGCGCTGAAGGATTACGCCAGGTTGCAAGTCAATGCCATCAGAATACTCATGAGTTAGTAGATGCTTTAACCCAAATTGAAGGTGTAGAACAAGTTTTTTCTGCCCCTTATTTTCATGAAGCAGTACTTAAGCTCAACCAACCTGTAGAGCACGTGTTAGAACAATTAGCCCAAGCAGGTATTACTGGTGGTTATACCCCAGGAATTCATTATCCTCAACTGAAAAATACCCTTTTAGTCTGTGCTACGGAAATGCGTACTGCAGAGGAAATTGCACTTTTTGTCCGAACCTTGAAATCCATCCTGTCCCAACGAGGTGACTCATGTTTGTAATTCAGTTAACCTACTTAGTTCCTCTAAGTGAAGTAGATAAATACCTACAAGCACATCGAGAGTTTCTTGATTACTACTATAAGCAGGGTTTATTACTGGTTTCAGGTCCTATGAAACCTCGAACAGGTGGAATTATCATTGCAGCCACAAATGATCGCGCCTATCTCGAATCTATCTTCAAAGAGGATCCGTATTATTTGGCGGAAATTGCGGAGTATCAATTTATTGAATTTACCCCTGTCAATCATCGAGCTGAACTTAAAGAATTTATTCAAAAAATGGAAGGCAAATTATGTTGATTTTTGAATTATCTAAAAAAGACTGTCAGGCAACAGCGCAAGCGCCAAAAATTTCAGCCAGTAAATACGCGATTCCTGCTGAATTGCAGCGAAAAACGCCCCCCAAAATGCCGGCATGTTCCGAATTGCAAGTAGTTAGACATTTCACACGTTTGTCTCATAAAAACTTCTCGATCGATAGCAATTTTTATCCTTTGGGTTCCTGCACCATGAAATATAATCCCCGAGGGGTTCACAAAGCCGCATCCATACCCAACTTTCTCAATCGCCACCCTCTAGCGACTGAAGATAACAGCCAAGGTTTTTTAGAGCCTTTGTATCGCTTGCAAGAACATATTGCTGAAATTACAGGGATGGCTGGGGTATCTTTAACAGCAATGGCAGGCTCACAAGGAGAATTTGCTGGCGTTGCAATGATAAAAGCTTATCATCAATCTCGAGGCGATACAGCACGCGATGAAATGCTGATTCCCGATGCTGCCCATGGTACCAATCCAGCCTCTGCAGTCATGTGTGGCTTTAAGATTGTTGAAATCCCCACTGCTGCGGATGGCGACATCGATTTAGAGGAATTGAAAAGCAAGCTGGGGCCCAGAACAGCCGGCATCATGCTAACTAACCCCTCTACATTGGGTTTATTTATGCGTCAAATTAAAGAGATAGCGGCTCTTGTTCACCAAGCTGGGGGATTATTGTATTACGATGGCGCTAATCTTAATGCAATTTTAGGAAAAGTACGACCCGGTGATATGGGCTTTGATGTGATGCATTTAAACCTGCATAAAACCTTTGCAACCCCACACGGTGGGGGCGGACCTGGTGCTGGTCCAGTAGCGGTAGGTAAGCGTCTGCTTCCGTTCATACCCTTACCGATAGTGAAAAAAACCGATTCGGGATATCAATGGGCAACCCGGCAAGACTACCCACAAAGTATTGGACGCCTGTCTTGTTTTATGGGGAATGCAGGTATTTTACTGCGTGCTTATTTTTATATGAGAGTACTGGGTAAAGAAGGTTTACTTCGTGTTTCAGAATATGCGACGCTTAATGCAAATTATCTACTTAAAGAATTAACTAAAGTAGGATTTACTGCAGCCTATCCGCAGCGACGCGCCTCTCATGAATTTATTATTACTTTAAGTCCAGAAAAGAAAACATATGGCATTACTGCAATGGATTTTGCTAAAAGGATGTTGGATTATGGCGTGCATGCCCCCACAACTTATTTCCCTTTACTCATTCCCGAATGTCTTTTGATTGAACCTACGGAAACGGAGAGCAAAGAAGAATTAGATCATTTTGTGCGGGTTATGAAAAGCATTAGGGAAGAAGCAGCCACAAACCCTGAGTTGGTTAAAAATGCCCCCCATACCTTGCCCGTCAAACGGTTAGATGATGTGAAAGCAGCACGCGAGTTGGATTTAAATTATTTTGCCACTCATAAAGAAACCTAGATCCATTTTGGGATTTTGATATAAAAAATTGGCTATAGCGCATAACCCTTTATAAACCTCACTTGGACGTATAAGTACGATACGTTCGAGTGATGGATCTTCCTTTTTCAGGCTACATTTAAAACACATAGAGTACGTCTTGTGCATCAACCCTATTAGGTCTATAACTATAAAATGGAATTAATAATTTTTTTTACCCCATTATCACCTACGCTATAGAGACACGATAATAGCGTTGTATTATAAAAGAAGGAATGTATAAAGTGCTCCCCAAGAACCTTACAGTTCTGCATTTTCTTTTACGAGACATACAAGCCTGTATGGATTTACGCTACATAGAAAAAATTCTTCCTTTGCCTATGCTCGAAATCGTGCCCACCAGCCCAGACTATTTTGTTGGATTAATGAATCTTAAAAATAAATGCATACCCATTCTTGACTTGGCTATTGCTATGGGTTTAACCCGAAATGAAACCTATCCTTTGAATATACCCATTTTATTATGCTCCGATGGAACACATCAGGTGGGTTTGATTGTTGATAAAATGCTTGAATTGAGCTCCATTGATGAACAGCAAATTGAAATTCATGAAGAATTTACGAGTGATAACTCACCTTTTCTTGGCGCCGTGACTTTGGAAACAGGGGTTTCGCTGTTAATCAATATCGATTGGATTTTTGCTTTAAAACTAACCCACTTCAACCAGATGGCTACTAATCATGAGTAATATGAGCGCTAATTTATTAGATGACATAAAAAAGCTCGAACCCGCATTTATGGAATTAATCCATACCCGTTATGGACTTATAATCCAGGTAAATCAAGCCCAAGAATTAGCAAAAAACATTACTGACGCATGCATTAAATTTAATTATCGCCCCCTAGAATACTTAGAGCAATTGAAAAGTTGTGCCAGTAACTCTTCTTTACTAGCAGATTTAGTTGCAGCAATTACAGTGGGAGAAAGTTACTTCTTTAGAGACAAAAATCAAATGCAATTACTTGAGCATAAACTGCTCCCACAATTGCTAAAACGAAAAGCAGAAGAAGCTACTTTAAAAATTTGGAGTGCCGGTTGTTCTACAGGTGAAGAAATATATACCATTGCCATGTTGTTGGCTAAGCTCATAACCAATCTTGATGCATGGGATCTCTATTTAATAGGAACTGATATAAATACGGCTGCACTTCAAAAAGCCATTTCAGGAATATATGGACAATGGTCCATGCGCTCTATTCCAGAAAAATACCTACAACGATATTTTCTAAAAAATGAGCGCTCCTATGTTTTATCACCTGAGATTCGTGATTTGGTGCAATTTAAATACCTTAACTTATGTGATAAGACCTATCCATCTATAATCAATGGAATATACGAGGTTGATTTAATCTTATGCCGCAATGTGCTAATTTATTTTGATAACGAACTGGTTACAAAAATTATGAAAAAGATAAGTGCATGCATGTCTGGAAGCGCTTATCTTTTACTGGGCGCATCAGATCCTATAGTTACAATGGGGACAAATCTTGCTTTTCATTATGATGGTGCAATCTATTTTTCCCTAGAGAATAATGATGAAAGCGAACAAGGATTTTGAATGATGATCAAAGAACAAAAACATGCTTCGGAATTGATACCCAAAAATAAAGAAGCCATTAAAATACTGCAGGCCAGAGCAAGGCAACTTGCCCAACAGGAACTCGATACCCACAAAAATCAGGGTATTACTTTCGTACGCTTTAGCCTAGGTCAAAATGAACATTATGGGATCCCTTATCAATACGTTCAAGAAGTGTTACGGAATGTATGCATCGCTCCTGCCCCTTTCGTCCCTCATTTTATTACTGGGGTGATCAACTGGCGGGGGGCGCTGATTACAGTTGTAGACCTACTTAAATTTTTTCATCTAAATCATTCAATTCCAAGTACCGAACAACAGAATGAATTCATCATTGTTCTTCAGATAAATAATATAACTCTTGGCTTACTTGTTCAGCACGTCGAAGGTAGTGAACTTTATCTACCCAGTGAATTAGCTGAGCCTTTATCCTCTCCGAATGTGCCCCATCCAGAATATATTCTGGGATTACACCATGCCGCTACGGCAATCATTAATGTAGAAACGTTAATATCAAGTTTGAGTCAAGAAATTAAACTGCGCTTATATAAGATAGGAGAGGTCCATGGAAACTAATGGGAATAAACGATTTGTTATTACAGTACGCGCTCGTTTGTTAATTGGCTTTATGACCCTTAGTTTACCTGTAATTATATCCATTTTGTTTTTGATACCCAAAGTGAATAACGTCGTTTACTTGAATCAGGAAATTCGTCGTGAAAACTTACCGGAAATTCTAGATAGTCAAATTTATCAGACACAAGACCTTCTCGAGCATTGGGCGATGACGGGAGATCCTAGCTCCAAAGAACATTTGGACCGTTTGTGGAGCGAAATTAATGAAGTTAGAGACCGATGGGATCAAGTAATGCACTCCCTAGGAGATAAAAAATTACAAACTAAATGGGATAAATTGCAAGAATTATATATACCTCTTTATGATATTCAAAAATCCTTTATCAATTCCCCGAGAGATCCCAATAATTCCAATAATGTAGAAAATAGTAGGAATAAAACAAGAGAAGTCGAAAACGCAATGATCGATATTATATTAGGTTCCTATTCTTTAGAAACAGGTAAGAGAACTGGTGGCTTGTATGCATACGTATCGCAAGAAATTGAAAAAAATACAGATGAAATAAATGAAAGCTTAAATTCCTTAAAATCATCTGCTTATGCATTATTAATTCTTGCCGCTTTTTTAACTTTAACAGTGCCTTATGTCACCCAACGTTCCATAGCGAGGCCAGTGGATAATGCAATTAATATTGCTGAACGCATCGCCGCCGGGGAACGTGATATCGATATTAAAATACGAACTGCAGATAAATTAGGCAAATTGCTGTTATCGTTAAAAACAATGCAAGAGGCGATTAAGAAAAATGAAGAAATCCTTCGCAGCAAAGAAGAGGAATCTCGAGAATTATTTGAAAAATTAGTCAATTCATCGAAAAAATATCGACTACATAGCAGTAAAGTGGCTTCAGGTGATCTTAGAGAGCGTCTTGAAATAGATAAAGAGGATATATTGCAGGATTTAGGCAAAGATTTAAATTTGATGACCGATGGACTCGCATCCATCACCAAAAAAATTAGTAAAGTCAGCAATGATATAGTCACGATGGTGGGTACGGTACTTACCTCTGCAAATGAACAAGCAGAAAGTATTACTTCTCAAGCGTCTGCTATTAATGAAATCAGTGCTTCCTTGGAAGAAATAGATAAAAGCTCAAAACAAACCATGACTAAAGCACAAACACTCCGCGAAGTGGCTAAAAATACTTATGAACAAGGGAAACTGGGTAGTGAATCCGTAGAGCAAAGTATCCAGGGTATTAAAGCTTCAGAAGAAAAGATGAAGATAATAGCCCAAACCATTCTTGATTTAAGTACTCACACGCAACAAATTGGGGACATTACCTCGGTAGTTAATACGCTTGCCCAACAATCCAAAATGCTCGCCTTGAATGCATCGATCGAAGCATCCAAGGCGGGTGAAGCGGGAAAAGGATTTGCAGCAGTGGCAACAGAGGTGCGAAATCTTGCCGAACAGTCAGAGCAATCCACCGTACAGGTACAAAAAATTCTTGAGGACATTCGACGCACTACTGAACGCGCGGTTACAGTGACCGAAGAAGGAGCCAAGACTCTTGATTCAGGAATAAAACTCGTTGAAAAAGCAGGTCATATTATCCAAGCTTTAAGTAAAATGATTAATGAAGCGTCCATTTCAAGCCAACACATTGAAGTAGCCATTCGCCAAGAAGCGGTTGGAATTGAACAAATCGTTGAAAGTATGAATGAAATTAATCGAACTACTTCAACTTTTTCGAGTGGAATTAAAGAAATGATGACATTTATCCATAATTTGGATGGTATTGCCAAACATCTAAAGGAAGATATAGGTATCTATAAAGTTTAGGAGCTCCATATGACTCCAGACGATGAATTACTGGCGACATTTAGTGCAGAACTTCAATCATTACTGACGCTTATCACCGATCACTTAAAAAAAATGGAACAAAGTGAATCGAGTGATTTAAGTCCTATGATGGAAGAAATTTCCCGCGCAGGACGAAACATTAAAGTTTCTGCATTTTCTCTAGATGTCGATGATCTGGGGAAAATGGCTGAATACATTGAGAAATTGTTTGAACCGTCAAGGAACGTTTCCCTTGAATTAATTAATTTAGGATTTCGTGCTGTAGATGGAATGCGTGAAATTCTTCATGATTTTATAGAAAAACAACCGCTTTCTGAGGAGCATCATGCATTATTGTATCAGTTACAGCATGCTCTCTCCGATGAGGAAAAAATTGTAGAGTCTCAACGTTTAGAGGGACAACCTACCTCTGATTCAATTGAAAAACCAACGCCTAAAGCCTTGGATAATGAATTTATAAAAAAACTGGTTGAAACATTCAAATTAGAACTCCAGGAAAATTTAATCACTATTACTGATGGTTTATTGCAACTTGAAAAAGGAACTTTATCTGCAGAGGAATCCAAGAGTTTATTGGAAGAACTTTTTCGAATTGCTCATAACATCAAAGGTTCTTCTCGGGGTATAGGGGCTCTCGATGTTGGTGAGATTGCACATCATATCGAAACTTTATTTGCCGCAATCCAAAAAAAGAGTATAAGAATTTCTTCGAGCCTGATTAATCTTTGTCTGCAATCGATCGATTATATGAATGAAGCCATGCAATGTTTCAGTGAACAAAAACCACTATCATTCGATTTAAAAAATCATTTACTGCAACTCGAACATCATACTGAATTATCCAGTGAAGAAATGCCATTACCAGAAGCAAGGGCAGAATTTTCGACGGTTAAAAAAGCGCCTCTGCCTCAAGAGGGACAAGTAAAAACAACTGAATTTGAATCAATCCGGGTTTCGTTACAAAATTTAGATCGGGTTTCAGTTTATACCGAAGAAATTCAAGCCATTAAAATTGCCATCGAAGAATATTACAACAAATTAACGAAGATAAATTTTAAAATTGAAAATCTGGTTCAAGCATGGAAAAAAAATAAGGCTACTCTAAACATTTTTATGCAAGAGAAAGAAGAATCAGAGGAATCTTTGTTTGCTACAAGTTTTTTTGAATTATCAGAAATCCATGATTCGACGCGTTTAATGCAAAGGGAGATGCGAATCCCGGTTAGCGAATTATCCATTTTATTAAATGCACTCCAGGATGAGATTCGCACTTTGCGACTTATTCCGGTTACCACTCAATTACGTTATCTACCACGAATCGTGCGTGATTTAGCCCATGAATTGAATAAACAAGTGAATCTTGAAATAAATACTAATGATGTAAAAATTGATAAAATGATCCTCGATGGCTTAAAGGATCCGATCGTTCATCTTTTACGTAATGCAATCGACCACGGGATAGAACAAACCGAAGTCCGTAAAGCCGCCAGTAAATCACCTCAAGGAAATATTCGCATCAATGTCAACCAGGAAGACAATCAAATTGTATTCAAAATCATTGATGATGGTGCCGGCATTAAAACCGATGATGTGATTCGCATCGCGTTGCAAAAGAACATAATTACCCCATCTGAGCTTGAAAATATGAAAAAAGAAGATATTTACGAGCTCATTTTTCGACCGGGTTTTTCCACTCGAGAAATTGCAACTGATATTTCAGGCCGTGGCGTCGGTTTGGACGTCGTACGTTCTAATTTGCTTAGGCTAAAGGGCCAGGTCAGTATCGAAAGCCAACCCGGGGAAGGAACCACTTTTTTTCTGAGAGTACCCCTCACCTTATCTACGGAACGTGGATTAACGGTTGCCTGTAATGAGCAAATATTTGTAATCCTTACCAATTCTGTAGAAACAATTATGTTATTAAAAGAACATGACATTATGATTGTGGAAGGAAGTCCAAGTGTTCTTGTCAACGAACAACCAGTTTTGTTATGCTCATTGTCTAAGGTACTGCAACTTGGTGAAAACAAACAGAATAAAAAAGAACATATCTCCGTGGTGGTAATCAAAAAAAATGGGGACTGTATTGCCTTACTTGTCGACGAAATTATTGGTGAAAGGGAAATTGTACTTAAACCGTTGCAAGAACCATTAACACATATCCCTTGTGTCATCGGAGCTACTCTAACCGGCAGCAATCAAATTAATTTCGTATTAAACTCCGCGGAGATTATTAGAAAAATGCTGCTATAGTGAACTATTACCCATGATTAAAATTTTAATTGTTGATGACTCACCAACCGAAGTTGCATTAATTCAACACATCATAGAATCTGAAAAAGATATGGAAGTCATTGGGATTGCCAAAAATGGAAAAGAAGCAATTGACCTGACTACCCTATTAAAGCCCGATCTTATTACGATGGATATTCAAATGCCTATTATGGATGGGCTCGAAGCCACTCGCATTATTATGGCCCAGAATCCGACACCCATAGTAGTGATTAGCTCCCTGGTGAATGATGAGTCACTCTCTGCCACGTTCCATATCCTTGAAGCAGGTGCGTTAACTGCATTAGCCAAACCCGTTAATGTATTTTCTCCTTCTTTTGAAGAAAGCAGTCAACACATTGTTGATACCCTAAGAAGCCTCTCTGATATTCGGGTGATCAAAAAACCGCTAAAAAAATATTCACCTCTTGATGAAAGCAAAAAGCATAACCCAGAAGACACGAACAACATAAATTATGAAATTTTAGGAATAGGCGCTTCAGTGGGCGGTCCTATGGCATTAAAGGCCATTCTCTCGAAATTAGATTCTAGTTTCCCAATACCTATAATGATTGTTCAACATATGAGTCCAGGCTTTCTTCGAGGATTTGCACAATGGCTTGCAGAAAATTCACCGCTTCAAGTAAAAAATGCGGTCGATTATGAACCATTACAAAAAGCAACAGTATATGTGGCCCCCGAACACAAGCATATGGAAATTGAACGTGTTCATGAACAATTAATATGTAAACTAGTTGATGGGCCTCCTGTTTCTGGTTTTTGCCCTTCGATTACACGATTGCTGAACTCTATTGCTAAAGTTTCTGGAGATAAGGCGATTGGAATTCTATTAACTGGAATGAGTGATGATGGTGCAGAAGGTTTATTGGCATTAAAAAAAGCTCATGGACATACATTGATTCAAAACCAGGAGAGTTCCATTGTTTTTGGTATGGGAGCTGTGGCTCAGTCCTTGAATGCTGTAGATCAGGTCCTTGGCTTAGAGCAGATTGCAAGTTATTTAACCAAAATTTGTCCATCAAAACATGAGTAGCTCTTTTATGGAAAAAGAAAATCCCGTAGTCTTGGTGGTGGATGACAGTGCCACCATGCGCTTAATTACCTGCAATGCATTACTTAAAGTAGGTTTTGAAGTAATTCAAGCTGAGAATGGTGAGGCCGCATTATCCTTACTTAAAACCTCGAAGCCTGATGCTATTTTGCTGGATGTAGAAATGCCTGGTCTGAATGGTTTTGAAGTCTGTGCAGCGATTCGAAAATTACCCGATTGTCTTTTCCTTCCTATTATGATGGTCACTGGATTAGAAGACTATGAATCCATTAATAAAGCCTTTAAGGCTGGAGCTACTGATTTCACCACCAAACCAATTAATCCAACGCTATTAGGATATCGTGTCCGTTATATGGTACGGACTAATTCGTATTTTCAAGAACTACAAATTGCTGAACAAAGAGTCAAAGCCTTGAATGAAGAACTGATAAATAAGTTAGTTGAAATCCAGCAAAATGCGATTGCAGTAGCACGCTTTGTTCCTCAAGATTTTTTGAAAGTTCTAAATCGTAAAAATATTGCAGATATCAAGCTCGGCGATTGTGTTGAAAAAGTCATGACCGTTCTTTTTTTGGATATAAAATCGTTTACTACACTCGCTGAACGTTTAGCGCCTGTTGAAATTTTCACGGTTTTTAATGAACTAATGAGTTATTTAGATCCTGCTATTTTAAAAAATTCTGGCCTTATTGATAAATATATTGGTGATGCCATTATGGCATTATTTAATAGTGCCGATGACGCTGTGACCGCGGCATTGGATATGTTAGAAGCTTTAGATCGTTTTAATGCCACCCGAGTTCACGATAACCTAAAACCGATTAATGTAGGAATTGGGATAAATACCGGTAATTTGATTGTAGGCACTGTTGGTTTTGAAAAACGGATGGATTGCAGTGTCATTAGTGATGCAGTCAATATAGCTTCTCGACTTGAATCATTAACTAGAAGTTTCAATATTGAACTTCTCATTGGTGAACAAACCTATGAAGAATTAAAACAAAAAGAAAAATACAATTTACGTAGTTTAGGTTTAACCCAAGTGAAAGGCAAAAGCTTATCTATAGAAATTTATGAAGTTTTTAATCATAACTCCCCCACTGAAATGCAGTTAAAAAAGGATTCAGCTACTCTTTTTAAGGACGCTGTAACGCATTATGAAGCAAAAAAATTTGCGGATGCGGCAAATTGCTTTGAGCAAATCGTACTAAAAAATCCAAATGACTCACCAGCACAATATTATTTGCAGAAATGCAAAGAAAAAATGTAATGAGTCATTTTATCCAGGTTAAACGAGTGATGACCCTTCTTAACCGGCTTTAATTTGATCCACTACTTGTTGGTTGAGATGGGTCACAATTAGACTGACTAATTTAACTGCTTGCTCATAATCACGTTTATCAAACATTCCAGCTTGTTGATGTGCATAGCGAATAGGAACTCCGATATTGATACTAGGAACCCCTGAACCTGAACCTTGAACTTTTGAGCCATCTTGACCATAACCCATTTCTGACTCAAGTTGCACTTGAATATTATTTTTTTTTGCTAAATCTAAAATCCAGTTAAGTAGTTCTTGATGAGGAATCATGGAGCGATCATAGACAAATAAAGTAGGACCTTTACCCAAGGCTATTCGGCCTTTGCGTTTTGCAATTAAAGCAGGATAATCATCGGCAATACCTACCTCAACATTAATGGTAATATCGGGATGAGTACTTTGATATACAGTACTTGCCCCACGTAGCCCCACCTCTTCCTGTACGGTTGCTGCTGCATAGAGTTGATTAGCTTTATCCTGGTTTTTTATAGAGTCTAGAACATCGCCAATAAGCGCCAGCCCCAAGCGATCGTCAAGAGCCTTTGCTAAAAAGCGGTTTTCACTCAAAGAACTAAATTGGCTTGCAGGAGTCACTTGCAATCCTGGACGCACATTGAATTTGCTTTCAGCCTGCTCTTTTGTTTCTGCCCCGATATCAAGAAAAATAGCATTCCCCGAGGGCAACTGATTTTTCTTGGCTTCATCAATAAGATGGGTCGAGTCCATCCCTGAATAAGCTAAAATAGGCCCATTAGGCGTGGATATCATCCAACGCTGTGCAAAAATTACGGAAGTTGGAATACCGCCTAAAGGAATAACTTTGATAAAGCCATCTGGAGTAATTGATTCAATCATATATCCTACTTCATCCATATGTGCCATTAACAAGACATTAGGACCTTTCTGATTTCCTTTGTATTGGCCAATTAGATTACCCATTCCGTCTACTGTAATACTGTTCATGGATTGCTGCCATTGTTGCTTTACCGCATCCCGAACAGACTTTTCAAAACCAGATGCACCTGCCAAATCCGTTAATTTCGCTAAAGAATGATTGTCTGCAATAGCACTTGTTGCGCCAAGCAGCGTTAACCCTGCTGTGAAGAGATTTAATTTTTTCATACCAATGTCCTTATCTAAAATCGGGTGTGAGAAACGTTGAATCAATAAGCCGGTAAAATCCATCCTCTTATTCAAAGGCTTTCCCTGAATCTTCTATGCTTTGCTGAAAAACTATTCTCAGGATCCGAAAGATCCTGCCAACCACCCGTAGCCTCACGGAAAAGCCGCGTACGTAGACTCCGGATATGATTAAGAAATAGTATTTGTTCACAGGACTCAGCGGATGTTTTTTTCCGAATTATTGTGACCTTATTCTACTATAGTAAGCCTCAAATATTTAGGCTATTATTGCCCTTTTCATTGGAATAATTTTTGCCATGCACACTGCCATTGTAATTCCGGCCCGCTATGCTTCTACTCGTTTACCAGGAAAACCTCTGGCAATGATTCAAGGGCAAACGATGTTGCAACGTGTAGTCCGCTTATCACGTGCTGCTGCGGAAGGATTAGAAAATGTGTCGGTAGTTGTTGCAACAGACGATGAGCGAATTGTCCATCATTGTAAGGAATTAGGTGTTGCATCAATAATGACTCCACCAGAGGCGCCAAGTGGAACGGATCGTGTCGCCGAAGCAATACGCTCTATGGAAAGTCAACCCGATTTCATTTTAAATATGCAGGGCGATGCTCCTTTAACACCGCCAGATTTTTTACGTGCATTAATCGATGCGTTCACTACTTCTCCTTGTGACGTGATTACCCCCGTAACTCAATTAACCTGGGATCAGCTGGACAATTTGCGCCAAAATAAGTTAGCCACTCCCTTTAGTGGTACTACCGCCGTATTCGATGAACAAACAGGCCACGCTTTTTGGTTTAGCAAAAATATTATTCCTGCCATCCGCAAAGAAAAAGAATTACGTCAAAACAGTGATAAAAGTCCGATTTTTCGTCACATTGGCTTATATGGTTATTCGCGAGATATGCTCGAACGCTATATTAACTTGCCAGAAAGTAAATTTGAAAAAATGGAAGGTTTAGAGCAATTACGTATCTTGGAAAATGGCTATACAGTTCGTTGCATTCCCGTTGACTATAGAGGTCGTGCCAGTATGTCAGGCATTGATAGCCCAGAGGATATTGCTCGTGCTGAAGCATTGATTGCCCAACACGGTGAACTATTAGAGAGTATGTAACTATGAGGACTCGATTACTGGTTGCTCGTCATGGAAATACTTTTGCGCCTGGCGAACTGGTTCGAAGAGTAGGCATTACTGATTTACCGCTGGTAAATAGTGGCTTCACTCAGGGAAGCAAACTGGGCAACTATCTGAAAACCAATGGTCTTATTCCAGATGTAATTTTTACTTCGAAGCTTAAACGAGCCATACAGACTGCAGAACAAGCCCAAAAGGCTATGGGGACCCATTTGTCGATTGAAACGCTGGCCATTTTCAATGAAATCGATTACGGGCCTGATGAAAATCTGCCCGAAGAAAAGGTTGTTGCACGCCTTGGAAAGGAAGCAATTTATGCATGGGAAACACAAGCTATAGTGCCTGAAGGTTGGAATGTCGATCCCTCTTTACTGATTCAGAATTGGGTTGATTTTTCTATGCGTATTCGTAAAGAATACCCCGGGAAAACATGTCTGGTAGTTACCAGCAATGGAATTGCTCGTTTTGCGCCTTATTTAACGGGTGATTTTGCAGCATTCAGTGCGCAATATGGAATCAAAGTCGCAACCGGAGGATTGTGTGTCTTTGAGCATAAAGAGCCATCTGGGACATGGGATTGTCTTGCTTGGAATGTAAAACCTCAGTGATGTTGGAAGATTTTTCATGAAATTATGGATGATAGGATGTTCTCTATTTATAAGTTCCATTTGCAATGGGGCTTCTCAATATTGTTCCCCAAATCAGCCCTGTTGGCCCACTCAAGCACAATGGGACGAGTTTAATAAACAAGTAAATGGGCATTTACTACGCGGACAATCCCCTTTATCTCCTTGTTTTAAGAATTCTAAGAGCCCTTCATGCCAAAAGGTTCTGCATGAGTTAAAAAATCCTTATTTTATTGAGTCACAAGCTGGGGCAACCCAATCCAATGGGTGGGTCGGTGGCTGGCAAACCGCAGTGAGTTCTTATGTGGTAGCAGTGGAAAGCGCCCAAGAAATAGCTGCTGCAATTAATTTTGCACGCACGCATCGAATTAAACTTGTGGTGAAAGGCACTGGTCATGATTATCTTGGTCGCTCCAACGCACCGAACTCACTTTTAATCTGGACCCATCCCCTTCGTGAGGTCACTATTCAAGATCATTTCATTCCACAGGGGTGCCCTGCAACCCAGACTCCCACGACTGCAGTCACGGTTGCCGCAGGCACACGATGGATAGAGGTCTATAAAGAAGTCACTACCCACAACGGCCGCTACGTTCAAGGGGGAGGTTGTGCCACAGTCGGTGCTGCGGGCGGATTTATCCAAGGAGGGGGATTTGGTAGTTTTTCCAAAAAATTTGGCACCGGTGCCGCTGGTGTTTTAGAAGCCGAAATTATTACTGCAGATGGAGTCATTCGCACTGCTAATGCCTGCCAGAATCAAGATTTATTTTGGGCATTAAAAGGTGGAGGTGGAGGTACCTATGGCATTGTCAGTAAAATTACATTGCAAACCCATGACCTTCCCAATCTATTCGGAAAAGTTAAAGGTACGATCACTGCGAAATCGGATGCAGCATACTTCCAACTTATTCATCATTTTATCGAGTTTTATCGTCTCAAACTCCATAATGACCACTGGGGGGAACAAGTTGCTCTAACCCCGGATAATAAAATGAATTTCTCGCTCGTTTTTTCGGGCTTAAGTAAAACCGAAGTAGACAAACTTTGGCAACCATTTCTTAATTGGTTAGCAAAAAAACCCGAGCAGTACCAATTTAGCCTTCAGAGTGCAACTCGTCCTCCTAGGCACTACTGGGATTTTGATTATTTGCTTGCTAATGCACCAGAAGCTATTGTGGTTAACAAAGGAAAAAATGCGCCCCCAGATGAATATTGGTGGGCATCAAATCAATCTGAAGTATCTATGTATATTAATTATTATTTATCCATGTATCTTCCGTTCACATTATTTACGGAGGAAAACGCAACATCATTGACCAAAACACTTTTCGACGCATCGCGTTTTGTTGAACTTACACTTCATTTCAATAAAGGATTGTCGGGTGCCCCAAAAGATGCTCTTGCACGTCAAAAAAATACGTCCATGCATCCTGAAGTACTTAATGCAGCGGCTTTAGTCATTATTTCAGGGGGTCAACAATATACCTATGCCAATGTTGCTGGACATGAACCGGATTTAAATAAAGCTAACGCAGCGATAAAGCAAGCCCATAAGGCTATGGAACGACTACAAACCTTAAGTCCCAACTTGAGTACTTATCCAAATGAAGCAGATTATTTTATTAAAAATTGGCAATCGGCTTTATGGGGATCCAATTATCCGAAACTCCTGCAAATAAAACACAAATACGATCCTCAAAATTTATTTACCTGCCATCATTGTGTGGGAAGCGAGTAAGATTGATAGAGAATAGATTCTAGCGGGATGAAACGCAGCGTAACCTGGGAACATTTTGGGATGAAACCCGGGTTACGCTCACACTTCAGTCTGGTTACATTTTAAACATCATCAAAGTAATTTTTTAATGTTTGCTGTACGTCCAAATTGAGCTCACCAGAATTAGGATCAATCGCACTTACTGTATCCCCAAGATACCCGATCGCCCAGAAGAATATATTGTTGGTTTCCATATTCGCTTGCAAATAAGGCATGAGTGCATTTGTAAAAAAGGCCTTGCCCTTTGCAGTTTTCCAGGATGCCTCACCCAGAACAACTGGATAACCTGCCTTATATAAAAATCCCCACGACCAGTCGAATCGTAATTGACTTGGAGTTCCTGGCGCAGTTTCCCAGCCAGCGACCTCAGCAGGATATACATGGGGTGAGAAAACGATATGGCTGTTTTGCGCTTGTGAATCGCCCAACAACCACTGCAATGCAGTCTGGTTTATTCCTTGACTCACTAATTCTTTTTTAAATTTATCCTTATCAAATACGGGAACTCCAGTTTTAGCTTGTTTTTCATTGAGTAACGGCTTGAAATCTTCCCCCCAATTCCCTTTAAAAAACATCCGCTCTAAAGTGCCACATAAAGCTGGATCAGGTGAGTGACTGTATCCATTATCATTTACGATCTTCGATTTGGGGACACAAATTACAGGATTGTTTGAATCATCATTTCCTGAATCAGGCCCTTCTACAAAGAGCAACAGACTAGGATTGTTTTTCTGAATTGCATTCGCAGCTGTTGCTATGACTTTTGTCCAGGGTACTTGAGAGTCATGCATTTTAAACCAATTTAAACGATAAGGTTCATTAAAAATATCAATGCCTAACACATTGTCTAAGTTACGCTTTTTAATTTCTGTAGCTAAAAGAGAAATATCTTGTTCGTAACGTTTCATATCATATACAGTACCATCTCGCATTGAATCGCCATAACCATGACGGTGATGGATGTCAATCATTACTCGGATGTTTTTCTTTTTTAACTCCTGTAAAACCGTCCAGAACGCTTGTTTTGGACTTACTGCTTTTTCACAAGCACTTCCATTACTTTGCCATGTTTTACAAAATAAGCCATTACCCGCGCTGGGAACCGCTTTATCTGAGAGCCACTTATTCAAATCAACCTCATGTTGATCATCATACAGAACCTCTGGTTGTATCGGTAATCTTAAGGTTTTAAAACTAACCCCTGAGTTTTTATCTACGCCTGAACTCGGGAACTCCCATGGCTTGCTAATTAAATTCATCATTCCATAAGCTCTTGGGCTAGAACTTAATGAGGGAATTGCATAAAAAGGATTGCTCTGTAAGCCTTGAACCACATTGGTGTCTTGGAATCCAGACCATGAGAGTCCGTCAATATGAACCAGCTGACCTTTATCAGTGTAAATTTTACTTTCCCGAGTCTGGTAGGAGTGCGCATTCCATGCAAGCATTAGTAATAAACAACTTCCTAATACATTCATTTTTTTCATTCACTGTACCTCCAAATTAATATGGATACTTACTTAAAAGGGGGATTATTTAATCACCGCCACATCATTTAAGACAAAAAATAGATGAGTTTTGCAAAATTTTAACAAAACAGATTGATTTCAATTGGCGCCAAACAAAAGCCTGATGGGTGCAAACCCGAGAATCGTAATCCATTCAAAATTCTCGAGTTACACTGCAAACAAAAAAAGGATCATTATCCTACATGGGAAAAACGGCGATCGTTTTCATAAATTGACTTTTTAACCAATTCATCCATGTCCGGACTAGGTTCGCAAGACTGATAAACAACTTTTAAGGGAGAAACATCCACAGTTGATTTGGTGATATTATTTTGCAAATAACCATCTAGATTTCTAAAAGTAAGATACTTATCTGTAGCAAACTCTTGGCATTCGGCCATAGTTTCGTCTTGGCATATTGAAAATTTAATTAAATGCTCTGCATGAAATGGTTCATGACTTTTTGAAAACACGTACTGCATATCGTACAAAACGCTATCAGCGCCAGCACAAAAATAAGAACCGGATTGAAATGTGTTATTTTCGAATACATCACTACGAATAAAACGACCTTCTCCAGGTTGCAAACCCGCGAGAGTTACTTTATGAGTTGCTATTTCTTTAGGATTGTCTGCAAAAGCATAACCAGTTAAAACCAAACCCAATATTACCGAGGCTACTTTCATCATTCTGTTTTAACTCCTAATTTTGAAATAAATATTCTCTGTAATGATTTTATTCTCCTTTAAACCAATACAAAGAACAGGAAAACAAGAGCTATTGTCTAAAAATAAAACACCAACTCTGATTAATTTCAGTCCGTCATTATACCCTATTTCATACGAATAGTGTAAAAATTTATAAATTAATTCGCATTTTGCTCGAAAACAGCCTATGTAAATGAGTCTGGAATTGGTGAGCTATCAATACATTAAATGCAAAGTCTTTTTCGGGAAGATGACATATTTTTTGCTCTCTTTGTCTTTTTTATTAACCGAATAAAAATTATTTTGTTACAATGCCCAAATTAAAACTAGATGTGCTTTTAATGAATGTCTAAAAAATTAATCCAAAATTTCAGAACTGCATTAATACATTATTTGAAAAATCCATATGATGAGAAGAATAAAAAAAATCTAACCGAATCGGCTTTCGCTATATATGACTATGCTGCGAAATTGAATAATAGCATGGAACCCGATAAATATATGACATCTATCGATAACATGGTTAAAGCGGCAGTTCGGGGAATCAAAGTACATCCTTACCTTGCAGAAGTATTGGATTCGTTTTCTCGTGAATTAGGGATGTTGGATCAGAAGCATAAAGCATATGCATTTCATGTCCTCACCATCACTTATAACTGGTATTTGAGAGAGCGTGTAATTGATCCGAAACAATTCGCTCGGAAAAAATTAGCAACAATAAAGAAAACAATCCAACAATTAAAAGTTACTAACAATCCTTATGTTGAAGAATTAGAAGCTGCCCTAACTCAACTCACCGCATTAGTTAAGCAGTATTTTAAATTAACGCCGGAGAAGCAATTACACGAGCATTCGGTCCTTGAAGAACGACTCAATTTTACTTGTGCGGAGCATCGAGCCGCCATTACTAGTGATGTTCGAGTTAAATTTGCTTTTTACAGTTTCCTTTCCCTAATTTTTAGTATTTTTGATGTATTGGGATTTTCTCTTGCTGCCGAATGCAAAAAAACAAATAGCTTTTTCCAAGAGGCTTCATTAACTCCCCAAAATACCCTATCCGATTTTAGAATCCCCTTTATTAAAGTTAAAGATAATTTTGAGGATGAAGAGCAATTACTTATTTTTGGTATCTCATAAAATTATTAGAGGCCTGTTTTCAGATCGTCCTCACTTTCAAGACTGTCAACTATAGTTGAATCGGGTGCCGCATGAAGATGATGTTTTCCAGTGGGGTTTTTTAAAATCTTATGCGTGGGATGAGGCGATTTTCGTTCAATTTCTTCAAAATTAGATTTGTTTACCAACCCATCTGTCTCGGAGTAATGGATTTCTATGGGAATTGGTTTTTGGACATGCTCTTCCGTTAAATATCGTGTTAAATTTTTAAAAGCGCTCGCTACAAAAGAGATAAAATCAGAAAACGACGAAAGCGCAGAAGCACCACCTTCTCGCCTTATCCCTCTTTGCCCTATAAGATGAGCATGTTCATCTTTATCGCTCGGATTCGATCTAATCGTTGGTAGATTACCGATAATTTGCAACAGTGGATTTTTCATAGCTGCTGGGGCTATTAACTGAATTTTCTTTATCTTATCTTTAGGCATATTTGCAGGTGGATTATCATTAAGTTCATGGATCATTTTTAATGCATTAGCAATAACAGCACCTCCTAAACTGTGGCCTAATAAGATTATTTCATCCACATTGGGATCTAAATAGGCCTTTTCTAACATACTATAAAAATCTAATTGCATTTGTTTTATATTTAAATCCTCTTTCCCACGAGCTTCGTCAAAAGCAGCCCCCGACTGGTCATAACTTTTGACTGTGTACCCTTTTCTGACATATTGGTTAGCAACCACATTAAAAGTATTTACGCTGTCTTGTAATCCATGGACAGCTAAAACCAATTTCTTGCTAGGTTCATTTTTCGTAGAATCAGACCACGTTTTTATTTGTAACGTTCTTTTATCTTTCTCAGGGTTATATTTATTAAATTTTTCGGGATGCTTTGCAGAGAAATCAATAATAGCCTGCTCTATATAATTCTCAAATCGACTTGAAAAACCTCTCTTAAAACTTGATGATAAGAAATGGCTGGCAATCTCTTTAACCGCATTATCAATATGATGTGGTGGTATTGCTTGATTCTTTTGATATTTAGCTAATATCCCTCTGATTGCTCGAAGATCGCGTGCCCTGTTCTCATTAGGGTTAGGATTTAAATCTTCATATCGCTTACACGCATATTCTATTACTTTGGCAAAATCATATATTATGTTTTCTGTACTATAGCTAGCATAGGGCTCTAATGCGCTAAAAGCTTTGTGCATTGTTTTATTTATTTCTTCATTCGCCTTAGCTTCTTTTGACTTTCTTTTAGCAATAACAAAAGTGGCTAAGCAAGTATGCCAATCTTTAGTATTGGAATAGTTTCCTTCAGGAGTTTTTTTTGCTTTTTCTACTATGGAGGAAATTACTTTATTTATTTCTTCTGGATTAATTTTTATAATTTTTTTTGAAATTAAACTGGTTAATGCCAACTTACATGCTTCTACTAAAGCGGCATCCTTTCTGGATTCGACTACGAGGGCATCTAATTTTTCTTGGTATAAAAGAAGGGCAGCCCTATTGTAATTAACAAAATCAGGGTTGTTCTTAGTAAATATTTGATACGCCTTTAGACTTTTAGGTTGTTCAGGAAACCTAGCGCTCTCTTTGTATTTTTCTATGCAATAGACAGTAAAAGCTTCATCTAGATAGCTTAATTTAAGCGCTTTTGGATTAGAAACATTTTTCTCATTATTAAGGTTTGGAACTTTAGAACTTAATGTTGTATATATGTTTTTATAGCTATTACCCATTTATATCTCACTCAAAAATATTTTTTCTGATATGTATTTTAAGTTCTTCTAGGATGTAATTTTTATTCATATCGTATAATTATTATACCACAATTTGTCTGCTTGAATTTTTATCGCTTCATTGATACCGCACCGCTTTCAATCAATTGTTTGGACTGCAACAGTGGTCAACTCATTACCATTATGACAAGTAAATAATAACTATTTGATTTCACGCCAAAAAAGGCTTTGCTATTAAAAAAAAATGGGTTATAACTCTCTTTTACCTGAATCAAGGATTGACAGGTATCTAGGATGGGTCAGCATGATGCTGAATATTATTTTTTCATGGAGTGAGAAAATGAACAGTAAAGTATTTTCGCAACGCTTCAATCGCGAGTTGGCTTCATTGGACTTTCCAGAGGAATTAACTGAAAAAGTCAAAGCCGTAGCTAAGGTATTTGGAATTTCACGTCATTTAGCAAACTCTTTAATCTTTGGTCACATACTTCCAGCAACCGAACAACTTAACCGAATCGCTGAGATTTTAGAAGTATGTCCCAAATGGTTATGTGGGGCAACCGACCGAAAAAAAACTTATCACGCTCGTGAAACTACAGAATGATGTATAATAGTTAAAGTTGAGATAATTATTATATATTTGTAAAATGCTGTATCTGATCTTAGAGTCGATTATTGGATACAGCATATGTATCTATTTTCATCATTGAATATAGCTTTTATTCGCGGGTTATTACCATCATGGAATGCTTAAGTTTTTGTATTGCCAAATCAATTGATTTATCACGTGTTGACAATCATTTTAAAAATGCTTCGACTGACTTTACCTCATTGAAAACTCGAGATGTCCTAAAGTTAAGTGCAAATCACAATAAAGACCACACTATATTCATTTTTAAAAATGGCACGGTGGTTTCCTGGGGAATCAAACGTTATCAAATTAATGATTATCTAAGTACCATTAAGCTATTGGTTGATAAACCGGTCACTCTTTTGGTACATGATGAATTTCATTATCAATTCCGTGATAAAACTACGATAGAGCCACATGATTTTTTTGATGTGGATTGCTTGACTATAGAGGATGAAAGCGATGAGCTCAAACTCAGTCTCTCTTATGGGTTTTCTCAATCAGTAAAATTACAATATTTTGAAACAATTATTGATGCGCTAATTGAAAAATACAACCCTATGATACAAAGCCTTTCGCATACTGGTGAAATGGAAATTAGCCGTACTCAAATACAACAAATAATTGGAGAGATCCTGGGTGCTAAAAGTGAAATGAATCTAATTAGTAATTTCCTTTATCATCCCAAATACTTTTGGCAACATCCAACTTTAGAAGAACACTTCACTATGTTGGAACGTTACCTACACATTCAAAGACGTGTCAATGCAATTAATCATCGACTCGATACACTCAATGAAATTTTTGATATGTTTAATGGTTATCTCGACAATCGACATGGCCATAATTTGGAGATTATTATTATCGTTTTAATTATTTTGGAAATTATCGTTGCCGTTTTAAACCTACATTTTTAATAAATTAGCCTTTAATTAGAGCAAATTAACCCAAAACAAGCTATTCTTTACAAAAACGAATAATAATTTATTATTAATTATGCTTAGTAAAACAAATCAACTTAATAAAGATCAGCTCAAAGATCTAGAATACTTAAAAACCGTTTGCAAAAAAAATGACGGTAGTGCGCCTAATTTGTACACTCATTTGCTCATGCAAAAAAGAAATTTGCCTACACTCGTCCTGAAGTATGACAGAAAAAAATTGATTGGCTTTCTAAGTGTTTTTTTCTTTTACGAAGATGCAGTTGAAGTTTCTCTAATGGTTCACCCGAAGTATCGTCGGAAAGGCATTGCCAAAAAATTGCTTCACAATATATTGCCGCTAGTGCAAGAACAAGGTTTTCAAAAATTGATTTTTTCTAGTCCTGCACATATCAATAGTTCGTGGTTATCTGAGCTTGGTTTTTCATATTTGCATAGTGAATACTATATGGAGCGGCGTGATTTAAATCCATTGCTGGATTACAAAAAAAATCTAACATACCGCACTGCTACAGAGAAAGATATTCCATTGCTTTGCGTCTTAGATGAAGCGTGTTTCTTCAAAACCCAGGCAGAGTTAGTTCCTCGTTTTGAACACATCCTAGGGGACAGAACTTATCAAATAATTTTGGCCTTTGAAGACAATCATCTTGTAGGAAAAGCACACATACGCTGGGAAAACCATGGCGCAACCCTTTCTGATATCGCCGTTTTACCCATTCGACAAGGGAAAGGATTAGGGACAGCCTTGATTTCTCACTGCATCAATTATGCTCTAAGTGAAGGAAAACCTGATCTCAATCTGGATGTCGAAACGCACAATCAAAAAGCGCTTAATCTATATACCCGTCTTGGTTTCCTAACTCAAAACTCATGTGATTACTGGGAAATTAACCTCTACGATTTGCAAAAACGAATTAAACCAAAACAAAAACTTGGATAACTTAGCTTACAAAACAGGTTCCTATCTAAAGAAACAGATTATATTCAATGTCCTGAGTCAATCATTAAGTTCAAAGATTGTACAATACTACTAAGGAATGGGATTCACCCCTTTGCGGAAATGACAATGCGAGTAATCATACTTTAATTTTAATCTATAACACCTCCTCATATAGAGCTTGACAGAATTTAAACCCCGCCTTTAGTATTGTCCTAAAAAAGCCGTAACAACAATTTTATCGCAAAATTGTTCGTTCAGCTTACATGAAACGTTTCACATATTAAAAATAAAAGGGATCATTGATGAAAAAAAGGGTTGTTATAACCGGCATGGAAATAACTTCTTCCATAGGAACAGGTGTAAGCAAATTCTGGGAAGCGGCTAAACAAGGGCAATGTGGAATAAAACGCATCCAGAGCTATGATCCTTCCTTGTATCCAACCCAAATAGCAGGAGAAATTACGGATTTTTCACTGGATCATCTTCCTGAGCTTAATAAAAATAAGCGGTATCCACGCGTCGCTCAATTTGCCCTCCATTGCACCCATAATGCCATAGAACAATCTGGACTCACTCCCCAGGAACTCAGCAAAACAGGTACTTTTATCGGCACTGGGATGGGGGGATATCCGGAATCAGAAAGCAGTTATAAATTTTTTTTCAATGATAATTGGAAAAAAATGCAAGCTTTGACGGTGATTCGAGGAATGTCTAACTCCATTGCTAATTTTATTGCCATTGGATTTGGTCTAGGGGGACCCAATTCCACGATTTCGAATGCATGCGTTTCCTCAGCGGATGCTATAGGAACTGCTTACCAGCAAATTGCTCATGGCAGACTTTCCACCGCAGTCTGTGGCGGTACCGAAGCTCCTCTTTGGGAATCAATGATGTCTGCTTGGTGCAAATTAAAAGTCATGTCTACCAATAATGAGACCCCAACAAAATCCTGCCGACCCTTTGATCTGAATCGTGAGGGGATGGTGATGGCAGAAGGAGCTGGGATTTTAATTCTTGAAGAATTAAATCACGCCAGAGCACGAGGAGCCACGATTTTTGCGGAAATTATTGGTTTTGGTTCCAGCTGTGATGCATTTCATATTACCGCACCTTCATCAGAAGGCCAGCAACGTGCGATTCAAGGGGCACTAGATGATGCTAAATTATCACCGCGAGATATTCAATATCTCAAAGCCCATGGAACTGGAACCCAATTAAATGACAAAATTGAAACGCAAACGATTAAATCAATATTTGGTGAAAGAGCCTATGAAATCCCAATTACCGCACAAAAATCGATGATTGGGCATGCCATAGGAGCCTCTGGGGTAATGGAAGTCATTTCCACATCATTGAGTCTACAACATGATCTATTATTACCTACAATTAACTTAGAAACACCAGATCCTGCTTGTGATTTGGATTATGTACCTAATGAATCCCGGAAAAAAACAATTGATATCGTACTATCCAATCATTTTGCTTTTGGAGGTGCCAACGTGGCGTTAATTCTCCGCAGATATATCAAATAAATGAGATTGTCGTAGCCTGTTCAACCCAGGCTACATATATCTTAGTTGCACTCAAGACTTCCTAAAACATATAACCTACACTAAACAATAATTCCGTAGTATATAAATGAGGCATACCGGGACCTTGATCTAAGGTCGCTCCATCATCACCTAAATAATTTTTACCCCAATCTGCAAATTCAACCCCTACACCGACTTGCCAGTTTGGAGTTAACATTTTTTGCACGCCTAACCCAAGGGTGTAGGAAAAAGCAACGGTACTGGCGGTATCAAACCAATAGGTAGGATACAAAACAGGATCTATTGTAGTAGGAAGCCAATCATGAGCATGGTTCCAACCCACACCAAAACTACCACTTAAATAAGGCTGAATAGATTGAAAACCGCAAGCAATGAGTTTTCCTTTAAACTCTGCACGTACATGACTTACCTTATAGCTATAGGTATAAACATCCGGAACCCCATCAACAGAAACTGTTCCCGAAAGACCCGCATCACTCGCTGCAGCCACGCCGAGTCCGAATTGGGCAATCACATTGCTTGCACCAATAAAATGCTGTAGCCCAAAAAATAATTCACCCGATCCTAACCAGTCGGATCTCGAGTCAGCAAGGTATAAGTTGTTCTGGGGAGGGGGGAAAGGATAAAGATATTGATCTTTACCTGGATTAGACCATGCAGGTCCTCCGCTGACGATAATAATGGATGACCAAACCTGGGGTAACACGGGAGCATAAGGATCTACCATAGCATATACATTTACGGTAAACAGCGCACAAAACCCTGAGGCTATTATTTTTTTCAACATACCTATCCTTTTGATTTTTAATCACGAAATCCTAAGCATTCAGGCTAATTTTATACAGTATTTGGACCTACTTTTCTATACTTCATATCACTACATTTTAACTGCGCGTGCTCTGCTTTACTGAGAATCCAAAAACGTTCCATAATCACTGTCGCGGTGAAATGCAACCAAACACCTGTTCCCCATTCTTTTCCAAATTAAAAAATGAAAAGATCTTAATAAGGGCTCGCTCTGTAAATGATTCTGTACCAAGCAAAGGAGTCGTTTAAAACATAGCAATGGGCGTTTCTTGGGTATATAATCAGCTATTTTATAAAAAAAGGCTAACAAATGAGTTATTCACTACGTGATATAGCAAATAAGATCCAAGGGGTAGTCATAGGTGATGACTCAATAAAAATCTCTTCATTGTCTCCTATTGATGAGATTGTACCTGGAAGCTTAGTATTTGCTGACAGTAATGAAAATGTGAAATTGGCAGAGGCATCACAAGCAGCTGCTATATTAGTCAACACTCACATCACTGCTTCTCAAAAACCAATAATACAAGTAAAACATCCTTTCAAAGCTTTTATCACTTTGATGCATCATTTCAATCCACCACAAAAAACAAGACCTGGAATTCACCCCACTGCAGTAATTGGCGAGGGTGTACAATTAGGAGAGGAGGTATTTATAGGCCCCTATGTGGTAATTGAACCCGGTTGTGTTATTGGAGATCATTGTATTTTAAAAAGTCATATTCATATTGGTCGTGAAGTGACTCTGGGTGCCCATACTACCATCCATTCTCATGTCACTATTTATGACACCTGCCAAATTGGTTCCCGAGTAACTATTCATGCCTCTACGGTTATTGGCTCTGATGGTTTTGGTTATACCTTTGTTGATGGCAAGCACCTGAAAGTCCCTCATATTGGCCGAGTCATTATTGAGGATGATGTAGAGATAGGTGCGAATACCGCCATAGACCGTGCCACAATGGGAGCGACTGTTATTGGAGAAGGAACTAAAATTGATAACCTGGTCCAAGTAGCCCATTCAGTTAAATTGGGTAAACATAACATATTATGTGGTTTCACAGGCATAGCAGGAAGTACGACTTCCGGAAACAACGTCATTTTTGCGGCGAATGTTGGGGTCAGCGATCATGTACGTATTGATGATGGGGTTGTATTAGGCGCTCGCACCGGAGTACCACCCAACAAACATTTAAAAGAAGGAAATGTTTATTTAGGCAATCCAGCTCGTCCTAAGGATATTGCCATTCAACATGAGTTAGGCGTCAATCGCATCCCTTTAATACGCAAAAATATTAAAGCACTCTCCGAACAAGTTGAATCATTAAAGAAACAATTAGCCAAAGCAGAGGCAGAGTAACTATGACATCCCCCTTGATTCTCATTGATGGTTCATCCTATTTTTTTCGTGCCTTTCATGCATTGCCGCCTTTAACTAATTCCAAAGGCCAGCCCACAGGTGCCATCTATGGGGTAGCTAATATGATTAAAAAGCTCATTAAAGACTACCAACCAGAAGAATTGGCTGTAGTCTTTGATGCCAAGGGGAAAACATTCCGAGATGATTGGTATCCCGAATATAAAGCGCATAGACCCTCCATGCCCCAAGAGCTAAACTCTCAATTTGAGCCATTGATCCAGATACTGGAAGCGATGGGACTTCCCATATTGATTATCGAGGGAGTTGAGGCCGATGATGTAATCGGGACTTTGGCACGTCAGGCGACGGAACAAGGAATTTCTGTGGTCATATCGACAAGCGATAAAGATATGGCGCAACTTGTTAATGAACACATTACATTAGTCAACACCATGAGCAATACCATCATGGGAATCGAAGGCGTCCGAGAAAAATTTGGGATAATACCAGAGCAAATGATTGATTATCTCACCTTAATTGGCGATAGCGTCGATAACATTCCAGGAATAACCAAATGTGGACCAAAAACCGCTGTCAAATGGCTTACAGAATATCAATCTCTGGATAATCTCATCCAACATGCGACGGAAATTGGTGGCAAAATTGGAGAATATTTACGAGAAGGTATTCCCCATCTGTCATTATCCAAGAAATTAGTGACTATAAAAACCGATGTTGCTTTACCCCTAAGTTGGGGGGAGTTAAAGCCTAAACCCATGAAGAAAGAACAACTTATTGAATTAACCCGTCAATTTGAGTTCAAAAACTGGCTGAAAGAGCTATTAGGGGAAGAGGAAAGTATATCCGCGAACAAATCAAGCATCTCTAGCACTCCTTACGAATTGATTACAACAAATCTCCAGTTAAATCAGTTGCTTAATCAACTGGAGGAATCCGAAGAATTTTGCATTGCTATAGAAACTACCAGTATCGAAATCATGGCTGCAGAAATCGTTGGAATCTCTTTAGCACTTAAAGAAGGGAGATGCGTATATATTCCATTGACCCATCTAGATGGGACAACTCAATTAATTCGTGAGGAAGTATTAACTGCATTAAAACCTATTTTGGAAAATCCTAAAATAAAAAAAATAGGGCAAAATCTTAAATACGATTATGCAGTATTGAAAAATCAGGGGATTAACCTTAAAGGTGTGTATTATGACACCATGTTAGAATCATATGTGCTCAATAGTGCCTCTGGACGTCATGATGTTGAGTCTATGGCCTTAAAATATTTAGGACAAAAAACCATTGGCTACGAAGAGGTTGCAGGAAAAGGCGCCAAACAATTGCGTTTTGATCAAGTTCCAGTGGCTAAGGCAGCTGCTTATGCTGCAGAAGAGGCAGTAATTACCCTGCAACTTCACAATAAATTGTTCTCTATGATCCCAGAATCGGTACAAAATGTCTTCAATGAGATAGAAATGCCTTTGGTTCCCGTGCTTGGCGATATGGAGCGCCTTGGAGTGCTTATTGATTCCATAACTTTGGAACAACATGGGAATCGATTAAAAGAGCGCATCCATGCCTTAGAGCAAGAGGCATTACAATTAGCAGGTAGACCCTTTAATCTGAACTCGCCCAAACAATTACAAGAGATCCTCTTTGATTCACAAAAGCTTCCAGTGATCGCAAGAACACCCACGGGCCAACCTTCTACAGCCGAGTCTGTATTGCAAGAGCTCGCGTATGACTACCGTCTTGCAGCAGTAATTCTTGAGTACCGTAGTTTAACAAAACTTGTTTCTACTTATATTGATACCCTACCTAAAAAAATTAATCCGCAAACGCACCGAGTTCATACCTCGTACAATCAGGCGGTCGCTGCCACAGGTCGACTTTCTTCTAGTGAACCCAATTTACAAAATATTCCTATTCGCAGTGAAGAAGGCCGGCTAATTCGTACTGCATTTATCGCACCTGAAAACTGCCTCATTTTAGCAGCAGATTACTCACAAATTGAATTACGAATTATGGCTCATTTATCACAAGATGAGAACCTGTTAAAAGCATTTGCTCGGGGTTGGGATATTCATACGGCAACAGCCAGTGAAATTTTCCAAACACCCCTAGATGAGGTGAGCAGTGAGCAACGGCGTCGCGCTAAAGCCGTTAATTTTGGTTTAATTTATGGGATGTCAGCTTTTGGTCTAGCAAAACAGATTGGTGTTGAACGTCAGGATGCACAATATTACATCGATACTTATTTCCAACGTTACCCTAAAGTTTTGGAGTATATGAATCGCACCAGGCAGCAAGCCCATCATCAAGGTTATGTGGAAACTTTGTTTGGTCGACGTTTGTATTTACCTGAAATTAATGCACGCAACATGGTTCGCCAAAAGGCAGCAGAGCGAACTGCAATTAATGCGCCGATGCAAGGTACTGCGGCAGACATCATAAAAAAAGCCATGATATCTATTGCCCACTGGCAAAATGAGCAAAAAAATCCACCGGCCAAGATGATTATGCAAGTCCATGACGAGTTAGTCTTTGAAGTACAAGCCCAAGAGATTGAATCAAGCAAAAAGATAATTCGAGAATTAATGGAGCATACAGTAGAACTTTCCATTCCCCTTGTAGTCTCTATTGGTATAGGCCCTAATTGGGATGCAGCTCATTAGAGTGATGCAATGTCAGTGAGGTTAGGATACGAAGCAGCAACGCTTCATTTATACATGATGCGTTGCCCAATAAATATTTAATGCATCACCGTATTCAAGAGGTTTAATAATTTGTCCTCTTACATTTAAGTCTTTGATCGCAAGCTTATCCTCTTTTGTATAAGCATTTGTTAAAATAAACACTTCGGTAAAAGCTAGGGAAGGATCTTTTCGGATTATTTTTAACAGATCAATTCCATTCATTTTAGGTACATTAATATCCAGAAGAATAACTTTTGGATGAATTTTTGCTTCTCCATCCCGCCCATATAATTTATTTAATGCCTCTTCACCATTAGAAGCAACTTCAATAGCGCACGACTCTTTAACTTTTTTAAAAATACGTTTTACACCCTCGACATCAACAATATCATCCTCGATATACAAAATATCAACGGTGTTTCCTTGGGATTCCATAATCATTCTCCTGCCGCGTTTCTGTTTTTATAAATATCACAAAATCACGGTTGTTAAGATAGATTCTGAAGTGAATTATCCTAATTATATTGATTCGTAATTTAATTATAGTATCAATAAAAGAGCATTATGTGAAAAATTTAACTTTATTGCCTATAATCTATATTACCAAGTTATAAGGAATAAAATTATGTATCAATTAGATAAATCCATTAATTTTATGCTTGTGGATGACGATGAAATTGATATTAAAGATATGCAAAGAACTTTTAAAAAAAATAAGATCGACAATCCACTTCATGTAGCTACTAATGGAATAGAGGCTCTAAATAAATTATTAGGCATAAATGGAGAAAAAAAATTAAAACCTACCCCCAAAATTATTCTTTTAGACATTAATATGCCTAAAATGAATGGGATTGAGTTTATGAAAACTCTACGAACCAATAAAAAATTAAAATCCGTTTTGGTTTTTATTCTCACTACTTCGAATAGTGAAAAAGATAAAATGGATGCTTATAACCTGAATGCAGCTGGCTATATTGTAAAACCATTTCAAATTTCAGATTTTATGGAAGTCATTTCATCATTACATCGTTATTGGAATCTGCTTGAATTTCCAAGCAAAAAAGCGGAATAGTACTGTAATTCATTATTTAATGAGGGTGTAAATCTTGTTTTTTAATTTGCTTGGGCCAGGTAAAGGACATTGAAGTTCCATGTCCAACCCGAGATCGGACCATTACTTGTCCTCCCTGGGATTCAACAATTTTCTTTACTATACTCAAACCAACACCCGTCGACTCCAATTCATCTCTTGATTTAAGGGTTTGAAAAACAACAAAAATCTTATCAAAAAACTCAGAGGGTATTCCGGGACCATCATCATGAATCGTAAACAGATAAAATGCCCCTAATGTGTCTAGTTCAATATTAATTTTTCCTTTTTTGCGATGGTGATGCTTTATGCTATTGCCGAGTAAATTGGATAATACCTGCATTAAGGGGATCCTTGCGGTTTTAAAAATCGGCAGATGTTTTGGATAACGTATTTCGAATCGCCCATCTTGATTAAGATTTTCAATAATTTCCTTCAAAATTTCTTCGGTATTCACCAGCTCAAGATTCAAATCGATCCGACCAGCTCGTGAGTATTGTAATATTCCATCAATTAAATTAGCCAGGCGCAAAGTACGTTGCCGTAATAATGCCAAATGTTCTTTCGATTTATCATCTAACTTATCCATATTATCTTCTTCAATCCAAGTCGCTAAACGTTCGATTGCACGCAGCGGCGCCTTCAAATCATGCGAGGCAATATAAGCAAATTGTTCTAATTCTTCGTTCGTTTTAATCAATTGATTTTCAATTTTCTTTGCTTCAGTAATATCTTTGGATATCATCACATAACCAATCGGGTGGCCCTCATTATCCCGTCGTACTGTTAAGGTCACCGAGGCAATAAAAGTCGACCCATCTTTACGAAGGCGTTCAAATTCCTGATCGGCTTTTCCTTCTTCTAATGTTTTTTGCACAAACTTCTGAGCAATTCCTGATTTAATGTCTTCAGATTTAAAGAGGTCTAAAATATTTTTCTTGTTTACCATCTCGGTCGCATGGTATCCGTAATTGCGGTAAGCTCCTTCATTCCATACAATTATTTTCCCATCCAAATCAGTTGCAACAATGGAATACTCAATCGAGCTTTCTAAAATATTTTGCAGGATGCTTTTTGCATAAAATGCTTCTTCCGTCTTAATAGGTTGTACCTCCAAGTCAAGTATGCTCTCTTTTATTGGGGCATTCTTTTTGCTTTGGTGATGTTTATTTTTGTCCAATTTTTGCCCTAAGGAATTCAGATCCTCATCACTTTCTTTTTCATGAATTTTTTTTGTTTTCTGTATTCTCTGTGGTTGGTGATCCGAAGACCCATGCATTAGCTCATAATCCATAATTTGCGGTTCCCTAAAAATAGATTTATCTATTTGTTATGTACACAATATATATAAATTATAGCGTGAATTTGAACCCTTTGCTGACGACACCAAAAAGTAAGTCAGAACAATCTAGATGCTATCTAGTTTACAGCCGCCACTCTTTTAGCATGGGGTGCATGTGAAAATGCTGGTTGTTTTTTTCCGATTGAGTCATCAAAATAATAAGCCCAAGTTTTTTCAATGCATGTCTGATTTACGGTTTTAGTCCAAGTGTTGTACTCATTAACCAACCGGTTATATTGAATAAAAACTTTAGCAAAAGCTCCACGCATAAATTCAGAGTCTGACCAGGCGATAAGAGGAAGATGAGGATATTTTTGTAATATTACTGCTGCAAGTTGTGGGCCATGAGTTGAGAATTCGTCAATCAAATTTAACTCACCATCAATAATAACCAGATCGGGTGCATGAGTATCTATAAAAGACAAAGCATCTTGGCTATTACTTACGACATCAATTGATATTGGAGCACTAACTGACTCCAAGAGTCTAGATAAGCAAAATGCATTAAAAACGTTGTCTTCGATAATTAATACACGCATAGCATCCGGGCTCCCTATAAGTTCATGATTAAGTATAAAGATCAAACCTTAAGGAAGAATTAAGAAATTATTTTTTTAAACTAATTTATTTTCTTGTTTATATAATTCAAGTTTCACGCACCACTATATATAATTACTTAAATTTATAGTGAGAAAGAACACAACCCATGCTGAATATTAAAACGGAAGTACTTAACGCCGAACATAGAATTCGTGGGTATATTCGTGAGACTCCCTTGGATTTCTCTGTTCCACTAAGTCAATTAACCGGGGTAAATCTTCATTTAAAATGTGAAAATTTACAGTATACAGGTTCATTCAAAATACGGGGGGCATTTAATGCTTTATTGTCTTTAAAAAAAGAAAAGCTAAATGGTATTGTCGCGGCCTCTACAGGAAATCATGGAGCAGCAATCGCCTACGGATTACATAGGCTTAATCTGCCAGGAATTATTTTTGTTCCCGAACATGTATCCCCCGTAAAAAAAGAAAATATAGGCTTTTATAATACTTCTCTTAAACTCTATGGCAACGATTGCGTAGAAACTGAGATACACGCCATAAACTATGCAAAACAACAGGGCATGGTGTATGTATCTCCCTATAACAATAGGCAAGTAATTGCAGGTCAAGGCACAATCGCCGTAGAACTTATGCGTCAACTCAATTCCATTGATGTAGTTTTTATACCTGTTGGCGGAGGCGGATTAATTGGCGGAATTGCTGGATACCTGAAAGCAGTTTCATCTAAAACTAAAATTATAGGGTGCTTGCCAGAAAATTCTCCAGTTATGTACGAATCGGTTAAGGCGGGAAAAATTATTTCCATGGACACCTTGCCAACTCTTTCCGATGCTACAGCCGGGGGCATTGAGCCAAATTCAATTACTTTAGATCTATGTCGCGACTATGTGGATGATTTTGTTTTAGTTTCTGAAAATGAAATTCAATCTGCGATCCTAACAATCATCAATACTCATCATTTATTAATTGAAGGTGCCGCAGGCGTTGCTCTGGCTTCATTTTTAAAATGTGCCAAATATTATCAAGGAAAAAATGTGGTGGTTGTTTTAAGTGGAGCTAATATTAGCCCGGAGACATTAAGGAAAGTAATCCAGTAGGGTTAAATAATTCCGTACAATTTTTTGCCTTAATCACTCATCATCCGCAGATAGACTGTAGGATGATGAGTTTAAACCATTTATTTAAAAAAACTTAATGGCCACCGCCCCCTTCTCCGCCATAACCTTTTTCATTACTTGATGAGATGGGTTGATCAGGCTGACTTGTATTGCAGGAACTGAATAATACAGTAATACCTAACAAACAACCTGCAAAAATCACTCTTCTTAATAGTTTAATTGTTAACATGACTTTCCCTTTTAATGATTTAATCCATAAATAGTCTAAGTCCAAAATCCTACTTCATAGATTGAATAATTCATTCTCAATAATATCTTAGTCGCCATTATTATAATCTGCAATTATCTCCTCAATTACCCGCCAAGATTTTGCACTATCCAATGGATTTGTACCCGGCAATTTCGCGCAGACAATTAATGCTTTCCACAAGGCCCATCCTCGAGCGCGAGCCCATGTTGCTTTATCCAGTTGCAGTGCCTTACGAAACACATCTCGGCTTGCCTTTTTTAAAAATGTCCAAGCTATGACCAAATCACATGCAGGATCCCCAACAGCCAATTGTCCAAAATCAATTACTGCATAAAGACGGCCTTCTCGGATCAATAAATTACCTACAGCAATATCGCCATGAACCCAAACCGGATTTTTATGCCAGCTCTCAGCTAGGGCCTCAGACCAGATTGAATAAAGAGTTCGGGTATCTGTTTGTTGCGCCAGAATTTTAATTGCCTTTTGAACTTCAGCATCATAAGTTATTAGTGGGCCGCCACGGTAGAAACTGTGCTCGCCTGCCGGTGGTCCATCTGCCGTATCAATTGCTTGCAATTCCACCAAGAATTTTGCAAGAGCCGTTGCAAATAAACTCAGATCGTTAACGCATTCAATCGAGGCTGTTTGTCCTTCAATCCATCGATAAATGGACCATGGCCACAGATAACCCTCAGCTGGCTCACCTTTAGCTATAGGTGATGGAATGGACAATGTTAAATGAGGAGCAAGATAAGGAAGCCAGTGCTGCTCTTTTTCTACTTGCAGCGCATAGAATGCCTCACTGGGCAGTCGAACTGACATTTCATTACCTAGATGAAAGGTTCTATTATCCCAACCACTAAATTCTACAGGCTTAATGGGTAAATTAGCCCATTGTGGAAATTGTGAATCAATCAATCTTCGTACAAGTGAAACATCAATGGATACCGTCATTGCTACCTTACACCTTAATCTTCCTTAGTTTTATACTTCGATATCATGCGCTAATAGACGTCTGTTCGCACGGAAATAAGTTACAGGAGAGTATTCCAATAAATCGGATAGTTTTTCCATATAAATACACGCAAAGCGATCCACTTGATAGGCAAAATAACTTTCCTCAGCACCCGCGCGAAAAATACGTTCCCATTTTGGATTAAAATAGCTTTGTTGTTCTTTTAACAATTTAGTGAGTTGGGCATCTATTCTGCTGATTTGCGCTTGTAATTCTTGTATTTCATTACTGTATTGTTTTGAATCTTCATCAATCATTTTAGTGTACAACTCAACGTATTGTTTTTCTAAACCTTTTTTAATGTCCATTGCCTTGCTGATTTCTTTCTCTATAGGCATGGCCCGAGCTTGCGCTGCTATTTCCTCTCCCAACTCTTCAACCACTAAAGCAGTGCGCCAATTGCAGTCTTTTTTCAATCTTAAGATATCTCCGTAAATGTGATCCCCAATATAAAGAATCTCATCACCTCGGACATGTAAATCTTCGGTGAATTTTTTGGCATTTCCTCCTTGGTACACGCCTGGAACTATTGGACCCACAGTGTTAGTCATGGTACCAACGGCTGGATGAATTGATAAAAAACGAAGATTATCGTAAAAAAATCGTGGTTTATTAGCTAGGGTAATGACAAATTCAAATAAATTAATCCAACTTTCACCCTTCTTCAAGAAAGGGTTAATTGCATATTCCAGTAAGAGCTTCGTATAGGAAAAGTCAGAGTTGGTCAGGATAAATATTTTTTTACCATGATGGATGAAATGCCGAAGCCCATCAACCAACGCGCGTTCTTTAATAACATAGGTCGGTAAATTTTTGCTAATGATGGTTTTTAAGCTGCCATCAGAGTGAACTTTATCCACACAAAATTGTACATCTTGTGCTATGGTTTGATAACTGGGTATTTCCTCAGGATAAAGCGTATCTTTCAAATGAACCAACTGGCCATATAAAACGCAAAAGGCAATGGAAAAAGAAGTATCAATTGCCATGTAATTTGGATCACTCAAATCAACATAGATACTTCGATAAATTTTCTGTTGTTCTGCATAATCGATAGGTTTCGTGCCATGATAACTTTGCCGAATTGCCCCATAACGACTGAGTTTTAAAATATTGCCATTTTTTCTATCAATGACCAAACCACGGATTGCATCATGATAATTGAAATTTAATTTTTTAATTTGCTCAGGATAATGCTTTACATCTACTAACTGCTCTTTAACCAGCTGATAAACCAGCGACTCAAAATTCTCAGAATTATAACGAATCAAGGTATGGTCCATGTCCAAACCAATTAACTTGATTTTTTTCATGTTTAAAATTCGGTTTACATAAACTTTATGTTCATTCATTAGCCTAAAACCTATTTAGTTATAAAGTAGTATTACTTAATTTTTGGCCCATAACTCATGGTATAGAAACAAAGCATGATCCGAGAATTGTTCAGTCACCACACATCCAGGAATCTTCGATTTAATCTACTTTACTTGCTTAATACCCTCGGGAGAAGCAAGCAAAATCACATCAGCTGTTCGACGTGCAAAAATCCCGTTTTCCACAACTCCAGTTATCCGGTTAATCCGATCTTCCAAATCCATAGGTTCATTAATTGTTAAATTAAACACATCCAGAATAATATTCCCATTATCGGTAACAAAGCCTTCTCTATATTCGGGATCTCCACCCAATTGCACTAATTGTCGAGCAACCAGGCTTCTTGCCATGGGAAGCACCTCAACGGCTACAGGGAAGTTTCCCAAATGCTTCACAAGCTTTGAGTTGTCTACGATGCAAATAAATTTTTCTGCTACTTGGGCAACAATTTTTTCGCGCGTATGGGCTCCACCGCCTCCCTTAATCATTTCGCCATGCTCAGTCACTTCATCGGCACCATCAATATAAATTGGCAAATCCTGGACCGAATTTAAATCAATCACAGGAATACCTTCTTTCCGTAATAAAGCCTCTGTGGCTTTGGAACTTGATACACAGGCATCAATTCGGTGTTTTATAGTAGCCAGCTCTTTAATAAAGAAATTCACTGTAGAGCCTGTACCAACACCCACCACCATATCGTCTTCAATGTATTGCAGCGCGGCTTTTGCCGCGTTCATTTTTAATTCACTCATTAGAAACCGCTCCCTTTTCTTTGCCTTATAATTTCATATAAAGAAACACCAGTGGCTACAGAAACATTTAAACTTGTTACACTGCCTGACATAGGCAAAGAAAATAAACCATCACAATGTTCACGTGTTAGACGGCGCAGCCCCTCACCTTCAGCACCCATCACAATAGCAACATCACCAGTGCAATCTATTTGGTGTAGAGAACCGGTTGCCTCGCCTGCTGCACCATAAATCCAAACTCCATTTTCTTTTAAAAGCTTCATGCTACGTACTAAATTGGTAACCCTTACCAAGGGAACTGATTCCGCCGCACCACATGCAACTTTGCTTACTACGGGAGTAATACTGGCGCTTTTATCTTTAGGAATGATCACAAAATCAACACCTGTTGCATCTGCAGTACGCAAACAGGCTCCTAAATTATGGGGATCGGTCACTCCATCTAGGATAAGAATCAAAGTAGGTTGTTTACTAGATTCCAGTAATGCAAGCAAATGTGACTCATTGTAATCGGGCAATGACGAAGCACTTGCAACGACTCCTTGATGGGCAAAGTCTGCAAACCGCTGGTTCATTTTTTGGGTGCTTAGCTTTTCGATAGGGACATGTGCTTGTGTGGCTTTATCAATGATATCCTGCAATCGTGTATCTATCCGGTCTTCACTTATATAGAGTTTCTTAGTCACTCGATGCGGATTGGTTAATAAAGCAGAAACCGCATGTACACCATAAACATACTGCTCACTCATGACTTACTGTTTCCTCCACCGGCTCAAAATCAATTTTACGCTCATCCAGATCCACGCGAGCCACTAAAACAGTCATTTTGTCCCCCAAACGATACACTTGTCCGCCGCGGGTCCCAATCAAACGATGTTTTACAGAGTCAAAAGTATAGTAATCATTCTTTAATGAAGTGACATGAACTAAACCTTCGACGTAAATTTCATCAAGTTCGACAAAAATTCCAAAACTAGTTACTGCAGAAATTCGTCCTTTGAATACTTGCCCTAATTTATCTTGCATGTACTCACATTTTAACCAAGCAACTACTTCTCTTGTTGCTTCATCTGCTCGTCGCTCCGTCATAGAGGAATGTTTGCCCAATCGATTCATGTCTTCGTGGGTATAACTGAATTCATAAACAGGATGATTCTCTAACAAATGACCAATTGCACGATGGATTAATAAATCAGGATAGCGTCTGATAGGCGAAGTAAAGTGCGTGTATGCAGAATAAGCGAGACCAAAGTGCCCTTCATTCGCTTCAACATAATGCGCTTGTTTTAAAGAACGGAGCATAACTGTTTCAATCAAATGTTGATCGGGTCGACCTTCTATAGAATTCATAGTGCGCTGAAAATCTTTGGGCCCGGGTTTCTTACCCCCGCTTAATTGTAATCCTAACTCACCTAAAAACTGTCTTAGAGCCGTAATTTTATCCTCTTCAGGAGCAGCATGCACCCGATAAAGAGTCGGAATTTTTGCTTTTTCCAAAAATCGTGCCGTCGCTACATTTGCAGCCAACATACATTCTTCAATCAATTTATGAGCATCATTGCGAATCACTGGGATGATGCATTGAATTTTTTTATTTTCATCAAACTCAATTCGCGTTTCAGTGGTTTCAAAATCCATTGCTCCGCGAAGTTTACGGGTTGCTAATAAAACATGGTACAAATCATAAAGGGCTTGCAACCCTGGCCATAAAGCAACATGTTGTTCGTCTGTGTGGCCCTGCTCCAGCCAAGAACCGACCTGGGTATAGGTCAATCGGGCATGGGAATGGATCACTGCACGATAAAAACGTGCACGTGAAATTTTGCCCTCATTGCTAATGGACATTTCGGCAACCATACACAGCCGGTCGACATGTGGATTTAACGAACATACACCATTAGATAAAGCTTCCGGTAACATAGGAATTACTTTACCAGGAAAGTAAACCGAATTACCCCTGCGTGCGGCCTCTTTATCCAAGGCAGAATCTTGCATTACATAGTTACTAACATCTGCAATTGCAACATACAATTGATAGCCACCTTTAGGCTTTTTATAACAATAAACCGCATCATCAAAATCCTTAGCATCTTCCCCATCAATCGTAACAAAAGGAAGGCTGCGAAGATCGGTTCGCCCCTTAATTTGTTCCTCAGTAACATGTAGGGGAATTTTTGCAACTTCAATGCTTACATCCTCTGGCCATTCAAAAGGTATTCCGTGGGCATACAGTGCAACTTGGATTTCCATCCCTGGCGCCATATGCTCACCCAATACATGAATCACTCTACCGATGGCTTGGGTTCGCTTACTGGGAAATGAAATTAATTCAACTAAAACGATTTGACCATTTTTTGCGCCATTCACCATTTCTTGTGGGATAGAAATATCCTGCGTCAGATGTTTGCTATCAGGCAAGACAAAACTTACCCCATGATCGCTAAAAAAGCGTCCTACTACGGAGGCATTCGCATGCTCAATTACTTCATGAATTTTTGCTTCAGGTCTTCCCCGTCGGTCCACACCCGCTTGATAGGCAAGAACAATATCACCATGCATTACCGCCCGCATTTCTTTAGCGGACAAAAACATATCTTCCGAGCCATCATCCGGAATAAAAAAACCAAAGCCATCTGGATGTCCTTGGACCGTACCCCGTGACAGATTAATCCTTTTCATAAGACAAAACCGACCACGTCGATCCTGCATAATTTGGCCATCGCGCAACATGGCCTTCAGCCTAAATCCCATAGATTCTTGTTTGTTTTCATTACTTATGTGTAGTTTGTCAAATAATTGATTGCGCGACATGGGTTTGCCGAATTCATTAAGAACTTCCATGATGAATTCGCGACTTGGGACAGGATCGTTATATTTTTCACTTTCTCGTGCATAAAAGGGATCTTTTGATTTTTTGCTCACTACTTATCCTGTTTGTATTTAGTTATCATCATATTTAAGTTATATATCATTTGCTCAGTTCTACCACTTATCCATAAAAGTAGCAAGATAAGGGGGCAACCGCCAGTAATTCTCCCAAAGTAGTTAAGAGCCCTCTATCTAAACGCATTCTTTAAGAAATATTGCTGGATTTATATCTATTTTCTATATCTTCAAGAACTTCTTTTGCACAAAGATTTGTTTGAATTAATGCACCAATTAGAATCTGCTGCGTCATCTCACTACTCATCGTGGAGTCACGAGATAATACAGAATAAACATTTTGCATAAACTGGAGTTTTCTTTCTTTATTCTCTAGCTTATCTTCAGTTTTTGTATCAAACAGCTTTATGTACATACTCATACTCCAAAATTAAAATCTCGTGGAGATTGTGCAAATGAATTAACTCTTGTTACTTATTGTTCTTAGGCATAGGAATCACAAAACCTCGTGCCCCCACTGCAGCAGTTAAGGCAGATAATGACATATCTTCTGCTGCCCAAAACGTACTTTCTTTACCATTATTAGGGATTTTCACCCCCTTCCATTTACACACGGCAATGAGACCTTCACAGGGCACTTGTTGTTCATGGCCAGGTTTAGATTCAATGCAATTTATCGGAAATGGACCCTTGTTCAATGCTAATGCAGACCAATTACCACCTTGTAAACGAGTTGTCCAACCTGCGCTAGCGCTTGGCTCAGTAACGGGATGGGTAATCCATAAATCAGCAGAAGTAAGATTATGGATAAAGATCAGACTGCTTTTTTTACCTTGTAGAGTCACTGACTCACCTTGAACAGCAATCGCCTGACATCCAACAGGGAGAGTGGATTCAGCAGCAACAACCATAGATAACATGGAACAACAAAGAAAAGTGAAAACTCTCATTACTTTCTCCAAAAAATAGACCAATCTGATTGTTCAGATTATGTAGGCAGCGTGCAAAGATAAAATTATATAGTTAGGCTATATTACTTGTCAGCCTTACTTGCTAAAATCATTCTAACATTCGACTGACAATTCAATTATATGCAGATCTGGGTAGATGCCGATGCGTGCCCTAAAATAATTAAAGAGATTTTATTTCGCGCCGCGGTCCGTACAAAAACACGACTCACCTTGGTGGCTAATTCCTTTATTAATTATCCTCCTTCACCTTTTATCGATGCAGTTCAAGTCGTTAAAGGCTTTGATAGTGCAGATCATTATATCACAACTCATTTACAACCGTTTGATTTAGTTATCACTGCGGACATCCCTCTTGCCGCAGATGTGATTGCAAAAAAAGGATTGGCAATTAATCCTCGTGGAGAGGAATATACGGAAAACAACATCAAACAGCGTTTAAATTTACGAAACATGAACGAGCAATTACGCGCTACCGGGCATTATTCGGGTGGTCCTGCTGCCTTAAGCATAAAAGAAAAAACTGCCTTTGCCAATGCATTAGATCGCTGCTTAGCTAAAAATATAAAAAGTTGACAAATAATTCTCAGCAACCTAGATTTAAATATAATCCAGATGGAATGGTACAACTGCATGAAGCGGGTTAGACATATTCTATTTTTTATACTTTTAGTGATTACCCCACTCGCTTATAGCAATACCGTTATAGTAGGCGTTTCAAAATCCGCACCTCCTTTTTCTGCAATAGACGGGAGTAATCATTATTTTGGTTTTTGCATCGATCTAATGAATGAAATATGTAAACGTCTCAATATTACTTGTGAATACAAACCAGTCACCATGAAAAACCAATTGGCTATACTCAATGCAGGAGATATTGATATTACGTTCCCGCCCAGCCCCATCCCTCAATCCCTCTCCGCAAATTATGTTTATAGTTTGCCCTTTATGACAAGTGATGGACAATTTTTAACAATGTCCTCAAATATAAAAACCATTGAGGATCTTAAAAACAAAAAAATAGGGACTCTAGAAGCAAGCGACCTCGAGGATACCCTTGCGCTGTATACCAGCAGAGATAATATAAAATCCTATCCAAAAATTTCTTTAATGATTACCGCATTGCTCAATAATAATGTGGATGCAATTATATTGAACATCAATATCTTTAAGTATCTTACCATCAATAAAGTGATTAACTTTCAGCCTGTAGGGAAACCTATTGTGCTTGGAAATGGGTATGGAATCCTCGCACTTCCCAAAAATAGGGCGCTCATTAATGGTATCAACAAAGTTTTATTACAAATGGAAAACGATGGAACTTATGAAACCATTTATAATAAATACTTCGGCTCTAATTTGTAGCGTTATGCGGTATAGGTTAAACTGACACCTTTTCAAAGAGCAGGATTGAAACATGTCAGAGCGTATTAATGGCGAAGAAATCATCAATATACATAAAAACTCCATCCTCCAATGGAATACTTCCGGTATCGTGTATCAACAGCAAGAATTTTATCGCTTAGTAGAAGAAAATCATGCATTTAACTATCAGCTCTGGCTTGCAGAAGATAGAGCCCGTCGTGATGATCAGGGTTATGAATTTGTCTACCAGGCAAAGCGAGAAATTGATCGCTACAATCAATTGCGTAATAACCGTATGGAAGCAATGGATGAATGGCTTTTCCAGCAATTAAAACCAGCACATTACAATGTATGTCCAGTGCACTCTGAATCACCCGGCATGATCATTGATAGACTCTCTATTTTATCATTAAAATCTTATCACATGGGTCTACAAACTCAGCGCGAAGATGTCAGCGAAGAACATAGAAACAATTGTGCCCATAAATTAGGGATCATTAATCAACAATTAGAACAATTAACCCAATGCTTCAAAGAATTGCTTGAACAAGTGCAAGCGAAAAAGCGTACGTTCAGAGTCTATCATCAATTTAAAATGTATAATGATCCTACTCTAAACCCCCAATTATACTCTCGGTAGAATGCTGATTTAGGCTCGTGTCGCTCATTGAATGAGGAAGTGTGGCGGGTGGGTTTTTTTTATGGTAAAAGAAATTCCAAAATGAAGAAGCGGTTTTTGGCAGGGAATCAGAGGCTTTGCGTTTCGGACACTCACTTGATTCCCTTGGATGCCGGGTTTTCATATCATCCATCGGCACCCCGGCCTCATCCGATTCTTTAATTTTTGTACAACTAGGCTGGCCTTGAGGTGACCGTCCTAATCCACGAGCTAAAGCTCGAAAACCTAGAACTAATGAAAATAGGATTCCACTTGCAATGGCCAAGTCTGCCATTATCGAGGTATCGTGATAATGTCCTTCAGAATCAACCTCTTGGTAAAAGGTCAATGCAAAATTTGAGAAATTGTTTCCTTTAGATAAACCGGAAGCAAAAGAGCGAAATACTTCAAACCACTCTTGGAAAAAAGTCTGTGGGGAAGGATCGAGGTTAAGACCATCGGTTAATGATTTAGCAAACGTTTCTGAATCTAAAATATCAGCATCAACGTTGCTTTCAATATGGGTCTTCATCTCCCTAATTTTAGTGTAAGGATGATCTTTTTGGTCGTCTTGTTCGCGTCTTTTCATATGCTTATAATGAGCATTCAAGGTATACGCGGTCATCCCTATCATTAATATTAAGCCAGAAACGATAATTACTGCCAATAAAGCAGGAGGAAAGCTACCTGCAGTGATTAAAGAAAGTGAAGAAGCGGTAAATAAAATACTAGTCAATACCCCGTAAGCAAATAAACCATACTTCATACCTAACAAACCGGCTGTCAGATAACTGTACGTCAGTTGGTCTTGTAATAATCGGTGCTCTTCTTCAAAACTCCCAATTAAACGGCAAACCTCTCTTTTCAATCTTCTGATTTCTTCTAGATCTTCATTTTTAAGGCTATGCCTTGCCTGTAGCTCAAGCAATTTAGCATAGGTCAGTTCCAATTCTTTAGTAGTTAAGGCTAACTTACACCGAGTTTGGGTAACTTCTAGGCGCAACTGAAAATCATATTCTTCATAAATTCGTGAAATGACACAGGAGAGCGTGTACAAGGCGCCAATACTGGAGAGAGCAAGAAGAAGAGGGGGCGAAAGAACTGAAAGACTTACTACGCCAATATAAAGATATAATCCATCTAAAAATCCACCCGTTGCTACAGCTAAATACGCATGAACGCGTGTATCGGTATCCTGATATTCTATTTTCGATAAGTACGTCTTAAGATCTAATGGCGTTAAAGAGCTTAGTTGTTGAATTTTCAATAAAAGCTCTTTATTTTGATCCATTTGCGTTTTACGCTTCTCAACCATGCTGCGTATCCAAAGACGATTGGCGGCAGCAAATACACCTAAAAACAATCCTACAGGGATTACCATGTATTTGAGATCCATCCCACTGATTAGGCTTAATACCTGAACTGTGCTCCGCCATCCTTTGTATGCATTTTTTAAGCCTTTCATCAAATCACGAAAATAGGGCCAAGCAGACGCTATTAATTTTTTTAACGAATCCTTCTCTTCTTTATCATAGACACTGGCTAAAAAGGAAAAGGAAACCAAAAAAATCGCTTCTGCAGCAACCGCGGCGATTCCTTCGGGAGAGGTCAAAATTTTGTGCATTAGGTCGGGATCAGACTTAGCAATAAATACTTCCAAGAAGTATTTAAACATACTGTAAGAAGAGCTTAGAGAATCCATAACGGCATAAGCATGATAAACATAACGATCTTTATCGAGCTTTTGAGCGAGAAGTCTACTTTGCGCGTCAATACGACCGGCGATCGCCAAGAGGAAAACAAGGTCTTCGGATTTTAACGGTGAATCTTCTTCGCCCTTAATAGTCATTCTTACACACAGAAATGGCCACCAGTTAGGATGGGCGGATTATATGGATTATTGCTCTCGATGTCAATAATCGTTTCATCATGACTTAAAAAGATACAATTTTCAGGCAGTTGATCATGATATCACACTCAGTTCATACAAAAAATATTTATTAAATCCACTTACGGGTTGTGACTTAGGAGCCAAACCTGCTACGATATTGCCCTAATATAAAAACAACTCAGGTAAGAGGATTCAATGAGATCAATATTTGCTCTCTTTATTTTTGCAGCACTAATGACCGGACCCGTTATGGCATCGAATGAAGCACAAATTTATGGTTATGTTGAAAAAGTTTCGTTTCCCCAAAAAAATTTGACTCTATCAGCTAAATTGGATACCGGGGCTAAATCAGCATCGTTAAATGCGACCAATATTACTGAAATAACCAAAAATGGGGTTCCTTATTTACGTTTTACTGTTCCGACTAAGACTGGCGAATCCATATTTGAAGCGGAATACAAAGGCCGAGTGAAAATCAAAGTTCGGGATGGAGAACATGGTTCCGAGATTATCGCACACGCACCAATCAAACGGCCCGTTGTACTGCTTGATATACAACTTGGAGATAAGGTCAGAACAATTAAAGTAAATTTAACAAACCGCAAACGCTTCCTCTATCCTTTACTTTTAGGAAGAGACGCAATTATTGCTTTTAATGGTGCAGTTAATCCAGCACTCACATTTACGTTAAAAAATCAGAGTTTTAAGAAACAATGAAAAACAACACGCGTCATGTTTATGGATTGATCATTACACTATTTATCCTTGGAGCAGGAATTTTTTTGTACCGACACTTTGTTCTCGATGTGCCGTTAACTGATACTGAAACGATAAACAGTTGGATGGTTGAATCCAACTTGCGTTTCGTTGCGGACCCGAATACACCAATTAAAGCGAGTTTTAATATCCCTTATTTGCCACCCCATTTTGCTATTCTTGATGAGTATTTTGTCTCAAGAAATTATGGGGTAACCACTAACTTAAATGGTGATAATCGGGAAACCGTTTGGTCAATCCGGCGAGCCCATGGCGCACAATCGCTGTATTACAGAGCAATTTTTCGCCAAACTGAGGGCAATGAATCACCATTAGCGACCCCTCCTGCGGCCAAAACACAACCCCTGGCAGAAAGTCAAAAATCCGCTGTGGAAACCATTATCAGCCAAGTAAGACAATCTTCAGCTGATATTAAAACCTTTGCTCAGAGCACCATTAAAGAACTGAATAAAAAAGATGGGAATGCTAAATTATTAACAAGTAATGACTTTAGTGATGAGCACCTTATCAATGCCGCCATTTTAATTTTAAATCAGTCTAAAATTTCTGCGATCCCCGTAAAGGGAATTTATTTATCTCAAAAAAGCAAAGCGGAATTAAGTTCATTTTTGGCTGTATTCAATGGTAAAAACTGGATTTATATTAATCCTAAAACCGGGGGAGCCGGTTTACCAAAAGATTTTCTTATTTGGCAATATGGTAATGAGCCTGTATTTAACGTCGAGGGGGGCAAAAAGCCGCAATTTAGTTTAACTGTATCGCCCACGCCCATCAATGCTTTAAGTATTGCTAAATCGCGGGGTCTGCAATCCGATTCGCAACTCTTGCGATTCTCTTTGTTACAATTGCCGGTCAATGCTCAAGCTACCTATAAGATTTTATTAACCGTACCTATAGGTGCTTTTATTATCTTAATTCTACGAAACTTTATTGGACTCAAAACATTTGGGACTTTTATGCCCGTTCTAATCGCTTTAGCGTTTAGAGAAACACATGTAGTCTGGGGAATTTCTCTCTTTGTTATTATTGTCTCTTTTGGGCTACTGGCACGTTTTTATTTAGACCAATTGCGGCTGCTTTTGGTACCACGACTCGCGGCAATATTAACTGTCGTGATTATGCTTATGATCTTTATTAGTATCATCAGTCAAAATCTCGGCCTCGATGCAGGTCTCTCAGTTGCCCTATTCCCTCTGGTCATTTTAACCATGACTATAGAACGTATGTGCATTACTTGGGATGAACGAGGTGCATCAGAAGCCATCAAGTCAGGCGTAGGCAGCCTAATTGCAGCAGTTATCTCTTATTGGGCGATGAGTTATGAACCATTACAATATCTTGTCTTTGCTTTTCCTGAGCTGGTTTTGGTTCTGCTCTCGTTAATCTTGTGGTTTGGACAATATCGAGGATACCGATTATTTGAGTTGAAACGCTTTAAATCACTTGCGGGACACGTAAAATGATTAATCTGTTTCGCCGTTTAAAAAACCACGGAATACTAAGTATTAATCAGCGTAATTCAGATTTTGTATTGCGCTACAATCCCAGAAAGCTATTCCCTTTAGTTGATGATAAGTTAAAAACTAAAAAACTGGCTCTAAAAGCAGGTATTGCGGTCCCACCTTTATACGATATCATTGAAACGGAACAACAAATTAAAACCATAGAGGAACGTTTAGAACCTTATAATGACTTTGTTGTTAAACCAGCTCGAGGTTCTGGTGGAGATGGGATTTTAGTTTTTAAGGATAAAGTTTATGGTCGTTATCGGCAAATTAACGGCAAACTCACCACAACCCAAGAGCTTAGCTACCATTTATCCTGCCTTCTTTCAGGAGCATATAGTCTGGGAGGCTCCTCGGATTATGCAATTATAGAGAAACGAGTAGTGGTAGACCCCGTATTTGCCGAAGTAAGTTATGAGGGTATTCCTGATATTCGTATTATTAGTTTATTGGGTTATCCCGCTATGGCCATGGTGCGCCTCCCGACTCGCTTGTCGGGTGGAAAAGCGAATTTACACCAAGGTGCTATTGGGGTTGGAGTCGATTTAGCTACGGGAAAGACCTTAGGTGGCGTATATCATAATGACATCATCGATTATCATCCTGATACTTTGAACTCCATCGTCGGCATTGAAGTACCCTATTGGAATAAAATACTGGAAATAGCCTCCAGCTGTTATGAATTAACAGGTCTTGGCTATCTCGGTGTAGATATAGTCCTGGATAAAGAACACGGCCCGTTAATGCTTGAATTAAATGCAAGGCCAGGCTTGAATATCCAAATTGCTAATCGGGAAGGCGGATTAAAACGCTATCGAATAATTGAAGCCCATTATCAGAAACATCCCAAAGAATCAGTTGCTGAAAAAGTAGCGTTTAGTCGTCAACACTTTGCTCGCTTAAAATAAAGTATTAAGTCTTAGGAAGGTAGGAGTTTATGACGGAGGATCTCCTGGTTTTGGTATTTTATTACCCTAACACCCTTGAGACCCCACATTTAAAATGTCATTATTCGCTAATAATTTAGGCTAAACTCTGTTTCAGAGAGCGATTCATCTTCTTCCTCTCGTTCCATTTTTGTATTCTTTCTCTTTTTAGAAAGGTTTTCCCCAAATTGGAACGTTGGGCTCCAAGCCTTTCTTTTTTCATGGGTGCTTTCTTTATCTTTTTCTTTAGAATCTTCAGAAAAGCCCTCCCCTATTGAATCAAAACTATAACCTGGGGTGAGAATTTTTTCATGATCTTCTAAATCATGGCCTGGTGTTAAAATGTGCTCATTGGATACTGGACTCCATTGGAAATTCTCATGTTCTCCAGAATGGGAATAAATGGTCTCATCAATGTCCTCTAAACTATAGCCAGGAGTTTTTGGTATTACGTTTTCAATCGTGGCTTTATCGTTGTCCCAAGTAGCTTGGTAATAATATTGAGACTCATTAAAATCATCGAATACTTTAGCCAACTTGGTCGGTGAGGCTCCGTAATCATACCCCTCATAAAAAGCCAGAATTTCTTCACCAGGTTGAATTTGACGTGTAGTTATATAAGAATTAGTTCTAAAATCAAATCGAACATTCATTTCGCTTCGGTATTTGGCTCCTTCTACACAATAGGCTTCTGAGGCTTTATCTTTAGTATAAAGATATCCTCCCTCTCCGGATTGTACTAAATAATTCGTATCAATATTATTTTGTGCTGCCCATAGAAGCATCTCTTCGTTCTTTGTCGGGACCGCATCCATTTTCTGGCCAACAAGCCGGCATAGAGTTTTCTTTGCAGGAATTTTCTGGCCACTAAATAATGAATAGCGATTTTCTTCCTTTCCTCGTATCGTAGGAGCTATAAATAAATGATAGGGAGAGGTTTGTTTCAGCTGGAGTTTTTGTTCTTTTTGAAAACGCATCACATCTTCAAAGGTACTTAAGTCATAGATCTTTGGATCTAAATTTTTATCTAAATACATTTGCTTTTTTTGTTCTTGTTTACTTAACATGTCTGATCTTAGTAAAGTGAAAAATTCTTTTAGTTCATTAGGCGTACTTATTTTACTTATTGCAACTTGCTGCATTTCAGCGAGATCCTCTAAAATTTTAACCAAACTTTGAGGTTGACACACAATTTGAGGTCGCTCTGCTGTAAAATACTCATCTCCATAAGAAATAGTCAACTCATCAGCAAAATTAATTTTTCTGGCAGCAACATAATACGCATGATAATCAAAGTGAACTTTTCCGCTGTCATCCTGACGTTGCTTACAAATTACTTTTACTTCTAAATTGGGTTTATTTGCATGGTTAACCCAGCGCGTACTTGATCCTGATTTCAACAAATCGATGACTACCGCATATTGTTCCCTATCATCTAGATTTAATTTCCAAACGTAAGTGGAATCCCCTTGGTATTCTTCAACTATCCGCTCCATCTCTGCATTAGGACGAATACCAAATAAGTCTGTGCCTTTTATTTCTCCAACTATATCTCCAGGCTTAAACGATTTAGCCGCAAAGACTGCGAGTTGTTTAGGGCCCAGATTTGGACTTGCAGCAATTATAACGCCCTTATCATACTCGGTGCGTTGAAAGTTAAAATCGGGCTGAGTACAACTATACTTTAAATAATTACATAATCCTAAAAGAGAATCCTCCTCATCAGGAAAAAAAATGAGTTCCTCTTTTAGCATTTCCTGCCTGGCTTTTGTTTTGTCTGAGTTGTCTAAAAATTTAATGGTTTTTTTCATGTGATTCTTCACCCGTTTGATTGGGGTTGAATTTTAATAAAAAAAATTAACCTGTCCAGCTAATTTTTAAACAAATAGAGGGATTGAGTGGTAGCTTGGGAAAACATCATTTTTAAAGCGAGATTGTATTCCCTTGAATCCCTCTAGAGGAAAGATGTCTAGAAAACACCGAGCCAGTATTCATGTTACCAGTTGAATGAGAAATTTTCTGTGAAACTCTCAGGTGTTGTATTAGGAGTTTCTTTAAGCACCGTATATAAATCTTGACGGGTTTTTAGCCAATCAATGGTCTCTTCTCTATTTTGTAGTGCCTCTTTCGTGTCGATTTGTTTCAATTCTTGTTGTTTTTGATGCCAGAACAGCCCGTTAATATTATATCCCTCAGCAGATCGTCTTTGGGCGGGGGTGACACAAAGTTCTTTTATACGTTGTAAACTTTCTTTTTGGTGCTCTTGCAGCTCTTTTAGAATTATTTTCTCTTGGTTTAACGTCTTGCTAACTTGGGCGAATCCTTTTTCTTGTAGTTCAGCTTGCAATTCTTTTGCAATCGTATCCTTGGTTGTCTCAGGAGCCATACGCCCGACACGAACATTTGAAAGGATTCTACTTGGTAAACCAGGATGTTGTTCACCTGTTCTAACGAAAGCTTGAGTAAAAATACGACTTAACATAATACGAACCATCCCTTGCAACAGAAAAGTTGCTCATTATGTCATAAAAAAGTTACAAAAAAAATTCTCGAAGAAATATAAAATAATAACCAATTTGATTCAATTTGTCTCTTTTATATAATATAATGTTGAAGAGATGCGCATATTTTAGGGAATCGTATGTTTTTAAAAACTTTTTTTCGCCCCAAACCTCCGAGTGGTCCCAGACCTCCAATGGAATGGCTAAATGAACGATTTAAAATTAGTGGTTTAAACGATCTGATTCCCATAGCCGCTCGAGAAAAAACACAAAGCACCGCAAAAGTATTTTATAACCCACATTATTTTACAAGTAATGATTCAGGGGTTCCTTTTTCCTTAGCAAGGGCTTTATGCAAAATACCTGCAGTTAACGTCGCCGGAGATCGAGAGGGGATATTTCAAAATGGCACTCCCTTCCCACAATCTCCCAATTACTTTGAGCAAGTTCCCTTAAATCATCCCGAGCTACTTTCACCCACTGAACGCTTAACGGCTGCCAAAAAAATTATTTTTTCCAATAGTACCGTTGTTGCTGTGGGGGGGTATCCTACATCGAACCCCAGAACCCTTAAGAAAGATCCCTATGAGATAGGAATCTTTTCTCTCGCGGGAGCTAGTTTTGAAAATCATTATCTACATTATTCACTGTTCATGCTGGATCCTGTGAATCCCAAAATTGAACATCCGAAGTTTGCTCATTTATTCGAAAACTTACCGACTAATTTTAAAGAAGCCCAATCATCACTGGGGTCGTATGATTCAGATGGTTTTATTACCCGTATTCGCACTGGTTTTCCATTTCTATCTCGTTCAACACCCGACAAGTTCTATTCTTCCTTTTATAAAAAAAATGCGGTTATTTTTTTAGCAGAAGCTTATTACCGTCATCAATTGGAAGATATTTCAATGTTATTAGCTTCAGTAAATGAAGCAGCTAAGTCATCAGGAAAACCCGCTTTATTAAAAGCTACCGCCGTAGGAATGGGTTTTTTTGCTAAGGTGAATGGAGAATATGATATCCAATATCTCCTTTATCCTCGTTTCCTTCGTGCATTTCAAAAATTATTACAGGAAAACTCCTATCCTTGGATAGCAAAAATTGAATTCCCTACATTCGGCGAATCATTTCAAGAACAATTTGACTCGATTATGAAAGAGCCCTTCGAACATGTTGAAGTATATCGAGAAAACCGTGATGTTCTGGAGTTTACTGAAGAAGAGACTGAAAACTATTATGCTTGCGCAATCAATCCTTCTGATGCATTTTCCTATGCCGGCAATGAATGGGCAATGGGTAGTGTGGAGGCAATGATCGGTTTAAATTCATCATTGCGTTTCGATCAAATACCCCTGGTAAATCGCCCCCTGCTTGATTCTGACCATCATATTCCGGTCAAAATCAGCAGTAACTTCGAGGCTGAACTTGGTGAAATAGGACCCAGCAAGTTACAGATGCATTTGTAAAGGAGAACCCACAGCACTAATAATTGCGTCCACTATTTTTTTATCTCCGTCAAAGCGTCGCTCTAAAGCTTCTTTACTTAAGGAGCCATAAGTGTTTTGGCAGATCGTAGTAAACGTTTCTTCACAGTTATTGATCATTAGCCAGGTCAGAACGGTTCCTTCGTTAAGTAAATCACTTGCTCGCATTGATTTTGGTAGAGAGCTGTTATACTCAAACATGGCATTAGGTACCAAACCACCACTCAAGAATTTTTCTCGGAATTTAGGACATGTCGAAGCAATAAATTGTTCAAATGGAACATGTTCTACCACCAGCTGCTCTTTTTCATCATCATGTCCTTCACTTTCAATTCCAGTTTCCAATTTCAATATTGAGAGAGAGGTAGCCTTGCCATAAAACTTATGTATCCAAGCATTTTCCGTATGCGATGAGTTTTTCTCCATGAAGCGAATTAAATCCTTTAGCGAAGAACATGCCCCCCAAGCAAAGGGACCTTCATTAAATTTTTGGTAACGTTCTACATCAGAAAAACGGATTGTTTGCAATGCATAATTTGGAACCCGCGGCACTAAACCATTTTGTTGAAACAATTTCTCAAGACTTCGCCCATCCACGCGTAACAATAAAGTGGAGCGCTGGAGCCCTACTATTTTATGACCCACTACTGGGTCGCTAACATTAAAAAATTTCTTAGGAGAATATTTTGCCCACATACAACACCTCAACAAAATTACATCATAGTTGAAATTATACAGAGGAAATATTAAACAAATATTAAGCGCATCGCCCAACAGGTGGACTCCATGCGATAAGCAAAAATTAATTCAATAGAGGGATATATAGCTACTTATAGAAGAGGAGAGAAATACCTATTGCCGCACACCTTGTGCATGTTGAATAAATAAGCGTTTTATAGACATAAAGCGATTACAAAAACTTAATCCTAAACCCCGTAATGTAACAAGCGGTATAAAGGAATTACTAAATAATCGTTTGAAACCTTCCATCATCAAAATAATTTGCCATACCGCATTCTTGCGTTCACGTTGATAAGCACCTAAGGCCTTTTTAGAGCATAACTTATCTTGTACCCTATCCAAACACTCTATCCAGGAGCGTACGTCAGCCAGTCCAACATTTAAACCCAAACCAGCCAAAGGATGGATGGTATGTGCGGCGTCACCAAGAAGCAACCAACGGTCTCCTGCATACTGTTTGACATGGCGCATCTGTAAAGGGAATTGGTGACGTCTGCTTAGTACTTCAACCTGACCTAATTTTTTAGCAAACGCATGGGTTAATCTCTCATTAAACTCCTGTTCGGGAAGACTCATCAGTTTTTTTACCTGTTCTGGATCAGTGGACCAAACAATAGAACATTGATGTGCATCAGCAAGTGGCAAAAATGCCAAAGGTCCATCAGCACGAAATACTTGGTATGCGGTGCGTTGGTGGGGTTTCTCTACCGACACAGTGGCTACTAGAGCATGTTGTTCATAAGACCAGCTGTTCAATGGTACCTGCAGTTTTTGCCGAACGGGGGAATTAGCTCCATCTGCAATCATTAGCAATTGCCCTTCCCAAGTTTGCTCAGAGCTGCACACTTTTACTCCATCTGTCCCACTAAATACCTCCTCAACATGGCTATCAGGAAATAAATGAATCGAGGTTTGGTTGGAGATTTGCTGTAATAAAGCGTGTTTCAACACAGATTCTTCAATAATATTCCCTAGATTCGGTTTTCCTATATAGCGGGAGTCGAAATCAATATGAGCCTTACTTTCAGCATCCCAGACATACATGCAACTGTAGGGAGAACGGCGTGTCTTATCCAAGTGTTGCCAGACATTTAATTGTTGTAGCAATGTTTGTGATGCAAAATTAATTGCATAAACACGCGGATCGGGTTCTGAACAATCCACTTTTAATGAGCCTGCATCAATAACGGCTACGGAATTACCACGCTGAGCCATGGCTAGGGCAGCAGTTAAACCCACAATGCCACCGCCAATTACTAATACATTAAATTGCAGACTCATTTTTTTTCCTTCATAAACTATTTAGCGCTTGGGTAATGCGATTTCACACACCAAATCCGGAACCACTCCCCCGAACCCTTGTGCATATCGTGCTAAAAGATTCTTCAATACAGGAAGGTTATCCAGGGCAAGCAATCCTAATCCCCGTGCCACTCCAAATCCTGGGAAACGACTGGTAAATACCTGAATTAAACCATCTGTTAAACGAGTAATCGCTTTTTGATCATGAGCTCTTAATTGCATATAAGTTTGCAGCATTTCCGCACTAAGTCCTTGATCAACAATGCATTGCGCTAAAGTGGCCACATCCCTAAGCCCTAAATTAAACCCTTGTCCCGCTACGGGATGCAAAGTATGCGCTGCATTACCTACAAAAACTACAGGCCATTTGGCTTGTATAGGCATTAAAACTTGTTGTAAGGGATAAGAAAAGCGCTTACCCACTTTGGCAAAACGACCTAAGCGATAACCAAAAGCACGTTGTAATTCTTTTAAAAAAGCAACTTCTGATAAAGACAATAAGCGTTCTGCTTCCTTAGGAGGAACCGCCCAAACTAATGACATTCGATTTTCTTGCATGGGTAAAAGTGCCAATGGTCCATGTAGAGTAAAACGCTCATAAGCATGATAATTATGGGGCTTCAGTAAGCCCACGTTCGCTACAATTGCCTGTTGACCATAAAGTTTGGTCTTAGCAGGTAAGGAACAAAATCGGCGGGCTAAAGATTGCGCACCATCTGCCGCAACAATTAAACGTGCAACAACATTCATTTCTCCTGAATCAGTAAGAATTGTTGCCGCGTGTTTTTTATAATCCAAGGACTTAAGACTTGCTGGTGCAATAATCCGGTCGTGAGGTAATAATTGATGCAAGGCCTGATTGATATGCTGCATTTCCGCAACATAGCCTAACGGGGCACCAGGCTCTCCTTGCAGGCGAGATATCCCAAAATGGTGTTGCTCGGAAACATGAATCGTATTTATAGGAGTTGCATGATCCTCGAGAAGATCCCAAACGCCAAGCACGGTTAAAATGTGTCGACTCGCAGGAGATAAAGCCAACGATCGAGCATCAAAATCAGGATTTATTTTGTCACTAAACGGTTTAGCTTCTACCAACAAGGTATTATAGCCTAATCCTTGCAAAGCAAGCATTAAGGTAGCTCCCGTCAAACCTCCGCCAATGACCAGTATATCAATTTCTTTAATCACGCATTAACGCCTCAATATCATCTACCTCTACAGGCAATGCAGCAGTTAATACTTCATGACCTGTTTTCGTTACAATTACATCATCCTCGATACGCACTCCAATATCCCACCAACGTTTATCTACCCCTGGAGTCTGCGCACTAATATACAAACCTGGCTCAACAGTTAGAACCATTCCTGGCTCTAAAGGACGCCACTCGCCATTAATTTTATAAAGACCACAATCATGAACATCTAAACCCAACCAATGTCCTGAGTTATGCATGTAAAAAGGTTTATATGCTTCTTTAGCAACTAATTCATCCACATCGCCGTGCAAAATCCCCAACTCACAAAGACCTTCCGTTAAAATTCGTACCATTATTTGTTGTACCGAATTCCAGGGAAGTCCAGGTTTAATCGCTGCAATCCCTGCTTTTTGTGCTTTAAGCACCAGTTCATAAATACTTTTTTGTTCTGAGCTGAATTTGCCATTGATTGGAAAAGTTCTTGTGATATCCGCAGCATAATTTTCAAATTCACCCCCCGCATCAATTAGTACCAAACTGCCTCGGTGCAGGGATTTATTGTTGTCGGTGTAATGCAGAACACAGGCATTTGCACCACCCCCTACAATGGGATCATATGCGACACTTCGACACCCATGACGACTGAATTCATAAATCAGTTCTGCCTCCAACTGATACTCATGCTCCAAATGTTTGCAACGACGCATTGCATGTTCATGCGCTTTAACAGAAATAGTGGCTGCTCGGCGCATTAAATCCAGTTCTGCATCGCTTTTAAATAAACGCATTTCACCTAATATTGGCTCCAAATCACATAAATAATCCGGTACTTTCACTCCTCGTCGTACTTGGCCTTTAAGAGTCACCAAAGACTGCATGATGGTTTTTTCCATCTCTGGATTTCGCGCTAGAGCATAATAAACAGCTGATTTACCACTTAATAGTCTCGGTAACTCTTCCCCAACACGATCTATTGGAAAAGCAGTATGCATGCCTAATTCCGATAGAGCTCCCTCTTGTCCTAACCGTTTTCCCGTCCATTGCTCTTCAGCAGGATTGCGAGGACGGCTAAATAAAATACTCTGCGTATCTGCGCCATTAGTCAAAACCAACAATGCATCAGGCTCATTAAATCCAGTTAAATAATAAAAATTGCTATCCTGACGAAAACGATAATGTGCGTCCCCATTACGTACCACTTCCTGAGCCGCCGGAATAATAGCGATACTGCCTTCAGGTAAGTTCTTTGCGAGTTGCTTTCTTCTTGTTTGATATTCTTGTTGAGAAATCATATTAACATCCTTATTAATGGGTCATTCCAGTATGCCCGCCACGTTCTTTTTCATTCATTACTAAATCACTGTGTAACCGGAGCACTGCCATTCGTGCATATTCACTGACTTCCATTAATGCACGTTCATCTTCTTCGTCTACATCTAAGGTATCACAGTCAAGCTCGGCAAATTCAATAAGATGTTGAAATGCATCTTGTGCTTCATCTTCATGGAATTGGTTAGCAGTAATACCCGCCAAAGTTAGAGCCTGAGTAAACCCTTCGCACCATTCACTAAAAGCTTGCGCTCGGACTAACAAGGATTCTTCATCATCAGGGAGCAACATTTCAAATTCAAAATCCATCGTATTAATTTGTTGCTGGCTGATAGAAAAAACCGAAAACATAGCTAAAACTGCATTACGACTGGCATCATCTTTTTTATTGTTTAATAAAGCACGCAAGTAAGCTTCACCCTGACCGTCAGCACCCGCACAAAGATAGCCACACATCATTCCATGTAATAAACTGGAAGATATGTGCAACATCAAAACAGAAATCGTTGCAGAAAATTCATCATAATCCGGCAAATGCAAATGTGATCTTTCTTGGGACATATTCAACTCATTTATAAAAAATATCCAATGATAACCGATTTAACGGAAGCGTTCACCCTACTAATTGCTGCTTACGAGCAAAATTGTTACTATTCACCTAGGCTCTCTATGGAATTGCAAAGGTCTTATATCATGACGCAAATGAAATCGTGTACTGTTAAATTGTTAAATAAAACTTATGAAATTAAATGTCCTGAAGGCGAAGAACCCAATTTATTGCTCGCCGTGCAGAAATTAAATAATCAAATAGGGATTAATAAAAAGAAAGCGAAACAGCTGGATGAGTTCCAAATCCTATTACTTGCTGCTCTTGATATCAGTCATGAATTGATATTATGCAAAAATAAACAAGCACACCAACAGCATCAAGTAACCCAATTTATTAACTCGCTTGAAAATAAAATTAATAAAATGGTAGGCGGTGAAATGGTGGAACGCCTTTCAGAATTAGATTAGTTTTATTGTAAATTTTCGCCTCCTCGCCTTGGGCGGGGAGACAAATTTAGGCTTTTTTAATAAGAGAAAGCGAACCAATTCGATTAAAAGGATTTGAGATGAGACGCCAATGGTATGTAGGATTTGGGGTAGCTTTATTAATTACATTTGCTCTTTTTGCTATGTTCCATAGCATTAAATGGTTTATCGCTTTTCTTATTCCCATTATTGTCATTTGGATCTATGACCTGGTCCAAAAAGAACACACGATTCTGCGCAATTTTCCTGTATTAGGTCATGTTCGTTATTTCTTTGAGTTTCTTCGTCCAGAAATCCAACAGTATTTTATTGCCACGGATGAAAGTGAACTTCCATATAATCGTGAAACACGTTCACTTATTTATGAGCGTGCAAAAAATACACGTGATACAGTACCTTTTGGTACAGAACGCGATATTTTAAGCGTCGGATATACTTGGGCGCTTCACTCTTTAGCACCCAAACACCACTCGGAAGTTGAACCAAGAATAATGGTGGGAGGGCCAGATTGTCTTCAACCCTACAATGCCTCCCGATTTAATATCTCAAGCATGAGTTTTGGTGCGCTTTCGGGTAAGGCGATCATGGCCATGAACAAAGGGGCCTTGCTTGGGGGGTTTGCTCAAGCCACAGGTGAAGGAGGGTTAAGCACCTACCATTTACAAGGCGGCGATTTAATATTTCAATTTGGGACCGCTTACTTTGGTTGTCGGGACGCTCAAGGAAATTTTGATGAGAATGAATTTGCTGTCGAAGCCAATCGTAAAGAAGTAAAAATGATTGAAATTAAACTGTCTCAAGGAGCCAAGCCTTCCCATGGAGGTATTTTACCTGCTGCCAAATTAACTGAAGAGATAGCTAAAGTAAGAAAAGTCTCGATGGGAAAAGATGTTATCTCGCCCATGGCCCATTCTACATTTACCACTCCTGTTGGATTACTCCTTTTCGTAAAAAAATTGCGTGACCTCTCTCACGGCAAACCCATTGGTTTTAAATTATGTCTAGGACGTAGAGATGAGTTTCTTGCTATTTGTAAGGCCATGCTCAAAACCAATATCCTGCCTGATTTTATTACGGTAGATGGCGCTGAAGGAGGAACAGGTGCGGCACCAGTAGAATATGTTAATTTTATCGGTACCCCTTTAGAAGCAGGTTTGGTGTTTGTGCATAATGCATTAGTGGGGATTAATGTACGAGATAAAATACGCATCATCTGCAGCGGTAAAGTTGCCAATGGTTTTGATTTATTAACCAATATTGCAATGGGTGCCGATATGTGTAATGCCGCACGCGCTATGATGATGGCTGCCGGTTGTTTGCAAACCAAACAATGCAACGCCAATACGTGCCCCACAGGGGTTGCAACCCAGAACAAACGGTTACAATATGGTTTAGTGGTCGATCAGAAAAAATATTATGTTGCCAATTATCATAAAAACACCATGAAGAGCTTTTTGGAAATGGTGGGTTCTATCGGTTTAGACAATCCCAGCGATTTGAAACCCAGCCACATCATGAGACGAGTCAACGTACAAGAGGTTAAATCGTTTAATGAGATTTATGAGTATCTTACACCGGGGCAACTCCTAGGGCCCGACATCCCTGAAAGCTATAAAATCCATTGGGACAAGGCCGATCCCGACAAATTTTAATTAATAAACATAAAGTCCTAAGTACAGCCTCGGCAAAACCGGTTATGTATTTTAAATCCCGGTTTCGCTGTGCTGACCTTTCTTCTGGGTTATTTCCACTTAATATTGCATCCCAGACTTGGTTTTTGTTCCGAACTGACAGGTTTACCTGCAAGAATATTGTCCAGTGCATTTTGTAAATGAGCACCAGTTACAGGTTTATTATTCCCTGGCGTGGATTCATCCAAACAGCCGCGATATACACATAGCAAATCCTTGTCAAAAATATAAAAATCGGGTGTACATGCAGCGTGATAGGCTTTGGCTACCTCTTGCGATTCATCATATAAATAAGGGAAGGGGTACTTAAATTGGTGTGCTTCAATTTTCATTTTTTCGGGACCATCTGCAGGATATGCCTCTGCATCATTAGAACTGATCGCGATAAATTGCACTCCATCTCTTTGATATTTTTCTGCCAACTCCACTATTTTAGTCTGGATATGTTTGACATAGGGACAATGATTGCACAAAAACATAATCACTGTCGCGATAGGTGATTTAATTTGGGCAAGCGATACCCATTGATCGTTTCGTGTATCAATTAAAGTAAAATCAGGTGCCTTACTTCCTAATGGAAGCATATTTGATGCAGTTGCTGCCATAATTACCTCGTTTGAATTAATTCAATCCGAATTGGGATAATCTCGTTTGGCGAACATGTTAAATGAAAAGTTGTAGGCGATCAAATGGCGTAATACTTGAGGTTCATAGCTTACTATCTGCTCTAAATTACAGGTCGAGAATGCATTTCATTTTGGGGTTCTTCTTGTTTTTTGAGTTGGTTTTCCTCACGCAGTTGTTTTAATTCCGCTTTAAAATCCTTCATCTCCAATGGGGAAGATCTTTTTTTTCACAGGTATTAGTTACATTTCCACTTGTGAAGAGTAAATATTCAGCAGGATCCCAATCGCGCTATTATTGACTTTAATCCAGATGGCCATGATATAATCAACTTAACCCGATAGCGAGAGATTTTAGAACCAATGCTAACAGCATGGGAAGCATCCTGAAGTCGGCGTTGTGCAAGCCCACCCTGGAGTGGGAAGCCTGAACCGCCTCATCCGCTACCCACTTGAACCCCAGGGTTCATAATCCATGTCTGTCGGGCTATCCCTTCATTAATTGCTCTTTTAATAAAAGATATTCGTCTCTGACTTTGGCTGCCGCCTCAAACTCCATATTTTTTGCATGCATATACATTTGTTTTTCCAAAGTATTGATGTGTTTCACGAGCTCTTGGGTTGACCAATGTAAATAGTCTGGGCTTGGTTCTGCAATGGTAACGTTGCGTTTTCCTTGATATGCGCCTTCCATAATATCGGTAATGGACTTATTAATTCCTTTGGGAATAATTCCATGTTCTTCATTAAATGCTTTTTGCTTTTCCCGTCTGCGGCTGGTTTCTTCCAAAGCCCTTTGCATGGATCCAGTCATCTTATCCGCATAAAGAATAGCTCGCCCATGCATGTTACGTGCTGCGCGCCCTATAGTTTGGATCAAAGAGCGATCAGAACGTAAAAAGCCCTCTTTATCTGCATCAAGAATAGCAACTAGAGCGACTTCGGGCATATCCAAACCTTCGCGTAATAAATTAATCCCCACCAACACATCAAAAACGCCAAGCCGCAAATCACGAATAATTTCCACGCGTTCAACCGTATCGATATCCGAATGCAAATAACGCACTTTAATACCATGTTCATTCAGGTAATCGGTTAAATCTTCAGCCATTCTTTTGGTTAAAGTGGTTACTAAAACTCGTGCATTTTGTTGAATCACTAGCCGAATTTCCGACATTAAATCATCAACCTGGGTACGTACTGGCCGAATCTCAACTTCCGGATCGATAAGCCCTGTAGGCCTCACCACCTGCTCAGCAACATTATCTGAATGCTCTTGTTCATAAGGGCCAGGAGTTGCAGAGATGTAGATAGTTTGTGGGGAGCGTCCTTCAAATTCTTCGAATCGTAATGGTCGATTATCCAGTGCTGAGGGAAGTCTAAAACCATACTGGACCAAGGTTTCCTTACGGGAACGATCACCTCGATACATACCCCCAATTTGTGGAATAGTGACATGGGATTCATCGATAATCAGTAGGGCCTCTTGAGGCAAGTAGTCAAACAAGGTTGGCGGGGGTTCACCCGCTTCACGTCCAGATAAATAACGAGAATAGTTTTCAATACCAGAGCAATAACCCAATTCCAACATCATTTCGATATCAAAATAAGTACGTTGTTCCAAACGCTGAGCTTCCACTAATTTGTTTTGTGCTTTAAATTCTGCTAAGCGCTCCTGCAACTCTTCCTTAACCCAATCTACTGTTTGTAAAATACGCTCCCGAGGAGTCACGTAATGGGTTTTAGGAAAAACGGTAATTCGAGGTAGTCGTCGCAAAATTTCGCCAGTAAGCGGATCAAACTGGGAAATATGTTCCACTTCATCATCAAATAGCTCAATACGTACGGCTTCGCGCTCTGAATCAGCTGGGAAAACATCAATAATGTCCCCATGTACTCGAAATTGTCCCCGCTCTAGTGACAAGCTACTGCGTGTGTATTGCATTTCAGCAAGTCGTCTTAAAATTTTACGCTGATCGGATTGTTCTCCGCGGGAAAGATGTAATACCATACGCAAATAGGAGTCAGGATCGCCCAAACCATAAATTGCGGAAACTGTTGCGACGATAATCGCATCTTTACGTTCAATTAAGGCTTTGGTTGCAGACAAACGCATCTGTTCTATGTGCTCATTGATGGATGAATCTTTTTCAATGAAGGTATCCGAAGCAGGCACATAAGCTTCCGGCTGATAATAATCATAGTAGGAAACAAAATATTCTACCGCATTATCGGGGAAATAGGTTTTAAATTCGCCATACAGCTGAGCAGCAAGCGTTTTGTTTGGAGCCATAATTAAGGCAGGCCGGCGCATGGCTTGGATAACATGTGCTATAGTAAAAGTCTTGCCTGAGCCAGTAACCCCTAAAAGGGTTTGTTTGGATAACCCTGATTTCAAGCCGTCAATTAATGAGGCAATGGCTGTCGGCTGGTCGCCAGCAGGCTTATAATCGGCATATAGTTTAAATAAATCTTTCATATCTTTATAGTATATCTCACAGGAGCAACAAATGGATATCGCATTAGCAAAACGCGTGCAAAAAGTTAAGCCTTCACCTACTTTGGCCGTAGCAGCAAAGGCTACCCAAATGCGTGCTCAAGGGCATGATGTTATTAATCTGGGTACCGGTGAACCAGATTTTGACACACCCAATTATATTAAAGAAGCTGCTATTGCTGCCATTAATCAAGGGTACACCAAATACACAGCGGTTGATGGCATTCCTGAACTCAAAGAAGCCATTAAAAATAAATTCAAAAACGATAATAATCTTGATTACCAGCTCAATCAAATTTTGGTTTCAGTGGGTGGAAAACAAAGCTGTTACAACTTATGCCAAGCGCTACTTAATCCTGGAGATGAAGTCATTATTCCTGCTCCATACTGGGTTTCTTACCCTGATATGGTGTTACTCGCTGAAGCAACTCCGGTAATTATTTCCACGACTCCTGCGCAACGTTATAAAATTAATGCCCAGCAACTTGAAGCAGCGATTACCCCCAAAACAAGAATGATCTTTTTAAATAGCCCCTCCAATCCATCGGGGGTCGCCTACACGCTGGATGAATTAAAAGCTTTAGCTGAAGTCCTGAAAAAGCATCCACAAATTATTATTGCTACGGATGATATGTATGAGCACATTCTTTGGAGCCAACCTTTTGCCAATATTCTCAATGCATGTCCTGAGTTATATGATCAGACCATTGTATTAAATGGCGTCTCTAAAGCTTATGCGATGACCGGTTGGCGCATCGGTTATGCAGCAGGTCCTCTTCCATTAATGAATGCGATGAAAACCATCCAATCCCAATCTACTTCAAATCCTTGCTCTATCGCCCAAAGAGCAGCTGTAGCAGCCCTAACGGGTGGCAATGAAAGTGTATTAGAAATGGTAAAAGCCTTTCATCAACGACATGATTTTGTAGCCTCTCGGTTGCAGGAAATCCCAGGAATAGAAGTTATCCCAGCGGACGGTACTTTTTATATTTTCCCCAGTGTGCAAGCCATTATAGAAAAACGTGGATATGCCAATGACCTTGAATTTTCTGAAAAATTGTTAACCGAAGCGGGTGTGGCTTTAGTCCCGGGCTCTGCATTTGGCAATGAAGGCTGTATTCGCTTATCCTTTGCAACCAGCATGAGCATATTAGAAGATGCCTTAAACCGCCTACAACGTTTTTGTAGTTAAACCCATCACCCTTCTCCCGCAGGGGAGAAGGTGCCCCAAGGCAAATGTGGGATATAAATAACTCTTTTAAATAGAGCAAGGAAAGAAAAACTCCCTATATAAAACAAATTTTAAAAAATTATTAGTAAATCTACTTGACCCCCAATCAGAATCGTTTTAAGATTCCGACCCTATTCCCCGGTAGCTCAGTCGGTAGAGCGGATGACTGTTAATCATTAGGTCACAAGTTCGAGTCTTGTCCGGGGAGCCACTTAGGTCGATGTGGCATATTCAAGAAGACATCAAACGGTTTCCTCGTTGTAAACATTAACTTTCCTGCGTTCATTTCCAAGTTCGGAAATAATATTGTGATAATTCGTCGTTTTTCCTCAAGTTCCGAACTTTTGAACAAATCATGAGCTTTAGATGCTAATGCAAATATAGTGGATAGAGATTTATTAAACCCATCGTCCGCTTCGGTTAATCTTTGCAGCCTAACTTCTACATTATGCCTTTCAGCTTGTAGGCCTGTGATCATCTCATCGTATTCTTCTTTCGAGACTTGAGCATCCCAAAACAGCTCTCTAGCCCTTTTTATTCGAGTCTGAATGGTTTGATACTGTGTTTGTAATTTATTGCTTTCTTGAATCTGATGCTCATACTCAGCAGCGGAGCTTTTCTTAAGCTCGGTATTTAGTTCAGCTAAAATATGGTCTGGTATTTTCATCCCTTTTAAAACGTCCTCTATTTGAATCAATATTTTTTCTTCACTCAAATGATGGCAGTAAGAGCAATCACCTTTGCTTTTCGTGGGACGCATGTAAACATATTTTTCCTTCTTTAGTTCAGGGCTATAACCACATCCGCAGTGATGGCATTTTAATAATCCTTTTAACACGAAGGGTTTTTGTGTTCGTTTAGACTTACTTTTTCTTTTGCCATGCTTGACCAATTGGCATTCATCGTATAGCTCTTTAGAAATTAACGCTGGATGTACATGTTTGTACAATATGTCATTGTATTTCATATACCCAGAGTAAAACGGGTTTTGTAGAATCTGCTCAACCTGACTTTTGCCTATTTGGCATCCTTTTTTACTCCTCAGTCCTTCCTCGGTTATTTTCAAACGTATTTCGTTCATTGAATACATGCCTGTGGCATAATCCTCAAACATTTTTTTAACAAGGCTTCCACGCAACGGATCAATATAAACGTTTACTTTTTCTTTTTTCTTATCCATCCGTTTGCTATTGAGGTAACCAAGAGGTGAATCGCCAAGGATCGTCCCATCAGCCAGCTTTTTTCTGGCACTGCGCTTCACATTGTCTGAAATTTTATTTCGGTAATCATTGGCAAGCAGCACATCAAGATTTTTTCTAAATTTATCGGAACTATCCATATCCTTATGTTCAATAAATTCACTTTTCGCATAATGAATCTCGATCCGACCTTGTTTAATTAACCGTTGCAACTCGATGTATTGTTCGTCAAAATCTCGCTGCAACCGATCAACACCATAACAAAGTACAATAATCTTATCTTTTTGACCTTTAACAAAATTGACCATTTTTGAAAATTCTGGCCTTCCAGTCGCGGTGGAGCTTTCAACAATCTTGAATTGCTCTATGACCTTAAAATTCTTTTTTATGGCATATTCATAACAGCATTGAATTTGTGCATCCAATGAATGACCATCTTCTTGATCTTTTGATGATACTCTGGCGAATATTACTGCTTTCATAACTCATTACCTCTTTAAAATTGCTACTACTCCAGCTCAAATGCCTTTAAAATACCCGCTCTGTCATGCTCAGGGCTGGTACCATAACATGAAATAATGACACCCTGGTCTTTCTCATGCCCTAAATTTTGAGCTAAATTGGAAATCAACAAGGGCGCGCGATCACTTCGCATCATTTTTCGCGTGATTGTATGTCTAAATGAATGAGGCTTATGATATGGGAGCCCGTTATTATTAAATGTCTGTTTGAAAATAGCTCTAATGGAGGATTGGGATTTGATAGAGTCTCTTTCCAAAATCAGGCATTGCAGACCCTCCTTGGTAAAACTAGGTGTTATTTTAGGAAAAAGAGGGCATGTTTTTGTAAAACCTTGGAGTTTAAGAAACTCAACAAAATCTAGCACATTATTGTATAAATCCTGTATGTTTCCGATAAAGTATGCCGTGATGTGTTTTGCAAATTTCGTGTTGACCAAATTTGGATTTTGTACAAAAGCCCATGCATCGAAATCCCTAAAATATTTAATAGAACCTATGCGCGCCGTTTGTAAGGCGCTGATTCTTGGTGTAGTAAGAAGGGTGAGACTGATAATAGCTTTATTCCTCATTTCAATGGGGGTGCCAGAAGGCATTTGACGTATAGTCGAGATAATCTCTTCTATTGTATAACTCTCCTGATAGTTTGTAGCTCTCGCTCTATTACGGTTATTTCGAGAAAGAGTGAAATATTGTACATCATCGTATTGGATATATCGGTCATAACCCTTCTGCCTGCTTAACCATTCGAAAAACTCTCTTAGCTGAGATGTATAGTGCTGCAAATAAGATTTGGAAATATTTTGACCAGTTCGTTTGTTTTTCTTATCAGGCAAGTATTCTTTGAAGCCCACTGCTAACTTGGTATTAAATTTTTTGAAATCCAGAAAATTAGAATAAACCTCAAACTCATGAATGGCTTTAACATAACTATCCACTGTTTTTGGATCACGTCCTTTGGCGTTTTCAAGCATTCCAAAAAACTTGGTTTTTATTAACTCGTTTTGTGAGTTGTATTTGATCTTTTTCATATGCCCTCGACTAATGATAATTGCTTGTTGTTAGATGAGTTTTAGGCTGAACATTAAGAGGTATCTTGAATTATTAGAGATGGCTCACTTGAACCATTATTTGCTGTGCTATTTAAGTGAGTCTTGCAGGCGGTAGGTGAAAGATTACATATTGTCACCAGTTGAGCCTCGTTGATAACGAAGATTTCCTCTAATTTCACTTGCTCATTTTGTTTATAGAAGCGAGCTATTTTGTTATTGCATGCAGGACAAGTAGCCGCCGCTTTAATGCTGCCATTTTTATTTTTGTACATGGATATGGTGTTATTTTGAGGGATAATTATTTCTTGGCACTTCATGCATTTGAATTGATTAAACTCAAGCTGCTTCTTGTGGCTGGCATTTCTTTTTTCCAGGAAATCTTTAAGTGCCGCACCATATATCAAGATAGGTTTTCTGGTAATGGTTTCCAGATCATCAGACTTTACCCAGTCTCTAACAGTTTGAGGATGGAGTTTCTTCTCTTTGAACAAGTCGCAAATTTGCTCAACAGTATATGAGCGATATTGCTTAACAAGGTGGGGATTGTAATATTTGAACATTTTGATTCACCTTACTCATTACATTTTTTAATTTGCTAAAAATAGCGGTTTCTATTTCTTGGCTGGCTGTCTTATTGATTGGATGGCATATGGTGAAATTGCCTTTACTGGGGTAAGTCAGGCGATAACCATCACCATTTATTTTTTTATGAATAGCAATACTGGAAATATAAATACTGTCTTCAATAACAAAACTTGCGAAACCAATTAACCCATCGCGGGGCTTGATGAATTCAATGTGTACTTCTGATATCTTCATTTTTAGGCTCATGATGTTGTTTAGACTGAGCCACTCTTGCTTCTACTTGTTCCAAAACCTTAAAGAGGTTCACCAAGTTATCTGCTGCAAGCTGTGCTTCCCCTGCTGAGATATCTTCGTAATATTCTTTAATTGAATCGGTCAAATTTGACATGGCTCATACAATTTATAACGGTATAAGCTCAAGATAACGGTTTTTTTGATAAAAATATAAACAACCACTAGAGATGATTTATGACCTCTAGTGGTCATAAATAAATTTGTATCTGTATTTGAGGAATGGGAACAATTGAAGTCGAAATTTTCGACCTCAATAAAAGACGGTACTACTTCAAACTTGAGGTAACAGATTGTGACCTCAAGCTTTAGAGCCTGTGATTATTTTATCAATCTGCATCATCAATCTAACTGATCTACAAGTGTAGATTTAATCGTTTCAACAGCATCCAACAAACTCCATCCTTCCGTTGCGATACCTTGACCACTTTCTGTGACAAAACCTAAAGGGCGAGAGTGATTATTTTTTAATCGAGGTGCAAGTAAGGGTTCTATATCATCAAGAAAAGCAGAGTCTTGTAACTTTAAGTCCAAGTTATTAACAAATAACTTTTTAGTGATTGTTTTGTTGCCACGAGTCATATATTCAGAAAATACAGCCATGGTTTTGGTCGGATCAAATTCTTGTTCTTTGATCGCAAGCCATAAATCAAATGCATCACGTCCTTTTTTCCTTTCATATAGCGCGCGTAATTTTGTAGCAAGCAATTCTTCAAGCTGGAAGGTATTAACCTCTACATCCTGATTAAACCAATCAGACTTAACGGCAAAAGGCTTACTTAAACGATCGAGGATAGAAAAATTTTCATGGATATTGATTTCAATTTTGATCTTTTGTTTGCTTGATGCTGAAATTTCTGGAGAAAAGTAAAAGAGAAGTTTGAAGCTTTGTCCTGTTTGCCGGGTTTTGGGTTGTCCAAGCCATGGCTCTAAACAGTTTCTCAGCGCATCAATAATTTCCTTAATTCCCCCTTTGGAAGTCCTCACCAAGTCGATATCCTCACTGTATCGAGCAGCGGGGGAGAAAAAAAGTTTATGTAAGGCAGTGCCACCACGAAAGGCTAATTGTTCAGCTAAAAACGGATTAGAAAAAATTTCAACAATAGCGCGAGATAAAATTAAATCTTGTTCTACCTGCATATCATCTGTCCATGGTGCAGTTTGTCTCCATTGGATAATTTGCGCGAGAGGGATCATTCGTCAGGTTCCACCGTAGTATTGACAATCACATGCCATTTTTTATTACGTTCAATGGGGTTATACGGTACACGGGATACTAGACGCACCCAATGTAATGTTTTCCCCTCCAAAGCGGTATATAGCGTATTAGCAAGCTCTTCAACACCTAAGAACTCAAGAAACCAACCTAATCGCTGTACCCAGAATAATTCCGTATTAATCTGCATTAGCTCTAATAATTTTTTGGCATCTAATGTTTCGGCCAAATCAGAGAGAATAGTTGCTACATTGTTGATGCCAGCCGCATGTTGTGGCGAGCTGACCAGATCAGCAGCCAGTAGCTCAGGGGTTGCGACATCAATCACCCCCGCCAAAGTATTAAATTTTTTAACCAATCGATTATCGATTTGTTTTTTGGCAATAAATTCGATGTGTATGCGACCACAATGAATAGGTGAGCGATTCTTTAATGTGACTACCTGAAATCGCTGTGGTTTCTGATGGGCTGCTCCATAATATTGGGCAGCACTCAAAAAACCAACATAATAAGGCAAACCCCAATAACGCATCAAATCAGGAATAAACATATCTGCCGGCAAACAGCCATACACTTGATACTCTGGGGGTATAATTAGGTAAAATCCCTTTGCCGGGCTAACTATCAAATTGTTTTTCTTCAAGCGGTGTAAGGCGTTTAAACAGGGGACTTTTTCGAGGGCGAGCGCCTTCTCTGCATCCGCAGTGGTAAAGGAAAAACGACCTTGACTCCGTAATTCATTGATAAAAGTAAGCGCTTTCATATGCTATTTTTTGTGTTTATACTCTTTCAGTATATCACATTTAGTTATATTGGAGGATAGTTAACACAAATTTCTGTTCTAGTGAGCTTCAGGCCTTGATTAAGCAGGGCTTAGATTTTAGCGCTTTAAAATGGTTGTTACACCACTCATATAAGGTGGGTCTTTTCCAGTCATTACCTGCAAGTGCATCGTTGTTCTTGTAGGGTGGAAATGAACTTAATAATTCAGAATGCTCTGCCTCCAGTCTACTAGCGATGGTGTTGCATAATTGACTTGCCGAAGAATAATCCTTGCTAGATAATTCTTCTTTACAAAGGGCCTCTACCTTCTCCCTGAGCGGCTTGTAAGCCTGATATGAGTTTTCCCCTCCTTTGCGCTTTTCTTGTGTGTAAAAACTGTCTTCAAACACCATATCCTCAAATTCTAAAAAATTTAACTCGAACTCAGGCAGATTGAAGGGATCATCGATTTGTTCTTCGTCTCTTTTAGTAACATCGATTTCAAATATCTCGCATATGGGATTTTGGATAACTCTGATTTCCTTTAATTGATTGGCGGGCTCAGCCTTAAAGTTCATTATTAAATAACAGTGTTTTTCATTCCTTACGTTTCGATATTTTTCTAATACGTTCTTATAACCCTTAGCAAGACCGGTGCTATTAGCATGCTTAATGTGAAGGATAAGACGATTCTTACCGGATATAGTGAATTCAAGAGTTAGGTGCCCATCCTTCTGCTTAAAATTAATGGATATATTACTATTCTGTGAGACTAACCAAGCCCGGCAAACAGTAAAAAATAACATAGATGAGTAATGGCTTCTGACATGTTTATACACTGAATTGTGCAGAGTCCAGAATGTTCGCCATATTTCTTTATTTTCAATGGTATCCCTGAAGTGATGAATAATACCGGTTACGGCAAACATTAGTGACTCAGGATCATCAGAGCAGTTCTTGGCCTCCTTTGATAATTCAACATTGATAAATTCTTGACTATCTTTCAGCCATTTATAAAGCCCTTCATAATCCTTTTCTAAATCATAAGGCTGAACGTTATATGCTTTTAAAGCAGTTAAGGTTTCAACAAAAAACTCTTTGTTTGTTTTCAACTCTTTTAGCAATATTTCTTTTCGATATGCCTTTGTGGTTTCAAGCCAAATATCGCCTATGTCCCTGTTTACAATATCGCGTAATCGTTCGTTATAAGCGGCCAATTCTTCAACGATAGCGTCTACGTTATCCGCAACAGGCAGATTTACAAAATATCGCAAGGAACCAGTTTAATCCGTTGTTTTGAACAAGGATTAAAAAGAAGGTTGTAAGAATTAAGATTTCTTGTGGTATGGCTACGACTGCCTTTTAAATCAAGCTGGGCCATTATCTCTTGTGTGTATCGACAAATGTCATCATCAATAATATTTTGAACCATATCACTGATTCTATCGCCAGCTATGCCATCTTCTAGTAATGGTAATAGCAAGAATATTTCGGGGTTACCCTCTGCCAAATCCACAATCTCTTTTGCACTTTGAAGTATCTTGTCATTAAACTCGATACCTGATCCTCGTCCTTCTGTATTGCCTGAGCTATAACCAATACAGGTATATTGATATTCAGGAAAGCTCACCATTCTTTTAGCTACTCGCCAGCATTTATCCCCCACGTAGGTTGATTTTTGTAATAAGAGGAGCAGATTGGCAAAGAAGGTTTTATAGGTTTGGTAGGAGTTTCTAATTATTTCGCTTGCACTATCTTTTAATAAAAGAGGCTCAACAAAAACTTTGGTATCAAAATTCAATATAGGGTCAAAAACCCCCAGTTCATTGAGTCTTGCTTTATCAATATTAAAATGATCTGAAAAGTGTACCGGTTTTTTAGAGTTGATTACATTCTTGGTTCTATTTAAAGAGTAGGCTTCAAGCCTAGCTGGTGTTCAACCCCCATTTTTTGTTGGTTATCATACCCTAGCTTGATTTTATAGCAATATGCAATTTTAGAAGGAATTTTTTAGATAATTAAAGCTTTAGCTTTGTATCTAAAGGATTAGGAGTACCAACAATAATTTCCGAGGTTGTATCAGCTGCGAATTCACTACCTCTTATACTCGTCATAGCACTTCTATATTTAGCTGACGAGTTAAAAGTGAGACCTTCGCGACACGAAAGCCATTGACTGACCGGTGTAAGTGAGCCAACCACAGGTTCCGCAATTTTTTGAAAAATAGAGGGGCCATCTGCACTATTTGTAAAACAAGCCACTGATTGGTTAGTCGAGAGATCAATTGCAGCAAAATTACGACCAGTATGATTATCGCCCCAATGAAAAGCAACCTGTCGACCATCTGGCGTTTGTTGTAATCCAATGCCTAATCCCCACGCTATTTGACCTAAAACGTCGGAAGAGACCCCAGCTTTAATACCCTTAGTATCTCTATCTGTTAAGGTCGGAACAACAGGAGTAAACATTTCTCTTCTAACAAACTTATCAGTGGTACATTGTCTTAAAAATTTCCCATAATCTGTAGCAGTTGTGTATAAAGAGCCGGCTGGGTGCACACCATAAAAACGCTGATGTAGATTGGTACTCCCCGAATCATCATGACCTACTGCCAAACTTTCTGCGCAATCTTTAGGACGATGACCAATAATAGATGTGATAAGCGGCAATTCATAGGCCTCCGCAGGTCTTGAAAAAATAGTGCCTGGTAAGCTTTTTATAGAGGCTTTCATTGATTCAAGTTGCAGATTTTCTGCTTCATCAAGCCGTAGATTTTTTTCAGTGATATGCAAACTACCCTCTCTTCTTTCAGCCACATACAATTTATCTCCAGCACAAATGATACCCACTTGACTATTCAATAACGTATCAAGATGCTCAGGCATAAGGGCCCCTTCAATATCGGGAAGCTTTACCAAACTACATCCAGTTGGAGGTAAAAAACTGCTGTGAGTCATACCTATTTTAGCAAATTCTTCCTGAGCTAAATCCTCGAGCTTCTTTGGTGCCATGATTTTTTCCGCAACTTCTTGTAAAAACCGAAATGCTTCCCCTGAATAATCAAATCCCTCACCAACAGGACAAGTATAAGCAAACGGGACTCCATGTTCTGGATCAAATTCATTTGGTAATCCAGCTTGATGAGATAAAATCATGCGAGCAGTTAATTTTTTATAATTTTCCTGTTCTCGCATTTCCAGAGGCCCAAATCCATCGGTGTGCCCCCTTTTTGAGGTTAGATCTAGAATGTTGTTTTTAAGCTTTGGATCGGTAAGCCTATTAGTTAAATCGCTTAGATCAATTTTTTCGTCAAGCTTTCCCTGCTGCACTTTTCCATTCGGATCACGAACAATGTATTTGTCTTCGCTCAAGTAGATCTTACCAACCTCTGCCAACTCATGGTTACCCTCTGGTAATTCAGACATTAGAGCAAGTGTGTATCGATCAGAAAAATATTCATAAAGAGGTTTATCTAAGGCTATTTCCCCTCGTTCAGCCATTTTTATAATCAAATAAGCAAATACTGGTTTGCTTAGCGAAGCAGCTTCAAAAACAGTGGTATCAGTTACTGCTTGAGGCGCAGCCTTATTTGTAACACCCACAGCTTGAGTCATGATCTCCCCAGCAGGTGATGTAATTGCTACAGATACCCCTGGTATTTGAGCTTGCTCTATTATAGTTTCTAAGGGGCTTTTCATAGTTCGTACCTTTTTACTATGGGTGCAATTGAATTACTCTAATTGTAGCTTAATTGAAATATCTAAATCAAAAAACATCAACATGTAATTTTTATTCGATTGTCAGTGATTGGCGAATAACACCTGCCAAAATTTACCACTTCCTCCCGCCTCTGAGTTCGTAATATACTTACTATGGGGAGCCAATCCCAGTCTGGTTTTTGGTGAAATTCAATCAAACCTTAAATTTTACGTGTCGAATATGTGTCGAAGTTTGGGGTGATATTCCCGGCTATAATCGAACTATATAAACTTGTAGCAGGAAATCCAGCTAAAATAATTCTTCGATTAATGGGATTGCAGTTGAGTTTATGTAAACGGAGGCCATAATAATTACGGAGTTTCTGTAACTTTATTTATCCATCCATCTTCCCAAATATTATGTGGTTGCTAATTAAAATGCTTTTGTTGCATGTATTGAACGATGGCACCAATATTCGAATTATTAATTTGCCAACGAGTTCGGGCTTATAGATTAGCTTATTATTCTTTTCAATTTGGAGGGTTAATTGATTTCGTTTTTCATCAAATTTACATTGAAACGCTGATCTATCCCCAATGACCGATAAAAGTTTATCTATATACATCACAATACCCCTTCCTTTGTTCATAATTATAGATCGTTCAAAAAAATGAACAACATAAAAAAATGAACCAAATGAATGTACAGATTTATGTTGAATAGCGGAATAATATATACCGTAATTATTACGCCTTCCATGCATTACTTGTTGCTTGTATTATACAAAAAAATCAGCAAGAAAGCTTAATATGAAAACAATATGCGTGTATTTAGGAGCTAGTTTTGGAAACAATGTTGCATTTAAACAAGCTGTTAATAAGCTTGCTCATGAAATTGTTGATCACGGGCTTACACTTGTCTATGGTGGCTCTAGTCTAGGGATGATGGGTTTATTAGCAACTACAGTTAAAGAATTGGGGGGCAAAGTAATAGGAGTTATAACTACTCACCTTTTAGACAAAGAAAAGCCGTTAGATACTCTAGATGAGCTTTATATAGTTGATTCAATGCAAGAACGTAAAAAAATGCTTCAACAATTGGCTGATGCATTTATAGTTATACCTGGTGGGCTAGGAACACTAGAAGAAGCAATTGAAACCTGGAATGCAATAAAAATAGGTGAACTTAACAAAAAGATGGGATTCCTTAACGTAGATGAATATTTTGTAAAACTATTTAGTTTTATTGAACATTGTCAAGAAAATGGATTTATACACGCTAAGCAATCTACTATACCTATGATACACGCTGATCCTAGTAGTTTACTTGATAATTTAATTCAATCAGAAGAACTTCTTGTAATGGATAAGAAACCTGAATTGGTTTGAAAATGTAATAGGTACCTTATGGATGGTATAAATTTAGAAAAACATCATGCTTTACACTTTGAAATAGGCTAATTTTAAAAATGTTAAAATTTAGTGATGATCAATTTAAGTGAAGGAAGCTCTCCTTTAATCAAATGCCAATAGAATTTGAATAATAAATCAAAATCAAACTTGATAAGGTTTAAACTATTATAACCCCATGCTAAAATCAAAATTTAATTCGTGAGGGATCTACTATGGGCATCATATCGCTTTTCGAACAACTGGCTAGCACAACTCACCATAAAATAAATCTTGATGAGCTATTAAAAGAAGAAGATGTTAACATTCAGCAAGTATTTGCTAATAACGATGCCTCGTTTCTAAAAACCCTTTTCAATGAAAAAGCAATACTTGCTGATAGAACCACAATTTTTGATCTCTAGACCTTCTAGATCTTTTAGCATTAGATATGCAAATTAATCCAAATACATCTTCACTGGTTGTTGTTGGATGTGGAATTAAGTTTTTCGCTCATTTAACAACAGAGACAATTGCTTATATACAACAGTCTGATATCGTTCTTTATTTGGTGAATGATCCTGTTCTAAAGTCATGGATACAAAAGCAAAATCAGAAAACAGAATCGTTGGACTTTTTATATCGCTCATGCTCTCATCGTGCAGAAGCCTATCAGCGTATTACTAATTATGTTTTAGATCATCTATACCAAAAGAAACATGTATGCTTTGCCCTATATGGTCATCCAAGTGTTTTTTCCAAACCGGGATTAGAAGCAGTTAAGCAGGCGCAAAAAAAAGGTTATTTTGCAAAAATCTTACCTGCTATTTCTGCAGAGGCTTGTCTTTTTGCTGATTTATTGATAGATCCTGGCTCTTTAGGATGTCAATCATTCGAAGCATCGGATTTTTTAATTCACCAGCGACAATTAGATTCTTCGTCACACTTAATCTTGTGGCAAATTGATGCGGTAGGCATTATTGACCATGAATCAACAAATAATAAAAAAATGGGGATTTTGCTCTTATTGGATTATTTGCAGCATTTTTATAAGCCTATGGATGAAATTATTATCTATGAAGCTGCCCAATATCCTGGTTTAAATCCTAGAATAACCCGTACGCAGTTACAGTATTTACCGGATATTCAATTATCGACTATTTCAACCTTATATATTCCCCCTGTAAAAAAAACTCATTGTAATGAGACTATATTAAGTACACTCGGATTAATGTAAATGACGGATTATTTAACAACTTTGGCTAGAAAATATGCAGCAAATTATAAAGGATTATCAAAGCATTGTTGGCAGGGTATTATGCTTATTTGTATTAATACGCTTACTATTGGTATTTGCTTTTTCCTGTCGCTCTACTTTGTTACTATTAGGCAGTTTACTCCATCCATGGCTGGATTATTACTTTCTTGTTATGGTATGGGTACTGTTTTAGGAGGACTTATTACTGGTAAATTGTCAGATACGTTTTCACCTCATCTTATTTCAATCTCTAGCCTTTTAGTGCAATCTACAACGTTTTTTCTTTTAACTTACTTACATTCAGTCTTCGCATTAATCCCAAATATGTTCTTGCTTGGATTTGCAGCTTATGGATTTAAAACCTCCAATAATGTATGGATGCTTAGCTTATGTCGAAATGATACAAATTTACGGTATAAAACGATTAGTATTTCACATGTTGCTGCCAATTTTGGATTAGGATTGTCAGGAGTTCTAATTGCTAGCATGACTACTTATGGATTTAAGTCAATTTTTTGTTTATCAAGCTTATTGCTTTTGTGCTCTGCACTTTATCTTTTATTTCAGAAAAATACGAGCACCACTGTACTGTTACCAATCAAAGGACCGCATTACTACGAGCATTCAAATGCGTCTCAAATAACTATATTATTGGTTATTGCATGTGTTTTTCTTGTTGGATTAATTATTGCCCAGTTAAGCACTACTTATCCTCTCTATATTCAAAAGTTATTTCCACATTTAGGTATTAGGGCCGTAAGTATTTTATTTATCTTAGATACTTTTCTAATTGTCTTTTTCCAAGCTCCATTGACTACCTTAGTAGGTGGGCAAAATAAATTATTAGTAACAGGAATTGGGGCTTTATTAATGGGAATAGGGATGTTGGTTTTAAGCTATTCTTCTATATTTGTGCTGGCTATTTTCTCATGCATTATTTGGACAACTGGTGAAATGCTCTTTATCTCTACGGCCCAACTTTTATGTTATGAGCAAAGTAGCAATCAGAAAAAGGGACAAAGCGTAGGATTATTTCAAACTGCATTTGCAGTAAGCAATGTCATTGGACCCGCCATAGGAGGTATCATATATCAAAATTGGGGGGGAAATTTACTTTGGTATTGCAGCATGTTCATTGGGATAATGTGTTTTTTTCTGTGTTGGTATGGCAGCAGAACCTATACTAACACATCCTCTTAGGAAGGAAGCATCTGCTGCAAATATTGCTTCTGATGCAGGTGGAAATAAAGTATCATTAAACCGCTCATCACTATTTAGCAGCTCAAGAGAGTTTCTAAGAATGTTATGAGTATCAATAGAATTATGAAAGTAGCTGAACTTAACAAATTTTGCTATTTGCCCAACAACAGTATCAGAAGACAACGCTCCATCTTTTGATAATTCTTCAATGAAAATATTCATGATATGCTCTAGTTCGCGTACCTCATTTATTGTACTGGAGGCAAGACGTGATCTTGGTGAGAATATACGAGTAGCAGGATGCTGTAATGAATAATATATTGGGAAATAATCTGTTTGAAAATTAAAATGTTTAGGTTGCATCACTGTTGGCCTATATTTTTTTAGGCCATAAGACTCCACAAAAACTTGCTGCAAAATATCTACCGGCAAAGCATTATTATCTGTTGCAGGAGCATAACCAGGAGCAGCCCCCAAAGCAGTAGCAAATAGATGTTTTGCTGTATCGACAAGGTAAGGATTGGGTTTTAAATTACGATTTTTTTGTATGATCGAAAAAGTGATATCATAGTAAATTCTGTTTCGCTCATACTCATATCGATACCATGCCAATTCGTGCAAATATTGTTTTAAAGCTTTCCAACCCGCATCATTATGCAAACTAATTAACCAATTTTCTGAGAAATAAACAATACAACAACGCCAATCAGTACAAATTACCCTACTATTGACTACCTCTCTAAAAACTTGCCAATGTTCATATAGCGATTTTGCTGGTCGACTTTTAATATTAAAATCTCGCTGTAAATTTGAATGATTTAAAGTTGCTCCTATATTAGGTAACATAAATGTTGATCGCGCTCCGGCTGTTGAAGACAACAATCCATTGGGCGTATAAACATGACTCTTTCTTTTATTTAATATGGTTGAGAGAGGAAAAATATCCCCAGGTTTATAAACAAGCCAGGGAATTGTGATTTGTTCATTTTTCAAATCAATATAACACTCAAGCTCTTTCTCAAGAATCATGCCTAAAGGCGTGCCATTTAAGCTATATCCAAGATGCTGAAGAATATCTTGTGGAACATTGGGATCCGTGATTCGGTAGTAGTCTCCATTTATATTCGGAAATAAGGAGCTGCATGTGTCAGCATCGGTATCACCATAAAGATAATAGGCGATATAAAGAGGGTAAGATTGATTCGGCGATAACTGATCTACGATACTTGTGAATATAGGCTCTACTTTTGCAAAACGATGACGAATATCTGACCAAAAACATTTAACCAATCCATTTCTTTCATCAACCGCTGTATACATCAATGCAACATCCTGTATTTTAGGTTGTGTCCTCATTTTTTGCCTTGAACCAAATGAAGTCACGTTCTAGTATGATCTTGTAAAAAACCTCCGATTTTAGTTCCACAAAATAAGGCATGTCAACAAATTAGATTCGCCACTATGATCCTTTTTTAATTAATTTGATTATTATTAGGCTCTTAAATTTAAATGAAAATAAAGCAATTTTTTTCTTTAATATTCGATGTTTCAATTAATCGAGCTCAACCTTTAAGAAAAAACTTATTTTATAAATTTAGATATGAAATCTATCAATTAAAAATAACTTTGGAAAAGGACTGATTTTTAATCAGAAGTATAGGATTAAATATGGAATTATTATGGAAGAAAAAAGCATCATTGAAGTCACTCTAAATACTCAGGAGAAACAAAAACTAACGCAGGCGTTTAAGGATATTGTCTATAACCCATCTGGAGATGAGCAATACATCCAATTGCTCCGGAAAAAGATATACAAAGTATTACCCGAAACATTAATTAATACACTGACAATCCAACGCAGTGTCGATAAACTGGTTTCTGCAATAGTAATTAACAACATTCCAATCGATGAAGCCATTTATGGAAGCCCAGATTTCGAGCAAACGGGAAAATTATTTAAATCAGGAACTCTTAGTGAAAACATCATCACCGCCTTTGCTTCTTTAGTAGGTGAGCCTTACTCTATATATTTCGAGGGGAAGGAGCTTGTTAATAATTTAACCCCACAGAAAAATACTCGATTTGATTATACGGGTATGGGTTCGGAAGTAGAGCTTGATTTTCATATTGAAAATGCAGCGTTACAGTATATTTCTGAGGATGATTATTCGCCATCCGGTATATTCTTTCTAGGTATTCGAATTGATGAAACCATTGAACCAACAAAAACATTCATCGCCGATACTCGAAAGGCCTTAAAATTACTAAGCCCCTATGATTTGAAGATCTTATATGGAGCGAATTTTTATTTAAACCTCCCCTATCGGTGGCGAGAAATTTTCTCTCATGACGCAATGGTAAAATGCTCTGTAATCAGAGGTGCATTGAATAAACCTCGCATAAGTGTCGCCTTTTATTCGAATATGATACTGCCAATCAATCATGCAGCCAAAATGGCATTAGCCCATTTTCACCAGGCAGTCAAAGAAACATCTGAGGTCATCCACATTACTCCAGGAAAATTAATCTATGTGGATAATCGTTTTACCCTGCATGCGCGAGAGCGATTTACGCCAACCTACGACAACCAAGGTTGTCCTTATCGATGGATCCAACGCATCTTTGTAAGCCCCAGTTTATGGGCATTCAGGAATTTTCAAACTGTAGGAGGAAGAGTCTTTCTTCCACATTCTAATAAAGGAATACACAATCATGTTTTTTCACACATCACAGAAGTTGCCTAAAGGACTCTTTAAAGCCTGTGTTGTTCCCAGGCCTATTGCCTGGATCAGCACTAAAGATACTGATGGCAATCCTAATTTAGCGCCTTTTAGTTATTTTAATATCGTCTGTGAAGACCCGCCAATGATTATGTTTGCTACAACAGGTTCACATGGTAGCGGTGGTGCAAAGGATACGTTAAAAAACGTTGAGGAGACTAAAGAATTTACTGTTAATTTAGTGAGTTATATCAATAAGGACGCAATGAATATTACGTCCCTAGATTTTTCACGGGGAATTAATGAATTTCAAATGGCTGAGGTGGGCCATTTGCCCGGAGAAACTATTCAATCCTATCGTGTTAAAGGGTCTCCTATTAGTCTGGAATGTATTTATCACCAATCGGTTCAATTACCGACACCTAATGATTCAGGTTTAATCAACAGAATGGTTATTGCGAAGGTTGTTGGTATTCATCTTAATCCTGACATTCTAACCAAGGATAAACGAATCGATACCAACAAGCTCAATGTGATTGCACGAGTAGGATACAACGCTTATACCAAAGTCAAAGCGCATTTTGAGTTAAACAGACCTTGCGGATGCTGTAATAAATTAATGGATTAAACATAATGAATAAGAAAACAATTAGAATAGGTATTATCGGTGGAATGGGACCTTTAGCTTCTGCATCATTTGTTGAAACTCTTTATATCACTTATCTCAACAAGAATGATTTAAAAGAAGAGTATCATCCTCCTTATGTATATCTGTATTCTGAGCCTTTGCAAACTCAATCTACAGCGTTGATGTCTGTAAATCAAAGTAAAGCGGAGCTCTTAGCAAAGCTGGAAAAAAATATAGTCCATATCATACAGATGGATGTCGACTGCATTGTTATTTGTTGCTTTACGGCCCATACATTACTTCCTCAATTATTGCCTGAATACCAGGCTAAAATTTGCTCAATGGTAACACGAGTTTTGGAACATGTGCTTGCACAAAATAATCAATTTATCGTTCTTTGCGCTTCTTCTGCCAAAGAGGCACAGGTTTTGGAGAGTCATCCACTTTGGGAAAAAGCAGCACAGCAAATTACTTTTGTTGGTAATGAGGCGCAAACACAACTAAATTCCCTGATTAAAGCAGTGAAGGACAATCAGGTGAATGCGAGGCTTCTGGATGATTTTTTAGAATTTATAAGCCAATTTCCAGAACATCAATTTATTATTGCTTGCGCAGAACTCCATATCCTACTTAAAAAGCTCCAAGACTACTCTCAAATACGATTCGCTCACGTGTTTGATCCCTTTTATCACGTTGCTCAAAATATCTGGGGTTAATTAGCATGAAAAAACTCGATTTATTCCCCATTGCAAGAGCCATGGAAACCATTTGCCCTAGCGTTATAAGTGATTTAAAAACTAATTGGAACGAGACTCTGTCTTGCTATATAAAACAAATTTGGCAAAAACCGATTTCTTGTGTAAGCCCAATAGCACGTCAATCAAGAACAAAGTTCTATTCAGCATTGAAGCTTTTCCTTGGGTTACAATCCATTAATTTTGAACGTGCTTTTTCTGAATTTGACCGCTATCCCATTTTGCAAACTGGACCCCATTGTCAGTTGTACACCAATAAAACTGACTTTAATGCAGTCTTGATGAGTTGGATGGGAAGTCAATACCATCAGCTAAACCATATGTTTATTTTAAATAGCGTCACACGTACGCTGCAATGGAGTAAGCAGCAAGGACCAGGATGGCTTAACCTAAAACAAGAAGTGATTAATTTATTTGCTTTGACACCTAAACAGATGTCCAAACTGAGTGTTTGTTCATCCTACCCTGGATTAACTTATTGCATTGATAATTTCTCCCAATATTTGACTCAATCGGATTCTTGTGAACAAAAAGGAATAGAAAAATTACTCACATCAATTGACTCCAAAGAATATGAGGGATTTATTCCAGCATTCACCTTATCGAATCGAAACTTACTCACACAGTGTGATCATGCCCAAGAAATCCAGCCAGTGATCCTAAATGATAACTTCACATCACTTTTAGTAGCAGAACACTTAGGTGAACCGGACGGAATTATTTATCAACTTATTTTTTCACCAAAACAACGTAGCAAGTTGAAACATTTAGTCAATCTCTTAATTCATGAGAAGAGTCATCAGTTCTTAAAACAGGGAACAGATTTTTTTTGGGGTGTTAGAGACAGCAAGATACGTGCCTTAAAAGTGGATGATAATGTTCTTAAAGAAGAGACAACCAATGTAAGTAAACAGTTAAAAATACCATTAGAGCATCAATCCATTCGTACGGCTCTCATTAATGGTCAATTAATTCCCAATATTTTTTTAAGCTTTCTTGTTTTATGCCTCATGCCTCAAATTCGAGTCTTGGGTGGAACTCGGCAGATTGCTTATCTTCCTTTAATCCAAAAAATCTTTTGCAAACTACTCCGCCCAAATGTTGTTGATGAGCAAGAGCTTCTGCAAGAGATGTTAAGTAATGATTTAAATGCATGGGGAACCAACTTTATTCGGGATAAGTCTACACCGCTTGAATGGCTTGGTCGTTTACCTGCTGGAAAGGAATTCTCCTCACTAAGCACTTATTATCTAGATAAATCGGTAGCAGAAATTACACAAGAATTAACGATTTTTAAGGAGCATTCGCTATGGAAGCATATGATATAAACCCATCTCCTTGTTTACTAGTCATCGGCGCACGAGAACATACGTTACAAAAACTTAAGGCGATGAATATCCGATATATGCTAATCCAGTCTCAACAGGATCCTTTAACCGCGTATTTGGATGAGCAAATCGTATTCGTTGATACTTATGAGAATCTTTCAAAACTAAGTCGAATGGCAAAACAATTACATCAAGTTCACCATTTTAGAGCGATTGTTTCTTTTACCGAGTTTGGTTTATATCCTGCAGCATTAATCGCTGAACAATTGAACATTAAAGGCAATGCCGTATTTCCAGTAGAACATACTCGCGATAAATTGAAAATGCGTCGTTTACTAGAGAAAAATCAGTTTAATTCTATTGCTTATCGAAATTGTACCAGTTTAGAAGACGTATATACCTTTTATGATCAAATAAAGGCTCCTTTTATCCTCAAACCCGCTCATGGCGCAGGAAGTAAAGGTGTTTGCTATGTTGGCACCTTTGAGAATATCACTAATGCATGGAATTGGGCGATACGGCATGGCAATCAAGAACTTATTGCAGAAGAGTATCTTTTAGGCCAAGAATACAGTGTGGAATCCTTAAGTTTGGATGGGCAACACCAAATCATTGCCATTACTAAAAAGCTTACAACTGAATTTCCCCATTTTATTGAATTGGGTCATTACTCTCCTGCTCGCCTAACTCCAGAAATACAACAAAAAATACAGCAAATAATTCTTCGATTTTTAGATATTATTCAGCACCAAAATGGCCCGGCGCATACTGAAATTAAAGTACACCAAGGTGAAATAAAAATCATTGAATCACAAACCCGAATGGGAGGCGATCAAATTTGGGAGCTGACCGAATTAACCACAGGAGTGGATGTCATTTCTGAAACGGTGCTCCATTTATTGGGATTAAGTCAAAAAACAAGAAATAAAGAAGAAAATGCTGCTGCTGTTTTATTTTTTGCGCGTGAATTTGAAGAGATTCTTGATATTAATGGCCTTGACTCTGCAAACAATTTACCAGGAGTTGTTCGTATTCATTGTACCCTGAAAAAAGGTCAGAAGTTTGGGAAACTCAGCTCTTCTCAATCCAGGCAAGGATATATTTTAGGAACAGGACGTGATATTGATGAAGCGATTTCTACAGTGCGTTTCGCTATGGAACAAGTACAAATAACAACAAAAGTGCACCAGGATTAGGGAAGTAATATGTCAGAATCTATGTACCTTAGCACCACTCGATCAGATAAAGCATTTTTTAACATTTCTCTCTTTATATTCGCGTTTTTTATCATAAAATTAGGGCAATTTTTGATCGTACCTTTTTTAGCAATTTACTTGAACCATTTTTCACTATCCCCTATTTCTATAGGGGTTATTATTGCATCAGGACAATTAAGTCATAGCCTGACAAGCATATTCATAGGACACCTATCTGATCGTTACCCTCCGCAGCAATTATTCATCATGACTTTATTTGGATCGGCAATTGCCTATGAGTTTCTTTATCAAAGTCAATCATTAGTGTGTTTTATTGTGTTAAATATCATCATTGGTGTATTCCGAGCTATTTTTGATATTGCATCAAAAACGTTGTTGGCCACCAGCATCAATGAGCAACAGAGAACTATTGCTTTTGGTTTGCGATATGCGGTTTTAAATCTAGCAGCTGCTTTAGGTCCACTCATTGGCGCACGTTATGCTGCTGAACACTCCACTCCGCTGTTTCAGCTCATCGCATTCTGTTATCTTTCTACTGGTTTTTTATTGTTAATGTTCTGGTCAAAAAATAAAAATCATCAAACCACCAAAGACTCTCATAGCTCAAAAAGCGTATCCGTCATGGGTACATTGCGACTAATCGCCACGAACTCCTCTTTAAAAAGACTCTTTCTGATTAGTTTCATCTGTTACAGTTTGTATTCCCAAATAACCTCTTCGTTAGCCCAATATATTGTGCAGCAATTTGACGATGGCGTTGTGATGTACAGTAACATGCTAATCGTCAATGGAATAACCTGTGTTTTGCTGCAGATTTTTATTGGACCTCTTCTTAGAAGAGTCAATTATATGTTACTTGCATCTACGGGGTTATCCTTATTTGCCATAGGTTTCCTGGGATTTTGTTTTGCCCAAACTGGCTTAACACTGAATAGCTCCATGCTGATTTTATCCCTGGGTGAGGTTATTTTTTTTCCATTGAATGATGTGTTTCTTGCTAAAATGACACCACCTCATGTGATGGGTAGTTGTTATGGAGTTCTTAATGCCTCCGCAATTGGTTTGGCTGTTGGACCCATTTTAGGAGGCGCAATCTATCAGTTAGCTAACTATTATTCTTTATTTTTAATCTGCTCGATAGGAGCTCTACTTACCATTTTTCTTTATAGAAAATTGTCGCTTTGAATGATACTGATTGAAACAACAACACTAAAAAATAAAAAATCCCTAAAATCCGAGCATGAATAAATCATGTGGGAACTGTTTTAACCAAGTATTAATATGGGTGTCCCACTAACCCCTTTTGTCCCATGCATTTTTTTATAAGTCTACAATACACTGAACCAATCAATCCTCTTTTACCGACTCATTTAACTCAGCTTCAATTTCTTCGACTGTTGGTAAACTACCTTTCAGATCAGTGGGAATTGATTTAGAGAAGATATATTCTGAAACGCCTATGGGTGCACTAATGTTTCGCAACGCATATTCGGCAACGACTTTATTTTTCGATTTGCATAGCAAGATTCCAATAGTTTGGTTATCGCCCGGCTTTCGTAATTGAGCATCAACAGCTGCTAATAAAAACCCAACTGTATGTTCTGGTTTAAATTTCGTATTTTTCAATTCGATGACGACAAATGCTCATAATTTGAGCTGGTAAAACAATAGGTCAACAAAAAACTCCTGCTGGGCCAACAAGTATTGCTTAAGCACTATCCTACTAAAATAAGCGACATCCCAGTAATTGTTAACAGTGTTGCGAAAAGCGTCCTGACAGAAGTCTTTTCTTTCAAGATAAAAATTGAGAGAAAAAATACAAATAAAATTGAGGTCGAGCGTAACCCGAGGATAACTGCTGAATGAAAATGAAGAAAAGCAAAAACTGCCATGCTGTAGCCCAAACCTGCTAGTAAGCCAGCAATAATATATTTTTTCTTGCCTTGATTTAATGTTTCCCATGTTATTTTCTTGAGTAACAACATGGGTAGAAATAATAAAAATGCTTTAAGAACAAATAACCAACTAATATAAGATAAAGGATTACTTGCCGCTCGGATACCATACGTATCGATGGTAGAATAGGAAAAAATAAAAACTCCTGTCCCTATTGCATAGGCAATTCCTTGTAGTGAAAACGGTGATTTTTTAGTTATCCTAGTAAAAATAAACGAGATGATACCCAGTGATAATACAACTACCCCCACAAATTCATGGGTGGAAATGGGGTATCCTACATAATGATGCCAGTAATATAAAGCAAAAAGGGGCGCGCTGCCTACAGCAAGGGGATAAACTGCGCTAACTAATCCATGCTTATACGCATTACTAAGGAAGAGTATATAGCCAGTTTGCACGATGGCACTCATCACAACAAAGCTAAAAGTCGCATAATCAAGCAAAGGTACGATAAACAATAAAGGTGCCGCTACCATGAATTGAGGTATAACCATGAGCGTAACAAACACAACATTATTACTTGATTGTTTTATTTGAATATTCCAAATCGCACTGCCAAAAGTGGATAAGAGAACCAGTAAAAATATTAATGTTTTAAATGACATTAGTAGTCTTCGCAACGTTCGTTAACCTGACCAGGGCAAAAGAGGCTGCACGAATCTGGTCAACCATCACTAGTCAGGTGGATGTAGTTTCCAAGCCGAGACTTTATTTCTTATTCATAACAACAAACTTGAGGAATAGTAAAGTCAAGATTACAACTGGAATAATAATTTCTGAAATAATAATACCAGCGTTATAAGGTGCGAAATTTCCATGTAAAATCATATCTCTAATATGACCATATAAAGCTCCTATTATAAAAAATGACCATCCTAATCCCGTAGCCAGCCAAAATTTTCCTCCAATAAATAAGGATAGGATCCCTAACAATGCCCATGCGCCATCGTGAAACCCTACTTCAAATTGAAATGGACTGCCTGTAGGCCAACCAATCATTTTAGCGGTCATATCAGGAAAGAATACATGGCCGATAAAACCAATTAAACCGATAAGACCTACCGTAAAAAATAGGAAATAGACTAAGTATAAATCTACGATCTGTTCAGCAGAATAATGTTTTCGCCTAATAAAATAGTGAATCGTTGCAAACAATACACAAGCTATAAGAATCACGTTATTAATCATTTTTATCCCCTAATTTATCCTATGTTAACCATAGCACGGCATAAAAAGATAATCAGCGAGTTTATAGTTTTGATGTCAGTTTTTGTCGTCTTAATAGAGATGGTGTTTGGCGCGAGAGCCTTATTCATTAACTCTTAAAAGTATTCTTTTCTTCTTTACCTTTATCTTCAGAATGTTGACTATCGATTTCTTCAATCTTACCTTGTAAATTGGATCGCCAAATACTATTTTTTATCAGTCGGCTGTGTGTTTTCTGGGTTTCCTCTTTTCGTGTTTGCCAACCTTTCTGCCAATCTGGGTTTTCCCAAAAAGGAGAAACCCGCTTTAAGGTGGTTAGATCCGAATTGGTTTCAAGACTTACAAACTTAACCGTATCCAAAGCAACTTTGGAGAATTCGGGTCCAAATTCTGTAGCTAATTTATACACTCTGCGTAGCTCTGTTAGCGTAACCCATTTATCGGAGGGGTCTTCCTCTCTTTGAGCAATTTGTTTTGGCTCGTAGCTCATATTGCCTTTTCCGACTACAAAAATTAAGGGAATTATTGGTTTGCCTTCTTTCTGTCTCTTATAATTTTCGAGAATTAAGTCATTGAGAATAAACTTAAAATAATTATACATGGAGTAAGGGTTGTTTCTGCTGAGATCAGTATGTTTGCTATCGTAGGTATCAGAATTTAAAGCATTGATTCCATCATGTTCATTGATTGCCATACAAAGCTCTTTATAGGCATATTTGCTAAAACCAAATACTACCACTTCGGAACTTTCGCCACATAACTCTCTTATAGATTTTTCATCAACTTTCATATTTATCAAACAAAAAGTGAGATTAATATAATTATAGATTAATAACAGAGCATTATGGTGAGGATATGATTCTTTACATACATACAGAAGTTTCTAAGGTCCAAAAATGCAGCATTGAAATCTGCTTGAGGTGCCCTGAAAATATGACAATAAATGAACTTCATCTCACAACTAAAAACAAAGTTGACTTTTTTTGATCATTTTGGTCTACTGAATTTGGTTCGACGTATCATCGTTGAGCCAAGGATATACCTAATGGAAGGATACAATTGCTTAGAATACTGCGATGAGTAGAGCACTTCTTTCTTGTTGCATGTTCGCTATCAAAATAATAAAAACATGGTGCTGTCAGCGTATGGAATTCAATCTGATAACACCAGAAGCTGTTGTGCCTATGGAAATTAACGTACCGTCTTCTATTAAATGTGGACTCTTATCTTTATAAAAACTCATTAACTGATTTTTAGAATCAAGATGTAAAAAATAGAAGAAGGAACCTGAAAAAGGATGAAAAAAATGATGGCGAGAATTAAATTATTTAAACCCTCACCCCAAAAAAGCACTGCCTCTATTATCAAAGACGTACACGCCGAACATAAGCCAAGCCTTCTCAAAGGATCTTATACGGGTGAGAGATGGCGACACAAAAGTATGGAAAAAACCTTAGATTGGATCACCGATTTAAAAAAATCAGAGAAATTGGCCCAGCAAGCACAAATTAATTTAAACTTATGGGCCAAAAAAAAATCACCTTCACCCAAGTTAGTTGAAGTAATTCCTAAAGATTGGGGACTGGCAACACTTGAAGCGACCAAAAAATATGGGGTCTCTTATTCTGTACTCAATATGGCAAATCCCCAATTTCCAGGCGGTGCTGCCTTAGAGGGGGGAAGTGCCCAGGAGGAAAATATATGGCATCGAAGCACCTGTGCTCAATCTTTATTGGATCCAAGCATTTATTTAGATCAAAAAGCTCAAGCATTTTGCTACCATGAGGCAGCAAAAAAGCTTCTAGAAGCTAAGATAAAAATGACCCAGGAAGAATATGAGGCTTTGAAAAAGCACAGCGGGGAAACCGACACCCAAGGATATAAAGTATTTTTTAGCCCAGAATCCAGGATATGTTTCAGAGGTCCTGAAATAGTTTTTCCCAAAGATCCTGAGGACTTTACATCGGCACGCTATACGGCAGACAGCGGCCTAAGTTATGCCTTTCTTCCTGAATCAGATATTTTCCCGTTTTATGAATTAAGATCCGCCGCGCCGCAACTTCCTTTCACACCCCACGCCTTGGATCTTGAAACCAGGAATCAATATATAGCGGATTTACGAAGACGTATCGCCGCCCAGCTTGATACATTAATCCTTGCAAAACAACCCAACGCAATTTTAGGAGCCTGGGGTTGTGGGGAATTTAAAAATGACCCGCAAATCGTAGCCAAGATATATGGTGAAGAAATTGAAAAACGAGCGCATTTCTTCGACCATATTGTGTTCCCGATAATTAACACCGGTTCATACAATAACTACGCAATATTTAATCAACACCTCACGGATATAAAACTGGGGGCAAAACCTGCTGTTATTTCCAATTTAACACTTGAGTAAATTTATGCCACACCAAAAACTGTGTTAAAAGCTTGTCCAACCAAGCCCAACGTTTTGAGCAGAGCATTCTGCTCTTCCATCTTTGTACATAGAAATTCAACCTTTTCCTCACACTACTTTGCTCCAATTCAAGCTACACTTGTTATATAACTCTTGAAGGATCGTGAGAATGAGTAAAGAACCTCTTGTTATTGGTGACATGAAAATTAAGCCTGGAGAACGCAAAACGGTTTTTTTACCCATGCCCAAATTATATGATTGGACTCCAATTTGTTTGCCAATACATGTCATTAACGGGATAGAGGAAGGGCCTTCGTTATGCCTTACTGCTGCCATTCATGGTGATGAAATCAATGGCGTTGAGATTATTAGACGCTTCTTGAAAAAAAAGGGGCTAAAAAATATCCATGGGAATGTTATTGCAATTCCTATAGTTAATGTATACGGTTTTTTATACCAGGAACGATACTTAATGGATCGAAGAGACTTAAACCGATCGTTTCCCGGCAGTTCAAATGGCTCACTTGCCTCTATTCTTGCACAAATTATCAGCAAGCAAATTTTATCCCAATCTACTCATGCAATTGATTTACACACCGGATCCAATCACCGCTTTAATTTACCTCAAATTAGAGCAAATCTTGATATGCCCGGTATTGAAGATTTGGCTCGAGCTTTTAATGTTCCAGTCATTTTACATTCAACCTTTAGGGATGGTTCTATGCGCGAGTATGCAAATGAGCAAGGTATTCCTATTTTAGTCTATGAAGGAGGAGAGTCTTTACGTTTTGATGAGTTATCCATCCGAACCGGCATTAATGGTATTCTAAGTGTGATGGGAGCCTTGGGAATGGTTCCGCCCGGTAGATACAGAGTAAAAAAATATACCTCTACGGTATCTAGGAACAGTTATTGGATAAGAGCCCCCATAAGTGGCATTTTAAGACACCTTAAAAAATCAGGCAATCGAGTCGCCAAGGGACAGGTAATTGCGGTTATCGCCAATCCAACCAGTACCGAAGAATACAAATTAAAATCACCCATTTCTGGAATTATTATTGGTGAAAATATGTTGCCACTTGTGCATTCAGGCCAAGCCTTGTTTCATATTGCTAGTTTTGAAAAATTAACCCTAGTTGAAGAGCAGCTTGGAAATCTGCAAGAGGCTTTTGATTTGAATGATTATGAAGATTAATGCATTTAAAAATAATTCAACCATAACCGTAATAATGCAGTTACTGCCTGGGGTGATTCCATAGGCGACATATGACCAGAGTCTTCAATAATTGCTAATTTGGCATTTGGAATTTTGTCTGCCAGCTCTGCATGGACAGATAGAGAAAAATTTTTATCTTGGCGTGCGTGAATGACTAAAGTAGGTATTTCCAGTGATGGCAAGAAAGAAGTGCACTCTTGGCGAGCCAGCAGTATTTTTTGTTGGGCAATAAATGCCTGTTGGCCCACACTGAGAAACATGGAATGTACTTCTGGTTTAACCCGCTCATCATACACATAATGTTGTACTAGCTCAGCAGCAACCGTTTGAAAAGCACCTTGCTCCACTTTTCGTATCAATTCTATTCTTTTTTGCTCTTTTTCTTCAGAGTCTTGTTGGGCGGAAGTATTCAATAAGCATAATTTTAAAATGCGTTCAGGAACTCTTCTGGCAAGCTCCAGTGCCAACCACCCACCCATCGAATGGCCTGCCAAAAAAAACGCCCCCTCAACATGCCCTAACACTCTTTGGAGTAAATCCTCGGTGGAGGTACCGTGTAATAAGGGAATAATTTGACAATTCACCAGATCGTGCAAATGATTTGCTTGATAAGACCATACGCGATGATCCGACAAAACTCCCGATAAAAAAACCAAAGTTTTTTTTGACACAATAATCCTTGATTAAGACCAAAGTTTGTAAACCAAAAACATCAAATATAAGCGCGTCGACCCACACCATTTTATTCCTGCAACAGGTCTATTCCATACCAGGACTGTTTAGATTATTACGAAGCAGATAATCTAGTTGTCTTGTGGTGGTGCTGGGTTATCTTTCAGAATTTTACAGTGTAATAATTTCCAATAACCAAATAAATTAGTTTTTCGGGTGGATAGAAGCTTTAGGGCTTGGTAATCAAGAATTGAGTGCATCGAAAAATCCGACTTAAACCCTATAAGCTCATTAACTCGAGCAAATATCTTCTCAAAAAAGCGCATTATCGGGTGCTCCGATGCGAAATGATTCACGAATATAATTTCTGCCGTAGGTTTAGCAACACGGGTTAATTCTTGAAGAAAGGCCTTCACATCTGGAACCACTGAGGCCACATACATGGCAACAATAAAATCAAACCGATTATCAGGAAATTCTAAATGAGCCGCATCCATAATCTTTAACTGTACCCGTTCCTCCAAGTGATTTTTGACCACTTGTTCCTCAGCTTTTTCCAACATTTTTTCGGAAATATCAATCCCCGTAATCATCAAATCAGAACGATAAAGCGGTAGCGACAAACCGGTACCAATGCCAATTTCAAGTACTGTAGCATTTTGTTTTGCCGCTTTATTAACAATTTCAGCACACAAGGAACGGCCTGGGTTAAAAATGGAACCAAACAAAAAATCATAGAAGGAAGCATAAATGTTATAAACTTTTCTAATTGAAGCTACAGACATAAAGCACTCCAGCAAATACCAATAATTTAAAATAACGGTTGGTTTCTTTACTTATCCAATAGTTATAGAGTTTCTATTTCCAATAATTAAATAATAGTCCATGCGTACCGAATATAGGATCACTTTGAGGTACTCCGACATGTTTAATTTGCTCAATCACTCGGGGATGTTCTTCGGCCTTACCATAATTCATATCAAAATCAACATTCCCTGGGTAAGCACCGATACATTGAAAGTCGCTGGATAAGTGCAAACTTTTATGCGCAACACCGGCAGGAATAATAACCACATCACCATGACTTACTGAATAAATCGTACCGTTATCCCCTCCAAATTGAACTGTTCCTTCCCCCGCAAGCATCACTAATACCTCATGGGTCCTACTGTGATAATGATGATAGTCATAAATCGAATCTACCCATGAATTTCCCCAATGGTTTTGTTGTAAAAGCTCTTGGAGTTTCTGAGGGGATTGGTTTTTAACTACTTCCATTTGCTTGTATATTAATAAAGGGTAGCGAGGGTTATTTGGGAACAAACCATTTGCTTTGATAAGCTCATGAAATACTTCTTGGGGCGTTACTGATTTAGTCATATCATTTACTTCCTTGTTACTTCAGATGAAAACCATGCTACGAGACAGAGTTATTCCCATATCTCCATTGTAGTTTACTCAATCACGGAGGAGTAGGGACTGAAGGCTCATTTTCCGATTCTTCTTTTTTTGCAATTGAAAAAAATTGAGTTTTATTGCGCTGTTTTCTTTCTTTTAAAATTCCATCGGCATAACCTGTCCTTGGGTGTTGGCTAAGTAGCGCCTCTTGATAAGCAACCCGCTCTTGTCCTTTGTAGGAGTCAGGATCATCGGAAGTAATACGGCCATCCGGGCCTCTGTAGAATATGGATAATTGGCGTTTTATTCGGGTTGAAGGCAGTTCATTGCGCGGTTTTTGTGGATTATTTCTTAGCATTATATCTCCTTTATTCTATTCCAAATAGAAGTCCATAGTTCTTCCCAAACTTTATATCAAATCTAGAGCGATGAAACAATACAATTCAATTTGATCAATAATAAAATTACTGACAAAATAGCATTCACTTTGGTCCCTAATCTAGATTATTTTTTATTACATGTCATTAAAAGTTGACTTAAACCACCCTATATTTTTATTAAAAAGCAAAGTCTATGAAGCAAGTAAAAATTTATTAGATGGATTTGGATTTAATTACTTTCAATATTTACGTTGTTTTGCAGACGGCTCCATTAATTGCTTAACAAACAATACCGGGCTTTTTGAATACTTCCAACATATTGATAATGCTCCAGTAGTATTCTCTTCATTTGACGATGAGCATGAAAATAATCATTCATACTGGTTTTTTTGGGATCAAGAGTTGCCCCGTACCCCCGTGCAAATTGCTCGCGAAAAATTTAATTTGCACAACGGACTCACTTTAGTTCGTCGGAGTAAAAATTATTACGATATGATTGCGGTAGCCTTACCCTATGAACATGCGAATCCCGGTTCGTTTTATCTCAATAAACTCAAGGCAATTGAGCAATTTATTTTTGACTTTGACCTGCAAAATAAAGATTTAATTCAGATACTGAATAAAAATCCGATTGCATTACCCGAAACCTATCGCGATGTAAATTATAAAGAGCTTTGTTTGAAGCAAGGCAGAATTCCTGTGGTTGGAAAGAACGAGAAAACGTACATTACCGCTCAAGAATTAATGTGCCTTAGATTATTACTGCAAGGTGCAACACACAAACAAATCGCTCAGCTACTTGGGCTTTCTCCTCGTACTGTGGATACCTATTTACTGCGTATTAAACAACGCACAGGATTTTCTTCCAGACTAGAAATGGAACGAATGGTTTATTTAAGCTCGGTACTATAGAGTTCATTCATTTTTGTCCGTATTCAGCACGGACAGACAATTTTTTCTTATCTTTTATACTCCGCCAAGATTTTATTATTCAGGAGAAAAGTCTCATGAACATTTTAGAAAAAAAACCAGCCGAAAAACTATTTAAACAATTCTGTGAGGGATATGAGCAAAGAAATGCATCCTTATTGCTTAGTCTTTTTAGTCAAAATACCAATGTTTGGGGATCAGGAGTCGATGAATATCGGGTGGGTTTAAAAGAAATAGAAGAACAGTTAAGAAGAGACTGGAGCCAATCAGAGCAAGGTAAAATAGAAATAATTCACTTTGTTCCCACTCCAGATGAGGCTTTGTGGGCTGCTGCCATATGCCGTGCACGAATGATCATTGATGGAAAAGAATATTTATTTGAGCATTTACGCGGCACTTTAACTATTGAAAAGGAAGATGGAGTTTGGAAGATCGCCCACATGCATTGTTCTTTTCCTGATTATAGAAACCCTGCAAACGGTTCGTTCCCAGTTGGTAATGAATAACCCAAAGTAAACATATAACGTAAGCCTGGGATTTATCAAGCTTAAATCTCAGCTTCTACTCCCTCTAACTAATAAAAAAAGTCCATCTAAACCATCTAACCAGCAAAAAAAAAAAGAAGACCTATACTTAAAATAAAATTCATTATGAGGTGGGGTATGCCAATTTCATTTGAATCTTGTATAGATAAATTAAATTCTTTTTGTTTAGCCCAGGAGAAGAGTTTAGGCTTTTTTGGTTTTTTTGGTTTCCAAGGAAAAAAACCGGTTCTATCAATAATTAACCTATTGAGTGATACTCAGTTATCCCCTCTGCAAAGAAACCACCAAGCTATAAAAAAAATAAGCACGCTCCTTGCTGATCCCCAATATTCTTCTGCTCCCAAACTCAAAACTCTATTGAATAATGTGAAAGAAGATTTAATACGATTTCTTTATAATGAACGAATTTTTATTTACAAGGGCGATACGGAAAGTTGGGCTAATTGTAAAAATATAAATGCTCTACACATAGGTTCTACTATAAAGGCGGGGAATTATTATTGTCAAAGAACACTTCAACAATGGTTAGAGTTTGCTTCCTACCAACAAACTCCCTACCAATTGAATGAGAGCGATTGTGGATGGAAACTTCATTTTTCTTTTGATCGTGATACACCCGGAAATTTTGAAAAAGGCATAAATATTGTGATGAAGCACTTAGTAGAAAAAAATATTCCTTTATTCAAGATTATTCCAGAAGACAAACCCATATCCCCCAATACAACAGGAAAAGATGTAACCGTTTATCTTTCCGACAATCGACCGATAAGCGAATGGGAACATTTAATCCAGGAAATCGAACATTCTCTAGCATCAGAAGATGTGATACCTGGTAAACAAGCAAATCATACCCATATGATTCAAGGAGGAAAATTTACTTCCTACCGAAATGATAAAGATCCTCAGGGAAATTACACGCAACAAGGATTCAATCCAGCGAACGAACCTGATGAGTTGGAGAACATTCGTGTGCCCACTTTATCTTCTTCTGTTCCTACCATGTAGTTCAGGGCCCAATCCGTAGGGGGTGGAATAGAGTTGATTTTTCAGTTATGAATGGGAAAATTCTGATATGTTGAAAGGTGATTTTAGCTAAGAAGTTATTATATTTTGGTTAGATATAATAACTTCTTTCTCAAAATTGTTTCGATCTATATTGTTAGTAATTGCATCCATCAAGAATCTTGTCTTTTCGGTCTGCTGTACATAATCCAAAGAACTTATCAGCATCTCCATCCGTTGGTTGCTTATCAAATAAGGCAAAATAATAGGAATCGAAATCATCAGATCGAGTCTTCCACCAATTATAATAAGTCCCTTCATTGGCTAAAGATGCATCTGGATTTTGTTGTGCAGATCCCTGACTTGGCCACCCCTCTTCGGTTACAATAATTTCTTTTCCGGGAAATTTATTTTTGATGGCTTCATAGCGATTCATAAATTCAGTTGCCGCACCGGATATTGGGGTATACGGTTTACTACTCCAATAAGGGTAAATATTAGCGCCAATGAAATCGAGTTTCCCAATAATTCCATAAGGATCACTTGCAGCTAACTTCAATAAAGCCCCATCTTGTTGTGCAGTTCCAATCACTGTTTTATTCCCTATTGCACTTTTAAGACGGCTAATATCTTCAGAGATATGTTTTTGTACTAAGGTATTGGGTTGGGTAAAATTCCAGTTGGTAATATCCTCATTTCCTACTGCAATTCCAATAATGCATTTTTTATTATCTTTGTTGTATTTATTCACACTCGCAATAGCATCATCTACCTGTTTTTTTCGGGCAATATCACACCAGTTATCACAATGATCTTTTCCTGGATCAAACTCATACACTCCTAACATTAATTTTAGCCCTAAAGGACATGCTATATCAGCCATAGTTGCTGTACTTTTGCCATCTACCGTAGAAATTCCGGCATAAAATGTCTTAATGATCGTAAATCCATTTTGTTGTGCGATACGAAGATCTTTTATAATTTCGTTTTTCATGCCCTGTAAATTGTTCTTTATCTGGGCATCGGTGAACGCTTTGCTGTGGGCAGGATCATAATTAATCCCACGATCTATTGCCCAACAAGAAAACGCAACCAAGGAGAGCATGCCACCAATTAATGATTTCATTGTGAACTCCAAAAGAGCATTTAACTAATTTTAGGCACATAACCCACGCTCTTCAAGTAACACCCCTTGAAAATCTCTTCCCCAACGATCCCGCCCCCAACCATCATAAAGCAATTAATTAGTTCATTTTTTTCGTTTTTTTACCGCGTAAAACAAAAAACCTACAAATTGTCTATAATTATTTTGTCCCGATAATAAAAGTGACAGCTTTGGCTTAATCTTATTTTTAAAAAATAGTGAATTATATTTTGAACTTTAACCATGAGGACAAGTAAAATGGATCTAAGTAAACGTATAGAACCAAAAACCTGGGCTTTCATTGAAAAAATCAAGAAAGCTGGGGGTAAACCGCTTTATGATCTTCCGGTGCAAGAAGGAAGGGCTATTTTTGATAAATTGCAAGAATTGCCTTTAGAAAAAGAAAAAACTGAAGTGGACATTGAAGATCGTTTTATTCAACACGCGAATGGTAAATTAGACCTTCGCATTGTTCGTCCTAAAGGCTCAAAAGAAAAACTTCCAGTAGTTATGTTCTATCATGGAGCAGGTTGGGTTTTTGGTGACTGGCAAACTCATGGTCGTCTTGTCCGTGAACTCTCAGTGGGTGCACATGCTGCCATTGTATTTGTCAATTATTCTTTAGCACCTGAAGCACAATATCCAACGCAAATTGAAGAGGATTACACCGCATTAAAGTATGTTGCAGAGCATGGTAAGGAATTAAATCTAGATACCTCTCGTTTAGCGGTCGCCGGCGATAGTGTTGGTGGAAATATGGCAGCAGTAATGACGCTACTTGCAAAACAGCGTGGTGGGCCAAAAATTGATTACCAAGTGCTTATTTATCCTGTAACTGATGCAAATTTTGAAAATGATTCCTACAAAGAATTTGCGGATGGTCCATGGTTAACCAAAAAAGCAATGGAATGGTTCTGGGATAATTATTTACCGGATAAATCAAAAAGAAATGAAATAACAGCTTGTCCCTTACGAGCGACTACTGAGCAACTTAAAGGATTACCTCCTGCACTTGTAATCAACGGTGAATGCGATGTATTGCGGGATGAAGGTGAGGCTTATGAGCATAAGCTTAATGAAGCAGGTGTCCCCGTTACTGGGATTCGTCATCATGGCACCATTCATGATTTCCTTATGATCAATGAACTTGCTGATACTCCAGCATGTCGCAATGCCATTGAAACGATTAATAGTCATTTGCGTATGGTCTTTGCCAAAAAGCACTAATTCATACGTGTTGCGGATACTGCATTAATGCAGTATCCCTCTTTATTTTTGACTAAGACAATTCAAGATCTGAGATTGTTTTTTTTTCAGAATCTCTTTTTTTAACTCCGGTGAATAAGGGTTCTTGATATCCCCCTGGAACTCCATTTTTGGAAAAAACAATTTGCCATAACTGGTTCGTGCGTGCTCGAAATGTACCTGCGCAGGCCAATAAATAATAGCGCCACATCCGATAAAAACGCTGGTCATAGTGCTCTTTTAAGTAGTCCCAATTTCGTTCAAAATGTTCATGCCATGCCATTAGAGTGTGATCATAATAAGCACCGAAATTTGCCCAGTTTTCCATGGTAAATACCTCCTCCGAAGCAACACTAATTTGTGCCATAGAGGGAATCATACCGTTTGGAAAAATATATTTGTTAATCCAAGGGTCTGTAGTGGTGGTAGTCGAATTACCGCCAATAGTATGTAACAAAAATAAACCATTATCCTTGAGACAATCACGGGCTTTTTGCATATAGGTACGGTAATTCCGATAACCGACATGCTCAAACATTCCTAAAGAGACTACCCGATCAAATTGTTCATGAACATCGCGATAATCCTGAAAACGGATCTCAATGGGTAGCCCGGAACAGTTCTGTTTTGCATATTCAAATTGTTCTTTGGATATGGTGATACCGACGACATTGACTCCGTAATTTTCAGCAGCATATTTTGCAAGAGCCCCAAAGCCACAGCCTATATCAAGTACCCGCATCCCTGGCTCAAGTTTTAATTTTTGGCAGCTTAATTCCAATTTATTTAATTGTGCGGTTTCTAGATCATTCGCATTTTTCCAGTACCCACACGTATAATTCATGCGACTGTCTAACATGGATTTAAATAAATCATTTCCCAAATCATAATGTCTTCGACCCACTTCCAGGGCACGCTTTCTTGATTGATGGTTAATTAACTTTAACCAAATTAATTTCGGCCATAACCATTTGTCGGATTTAATTTTTTGATCCAACTGAGCCAGGAGAATGCGTGTAAAAAATTGATCGAGACTTTTACAATCCCACCATTCATCCATATAGGACTCACCAAGTGCCAATGAGCCGCCGTTAAAAATACGGGCATATAATGCTTCATTGTTAATTTGAATATCCCAGGGTTCACTCCCATTGGGAGTGATTCCTGCTGAATGCAAAAGGTCCGTTACAATTTCTTTAATTTGTTGGTTCATTAGTAGACTCATCCCTTTGTACTACACACCTTAAAAAAATCTAGTAAGTAATTTCTTAGCAAATAATAGTACTTACTTATCCTATGTCCCTAGATAGCAAAAGTCTTCATACACTACGCATCTTATGCATTCAATACAAACAATCATAAGCAAAAAATATCATCTATCAATCTATCTTAATGCAATGAGATATTTAATTAAACTCATCTTCCTCAATAAAATAATATACTGATTTCCCAATCAAGGCATTATGTATTACCTTATCATCATGAATGTAGTATAGATGCTATAAGAACTCATCAAATTTTATTAATCACTACCCGCAACGCTTGCAACTTTAAAGCAGTACTGTGAATAAATTCCTCACTATCAATAAGTTGTTTTTTGTAAAAAGCAATCTCTTCCTCTCGTATCGAGGGATTAATCTTTTTTAAAGCATCCAGTCGATTTACTTCATGAGAGATATTTTGTTTCATTTGTACTGTTGCTTTCTCCAAAAGCTCTTGTAGTTGCGCTTCTGCTACTTTTTTACTTTGTACCAATATATTCTCTAGATCCGCACGAATCTGCTGAATGATTGGGTATCCTAAATGACGTTTTACAGGCTCACACAATTGATTCAATTGCGTATAATCCAAGATCTTGGAAAGATCCTTTCCTGAGACATCCATAAGCACACGAATTGGTGTAAGTGGTAAAAAACGATCTAATTGCAAATATTTTGGCGCTGCGCAATTCGCTGTAAAAAAGGATTCTAAAAATAATGTTCCAGGTTTTATGCTTTTAATTGAGATTGTCGCTAAAGTTGCATTACCTACCTCAGAATCCAGGATCATTTCCATAGATTCACAGACCATTGGATGTTCCCAACTTAGGAATTCAACATCCTCACGCACCAAAGCTTTGGAACGCGAATAAGTTATCGTCACCCCATCCTCTTTTAGCCCTGGGAAATGACTGGATTTCATATGATCTGTGGGACGCAATATCTCTGAAGCTTCAGAATGGTATTCATGATCGATGCCATATTCCTGAAACACTTGAGCCATATAGTTTTCCAAACCCAAACAGTTTTCTTCTGCTTCAATAGCTGCAATCAATTCTTCTGCTTCTGGTGCGTTGCATGAGTTTAACTCCAACAGCCGATCACGTCCTTCATGAAGTGCTTGATTAATTTGTTCCGCTCGCTTTTTAGTCTCGACAATCAGTTGTTCCAATGCTTCATTATTTGCATCTACCGTATCCAGAATAGGCAGTAACTGATCTTCAAATTCTTCATAAAGAGTAAAACCAACAGAGCAACTTTTGGTAAATAAATTAATCCCTTCGTGATACCAGCGAAATAATTTTTCTTGTACCGTATTCAACAGATAAGGAACATAAATTTCTATAGTATGCCGCTGACCTATCCGATCAAGTCGGCCAATACGTTGTTCCAGTAAATCAGGATTTAATGGTAAATCAAACAAGACTAAATGATGAGCAAATTGAAAGTTTCGACCTTCACTTCCTATTTCAGAACAGATAAGGGCCTGCGCGCCATTTTCTTGTTCGGCAAAATAAGCTGCAGCCCGATCGCGTTCAATGATCGATAAGCCTTCATGAAAAGAAGTAGAGCGAAGCCCTACCTTTACTTTTAAATACTGATCCAATGAAATGGCGGTATTTGCTTTGGCACAAATGACCAGCACTTTTTGGGGAAAAACCGCATTGATTTTGTCTGCTAACCATCTCACTCTAGGATCATGTTCAAGCCACAATTCCTTCGCTACAAGTTGTTCGGGATAAAGCTTTCTCTGTCCTTTTTGTTCCTCAAGAGAAGTATAAATAGCAGGACACTCCAAAGGATTCGCATGCACTCGACGCTCAGGAAAACCCTGAATCGCTGCACGTGTATTACGAAATAGGACACGACCCGTGCCATGTCGGTCGAGTAAATCTTTAATGATTTGGCTCACATCCAACCCAGTTATTTCCCCTAAATAGGCTTCTAATTGAGACTTATGTTCTGGTTTTAAGGCATCCGTGGATGTGTGTTCGCCATAAGTTAGCAATTCTTGTACTAACTTATTGATGTGCTGGTACCCTTCTTCTTCTTTTTTAAATTTAGAAAAATCATAAAAGCGTGAAGGATCGAGCAGCCTTAAACGAGCAAAATGACTGGCAATTCCCGCTTGTTCTGGTGTCGCAGTCAGCAGCAACAAACCTTTACTTTGTCCCGCTAGTTCTTCAATACATTCATACTCAGGACTTTTTTCTTTCTCGGACCAATGCAAGTGATGCGCTTCATCGACAATTAACAAATCCCACTCACTGCTTAGCGCATGTTGGCGTGCTTTTTCATGTTCCATTAAAAAATCTAAACTGCATAAAACCAATTGTTCATTTTCAAAAAGATTCTCTTGCGTTGTACCGATCTGCATCCCTTCTTCTTCATCTAATTCGTATACAAGTTCATAGCGCTCCGCATCAATAATGGAGAAATACAAATTAAAACGACGAATCATCTCCACAAGCCATTGATGAATCAAAGTTTGCGGTACCACAATCAAAACTCGATTAGCACGGCCGGTACATAACTGATAATGGAGAACCATACCTGCTTCTATGGTCTTACCAAGTCCTACCTCATCGGCAAGCAAAACTCTAGGGGCATAACGTTGTGCTACTTCCCGGGCGATATAAACCTGATGCTTCAGATGGCTGGTTCGTGAACCCAATAATCCCCTCACTGGAGATTGCTGAAGTCTGCTGACATGATTGAGTGTATCAATTCTCAATTTAAATGTATTTAACTTATCAAGCAATCCACTAAAAAGTCTTTGTTCTGGAGTGTTGAGCTGGATAAAACAATCCAGAGATAGCTCACTAATGCGATGCTCCTTCCCTTCTTCATCTACTCCTGTATAAAACATCAATCCTTGACGTTCTTCAACCTGGGTTATATACATTTTTTGTTGGTCAGATGTAATTACTTCTTCACCAGCTTTATAAATAATACGACTTAGTGGCGCACTATCTGTAGAATAAATTCGTTCCTCACCAGCAGCGGGAAAACTCAAGCTCACTTGCCTGCCATTTAACTCAATAATGATCCCTAAGCCCAGTTGTGTTTCGGTGTTGCTAATCCAGCGTTGCCCAATATTAAATGTCATAAAAAATCATCTTTAGTTGTTAAGTGCGGATAAAGTAATCAAAAATTTAAATAAACTCAACTTGACTTGTATCCTTTTTTTGAATAGCATGACTCGGTTTTAAACAACTTGAGGGGCATACAATGGATGCAAAATTAGATGACAATGTGGATGGACAATTTTACTCTACACGAAGAACATCAAATACAACTTATACAAGAAAAGCTGCACCAGTTAAGATTGAGGCCGAAAGCTCAATTTTTGATCTTTGCTTAGGATCTAAAGAAGTAAGGGAACAAACCCAAGAAAATTATAAAAATAAAGCATCCGAATTCTTTTCCAATGTCAGAAGAGCAGCCCCTGGTTTCTTTGAACCTTATAGAAACAAAACCGAATTCGGTATTTTCGCAGCAGCCCCACTTGCTGCTCCCGTCATTTTATCCCTTGTGAGTGCTGCAACTGCAATCACTGCCGCAGGAGCCGCACTAACTGCTTTAGGAAGTTTAGTTTTTGCCGCAGGTTCAGGATTACATGGTTTACGCAAACCTGAAGCCAAAGAAACGGCACATGGAGCGCTAATTGTTGCAGCTCAGGCTGGTATTGTTGCGGCTGCTTGTGCTGCAATTTCAATTGCTGCTGCTATAGTGGCTGCTCTTATAGCTCCAGTAGCCTTGGCTTATTTTGTTACTCGTTCGGGTGCGACTATTGTTGATGCGATGTCTCATTGCCTTCCTTGTTGTTCTTCGGAAGAAAATGAAAGATCCTATACAATTAGTATGAGTAATTAAGCAAGATGATTTAAAGTTGGGCTGCAAAGCCCAACTCCTCATGCAATATATTTTTAACTCGTTAAATAATTCCTATTTAGTGAGTAAACCTCTTATTCATTCTAAAAAACAAATTTTCCTTGTTTTTTTAAGTTATCCTGGTTAAAAATAGTAGGCACAGGAAGATTATTCAACAGAAAGGAAATCGTATGGCTACCAACGTAGAAGAGCTTCAACATCTTATCGAAATTGATACCCCCCAAACTAAACCAATAGACTCAGAACAAGTCCCGATAGAAGAAAGAGTAAAAGCTCAATTAAAAATTCTCAATGAAGATACAGGACAAGATAAGCTCCAAAAAATTACCATTACCAAAGAGCTATTTGATGAAATTAAGAAAAGCCTCCAAAATACAATCAAAAGCATGGAAAAGAATCCGAGTATTTTCTCACGTGCTGCAGAATACTGGGGTGAGTTGCCACTTTGGCAAAAAATTGTTGGCGGTGTCGTATTAACTGTTCCTACTTTAATCATTGGAATCATGGCACATGTGGGTTTCCTTTTGGCACTTTGTGGCGTCACCGCGGTTACTTATACCGCAGGAGGAGTCATTCTGGATGATCATCATAAATGTAGTACTAGTGCTGTAGAAAGTTTACAAAAAGGAATTTTAGGGCTGGCGGATCTTTTAGAACTTACTATTAGTGCATTAGAGATTATTCGTAAACAATTAGTAGTGGAAATTCAAAAATTTGCCAAAGAAAATGCAACCCTAGTAGAAAATATCGAACATTTAAGCAAACAGATTGATGAGATAGACAAACAAATTTTAGCTACCTCCGGAATCAATAAGGCCTTAGGTGAAACCAAAGATGGATTAGAAGCAGTCTCTAGTCAGCTCAAAGACGACGTCAGTCTAAATGCTGAATTTTTACAACAAAACCAAGTGAAGTTAGATCGCATAACTGAGGCATACAGTAATAGTAAAAAAGAATTAGCAGAAAAAATCGAGGAAATTAAAAAAGTTAAGTTAGAGCTTGAAGCAGAACTTAGTAGAGCGAGAATGATGGTAGAGACTCTGAGTAGCACCGTAAAAGAATTATCCAACACGGTCATTGGAGAGGATCAACGGAATGCGTTTAAAGAAAAAATAGATGCCTTTATACAACAGAAAGAAGGAACTTTTTTAGGAATAGCGACTGATTTCGAACGATCTGGACAGAAGTTTAAACAGGTGCAACAAGAGCTTGAGACTACAAATGGCAAATATGAAGAACTCCTGAAAAAGCAAGAGGAACATATTACTGTACTCGCAACGCTTAGAAATCAGGCTCCTACAGAACAAATGCCCAGAACTTCGTTTGGTGAGTTACTGGGCAAGAATGGAATTTATGCCACAAAGCAAGAAACACCCACCCAGGATGGAACACCCTCTTCCTCACTTGAACTAAACTAGAATTACCCAGGGTTAAAATAAACAGGGTAGTCTAGTGGAGTGAAATGAAAGCCGGTTTTCTGGTAGAAAGTTCTGGGGTTAGGGCTGACGCCCTTCCCAGACTAAACCTTTAAGTTGACGACAGTACCCTCACTTATTCTTTCCTACCCTCTAAATTCAAACCATATGCTTCTAAGGCTGCTATAACGGAGGGGCGTTGGCTAATTCGATGATACCATTTGATTAAATGAGGAAATTGTTTCTCATCGATGTTTTGTTGGTAAAAAATTTGAAAACAATAAATCCAGGGCCAAATAGCCATATCCGCAATAGTATAGTCAGAGCCGCCTACGTAGATGGCATACGTTAACTGTTTTTCCATAATACCAAGCAAACGCTCACTTTCATCCGCATAACGTTTGATTGCATAGGGAATCTTTTCCTCTGCACGGTGAAAATGACCTAATTGACCAAACATAGGTCCTATATGTGCGGCTTGAAAAAAACACCATTGTAAAATTCTATATTTGTCTTGGGGTGATTCCGGTAGAAATTGGTGGTGCTTTTCGGCAAGATATTGCAAAATCGCTACACTTTCAGACAAATAAAAGTCTTTTTCCGAATCATACAACACGGGAATTTTATTATTCGGTGAAATTTTTAAAAATTCCGGATTAAATTGTTCTCCTTTGGAAATATCTATTAATTCAATCGTATACGATTGACCCAACTCATGGAGCATAATGGTTGGTTTAATCCCATTAGGTGTACCAAATGAATATAAGGTGTACATAAGACCTCCCTGTTTTAATCCTAAACTGAAGCGAGTGTAATTTTATTCAATTATGCAGTCTGGCTCTGCTGCAAAAAGATAGAAGCTTAAAAAATCTTAAATTTTGGGCAGATATTACTGTAAATCCCAAATTGTTGATTAATAAAGGATCCTTCTGTACGCGCTCCATACATCCAAATATTAACTGTCCTTTATTAAACATCCGCATGATTTCAAACTCTTAATCGTAGCATAGGACTGATAACCTCGCACTAGATTAACAAGCCCCTTTAGCATGCCATACCTGCTTCCAATCGATTAAGACGATATTTGCTTAACGTGTGCGGCAAGCGTATTAGAACCCTGACCACATTAAGGTCTATGAGCTTCCTGTTCTGTAGATTTGTCATAAATCTTGTTTTCTTTAGTAAGAACTTGTAATCTGTGACGCTCACGAACTGCATCATACTCGGTTAAACACATTTTTCCTGGGCTTGTAAACACAGTTTTAAATAAACCGTTTAATCTTAAACAGTTACCGAGTTTAGGTAATACAGCAATCTTTCTGAAAACAACATAACTTTCACGATCACTTGGAATTTGCTCTGCCTCGAGCTCTTGAAACCGAGAATCTTTCTTTATTTTTCTGTTAAGCATGGAGCTGTCAGAGTATTGTTGAATAATTGAACCTTGAAATTCCAAAGGATAAGCCAAAGTATCTTTGGTGTCGGAAGCATCAGGAAAAATATTTATCATGTTATATAGTCTTATCTTCTCCTCTCTTGCAACTAATTCCAAGGGAAGCCTATCTTCTAACTTTGTGAGAGCTTCATTTACTACATCACCAGTTAAAAAATAACATTTTCTGAGATGTATCATATTGGCAAGATTCAAAGCAATTAAACCTCCATCAACAACATACAATGATAACACCCACATACAATGAGCCATAAAGTTTTGCCATTTAGCATCATCAATATATTCTTGTTCTTCGTAGCCTCCATTTGATTTTTTATTATATTGCTCAAGATTTCTATATGGAGGAGAAGTAATTGCTAAGTTAAATTTCCCAATATTATCAGGGTCAATTGTAACTTCCTCAATTTTTTTAGGAATATGTTGTGATATAAATCGATCTTTACCCGATAATGGTTTTAATAGATGAGTCATTTGCTCATAAGGTTCAATTAAAGCCGGGTTAGGATCAATACTTAGGTAGGAATCTATTGAGGGATGTGCTAATGCAGCTATTCTACGAGCTCCCCATCCTCCACACAGATCAAGAAAATGAATTCGTTCCGCTTTGAATTGATAATGCTTTTTTAATACTTCAATCACCTTCAGCAATATAATTGGAGAATACTGGGAGACTGCTAACTGCCGAGTAAGTACTTGGTTAATCTCTTTAATTCCAATTGATTTTGGCGAATTACCAATTGAAGAAACCTTTTTAGCATGTTGACGAAACAATTCCCGCAATTTATATGTTATAGCTGAATTATTTTCCTGCCACATGTCATAGACAGAAACTTTTCTTGAATCAGCAGTTGCTTTAAACCGTTCAATTTGGGTAAAGAATTCAACGGCGGTTTTACCTGCTTTATCACCTTTTTGCGATACAACGGTATGATAAAGGGGATAGGAGCCGTTTTGAGTATACCCATTACTTAGTAAATATTCACTTTGTTTAACCAGCTCTTTAAAATCCAGAATCGCTTCTTCCTCACTTATTGGACGTTGAGGAAAAGGCATTGGCTTAAGGGGATTAGCATAAATTTCTTTAATACATCGAAGGGCCATTATTTGAGAATACAAATTATGAATAATTTCTGTAACATTTTTATTTATTTCAACATCATCGGCCTTTTCCTCATCTAAACTTTTATCCTCTTGCATTATAAATAAAGGAATTAATTCCTCAGATATATTGTGTAAACCTACCAGAAAAAAGTCATAATTGATATTAAGCATCTCATCAACAACGAATCGCTCTCGATCTGCAGCAAAAATATAAAATTGAGCACACTTCGAAATTATATCTTTCAATTTAGTTCTATTTTTTTCCGAATCGACAAGTAATTTCCAAGTGTTTTGAAGGGCTTTTATTTTTGAATTATAACTCTCGAGTGCAGGTATCCCATCGAGTAAGTTAAGAATGTTCTCATTTAGAAAAGAGCTTAATGCTAGTCCTGGCCGCCCATCTTGTTTTTGTCTTTTTTTGGCTGGTAATAAAGATGTAGAATCAATTGGGCTATTTCTTTGTTGTTTTGAATTTATTATTTGAGTGATGGACTCTTGTCTTTTTCTCTTCCTGGTTAATAAGGGATAAACTTCTTGAGAAATCCTAGTAGTAGTTTGACTCTCGCTGGGGATACTCGTTGCTGCTTTCTCTTTTCCTTTTTCTAGTGGGGGAACATAGGGTTCTATAATTGGCAAATAGGGTGCTGGTGTTTGTAATGAGCGACTGGCTAAATTTGTTGGCGCCGCAGGTATACTATTAAAGGGCTGAGCAGTCCTGTCTTGTTCTTCACCTCTTTTAATAAAAGTTGGTTCATATTTACGTTTCATAATTTAATTTTCTCAAGCAAAAGCAATAAAGGAAGACACTCAAAACAATGTGACATTAATTTATTCTATATGAGCATTTATATGAATGTGTGATTTTGGAAATAATCAATTTATAAAATGGAAATTATTGGTAAGCTAGTAAGACATCGTCAAGTTAACTTTTGAATACACAAGAAAAAAGGAGTAAATTATAAACTATATTCAGTTTTTGCAATGGAGCCTGCAGTCTTACTAGTGAACAAGATAATCTGCAATCTTGTCCTATTGATCATTTAAAATCTTAATCAACCTCTAACATGTACGCACGTTTAGATGCAAGGTGCTTAGTTATTTTTTTTAGGCTATTCTTAGAAATCATAAGCAGTGAAAAGGATTAACATGAGCTTTAAAGATAAAGTGGCCATTCTTGGCAGTTCTCGCACGCCCTTTGTGAAATCGCAAACCTACTATTTAGGGAAATCCAATCAGGATTTGTTAGGTGCTGCATTGGCAGATCTGATCAATAAAACTAAAATTCAGGGTGAAATATTGGGTGATTTTATTGCCGGAGCCATTATGAATCATCCTTTTGATTGGAATCTGGCGCGCGAAACGGTTTTAGGGAGCTCCCTATCACCAGAAACCCCAGGATTAACCATCCAACGTGCCTGCGGTACTGGTTTAGAATCTATCAATTTGATTGCACTCAAAATTGCCAGTGGACAAATTACTGCGGGAATAGGTGGCGGGACGGATACCAATTCAGATACCCCATTAATTGGTCAAAGAAAATTAACCCATTTTTTAATTAAATTTCAACAAGCAAAAAGCTTTAAAGAAAAACTTGGTATGCTCAAAGAGTTCCGCTTAGGCATGTTAAAACCTCAATTACCCGAGGTTCGCGAACCCCGAACAGGTCTATCCATGGGAGATCATTGTGAATTGATGGTTAAAGAATGGCAAATTTCCCGCTTAGCTCAAGATCAATTGGCTTTTCACTCACATCAACATGCAGCACAAGCCTATGATGAAGGATTTTATGATGATCTGATTACACCGGTTGATTCCTTAAAACGTGATACGATTACTCGCAAAGATACTTCTTTGGAAAAATTAGCCGCCTTAAAACCCGCTTTTGATAAATCTGATAAAGGCAGCCTAACCGCAGGAAATTCAACCCCACTCACCGATGGAGCTTCTGTGGTACTATTAGGCTCTCCTCAATGGGCTGATAGTCATCAGCTAAAACCGCTCGCTTATTTTGTTGATTGTGAATTGGCCGCGGTAGATTTTGTACATGGTGCGGGCTTATTAATGGCACCGACGATTGCAGTTTCTCGTTTATTGGCCAGAAATCGACTCACCTTACACGATTTTGATTATTATGAAATTCATGAAGCCTTTGCCGGTCAAGTACTGTGTACTTTAAAAGCCTGGGAATCCCCTGAATATTGTCAAAAGGTTTTGAACCTCAAAAAACCTTTAGGGAGTATTGATCCGCAAAAAATGAATATTAAAGGCGGGAGCCTTGCTTTAGGTCATCCATTTGCAGCTACAGGTGGACGATTAGTCGGTGCTGCAGCCAAAATACTTGCCGATAGAGGGCAAGGGCGTATTCTTTTAAGCGTTTGTACAGCCGGAGGGATGGGTGTTGCAGCTATTATTGAACGTTAGCTCAGCGTACCAATCCTTACGATCCAGAGACCCAAAACCTGGGTTTGATTTTAAAACCCAGGTGCCTTGGTAATTCAAACAATTGTAAAAGATCTTACCTCTGGATGAACTCTTTCGCTATGAAGCTCTTTGGTTTTACGGGCAAAAAAATTACTTGCCAGATAGGCACTAACACCCACCGTTGAAGAAACTGCCTCCGTAACAGCCAAAGGTGGTTTTTGTTCTTCATTATTTCGTTTGAAGAAAAAACCGCCCCCATAAGTCGCGTTTGCTGCTACATTAATGGTTTTTGTAAGCAACACATTTAAATCACCAAAATACAGTGGGACTGTGAAATTACTGTTCCCTAAATTAATTCCTATTTTAAAAGGTTCTGCGATTACCGGTCCATTATAATGTGCACCCCTCACATGCTCTTCGCTATGAGGTGGGTAAGTAATACTAGGGATGCTTTTTTCTGAAAAATGGAGAAATGCTGCGGTAACGGTATGGCTTAACATGGCATTGGCTATAGCTCCCGTAAACGCTTCCGCACCTACAAATGCATATTCTTTGTAACTAGGCTTAGCAATTTGTATGCCTTTCGTGCATGCATAGGAACGCCGCTCTTCCCTATTTTGTTGCCAATGATTAATACTGGCACCTAAAGTTTTTAAAGCGACACCTGAGGCGACACAAATAGTACTGGCAGTTTGCAACGTTCCGGCATTAATATAATCAGTAAGATTGTACGTGGTGCCATTATTTATATCTTTACCGTAAGACAAAGGAAACGATTCAGTAAAGCGATAGTTGTCCAAATTTATAAGGTCTACGCCTAGGGTAAAGTTACCCTTGGCTTCTACAGAGCCATAATAGGATGCGCTCACATCGTGTAAAGAAAGCGCATTAGAAACTGCAAATGCGGCACCGCCAAGAGTACATGCTAATGTAGCGCAGAGATTCACAGTATCTGCTACTGAATGAACTGCGGTATCCAACACCCAATTTGTTGCCGTCCAAAATTTATCCATCCACCGCATAAACATACCTTTTATTGATCGAAAAAAAACTCGCTCTGTTACTTAGCGAGTCGAATATGACGAATTTTTGTCTGAATAATCAGAACATAACTATTTCAACTGGTCAATATTATTTACAAGCTGAGCTATGATATTGCTTGGAGAATGTAAAAAAATTGCTCGTCGTATGTTCGGCTAGAAGTGACGCAAATAGGAATTTACCTCATTGGCACGATTTGTAAACAACCAATTGATCCCTCGATTGAGTTCTCTGTATAAACTATATTTAGAATCAACCATCCCCACCCCAATGATTTGTTGAGCGGCCTTTAACCTGTTAAGGGTTTTGTTATTAATCATAAAATAATGACCTAATACCCCGCCATAATTCTCTTTTAAACTCACATTACAAAATTGATGTACATTGTCATGAACTGCAACCAACAACAGGGCATTTTTTGGAAATTGCGACAAAGAAGAAAAAATCTGCGAATCCAAGGTAAGCAGATGATAATCCTCAACGGCAGATAGTCCCTGTAACGATTGGCTTAAGGCTTCCCCGTCCTCAAACGGCTCTTTTAATTCGATAAGTAAATGCATACTGCCCCCATAAGCAGCGATAACTTCATCCAGGGTAGGTACCTCGGGAACGAGAGCACGTAGTTCATTGAACTTTAGATGGGAAATCATTTGATCATGCCCCCATAGTCGCTTTAATGTGGCATCATGATTTACCACCAACACTTTATCTGCTGTAGCGCGTACATCAAATTCAATACCCCAACATCCCAATTCTTTTGCCAAATTAAATGCCGCAAGCGTATTTTCCATGATGCCTTGAGCATGATTGTGCGCTCCTCGGTGAGCAATCAACCGCGCGCTCTTTATGGTTTCTAAAGAGGGCTTGTTTCTGGGCATAAGAGCAAAATAACTATCCACTGTTTTTTGCAAAAAATTAAGTAACACGATGATATCCTAATGTTTTTATCCTTTTATTCTAAACAGGGAACATTGAAAACGCAAAAATAGCTGATTTCTCTTGCAACTTGTGTAAAAATAATAGACTTTTTAAGTTGATGAACAGTCTATGCCATTAATCACCACCGATATTAATCGGGCGATTTACGATTTAAAAGCAGGGAAACCTGTAGCCATCCCTACCGAAACGGTCTATGGATTAGCTGCACCTATTAATAATGAACAGGCAATTAGAGCAGTTTTTGCAATGAAGGAGCGCCCATTAAATCATCCTTTGATTGTTCATGTGGCTCCCAACTGGGATCTCAACAAGCTAGTTCAAGATATACCTCCTTATGCCCAGCAGCTCATTAAAGCATTTTGGCCAGGCCCTCTAACCCTGGTATTGCATTACAAGCCGGATCAAATTAATCCATTAATTACGGGTGGCCAAAATACCGTAGCCATTAGATGCCCGGCCCACCCCGTAGCCCAGGAATTATTAACCAAATTAGACATCCCTTTAGTTGCTCCCTCTGCCAACCCTTTTGGGAAAGTCAGCCCCACAACGGCACAGCATGTCAGTGAATCATTCCCTGACAAAGAATTAACCATTTTAGATGGAGGCCGCTGTACCGTAGGTATTGAATCGACTATTATTGATGCGACGCATGTGGAAAATTATCAAATTTTACGGCATGGACTACTCGATGAAAAAGCCATCGCAAAAGTGATTGCAACTCCGTCATTTCACCATGAAAATACACTCCGAGTTCCAGGTAAATTAGAAAGTCATTACCAACCCCATAAAACCCTATATTATTTTTCTTGCTACGATACACTTGCAGCTTTTTGCACAAAAAATTCTGAGAAAGTCTATGTCATGGCTAGTAATCGGCCCATAGGGATCCGCGAAGATCATTTTCATCTCTTAGAAAGCCATCCTAAAAAGGTAGCCTTTGATTTGTATTATCAATTAAGAAAAGCCGACGCATCCGATGCGGAGATTATTGCAATCGAACTCCCGCCTCCTACAGGAGAATGGCAAGGAGTAAGAGAGCGTATTTTAAAAGCAGGAACTTCTTATTCCAATTAATCTGAATATGATGACTTCAATAATTAGAAAAAGCATTGACAGATCAGCAAAATATGAGTAACTTAGCGCCACAATGCCGAGGTGGTGGAATTGGTAGACACGCTAGCTTCAGGTGCTAGTGGGGGCAACTCCGTGGAGGTTCGAGTCCTCTTCTCGGTACCATTGTTCACTTAGAACACTCCAAATTATACTTACTTTTGTTCCAGATTACGCACTCATTCTCCTTAAATACTACTCCTATCTCCTGGTTTTGCTGTTGTAGGCGATGTGGTTGATGGTGTGGGTGTTGGTTTAGTGGGTTTATTAGGAGGGTCTAAAAGATTATTCGTGTAAAAATCAAGGCCAATGCAATTCCCCATTTTTTTGCTCCATAAGGATACATTTTTTTCGTTTATATTTTGGGGGAGCTCTGAATAAAACTCAGTTTGACATTTATCAAAACTTGCAGGAATTAATGTCACACATTTATCATAGTTTATATTTGCATTTTGCAACAAGGTATTGGTCTTTGGATCATCAACTAAGCGACGACACATCTTTGATGGGGCGAGTTCTTTAAAAGCAGTAAGCCATTCATCCTTAGACAAGCTCTTATTCGGTGTTGCCAGCGCAATGGCCGAAAAAAATATACTGCTCATACCCATTATGCTGACTAAACCTTTTTGAGACATGATAGTTATTCCCTTAATAGTATTCATTAAAGGATAGACTTAAATAATTTGTTTTTCATAAATTTGGTACAGGATATTTTTATTACTTTATAAATTGCTATGGAATTCCACTGGGAAACATACCTCGCGAAAGCGTATAATAGATCGACCCTAAAAGGAGGAGCTCATGGACATCATTATTGGCGGCGGAACGGGATTAGTAGGTCAAATATTAGTACCAGCATTACTGCAGTCCGAACATAATATTTATGTGATTGGACGAGATAAAGAAAAAATTAAACATATCTTCCCAAATACCATCCATGCTGTCACTTGGGATGAGCTTCATACATTAGATCCGAATGAATTTGATGTGATTATTAATTTGACTGGCGAAAACATTGCAGAGCATCGATGGAGTATGAAAACCAAAGAAAAATTACTTTCCAGTCGTATTGAAACAACCAACCAATTGGTACTTTGGGGTAGCAAAGCTACAACCAAGAAACCGCATTTGTATAATGCCAGTGCGGTGAGCATTTATGGTTTACAGAAAAAACTAGCTCAAGACAATATTACATTTTCTGAAACAACGCCCGCACTTAGCACGGCTAAAACCAGCTTTGCAACGCAACTGGTTACTCAGTGGGAAGATGCGGCGAGAAGAGGCTTTGATGCGGGTATGCCTGTTACGTTAATGCGTTTTGGCGTCGTATTAAAACGTGGGGAAGGTATGTTAAAAAAATTGGAATTACCTGCTCAATATGGGATGGGAGCAGTGATTGGTTCTGGTGAACAACCCCTCGCATGGATTGATAGCACTGACCTGGTTGAGGCGATACAGTTTTTGTTATCAAATCCAAAAATAACAGGGCCAATTAACCTGGTCGCACCACAGCAGGTGTCACAAAAAACGTTTACCAAGACGCTCGCACAGGTACTTGGAAAACCGGCGTTCCTATGGATGCCTGCATGGGCAACAAAGCTTTTATTTGGTCAAATGAGTGAGGAATTATTACTATCAGGACAGACTGTAAACCCGCAGCGACTGGCAGAATATCAATTTAATTTCAAATATCCCACTTTATTATCCGCTTTAACTAAAGAATTTAGAGGTGAAGAATTACCATGAGTCTACGCATATTATCCTTAGATGAAGTCAAGCAAAGCATCACCATGAGCCAAGCAATAAAGGCGATGGAAAATGCATTTATTCAATTGGCTAAGCAGCAAGTTAAATTACCATTAAGAACAGGTATCCCAATTGAGGAAGAAGAGGCGCTCACTTTAACTATGCCTGCATATCTAGCCCAAGATAAAACATTAGGTTTAAAAGTGGTTTCTATTTTTCCCAAAAATAGCACGCGCAACAAACCCGCTATTACCGGTTTTATTATGTTACTGGATTCAACTACTGGCGAACCGCAGGCGCTCATGGATGCCAGTTATCTCACTGCGTTAAGAACAGGAGCAGTTTCTGGATTAGCAACCCAATATTTTGCCACAGATGATGCAAGCCATGTTGCACTCATCGGTTCAGGAGTTCAAGCGGAGACTCAACTGCAAGCTGTCGCCACTGTGCGTGATATAAAGCAAGTATCTGTCTGGTCAAGGAATATTAAGAATGCAGAACAATTTGCAGCTCAATTCGCCAACCAATATCACATCAATGTATATGATCATATTTCTTCAGCGGTTAAAGATGCAGACATTATCTGTACGGCCACTGCCAGCACCGAGCCATTAATTCACTTGCGCGACCTGAAGCCCCATGTCCATATTAATGCCATAGGCTCACATACCGCTATGATGAAAGAAATCAGTAGTGAAGTATTAAACCATGCTGTTGTGGTTGTTGATCAATTAAGTGCGGTTATGGCTGAAGCAGGGGAAATCATTAGTGCAATACAGCAAAATCAATTAAAACAAGAGGATATTATTGAGATAGGTAATTGGCTACTCAGTAAGGATGTAGAATATAAAAAACAAATCAGCGTGTTCAAATCAGTAGGGCTCTCAATACAAGACCTAGGTGTTGCTTCGGTTGTGTATCAGAATGCTATAAACAACCATCTAGGAACGTTGTTTAACTTAAACTAACGAAAGTAAAGGAACCGTATCAATTTTAGCTTCGTCTCACCAGGCTACAGTTTAATCGCTCTAAACAGGTCATCATAAGTGTTTAAGACGAGGCGCCCCCTATTTTTAGCGGGCTATTTTAGTTCTCCTAACGCTTCACCTAAGCGTATAGGACTTCCTGCTTGCAAAGCGTCACTCCAATGCACTTGCGCACCGTTTGCAAACATCAAGACTACCGTGGAGCCTAATTTAAAGTAGCCCATTTCATCACCTTGAACCATTTTCTTTTGTTTCTTATCCTTGTTGTATTCGAAATCAACACGATTTTTACTCCGTTTGATGTCCCCATGCCAACTGGTTCCTATCGCTCCAACTATAGTGGCTCCCACCATCACCATCACCATAGGACCTACCTTGGTAGAAAAAAAGATTGCCAGCCGTGCATTTCGCGCAAATAATTTTGGCACAACCCGAACGGTTGAAGGTTGTACTGAAAATAAAGCTCCGGGGATATAGGTCATCGATACGATTTCAGCATCCATTGGCATATGCACCCGATGATAATCTTTCGGTGATAAATAAATTGTTGCAAAACGTCCATTTACAAATTCGGCTGCCCTATCTGTATCACATGCTAAAAGATCTGCGACTGAATAATAACGACCTTTTGCCTGAATTAATTGACCTTGCTCTATAGTTCCTAGTTCGCTTATGCAACCATCTACCGGTGAGATAATGTCTGCCTTAGCCAATGGCCTACATTCTGGTTTTAAATGGCGGATAAAAAAATCATTAAAACATGTGTATGCAGTGGGATCTTCAATTAAAGCCTCACTCATGTTAACCTGATATTTTCGTATAAATCTCTGAATAATATAGTTTTTTACTTTGACATTTTTTACTTCAGCCAAACAACCTGCGAGAGTTGTAAGGCCATGTTGAGGGATCAGATATTGAGGTAATGTTTTTATTAAGTCAAAAGACATGTGAAACTCGCACCGCGTTTTTAGAAAAGGGGATAATAACCTATACTTCCCGTGGTCACAAATACAGCGGTGTTGTATCCTTACTATGATTCGATTCGCCAGAGGTAATTTGTAACTGACGATGCGAAGCAGAAATCGTTTCACGATGATATTTCAGATTGGCAAGATAAAACGCTTTATGCGTATCAGTCATTTGAAATCGATCAACTACTTGATATTTTTGCTCCTGCAACATCATCGGATATTTAGAAACTTCTCTTTTAATTGTTTCTACTATTTTGACAAATAAACACTCATTTAATGTTGAGCTCTCACCTCCATTCATAAAAATCATGGCAAGTGCTTTCGAATTACAATTTCCTTCTATATACCCTTCTACTTCCGATCTCCTGGATACCCCTATAAGGTTGCCCCATGTTTTTGATTCATATTTTGTTAAAGTAGAATTGATTAAGCTCTTAAATGATTTAGAAGTTAGGGTATCTACCCAATCATAAATCGCCTTATACATCATGTTCATGCCTCCATCGCTATAAGGGTGAGTAAATCGCTTGTTTTCCTTCGCAAATGAAACCACATCTCTCGTAAAATCGGCGATTCCCTTTTCAAAACTCTTATCTTTATCCCTAATTGCCAAGTCTATACTGGGTATAGGATGTTTTTGCAACATAAGAGGAGTAAGCCCCAGGATTAGTTGAGTATTCAATGCGCCGTTATCTAGAGGTCCTGAGCTTAAAACATAAGCCAAGCGATTATCACCACTTTCATTTCCGCTTGTCTTTAAATATTGCCTAACCGGTTCGGCTCGTTGCCGAAATGATATTAAAGGTAATAAAGGTGCATATTTTTTATCGATAATTTCGTTAATATAACGTTCTAATTCCTCAGGCTTAAGGCTTTTTGCCCAAACAAATAACGAATCATGATATTGTTTTTTCACATCTTCATGGGTAAAAGGCAATACATCCCTTTTTACGGAAAGCAAAGCTTTTTCCATAAGCTCATCGGTAGTAGTCAAATGCAATTGGAAACTAACCTGTTCCGCTAGCAACTTAAGACTTGAAGCAATACCATTAAATTCAGCAGCATGAGTTGTCGTATTGGCTAAAGCTTGGCGAATTTTTAAGTTATACGTTTGATAAAGTAAGCTGAGCTTATTGGAAAATTCAAGATTGTCTTCTTCGGTAAGATCTTTACGTTCTTTTTCATAATACGCTTTGGTGACCGCACGAAATTCATTAACAAATGCGACCATTGATAATACTGCATCTCGTAATTTACTGTCTTTATCCACACTAATTTTTGATTCAATGGTTTCAGCAGACAGTAAAGGGAGGTTGCCAAATAACTCCCATGCATTGGTTAAGGTTTCATCGGTGGCGTTTTTACTTACCAACTCGGAAATTTGTACATAAGGGGGATTAGTAGCTTCTTTAAGTAAAGCGTTTGTTAGTCGGTAGGAGCTGTAGATCAACTCTTTCATTATAGGGGCAAATGCATCACGCCAAACTTGATGATAACGGTTTTGCAATTCACCAAGATCATACTTAAGCGTCTCTTCTTTTGCAAAGTTGGTTGCATTTTCTTTTTTGGTCCATTCTTCTACCTTGCGGTAAAAAGAGGGTTTTTGATAGAGCGCCAAATACGTAGGCGGTAACGGTAAACCATAGCCGTTATCCATACATCCCATATAAAAAACTACAACTCGGTACAAATTATCATAATGTTCCTGATATAAACTCATCATAAAATCAACAAATGATTCTGTATTTGTTTTTTCATTACAAAAACGAGGATACATCTCTTCATATTTTGCCCTTAAACTGGGATCAGTTTCATCTAATGAAGTGTAGTTTAAAGGTAAATCCCCGAAGAGTTCCGTTAAGCGCTTGCGTTGTACCTCGGGCTGAAAGGTTAATAGAGCCTTCAAAGCTGCAGCCAGCTTTTGTTCTTGGGCAACCGAATTTTGCGCCAAACGTGCGAACTCAACTGGGTCTGCATAAGCTTTAGGCAATCGTTTAAGCGCGAGTTCTTGTACCCCAGGTATAATCACCGGAATAGTCTCTTGCCCCGGATGGGTATAATGTGGCCAATGATAAGGCATAGAGTCTTGAACATTAGGAAAAGTCTCATAATCACGAACAGTTAGGGTAATGTGCTTTTTGGGAACACCGATTACTGATCTTGGTTCTTTCATATAGATAGTGAACCAATAGAAAAACATGTCAAAATCGATATCACCGTTTAAACTCAGGTTATGCGGATGCGCATCATCATCATCAAGAAACCATCTGCCGAGCAAAAGTTCCATGATGTTTTTCTCAATAAGTGTTTTTACACTAGGAGCAACTTGTTCCTTTAAAGTACTATTTATAGGAATCCCTTCTTTAGCAAAATGAAAGGGCTTGAAGTCTTCAACACCAATGGAGAGCGTTCCGATTAATTTATCTTGGGTGTGGCCTCTTTTTGCGGTAATTTCTAGAATATGACTCTTTACCGTTTGAAGCTGCTCTAGAGTGAACGGTTGTTCCGGCTTAAAATCGGGAATATCTTTGATTAAAATGGTATCTTCTTTTACCAATCCCTCTGGAGTTTTAACCACGTATTTCAGAGAATCATCGTGATCTAATTTAATATAAAGGGTGTTTTCTTTTTGGGGGCTATTCGATTCAAGGTTATCAGATAATAATTCTATATCATATTGCTCAAATACTAAGCGTTCTTCGGCAGATCTTTTTCCTTGAAACAACCTCTTGAATGAGGAAGTCGCTACACTTATTTTGGCTAATAATTCGGGGTAGTGATTTTTTGGTTCTAATCTTTTAAAAAAAGCTTTCTTGGTAACGCCATCTTCTTCAAAAGTAACGTGAAATGTTTGATGCGAGCTATCGGAGATAGGGTTTTTTTCAGAATAAGTGAGTTGACTATGTCTTAGCGCCTTTTTTGGAATTCCCATATGTTTAATCCATTAAATCACAGTAGTCCTTTAGAATAGTTCATATTAAGCAGAAATATTCAATAAGTTCAAGAATAATTTTCAAACAGATAACTAGGAAACTAAACAATACGCTTCAAGCTCTAGCCACATCACCAAAAAATGATCTTTAATATGATAGGCAGCTTTTTTTATTATAACTCAGCAAGTTACAGTAGAGGTCTGGAATTATAAGAATGCCCTAGCCCGGAGGGAGATAAGTTCTCGGGGCTAAGGCTGTAGCCTATAACGGCTACACTTGTTTAACTCATTTCACAACATGGATTGAATGACCACCATTCATTCTCATCCTTTGTTTCCGGCTCTATAAGCGACAGGACTTCTTTATCAAGAGCTCGGATCTCTTCTCCTGAGCTGGTTTGATTAAAAAACCAAAAATTTCCAGTCTTGTGGTATTTATATCCATTGGCCCCTAATAAGGAACAAGCGGCGATCACTATATTAGCAAGGACAATGATCGCTTTGTAGATATACGAGTCACTTTCAGGATCAACAATATCAAGTATTTTCTTTTCAGCTTTCTTTAATTCGGTACGCATGTCTTTGGCAATACTCGGATTCAAAAGCATTTTATAAGCAATAGTATATAATGAAATTCTATAGTCTGCTTCTGCTTGTTGCCATTTTTCATACGTTGCTCTATTTGAGGAATCCCCCGACAACCGCCCATGAATTATTTTACATTGTGCTTCCACACGTAAAATTACTTGGCGAAACCGTTGGGCTTTTTCATTCTCTTCCTCTGCCGCGAATTCCACCATTTCAGTTTTGAGCTTTAAATCTTGCATTTGGCTAACGCAAATAAATCGCTCCCTTAAATGTGTAGCTAAAGCCAATTGCACAGGATCGGTTATTGCAAGTACTGCATTTCCTTGGGTCTGGATCCCATTTTGTACGCCAGCATAAAGAACCTTTATTAATACCTTTCGAGTATTTTCCTCAATATGTTTCAACTGGGGTAAAAAAAGACGTAAAGCTTGCCCCTGAGAGTTTTTACCCAACACCAAGTGATATGCTTTGGGCACGATTGCGGGTCCTATCCCTCGGTCTTTTACTTCTACTTTCCCCACTCCTGATTCCCTTAATAGAAGTAGTGCTTTACTGGCTGCTTCAAGTTCTTGAGGCTTTAACTCACGTAGACGTGCGGGAACATCATGCAGACCTGAAAGCTCATTACTAAAATGCTTGAGAATTGATTCTTGCAAATGGCGGCGAGGAACTAAGGCCACTCGTTCCAGTTCTTCAATATTGTGCGTTTTTCTTTGATCCAAAGCAACCAAGGTCGAAGCCATTAAGGGATAATCCTTGGTGGCATCAATTATTCGTTGATAGCCATCCGCAGATAAAGATCCTTTGACCCAAAAAATCAAGCAAAGTCTCTTACAGTCTTCATCGGGTAGCGAATGGATAAATCTTAATTCCTCCAGTTTTTTAGGATCTTTAAAAAATTGGGGAACATCTTCCGTGAGAGCCGGTTCTAATGTTACTAAAGTATCTATTGCCTGGTAATAGGCATCATCAGATAAGATAAGACGGATTAAATCTTCAGGATAATTTTGTTGTATTAAAAAAGGAAGTAATTTAATTTGCGTCTCATTCCACATAAAACCACTGAATTTTTTTATGAACTCAAAATTCTTCAGCAGCTCCCGATTTTGTTCGAGGAGCCCTTTTTCATAAAATATGATTGTGATTTTTAACAAACTCTTATTTATCCGCTCATCATCAGTGAATTTAATTTTTAAAATTTCCTTACACAATGGGCTGGAGGGCTTCAAAAGTTGTTGAATTAAGGGAACAGGCAAAGAAAATTCATTTAGTATTTTGTAGTGAAAAAGCAAATCTATAGCTGGATTTTCTGCAAATAAATCGCGTAAATTGAAATCGCGAAAAGGAATAGACGTGCGAACTGTCGCAGCATCCTGTTCTACATGTAACTTTTTCATCAATAATGCAATACGTTGAAAACGTAAATTGATTCCATTATCTTTATTGAATGCTTTTTGTATTAAATATTTGGGCAGAGCAGAGCCAATTTGATTTAATAGTGGATCCAAAGAGGAGCCAGAAGAAATGCTGATCCCAGAGCCAGGTACTGTAATAAACGGCTGTAAATCAAAACTCGCTGCACAGATAATTTCTCGATCCTGTGGTACTGCATGTCCTTTTTTCATTAAGCCGATTATCCATTGTTTTGGATCATCCTTTCGATACAAAACCACAAGACCACAGTCTTCTTCTGCATCGTTAATGTAGGCGAAATCCTGACGAATCAACTGAGCATGATAGACTTCCAAAGTTTCATCTTTTTTCTTTAGAGGCTGGGGACCAAATAAATAGGCTAAATTACCTGCAGTCATATTACCCTGCAGAAAATGACTTCCTGATGCCTTCTTTTGCCAAATATTTAAATGTTTTATTGCTTGCGGTACAGAGCCAAGGAAATTAATGACTTCCCTATAAATTATTTTGATGCCATTTTTTTGTTCTGCAATTGCCCAGTCCTGTCCAAATGCTTGGAACATTTGTTGTGCATTTCCCTGTACGATAAAAGGCATAATTCATTTCTCAATATGACAAATTGAGAGTATTATAACCAATAATTGGCGTAAATGGTGATGATTTTTTGCTAAAATTGCATTTTTAATACCTCGTTATCCGTTTGTGAAGGCAAAGAAAACCCCCTCGTTCTCCGGCTTGTCCGCAAATCCGTCATTTCGCTCCATTTTAGAGCCTAAGGAAAGCCGCAGAAGAGTACACTTGGCAGGTCTATTTAGAAGTTACTTTATTAAATGGAACATTTACTTGGAAAAGAAAAGAACATGAAATGTAATATTATAGGTGCTGGCCGGTTGGGTAAAAATATAGCCTTATCCTTGTTTAAAGCGCAGCTCTTTTCATCCATTTCAATTTGTAACCGAAGTTTGGATAATGCCCAAAAAGCATGTCGTGAGATAGGTTTCGGCCAAGCTTTCGACAAAATAGAACGCTTACCTGCAGCAGAGGTAACCTTTATCTGTTGTAATGATGATGTTATTGAAGACGTTGTAAGAACTTTAGCTCATAGCGACACTTTAAAGCCCGGAAATTTCGTGATTCACTGTAGCGGCGTACTCAGTTCCGCTTCACTTGCCCCATTAAGAAAAAAAGACTGCTTTGTGGCGAGTTTTCATCCTTTAAAAGCATTTAAGACAAACTATCTCGAGCCCTCCGCGTTTAATCGTGTCGACTGTGTTGTGGAGGGAGACAATGAAGTATGTGAATGGTTAAAAATCCTATGTAAGCAATTGAACGCGCAACTAATTACTATTAAACCTGAAGCAAAAGCCGCATATCATGCCGCAGCCTGTATGGCTTCGAATTATTTAATTACCTTAGCAGCTTGCAGTGAAGAATTATTTCTAAAAGCGGGAATTAATAACCAACAAAGTCGGCAGATGATGGTTAATTTAATGCAAGGAAATCTAAATAATTTACTGCAAACAGAACAGATTGCAGAATCCCTAACCGGGCCCTTGGCCCGAGGCGATGCCCAAACCATCGCCTTACATTTGGACGCCATTGATAATGCAGAAATAAAGCGTTTATATCAAAGCGCCGCTTTAGCTACATTGCCGATGACGCAATTGTCTATGGAAATAAAGCAGAATATTAGCGACCTTTGTAATCTAGAGTAGCCAGAATTTTAGCCAGAGTGCTGAGGGAAACTTGGGGAATTTCGCACCAACCCTCTGGTTTAGGTCTTCGTTTCCACCAGGCTAAAATTTCACTACCACTCAGTCCTAAAATTAAATGTTATTTTAATACCATACTCCCATTGCCTACTGATGGGATTTCCTCTGGGGAAGCGTAGGGTAACTCACCAGAACGTTTTTTGGGCTCAAGAATCTTTTCTTCAACTTCCTCTTTATCTGCTTGTGCTAAACCTAACCCTGAAAGAGCTTTTATACCAGCATTGTAATCAGTGCTAACTGAGGAAGGGACAGAACTCTGTATTTCTTGTTTCTTTTCTTCATTTTCTTCATTTTCTAGCTTTTCCATACTTCCTTTCTTGAATAAATCCTTTTCCTCACTGGTTAATGTTTTTCCTTTGCCAGTAAATAAATTGTCTTCACTTAAAACCTCAAGCACCACATCTCGTGTTCGCTTATCCTGACCTTTATGTGCTTGAGTTTTGCTCGCACCGGTTGCGTCAAGCTTCATTTCCCTATCCGCCGCATTGTTGGTGTCGAATAAACCTGAATAGAATTTTCTCACACCCGAAAATGCGAATAACACTAAAGGCACTACAAGAAGCATGGGTGATATCAAAGCAATACGAGCAGTCCATTGCAAAAAGGGACTTCTAATATCTTGCACCGCTGAAAAACTGCTTACCTTTGCAGCACCACCTTGGTCCTCGCGGGAAATCGCAGCAGCACCACCATGCATGTTACATTTGCTCACTGATTTAGCTATTGCAACCCGTAATTTCTCGGGATCGGCTGTATTACCTTGTGTATAAGCTATCATTTGCTTATACACTGCGCGTTCATGATCTCTCAACCCATTTTGATTTCCTGCATGCTCCACACGCTCATGAATACTTTTTAATAACGCAAAACGTAACATAACATCCTGATTTCGTTCATTACCGCTTTTACAACCGCCAGTGGAGGCCCATTCGATATACATACTGAGAGCTTGACTGAGTTGGCCAAAGCGACTGTCCCAATGCTGATTGGTTGCAATCATGCGAGCTAGAGAATTGGAAGCTAGGGTAGGTAAGTGATTAGGTCCGATTTCATTTTTATTAGCTTCTAATTGAGTTTCGTTGTCCAACTGCGCTTTGAACCCTTCTTTAAAAGCTCTAATTTCCTTAATTAATTTTTCACCTTGCTGGGATTCAGCAAAATATAGGGGTCTGGACTTATCGTTTAGAAATTCACGATACCCCTTAAGTACTTTCGTATTTATTCCAGATAATTGTTCTTTTATTTTGTCACTAAGAAAAGCACTATTTTCTTGTAGGGTATGCAGCATTGCCATTTCGGCACTTAAGGTAATATCATCCAATTCCAAAGACCCGGTGAAATCTAAAAATCCCCGGTCCTCTCGATAACCTAAATCTCGAGTTTGACGATTGGTACCTATATTTTGTATGTATATGAAATTATTCTTTGGGGGTTGTTCTTGTTGTTGAATTTCGGCCAATTTTTCCATCTTTACTAGCTCATCTTTTAATCCCTTCAAATGACGGTCCTTGGCCAATATTGGTTCGTGTTTTGCTCTTAACCTTGAAAGCGCTGACTTCTTCTGTGCTATTTCTGAATCTTGTTGGTTTGAAATGCCCTCCTTTAAACCCCTTAACTCCTCCTCTGCTTCTCTTATAATTCCATTCGCTATCCCCACTTCAACCGTTAAATTGGGATTTTCCTTCTCAAATCTAGCGATTTGATCTCGGAGCTTTTCCACGCGTACAATCCATGGGGTATTAAAATCATGCATGGCTTGCATGATATATAGGGCACTTGCTCTTTGTCGGTTACTCTTATCTAAATATTGATCAAAAAACTCGGAGTGAAACGAAGTGAATAAGCTCTCCACAGCAGGTCCATCTTTTTCACCACGCATAGCGCGCATTTCATCATGGAGAAAACCAAATTTCTGTACTAAGTCTTTTTTTATTAACTCATCCGACATACCATGAAAAATCAGTGCTGGGGAGGGAATACGAGAGCTAACAGCAGAAGTCGGTTGCAAAACACCATCTTGATCACGATAAGTATATGTAACCCGTCTAAAGGCGGCTTGATCTTGTCGGCCTTCCTTGAAGTGAGGCTTATCATGGGCGGTATTTTCAGTACCTGTTATCAACATACCCTGTTGTAAATAGTTCGAGGTGTGAAAATAATCGAATCCTGTCGCAGTTTGATGCGTAAATGAATCTTTATTTAAGCGGCTGCTTAGATTTTGCATGTACTTTAAAATTTCATCTCGACCCAAATCTTGGGTTTTCAAATGTGTCACGACACCTTCTATGAGGATTTTTTTTGAAAAGTCAGCTAACTTAACTCGTTCTTTAGCCAAATTTTTATTAAGTTTATAAAGATCCACAATACCTTCGTTATTGGTAGCTTTGGAAACCGCATTCTTATAAGATTCAGCCACTTTATCCTGAAGAGTTAAAGCTGCTTGATGACGTATATTTTGCCAATCCTCTTTACCAATCTTAGATGGCTCTTTATCAAAATGTTCGGAGACACCCTCATAAGTTTTAACCATTAAGCACATATGAGCATAGCTTTCTTCAAAAGAGGCGACCATGCTCCCTCTTTGATGGGCCACTAGGTTTTGCCAACCATACTTCGCCACAAACATAGCACGGAGCTTTTTGAATAACTCTTCATTATTCTTAGGAGCCTTATCAATACAGCCTAAATCAATGGAACATAAGGTAGTTGATGTGGGGGTACGGCCGCCAAGTAATTTTGTGAGATCAGAGTCGATCTTGCCTTCTAGTACTTCCCTCCTGACCTTTGATTCTTGCTTATAGCGAATGCTTTCTAGTGCTTGCTTATTGAGGAGGGGTAACGCCTCTGTTATTTTATCAAGAACTTCATTTCGCTCTTCTAGGGTAAGCGTTAACTCGTAAACTAAACGTCCTTGAGGATCAAACAATAAATCTGTTTCATCCTTAACACGCTCGAAAGTTTTTTGATATAGATAATCTTGATATATGGCATTGGCTTTGGCTACCGCATATCGTTTGTTCTCAATATCTATTCCTAATTTGAGTGCATTAAAATCTTCAAGTGCGGCCTTATATTTTTTATGTCCGTCAATAACTTCTTTAATTGTTATAAATTCTTTGAGTTCGGGAGACAAATTTTGGAAGTCTGCATTTATTGCATATATCGCTTGTTGGGCAGCGCTGTTCTCACCTTTTTGTGCCGCCAGAGCGAGTAATTTCTGATATACAGCGATTTGGATTTTCGGGTCGTCTTTTGCTAGGTTTTCGAACGCTTTTAAATAATCTTCTTTACGTGCCCTAGTAATTTTGCCTACATCCTTGGCGGGGGGGGTATTGTCGACAATCGCATTGATGCTATCTAACGCCTTTTGGGCATTACTTTCCTTGCCATCTTGAGCAGCTTTATTGAGTAATTTTTCATAAATTGCGACTTGGGTAGCCGAGTCTAATTTTTTAAATACATCTAGATATTTATCATTAGCAGCACTAATAACATTATTGAAATCATGCGTTACATCCACTTCTTGAAACCAATTTGGGAGAGCATCGTTTATGCTTTTTAAGGCTTCTTTGGCAGCAGCTTGGTCGTTATTACCTTCTTCACCGGCTTTATAGAGTAATTTTTGGTAAATTGCGATTTGTACATCTACACGCCGTATTTCTTTGAACTGCTCCAGATATTGTCCATTACCCGCATTAAGAACCTTATTGAAATGTTCTAAGAATGACATCCCGACTCCTAAAATAGTCTTTATGATCATATTTTAGCATAGGAAACATTATCTAAACCTTATGTAAAGCAAAAGTGGTCAACAGAGCAGAGTGTGCCTCATGATGCATTAGTGTAGTTTTGTGAATATAGTAAATTCTAGAGTTATTTAAAAATGCCGATCAATATCCAAAAAATATACATTGTGCTCATATTTTATCATACAAATATTATGCGATCCTTAAGTTATTTAATGAAAGGATTTTGAGAAAATCAGCCGACTTCCCTTCCTCCGTCACGCGACTTGTTCGCGGATCCAGAGAATAAATTCGTACGAGGAGTAGAATTGAATGGCCAATACTCCTAATACTTAGGATGGCTAAAGTTCAACTTCTTTTTCCAAACCTTGCGGGTGAACATTTTTCTTCGCTTTTCTTTTCTCGTGCCAGGTTTGCAGCATCACAAAAAAGGCAGGGACAAAAACTACAGCGAGGCAAGTCGATGCCAACATCCCACTGCATACCGCAATGCCAATGGACTTCCGTGCATTAGCCCCAGCACCTGTTGCAAATACTAAAGGCATCACTCCCAGAATAAAGGCAAAAGAAGTCATTAAAATAGGGCGAAAACGGGTTTTAGCACCAATTACAGCAGCTTCCATAATCGATTTATTATGAAGCTCATGCTGTTCTCTTGCTACTTCAACAATTAAAATGGCGTTCTTTGCAGCCAAAGCGATCAGCAGCAATATCCCAATTTGGGTATACATATTATTAGAAAGACCCAAAGCGGACAAAGCGAGAACCGTTCCAATTAGGGCTAAGGGAACGCTTAATAGAATTGCAGCAGGAGCGATCCAGTCTTCGTATTGACCGGCAAGAATCAGATAGACTAAAACCAGTGACAAAATAAAGATATAATAACTCATATTTCCGGCAATTTTTTCCTGATAGGCAGTACTCGTCCACTCATAAGAAACACCTGCTGGCAAAACTTGCTTCGCTAAGCGCTCCATCACTTGCATGGCTTGGCCCGAACTATATCCTTGTGCCGCAGCCCCATAAATATTACTGGAAGGGTATAAATTATAAAGAGAAATGATGGACGGTCCCACGGTAGGTGACATATCAGTCAGGGTTCCCAATGGCACCATTTCACCGGATTTATTTCTAACGTAATAATTACGAACATCGCCAACCGTCATGCGAGAATCTGCATCTGCCTGAACATAAACCTGAAACACCTGTCCGAATTTTGAGAATAAATTCACATAAGAGGAGCCAAGATAGGTTTGTAAGGTATCCGATGCATCGCCCACAGAAACGCCCAAAGCTTCTGCTTTGATACGATTGATTGGCGCAGCAAGCTGAGGGACTGAAGCACGGAAAGAGGTCATCATCCTTTGTAACTCAGGTTGCTGACTTGCGTAGCGAATCAACTGATCGGTAGCCGTTTGCAATTTTTGATAATCGAATGATCCATCTTGCAACTCCACTTGCATCTGAAAACCACCCGAAGTTCCTAAACCTTGAATGGGTGGAGGAATCATAACTAAAATTTTAGCGCCAAGGGTCTTTTCCGCGATGGCATTAAGCGCTTTATACATCGACAGCAAATCCTCTTTTTTACCTCGAACACTCCAATCCTTGAACATCACATACAAAACTCCACCATTGGCAAGGCTCGAGCTGCTATCTAATAGCGAGATCCCATCAATGGTGATCACATTGGCAATTCCATCGATTTTAGATACTTGGTCGCTCAAATCACGCAATAAGGCTTCCGTGCGACCTAAACTGGCACCATCTGGAAGCTGCACGTTCATCATGGCATAACCCTGGTCTTCAAGGGGAATAAACCCAGTGGGTATACGGCTAAGGCCTAGAATTGCCAATAGCACCAAAGCAAGGCCAATGAGACAAACTGATTTATTATTATGGACCAGTCTGTCAATGAATCTGAGATAGGTATTTTCAATAGGGTAGTAATACTTATCAAATAAACGAAAAACAATATTTTTCTTTCTTTGCGGATCAATGGGCCTGAGCCATAAAGCACACTGTGTGGGCTTTAAGGTCATAGCGTTAATCGCACTAATGAACGCGGTTGCGGCGATAACCAAAGCGAACTGGGCGTACATCGCTCCAGTCAAGCCAGGCATAAAACCTGCCGGAACGAATACCGCCATTAATACCAGCGTAATACCAATAATGGGACCCATTAATTCGGCCATCGCATTAATTGCTGATTGTTTGGGTGGCGTCCCTCTTTCAATATGTTGGGTTACGCCTTCAACAATTACAATCGCATCGTCAACCACAATCCCAATTGCTAAGACCAACGCAAATAATGTCAATAAGTTAACGGAATAACCTAAGGCCAACATCGCGAAAAACGCGCCAATGATGGTTACCGGTACCGTAGTTGTAGGAACTAAAGTGGCACGTGCATTTTGTAAGAAAAGCAGAATAACAACCAGAACCAAAATGCCCGCTTCGAACAAGGTTTTATATACTTCGTCTACGGAAGCCTTCACGAAAACGGTTGTATCAAACGGGATTGAATATTCCATCCCTGGTGGAAATTTTTTTGCCATTTTCTCAACGGCTTTACGTACTTCTGTTGCCACTTGCAGTGCATTGGCTCCAGGAAGCTGGTAAATACCAATTGCCGCCGCCGGCTTGTTGTTCAGTTTCGCGATCTGATTGTAGCTGTTAGACCCAAGCTCTACACGACCCACATCGCGAATACGTACAATTTGAGCGCTACTACTTTGATTAGCCGTTTGATTGGACTGTTGTGCGATTGTTTTCACAATAATATTGGCAAATTGATCGACATCAGCAAGTTGTCCCGGAACATTCACTGTAAATTGATATGAGGCTTTACTGCTGGTAGGTGGCGCACCAATTTGCCCGGAAGAAACTTCCTGGTTTTGATGACTAATGGCTTGCAGAACATCACTTGGATTTAGGGAGTAAGCCAACATTTTTTTGGGATCAAGCCAAACACGCATCGCATATGTCCCGGTTCCAAAAATAAGCACATTTCCTACCCCAGGCAAACGCGACAACTCATCTTGCATATTAATTGCAGCATAATTATCCAGAAATAGTCCATCGTATTCATTATTTTTGGAGGTTAGGGTAATAAATTGCAGAATTGCCGTTGATTTTTGTTGGACCAAAACCCCTTGTTTTTGCACTGATTCAGGCAGCTGAGCCATGGCAGATTGGACCCGGTTTTGCACCAATACTTGGGCAAAATTAAGGTCCGTGCCGATTGCAAAAGTAACAATCAAAGTATAGGTACCATTATTCGTGCTGTTGGATTGCATATACAACATGTTTTCCACACCATTCACTTGTTGTTCAATAGGCAGAGCTACTGTTTTGATGAGTGTTTTCGCATCCGCTCCAGGGTAGGTGGTGGTTACCTGTATGGTGGGTGGGACTATGGCAGGATATTGAGATACGGGTAATATAAATACAGCTACCGCGCCCAATAGCACTATGAGTAGTGCGATAACGTTTGCCAATATAGGCCGCTCAATAAAAAATTTAGAAATCATTCTGCCGTTTTCTCACTTGTTGTAACAATTCCTTCGAACAACGCATGCCTGACACAATTAATGCTTGGCTTCCCCATTATTTTTTGGTGGTGTTGTCTTCTCACGTGGCTCAACCTTATTACCAGGAGTCGCATTTTGCAGGCCTTCAATAATTACTCTGTCTTGAGCGGTAAGTCCCGTTGCAACCGCCCGCATTCCCTCTTCTACACTACCTAATTTGACCCTTTTCGTGACCACAACATTGTTCTCATCCACAGTCAATATATAAGAGCCGATTTGGTCATAAAGGATTGCAGTGTCCGGCACAGTTAATTGTTTTTTAGGTCTGGAGATTGCAACTCGCACTTGCACAAAAAGGCCAGGAACAAAAATGTACTCTTTATTTTGTAAAACAGCGCGAAGCTCCATAGTTCCTGTAGACGCGTTAAGACCGGTATTAACAAAATCGAGCGTTGCCTTATACTTCGTTTTAGGATCATTTTGTAAGCTTACTTCTACTGGAATTTTATTAATATCTTCCGGTTTAAACCCACGTGCGCGAGCCGCCGCGCGTAAGTTGATTAAATCAATCTCATTCAGATTAAAGTAAACATAGATGGGATTTATCTGCTCAATGGTGGCTAAATTAGTGGCTTCTCCATGTCCCACAAGGTTACCTATATCCACCAAATGCCGACCAATACGTCCATCAAATGGAGCCGAAATATGAGTATAACTATAATTAATGGCCGCATTTACTTCATCAGCTTCTGATTTATCCAATTCTGCAGCAATCTCGAGAGTTTTGGCGTACCATTTTTCAACTTCATTTAGCGAAGTGGCATGCTCTTTGTACATACGCTGTTGGCGTGCATATTCGGATTTGTTGTATATAAGTGATGCTTTTGCTGCAGCAACAGTCGCTTTCGCAGCCCTAAGTTTTTCAAAATAAGGCTCGGGCTGAATGACAAAGAGCTCTTTGCCTTTTTTTACAAACGTACCATCTACAAACTCGATTGAATCAAGATAACCTTCGACACGTGCAACCAAATTGACCGAGTTATAAGCTACGGTACTCCCTGTTTGGGTCACATATTCTGCCATTTCAGCAATGATGGGTTTTTGCACGACAACGGCAGGTACCGGGATGGTCGGCGCATTGGTTTTGCCAAAAAAATGTGAAATCAAATAAATAAGAAGTAAAATAGCAACAACTATCCCGGCAATTTTGACTGACTTTGAATCTCTGTTAAAGTTCATACCCGATACCATTTTATTTAATTTCCTAATGTTCCCTTAAAATACCCTCACCCCAACATCCCTCTGCCGATATGAGGAGAGAGACTTTTTGTTTGCTGCGTTTCGGTACATCGTTTAATCCTTTACCATTTAGGTAAATAAAGTTGTTTTATTTCATCTTTCTTCGACCGCGGCGGCTCATGATTTTGCTGTTTAAGCAAAGTACCCCAGTTCGTGCGTGCTGCCATTTCAGCTTTTATTTGTTGGGGCACCACATCATTCGCACCGCGAATTTGCCAACCCCCACCCAGCGCACGATAAAGAGAAACCAACGCCAGTGGAATATTTGCCTGGGCATTAACAAGCGAGGTCTGTACGCTTAATTGTTGTTGCTCAGCATTTAAAACCGGGGTGAAGTCTACTTCACCATCAACATAGCGTATTATTGCCAGTCGTAATGTTTTAATCGCAGCATTATTTGCTTTGATTAACGCATGTTCTGCTTTTTTAGCTTCAATATAGGAAATAATACTATTTTGAACTTCTTGCTGTGCTTTCAGCACCAAATTGACGTAGCTTAATAAAGACTGCTGGAACACAGCATCTTGGGCGCGAACTGCGTTAGTAATTTGTCCGTAATTGAGTATTGGCCAGCTAAAAGTCGGGCCCGCTGTAACGGAATGATTCGCCCATTGAAATATATCTGACAATGAATTTTGACCAATATTATTAGAAGAAAAAACAAATGTTCCATTTAAGGCAAAGGATGGAAAAAGATTTGCTTTTGTAGCGCCTATTTTAGCCGATTGTGCAATGGCATCCATACGCGCTTGATAAATGTCTGGGCGTCGTGCCAAGGTTTCGATAGGAATTCCAACAGCTACAGTTGAAGGCGCTTTGGGAATTCCTTTACTTTTTCTCAGTGCCCCATCAACACCGTTAGGCACCGTACCTAATAAAAGGGCCAAGGCATTTTTTTGTTGTTCTAAATTATTTACCAGAGACGGCAGAGAGGCTTCAGTTTGTGAAAGCTCGGTCTGTGCTTGTTCCACATCAATGAGGTTGGTTTGGCCTGCATTATATCGAGCACGAGCTATCTTTAATCCTTCTCTTTGGACCCTGATGTTCGCTTTCGTTACCTGGATTTGTTTCTCATAAGTACGAATTTGGATGTAGGTACTGGCAATATCTGCAGTAAGCGTGACCAAGGCGTTATCATAGGCAGCAACCGAAGATAAAAATGTAGCATCATTGGCTTGAATTGCTCTTCGATATTTACCCCAAAAATCAATTTCCCAATTCGCAGAAAAACCTAATGATAGGGTTTCAAAAGATGAGGGCAAAACCGTTTGCAGCTCACCCCCACCAATTTCATAATAGGTGAAGTTACCAATAGCTGCCTGTTGCTGCGGATATAGCTGACCTACCGATTGGGCTAATAGTGCTCGGGTTTGTAAAACTCTTACTCCAGCGCTTTGGAGGGTCAAATTGTTATGATACCCTTGACAAATTAAGGAGGTCAGCACGGGATCATTAAAAACTTGCCACCATTTCGTGGTGGTAAAAGGGGCCTCTCTTACCGTTGCATCCTTTTTTGGCCAATGAGCAGCAACTGGTTTTATCGGCTCCTTATAATTAGGGCCAACCATAAAACAAGAGCTTAGTAACAGGCATGCAACAAAGGTAAAAATTTTTAACATGGGTACTCAGATTTCCCTATCTAAACTATTTTCCATTATTGGAAATGACTTGAGCTTATTACTTCAAGCACTTTATCACTCCTATGAATTATTTAATAGATCATTGGAGTAAATCCTGGGTTAAACGATGGGGTCCCTGTCATTAGGAATTCATAGCTTGGTGCAGCCCGCTGAATTCGGGATATTTTTTGGCGCTTATAACCTGGGTTTTGGCCCAGGTTATAATTCAATTCAGAATTATTCTGAAGTATTGACTTGCAGGTGAGTCACATTTTGCAAACCACGTGGCAAGCGATTACCTCGTCGTCCGCGCTCTCCTTTATAATGTTCCAGATCGGCACCTTTCAATGTAAAATGACGCTTACCCGCATGCACGGTGAGTGAGTCCGCTGCAGAGAGCACTTGCAAATCAATAACATACTCTTCCCGTGATAATGCTTTAGCAGTAGGAATACTAATTAATTTATTTCCTTTTCCTCGAGATAACTCAGGTACCTCTTTTGCAGAAAAAATTAGTAAGCGGCCAACACTTGTGGCACAGGCAACAAACAACTCATCATGTTTAGGTAAGACGCGCGGTGGCAAAATATGGCTGGATGCCGGTAATTTAATACAGGCTTTGCCGTTGCGATTTTTCACATAGAGATCGCCTATCTTAGCAATAAACCCGTATCCCGCATCACAAGCTAATAACACCAACTGTTCCGCTTCGCCACCAACTACCGCTTCAAACAGGGCACCTTCAGCAGGATTAAGCTTCCCGGTCAAAGGCTCACCCTGCCCTCGAGCCGAGGGCAAAACATGACCCGGCAAAGAATAAACTTTGCCCTCGCTATCGAAAAAGAGGATTTGTTGATTTGAGCGCCCCATGGCTTGAGCCTTAAACTCATCCCCCGCTTTATAACTCAGCTCACTTCCGATTACATCATAACCTTTAGCTGCTCTTATCCAACCTTTTTTAGAGAGCACTACTGTAATGGGCTCATTAGGTAAGATGTCCTCTTCTTTTAATGCTTGTGATTCTTGGCGTACTATAATTGGTGAACGCCGCGCATCACCAAACTCATCTCTGTCTCTAATAATCTCTTCTTTAATCAAGGTTTTTAATCGTTGCTCTGAGGCTAGGATGTTTTGCAGATAATCGCGTTCAGCACAAAGTTCATTCAGCTCACCGCGTATTTTTATCTCTTCCAGCTTTGCTAAATGACGCAACTTCATCTCTAAAATCGCTTCAGCCTGACGATCACTAAGATTAAAACGAGCCATTAATCCTTGTTTAGGCTGCTCATGTTCACGAATGATGGCAATAACTTCATCGATATTTAGATAAGCAATTAGTAAGCCTTCAAGCACATGTATGCGATCGAGCACTTTTGCCAAACGATACTCCAAACGTCGTCTCACTACGGTTAATCGATATGCCAACCATTCGCTCAGGATATCTAGTAAATTTTTTACCCTGGGTCTGCCATCGAGTCCTATCATATTAAAATTAACTCGATAACTGCGTTCCAAATCTGTGGTTGCAAATAAATGAGACATCAATCCTTCGGCATCGACTCGATTTGAACGCGGGATAATAACTAGTCGCGTAGGATGTTCATGATCGGACTCATCACGTAAATCCTCAACCATAGGAAGTTTTTTCTGTTGCATCTGTAACGCAATTTGCTCGATTACTTTCGCACCCGATACCTGATAGGGTAACGCAGTGATGACAATATTTTGCTTTTCCTGACTATAAACAGCCCGCATTTTAATTGAACCATTACCTGTCTCATACATGTTCGCTATGGCTTCGGGCGGAGTTATTATTTCAGCTTCTGTTGGAAAATCTGGACCCTTGATATATTGACTGATTGCGTTTAAATCGGCTTGAGGATTATCCAAAAGATGGATGCAGGCATTAGCCACTTCGGTCAAGTTATGGGGCAGAATATCTGAAGCCATCCCCACAGCAATTCCGGTTGCACCATTCAATAATATATTAGGTAAGCGTGCTGGTAATAATGAGGGTTCTTGTAAAGTTCCATCAAAATTATCAGTCCAATCCACAGTACCTTGTAATAACTCTGAAAGTAAAATTTCCGCATAAGGCGATAAGCGAGCTTCCGTATAACGCATGGCGGCAAATGATTTTGGATCATCAGGGGATCCCCAGTTGCCTTGACCATCCACAAAGGGGTAACGGTACGAAAAGGGTTGGGCCATGAGTACCATGGCTTCATAACAGGCACTATCACCATGAGGATGAAACTTACCTAGCACATCCCCGACCGTACGCGCTGATTTTTTATATTTGGCAGTTGCCTTCAAACCCAGTTCAGACATCGCATAAATAATACGTCGTTGAACAGGCTTTAATCCGTCTGCAATATGGGGTAAGGCCCTATCCAATATGACATACATTGAATAGTCTAGGTAAGCCTTTTCTGTAAATTCAGTTAATGCTTTGCGTTCTGTTACTTCATTCATTGTTTTTTTATTCATGGGATTAATAATTACTATTTAACCATCGTGATGCTCTATTGGAAAGTAATTTTATCAAACTCTGGTTAGTGCATATATAGAAAGAGCTTATAAATTGTGAATAACTTTGTGTGTACGTTCATAATTATGGGGAGCAAATTTATAAGTCATTGAAATTTAATGCATTTTAAAATATGCTTTTTTTCATATCATTTTTATCCTGTGGATAACTTTGTGTATTACAAATAAATATAAGATCAAGTGGTTGTAAATTAAAAGAAATCATAATCTTTTTTTATTCACAATTTTCTCTGCCCGGTCAATTTAATTGATAATGATATATAATTGAATAAAGGGGAAAATGGAATTGACCTATATGAATAACAGCAAAAAGCAAAGTCAGAACTCGCTATTTGCCAATACGGATTCTCAATTTAGCAAAGTCTTGCTTTATTTTATTTTTATACCGGCCCTTATACTCGTAATAATGGATGGCATTTTTGCCTATCGTCAATCCAACAAACTGGTCGAAGCGAACCGTTGGGTAACCCATACTTATGAAGTGATTCATACTACAGATGAAATACTCTATGCCATAGTCAGCATTAATTCGCAGCAAAGAGGCTATCTTATCTCAGGTGATAATCAGTTTATAATGAATATGGATAAGATAAAAACCAGCTTCAAATCAAATTTCGATAACTTGCTTGAATTAACCAAGGATAACCCCTCCCAAGCAGAACGCGTCACGCGTTTTAGAGATTTAACCAACCAACGACTTAGTCAATTAAATCAAACCATTCAATTAAAGATGAATAATCAGTTAAATACACAAGAGGGTATCGATTTTTTCCGACAAGAAGTTGATCTTTCCAATCAAATTAAGGGCTTAGGTCAAGAAATTAAATCGGTTGAATTAGTCCTGCTCAAGGGAAGAAATGATATGGTGTTGACCGATACCCAACTGGCAAACCTAATCAATATAGTTGGTGGTATTGTTAGCATATTCGGGTTAATTTTAGTATTCATCCTGGCCAACAAAGAGCTTGACCGAAGCCTCAAGGCAGAACGCGACCGAAAAAATGTGGAAACGCGCTTAAGGAGTATTCTAGAAAGCGCCACAGACATGATAGCAGCCGTGGATAACAATTGCCGCTACATTATTTTTAATGAAGCTTATCAGCGCGAATTCAAACGTTTATTTGGTAAGTCTATTTCTGTAGGGATGAGTTTGGAGGAGGCATTTGCCGAGAGTCCGAGCTCAAAAAATAAATTAATCGAGGCATGGAAGGAGTCACTAAAAGGAGAAGAAGTTGTTAAAAATATTGAGGTGGAACTTCAAAAAAAGCGGGTGATCTATGAAATTACATCCAGTTTAATTAGCGATGAAAAAAACGTAATTAGTGGCACAATGCATATTATCCGCAACATTACCAAGCAACTTGAAGAACAACTTGCTCTTAAAGACTCTTATGAAAAACTCAACGCCGGAATGCAAGCTCTACAAGATAAAAACGAACAAATTACGCTGCTTGTCGAGATGAGCGATATCATGCTCGCGTGCAACTCTCAAAATGAATTAAGTAATGTTATGACCAAATATTGCCAGCGAATGTTGCATTTTGCCAGTGGTTATTTGTATGTGATGCATCCCTCAAAAAACTATCTTGAACTAGCAACAACTTGGGGCGAGCCAAATACTCAAGAAGCTACTTTCACTCCCGAACAATGTTGGGCACTTCGTTTGGGGAGAATTCATCATGTTCGGTCAAACCACCATGAATTAATTTGCAATCACGTAAACATTACCAAAGAACAAAACTCAACATACATCTGTGTGCCATTAATGGCGCAAAATGATATTTATGGTTTGTTATACTTAGAAATTGTAGAAGAAACCCCAATTGCATTTTCTGAAAGTCAGCGTCTTTTAATTACTGCGTTTGCCGAGTTAACTGCACTAGCCTTTGCTAATGTTCGTTTAAGGGAGAATCTCCGATATCAATCCATGCGTGATCCTTTGACCGGTTTATATAACCGACGTTATTTAGAGGATTTTCTTTTAAAACAAATTCACCAATCAGAGCGCACTAAAGTGCCACTCGCTGTATTGATGTTAGATTTAGATCACTTCAAAAAAATTAATGACACTTATGGGCATGATGCGGGTGATGCCGCCCTAAAAGAACTAGGAAAAGTGTTACAAGATGATATTCGTATAGGGGATATTGCTGCACGTTATGGTGGGGAAGAGTTTATAATTGTCTTTTATGACACCAATGCCGATATGATTAAAACCCGTGCTGAGAGCATAAGGCATTCCGTTTCGCGAATACAAATAAAATATGGAGCGCAACACGTAGGTCCAATAACAATTTCTATCGGTATATCTGTATTTCCTAATAATGGGCGTACCCCAGAGGAATTAATCGAGTCAGCTGACAAAGCTTTATATTTTGCAAAAGCAAACGGCAGAAATCAGGTTATTTTATATTCAGAAATTGGCAATAAAAAATTTCCAACGCCTGAAAAAAAGAATGGGGAGAACAAAACAGATAATCGAAGATTAATGTAATTTGGTTAAATTCCCAATTTATGAATATGAAGAAGAAAAACCATGGTGAATTGGAGCCTCTTTAATAAAAAGTATAAAACAAAAGAGGCTACAAAATTGGAACTACATAACTATTTAACTATTTTTCTAACTTTTTGAATAGCTCGAATTTGTGCAACAGCACGAGCTAATTCTGCAGCAGCTACGGAATAATCCATTTCACCGCCTTTGCTTGACATTGCAGCTTCGGCTTGCGCTTTAGCAGCAAGAACAGCAGCTTCATCAAGATGATCAGCACGCTCAACCACATCGGCAAGAACAGTCACACAGTTGGGTTGTATTTCCAGCATTCCACCTTGAACATAGTAAATTTCTTGGTGACCACCAGGCAAGGTAACTCGTACCTCACCTGGCTTTAGAACTGTAAGCAAAGGTGCATGACCGGCTGTAATACCTATTTCGCCTAATTCTCCGGTGGCAACTACCATTTCTACTACACCAGAGAATATTTCATGTTCAGCACTAACAATGTCTAAGTGCGTTGTTCTAGTCATATTTGCCTACCTCACAAGGTCTTAGCTTTAGCAACCGCTTCCTCAATGCTACCAACCATATAAAAGGCTTGCTCAGGTAAATCATCATATTCACCCGCGAGAATACCTTGGAAGCCTTTGATCGTATCTTTCAAAGAAACGTACTTTCCTGGAGAACCAGTAAATACTTCAGCAACGAAGAATGGTTGTGACAAGAATCTTTGGATTTTACGCGCACGAGTAACAACACGTTTATCTTCTTCAGATAATTCGTCCATACCCAGAATAGCAATAATATCTTTTAATTCTTTATAGCGTTGTAATGTTTGTTGTACACGACGAGCTGTATCGTAATGTTCTTGTCCTACAATTAATGGATCTAATTGTCGAGAAGTAGAGTCCAAAGGATCTACTGCAGGATAAATACCTAACTCAGCAATTTGACGTGACAATACAACTGTAGCATCCAAGTGAGCAAACGTAGTTGCTGGGGATGGGTCAGTTAAATCGTCCGCAGGTACATATACCGCTTGAATTGAGGTGATAGAACCAGTCTTGGTAGAAGTGATACGCTCTTGCAGCATACCCATTTCTTCAGCAAGTGTTGGTTGGTAACCCACTGCGGAAGGCATACGGCCTAAAAGTGCTGATACTTCAACACCTGCCAAAGTATAACGATAAATGTTGTCAATAAATAACAACACGTCACGGCCTTCGTCACGGAATTTTTCAGCCATAGTCAAGCCAGTTAGTGCCACGCGTAAACGGTTACCTGGGGGCTCATTCATCTGGCCGTAAACCAAGGATACTTTGTCTAATACATTAGAGTCTTTCATTTCATGATAGAAGTCATTTCCTTCACGAGTACGCTCACCTACACCCGCAAATACTGAGTATCCACTGTGCTCAATCGCGATGTTTCGGATTAATTCCATCATGTTAACGGTTTTACCCACACCGGCACCACCGAATAGACCCACTTTACCTCCTTTCGCAAAAGGACAAAGCAAGTCAATAACTTTAATACCTGTTTCAAGCAATTCCTGACTTCCAGCTTGCTCTTCATAACTTGGCGGTTTGCGGTGAATTGACCAATGCTCTTCAGCACCAATTGGACCTGCGTCATCAACTGGACGACCCAAAACGTCCATGATGCGGCCCAGAGTTTTTTTGCCAACAGGCACTTGAATAGGATTCGCTGTATTTTCAGCTTTTAAACCGCGCTTAAGTCCTTCGGTTGTTCCCATTGCAATAGTACGAACTACACCATCACCCAGCTGTTGCTGTACTTCAAAAACCAAATCACCATCAACAAGTTTCAATGCATCATTGATTTTAGGGACATTCTCACGGGGGAATTCCACATCCACAACCGCGCCAATAATTTCTACTACAGTTCCTAAGCTCATTTTATACCCTCTTATAAAGCGGCTGCGCCACCGACAATCTCTGCTAACTCTTGAGTAATAGCAGCTTGTCGAGCTTTGTTATAAGCCAATTGAAATTCTTTAATCAAATCACCGGCATTATCCGTTGCGTTTTTCATTGCAATCATTTTAGCCGCTTGTTCACAAGCAATATTTTCAACTACTGCCTGATAAATCTGTAATTCGATATAACGTTCTAAAAGATTATCGAGCAATTCCTTAGCATCAGGTTCATAAATATAGTCCCAATGATGCCCCATTACATTGCTGTCTTCTTCTGATTTTGGCAATGGTAGTAATTGTTTCACCACTGGCTTTTGAGTCATGGTGTTAACAAACTCGTTGTATACAACATGCAATGCGTCAATGGTGCCATTACTAAACGCATCAAGCATCACTTTAACGACACCAATTAGGTCGTTAATGCCCGGTGTATCACCTAGATGATCTTTTGAGCCTAGAACATTGCTTCCTACTCGTTTAAAGAATGCTTGTCCCTTACGGCCAATTACAGCAATGTCAACCTCTTTGCCTTGCTCTTTCCAGCTACGCATCGTACGTACGGTTTCACGCAATAAGTTTACGTTGAGACCACCGCACAGACCGCGGTCTGTGGTAACCACAATTAGCCCAACACGATTAATCTCGCGGTGGGTCATAAAAGGATGTCTGTACTCTGAATGTGCACGAGCAATATGCTTAACTACACTGTAGATTTTACTGGCATAGGGTTTGGATGCGCGCATTCGTTCCTGAGTTTTACGCATTTTGCTTGCCGCCACCATTTCCATCGCACGAGTAATTTTTCGAGTCTTATTAATACTCGAAATTTTCGAACGGATTTCTTTTGCTCCAGCCATAATATCACTTCGCCTTAAATTGACTTACCAACTTGCTGTACGTTTAAAGTCCTCTACAGCTTTTTTCAATTTTGCTTCAATGTCATTATCGTAAGCACCCGCTTCACTGATCAGCTGTAGTAGATCGGGATGCGAGGAACGCATATAGTCATGTAATGACGCTTCAAACGCAGCAACTTCACTTACAGGTACATCATCCAAGTAACCTTTTTCAACAACAAACAATGCAGTTCCCATTTCTGCAACAGATAATGGCGAATATTGTTTTTGTTTCATCAACTCAGTAATTCGCTGACCGCGCTCTAACTGCTTACGCGTTGCATCGTCTAGATCTGAAGCAAATTGAGAGAACGCTTCCAATTCACGGAATTGAGCTAGTGCTAAACGTGTTCCACCGCCCAGCTTTTTCATAATTTTGGTTTGAGCAGCACCACCAACACGTGATACAGAAAGACCGGAGTTAATTGCGGGTCTTACGCCTGAGTTAAATAAATCAACATCAAGGAAGATCTGACCGTCGGTAATTGAAATAACGTTTGTAGGAACGAATGCAGATACGTCACCGGCTTGCGTCTCAATAATTGGCAATGCAGTCAATGATCCTGTTTTTCCTTTAACTTCACCATTTGTTAATTTTTCTACTTCATCAGCATTAATTCGTGCAGCTCGCTCTAACAAACGTGAGTGCAAATAGAAAATATCACCAGGATATGCTTCACGACCAGGTGGTCTTCTTAACAACAAGGAAATTTGTCGATAAGCCCATGCCTGTTTGGTTAAGTCATCGTATACAATTAATGCATCTTCACCGCGCTCCATGAAGTACTCGCCCATGGTGCATCCAGCATAAGGTGCGATGAATTGTAATGCAGCTGAATCAGACGCACCCGCAACGACTACAATGGTGTGCTCTAATGCGCCGTGCTCTTCAAGTTTACGTACTATTGCTGCCACAGATGAAGCTTTTTGGCCTACTGCTACATAAACACACTTAACGCCAGTGCCTTTCTGATTAATGATTGCATCAATTGCGATTGCAGTTTTCCCTGTTTGGCGGTCACCAATAATGAGCTCTCGTTGTCCACGACCAACGGGGATCATAGCGTCAATCGCTTTTAATCCGGTTTGTACGGGTTGGTCTACAGATTTACGTGCAATAACGCCAGGAGCAACTTTTTCAATAGGAGCCATTCCTGATGCATCGATAGGACCTTTACCATCAATTGGATTTCCTAATGCATCAACAACACGACCTAAAAGCCCTTTACCCACTGGAACTTCAAGAATACGTCCAGTACATTTGCCTTTCTGGCCTTCAGCTAAAGTAGAATAATCACCAAGAACAACCGCGCCTACCGAGTCTCTTTCAAGGTTGAGAGCCAGACCAAAAATTCCGCCTTGGAATTCAATCATTTCCCCAGCCATTGCATCCTCAAGGCCATGCAAGCTCACAACACCGTCTTTCAAACTGACAATAGTACCTTCATTACGTGACTCAGATACTACACTAAAGTGTTCTATTTTCTTTCTGATTAATTCACTGATTTCAGAAGGATTTAACGCTACTTGTTCTGACATGGAAACTATCCTCTAAATTATGCGGCCAATTCTGTACTGAGCTTATTAAGCTTGCCACGAACTGAACCATCTATAACTAAATCGCCCGCTCGAATTATTGCTCCACCAAGCAAGGAAGGATCAATACTGATTTTTAACGAGACCTTGCGCTGTAAGCGCTGACTTAATGATTCGATTAAGCGCTGTTGTTGCGCATTTGATAAATCAGAATAACTGCTAACATCAACACACAGAGTTTTTTCTTGCTCTGCACGATGTGCTTCATAGAGTGCACAGATATCTGGAAGCAATAACAATCTTTTATTTGTAGCCAATAAAGTAATTAAATTGTTTAATGGCGTATTTTCATTTGATTTTACATTGATTGCTGAACACAACAACTCGATATGCTGCGCTACCGTTGTTCCTGGATTAGCAATAAACTTCTCCGCTTCAGGCATCAGCACAGCTTGTGCAAGATTTCCCAAATGTGCTGACCACTCAGCTAATTTTTTTTCCCCTAAAGCATATTCAAATATGGCTTTAGCATAGGGTCTGGCTATGGTGGTACTATCAGACATTTTAAATCTCTTCTATCAAGTTATCTAACAAAGCAGTATTTGCTTTAGCATCAATTTCGCGCTTCAAAATTTTCTCAGCACCACTTATTGCTAAGTTTGCAACCTGTTTACGGAGTTCATCTTTAGCATGATTGACTTGTTGCAGTAATTGCTCTTGTGCCAATTTCACTTGCATTTGCGCTTCATGTTTTGCAGCTTCTTTTGCTTCTTCGATGATTTGCGCAGCACGTTTATTAGCTTTTTCAATGATGTCTGCTGATTGAACTTTAGCTTGTTTCAATTCATCTTTTACACGATGTTGTGCCAGTTCCAATTCTTTTCGACCACGCTCAGCAGCTGCTAAACCATCGGCAATTTTGTCTTGTCGCTCTTCCATTGCTTTTGCTAATGGAGGCCATACTAACTTCATGGTAAACAAAACAAACGCTGCAAAAACGAGCATTTGTACTATTAATGTTAAATTAATTTCCACCGTTTAATCTCCTGTAACAATTAGGGCGCCTGGCGCCCTGATCATGTGTTATCAAGAACCCAGGTTGCTTAGGAAAGGGTTTGCGAAAGTAAAGAACAATGCGATACCCACTCCAATCATGGTTACGGCGTCTAACAGACCTGCAACGATGAACATTTTTACTTGTAACATTGGAACCATTTCTGGTTGACGAGCTGAGCCTTCAAGGAATTTGCCACCAAGCAAACCAAATCCTATCGCTGTGCCCAATGCACCTAAACCAATTAACAAGGCAACCGCAACAACGGTCATACTCTGAATTTGTGCTATTAAACTAGCGGCTTGCATATTTATCCCCTTTACAATGGATGAAAATTAAATCGGTTAATGATCTTCGTGTGCCAAACTAAGGTAAACAATCGTTAGCACCATGAAAATAAATGCTTGCAATGTTATCACCAATATGTGGAATATTGACCATGCCAGCGCCAAAATAAATTGTGCTGAGCCTAAAGTCGCAGTACCCAGTGTTGATGAAGTTGCAGCATTTAAGGTTAACAGCGCGATCAATATGAATATTAATTCGCCTGCATATAAGTTACCAAATAAACGAAGTGCTAGTGAAATTGGCTTAGCAACCAGACCAACCACTTCGAGCAGCAGGTTAAAAGGTATGAATCCAGGGTGATTAAAAGGTTGTAAGGTTAATTCTTTGAGGAACTTTTTGGGACCTTTTATTTTAATACTGTAAAAAATAATTAGAATAAATACTGAAAGGGATAATCCAAAAGTTAAGTTTAAATCGTTGGTTGGCACTACTTTAAGATAATGGATTCCACCAGTTTGAGCCAGTGCCGGTAATATATCTACAGGCAAAATGTCCATGAAATTCATCAGGAAAACCCAGAGGAATATGGTTAATGCCAAGGGACCTATTAAGTTATTCTTGCCATGGAAGCAATCTTTAACCTGATTATCTGCAAATTGCAGCATAATTTCCGCAAAGTTCTGTAATTTACCGGGTATGCCCGTAGTCACTTTGCGTGCACCAAAATACATTAGCCCACAAGCCAAAATTCCTAAAACAATAGAGAAAAATAATGTGTCAAGATTCAATGTCCAGAAACCACCCGAACCCAATTTCATATCACTAACGTTATAAGTAAGATACGTTAAATGATGCTTAATGTAGTTTGTGCTAGATACCATTTCAGTCACTTTCAGGCCTATTCTGTTTATTTACAATAATCAACGGGGCAAACCAATGCGTCATCTGTATCATAATGTATGCCGCAAAAAACGCTAACGGTGTGATTTTAAAAAGCAAAAACACCGCAGTGAATAGGAATATGGATATAACTATCTTTAATGCTTCGCCTTTATAAAAACTATTTACAATCTGTCTGGCTGAACGTGCACCTTGATACTTAAATAGTTTGCTTGCAAAATACGCATTAGGAACAATACACACCATACCACCAAGCAATGCTGAACTCGCTGCATTAGTACTATATACTAGTGCACATAAAGCTGCAAAGACCAATGTAACGCCTAACTGTATAAGCCATAATCGTACAATTCCGCGTTTACTTAGTTGTTTGTTCACATATTCACCTAAGTTTCACCGCGCGAATTATAAAGCAACCCACAGGAATAATCAATGCCATATTTTATACATATGCGATTGTTTATTGATTATTGGCCCAATATTATCAAGCGATACGATTGACCTCTGGGATGGGTAGAGGCTGTTCTTATGTGCTAACTCGTCTTTGATGGGGTCTCAAGAGTAAAAAACCCATATTGCAGAACAAATCAAAAGACGTTCATTTCTCCATATACTTATTGGGTTTTCTTCTGTCGAAGTCCCCTTAAACTCGATTTTAGCGTCTATAATTAAAGTGTGGAACTTATTATCGCAACTTGGGTAATAAGTAGTGTTTATTAACCTCGCAAAAGGAAAGAACATGCCTGATAAGATCCAACGTACTGCAGCCAGTCTGCAACAAAAAATGCTCGCTCGTTATAGCGATGGGTTACATCATAAACATAACAAACATCATCTAGAATATCGACAACACTATAGATCCCACCCTTGTAATCAAACCAATGGCTTTAATGAGGAAGAAGAAGAGTTAAATGGCTCTACGGGATTAGTACGTCAATCTAATTTAAGGAAAATGCGTAAACGACCTGATAAGGGAAATTTCCATTAATATACATTCATCCTAAAAAAAGCGGTTGGATGTATGTGCTGCTTGAATCAATCGTTTTTTTTAGGATTATCCTACAGAATTATCTTGATAAGTAAAATATTTTAGCATTTTTACCACGCGTACAACGTCGCTGGTCTCTCGTGCCATATTAACTACTTTTTCAGCTTGTTCTTTATGAACATCTCCCATCAAATAGACCACTTGATCGGAAGTAACAATTTTAAATGCATTAGGATCAATCGAATCATCTGCAAACATTTGGCCGCGAATTTTCGCGGTTATCCAACTATCTAGCATCAAATTAGATTCTTCAGTACGAACTTGTACTTGATTAAATAAACGTCTATAACCTTTTACCTTAGCTAACCGGCGACTCAATTTGTTTTTCATTTCTACTGATGGTACGTGGCCAGACACTAAAATATCACCATTGAACACGGCAATATCAATCACGCATTCATTATTTTTGAAGGCGTTATCCACGGTTATCGCATTATTCACCTTAATATTTAAACTGTAATCATCCAGTTTTTTATATACATTATGTCTGTCGTAAACCATAGTAGCGCCAGTCCATAAGCCGCCTACACAGCTAGATAAACCAAATAGAAGACCTGCAAGTAATACGGCAAAACATCCTTGTTTTAACATTTTATTTAATGAATATATTGGAAAATTTTAACGACTTTATCCACACCATTAACGCGTCGCGCTGCATCAACTGCAAGAGCAGCTTGCTGCTGGTTAACGATACCCATGAGATAAACTACTTTATTTTCGGTCACAATACGAATCGATCCAGACTCAAGTCCCTTTTTGGCTAACATTCGGCTACGGACTTGACTGGTGATCAAACTGTCTTTGGATCGTTCTGTAAGCGGTAAAGGATATCCAACTGAGATTTCATTATAAACTCTATGGGTACCAGGAGCACCTCGGGCTATTTTTTCTGCTAAATCGCGTAAAGATGGAGTAGGCGTTTGTCCTACAAGTAAAACCGAACGATTAAAACTCGTCACAACAACTCGTGAATCACTAAACTGTCGATTTGTAACTATTGCCTTATGAATAACATGAAATAAGCGCGCATCAGCCTCCATAGTGATGACACCACGGCGATCATAAACCATTCCAGCCACTGCTCCAGTTACTACAGCCGCAACACAACCTGTGAGTAAGGTTGTTGCTAAAAGAAAAGCGATTGATTTTAATTTGAAACTCATTTTTTTTTACCCCAACACCTGACCAAATAAGGACTGGTCAATTAAATCACAAAAGCAGTGCAAGATGAACAAGTGCATTTCTCTAATTCGTGCTGAATTATCTGAAGCAACGCGAAGCTCAATATCTTCTGGGCCTAAATGATTTGCAAGTACACCTCCATCCCTTCCACTTAAAGCTACGGTGTCCATTCCTCGTTCATTCGCAGCATGCAGTGCATGCAACATACTGTCCGAGTTACCCGAGGTAGTTAGTAAAAGTAATACATCATTTTCTTGCCCTAACGCCTGAATTTGTCGCGCAAAAACCTGGTTATAATGATTATCATTTGCAGAATAGCTTAAACTGCTCGCATCTGTACTTAAATTAATTACCGGAAGAGAGGGTCTTTCCACTTCAAATTGGTTCAACATAGCGCTTGCAAAATGCATGCAATTGGCACTCGAGCCCCCATTTCCACACAATAATATTTTTCCATCCGCAAGCAAGCAATTTACTAAACGTTGTCCCGCTCTGGCGATTGAATCAGATAACGAGTCAGCAAGTGCTATTTTGGTTTCTATATTGACCCCAAACAGATGTCTTACTCGATCTTCCATTTGTCCCATCATGTTAAACCTCTACTTCATAATTTTTTGTAGCCTGAGTGGACACTTCCATCACCCTGAACTCTTCGCTTACCCAAGCTATGTTTAATTAATAATCTGCACCAAACGCATCCTTTATCCAATTAATGGAAGCTGTTGCTCCATCAATACTTACCACATCAAAACGAAGAGCGAATTGATCATACATTCGATGCTTCAGTAGATAATGGGTCGCTGCTTTAAGTATCTTTTGTTTTTTTGTATAAGTAACACTTGCGATCCCACCACCAAATTGGGTAGAAACCCGCGAACGTACTTCTATAAAAACTAATTGTTCTTTATCACGCATAATTAAATCAACTTCACCCAAGCGGCAGGTGTAATTTTGCATAATTAAAGTAAGACCTTGTTTTTTCAAATAAGCTAATGCTTTTTCTTCCGCAATACGGCCTTTTTCATAAGTCATCACTTACACGGTCTCACCTAAGGAATGGACAAGGCCTTGTTTGAACTGCCCCCATTCCAACACACGTGCAACGTGTTGAGACGGCTGCATGTATAAAATTCCTTCCCCATTACGTGACTTATCCGCAGGGAATAGCATTAATTGATTTAATTGGGTGGCCAAAGTATAACTGTCTATTCCTAAAGCATACAATCGGTTATAACTGTTAAATTGTTCAGGCCAATTGCGTGTACCTGCCTGATGCGCAAACACCCAAGGAATGTCACAAAAAATAATCCCATCCAAATCTTTATCTTTCAGTGGATTAGCACTCCCGCTATAAACACTTGCCGTAGCATACACAGGAACGTCTCCTGCATAATAATAATTCAGTAAAGGCATAATTTGACGCGCTTTTGAGGGATAGGCCAACAGAAATACCATATCAAAATCTTGCCTGCGACTAATAATTGGCTGAATCCTTTGTCCTAATAATTCCCTTAATTTTTGTTCACGTTGCTGACTATCACTGATTTGTAAAAAATCTTTCATTTTTTTATTCAAATCATCGCTAGCACCATAGCGTAACGTACCAACAATTCGACCACCACCTTTTTGCCATTGTTGCTCAAACGCTTTGGTGATCTCTTTTCCCCAATCATTTCCTGGGGCAATAATTAACGCCCGATTATATCCTTTATTTTTTGCTCTAATGGCTACCTGGGTTGCTTCATTTGCGGGTGAAAGCCCAAATGAATAGGAATTTTCCTGAATATTAGTATCCGCATCATTTAATAAGAGGGTAGGAACAGGGTGTGGTAAGGCCGCAACGGTAGCTACTTGAGATTTTGTTAAAGGCCCTACAATGTAATCGGCACCCTCATCAATTGCATTTTGATACAAAGAGGCAATATCACCTTTATTGGTATCATAAGATTTCACTTGCATGGAGGATTCACTGTTATTATTTTTATATGCAGCCATAAACCCATCACGTACAGCGGTTCCTGGTCCTTGCAATGCACCACTCATAGGTAACAAAAGTGCTACTTTTTTGGGTTGAGGACGCATTTTATTTGCCATCGAGTCCAGAGGATTAGGTAAAATAGTACCTGCTGGGTGATTATTGTACTGAGATTGCCATTGATTTAAAGCAACCAGCAGAGACTTTGGATTATCACGATACTTGCGTGAAATCAAAGCAAGTTGAATCCAACCTTGAAACACAGGTTGGGTTGATGCTTGAGTAGCCAAATTGCTTAATTCGGTTTGTGGCATCCGGGTCAGGGTTAACCAAAGGGTGCGACGATTATTATCCAGGCTTTCTTGATCTGCCAACAAAGTTTCAAGTTTTATCCGCTCATTAATTGCCTCTAATTGTTTTCCTTCTCTGGAGTAGGCTTGAGCCAAGAGTTCATGAAGCTGAATTTTTTGATATGCAGAAAATGAATTCATTTCGCTAATATTGGCTAATTTATTTAAAGCCGTTTTAGGTCGATCACGGATTAGGTCAATTTGGGCCAATAAAAGATTTTTTTCATCTCGAAGTTCCGGTGTTAACTCAGAAGTCTGTGCTAAAATAGCAGCACCTTGCCGCCATTGGCCCTCTGAGATCAAACGCCCTGCAGCCAAGAGTAACGATTCTTGCTTTTCAATTCCTTCTTGATTTTTAGCCTGAGTCAGATAATTTGCAGTAGGTTTAGAATAAGGATTCGCTATTTTTTTCTCTACCTTTGGTGCAGGCACTGGCGCTGCCATTTCGGGAGGATTCACGGCGGTAGTACACTGACAAAGAAAAAAAGTAGATGTCAGTAAAAAAAAAGCGCGAATTTTTATTAACATGTTTTTCAAGAATTGAATGAGCAATAATGCAAGAGGATAAACTATGACTAACTCACTAGCAACAGGGACAGGAACGCTTTATATCGTTGCAACTCCCATAGGAAATCGTGAGGACATTACCTTTAGAGCCATAGAGGTACTTAAGTCTGTTGATTTTATTTTAGCTGAAGATACCCGTCATTCCATACAATTACTTAGCTCTTTAGGAATAAAAAATAATCTGGAATCACTCCATGCGCATAATGAAAATGATAAAAGCAAACACATTATTGAACAACTTTTATCAGGAAAGTCCATAGCCTTAATCAGTGATGCGGGGACTCCATTAATTAGCGACCCCGGTTATCTATTAGTAAAATTAGCTCGTCAACATCAAGTTCCGGTTATTCCTATCCCAGGAGCGTGCGCCTTAGTCACTGCTCTTTGTGCGGCGGGCATTCCTACAGATTCTTTTTTGTTTCTAGGTTTTCTTCCCGCGAAACAGCAAGCAAGGAAGAGCAAATTAGAATCCTTAAGATCAGAGCCTCATACTTTAATTTTTTATGAGTCAACCCATCGCATATTAAACTGTATTGAAGATATAGGTACCATTTTTGGGATTGAGTGCGAGTTAGTTTTAGCCAAGGAACTTACGAAAACATTTGAGCGTTTTATTTCAGGAACTACCGAGGAGGTTAAGAATTGGCTTTTATCCGCTTCAGCCCACGTTAAAGGTGAGTTTGTCTTACTTATCCCTCCTCGTCCTATTACTCCACTGGAAAACGACAATGAAAAACTGCTGCAGGTATTACTAAGTGAATTACCTCTAAAACAAGCAGTAAGCCTTGCGTGTAAAATAACTGATGGCAATAAAAATGAGTTGTATGAACAAGCTTTGACAATAAAAAACAAAGAATAAGGAAGCGCTTTTTTGGCGTCGCTTCCTTTCAAACATCACTACATACAGTAACAGCTCTCTTCTGAATCATCGACGGTAAGCAAAGGAAGTTTGTCGTATTCTTGTTCCCATACCGAATTGGGTTTCTCTAAGGCATCTGGATCTTCTTTTTTACTGCAGTGTTGATTATACGCATGAGACAACTCGCACCCTAAGTATAAAACAGTGAAAGCCAGTCCTACAGGCCAACAAGTTGCCCAGGCGGTAATTAGAAAAATAGGCACAACCGTATTTTTTATCAATGTGAAATAAAAGTCCATACGTGCCGCTTCAAATTCTCTTTCTGCTAAAGCACGTTCAGTTCCTACCGCATGGTCCAGTCTCAAGCTCTTTTCCTGATATTTATTAAAAGCGCCACTGGATCGATACATAGCTACCGCGATAGTGCATATGAAGAAACAGACAACAGGTGCTGCAGGTCCAGACAAGGCCAATGATGCTGTAAAGCCAATCATCAATAATGCAGCAGCTGAAGCATTAAAATAAAAAGTGCGCTCCTTTATTTGCCATTTGATCTCTTCCTCTATAATTTGCTTTTTGAGAACATTAACTCGGGCTTGCTGCTGAATGGTTAATTGGGATTCGCTCTTTACTCCGCAAATAGTCCTAATTTCCGTTTCATATTGTGATGTTTTAAGTACATATTCTTGTCTTGCCAAATAACATTTATACAACGTCATACAGACATCAAAGCCTAAAAAGATACCTGTAATAATACCTGCTGTAGGATCGGGTATGTGGGTGATGTGGTTGAGATTGGTCATAAAGTTAACTACGGACCAAACCAAATCATTTGCATTACTTCCGTGCCGTTTAAAAATCTCATATTTAAAACGGGCCCAAATTTCTTCAGGAGTATTCTTACCTTCTCCCTTTGCGGGGAAAAAGGTATGTTTAATCAACGTTGCGGTATCGATTAAAAGGGTTCCTATAAACAAACCAACACTAAAATAACTTAGTATCCCATTCGCGGCGTTAAGTGTTCCAATGACTTGATCTACATTTGTGTTTGGACCCAATATTGAATAATCGAGGTTATCAAGCCAATGGAGCTCTTTTGCAAGTGAAAAACCAGATACTAGGGTAAGGCGGGTAAACACCCATTGCAAACGGCACAAATTAATAAATGCCAAATACTCACGCATTCTAGAGCTGTGAGCTGGAGCACTCAATAAATTATAAAGACTATTTTTAAAACCGTTTATTAATGATTCCAAAAATGTTTCTTCTTCTTCAGCAGAATCTTTAATTCCCAATAAATAATTTCTTATTTGTTCTTTAAATTTCTTATATTCTTCTTCTTTATTTTGTTGTGAATAGGCTTTATGGAATTGTTCTAACAGAGTAGCGCAATAGTAACAATATAACCAAAAAACTTTATTTTTTTCATCACTCTCATTTCTTTGCTTCTGCAATACTGCAAATAAATCCAGAAATTCAGCTTCAATGATTTTTTGATTTTCCAAAATAAATTTATAGTTTAGCTCAGCTGCGCGGTTTTGGGTTTCTTCAATGGCAGCTTCAATATTTATACTAAGAGGGGTTTTAAAGAATTTAGCTTTGTCATTGCGCCATCTCTTATGCAATTTTGGGTCTGCCATAATAATCCCCCTAACTTTACAAAAAATTTACAGAGTGTTTTTTTTAGTACATTATCATCTGCTTGAGATTTTGACAAGATTTTTTTGTTTGTTTTTTTAACATAATGTTTCAAAACAGTAAAGAAAGAATTTTCGATGCAAAGAAAAACTTAAAGGATTTATTTACCAATGCAAAAACTAGAAAAGATTCGCCCTAATAAATCATCGGAACTGAACTGACCTGTTATTTCGCACAGGCTTTGATGGGCAAGACGCAAATCTTCGGCCAATAACTCTCCAGCGCGATGATCGGTCAATTGTTGCTGTCCAATAGAAAGTAAATTCTTGGCCTCATCCAATGCCTGCAAATGTCGTCTTCTGGCAAGAAAGTGACCTTCATTAGGTTGGTAACCTACAACCTGTTTTATTACTTGTTTTAAGCCATCAATTCCTTCACCTGATTTTGCGGAAAGGTAAATATCATGATGGTTAATTTGAGCACTGTGGCCTAAGGTATCAATTTTATTGAATACCGTAATAATTGGCACTTCCGCAGGTAAGGCAGCCTTAATTTCCTTAGTTAGATATTGATGGTGTTCCAGGTCATTTACATCTACAACATGTAAAACACAATCTGCTTTTTTTAATTCTTGCCAGGCTCGTTTGATCCCTTCTTTCTCGACAATATCATTAGAATCTCGTAAGCCGGCGGTATCAATAATGTGTAAAGGGATGTCATCCAATAAAATATGCTCACGCATAATGTCACGTGTAGTGCCTGCAATTTCGGTCACTATGGCCACATCACGTCCCGCTAAACAATTAATTAAGGTGGATTTACCCGCATTGGGTCTTCCGGCAATCACCACAGATAACCCTTCTCGCAACATCACTCCCTGATTGGCCTGGGAACGTATGAGATCTAATTCAGTTAAGATATCGTGGAGCAAATTAGCGACCTTACCATCATTAAGAAAATCAATTTCTTCTTCTGGAAAATCTATTGCAGCCTCCACATACAAACGTAAGTAAATGAGCTTCTCATTTAATTTATTGATTTTATTTGAAAACTCCCCCTGTAGAGACTTTAATGCCATTCGCGCTGCAGTCTGTGAGCTGGCTTGAATTAAATCTGCGATTGCCTCTGCTTGGGTTAAATCAATTTTGTCATTTAAAAATGCACGTTCAGAAAACTCTCCGGGCCGAGCCAGTCGAGCTCCTAGATGGATACATGTTTTGGTCAGCATATCAAGAACTACAGGAGATCCGTGTGCTTGAATCTCAACCACATCCTCACCCGTAAATGAGTGAGGAGCTTTAAAATAAAGCATAATTCCTTGATCTATTAACTCATTAAGTTGTTGCGCTGCCTCATTCTCAGCAAATGAATAAAACGAACAAAAAGTTGCTTTGCGGGGTAGTAATGATTTGTTGCCATTAAGGGAAACGGCAATGGAGTATGAATTTGGACCGGATAAGCGGATGATTCCTACCCCACCTCGACCTGGTGGGGTAGCTACAGCTACGATAGTTTCTCTAGACATTTATTTAGCTGGGACCAGTTTTTTTGCTGGCTTTTCATCGGAATATTTACGTGTAATGTACCATTGTTGCAATATAGACAAGGTATTATTCACAATCCAATACAGAACCAAACCTGCTGGAAAATTCCAAAATAAACCAGTAAACAACACCGGCAAAAACATCATAATTTTTGCTTGCATAGGATCGGGTGGTGCTGGATTCAATTTTTGTTGAATCAGCATGGTAGCTCCCATGATTAACGGCAATACATGATAAGGATCAGGTGAAGCCAAATCTTTAATCCACAAGATAAATGGAGCTTGTCTAAGCTCAACACTTTCTAAAAGAACCCAATACAGTGCAATAAATACAGGAATTTGAATAACTATTGGCAAACAACCACCCAAAGGATTTACCTTTTCTTGTCGATACAATTCCATGGTTGCTTGGCTGATTTTCGCTTTATCATCACCATAACGTTCGCGTAAGGCTTGCAGTTTGGGTTGTAATTTACGCATACCTGCCATTGATTTATAGCTGGCAGCCGATAAACGGTAAAAAGCAAGTTTAATCAACACGGTTACCAAGACAATTGACCAACCCCAGTTGCCAATGAAATTATATATTGCTTTCATCACCGAAAATAATAACGAAGATAAAAACCATAAAATTCCATAATCAACGGTTAGGTCGAGTGATGGGGCAATCCCTTTTAACACGCTTGTGATTTCTGGTCCTATATACAATCTGGAGCCAATTGTGGCTTGCTCTTCGGGTTTAAGAGTAATCGGTTTGCTTACAGCGCCAATAGTGTAATCATTATTCACCGCGCGTGTATAAAACTTGTTCTCCGCATTAGACGCAGGAACCCACGCACTTAAAAAGTAATGTTGTTGCATAGCAACCCAACCACCTTTACTATCCACATCAAGATTTGCTTTGTTCATATCGCTAAAGCTTACTTTTTGATAGCGGTGTTTTCCTGGTTCTGAATAAGAAGCCCCAGTATATGAACCCACATGAAATACACTTGACTTATCTTCTTTAGGTGAGCTTCTTAACAGCTGGGTATTCAAGTATCCAGTCCATACCTCGTTGCCCCGATTAACAATTTTATAATTTACCTCAATAAGATAGCTGCCTTTAGTAAAAATAAATTCTTTTTTTACCTCGAGTCCTTCGCTATTTTTTCCATTAAGCGTCACCGTTAATTGCTGCTGATCAGGTGACATTTCGTAATGTTGTTGCGGTGATGTAAAGTTAAAATCTTGCGCTTGGACGTTTTGTCCTGAAGCTACAAAAAGATTGCTGTTTGCAACATAACGCTCATTGCCTTGATTTTGTAAGAGAAGAAATGGTTTATTTTTATCATCCACGCTTTGGGGATAATCAAGGAGTTGTCCTGAGACAACATCACCGTGTTCGGGATCAATAGCCACATCTAAAACATCAGTTTTAACCTGGATAAGCGGGGTATTACTACTTTTAGGTTGTTCCGCAATTGGATTGATAGGGTTAGATGTAGACGTATCGGATGGGGTGACTTGCGGTAGCAAAGGTTGCCCACTTTTTTGTTGCGTACTCACATTTTCTGTTGGTAGAGACTGAGGTGGATAGTCTATTTGCCAGGCATTCCAAAGTGATAAACTAACTAGCGCAAGCGCCATATATAAAACAATACGTCGTATATCCATCAATGATTCTCGTTGTTGGGGAGTACAGGATCATAGCCGCCACGTGACCAAGGGTGACAACGCAATACTCTTTTTAAAGCCATCCATAAACCTTTGGTTATGCCACAGTGTTGGATAGCGCTTTCAGCATATTGTGAACAACTTGGGTAGTATCGGCAACTAGGCTTTAACAAGGGGCTAATCAAATATTTATATAATTTGATTGGGAAACAAACTATTTTTCGTAACATGAGATTAATTTTTTCCATGTTTTGCTCATTCTAGCATTTATGATTGCATTTGTTTGTTTTGCTACGCCTTGTCTTGCTAAAAAAACCACATCGAATGCAGGCAATTCTTTTTGTCGAAAGCTTTCTCTTAACAGCCGTTTAACACGATTTCGATCATGAGCTTTTGCTATCACTTTCTTTGATAACGCCAGCCCAAGTCGAGCATAACCTAAATTATTCTCTCTAAAGAGAACGATAAATTCGGATGTTACAATTTTTTCTGCTTGCTCAAACACATGATTATAATCATATTTTGTTAATAATCGTTGTGTTTTTTTAAAAGCAAACACTTAGGCAGTCAAACGTTTACGGCCTTTAGCACGACGACGCTTAATTACTAATCTTCCTGCACGAGTAGCCATACGCTCACGAAAACCATGGTCACGTTTACGTTTTAAATTACTAGGTTGAAAGGTACGTTTCATGATGAACCTGTTAATAAAATTATGAGGCTGGCAATAATAGAGAACTTTTTTTCTACTGTCAATTTGGATAATTGATTATTTTTTGTATCTTTCCTTTTTTTCACTTTTGTCTGTTAATAACTACATTATTTTATTTTTTTAAAATATTTTATTGTTATTATGTTTCTATCTCTTGTTAGTAACTTTGTAATTGTCATTTAAAACAATAAGTTAAGTTGCAACAAACTCTGTTTGTAAGCTCTTTTTAAGCCTGTGATCTATTTGTATGTATTTTTAAATTCGGATTTATTCAATACTTTATTAGCATCTTATACCCGTCATTCGATCCCATCTATTCATAGCTAACTTGATTCAATCTGCTTTATATTTAATCTTATTTTTAACATCACCTTGGCAAATCTCATTAAAATTAAAAATGGTACATCCCTCACATAGTTCTTTGTAACCTTTGAATTTGAATTGCCTGCGCCCCTTTTTTCCTCTTACTTCTGAAATACGTGCACTTTTTTTGTGGATAACTTTTCTTTATCCCCAAGGCTGAGTATAATTTGCTTGCAGCGGCATCTTAGTAAACCGAAGAAATTCTATTTCTCGATTTTATACGTAATAATTTCATACTTAATTATCTTGCTGTCCAGGTACTTTCAGTGGCATATTTAAATGCTGTGGATAATTAGTTTTATATTCTTTTTACCACCCTTATTTAATGAGGAGTTATGTTGTGTCAGCATCTGTTTGGCAAAAATGTTTAGGTCTCTTGCAAGATGAGTATTCTGCTCAACAATTTAATACCTGGTTGCGTCCTTTACAGGCTCACACAGATGAGCAACGTTTCGTTTTATTTGCACCTAATCGATTTGTTGTAGATTGGGTAAAAAAGCATTTTTTTGCACGAATTGAAGAGCTAATAAAACAATTTTGTGGTGATGAGATTAAATCGATTTCTATTGAAATTGGCACCAAAACTTCGAGTACTGAGTCAGATTCAGGATCCTCTAGTTCTGTTGGATCTTTTTCATCCGATGCCAATGTATCTACTTCAGTCAGTTCCCCCTCACTTAAGACGGTACCTAAGAAAGCTGTCGATTATAAGAGTAGTCATTTAAACAAAAAATTTGTCTTTGAAAGTTTTGTTGAGGGTAATTCCAACCAACTTGCTCGTGCAGCATCAATGCAGGTCGCTGAACGACCCGGCGATGCCTATAATCCACTATTTATTTATGGCGGTGTGGGTTTAGGGAAAACCCATCTGATGCATGCTATTGGTAATGCCATATTAAAAAATAATCCGGATGCAAAAATCCTTTATTTACATTCTGAACGTTTTGTTGCGGATATGGTTAAGGCTATCCAGACCAATTCTATCAATGAATTTAAACGTTTTTATCGCTCTCTTAATGCTTTACTTATTGATGATATACAGTTTTTTGCCGGTAAAGATCGATCTCAAGAAGAATTTTTTCATACCTTCAATGCGTTATTGGAAGGACAACAACAAATTATTTTAACCAGTGACCGATATCCTAAAGAAATTGAAGGAATGGAAGAACGTTTGAAGTCACGTTTTGGCTGGGGGTTAACGGTTGCGGTTGAGCCACCTGAGCTCGAAACACGTGTTGCTATTTTAATTAGCAAAGCGGAACAGTCGAACATCGAATTACCCTATGAAGTTGCTTTTTTTATTGCAAAGCGTATTCGTTCCAATGTTAGGGAGCTCGAGGGAGCATTACGTAGAGTTATTGCCAATGCTCACTTTACTGGGAAGCCTATTACTATTGAGTTTGTTCATGAAGCGTTGCGTGATCTTTTGGCTCTACAGGATAAGCTCGTTACCATCGAAAATATCCAAAAAACGGTCGCTGAGTATTATAAGGTCAAAGTGGCTGATATTTTATCAAAACGCCGCAGTCGTTCCATTGCTCGCCCTAGACAAATGGCGATGGCTTTAAGTAAAGAATTAACCAATCATAGCCTGCCTGAAATTGGCGATCATTTTGGTGGCCGTGATCATACAACAGTTATCCATGCGTGCAGGAAAGTTAAGGAATTGGTTCAGGATGACAGTGATTTTGCAGAAGATTATAAAAATTTAATGCGTATTTTGTCTTCTTAGTCAATTAGGAAAACTGCTCAAACATCACGGTGTTTTGCGAAAATCTAGTAGAACGCTTGATTAAAAAATTCATCCAGGTCTTTTAAAATACCTGGTTCCGCTTCTCCTGAGAATCTTTATTCAGATTTTTATTAGGAGCGATGAAGCAATTATTTTATTATTATTAAGTGTTAAATGGAGTTCTATCTTGTTTGAATTCGCTATTAAAAAAGAGGATTTACTTTCTCCGTTACTTACCGTTGCTGGCGCTGTTGATAAAAAGCAGTCTTTAGCTATTTTATCGAATTTTTATCTTAAATTATCCGAAGATACGTTACATATAACTGCTACGGATCTTGAAATTGAAATTGCTGCCCAAGTACCTTGTGAATCGGGTCAACAGGTAGGGACTATCACGGTACCTGCGAAAAAATTTATCGACATCATTCGCTCTTTAGATGATGAGCCCAGCCCTAAGGTAATTGTTGATAATGCTCTTTTAACCATCAAACAAGGTCGGAGTTCATTTAAATTAACTACGTTACCGGCTGATGGTTATCCTTTAAGCGAAGATGAATGTAACGAGGTTGAATTAACTATTCCCCGTTTGGTTTTATTAAAGTTATTGCAATCCACGCATTTTGCTATGGCCCAACAAGATGTTCGTGTCTTTCTTAATGGCTTATTTCTTGATTTTGAACCGAATCTAATTTCTGCTGTTGCTACAGATGGGCATCGGATGGCGATTTGTCGTCATCAATGTTCTAATACCAATGAAAAGAAACTTTTATTACCTAAAAAGGGAATCCAGGAGTTGCTCCGTCTTCTCAATAGTATTGACGATGATGAGATATTACTGGCTGCCGGAAAATCACATTTTAAATTAGTATCACGTCAATTTATATTCTTATCTAAACTGATTGAAGCGCGTTTCCCTCCGTATACAAAAGCGATTCCTAAAAATCAGGATAAGCAGATTATTATCGACTGTTCTATTTTTAAACGTTCTTTGTCACGTATTGTTATTTTGGCTCATGAAAAATCAAAAGCAGTTATGCTTCATTTGCAACCTGGCATGTTAACTTTAATTGCTAATAATAATGAACAAGAGGAAGCGGTTGAATCTTTAATCGCGGAAACACAGGGTGATGAATTAAAAATTGGTTTGAATGCTACTTATTTGCTCGATGTGCTCTCACATTTTGGGGATGGACAAATCCGTCTGTCTTTATCAAATACTGACAGCAGCATTTTAATTGAGTCATTAGATGATGATGATTACCAATATATTATAATGCCCATGAAAATATGATCCTTTCTGAATTAAAAATTCACCATTTACGAAATCTTTTATCAATAAATCTGGGCTTAAGTCCCAGATTTAATTTTATATATGGGCCAAATGGAAGTGGAAAATCTTCTATCCTGGAAGGACTTTACCTCCTAAGCTGTGGCCATTCATTTCGCTCACGGGAAATCTCACCCATTATTTCATATGAACAATCCTCTTTAACTGTTTTCGCTCGAGGACAAGAGCAACAAACTATTAGTATTCAAAAATCCTATTCTGAACCCACTCAAATTAAGTTAAATAACCAATTTTGCTCTACTACCAGCCAATTGGCCTACGCTTTACCTTGTCAGATTTTTTATTCTGATCTTTTTCAAATTATCGATGCTGGTCCTTCAATACGACGAAGTTTGTTGGATTGGGGTTTGTTTCACGTGAAACATAACTATCTATCTTTATGGAAAGAATACAAAAGAGTATTAAAGCAACGCAATGCCCTGTTGAAACAACATGCCCCTGTAGCGCATTTTATCCCCTGGGATAAACAACTTAGTCAAATAGCCACACAATTACATGCTCTACGTGAGGAGTATTTTACGCAATGGAAACAGGAGTTTGTCACGGTGCTAAATAGGCTATGTCAATTTGACTGCACGATAAGCTACTATAAAGGTTGGGACAAGAAAAACTCTGGCAAAGAATTGGAACAAATATTATTAGAGAGTTTTGCTGCTGATAAGCTAAAGACCTACACCCAATTTGGTGCACATCAAGCGGATATATTTATTGAAGTTAATCAAAATAAGGCTAAGCAAGTTTTATCTCGCGGACAACAAAAAATTATTCTTATTGCTTTACGATTAGCGCAAGCCAATCTTTTGCACCAAAATTGCTTGTATTTAATTGATGACCTCCCCGCTGAATTGGATGAAACCCATCAAAAGAAACTTATGGAATATCTAGCTCAACGCGCGGGTCAATATGTAATAACTTCTACTATATTTCCAGCAGAACTTATTTCTGAAGTTTCGGATCAAGAACATTTAACCTATCAAATCAATGAAGGCGTATTAAAAAATCCAAAATAAATGTTTCACGTGAAACAAAGCAAAAGTCTTAATGCATTAGTGAAATAATCTAATCAAAAATCGAATTTTATCGATTATTGCCTACTAATTCACCTCATCTAGATTATATGTAAAGTTCCTGAATGACATATAAACGAAGCGTAAAATATGCTATGATAAGGGATTCAGAACACCACCAAATAGGGTAAGAGGACCACCTAATGAGCGTTGATGCCAGTTACGATTCAAATAATATTAAAGTCCTAAAGGGTTTAGATGCAGTTCGAAAACGCCCCGGGATGTATATCGGTGACACGGATGATGGTACCGGTCTGCACCACATGGTTTTTGAAGTTGTTGATAATTCAATAGATGAAGCACTGGCAGGATACTGCAAGGAAATCTTCGTTACGATTCATTCGGATGAATCAATTAGTGTCAAAGATGATGGGCGAGGAATCCCCGTTGACATTCATAAAGAAGAAGGCCGCTCTGCTGCGGAAGTCATCATGACTGTACTTCACGCCGGAGGGAAGTTTGATGATAACTCCTATAAAGTATCAGGGGGGTTGCATGGTGTTGGGGTTTCAGTAGTTAATGCCTTATCGGAAGAGTTGCATTTGACAGTGCGTCGTCATGGTAAAATTCATGAACAACATTACCGCCATGGGGTTCCAGAAGCGGCAATGGCAGAAACAGGTGATGCAACCAGTACCGGAACGCAAATTTGGTTTAAACCAAGCGCAGAAACGTTCTCCAATATTGAATTCCACTATGATATTTTAGCCAAACGATTAAGAGAATTATCCTATTTAAACTCCGGTGTGTGCATTCATTTGTTTGATGAACGATCTCAACGACAAGATACCTTCCATTATGAAGGGGGAATAAAGGCATTCGTAGAGCATCTAAATAAAAATAAAAATGTCATTATACCCACCGTGTTTTCCATGTGCGCTGAAAAAGATAATATTGTCGTTGAACTCTCTATGCAGTGGAATGACTCATATCAAGAAACTCTTTATTGTTTTACAAACAATATTCCCCAGCGTGATGGTGGAACTCATATGGCTGGATTCAGGGCTGCATTAACAAGAACCCTAAACAATTATATTGAAACTGAGGGATATGCCAAAAAAGCTAAGGTTTCCCCAACAGGAGATGATGCTCGTGAAGGATTAACTGCAGTACTTTCGGTTAAAGTACCTGATCCTAAATTTTCTTCACAAACAAAAGATAAATTAGTCTCTTCCGAAGTAAAATCTGTGGTTGAGTCCAGTGTCGCTGAGAAGTTCAATGATTTTCTCTTGGAAAATCCCGCATGTGCAAAAGCAATTGTCGCAAAAATAATAGATGCGGCGCGAGCAAGAGAGGCCGCGCGACGTGCTCGGGAAATGACACGCCGTAAAGGTGCGTTGGATATTGCCGGATTGCCTGGAAAACTCGCGGATTGCCAAGAAAAAGATCCAGCATTATCCGAGCTTTATCTAGTAGAGGGAGACTCTGCAGGGGGTTCTGCAAAACAAGGACGAGATAGAAAGTTCCAAGCGATTTTACCGCTCAAAGGTAAAATCTTGAATGTTGAAAAAGCCCGCTTTGATAAAATGCTAGCATCACAAGAGGTTGCTACGCTTATCACTGCCTTAGGGTGTGGTATTGGACCCGATGAATATGATCCCGACAAAGTTCGTTACCATCGTATTATTATCATGACCGACGCCGATGTTGACGGTTCACACATCAGAACCTTATTACTTACCTTTTTCTATAGGCAAACACCGGAATTACTTGAGCGTGGTTACATCTACATTGCTCAACCACCGCTTTATAAAGTTAAGCGTGGAAAACAAGAACAATATGTTAAAGATGATGAAGCTTTGTATGAATATTTAACACAAAGCGCTTTAGATGGAGCAGCATTCTATCCAGGAAAAGACGCTCCGGCAATTGCAGCTATGGCATTGGAAGATTTGGTGCAACAATATCGCCGGACTGAAAAAATTATCAAGCGCTATAAAAGAAGATATCCTACCGATATCTTGAAACGAGTAGCGTATTTGCCCATGCTGCATAGCGAAGATTTCACTCAACAAGAAAAAATAGCCAACTGGTGCAAACAATTGCATTTAAGTTTGCAACAACTTGGAAGTAAAACAGAGCAGTACCAAGTTGAGGTACACCCTATAGCGGATACGAGCCAATTTATACCTCGCATTATTGTTACTCAGCATGGAATGGATAATTATATTCCGATGAATGTCGAGTTTTTCTACTCTAAAGACTATAAAGAATTAGTTAATTTAGGCTCTAAATTGGCAAGTTTGGTAGAGGAAGGAGCGTATGTTAAACGAGGTGAGAAAGAACTGCTCGTAGAAAACTTTGAACACGCCTTAAATTGGCTTATGGAAGAAGCCAAAAAGGGTCAGGCTATTCAACGTTATAAAGGTCTTGGAGAGATGAACCCCAGTCAACTTTGGGAGACTACTATGGATCCTTCCGTACGTAGGATGCTGCAAGTCAGTATTGAAGATGCCGTGGCTGCAGATGCTATTTTCACGACATTAATGGGAGACAATGTTGAGCCAAGACGCGAGTTTATAGAAAATAATGCTTTAGAAGCTGAAAATATAGACGTATAAAATGTCAATGTGCTTATTCTATAGACTGAATGATTACCATTCCCCGGATTAAGGTACAAGCCTTAACCCGGGAAATGAAAACTCAGAGCCGGCTTCGTTCTATCCAAAGGCACCTAAAGTAACGCCAGTAAATCATCATTAGACCGCATCGCCACTAGTATTAACAGCCTACGAAAAACATTCTGGACAAATGATATCTCCTATGACAGGATAACTGCGCATTAATCGCCCGATGTGTAGAGGATACATTGCAAGCGCTCCCAAGTGTATCCTGCCATTAAGTCAATTATTCCCAGTGTTCCTAATGCAAAGTAAGAACATTGCTAGGCTCGCAAGCAATGAAGGATTTAATTATGTTGATATAAGGAGATATTATGAAATTGAAGTTAAACGGTTTGCCGTTTAAATTATTAGTTACATCCACTGTACTCGGTGTATTGAGCCTTCCAGCCTATGCGTTACCCAACGCGACAGGGGTAGTCCATAATCCTATTCATTATAAACCTAATACCCCTCATTTTGTACCCAGTGGATTAACACCGAGTCAGGTACGTGTTGCTTATGGATTTAATTCTGTGAGCTCACAAGGTAAGGGGCAAATTATTGCAATTGTAGATGCTTATGACGATCCAAAAATTGAAGCAGATTTAGGAGTTTTTTCAAAACATTTTGGTTTACCTGCCTGTACAACAGCAAATGGGTGTTTTAAGAAGATCTATGCAGAGGGTAAAAAACCAAAAACAGATGCTGGATGGGCTGGAGAAATTGCTTTAGATGTGGAGTGGGCACATGCTGTGGCACCTGCAGCTAAAATCATTTTAGTGGAGGCAACAGATGATACCATCGGTAATTTATTTAAAGCCGTGCAAGTTGCGGTTAAAAATGGAGCAACTGTGGTATCGATGAGTTGGGGCGGAGATGAATTTCGCGAAGAAACTACCTATGATCCCATATTTAATAATCCCAAGGTGACCTTTGTCGCTTCTTCAGGAGATAGTGGAAAAGGAACCCTTTATCCCGCATCCTCACCTTATGTTCTGGCAGTTGGCGGAACTACATTACTTGTGGATAACTACGGAAACTATCAAGGAGAAGAGGCATGGTCAGGAAGTGGTGGAGGAGTGAGTATTGTAGAACCCTGGCCTGCACATCAAAAAAAATTGCCAATTCCAAAATCCCCTAATAAACGTGGGGTTCCTGATGTAGCTTATAATGCGGATCCAGAAACAGGCTTTTCGGTGTATAACTCGGTTCCAAGTAGCGATGGGGTAGGTTGGGCCGTTGTCGGTGGCACAAGTGCTGGCGCCCCTCAATGGGCAGGTATCGTAGCGATTACTAACTCATTCTATTCTAAAGTATACGGCACCCATTTTATTAGCGTGCTTTATGCTGCAGCAAATCCTGGTAAATATCATTATAACTTTAATGATATTACCACTGGAAGTAATGGAAAATGTGGTTATTATTGTACCGCCCAAAAAGGGTATGACTATGTGACAGGATTAGGAACTCCAGAGTTGGAAAACCTAATTCATGACTTGGTAAATTATAAATAACAAAAACATTTTCTAATTATGTGGAAGCTGGTTCTTCTGACGTTAATTAGCATCACTTGGGTGAGTTTACGGACTAAGGAGAAAAGGTCTCAGGACACAATATAAGTTATGAAGAGATAGAAAATGTGAGCTGACGGTATGATAAAAACAGTCTCTCTTCGAATCATTAATAGATAGAAGAGAGACTTTTTTTCTTACGGAGAAATAAGATATATTAAGCATTAGAGTGTGCTGCGTCCTTGCAGCTGAGTACATCCCATGTACTGGTCCCTGTAGTTTGACTTCCTGTCAGACAATTCCGTGTCGTCCTTTATAGTTACAGTATAGTCTTTTGGTTGTTGTTGTCATTGCGTGGATAGAGCAACAGAACGTAAGAGATATCTCAAAGAGGAGCACGTGTTCTCTTGGGTTCCTGTTGGGTAATGCAATGTATTCCCCCACCACCGGCAAATACATCCAGTGCATCAATTTGGGTAATATGATAACCGGGATACAATCGTGTAAATAATTGATAAGCTGCCTTATCTTGTGACTCATGACCAAAAGCTGGCATGACAATCCCTTTGTTCGCTAAATAAAAATTGATATAGGATAAAGTTAATCGCTCGCCATCCAGATAAGTTGCTGGGGGTTGCTCTACAGTATAAACTTCTAACTTTCGGCCCTTTGCATCAGTTGTGGATTTAAGAATTTCAAGATTTTCGTGTAAAGCAGCATAGTTTGGATCTTCTTTGTCATTAGTAATAAGGCATAAAACTTTTCCCGGAGCAATGAAACAGGCAATTTCATCAACATGTCCATCGGTTTCATCACCTAATAACCCTTTGTTTAACCAAACAATTTTTTGATAACCCAGAAAATCATACAGGTAATTTTCAATCTCTTTTTGGTTAAGCTGGGGATTGCGATTTTCATTCAGCAGGCATTCACGAGTGGTTAAAATCGTTCCTTCGCCATCGACATGGAATGAACCACCTTCCATAACCAGGGGTGCTGAAAAGGATAAAGCATGCGTTTGTTTTAGGATTGCAGCGGCAATTTGATTATCCAGAGCGCAATCTTCATAGTTACCCCCCCAAGCATTGTGTATCCAATTAACCCCCGCTAATTGTTGTTTTTCGTTTAACAAAAAAGTAGGTCCGGTATCCCTTGTCCATGAATCATTGATGGGAAGGGTAAATAATGTGATTCCATCCCCACATAAGCTTTGGGCTGACTCTTCATCTCCAGGGTTAACTAACATAGTCACTGGTTCATATTGAGCAATAGCTTGAGCAACACGAGCATAAGCGGTTCGTGCTTTTTGTAGACCTATCTTAGACCAAGTTTCAAGATGACAAGGCCAGGCCATCCAGCAGCGTTCATGTGGATGCCACTCAGCGGGCATAAAAAATCCACTTTGTTTTGGTGTCATCTTATCTTCTCCGAATGTTTTCATCTAAATAAGTTAATTGAGAAAAAATGCTTCTTAATTCATTTAAATATAATAGCGTTGTTTCTTTAGGTAATTCGGCTTGGATTAACTGTTTCTCATAGGATTGGACCAATTTTTTCGTATCAAAATGAGCCAGATTTAAAACATTGGTTACAGTATCCCCACTAACCAAATCATTTAACTCAAACTGTCCATCATCAAAAAGTTTGACATCCAGTGAGTTAGTATCACCGAATAGATTATGTAAATTACCTAATATTTCCTGGTAAGCTCCCACTAAGAAAAATCCTAGAGAGTAGGGATTGTTACTGTCATAAGGAGGCAACATTAGTGTTGAGTTCACACAAGAGCTGCCAAGATATTCTTTAATAGTGCCATCTGAATCACAGGTTAAATCTTGTAACACACTATGCATGACTGGTGTTTTAGTAAGTTGTGAAATAGGAGCAATTGGAAAAATTTGTCCTATAGCCCAGGCATCTGGAATCGATTGGAAAAACGAAATATTGCAAAAAACCTTAACGGCCATGTCTTCATTGATTTTCGCCAATAAAGCTTCTTCAGTTGGATTTTCCACATTGAGGCGTGTTTTAAGTTCCAAGCATATATTGGTATAAAATGCCTCTACTTTAGCCTTTTCCTGTAAGCTGATAACCCCATGCTTAAACAAAGAATGGGCTTCATTCAATGAGTGCTCGGCATAGTTATAGATTTCAATAGGTGAGCTCGCGGTTATGGAATGATAGGTATCATAAATATCCCGAATCACATGAGAATCATCATTGGTAATTTCGGGTAGCGAGGGAGACTTATTAATTATTTCTATATCACTAATATCAGAAATTAAAACGGCGTGATGGGCTGTTAATGCTCTTCCAGATTCTGAAATAATATTAGGTTCAGGAACATTTGCTTCCTGACATAAATATTGAAGGGCGAGGAGAATATGAGTGGCATATTCCCGCAAGCTGTAGTTCATGGAGCAACCCTGATTTGAATGCGTTCCTTCATAATCCACGCTAAGTCCACCACCCACATCAATAGTATCTATTGGAGCATCCAGCTGTCGTAACTCGACATAGTAGCGGGACACTTCTTGCATGCAGTGACGAATATCATGAATATTGGCAATCTGTGAACCTAAATGACAATGCATCAGTTGCAAACAATCGAGCATGTCGTTGGCTTTTAATTGATTCACTAATTCGAGTACTTGTTTTGCGGTAAGGCCAAATTTGGATTTGACACCGCCCGTGTGTTCCCATTTTCCTGCACTTTTAGTAATTAAGCGGATGCGAACGCCAAGAGAAGGTTTTATTTTCAAGCGGGCGGATTCTTTTAAAATAATATCCAACTCAGAAATCTTTTCAATAACAATAAAAACCTTATGACCCATTTGTTGGGCTATTAACGCGGTACGAATATAATAACTGTCTTTATAACCGTTACAGACTATAGTACTGTTTTGCTGATTGCCCAGCATGCCAATAACCGCCATGAGCTCAGGTTTTGAGCCTGCTTCCAGTCCTATTGAATGATTCGGTGCCTTCAATAATTCGCGAACAACACTTTGCTCTTGGTTTACTTTAATGGGATAAACCAGTTTATAGTGACCCGTATATTCATTTTCTTCTATGGCTTGCGAAAAGGCTTCATAAATACGGTGCACTCGGTCATGTAAGATATCAGAGCAACGAATTAGAAGCGGTAAATGCAATCCTGTTCTACTCGCCGCATTAACAATAGCTTGTAATTCGACACCAGGCTTTCCGGGTGCCTTACTCATTTCAATATTCCCTTTGGCATTAATACTGAAGTATCCCTCACCCCAGTTATTGATGTTATATAAATTTTCTTCAGATGGTGCACTGATGTTCATAATATAGATATTCCAAAGGGATTAACGTGATTTTACCAGCTCATGGTAGGTGGAAGGTTCTCGTTGTTGTGCAAAAGGAAATAGCCTTCCCCACAATGCACGTTGACTAAAGTCTAATTCTGCAACGAGTACTGCTGGTTTGTCGCGAGGGGCTTGCGCCAAGATTTCACCCATAGGGGTGCTAATAAAACTGCTACCATAAAATTCCAATCCATCTTCACAACCAATTCTATTGGCCGCAATGATAAATGTATTACTCATGATCCCTTGCGCAACCATAACTTTTTGCCACATGGGTTGCGTATCAACCTCAGGAGCCGTAGGCTCACCACCTATAGCGGTTGGGTAAACTAAGATTTCGGTGCCTTTTAAACCATAAATCCGAGACAACTCGGGAAACCATTGATCATAACAGGTGGGTAATCCCCAGCTATGCCCTGCGATCTGATGAACAGGGTAATTGGAATCCCCGGGTTTAAAATAGAAGTTTTCATGGTATTTTTCACCGCTGGGGATATGTTGCTTCCGGGTTATTGCACAAAGCTCTCCCTTATTATTGTATGCCACAGCAGTGTTATAACCTGCTTTTTCAAAGAGAGAAGCGGTTATGTAAAGATTATAAGTCTTTGCCATTTTACTGACGAATTGGGCGGTAGGACCTGTATGGATATCTTCCATGAAAGGGGCAGGATCTACATCTGAGCGCGTACAAAAATAAGGACTTAGAGTAAGTTCTTGCAAACAAACGACAACAGCTCCTTGTTGTGCTGCATCATGGATCCCAGATGCCAGTTTGTCTTGATGTTCTTTAGGGTTTTCGTGCCATTTTTCTTGTACTAATGCGACAGTCAGTTTTTCTTGCGTCATTAACTTACCTCTCTTGAAATTAAGGATCAAAAAAAAGCGCCCTTACTTTGTAAGGGCAGATGTAATTAAAGCCAGTTAGGAGAACTATCTTGTGTGCTTTCATATTCTTCCTCTTCATCAAAGAGTTCTTTTTCATCAGCATCACTACTGGATTCAAGTTCTTCCTTAGTTTGTTTTTTTCTATTCTGCGGCGGAGTTAGTGAGTTTCTAAATAAACTATTTGGATGTCCGCCTTGAGATTCATTTTTCTTTTGCTCTATGCTTTCTTTTGTTTTTATAGAATCAGCAATCTGTTTGAATGGATTGGTTTCATCATATACTTCAGTGTGCAACAATTCTAAGTGGCGTTTAATGGATACTTGCGCCTCAGCTTCAAGAGAGCCTAATTTACTTCCAATAGTTGCTGCATGGTCTTTCAATAAAGTGCGACACATATTAATAAACATCTTGCAAGTCTCTTTATTGAAATCGCGACTGGTAAAAAATTTCTCTGGATTGTCTCCTAATAACAATCGTTCAATATTTCGACGCAGCATGAATGCAGTTTGAATTTTTTCGACCAGAATATGCTTGGGAAAGGCAGTGCTTATGTTATGAGCGATATGACTGCGTTCGTTTTCAGGGGTGCATAAAGCCAATCGTTCTGCAATTGCTAATTCATTACCTTCAAGTACGTGCTCGGCGAGGGAGCTAAAACGATGAAAGGAAGCGGGATAAAATTCTTGTCTTGAAAATAACGACTGAGGTGCCTTATTTCGTGGATCAAGTAAGGAAGTGATACGCTGCCTGACTTGATATGCTTCTGAAATTACCGAGTGAAATGATTCTTCGCTTTTAGTTAGGTCACTCAATGATTTTATATGATGCCCATATTGTTTGAATTCTGACTCAGGACACTCAGCAATGATCTTCGTAGCAAGAGCAATTTGTTCCTTAGTGCTTAATGCGTTGAGTTCCTTAGCATTTGTTGCCAATGCGTCACCATTGCTGAGGTGCTCATAGGGATTTTTTAGCGTAGTTAAATCTATACGAGTAAATGCCATTTAATCCTCCTTAATGAAGATGAGAAAGTGTAATGAACAATATACAAAGGAGTTACTCCAGCAAAATAAAAGTTATCTCCTTTGTTCTCTTCCGGCCTAAGTCACCGAAATTCCTTTTTAATCGAATTCAGAGTTAAATTTGCAAACTATAGTAACGGATTAAAATCGAACTGTCATGAAATTAATCTAAAGTTTTGTCAAAAAATGTCGAATAACTGATCAGATGCATGTTTTGCCTTTAAAAAATACAATAACAACAAGGAGTGGGCAATGTCTAAAACTCATTTACTACAAGACCCCTTTTTAAATGAATTACGCAAAGAAAAGGTGCCTGTATCTATTTTTTTGGTCAACGGAATTAAACTACACGGGATTGTGGACTCTTTTGATCAATATGTCGTCATGTTGAAGAATTCAATCACCCAAATGGTTTACAAACACGCAATTTCTACAGTCGTTCCTTCACGTGCAATAAAAATGCCGGCTGAGGATGAAAATTCTGGAAATGAAGGGCCGGAGGAAGGCTAGGGAATTGAATAGGCCATAGTTAAGAATATTCCCCAGGGCCTACGTTCCGCGACCTGTTCGCGGAAACCAAGGAATGTAGGCTTCGTAGCTGGATCCCGCGAACAAGTCGCGGGACGTATGTAGGGAGAATATATTCTTAACTTAGTCCCATTAGAGTATACCAATCTTCATTACCATTATTTGTATCTATATTGTTATTCCCACGAAGGCGGTAATCCATTTCGAGAAAAGACACAGTGCTCTTTTAAGAATAGATTCCCGCCTTCGCGGGAATGACAACGGTTTTACCCCGTAAGCCTCGGGGGTCGATTCGCTGAACTAAGCCTTCTGTATTTCTCTCTCATTGGGCTTGTTTATCTACGCTCCTAAGAGAGAGAAATACACTTTTGAAGTGTACCTACGTGCCTTACATAAATTTTCTTCAGGGCACACTTAATGAAGTGTTAATAAAATATATTCTATAATATGTTATAAATCGATCATATTTGATTACTTTTGATCAGGGAATCCATCTATGTCCATGTCTAAAACTGAGCCTAAATATTATTATCTCGAAGATACAGTTGCGAAAATATTCATTGCCCGCGGCGAGGCGAGTTTTCTGAAAAGAAACAATAGAGAAGATAATCAAGAAATAAAGAGAGATTTATATCAGCGAGCGCCAGTATTTCGCGTACCACAAATTAGGGAAACAATGGAGGCTTGTTACTTACCCACCTGTGAGCTTCATTTATTGGAACAAGTGCTACCTGAGAATCTTGACGAATATAAAGGAAGCTATGTCTATTGTAACAACAATGAAGATAAAAAATTGTATTACATTGACTCAGATGGAAAGTCTAAAGAAGTACCAATTACAGATTTTATAAAATTTGATGATAGGCTCAAAGAGATTAATCAACAGGAAACGAACTTATTACATCTTAGTACAGAGCAAGTTATTGAGTTGATAACATCAAACGGAGGGTTTACTCACGATAAGGATCCGATTAGGAATCGTTATTTTCAAGGTGATATATTTGCAGGAAATTTAAAATTCCTATTGGGAAACATGCCCTTCTATGATTTGAATGATCCCGAAGCGGATGAAAATTCTCCTAAGGTTGTGGACGAAGGTGGTGGTTATCTTGATGCAAAAGGTAGTCCTTCAGGTGTATCAATCTTTGCTCAAATAGGTAAACCTGAAAATTGGATGATTATAGTAACAAAAGATACCCATTTACCCCCAGAGCAGCGTAAAGCATACGTCTTGTCTTCAGTAGATTTAAGAATATTTTTAACAAAGGAATTAAAAACAATTGAAGAGAGTAACCTACCCAAGATGGATGCTTTGCAGCAAGCAGCGGATTCCCCGGCTATAAGTGCGATATTAGGTAACATCTTGGATGAAAATGGAAAGATTAAGGAGCATGCTAATATCCTCTTCAACTTATTTACAGGTGTATTTTATAAAGACCAAAAGTTTGATGATGATCCACAATGGATGGATTTAGTTGAAAAAAGAGCTGCAGATATAATAAAGAATCAGATTTTAATTGCTTTACATGAAATGGGCATGCAATTGAGCCTGAAGCAAGTAAAAGCATGTATCGACGATAGTGATTTATCAAAACTATTAAATTTTATTCTAGAAAATGATAAATCATCGGATAAGATTCAACATATCCAACTTGCACTTAATCTAGAATCATTAAACCAAATAGAGCGATATTCTGACTTTGAACAAGACTCAGGAGAATTTATTGCTTTTTTTAATAATTTAGCAAGTCAAACTGAAAATCATAATTTGTTAAGCTCAATTTTACAAAAACAAAAACTAGATTACTTACGGTCTCTGTATAAATGCAAAAATGCAGATAAATTGATGAAATCTATTCTGCAGGACGACGAGCCTTTCTTAAGACTACAAAAAATACATGAAATTGTTGACGCGGCAAAGAAAGAGGGAGCTAAGAATAAAAATGTTTATTTATTAACTGTTCAGTTTTTACTAGCACATCCAGAACTTGAAGATAAGATTAAGAAATTGGTTGATTTTTTAAATAACGCTCCAGGGATTGAACATATTCAACTAGATAAATGGATTCAATTTTTATCTCAAAATTTGGATGATGCTAAGCTATTAGATTCTGTGACACGTACTCTAACGAAACTCGATGCGTTAAGAATAACAGATTCTAAATCATATGAATTGGTTCTAAACGCAGAATTCCGACAGATAGTTTTGGATTTAGAACCTAAAGAAAGTAAAGAGCCTAAAGACGGTAAAGTTGTTGTTCAAGATGTTAAAGAAGCTAAAAAAGTTAAAGATACAGAAGACATTCAACGCATTCAATTAGCAACAAATCTGGCTGAATTAGGGCATTTGTCAGCTTTTTCTCAATTGTCTCCTAACATTCACTGGGTAAGCTCATTTAATCAACTGGTAAAAAACAAGGCTTCAAGTGATATTTTAAGCAAAAGACTAAAAAGCGAAGATGTTGCTAAAGCATGTAAGCCTCTATTAGAAAACTCCTTATTGAATGGATTAGTTACTGAACAAATTGGACTTAATGAAACGCAGATATATACAATTCTAGAGCCAAAAAAAGCGCTCACCAAGAAACTGCAGACAATTGCTAAAGAAACTAATGAAGAATTGGCAAAGAAACTGCAGACGATTACCAAAGAACCTGGAGATCAGAAGGCCAAAGAAAAGAAAGTTAAAGAAGTTAAAGAGGAAGTAGCTAAGAGAAAAAAAGCTCTCGATCAATTGGCTCTAGATCTTGATAAAATAGGTGTTCTCGGGTGGTTTGATAAGCTTAAAAAGGAGGACAATAAATTTTTGGAATTGTTTCATAATTTTGTTAACGTTTCTAATAGTGAGTCATTGTTACAGATGCTTTTCCAGGATCCTCTGGGGTTAGATAAATTAAGGTTAATAGCTCTTAGTAACACAGCTACTCCTTTTTTTACTAAATTTGTAGCTCTACAGCAGACTGACAATGTAAACTTTAAAAATATCAATGCTAATCTACGATGGCTTGTTGGTGAAAATTTACCGCCCACAACTATGTTGGTGGCAATGGAGCTTTTATTTAAACAACCCAAGATTACGCATGACGAATTCAAAGACGTTGTTTTTGGATTTTTGAAAGATACATATATACCCAATTTTACCTCGTTGAATACCCAAGCACTTTCAGATTTCCTATCTAAACATTATAAAAAAGGTGATGAAGTACGTTTAGAAGTAAGAAATAGCTTTCATAAGCTTGCCGAAAATAATATAAGAAGTGAAGAGCACTATCTTAAGGTTTTAAAGTCTCCTGATTTTAGAAGGAATGTGCTAAGCCTGCCGCAAATAAGTGAGGGGAAGCAGCCCTGCGGCCTTTTTGAAATGCACACTGTTCCCAGCCTGGACCAATTAAGAACTGGTAGCTCACGTTATATCCTTACCGGAAAAGGACTATTCTATTTTAACGCCGAAGCACCAGAAAGCAAGAGCCTTCTGACTATATCGGAAGATCCGGCAACAATAGCTTCATTAAGGAAACAATTTACTAAACTACCTATTGTTAACTTAACCAAGGAAGGGTTTAGACAACTTTCAGAAATTGTTCCTATTAAAGAATATAATGCCCAACGCATTAAACTGATGAGTTCTCTTTATGAGATGGGGCATTTAGAAAAATATAATAGGCTTGCCGCTAATAATGAGTTAGTCTCTTATTTTAATAAATTCCATGTGTTCCTACATCTAAAGTATGCAATGCAAGACAAATTAGATAAACCTTTCACTTCAGACATTATATCTTTATTAGAAAACAAGCGATTAAGAGCATTGATGGATGCAAATATTGAACCTAATACTTTTGCTTCTACTGCTCAGATTCAGCAATTATTAAACTCTAAGCACCCAAAGTCGATGGCTATGGATATATTATTGGCACTTAATTTAAAAAATAAGATTGCCTATAAATTGGCATTTATCGATTCGCCTAAGGCAAAAAACTTCAGGGTAATATTATCTGACTTGAATGACTCTGAAGAAATGGAAACTGCTACAAAATCCAAAATAATTGAAACTCTTTGTTCGATTGAGTTTGGTGATAGATATGGTCGTGGCGGCAAAGATGTTTTTAGTTTGTATTTACGTGACGAGCAAGGTACACAATTTAAAGAAATAGTACGTAACTTACTTCCTGTAAGTGATCAGGAAGAACCTTGTGATTTCTTTAAGAGGGATATCGCTCCTGGGGCCGATGAGTTAGCCACATACCAACGGTCACGTTTTATTCTTACTGACAACGCGCTTTTATATTTTAACAAGGCTGACCAAAGGCTTCTGACATTATCGCAAGATCCGTCAACAATAGCCTCCTTAAAAGCACGTTTTTTTAATCTACCTATTGAAGCATTAACAGATGAACGGTTTAAACAACTCACACAGAGTGTGTCTATTCATAAAATCAACGCACAGCTAACAACGCTTGCTTTCAATCTCTGCGAGTTTGGGCACTTAGACAAATATAATCAATTTACTGACCTGCAGCAGATTTCTAACTTTAATAAATTCTATGATATTCCAGATCTAAAAAAAGTGCTGGAAGAAAAATTAAATATCAGTGTAGAAGAGGCTAAAAAATTATTAGAGAACAAATACTTACTTTCTCTGCTTGATTTAGGTGTTGAACCTACGAAAGAATTGGTTGAGCAGTTACTAAATCCAGAGGAGGCAACCCCCCAATTCCAAGCTACATCATCAAAAAACCAATTTTTAGATATACTTTGGCAACTTGATATAAAAAATAAAAAGGCCTATACATGGGCGATGGACGATTCCTCTGATGATGCAAAAAATTTTAAAAAGGTAGTAATTAAAATTAGTAAAGAGAGCCAACCAGAAGCAACGAAAACTAAATTGATTGAAACTCTTTGTGCGCTTCAAACTACAGGTAAAGATGTTTTTAGCATGTATTTAAATGAGCAGGAACAAGGCAAAAAATTTAGAAGCTCCCTGTTTAAAATTGAGGCAACGTGCGCGAAGATAGCCGATCGATGGAACGAAGAGAGGTCAGAAGCTACTCAGGCAAAAGCTAAATCATTTGCAGCGGCAGGGCAAGAATATCGAGAGGGTTTATATGGGGCAGTCTTCGATAATTTGAGTAAATTGTCTACCGGATGTGAGCTTTATATTGGGTCTGAATTACCCGAAAAAGCTGATCAACTCGCCAAAAACAGTTATATATTTATTAACACGAATGATACTAAGAAACTATATTACATTAAGCCTGATGGAAAATATGAGCAAGTAAAAATTGATAATTTCGGTACATTTGAACAAGAAATAAGCGTCCTTAAAAAAGACAATAAGGATGCGTCCCAAATACACCTGGATGCTGAGCACATTGAGAAGCTTGTAACAGCAAATGGAGGTCACATACCGTTTAAAGAAGAGTTCGGGACGAACATTGCGAAGGCCTCTCAGAATATGCTGTCTGTTGTTGATGTACGTAGGCGAAATTGGCTAATGGCAATTGTGGAAACTTTGGCTGACGCTCTAAATGTTATTTCTTTTACAGGATTTAAGCGTGTTACGGATTACGTTGTTACTAACTCAAAAAAAACAACCTTTTTCTCGCAAACCACATCGGGTCACGAAGTTCGTAATTTAAACGAGTCTCTTAAGGATCCTCAAAAGATCATGAAAGAGTATAAGAGCCAGTTAAAAGGTGGAAATGAAGAAGCGGAACACTCGGATGGTTTTGATGTGAAAGTATAATTACGTTTTCTCTATTCTATGTTGGAAAGAATAGCCCAATGCCACTGGAATCTAGATTCCAGTGGCATTGGGCTAATTAAGGAAGATTTTAACTTAAGATAGAGGCAAATTTAGAAAATAGTGTGAAATATGGATGTTGATCAATTTAATATGAAAAGTTTCGTTACCCACGGCAACCTTCTTAAGTATTTTATTTTTATACAGTAGTTATTCTTTACGCTTTTGAAATTTTTTATCAGTTTTCTTTTTTAAAAATTAGTTCTACCTCAATTGTATTTCTTGGCTTGTTAATCGGTATGTGCAGTTTATTCGGTAGCGATTTTAGTAAACAAAAGTTACACCTTACCACGGTCAAATCTATTTGTATCTCTATTAATGGTTCTTTTTAATTGCTCTAGGTGCTTCTTTTATCCATCCTTGGCTCCATTAGTTGCACAAATTTCACGCATCATTTTAAACTGGAAAATCTCTTTCAGAACAAACCAAGGCCCTTATTTGATTTTAAAAATACATTAACTTCATTTATGAAAATAATGGGCTCACTAAAAACGATTCAGTACTTTTTATAGTGATTTGGGCCAGAGGGCCTTAATCTATGCAGTGACAGTAGTACCTTTAGTTCCTGGGGTTCATTCCATTTCTCGATATTATGGATTTAAGGATTATAGTAAAAAAGCATTATGGACAAATGAATTAGATAACTTAGATGTTATTTGTAAGGATTTCATTGCCAAAAATGTTATATTAGTTAAAAATTTTAAGCAGCCAACTTTTAGTGTCTACCATAGTATGAAGTCTAAGCGCGCACGGTATAAAAGAAATGATGTGCACTTATTTTCGTTACAGTTTAGAAATATTATATGGTTCAGATTCCTCTAGTCATGGTAATAAAAAAATATATTTTCGGAGAACAGCTTAGTGTTTGAACGTCCTCAAGGTGGTGAGCGAGCGATACTGGTGCAACTGGCACTACCGGGAGTTGATGCAGATAAGGCATTGCAGGAATTTGAAGAATTAGCTCTTTCGGCAAAAGCGGAATTATTAGATTGTGTTTTAGGTACTCGCGCAACTCCTGACGCCAAGTATTATATTGGTAAAGGAAAGGCGGAAGAGATTGCTCAGATGGTGAAAGAGCTTGATGCAGAATTGGTTTTAGTAAACCATGAATTATCCCCATCACAAGAGCGAAATCTGGAACGTTTATTTGAATGCCGAGTAGTCGATAGAAGTGGTTTGATCCTTGATATTTTTGCCCAGCGCGCCCGAACCTTTGAAGGAAAGCTGCAAGTTGAGCTGGCTCAATTACAACATTTATCAACTCGACTTATCCGAGGCTGGACCCATTTGGAGCGCCAAAAAGGGGGTATTGGCTTGCGAGGCCCGGGGGAAACCCAATTAGAAACAGACCGCCGATTATTGCGAGAGCGCATTAAATACATTAACAAACGTTTGGAAAAAGTACGTAGCAGCCGCGACCAGAACCGCCAAGCCAGACGTAAAGCCTCTTTGCAGACCGTGTCTTTAGTGGGTTATACCAATGCGGGGAAATCCACTTTATTCAATGCACTGACCGGCGAAAGCATTTATGTGGCTAACCAGTTGTTTGCTACATTAGATCCCACCATGCGTCAGCTCAATTTACCTGGCTCTTCTTCGGTGATTTTAACCGATACAGTGGGTTTTATTCGAGATTTACCGCATCAATTAGTAGAAGCATTTCGTGCTACTTTAGAGGAGACACAACAGGCCGACTTATTATTGCATGTGATTGATATTTCGGATCCGCACTGGCGGGACAATGTGTTTTCGGTGCAACAAGTTCTAGATGAATTGGGAGTTCATGATGTCCCCATAATTCAAGTATTCAATAAAATTGATTTGCAAGAAGGTTGGGAACCTAAAATTGATTATCAAGAAGACAAATGCAAAGTATGGATTTCTGCGGCATCCAATTTGGGCTTAGATTTACTTAAAGAGGCTATAAGCAATCAGTTGCATGGAGCGGTGCTTGTGGAAGATGTGGTACTAAAAGCGACCCAGGCAAAATTGCGGGCGCAATTGTATGAGTTGGGTGCTGTTTTAAGTGAGTCACATAATGAAGACGGGGATTGGTTATTGAAGATTCGTCTTACCAAACCACAAAAACAACGTTTGTTTGCAATGGATAGTCCACCATCTTTGTAACTGCTTGGACCTTACGATGTCATCGTTTATGCTCGATAAATAATTAGCTCAAAATGCTCTGATTTATCTTCTTTTGGGGAGTTTATTAGGAGGAATTGTTGTTTATCCTTAGTACATTCCCACACAGGCGAGTCTCGCACTTAATTAATTCCTTACGGTGTTTGCGAAATGGATTCCCGCCTATGCGGGAATGACCACTGAGCTTTCGACGCAACACTAATCTAGATTTATGTTTTTTTTATCACGGTGTCTAGGGTTTTAAGATCTTGACCACCATAAAGAGTATTAACAAGTTCTCCTTGTGGATTGATAACGAAGGTAACAGGCACGCCAATTATATCCCCTAATCCTAATGCTAGGGCAGGGTCAGTAGCTAATGATGGGTATAAAATATTAAATTTTCGAATCAGTTTTTTTTGCTTATCTACTGGAAGTCCATCATAGTTTACAGCGAACAAGAGGATGGGATCATTTTCGTGTTTTCGATAAAAATGATTCAATTCGGGAATTTCGTCAATACAAGTTTTACACCAGCCTGCCCAATAATTAATAAGAACCCATTTCCCTTTCAAAGAGGAAAAAGAAATTGTATTTCCTTGGGTATCTTTAAGGAGAACATCCGCCTGACCCATGGCTGTTGTGCTTATCAATATCAATGCTGCAAATAAGGTTTTTATTTTTGAGTTCATAGTTATCTCATGCACTATTTAGAAGCTGCTTTGTACTATACCAAAAAACACTCCTAAAATCGCATAATTCGAATGAGTTTGCTTGCCTATAGACCCTTGTCCAATGATTTAGGTATGATGTTTGAATTTTAAAAATAATCGAGATCTCCAATGGCTAAACTTTATTTCTATTTTGCAGCAATGAATGCAGGAAAGAGTACGGTGCTCCTGCAATCAAGTTATAACTATCGTGAACGCGGCATGAATACTTTATTATTTACCCCGGCCATAGATAATCGGTATCAGCAGGGTATGGTTTATTCCCGTATTGGCTTATCCGAACCAGCTTTGATATTTAATTCAAAAGATGATCTATATCAACACGTCGTAGCGCAAGAAAAAAAATACGCATGTATTTTAGTGGACGAAGCCCAATTTTTAACGCGAGCACAAGTACATCAATTAACCGAAATCACGGATCAATTGAGTATTCCGGTGCTTGCCTATGGATTGCGTACGGATTTTCGCGGTGAATTATTTGAAGGGAGTCAATATCTTTTAGCGTGGGCAGATGAATTGATTGAACTCAAAACCATTTGTCACTGCGGACGCAAAGCGACCATGATTTTACGCTTAAATGCTCAAGGAAAGGTCATCACTGAAGGGGAACAAGTTGTTATTGGTGGTAATGATATGTATTCCTCTACGTGTCGTAAGCACTTTAAACAACGAGAACCAGGAATCATTAGCGTTATAAAAGAACAATTGACAGAATCCTAAAATTTTATCAGGGCCCTCCATTGCTGAATCTCAAGGACCCCACGTGCCGGAAAAATCTTCCTCAACACTTAAAGTTTATGATGCAAACTGTCGGTAATTGTAGGAATTTGTTCTTTCACAGGGTTAGCTTCGATTATCTGCTGTGCATATTCAACTAGTTCTTCGGAGGCAATAGGAATTTCTTTGGGAACATCCTGCAAAACCATGGTTTCTCCAGATGTTGTATATTTTTCTAGAATTTCTTGATACCTCGGTGAACCCATCATGCACGCTGCGTCAGCCATAGTTAAAATTCTAAAGCCTTCTTTGGCAATTCCCAATTCTTGTGCTCTTTGATTCATTTTATCGAAATACTTAAAAAATAGGGGACCTTCAGCGGTGGTAGTTGAAGCAATCTCGATGGACATTATTCTTTTACGAAAGAGTGGGTTAACGAAGGTTGTAGTATCTAGGGTATCTGCTTTAATAAAACCGCTTAAAATACGACCAGCTCCTTGCACAAGTACTAAACTATGCAAATCAAAATCAAATTGAGGGCGCCAATCATCTTCTTTAGTGGCGCCCAAAACTACGGTGGTTTCATTATTTCCCTGAGCAAGATCAAATATATTCTCACCTCGTGTATATTCGCCAGGTGCCTGTTGTGCGTTGAGAATACTTTGATAATATTCGAACTGTTCTACATCGATATGTCTTGCAGTTTGTGGACGAATATATACTGCAGGTAGACACATGGATGCAATGGCCCCTTTTGCAGCAATGAGCTGAAATCCTATCATATATTCTTTAACCGTATGTGGATCCGGTGAGGTCGACAGTAACACACAACTTTTAGGGTTATGGATAAATTCAGCAATGTTTAAAGAAAAAGGTCTTCTAGTGTATTTTCCAGCACCGAATCTTCCATCGATTGCAATACTTTCTACTTCATCAAAACCTGCCATCCCTCGGTGAATAATATCTAATCCATGGGGTAAGTTACTGAGCATTTGATGATATTCGACTTTGGCCCTTTTAATAGGCACATGGTGATGCTTACCTTCAGAGGGTAGATCGCGTGCGGGGCTAAAAAGCCTTCCAAGGCTACCGGATTTTGCCAAATGGTTTAAAATTAGACGACGGGATGGACTAACAGGTGCATTTCGCGTGACTCGGCCTAACATAACTTGGCCCTCCGGGCTAGGTGATTAAATTTAAATTCAACTGCTTATTATATAATCATAGCATAGGGTGGGTTTTGTTCAAAAATCAGGCATAAAGAGTGACGGTATATTATTGAACAAAGGTTTTTAAAGAAAGTAAGGAGAAAATTTTAAAATGTGGGTGGACGTGTGGTAGTAAAACTCGCTTAAATTCCAATTTATTGGAATCTAAGCATTTTTGTTGGGAATTAAAACTTATGTTCCATTTGTTGTTGTGATAATGTCTCTGTTTCATATTTTTCGGGATTGGCCTCGATCATCTGGCGCGCATATTCCACGAGATCCTCTGAAGCAATAGAGACTTCTTCGGGAACCGCTTGTAATATCATGGTTTTACCCGAGGTAGAATATTTTTCCAGAACTTCTTGATATTTATGTGAGGCCATTAAAAAAGAGGCATCAGCCAACGTTAAAACTCTAAAGCCCTCTTCAGTAATTCCTACTTCTTGTGAGCGCTTGTTCATTCTATCAAATTGTTTTTTAAAAGCGTCTCCTTCGGAGGTATTTGTTGAAGCGATTTCTATAGACATTATTCTTTTACGAAAGAATGGGTTGAGAATGGTGGTAGTATCTACAGAGTCAGCTTTTGTAAAACTACTCTTAATGCGTCCAGCTCCCTCTACAAGTACTAAACTATAGAGATCGGTATGAAATTGAGGGCGCCAGTCATCCTTTTTAGAAGCGCCCAAGACTACCGTAGTTTCATTATTTCCCTGAGCAAGATCAAAAATATTTTCCGACCGTACACGATTCCCTAACTCCACTGCCCCATCAAGAATTTTTTGATAGTATTGGAACGATTCAACATCGACATGTCTTGCTGTTTGCGGACGTATATATACTGCAGGTAAACACATTGACGCTATGGCCCCTTTTGCATTAATGAGTTGAAATCCTACCATGTACTCTCTAACGGTATAGGGATCCGGTGAGGTAGAAAGCAACAAACAACTCTTAGGATCATGTATAAATTGAGCAATATCTAGACAAACAGGTCTTTTAGTATATTTACCTGCTCCGAATTTTCCTTCTGTCGCAATACTTTCTACTTCAGCAAATCCTGCCATGCCACGATGAACGAAATCTTCTTGTTTTGGCAAACTGTCAAGCATCTGATGATAATTTACTTGGGCTTTTTGAGTCGATATAGGATGTTTTTCATGGCTGTGTTTTCCGAGATGCTCAAGTTCCTGGTAGCGAAGGTTATGGCTAAAAATGGTTCCTAACTTACCACTAAAGGATGAAGACTTTATCTGTTTTAGAACCACAAAACTCAATGGGCTTAACTCGCGTACTTTGCTCCACATAATATCTCCGCATTGTATTTGGCCAATAATGATTATTTTTAGGCACTTTAGCTAAGCATAGCACAGTGAGATTTTTACACACAAAATGGTTTGAGATGTGGTTTCATAAAATCAAGCCTGAGACCCAGCAGCAAGATCGAATTATGTATTTTGAGCTATGCTATATTAGCAAAAGGAAATCAAAGTTGTTGTTAGTAATATGGAGCGTATTTCATGAGCGAAATTAAAGTAGAGCGATTAATCAAAGGTATCCTCGTCCGCGAAGGAGCGGGTGTGAAATTACATCGCTATATTGGGATAGAGAGAAGCAATGATTTTGAACCTCTGCTTTTACTTGATTATTTCAATAGTGCGGAGCCCCTAGATTATATGGCTGGGTTTCCTTCCCATCCTCATCGAGGCTTTGAAACTATTACATATTTACTGGATGGCAGTATTACTCATGAAGATAATAAAGGACATAAAGGAGTTATCGCTGCAGGCGATGTTCAATGGATGACTGCAGGAAAAGGGATTATTCACTCAGAAATGCCCTCCGCTAATGGCAAACTACATGGCTTGCAACTGTGGTTGAATTTGCCTGCTGCAGAAAAAATGCGTGCGCCCTTTTATCAAGAAATGCAAAGCGAACAGCTACCTGTGGAAACGCATGATTCAGGCGCTCGGGTAAAAGTCATTGCAGGTACGACTGATAAAGGAACTCATTCGCCAATTACAGGTATTGCTACTCAACCTTTGTTATTTGATATTATTTTACCTCCTGGTGCCAGCATGCAACAGCATATTCCCCATGATTATCAGACAATCTTGTTGGTAATTTCTGGAGCGGTTCGTATCGGTGAGCAATTAGTCCAACACGATACTTTGGCAAAACTTGGTGCCGGAGATAATTTGCTTTTGAACGCTGAGACTGCAAGCCAATGTATTCTAATTGCCGCGGCAAGACTCCATGAACCTATAACGCGACATGGGCCATTTGTAATGAATACTCAGGAAGAAATTATACAAGCGCTGGACGATTATCGTAATGGTAGATTCTAAGCGTTTGTGATGTACGGGCTTATGTTCACTAAATTTGGTCTAAAATAAAATTAATGGAATTGAAACTAAACAAGTGAATAGGAGTAAAACCTGTGCATCCACGAAAGGAGCAATCTGCCAAAGAAATCTATAGGATAGTCGATCAATACTGTGCAGAAAATCGTCACGGTAAATACAGGACAAGCTCGGCTATTCCTCTAGTTTTGGGCATTTCAGATACGGATGCTCAAAAATTGATTAATAAAATTATGATTGCATTACCTGATTGTTTTTTTTATTTGGCAAAGCCCGAACGTATCAGGGAAATGATTCATTTTATTGCGCAACAGTATTTGCTTTTCCAAGCACAAGAAAACATTCATGATGAATTTTTTCCGAATTTACTTATTAATTTTGTTAACCATTTAGTCGAAGAGATTATGCTTCGTTATTACTCATATGCATGAGCAGGTGATTTTATGACTAGAGAAGAGATAATTCAGGGCACGGGTTTGAGAAGCCAAGATCTGAATGTACTCCTTTTGTTGGAGAAAATAATCCAAGCAGATACCCAAAAGCTTCACGTTGCCTTAACCGTTGCAGAAGAAAACCAGATTATTACTTTTTTAGAGAACGCTATTGGTAATCTGGAGTTAAATAATCAACTCCTGGAGTTAGGAAAGTTGTCGAAACATGATACAGGAGTCAGTTTTGCTGTGGTAAATATGATGAGAAATGTAACCTTTAAATCAAGGCATTGGCCTGAATTTAATTTGGATGGATCACATCAGTTAACTTTACCTCATTTAGGTGCCTTATCTGATTTAGCCTCTCTCACTCGTGATTTAGCCGTCTTCGATTGTTTGGGTTTAATAGTTGAAAACTCCCCATTGGCTGAGCTTTATCATGATGCTCAAAAGGCGATAAAAGAAGGTTTTTCCAAAGATCTCGATGTTTCTTCCAAAGCTATGGATTTTGAAATTAAAGCAACCAAAGGTGCGCCCATGTTTCTCCACCCAAATCGTCAAAAAGATGAATTTGTCTTGTCTGAATTTCTCTATAATGAGGAATATAAAATTAAATTGGATAAGTTAATTGAACATGATGAAACAAAAGAATTATTAAAGAAGCACTTAGGTGATGATTGGTTAATGCAGTTAGAACATAAATTCGGAATAATTCAACGTGAAACTCATGATAGACAATTAATAGGTCCTCTTCATCAGGGACTTATTTCTCAAGATTCTACGGCGCTGGAACAATACCTAGCGGAAGATAAAAGCCCGGCAACACTTATTTGTTCTCCATTTGTAGGTATTTGTACGATAGCGGTTATTAAAGAATTAAACCTACAGATAATACAAGAGTTGCAAAATAAGGGGGTAGAGAATATTCCATCTCCTGTACTGCAATTACCCCTGAGTGAAAAGCTTGAAGCATTATCCCCTGCTTCTTTTATCGATTCCTTGGATAAGTGTAGGGCTTTAGAGCGTTTACCTGGCCAAGCAACACTTATGATGAAAGAACGTTTGAGTGGGGCTAAAAACGAAGAGGAAGATAAGCCGACCAATCGACCTAAATAAGGTGGGGACAATAAATTCTCGCCTCTACTCCTTCTCCCGCAACCAAAGGAGTAGTTTATCTATCGAGATAAAAAGGATTTTTAAAAAATAGACTCCCTTCTCCCATTTGGTAGAAGAAGGGCTAGGAATAAGCTTAATTTAGCCACGTAGCCAACAACGATTCCATTGTTTTCCTTGCCTCTTTTAATGCATCAGAATCAAATGTAGAGGGGCTATGTAAGTCATCGCAATGAGCGGCTCCTTGGATCAATTGGTAGGTCAATTTAGGATTAATTGCATTTCCATTTTTTTCTGCTAAGGATAAAGTGGACCAAGGATCGTTTTCTCCATTGGTAAAATAAATATTTGAGCTTAAGATGTCCATTAAAGGAACGTATAAAGTGTTATTAAGTTCTATGGTGTTAGCAGGTTGAGTTAAACCAAACAAACGTTGGCATACCTGATGATGGTAATCCATATTAATTAACGAAGATCGAGTGGAAAGCGAAGCGTTAGGATGAGCATTTTGCCAATAACCGTATTCTTTGCAGGATTGATAGTACCACTGGCGCATGCCTAAGCCATCCTTATAATCACTAGGATTTTCGCTCATGGCGCCCTGCGCTGTCATTTCTACGGCACTAACATGCATGTCCTTGTATAATTTTTTGGCAAACTCAGCATAGCCTTGAAGTGGGGTTGGACTTGCAGATAAGCTGGTGCAAAATTCATCGCGCATTCCGTATTGTACTGCGGCAGCTCCGGTGTCAGCGATCAAGTATAAAAAATCAACAGGATCTTCAACCGCAGATGCATCAAATAACGCTTTCATTTGGTTCCATTTCGTGGCATCACTTAAACTGGCTTCCACGGTACTGACTGCCGCTCGCATTTGATTGGCACACTGAGAACCTGCCACTTGAGTCACATGGGCATCATATTCTACAAAGTCTTCTTTAGCCATTACTGGCGCGGATGATGCTAAAGCCCCGACAACTAAATAAGGAAATTTTAAACGATAATAAGCGGATAACGAACCAGGGTAAGAGCCTCCAAAAGCGACCCACTTCCCAGTCCAGTTTTTTTCATTGGTTATGCGGCGTTGAAAGTAAGCCAAATCATCCAATGCAGCTTCTGTAGTTAAAAAACGTAAGTTTTGGGTTGATAATGAATTGAAGGGCAAACTTTCCCCATAGTACCGATGTTCCAGAGCAATCAGTTTGGCATGGAACTTTTGTGCATAATTTCTGATTGCGCCATTTAGGGCACGTTTAGTACAAGCCGCTTCCCCGCAAATATAAAAAAATACCGGAGAGTCATTTGTTGGACCATAAGTTTCATCAATGTAGTAGCGTTGAGAAAAAGTCCCTACTGAAGCTTCATTATGATCGATTAATTGTTTAAAGAAGTGGAGTTGAATGGTTTTTTCAGCAACTAAAGGAATTTTTTCTGTTTGTTTTATCTGCAGATATCGCTCCACCACTCCTGCTTGAGCTGCAGAAAAAATAGTGCAGAGACTAAGGGATAGTACGGTCCATTTTTTGGTTAACATCATATGCATTATCCTTAATGTGATATAAAGCCTGTTCCTAGTACTGATGGTTTTTTTACGGTCCTATAATACCAATGCCCCACCATATACAGAGCTTATATTTTTTGCAAGAGCAATAGAAATGTTTTGTGCTTTGAAAAAAGAGTTATTTTTCTGAGGTAAATAGAATAAAAATAATATTTGTACAATTTACTTGGATATTGGCTATTTTCATGCCATGATGATGTCATTGTGAATTTTTTGAGTGATTTTTATGTTAAAAAAAATTCTAAGCTTTGCTCTTGTTTTTATCACTTATGATGCCTTTGCAGTCACGGAACTTGATTTATATAGGGCTCCCCTAAGCAGTTTGCATCAATTTTCCCTGAAACCACCCGCAAAAGTAAGTGCACGCACAGCAGCCCCAATTTTAGAAAAAAATACCCTACAACCTGTAAGTCAAACTCAGGAGCACTCAAAAACGATATTGCGGTATCAACAAATATATCGCGGGATCCCTGTTGTGGGTGCACAAGTCATGATTACTAAAGAGGATGCACAAGTAAATGGTCATTTACTTAACGACATTCAGCTGAATATTCAACCTACTCTAACTTCGAAACAAGCTATTGAATTGGCCAAAAAATCTTGGTTTAGTTTTAATTCTGAAGCGCCTATTAATGATGAGTTGAGTGAGTTACAAATTAGGGCGAACCAAGATAATGAATTGAAGCTGGTTTATCAGGTTTCATTTAAAACAACGCAAACGGATAACAAACCTGCCTGGCCATTTTTCATTATAGATGCACAAAATGGGGCAATCACCAAACAGTGGAATAACATAAAAAATTACATGGATACCGGTCCCGGGGGCAATGAAAAAGTTCATGAGTATTGGTATGGACGAGATGGACTGCCTTTCTTGGAGGTAACCCAAAGTGGCAGCCAATGTGTGATGAATACTGCAAAAGTAAAATTAGTTAATCTAGCATCTGCTTGGGACTGGAATGATCTTGTGATTACTCCATTTCAATATCCGTGTAGCAAGAATACAGAAGAAAATATCAATGGTGCATTTTCGCCAACCAACGATGCGTATTATTTTGGCCAGACTATAGTAGATATGTATAAAGAATGGTATGGAATTAATGCACTACAAGATTCTAATGGGGCCCCCATGCAACTTGTTATGCGCGTCCATTTTGGACAACATTATGACAATGCATTTTGGGATGGACAATTTATGTCTTTTGGAGATGGTGAGGATTTTTACCCCCTAGTTTCTCTTGATGTCGCAGGCCATGAGGTCACACATGGTTTTACCGAGCAACATTCAGGTCTTGAATACCATGATCAATCCGGTGCTCTTAATGAATCCTTGTCTGATATGGCAGGACAAGCATCACGTGCTTATCTTTTAGAAAAATTCCCGCAACTTTATAATAAATTGTACCTGGAACCCAATACGGTAACCTGGGGTATTGGTGAGACTATAGTTCGAGATTCATTTGGAAAAGCTTTACGCTTTATGGATTTTCCTTCTTCTGATGGCAGTTCAGCAGATTGTTTGGATAAAAATTTAGCGCAAAGTCAGGGAGCCTATTGCGCCATTAGTTATCCTGACTTAGTGGCATATGCAAAGTCACATATATCCAATCCTCAAGAAAGACAAAGTTTTATTGTGCATACAGCAAGCGGAGTGTTTAATAAGGCCTTTTATTTATTGGCTAAGAATGTGGGAATTAAAAAAGCATACCAGGCGATGATTATTGCCAACAGTAAATACTGGACTCCTACGACGAACTTTACTCAAGGTGCTTGTGGGGTTCTTTATGCTGCTAAAGATTTGCAAATTGAATCACAAATTGTTAAATCGGTGTTTAGCCAAGTAGGTGTGAGTACCACCAGTTGTAAGGCCAATTAAAGCACTATCTTTTTCCTGCCTCGGACGAGAACTCTCTTGTTGGGGTGGGAGAAGTTTGTTCATTTTGCTGCATGCATTTAAGAATCGATCATTTTTTAGGATAATCGAGCAAATTCTTTTCATTTGTGTGCTGGGGTAATTCATAAAGCTTTTTTTTTGCTCTACATGTTATTTCCCGATCAACATAATTAGTATATAATTATTAAGTTTTTAATTTTAAGTTTAAAATTTTAATGGTCATCTTTTTTATTACTTTAAGCATCCTGATATTAAGCTTGCTTTGCGTTGTCGTGATGGTGTACAAACTTTCTCGCCAACCTGCTGAGCCTATATCATTGATGCAATATTTAAAATTAAGTATAAGCGGAGTCATCGCTTTTATCGCAGACACTTTAGGCGTGGGCAGCTTTGCTGTGAATGTGGCCTTGGCAAAATTGACGGGCACGTTTCGTGATGATGAAATGCCTGCTGTAAATAATGGCGCCCAAGTTATTCCCGGGACAATCGAATCATTGTTTTTTATGGGTTTGATTGATGTTGACTTAACTACCCTTCTAACTTTAGTTATGGGTACCTGTGTGGGTGGCTTACTTGGTGGTTTTGTAGTCAGTCACTTAAGCAAGCAAGCGATTCGTTTGGCGATGGTTTGTTGTTTTGCTTTAATTATCCTACTGTTAATCTCTCATCAATTCCGTTTATTACCTGTGGGTGGTGAATTAACTGAATTGCATTCATGGAAATTGGTTATAGGCTTTCTGGCAATGGTGGTTTGTGGTGCATTAACTTCGGTGGGAATTGGTTTGTTTGTAATGGTACAAGGTGTACTGTTTTTAATGAATATTTCGCCTGTAGTTGCATTCCCAATTATGACTACAGCGGGAGCCATGCAGCAACCATTAACTACTTTAGTGTTCTTAAAACACGATAAAATTCCTTTAAAGAAAACCCTGATTTTAAGTCTTTCAGGTTGTCTAGGCGTCTTTATTACGATCCCTATTTTTATGCAGTTAACTATTACCTGGTTGCATCTCCTTTTATTGTTCATTTTGATTTATAATTTCTTTGCTGTAGGACGTTCGTTTTTACGTTCCAGACCCAGCAAAAATTACGTACAAACCTCAACACCAGCTTCCCTTGTAACAGCAGAATAATAGTTATACTTCACACGCTCATTTTGTGGGCGTGTGAAGTATAGTATGATTAGCTAATTTTTAAAAAGAAAAGAATGCCCTATGGATGAACCAGTCAGTAAATCACAGAAAAAACGAGACGCCGATTTTTTGCAGAAAATGGGTGTACAACTAATCGACTTGAGTTTATCCAAACTTGAGTTGCTTCCCCTTCCTGAAAATTTGTACAAAGCAATTATCGACGCCAAAGCAATTAAAAGTCATGGGGCCAAACGAAGACAAGCCCAACTAATCGGAAAATTAATGAGAGCTGCCGATCATGAAGAAATTTTAGCCGCTTATGAGCGTTTACTTGAAGAAGAAAGTGCGGTAACTGCCTCCTTTCATGAAGTTGAGCATTGGCGTGAGCGTTTGATCAATGAAGGTAAAGAAGCATTAACCGCGTTCATTGAAGCCTACCATCCAGAAGATGTTCAACATTTAAGGCAATTAATTAAGAAAGCAGTTGATGATCAGCAAAAAGAAAAAAATACAGGCGCTGCCAAAGCACTTTTCCGCTATTTGAGGTCTATCATAGAATGAAATATTCTTTATTCGTAAGCTGTCCGCGGGGACTTGAATATCTATTAGAAGAAGAATTAAAGTCATTAGGTCTAGCGGTTACGCGAGTCAGCCCACAGGGCGTTTACGGAGAGGCCAATTTATTGACGGTATATAAGTTATGTCTCTGGTCAAGAATAGCTAATCGTGTGCAATTAATTCTTTTTAGTGGGTACGCAAGTAATGAGCAGGCAATACATCAACTGTGTACCGAGTTTCATTGGCAGACCGTTTTTTCGCATGATAAAACAATTGCGATAGAATTCCACGGAGCATCCGAACGCATTCGCAATACTATGTTTGGGGCCCAAGTAGTTAAAGATGGGATCGTAGATCATTTCCGTAGATTAGACCATTCACGACCTACAGTAGACAAAGAAAAGCCACAAATTCTTATTCATGCCTATTTGAAAAACGATGTGGTCACTGTGAGCTTTGATCTCACAGGATATAGTTTACATCAGAGAGGATATCGTCATAAGGCAGGCGCAGCCCCTATAAAGGAAAATGTCGCCGCCGCATTGCTAATGCGGGCTAAATGGCCAGAATTAGCGGCTAAAGGTTATGCTTTGCATGATCCTTTTTGTGGTGCAGGAACCCTAGTGATTGAGGCGGCGATGATGGCCGCGCACATTGCTCCAGGTTTATTACGTCAGGATCAGTCGTTACAATATTGGGCGCAACATCAATCCTCACTATGGGAAAAATTGCGGGTAGAGGCCTTACAACAAGTTAAACCGCTGCCTGTAACTTTATTAGGAACGGATGCAGATCACAAAATAATTGCTGTAGCTCGTGCAAATGCGGAACACGCAGGTGTTGCTCCCTTGGTTAATTTTAAACACCAAGCATTGAAAGAAATGGATGCTCCCACAACAAAAGGATTGGTCATATGCAATCCTCCCTATGGTGAAAGGCTTAGTGATGCGACCCATTTAGTTCCTCTCTACCAGCAGCTTGGTAAGATTTTGCATGCGCATTATCAAGGTTGGAAGGCAGCAGTTTTGACCTCTAACCCTGTTTTAGGTAAAGCATTAGGATTACGGGCGAGCAAACAATACACCATATATAACGGCGCTTTGGAGTGTAAGCTTTATTGCTTGGATATTCATGTGACTAATGAGCTTAAAGGCATGATGAGTAATAACCTATCTGAAAGCGCACAGATGTTATTTAATCGCCTGGAAAAGAATTATCGTCATTTACAAAAATGGGCCAAGAAACACCAAATTTCGTGTTATCGAGTATATGATGCGGATTTACCTGAATATGCCTATGCCATCGATATTTATAACGATTATGCAGTTCTTCAGGAATATGCTGCTCCGGCAAGTGTTCCGCCCCATAAAGCAGAAAAGCGAAGTTTAGAAGTATTGCAGGTTACTCCAAAAGTATTAGAAATTGAACCCGATAAAATCGTTGTAAAACAACGTAAACCACAAAAAGGCAGCGAACAATATCAAAAACTGGGACAAAGTAGAACCACCATGGTGGTCACAGAAGGTCCGGCAAAATTTAAAGTTAATTTGTATGATTACCTGGACACGGGTTTATTTTTGGACCATCGCTTAATGCGCTTGAGTTTTGGGAAATTAAAACCAGGAACACGCTTTCTTAACTGTTTTTGTTATACGGCCACTGCCAGTGTTCATGCGGCCTTAGCTGGAGCCCAGACTATTAATGTTGATCTGTCCAATACTTATTTGCGTTGGGCTGAAGAAAATTTCAAATTAAATCATCTTGATTTATCGAGACATCAGTTTGTGCAAGATGATTGTCGAGAATGGTTGAGAGGTACTCGCGATCGATTTGATGTGATTTTTTTAGATCCGCCAAGTTTTTCTAACTCCAAGCGGATGACGGACACCTTGGATATTCAACGGGATCATGTTTCTTTAATAAATTCTGCTATGCGTTTACTCAATCCCGATGGTATTTTATATTTTTCTACCAATTTGCGGCAATTTAAATTGGACGCCCAACTTAAAGAAAAATATTCAGTACAGGATATTAGTGCGCAGACTATTGATCAAGATTTTAAGCGAAACCAAAAAATTCATCATTGTTATAAGCTAATGATGCCGCAATTTGCGAGTATTTGACACCGATTCATTTACAGAGAGTAAAAATGGAAAAGCAAAAGGGAAGAAGGAGAAGATTATTAGCCCCTGCTAATGTCTACCAACATATGGTTCGTAATGCTTTTTTTGGGCTTTTAATCACTTTACTGGCGCTTTTTATAGGAATGTGGGGATATCATTATTTGGAGAATATGTCTTGGATTGATGCATTCATGAACGCGTCCATGATTCTTTCCGGGATGGGACCAGCATCCAATTTGGTAACGGACCCTGGAAAAATCTTCGCAGGGTGTTATGCATTATTTAGCGGACTGGCATTTATTGCAATTATGGTAATCATCCTTTCACCTTTGATTCATCAGTTTTTTCGTAAAATTCATTTGGAAAGCAAAACAATCTATGCTGATGAGTAGGAGTAATAGCGAACGAATTACAGGGTATTCCTTTCCATACCATATATTTGCTCCCTCAAAGACTGCATGAATCCAGCCATGAAAAAGAGCTCTGCAACCAGAAATAAGGGCGCGATGAGTGATTGACTCAAATTATCCATGAATGCTGGTCTTTTGCCTTCGAGATAATGACCATAGAATTGTAATCCCCAGCCTACGATAAAAAAGATGACAAAGGACCAAAGACCTAATGGGGTCGGACCATCTTGACTGAACCAATTTGCAATCAATAATAAGATAAGCATAATTGGAGTAAGTGCTAACGCGAGTTGCCAATTTAAACGATAGTAATAAATTAAGCTGATTAAGGTCATTAAACAGGCAAAATTAGTTGCAAAGATCCCGGGGACGATAATTTTTACGAAACCAAACAGAATCATCACCGATAAAATAATGAGCGGTACACCCGCCATATGCGTATAACGTGTTTGAATATTTTGATGATAGCCGGCATAAAATTGTGCTTGTTCAATAAAAGATTTCATTTTAAAAACATAGACTAATAGAGTTTTATAAAACATAACACATTCTCTTAAGAAAAACAGTTATTCCCGCTAATCTGTGTTTCTCAAGATGTTTGACTAGGGACTATGAAGACTTCAACCAATTTAGCTACCTACTTATCAAAGGTGTATGCTCCTACAAGATAGAGCACATTTCCATTAGTTGAGGAACCCGGTATATAAGCGGCTTTTAAAGAGAGTTTTTTATAAAATAAACCCGCCCATGGGACTGCTCCAGGGAAAGGAATGCTGTGTAAAATATCAGGACGTGAGGTAACTAATACGGAAACTCCCAATCCGGCTTTAAAATTTTGGGTCAATTGAGCAACTTTCAAATAGGCATACCCTACAGTAGGTTCAATCTTACGATGAGACTCAAGGAAAGCAATTGCATAAAGACCGTGCCAATTTCCTTTTTCATCAAAAAAACCTTTACCCAATCCCCCGCCCCAAGCTAATTCGTTGTATTTTTTTTCTTGCAATAGTTCAGCAGGATAGGTAAAGCGGTTATGCCACGCATAACCTGAGAAATAAAGTTCTGTGTTGCCTTCAGTCCATGTTTGGTGAAGCCGATAACAAAGAGGCTTAAATATAGGAAGCCAATATTTACAACCCTTGGGTTCTTCGGTGCTAAACGTTAAGAGGTCTTTTTTCTTTCCATTATTCTGCACGGTTCCATTACTGCTTGATACTTGCGTTTGGTTAGCTTTTGGGGTAGATGAAATTACAGAGGATCTGTTACTGTAAGTATTTAAAGAAAATAATATCAATAGACCAGTAGCGATCTTTCGTAAGGTTGTTTTTTTCATTTAATTTAAAACCTATGCGGGATCTAAACAACAAACATAATTTATATGCTAACTTTTCCCATTTTGGCAGCGTTCTTGCTTATAAATAAATAGAACTATGACGTTTCAAAATCGTGAGCATACCATGGACTTGTTTCGTAAAAAAGAAATTAATGAATCCTTTGATGGTGAATCCCATCTTGTTAAATGTCTTACTGCTTTTGATCTGACTTTCTTAGGTATTGGGGCCATTATAGGTGCAGGTATTTTTATTTTGACAGGGGTGGTAGCGGCATCCGACGCGGGTCCTGCAGTGATATTTTCTTATATATTGGCTGGATTTGCTTGTGTCTTTGCTGCTTTATCTTATGCGGAATTGGCGGCCTCAATTGGCGGATGTGGCAGTGCTTATGGCTATGCTTATGCGGGTTTTGGAGAGTTAATTGCATGGATTGTAGGTTGGGACTTGCTATTGGAGTATGCCATTTCTGTTTCGGCAGTGTCGGTAGGATGGAGCGGTTATGCCAATGATTTTCTCATGGTACTAAAAATAAATCTTCCTAAAATGCTTTTGCATGGGCCCATAGAGGGGGGGAGCTTTAATTTATTGGCGTTTGTCATTATTGCATTTTTAACCGGATTATTAATTTGGGGGGTCAAATCAAGTTCCCGAGTTAATAATATTATGGTGATGATCAAACTTGTCGTGATTTTACTTTTTATTGTGATTGCTTCAAGGGAGGTTTATCCGCCTAATTGGTCCCCCTTTTTGCCTTTTGGATGGGGAGGAGTAATTAAAGGGGCTTCATTAATATTTTTTGCTTATATTGGATTTGATGCCGTATCTACAGCGGCAGAAGAGGCGATAAATCCACAACGCGATTTACCTATCGGTATCATAGGGTCACTATTTATTTGTACGATTTTATATATTATTGTTGCAGGGTTATTGACGGGTATAGCTCACTACAGCACCCTCAATGTTGCATCGCCCATTAGCCATGCTTTATTGGTTTTAGGTTATAAAACAGTAGCTAGCTTTATCAGTGTGGGTGCAATAGCGGGATTGACTACCGTAATGTTAGTATTATTTTATGGTCTAACCCGGGTTATGCTAGCCATGACTCGCGATGGTCTATTACCCAAGATTTTTTCACAAACAAACAAATACACTCATACACCCATACGCGTTATTTTTCTCTGCGGAGTGTTAATGTCTTTACTTGCCGCCTTTTCCCCAATACATGTTTTGGCCGAGTTGGTTAATGTCGGCACCCTGTTTGCTTTTTTTATTGTTTGCGCCGGTGTTCTCTATTTACATTATAAACAACCCAGCATGCCTAGACCGTTTAAAACTCCTGGGATGCCCTACGTTCCTATTTTGGGGATGCTTAGTTGTTTTTATTTAATTATTCATTTACCTCTGATGACGATAATCCGTTTTATTATTTGGATGGCTATTGGGCTAGTGGTTTATTTTGTCTTTAGTTATTCAAATAGTGCTTTAGCAAAAAAATAATTTAAAAGCATGTTTTGCGAGTTGGGGTCTGCTTTTTGCTCAATTTCTAATAGGAGCAACAATATTTTTCTTCTATGTTATAAATAAATTTAATTCCTTACCGTAAGAGACTAAAAAATAATACAAATTACTTTATAATGGCCCCGCAGATCATTAAATAAACAGAAATGGGGGTGTTATGGAATCATCTATAGAAATAAAAGACCGAATAAAGACAAATAAAAACACAAATGGATCAATTATAAGATTAGAACCTGAATATGCATCTTATTTGCACGGTTATCCGGGTGCTTATGGTTTCAATGTAAATGCATTACAAGAACTTGCTCGTGGTGACTCGCTCCCTATTAATAACCTGGAACATGCCTTATACAACACAAAAGCAATTGTTACAGAACTTGTTAATGATGGGGTTGAAATTGCTTTTGTTGCAGAAGAAGATTGCAGAGAGTTAAAAAAAATATTAGAAGAAGTTCCTCAGAGTTTGTGGAGTTTGACTTTTGAACCCCAATTAATCATGCAACAAATAGAGAATTCATTAAGCCAAGGTCCTAACTTTTTTGAAGAGCAAAGGAAAAAATATGATGTCCAACAAGAGCGTCATGATGAGGTAGAAGAAGTTCAATCGAAGCCGAATTAATTGATTAGAAATGGATCTTGCAAGATAGTTAACGGTGATTACTATGATGAGATGTTTATGACTCCTCTTAGATATGACTTAATACCAATGCAGCTGAAATTATTGCAGCTGCTGGTAGGGTAATGAGCCAAGAAAAGAAAATTCTTTTAATAACACGCCAATGTGCTCCACCAACTCCGTTAATTAACCCAACACCAGTAATTGCCCCTGTTACGGTATAGGTAGTGGATACTGGAATGCCACATTGAGTCGCAATAAAAAGTGAAACAGCTGCTCCGGTTTCAGCAGCACAACCCTTCATGGGATCCAACTTTGTGATTTGAGTTCCCATTGTCCGCACAATCCGCCACCCTCCAGCCAAAGTTCCAAGACTAATTGCAGCCTGACATGAAATAACTACCCAAAATGGGACATAAAAAGGACCTTCAATCCATGCCGAGGAAAACAGTATTATGGAAATAATGCCCATCGTCTTCTGTCCATCATTGCTCCCATGGGTAAGACTTAGTAATGCGGAGGAGCACAATTGGAACCCTTTAAATAATTTAAATTTAGTATCTTTTTTATTGTGCAGAAATTTAGCAAAAAAATAAGTAATAACCAATGCAATAATTAAACCAAGCGCGGGTGATATAAAAATCCCTCCAATCACTTTAGCAAACCCTGACATTTTAAGTGAGGAAAATCCTCCCTTAGCAATAGCGGCGCCCGCCAGCCCCCCAATAAGCGCATGGGATGAGCTGGATGGAAGTCCATAAAACCAAGTAACCAAATTCCAGAAGATGGCGCCAATCAATGCGGCTAAAATAAAATGAGTATCAACAAAATCAGACTCAATCAAGCCACTGCCTATAGTTTTTGCTACCGTGAGATTAAAAACTAAAAATGAGATGAAATTAAAAAAAGCGGCCCATATGACTGCTTGCTTGGGGGAGAGAACCTTCGTGGTCACAATAGTAGCTATAGAGTTTGCGGCATCATGAAACCCGTTGATAAAGTCAAAGATATAAGCAACTAAAATAACAAAAAGTGTAAATAAAATAGCTGTGTCCATAGCAATAGCTCCTTGTGCCATAGCTTGATAACCTAACGAAAACACAGCCTACCTAGAATAGTTTATCTTGGGTGAGCAATGCGAAATCTCTACGCTCTGCTTTGGATGAAACTCAGGTTTTGCAATCTTATTCTACTCCATTCAATCCTTAGGTTCGTATTTGCTCTGTTTCCTCAGGCTGCTAAACATAGTAACTACTTTTAGTCATTAATTTAGATACTACACGCATTAATTGTTTAACCATGTAAGGGAGTTCAATTGCTCCAGCGTTCAACGCTGTAGCTGCATGTTGTTCTTCGTCTTCTTTCATTTTAACGAGAATCGCATGTGATTTTTTATCTTTTGGGGGTAATTTTTGTAAATGACATCTTAAATGATCTGAAACTTGGCGCTCCGTTTCGGCAACAAAACCTAAACTTACTTTATCTCCAGCAAAACCAGCAAATGCTCCTAATAAAATTGAGCCAGCATACCAGAAAGGATTTAATAAACTTGGTTTTGAACCGAGCTCAGCCAATCGTTCTTCACACCAAGCTAGATGATCTATTTCTTCAGCGGCTGCATCACTCATTTGTTTTTTAATATGGGTTAAATGTGCTGTTAAGGCTTGGCCTTGATACAGGGCCTGGGCACAGACCTCCCCTGCATGATTGACACGCATAAGACCAGCTACATGTTTCTTTTCTTTAATAGAAAGATCGATGTCAGTAAATGATTCTGCTGGGGATGGACGAGTATTTATCCGCTGCGCTGGGGGAAATAAAGTACGTAGCGCATTGTCTACTTCGGCGATTAGGGTTTCCAGTATACTCATAAGTAAATGGTTTCTTATTGACAATTGACCACTATAGTAGCTTGAATATCATCAGGATTGAAGTCATTGTTAGTTTTTGCCGATCCTGTCGTTATAGACCCCTCTATTTATTAGAAAGTGTTTGACCTACATCAACCCATTCATTCTCCACGGAAGGGTTATTTTTTTGTACCGCTCTTGTTGTATTTCTCGGGTTAAAAGAATTGTTTGGATCTACATCAACCCATTCATCCTTCACAGAAGGGGTTCCTGTGCGTTTTAGGTGCGTGCTTACATTGCTACCAACGGGGGGAACCACGCTAATCGTGATTTCATTGTGTTTCGCAGGTTGACTTTCTTCAGGGTAAATAGTTTGCCTTCCTAACCGATGCAAAATACCTACAGAAGAGATGAGGGTCATTAATGAAAGCATCGCCCCTGATGCAGTGGGAAGGGAGACACTGATTAAAGAAAAAAGTTGAACAAAAGGATAAGCTAGATTACTCAATAGGGTAAGTGCTCCTGGCCCCATAGAGGGCATTAGTGCTGCCGAAATAGGTGGAGCAAAAAACGAGAGAGCAACTACCGCAGCACCGATAAAACATACCGAAGCTAATGCGCTGAGAAATCCTAAAACGGGATGGACTCTTTGAGCTTCCTTAAAACTCGTTATGGGCGAGGTTATGGTGCGCGTTAGATAATAAGCCCCTTTAAATAAACCTTCCAGCCCCATCGTAACAAGCAATAAAGCACTACGGATGCTCTGTGTGAACCAATTAGTAGGAGCCCAAGAAAGTGTTATGTTTTTTAAGAATGAAAATGTTTCACTCAGAAAATTAAGTGGGAACTCCGTAAAAAACGAGAGTAAATTGGTTAACGGAGCAGTAATGAATTTTAAGGTGATAAAATAAGCGAGTTTGGATCCTTTAGGATCAGATGGCCAGCCTAAAAAGTAGTGACCAAAATGATAATTATCCCTTACTTGTGTATCAATAAGAGGCAAGAAGGTATCTTGCCAGGCCTTTTTCCAAAAGGAAAAAATTGACATATCTAAAGTTTTGGGGGCGTTTTGAGTCTGGAGTTTTGCTGCTGCATCGGTTACTGGATTTTTTAGAGCGTCTAATAGGTTTTGGGGAGAAGGATCAAAATTGCTGTTTAACCTATCTGCTAAAATCTCGATGAGACTGCCTGTATGGTAACCGCAAGTAATCCCATCAAAAAAAGATTGGGTCCCCAAAGAGTAATAAGTTGCAGAAGGGATTCGTTTAGAACTTATATGGTTTAAATCGACATTAAGCTCTTTGCTTGCCCATGGGTTTAAAGAATGAAATGCAGCTCCGAGGATCCCGATGACAGTATTTTTTGAGCGATTACTCGCAAAAAAACGTTTGGGATTGCTGTACTTGGAATCATAGATTTTAGGTACTCCATTGGGTGGAAGATGCATGGTAACAATATGCTGTTCAGTGGCTCCCTGACCTTCAACTCCAAAGAGAACATGCTTGTTGGTTAAATTGTTTTCTTCAAGATAATTCAAGAAATGGTTAAGTGATTTCACTGGTATCGAGTTATGCACAATAACCACGTCACCGCGCTTTTCAAAGCTGTATCCTAAGCGAGAGGGTTTATTAGTGAATAAATACGGATAGATCAAGTTACCAAGTGGGAAATAGCCTGTCATCAATATTCTTTGGATTATTTCTGATTCATTTAAGTATACATTGATCAGTATTAAGGCATCCTTAAGTTAGGTTAATTCACTTCGAATGGATGCTTTATCCGAATACCCTCTTCGTTATTGGTTAAGCCAATTTTGTAAAGCGTTCACCGTTTCTTGGTGAACTTTAAGAAGTTGCTCATAGAGTGTCGGAGGGTAGAGTTTCGGATTCTTTTGAAAGTGTTCTTCTAATATCTCACAGGTATGGCGCATGCGGAGGGTACCACAATAAAGTGCACTACTTTTCATTTTATGCGTTAACTTGTTGATTTCAACAAGATCTTGATTGTTCCAAGCTTGAGCAGTTTTAATTAAATCTTTGGTATTTTCTTCGATAAGAAGGTGCAGTATTTTTTTGAGTGCTTCTTCTGAACCTAGATTGTTAATACCCTCAGTACGATCAAATAAAGGATACTCATCAAATTGCAAACTAGATTCTGGCGGTGTGATCGTCCCATTAGCTGGTGAAAATTTGGAATTGCTATATCGAACTAATAGCTCCTGTAGCAAATGAGTGCGAAGTGGTTTCGTGATTACTTGGTTCATCCCAACATTTAGGCATTCACTTTCAATATCAGCTATTGCATGGGCCGTCAAACCAATGATGGGGGTGGGAGGATGGTTATGGCTTTGTTCATACTGACGCAGCTTTTTAGTTAATTCTATTCCGTTAGTGTCAGGTAAACCAATATCACTTAATACCCAATCAAAAGTATGAGATTGAAATAGCTCTAATGCTTGGGTACCTGTTGAGGCCGAGAAAAATCGGATGCCAGCTTGTTGTAAAAGATTTTCTATCAAAGTTAAAGCAATAGCATTATCTTCAATAATTAGCACTAGAGGAGAATGATTTATTTCTTTAGAAGCTGTCCGATTTACAAAGGAGGTGAACGAAGTGGGCTCCTGAGCATCGACCGGTTTATTCGCGCTTTGAGCAGGAACCGTTAATGTGAAGGTGGTTCCAACGTGAAGCGTAGAGTCGACCCTTATCTTGCCTTTTAGAAGTTGGGTATAACGTTTCACGATATGTAAGCCTACTCCATGCCCTGAATAAATGCCCTGCGATGAAGGGGTTGCGCGATAAAAGCGTTTGAAAATTTTGTCCTTATCTTTAGGTCTAATTCCCGGACCCGTATCTTTGACAAAAAATTCAAGAAATGCTTTTCCATGATGTAATTTCGGCCTCACTCCAATTTCAATAAAACCCTTTTCCGTGAATTTAACGGCATTTCCTAAAAGATTTAATAAAATTCGATGCAGTTTTACCGTATCGGTAGTTATCCATTCGGGCGTATTGCAGTCAATACTAATTAATAAATCCAATTTTTTCAAAGCGATGGTTGGACGTTCAAGATCTGCAATACTGTGGATTAAATCCTGCACATTACAAACGGATTCCTTAATGATATTTTCTTGCTGGCTACCTGCAGCAATTATATCCAGTACCCCATTAAGTAACGCTAAGAGCTGTTCTCCGCTAATGTTGATCATACGCGCATGTTCTTTTTCGCGGGTATTTTGAGCTTCTTGTTCCAGAATGCTCGAGATCCCAATAATTCCACTTAAAGGTGTACGAATATCATGACTCATATTGCGAATGAATTCGTCTTTGGCATAATTCGCGGCTTCTGCTTTTTCTTTCGCTCTTTTGAGCTCTGATTCAATTTTTTTTAGGTGAGTAATGTCAATGGTATTGCCAAGAATGCCGATAATGTTCCCTGATTTATTCAACAAAGGTCTTTTAGTCGAAAGTAAAATCACCTCTTCGCCTGATGGCAAAAGAGTTTTCTCTTCTCGTGACAACTCAACATTTTTTTCAATCACTTCCAGATCATTTGCTCGATAGATGTTGGCGGTTTGTTTACCAAAAATTTCATAATCGGTTTTGCCGAGAATTTCATTTTCATCGCATTTATGGATAAATTTCATATGATAAAGACTTTGGACACAGCGTTGATTCATACCCGACCAGACACCGTTTAAGTCTTTCCAGTAGACATCTCCAGGTACCGCATCAAGCAGATTTTTCAATTGGGTATATTGTACTTCCAGATGTTCAATTTTATTTTGTAAGGTATGAACTGTTTTTTTTAAATCAGCGATTAAGTGAGCAGTGTTGGAAGTTTCTTTTTTTGCCATTTTGTTCCGTGATAAATATAAATTTAATTCAGCGTAATTTTGAGTGCCCAAACCTAACAAACATGAATTATCCTGTATTTTAAGGCTTGGTCAATCGCCTCTATTGACACAAAAATTAAATAAGTGTCCACTTATTTTTAAGCATAGCATAGATAAAGATCTCTAACTTTTTATTAATATAGGTTTTTTATTGAATTGATTGTTCTTAAAATCGATATCATGTTTTATTTGCATTCTGTTATAATGTGCAAAACTGAATATCCGGTAATCTCATGCTCACTCCTGATGGACATTGTGCAAATAAGATCGAAAAAGTAATGCTGTTGGCATTGTGGGCTAATACTTTAAGAGACGAAATTCAGACACAAGGCTTATCCGAAACAAAAAAATTAATCTTTGCAGGTCTTGGAAAACCTACCTATCCTATTAATACACATACGATTGCATCGTATCTTTCATATTGGCAAAAACTAGACCATTTAACCAATAAATGGAAAATAGACCCTCACCAGGTTGAAGAAGATATTGCTATCGATTATGGGGATCCTCGTGGTGATTACGGACCACGAGAATTAATGGCAGACATTATGTCCCGCTGGTATGAGACTGAAATTAAACCGCACAACGTATTATTTACTGTAGGAGGTATTGGTGCCTTACGAGTATTATTTGAAACCTTTAATACTCATTATGAAGACGTTCCGGGATATCGAATTATCACCCCTTTCCCTTATTACAGTGCCTATTCCAACAATCCATTGCATTGCTTGCATCCTATTCATGTAATGGATGCGCCGGGATATAAACTTACCGCACGAGCAACAGAAGAAAGCATTAAGGAAGCTTATTCCCTTGCTGAAATGGATCACGGCTGGCCCAAAGCCATCCTAATTTGTAATCCATCCAATCCTCTCGGAAACATTATTGATGCAATTGAGTTAAAAAAAATTGCGGAGGTTTTACGAAAGTATCCTGATTTGTACATCATTTTCGATGAAGCTTATACTGAAATGAGTTTTTCAGAGATGCCTTCCTTCTTAAAAATTGCCCCCGATCTTAAAGAACGAGTGATAATCTTACGTTCGGCAACAAAGGCCTTGTCTGCAGCTGGGGAACGCATGGCGGTTCTTTTAGTATTCGAATCCAGTTTGATGAATGAAATGCTCAATAAAAACATAAGCTACTTTATCCATGCGCCGCGTTCAGCCCAAGCAGCTTACGCACAAACTATGGCTAATTTTGGGGCTGAGGAAAAAAATAATATTGCTGCATTTTATAAGAAAAAGGTCGATTATGTGGTTGAACGGTTAAAAGCCATGGGAGCGGCAATGCCCGATCCTTTATATCAGATAGAAGCTACTTTTTATGTTCTTGCTGACTTTAGCGATATGTTCGGTCTGCCTTTGCCAAAAGATGTTGCTCGCGTTTTACAAAGATCGGGTGTAGTAAAGACGGATGAAGAGCTAGCCTATTATCTATTATTTGAAGACAATCTTATGATTACCCCTTTATCCTATTTTGGGTTGTCAAAACATGATGGCTTCATGCGCATTACATGTAGCGGTCGTGAAAATGAACTCCATGATTTGATGGATCGATTGGAGAACAGGTTATTTGGATCACGAAAAAATAAGAAGGATGTTCTATTAGAACGCATCAATCACATGCTTCCTGAATTAGAGAAAATGGATGCCCATATGTTTGACTTGATTTGTCAAAAACTGCAGGCAACGAATATGGAAGAAGATACGTGTCTGAATTTAAAATCAAAGAATCAAATTATAAGAAAAATTTATGATACGGTAGTTGATTTTTTTGAACTTATGAAACAAGAGGCCTAATCAATCTGGAATAACCCCGCCTGCATTGTTCTGCAATCCTATTACTAATTATACCGAAGCTCAGCCCGTATACCTGAAACAATCATTTCGTAGGATACAGGCTAAACAAAAATGAAGAGTAGTTAATTCTGAATAAATTGTTTGATTGTTAGAGTTAATCGATTCACTAACTCATCTATCTCATCTTCATTAATGATCAGTGGGGGTAGAAGTCGTACTACAGTATCCGCAGTAATGTTAAAAAGTATGCCATTTTCTAGACCGAGTAAACGCATGTCAGCGGCCGGACGGTCCAGTTCAATTCCTATCATATATCCCTTACCACGAATTCCTTTAACGCCGGGATGTTCACCAAGATTTTTAATTAATTTTTCCATTAACAGCGGACTGTTTTTGGTAACTTTCTCACAAATTTTGTCACGTTCTATAACTTCTAACACCGTTAAAGCAGTAGCACATGCAAGAGGATTGCCTCCAAAAGTTGAGCCATGATTTCCTGGTTTAAATAGATCTTTTGCTTTTTTACTCATCAGACAAGCACTTATAGGAAGGCCATTACCTAAACCTTTTGCTGTAGTCAGAATATCAGGTTGAATGTCATAGTGCATGCAGGTAAAAAGTTTGCCGGTGCGACCATTCCCGGTTTGAATTTCATCCAATATAAGCATCCAATCATGTTGTTCGCAAAGTTTGGCCAAAGAGCGAAGATAACTTTCCTCTGCTGCATGAATCCCTCCTTCTCCCTGAATGGGTTCAAGCATAACCGCAACCACATCCTCTCTATTGGCTGCAATAGTATGGACGGCATCCAAATCATTAAAAGGAGCGCGAATGAAACCGGGGACCAAGGGTTCAAAACCTGCTTGTACTTTTCGGCTTCCTGATGCGGTTAAAGTTGCCATTGTACGGCCATGGAACGCGCGTTCCATCACAATTATGGAGGGTGTTTCTATTCCTTTTTTATGGCCAAAAAGACGGGTTAACTTAATGGCCGCCTCATTGGCTTCAGCACCGGAATTAGCAAAAAAAACCTGATCCATGCCTGCCATAGTTGTTAGTTTTTCGGCAAGTAATTCTTGTTGTTTGATGTGAAAGGTGTTCGATGTATGGAGTAGTTTAGCTGCTTGCTGCTGTATGGTTTTTGTGACATCAGGATGAGCATGGCCTAATCCACAAACCGCGATACCACTTAAAGCGTCAAGGTAGGCCTTGCCTTGCTCATCATACAACCAAATCCCTTCTCCATGGGTGAAAGTTATTGGCATAGGATTGTAACTCGTAATTAAAGCCATAATGTTTTCCTTAAAAACTGAAGGATCTCCACTCAAAATTATCTCCCCCAGAAGGGAGAGATAGGTTGCGGTCACATTATAGACATAACTTTCTTCCCTATGCTATATGAGGGAAGGGATCCATGGTAAAAAGAATGATTTTTATTTAAAATTACTGGCTACAAAATCCCAATTAACTAAAGACCAGAATGCAGTGACATAGTCAGGGCGTGCATTTCGGTAATCAATATAATAGGCGTGTTCCCATACATCACAGGTCAATAGAGCGGTTAAACCTTCAGTCATTGGGGTTCCTGCATTGCTTGTACTAATTATTTTTAAAGCACCGGCATTATCTTGAACAAGCCACGCCCAGCCTGAACCAAAAGTAGCTATGGCGGTTTTTGTAAATTCTTCTTTAAATGCGCTGAAGGAGCCAAAATGTTTGTTAATTGCTTCGGCTATTTTGCCTTTAGGCTCACCGCCACCATTAGGGCTTAGGCAATGCCAGTAAAAGGTATGATTCCAAACTTGGGCAGCATTATTGAATACTCCCCCTTTTGCTTTTTTGATGATCTCTTCCAGATCCATGGATTCAAATTCGGTACCTGGGATTAATTTATTTAAATTGGTCACGTAAGTTTGGTGATGTTTGCCGTAATGATACTCTAAGGTTTCACTGGAAATGTGAGGTTCTAACGCATTCTTGGCGTATGGTAACTCAGGCAATGTAAATGTCATCCTAATCTCCTATTATTTTTATTCAGTGCGAGTAAGTGTAGCAGGAAGGGTATGATATTCAATGAAGATTATCCACAATATATAAAAAAAGTAGTTCAGTTTTGAACAGTAGAAGTGCTTATAAGCAGAGTATACTGTGGGCTTGTTGCTTACTATTAGAGCAAATGGAGCATTAGTTGGCATTTAAATTAAGATCTGTTAATCTATTAAGCTAAAAATTTATTGGTTGCGGGTTTTATAGGTTTTCGCGATAATGAGCAATAATTAACTTATTATAAGGTGTGTGCGTGGATACTTTAGAAAAAATTAAAAAGCAAATAGCGGAAAATGCCATTCTGCTTTATATGAAAGGCACGCCGAAGATGCCACAATGTGGATTTTCTGCTCGTGCAGTACAATGTATCGAATCTTGCGGTGTAGATTTTGCCTATGTAGATGTTCTTGCTAATCCTGATATTCGCCAAACATTGCCACAATATGCTGATTGGCCTACTTTCCCCCAACTTTATGTGAAGGGTGAGTTAATCGGTGGTTCTGATATCATTGCTGAATTATTTCAACAAGGTGAATTAGAGCCCATGCTGCGTGATGCAATTGCTGCATAATATAATTAGTTAATACCATAATAATAACGACAATGATGGAGATCATAGAATGAGTGTATTAGTGGGACGAAAAGCTCCTGATTTTACCGTAGCGGCTGTTATGCCTAACGGTGAGATTATGGATAAATTTAATTTGCACGAGCATTTAAAAGGTAAGTATGGACTCGTGTTTTTTTATCCTCTGGATTTTACTTTCGTATGTCCTTCTGAGTTGATTGCTTTAGACCATCGTATTGATGAGTTCAAAAGCCGTAATGTTGAAGTGGTTAGCGTTTCAATTGATTCACACTTCACTCACAATGCATACAGAAATACACCAATTAACAAGGGTGGTATTGGCTCAGTGCGCTATGTTATGGCTGCTGACATGACTCATAGCATTTGCCAATCCTATGGAGTTGAACATCCGGCAGCAGGCGTTGCATTCCGTGGAGCATTTATTATTGATACCAATGGCGTAGTTCGTTCACAAATCGTAAATGATTTGCCTATTGGTCGTAATATGGATGAAATTTTAAGAATCATAGATGCAGTACAGCACTTTGAAGAAAATGGTGAAGTATGTCCTGCAGGTTGGGAAAAAGGTAAAGCAGGTATGAAGGCATCAACAGAAGGTGTTGCTGCTTATTTATCAGAGCATTCCGACTCCTTGTAAAAAAGATCCCGGGAGACACCAAGAGTCGTCCCGGGAAATGAAATGTCCCGCTCTAGTATCGTGAAACAAATTATTGTTCACCTATCCTAACTAAATATTTTGCTGTGCGGTTTTCCAGATGTTGACCATACGGCAAAATAAATCGGCGGTTTTTTCTGCATCATAAATAGCTGAATGTGCTTCTTGAGCATCAAAAGGAATTCCTGCTGCTTGAGCTGCTTTGGCTAAGACGGTTTGTCCATACATAAATCCACCTAATGTGGCCGTATCGAAACAAGTAAACGCATGAAAGGGGGATTTAACTCCCGTTCTTTTGATGGCTTCCTTTATAAATAACAAATCAAACCACGCATTATGCCCCACCAAGACAGCACGTTGGCATTGAGTTTTTTTTAGTGCAGCAAAAATAGGTTTAAATAGATTTTCTAAAGCAGTTTTCTCATCTAACGCAAAACGTAGAGGTTGGTATGGATCTATTTGATTGAATTCTAAGGATTTTTGATCCAATTCAGCGCCTGGGAAAGGCAAAATATGTTCAAAATGACTTGCCCCACGATGAAAATTTCCGTGTTCATCCATAGAAACTAATACGATACACATTTCTAACAATGCATTCTTGCATGGATCTACTCCGGCTGTTTCTACATCAACCACTATAGGCAAAAAACCACGAAATCGTTCTTTTATATTCATATTAAATACACTATCGCTTGGGCGCATGAATACTCCATGGAATGGTTTCACCTGCAGCGATGGGAACAACTTGGCTGGAGCCTAAAGGCAGATAAGCGGGTATGGTTTGAGGAGATTTAATTAATTCAATATGTTGTTGATTGATCGGTAGTTGATAGAACTCGGCACCAAAGCGACTAAGAAAATGATTGAGTTGTTTTAACTGGTTCATTTCATCAAATACCTGCGTGTAAAGAGCGAGAGCAAATGGTGCAGAATAAATTCCTGCACATCCACAAGCACTTTCTTTGGTACTGACGATATGAGGAGCACTATCCGTTCCCGCAAAAAACTTAGAATTACCGCTACACGCGGCCCCTAGTAACGCTTTTTGATCGTGTTCATGCTTTAAAATAGGTAAACAATAATAATGGGGTCTCAGCCCCCCAGCCAGCAACTTATTACGGTTATATAATAAATGATGTGGAGTAATCGTTGCTGCAACTGTTGCTGGGGCATCGGTGACATATTCGACCGCAGCCCGCGTTGATATGTGTTCAAGCACTATTCTTAGTTTGGGAAAATTTCGTACGATCGGCTTTAGATATTCCTCTATAAATAAGGACTCACGTTCAAAAATGTCACTATGGGTTACTTCTCCATGAATTTGCAATACCAGGTTGCTACTTTGTAACACTTCAAAAAGGGGATAAAGATCAGTTAACGACTTTGCACCTGCCTCTGAATTGGTCGTTGCCCCTGCTGGGTACAGTTTGGCACCAAGAATATAAGAAGTTTTCGCTGCTTCTTTTAATTCTTCAGGACGTACGAAATCATTCAGATAAAAGGTCATATACGGTTCAAAGGTAGCCCCTTGAGGGAGTGCTTTTAGAATTCTAGTTCTGTATTCACTTAGGGAGGACAATGAGGTTAGAGCTGGCTTAAGATTTGGCATTACTAATGCGCGAGCAAAATGCTGGGCCGTATCAGCCACAGTGTGTTCTAGCATCTCATTATCTCTAAGATGGACATGCCAATCATCCGGACGATTAATTATTAGCGTTTGCATAGTAAAGATTCCTGCGTTTTTGCCGATAATTAAGGATAACATGAAACAAGTCACGAGAATGAGTAAAAGATGGCATTTGTGGATCAAAAAGGACAATTTCTAGCATGTATTGCATTGAGCACAGTGCTTATAATAGATACAGGACATGCAATGACGCAGATTCAGTTTGCAAATCCTTTAGGGGCAAAGGGATGGCGGGTCAGCCGTAACCCGATACGTTGTGGGTTATCCCTTACTATCCCTAATTTTGGTATTGCCTATTTTGAACAGTATGCAGCCCAACCACCCCATTTTATTATACGAACATGGAATGAAGTACAGCAGTATTTACCTGCTAAAATCATCATAAAATCGCCCAATTGGAAACCAGATCGACCTGCGGTTCTAGCAGGGGAATTAATGGTTAAACCGGGGGAATTTGGCATCTTTCTAAAACGGGATGCAAGTTTAAAGCTGCTTACGTTTCTTTCACAAGGCTATGAGCCTAACTTCAGTTATCGAGCCGAAACAGGATTTAATACCCTTGTTGCTTTATCACCTGTGGGTTTTCAAAAACCCTATTCTCGCTATCAAGAATGTATTGGAAGCTTGTTACCTTTTGATTATGAACAAGTACGCGAGAGTGTGTTCCATTATAAAGAAGATGGAAGCGAATTAAGTGATAAGGATAAGGATCAATTGCGGCGTATTGCACGCTATGTAGAGGCCGATGCTCAAATAAATGAACTAAGAATTATTGGTTATGCAGATGCTAATGGGCGCAAAGGGTATAATAACGCAGTATCTGAAAATAGAGCACGAATTGTGGAAAAATATCTGCTACAACTTGGTGTACCTAAAAACATACTTCATGTGACTTGGGTCGGAGAATTGTATCCTGTAGCGAGAAATGATACAGATGTCGGTCGGGCAGCAAACCGAAGAGTCGTGATTACACTCATAAAAAAATAAAATAAGTCGACTCAAAGGAAGCCAAAAGAATTAATTAATTGCACTGTCCTTGAATTTTAGAAAAAGATTGCAAGTTGTCATAGATGCTCTATATTAGTAATCCTGTACACGCTATTTCCATTTTTTTTTAGGCCGTGCACAGGCTTCATTTTTTATAAACAAAGCCAAAGAATCGTCATGGTGCTCAAAAAAAATATCCAGTGCGTAAAAATAGCATATCCAATTGAAAAATATTAATTTTTTTTTGTAAATCTTCTTGACTTATTCTTTTCCACTGCTAATACTCACACTGTTGCATGCATCGACCTGAAGCGACGAAGGCATGCTAATGACAACTCCTAGTAGAGAGTTATCAATGAAATAGGAAACAATAATAATTTATGCGGAGACATAAGCATGTTAAGTTTAAAAAAAACCACTTTAGCAATTTTAGCTTTAGGAAGCAGTACACTATTTGCAGGTACCATGGGTCCAGTATGTACCCCAGGTAACGTTACAGTTCCTTGCCCAAGTACTGGATGGAACGTTGGCGGCCAAGCATTGGTATTGCAAACAATGACCGATAACGACGTTTCTTTGAACCTCGACATTACTCCATCAGGCATTTCTTTAAATACAGAATTAGACGCTCAATGGAACTGGGGCTTCCAAATTGAAGGTTCTTACCATTTCAATACTGGAAACGACATTACCTTAACTTGGTATCACTTAGATACTGGTTGGAACAACCATGAATTTACTCCTGATTTTGCTCCAGATGTATTAATTGGTTATGGTCATAAGAACCGATGGGATGCAGTTAACGGTGAATTCGGTCAATTCGTTGATTTCAGCGCGAACAAGAAAATCCGTTTCCATGGCGGTTTCCAATTTGCTAGCATCAAGAGAAGCATGCATGCATTTGGAACAGACTTTGATAATGGTGTTCCAGACTATACTCTAGGATTTGAAGGGGACACTCAGTACAACGGATTTGGACCACGTACTGGTATCGACATGAACTACGTATTCGGTAATGGCTTTGGTATTTATGCTAAAGCAGCTGCTGCAGTCTTAGTGGGTTCACAAAAACACAGCTACGATGTTGATTTTATTGACCCAGACGGTTCTAATCCAGTTCTTCCTAATGTGTTCACCGTGGATGTTAGCGGTTCTAGAACAGCAATCGTTCCAGAATTAGAAGTTAAGTTAGGTGCTAGCTATGACTATGCAATGGCACAAGGTGATTTGGTTCTGGATGCTGGTTACATGTGGTTCGACTACATTCATGCGTTAAACGGCACTGTATTGCCAGTTACAGCAACTGATTTCGCTGCTGCTGGTCCTTACTTTGGCTTGAAATATATAGGAAACATTTAATTCGCTATCATTTTAATAAATTTAATCGATACTGTTGACTTTAAGAAGGTCCGGTTAGATAATTGAGCAAGGTACGCTCTCGGTATAGAGCGAATATGCGTACCGTTGCTAACAATTTAAATTGGTAACGAACGGAAATAATAATAAAAAGTGGAGATAAGCATGTTAAATTTGAAAAAAACAGCGTTAGCTGTTCTTGCTTTAGGTAGCAGTGCAGTATTCGCTGGTACCATGGGCCCAGTTTGTACCCCAGGTAACGTTACTGTTCCTTGCCCAAGTACTGGATGGAACGTTGGCGGCCAAGCATTAGTATTGCAAACAATGACCGATAACGACGTTTCTTTGAACCTCGACATTACTCCATCAGGCGTTTCTTTAAATACAGAATTAGACGCTCAATGGAACTGGGGCTTCCAAATTGAAGGTTCTTACCATTTCAATACTGGAAACGACATTACCTTAACTTGGTATCACTTAGATACTGGTTGGAACAACCATGAATTTACTCCTGATTTTGCTCCAGATGTATTAATTGGTTATGGTCATAAGAACCGATGGGATGCAGTTAACGGTGAATTCGGTCAATTCGTTGATTTCAGCGCGAACAAGAAAATCCGTTTCCATGGCGGTTTCCAATTTGCTAGCATCAAGAGAAGCATGCATGCATTTGGAACAGACTTTGATAATGGTGTTCCAGACTATACTCTAGGATTTGAAGGGGACACTCAGTACAACGGATTTGGACCACGTACTGGTATCGACATGAACTACGTATTCGGTAATGGCTTTGGTATTTATGCTAAAGCAGCTGCTGCAGTCTTAGTGGGTTCACAAAAACACAGCTACGATGTTGATTTTATTGACCCAGACGGTTCTAATCCAGTTCTTCCTAGTGTGTTCACCATTGATGTTAGCGGTTCTAGAACAGCAATCGTTCCAGAATTAGAAGCTAAGTTAGGTGCTAGCTATACTTACGCAATGGCACAAGGTGATTTAACTCTGGATGCTGGTTACATGTGGTTCGACTACATTCATGCGTTAAACACAACTGTATTACCAGTTACAGCAACTGATTTCGCTGCTGCTGGTCCTTACTTCGGTCTGAAGTATGTTGGAAATATTTAATTTCTTAATTGATTAAGATCTTATAAAAGCCCGTCAAATGATGGGCTTTTTTTTTCTAATGGAGTATTCATGTTTAAGAAAACAACTATAACTGTATTGGGATTGGCAGCAAGTGTAGCTACTGCCGGTGGTATGGGTCCTGCTTGTACCCCAGGGAATGTTACAGTTCCATGTGTAACAAAACTCTGGGATTTTAGCGCTCAAGCGCTCTACCTAAGATCAATCTATGGTAGTGAAAAATCGATACAATTCGGTACATTACCAGTAAATAAAGAAATTCAGAATGATTGGAATTGGGGCTATTTTTTAGAAGGGTCTTACCATTTTAATACCGGTAATGATATTACCGTCAATTGGATGCATTACAGTACTTCTACCGGACCGACAGAGTTTTTCGGAGTTTTGAATATCCCGGTTACGGGTTTACCACCTATTCCAGCTCCATTTGATTTTATTAGTCGCAATAGAATAGACCAAGTTAATGTCGTGATGGGACAACATACTGATATTAGCATGCGTAAGAAAATGCGCTTCTATGCGGGTATGCAGTACGCAAATATCCAATCGACTGCTACAAATTATTATATAACCGAATTTATTCCTGCACTTGTGACAAATCCTTTTAGCAAATTTGACAACACTGACTATAAAGGATTTGGACCGGTAGTTGGAATTGACTATGCTTACAACTTGACAGACTCTTTAAGCGTGACTGCAAATGGAGGTGGCTCAGTGCTTTATGGTACGAATCGCTACCACGCAGGTTTTGTCGTATCCCCTCAGCAGGCAATTGTTGAGCAAGTATTCTTTCGTAAAAGAGGTATTGTTCCAAGCCTAGAAGCAAAACTTGGTATCAATTATGCGCATCCTACACCAATAGGTCTTGCCAATATTCAAGCGGGTTACCAAGTAGTGAATTATTTCCACGTTTTGGAAGAGCAACCACTCCCCAATTTATTTGGTCCAATACGTCCTGTAGATTACGGTCTTTTTGGTCCCTATTTCGGTCTGAAGTTAATTGGAAATGCATAATTTGAACTAAAGATGCACTTTCCGAATAATCCTCAAAAAAAAACCCATAGATCGACTATGGGTTTTTTTTTGATGATTGCAATAAGTAACAAATTTTAAGCAGATTTGTGAAAAAGAGGCTAGCCACTCCTTGTTTACCAAGATATAATTTTCTGCCTTTCCGATGTGGAAGTAAAAATAATGAGCAGGAGTACCGCATGCAATATAAAAAAATCATATTGGCCCTAGTCTGTTTGTCATCGCCACTCTATGCGGAACATGATCAGCAGTTGCAACGTCAAATAGCCCGTTTACAGAAACAAGCGCAACAATTACAAACTCAATTAGATTCCTTACAGAAAGAACTAGTTGCTCAGAAAGTGAGTCAGTCAAGCAAGCCAAATAAGAAGCAAGCTAAAAAATCAGAGCCAGTTGTTCATAAAAAACCAGCAAAGAAACATGAAAATGAAAAACATGAAAAAATGGTCAAATACCATTCATCCACGCTCTCAGTTCATACCCCAGAGGAACATCCAGAATCTATTGGATTTTATCCAACTGCCTTAGTGGCTGAAAGTCGAGTTGTTACTTATATTGCTGGGACACCTGTCGTGACCTCTCCGTATTTAGGGGATAGACCTGCATTCGATGGGTCAGATTATATTGTGAATATTTCCAGTATTAACCGTGACATTCGTTTGATGCAACAACGTCGAAAATTATACAGAGCCTATAGAAATATGGGTTATCCGATTCCAGAGAGACCAATTATTGCACTAAGTGGGAAAGCTGAGCCTGTGGGCATGATCAATAGTGATTTTGTTGGTGGAACCAATGTTGATTTGACTTTGGGCTCGAGCGAGGTAGATGTTGCTGCTGCGTTAAATCAAAATGTCGAGGCATATATCGCACTGGCCTATGATGAGAGTCCTCCTGATGTGGGTCCAAGAATTAATAACTCCGCATTTAACCTTAATATGGGTTTTGTGAATGTCGGTAATTTGGATAAGACGCCCTTTTATTTTACTGCTGGGCAGTTGTATGTGCCTTTCGGACGTTATTCTAGCGCCATGATTAGTGCCCCACTGACCCTAAATTTAGCTCGTACTAAAACAAGACCTTTTATTATAGGTTATAAATCACAAGAAGATACCGGGCCATTTGCTGCGGCCTATATATATCGAAGTGATACGACCTTAGGACGCGCTGGTGTAGGCGGTGCCAATGTCGGTTATGTGTTTGCATTTACGGAAGCCACCGGTGAAATAGGTGCAAGTTACATTAGCTCCATCGATGATGCAGCGGGAATGCAAAATACTGGGGGTAATCCCGGCACTTTTGGTGGGTTTGGCTCATTACTTAATGGCAATGAATTAGTCCGTAAGACGGATGCTGTCGATATTTATGGAAACATGGGTTATGACCGATTTAACTTTGCTGCTGAATGGGTGGCTACTATTGAATCATTTAGAACCCAGGATTTAAGTTTCAATGGACATGGTGCAAAACCACAGGCATTACAAACAGAAATTGGTATGACGTTTAAAGCCTTTAACCGACCTGCATCTATCGGTGTGGGTTACCAACATACCAAAGAGGCCCTTGCATTAAACCTACCAGAACACCGTTTCATTGGCGTATTTAATATTTCTATCTGGAAAGATACTGTAGAAAGTATCGAATATCGACATGAAATAGATTATGGATCTAACGATTTCGCTAATGGTGCTTCTGCCCCTGGTTTTGTCAATGCCCCCACACTAGGTACCGGAGGTACAGCGGATACAGTTTCTGCTCAAATTGGGGTTTATTTCTAAAATAATATCATTCAACCTGGGTGAAAGTACCCCCTGTCACCCAGGGTTACAGTGCATCATGCAGAATGCATAATCTCATAGATCGATACGTTACATCTTCTCCCTGCTTATCCTACTGATTTTGCAATGCATGCAGCAATAAAGACGCAATTTGTGCTATCTTTTAACATATAGCGTATTTTATTAGGAAGGGAGCATGTGTGCATCCTACATCATGCCAGGGTCCACAGACACGCCAACACATCGACTAATCTATTTATTGCGATCCAGTGTTCTGCTTATTTTTATTCTAGTTTTTTATACGTCCTGTTCCTATGCAACTAAAGTCGTTGAACTAAACATTAAAGGAGCAATTGGGCCTGCTACGGCAGATTATGTGATTCGTGGTATTGATAATGCACAACATGCAGATTTAATTATAATTACGCTGGATACTCCCGGCGGGCTCGATGAATCAACCCGAAATATTGTTCAAAGCTTTTTATCCTCCAATATTCCTATAGTAACTTATGTCAGTCCGAATGGTGCTCGAGCGGCAAGCGCAGGGACGTATTTACTTTATGCGAGTACCTTGGCCGCCATGGCGCCCGGAACACAATTGGGTGCTGCGAGTCCGGTTAATTTAGCATCAGGGTTCAGTGACACAAGCCCCTCCGATAAACAAACTACCATGGAGAAAAAAATTACCAATGATGCAGTAGCTACCATAAGGTCACTTGCACAATTGCGAGGTCGCAACCCAGATTTTGCACAAAAAGCGGTTTTAAATGCTGAAACAATGACAGCTACTGAAGCTTTAAAGCAAGGGGTTATTAATTATATTGCAAATAATGAGAGCGAATTGCTGGCGCAGATGAATGGCGTCTCAGTGATACAAAACAATCAAAAAATAACACTTAATACCAGTAATGCTAAAATTGAATTAGTGAAACAGGATTGGCGCACACAATTTTTATCGATAATTACCGATCCCACTGTAGCTTATCTTCTTCTTTTACTAGGTATATACGGTATTTTTTTTGAGTTGGTAAACCCAGGACATTTATTTCCGGGGGTTATTGGAGCGATTTCCATATGTATTGCGCTTTATGCGCTGCAATTATTACCAGTTAACTACGCTGGGTTTTTTCTTATTATATTGGGAATTGCATTTATTGTAGGAGAAGCATTTGTGCCCGCTTACGGTTCTCTAGGAGTGGGCGGTACCATTGCATTTATTATTGGCTCCATTATGTTAATTGAAACCGATAATCAAATGTACCAAATTGCGTGGTCGGTAATTGTTGCAATGGCTGTTGTAAATATCCTTTTTTTTGTTCTTCTTCTCGGGATGGTATTAAAAGCAAGACGACAAAGTGTAAAACATGGTTTAATCGTTTTAATCGGGGCCAAAGGTCGTACGCTTGGCAATATAAATCATGAAGGACAAGCAATGATTCGTGGTGAAATTTGGAGCGTACATTCTAAATTACCTATAGCCGCGAACAGGCCAATAAAAGTGATTGGAGTTTCAGGGCTTAAAATGGAAATTGAAGAGGATTTGAGCAATCAAGGAGAATAATATGGGACCATTTTTTACGGTAATTATCGTTGCAATTTTACTACTTTTGATATCAGCAGTGAAAGTCTTTAGGGAATATGAGCGCGGCGTTGTATTCATGTTAGGCCGCTTCTGGAAAGTGAAAGGGCCCGGTTTAGTGCTTATTATTCCAGTTATTCAACAAGTTGTACGAGTCGATTTACGTACTATAGTTATGGACGTACCCAGCCAAGATGTGATCTCTAAGGATAACGTTTCAGTACGCGTGAATGCAGTTTTATATTTTCGGGTGGTGGTCCCAGAAAATGCAATTATTCAAGTAGAAAATTACTATGAAGCAACCAGTCAATTGGCGCAAACTACACTCCGTTCTGTATTAGGCCAACATGAACTCGATGAAATGCTTTCTGAACGCGAACGCTTAAATAGTGATGTACAGAAAATATTGGACTCACAAACAGATAATTGGGGCATTAAGGTGTCTAATGTGGAGATAAAACGAGTCGATTTGGACGAAAGCATGATTCGTGCAATTGCAAGACAGGCTGAAGCTGAGCGCGAACGGCGTGCGAAAGTGATTCATGCTGAAGGTGAGTTACAAGCTTCAGATAAATTGCTGCAAGCATCTCAAGTTTTGGCACAACAACCGCAAGCAATGCAGTTGCGTTATTTGCAGACATTAGCTGCTATAGCCGGCAACAATAACTCCACTATTGTGTTTCCCATGCCGATGGAGTTAGGTGATATTTTATCGAATATGGCCTCAAGGAAAAAATAGATATATTAGAAGGTAGCCTGGGTGACGGCACGCCGTAATCCGGGTTTTCAACCTTAAAATCACTCTTATTTTATCGTTTAGATTAAAAAACTCGCCGTGGTTTTAATGTAAGAGAAATTTTACTGAGAATACTCACTATAGGCAGCAGAATTATATAAGAGACGAGTTCAATTATTTTGAATAAATGCTTTCGTTTCCCTTCGGCTAAGGCGTAATTTCGACTAAATTTTTCAAATAAGGGCCAATCGCAAATTTTAAAACCATTGGGGGATTTATAGCCTATAAAAAAGTAGCCAGTAAAATATCCATAAAATTGAAACAATTTTTGTGGATAAAAGACATAGGTTGCAGCCGCAGAGGCTTCTAAATAGCTCGTGTAATGCCAGCAATTTTTAGGCAAAAAGAGCATATCTCCTCGTTCAAGCGTAATGTGATAACCTTCTGCTTGGTTTAATCTTGGGTATTGTTTCAATAATAAATCCCAGGATTGACCAAATTCCACTAGACTGTCTCCAACAAAAGGAAGCTTATAGATATTTTGGCTTTGCTCTTCAGTAAACAATAACACCTGCTTTTTTCCACTTAAGCATAAGTGAAGATTACAGCAATGCTCTCTATCAAAGTGGATTTCTGTATGCGCTCCCTTACCTCCAAAAAAATAAAGAACTTTTAAATTTTTGTTAAAGTACCTAGGTCGAAATGGAATTTTTTGCCAAAGGGGCACATGACGTTCTATTGCTGCCGAATGTTTTGGAAAAGTTTGACCAAAAATTCTATAAGGCTTATTATTTTTAATGTGGGACATCACGGTTGAAAAATTACCCCGATCGTAAGATTTCCAACTATGATTTTCATAAGTATCATAGGTGATTACCCCTTCCAGAAGATTTTCAAAATATTCAATGGAAAACTTGTCGGTAAATTGTTTAATTTTAATTAAGATAGGTTCTTTTGAGCGATAAATAACATGTTTAATATATTCTTCTTGACCGTATTCGTACTCAATTTCTTGTATTTGTTTTATTTTCATTTCTTAACCTTTTGGACAAGATAATAAAAATAATATTTTCTACCCCAAAATTTTTCTTTTCGGGCGTATTTTGCGACGTAATGGAGCGCAGGATTTTTAAATCTAATTTTCCACCAAGGAAGGAAGATTAATCCGCATACCGCAGCAATCGTTGGAAGTTCGGATATAATTTGACTTATATCATCCCCAGCAATGGACAAAGCCTGTCGGTAAAACCCTTCTTCATTGACGATTAACCGTTGATAAAGTGAGGCTTGTACCTGCTTGGTAATATTCACTTTTTGGATTATTTTTAGTTTATCGTTGTTCTTAATAAATTGTTCTAACTTGTTGGATTGATCTTTATTTTTAAAATAATGATCTGCATAACAAAAAAATCCACCTAGAGATAAGACCCGCTCTACTTCAGAAAAAAAATCCTCGATTCGAGGATAAAGATGAGAGCTTTCAAGATTGATAACGATATCAAAACATTCATTACCTAAGGGGAGATTTTCGGCATCAGATTGAATGTAATTTACTTTATCCTCGTCGTAAAAATGACGATTGGAGTTGACTACTAAACGGTTAACCAAATCGACTCCTAATGCATAATCGGTTTTTAACAGTTCAGAACTTGCTTTAAGGCCAAGGCCATTGCCACTTCCTATCTCAAGCAATCTCTTATAAAAAAATTGGGTTTTGATTAGGGGCCTAATCAGTGAGTAAAGAAGTAATTGAGAATATATATCTTGCACCTCAGAGATTTTCGAAAAATCGAAATTTAATTCTTTATATTCGTCATGTATTTTTTTATCCCAGAAACCTAGGTTCAAAAATACTTTATTATGATGTAATTGACCAAAAGTGTTATAGCTGTCTTGAATCAATTTTTTAATAAATTTGATTTCTGAGCGATCTAGGTAATGATGCCTCATTACGAAACCAATTTGCCTGGCCGCATGGCTATAACTTGGGATTTCTTCATCCATTTGATTCGAGTAATTATGCAACTCATATGATAAGTATAAACGATTTTTGGTAAGAGATAGTCATCAATCATTTTGGCGCAAGATCAATACAATCTTTCGTTTATCTGACTTTTATGATAGAACACTTCTTTTGAAGAATTCATGAGGTTTTATTGTGTCGATTAAATCAGATAGATGGATAGAAAAAATGGCCCTTGAACATGGAATGATCTCTCCATTTCAACCCGGACAAGTGCGTGAAAATAACAATGGCCGCATTATTTCCTACGGGGTATCCAGTTATGGATACGACGTCCGTTGTGCGAATGAATTTAAAATTTTTACTAATATAAATTCCGCTATTGTCGATCCTAAAGCTTTTGATGAAAACAGCTTTGTTGATGTGCAATCTGATGTTTGTATTATTCCACCGAACTCCTTTGCATTAGCGAGAACAGTAGAGTATTTTCGCATTCCACGAAATATCCTAACTATTTGTTTGGGTAAATCTACTTATGCACGTTGTGGGATTATTGTGAATGTTACCCCTTTAGAGCCAGAGTGGGAAGGCCATGTAACTCTGGAGTTTTCAAATACAACTACCTTGCCCGCTAAAATTTATGCACATGAGGGTGTGGCGCAAATGCTATTTCTGGAGGCCTCGGAAGTTTGTGCGGTTTCGTATCGTGATCGCGGTGGAAAATATCAGGGCCAAACCGGCGTTACTTTACCTCGCACGTAATCTTGAATAAACAATAAAATTTAATAGTCCGAAGAATTGGCAAACTATCTCCATTAAACGAACAAAGAGCTTACGTTCCCGCGAAGGCGGGAACCTTTGCGAGACATAGTGCTGATAAGAATTGACTCCCGCGTCCGGGGAATGACGAAATGAATGGGACATCCTTCTTGGTTTTAGATACGAAATTCCAAGAGCGGTGCTCAGACTATTTCAAGCTTTACAACAAACTACCCTCAGTCTTCATCGGGTAGTTTGTATTTATCACGCGATGCATCAACGCGTTCACGTAATTCTTTTCCCGGTTTAAAGTGCGGACTGTATTTTGCTTTAGTCACTACTTTTTCACCTGTTTTGGGATTATGGGCATTACGAGGAGGTCTATAATGAAGAGAAAAACTTCCAAATCCCCGGATTTCTATTCTTTGATTTTTAATGAGTGCTTCACTCATTAATTCCAATATTCTATTAATGCCATCAGCCACTTGCTTTTCAGTAAGATGCGTCATTCGAGCAGCGATGTGTTCAATGAGTTCCGATTTGATCATACCCACCTCGTGTTGTCGCGTGTTTCAAAGTCTGCTACCAATACAGATTAGGTGCTGACAATGGTCCCTTGTTTTATAAGTATAGACTGGGAAAAAAATTATTCAATGTTTTCAAGACAGTTAGTCTAAAGTTGTTTTTCGTGTATGAATATAGGCGAAAACCACACCCCAGCTCATTTCAACTTTGGTATGGGCGGTTACAGTAAAATGAATGCAGGACAATGTTTTACTAGTTGTAATTATTGTTTTCAGCTGCGATAGCTGATCCAGCTTAGCACAGAGGTTTTCCCATGTGGGACCAAAAAAAGCAGTAGAATTAATAAAAACAAGGGTTGCCTCGTTTAGATTCGCTTCTAGAAAATCACCTAGAATAAACTGAATCCTTTTAGCTTGGTCGGTATAGTGCTTCAATGCTGCCAATTGCTTGACTCGTCTGCATGCATCTAAGTAGAGCTCAGGAAATAATTCGATTCCCACGCTTTTGCGGATGGGGAAAACCATGCTGCAGGCCAAAACCGCTTTCCCTATTCCCGAGCCCAAGTCATAGAATACTGTGTTCTCATCTGGGTTGGTTAATGATAAGAGCGCGATAAATGATAAAAACTCAATTTCTCCATAAGCATATTCCATTGCATCATGCTTCTGGCGAGCATCCTGAGAAAGGAGAAAGCCGTTAGCATCTGTGTAAATTTGGCGAAATACTTGGGCGTGTTCTAGCAGGTTTAAAGATTTTTGCCATCGGTTTATACTGGCTTGTTTATGTTTGTACCTTAAATGAAGCAGCAAGGTTAAGAATATAATGAGCAAGCAAACAAAATAAAGTATAGAATGTCTCAAGAGTAAATTCCTTTTCAAATAGGAAGCTAATTATAGCTGTTTCTCTGGGACCTTGAAAAATAAGACACTAATCAGTATATCTTATTCGCTTGTTGAGACGCTACCTGTTTTCCGAATTAAAAGTATCGAAGAAGCTAATTGGTTTCGTAAGTTTTTTACGCTAGTTTATTCGCTTTAGAGAAGGTTGGTGTTGACTATTTGGATCTTAAAAAGTTTTTTTCTTATCCACTTCATCTGATCACAAAACATAAAGTCTATCTTATTGCATTATAATCGAGTAAAATTTCTGCATGTAGTATAGAATAATAATGTTAAGTATTATTTTTGTTTAATAGTTTTTGTTTCTAAAAACGGGAGTTACTGTAAATTATGTCTTACGATGTTTATAGTTAATATTTCCTTAATTTTGATTCATTAGAATGAAGTTATATTGAGGGGTAGGAGAGGCATTATGGCTGGTTTTTTTAGTAATCGAGCTTATGTACATCAGGAAGCTAAGCCACGCGCAGAATACAATTTTATCAACGTTGGTAATGAACAATTCCATGCTGTTGCTGTAGCAATGATTGATTCGTTACAAAGCGTTTCCCAACGGGGTAACGATGCAACTTTGAAAAAAATCTTGGAGCGCTTTTATCTTCATTTCCCCAAATATATAAATAACCAACCTTATTTAACACTTCCAGAACGTATGAGTATGTTACTCAATACTTCTCGTAAGTCAGAATTAGTGGACTGCATGGCTTACGTATTACGTCAGCTTGCAGTAGATGAGATCTATACTAATCCATTAATGTATCGTGAAGTATTTAATGGATTAAGTGCTGACACACCCAAAAGCTATTTGCGTAATCCAGAGGTCGAACTCCCATCCAGTGCTTTAAAAGCCTTAGCCCAGGCGCTGGAAATTAGTATAACGCTATCTTTTAAAGAACTTGGAAAGGAACTGAGAAAAAGAGAGGTGTATGAGGGAGAAACAGGTTCTAATAAAATTAATTTAGTAATCCAAGTGCAAGGGGATCAGCATTTCCCTGCCGTAAAACATAAAGCAGATTTTGCCTATGTTGGTCAGTTAGCCATTAATGCTCCCAAACCTATTGAACATACCAAAGAGCAGGGAGAAACTTTAAGCGATATTATTGGGCTAATTGCGGAAGATAATAAACAGCTGTTGCAGTCTTATGAGCAATGGCGTAAGACTATTTTAAGCATGGTTGTTGCAGGTGAATTAAACCGCGAACAATTAGTGAGACTCTATATTACTTTTTTACCTGCTCAAATGAATAATACAATCTCGTCTGCTCTTGAACATGCAAATAGAAAACCCGTTATTGCTGGTATTCCCCAAGAACGAGAACAACAAATGATTGAGCTTCTAGCAAATGCTTTATCAAGCTGGATTAGCACAAAACAGGTTGAGCCCGATAGTTTATTTGATCAAATAGAAAATCAATCTGCTATTTCATTGAGATAATCTTTATTTAGGCTATCGAAGCAGAATCTGGTTAATACCTAAATTCCCTCTTCTGCTTCTAGGTCTGCAATTACAGAAATCCGTGCTCTTTCATCCATTCATCATTGGGAAATTTTGACATGTAATTCCGAATGGAGTCGGGCAAAATAACCAAGCATTTTTGATCCTTGCTTAATGATTTTGCAGCGTGCAGAGCCGCCCACATTGCTGCGCCTGAAGAGCCTCCTACCAGTAAACCCTCTTCTCGGATTAAATCTCTTGCAGTTCGGAATGAATCCAGATCATTCGTTTTAATGTATTTATCAATCAAACTATTATCTAAAACTTCTGGGAAGAAGTCATAACCTATCCCTTCCACGGCATAGGATTTAATTTCAGTGCCGCCACCAAGGATCGAACCTTCTGGATCGACACCAATAATCTTGATCTCTGGGTTATATTCTTTAAGACGTCTGGCAATGCCCGTAATTGTTCCGCCAGTGCCTACCCCGGCAACAATCATATGTAGATCTTTGCCAAAATCATCAATAATCTCTTGAGCAGTACCCTTATAATGGGCATTAGGATTATTGGGATTTGCGTACTGATCGAGGATATGAGAATTAGGAATTTCTGCTTGCAATCGTTTCGCTAAAGAAATATGGCTTTCAGGATCGTCATATGCTGCTTCGGTTGGGGTGCGATAAATCGTTGCCCCCAAGCGCTCAAGTACAGATTGTTTTTCCTGACTCATTTTTTCGGGCATGGTAATGATGACTTTGTAACCGAATACAGCGCCTGCCAACGCAATGCCTATTCCTGTGTTTCCAGAAGTTGGTTCGATGAGCGTGTCACCTGGTTTAATACGACCATCGCGTTCCGCATGAACAATCATTTCATACCCAATACGATCTTTAACAGAGCCGCCTGGATTGAAAAACTCGCATTTTGCATACAGTTTGCAATTTAGATCACGACCTAAACGATTAATTTTTACTACAGGAGTGTGTCCGATGGTGGCGAGTATGTTGCTATAGATCATATTTAGTCCTTTATTGAGAGTGGTTTGATTTTGATTATATGGTTTTTATGCAAAAAAAAAAATTTCTTGTTGGATTTAGGTGGTGATTTTAACTTTTTTAATTTATATTTATTTTTCAAACAACAAAAGCAGGGAGCAAAATATGTTTCATTTAAAGTCACTTAAGTGGTGTTTTGGTATCGCTTTATCTTTGGGATTATGTGCATGCATGGATATGCAGCGTTCTGAGCATATGAATACACAAGGCTATGAACAAATGAATACTCAAAACAAGCAACAAGCAGGGAATAAGCCTAAGGCACAAAAGACCTATGCATCAAAAGATCCTACGCAAAAAGCAACCCCAGGTCCTAAACGTAATGCTGCACCACAAATACCTGTAATACAATAATGTTGCGCATCTAACTTTCCCGCTATTAAGCGGGAAAGCAATTCCCTAATTGAAGTTATAGCCCACGGACTCCTCATCTCTGGCTATACACTCCTGTTCCAGTTCTCTCTGTAATTCCATTAAATTCAGTCCATCTTTAATCATTTCATCTCGTACAAATTGTCGCGAAGCATAATTTCCAAAGAAACTCATTTTTTTCTTACTCGCTTTTTCAAGGCCTTGATGAGATGTTCTTGCGTTTTTATGATCCTGCGTTACATTTTGAACAGAAGGAATAATTCTTTTTTCTTTCATACTTGAACCTTATTTTCCTATAAATTTTAATAATCATCCTTGTATTTTAAGAAGCAAATTCATTTTTGCTTCGAATACGCTAATGATTTAAAAGAGCATGCCTATTATATACATAACAGACATACCCAAAATTAGCAGAGCAACTATGTAATAGATTCACATTGTTTTTTCAAGCGATTATTTAAAATAATTATTCAGGGGCAATCATTTTTTCTGGTCTGACTAATTCCGCAAAACGTTCTGCCGTTAAAATCCCAAGCTTGACTGCTGCTTCTTGTAAGGAGCAATTGTCATGATGCGCAGTTTTAGCAATTTTAGCTGCTTTATCATAGCCTATGTGTTGATTAAGCGCTGTGACGAGCATTAAGGAGTGATGTAAGTAATAGTCAATCACCTTGCGATTGGCTTCAATCCCTTCTGCACAAAACTCTTGGAATGAATGGCAAGTATCAGCAAGCAAATTAAGCGAATGAAGTACATTAAAGATGATCACCGGTTTAAATACATTCAGTTCAAAATTACCCTGACTGTCGGCTATGCCCACCGTTGTATCATTTCCCAGAACTTGCGCACAAACCATAGTCATTGCTTCACATTGAGTAGGATTGACTTTCCCTGGCATAATGGACGATCCAGGTTCGTTTTCTGGAATAATTAACTCACCAATACCACAACGTGGACCAGACGCTAACCATCGAATGTCATTTGCAATTTTCATTAAAGCGCAAGCTAAGGTTTTCATTGCTCCATGGGCATTTACCAAAGGTTCATGGGATGCTAAAGCGGCAAATTTATTTTCTGCGCTAACAAAGGGTAATTGGGTTATTTGCGCAATATGTTGTGCTACTTTGGTTGCAAATTGAGGATGGGTATTTAACCCCGTTCCTACCGCAGTTCCACCGGCAGCCAGTTCATATAATTCGGGCAATACCCCTTCAAGGCGATGGAGGCAGGCATCAAGTTGAGCAACATAACCTGAAAATTCTTGACCTAAAGTGATAGGAACAGCATCTTGTAAATGAGTTCGGCCTATTTTGACTATATCTTTAAAGGCAGCCATTTTGACGGCGAAAGCATCACGTAAGTTTTTAACGGCGGGGATTAATTTTTTATTGAAAGCAATGGCTGCCGCAATATGCATGGCAGTGGGAAATGTATCATTTGAAGATTGAGACATGTTCACATGATCGTTAGGATGCACTGGTGATTTACTTCCCATGGTACCACCTGCCAATTCAATAGCACGATTTGAGATTACCTCATTGGCATTCATATTGGATTGAGTACCGCTTCCTGTTTGCCACACATGCAAAGGAAAATGGTCGTCTAACATCCCTTTGCTGACTTCATCGGCAGCTTGAATAATTAAGTCCGCTTTATCTTTGGGTAATTTCCCCAAATCTAAGTTGGTTAATGCGGCAGCTTTTTTCAAGATCCCAAAGGCATGGGTAACTTCGCGCGGCATAATATCCTTGCCTATATTAAAATGATGTAATGATCGCTCAGTCTGTGCTCCCCAATATTTATTGGCAGGAACAGCAATCTCACCCATGCTGTCCGATTCTATACGTGTTTTGCTCATGGTTTTTTAATTTCCTTAATGCGTTAAATAAAATAAAAAATTCTATCACATAGGGCTAAAATAAGTAATTTTTGTTATAGTATTGGCAAGTAAAGGTACGGGGCCTGGATGCATCAAAGCACTATCTAAGCTACGTAAGAGAACAAAACACATGAGAGCAGTACGTATTTATCAATCTGGAACCTATCATCCAGATCAGCTTTTAGAATTATCTCCAGAAGCCAGTCAGCATGTTGGGGTTGTTTTGCGCATGCAACCTGGCGAGTCGCTTACTTTATTTTGTGGGGATGATCACGAATTTTCTGCAACTATAGAATCAGTTAAGAAAAAACAAGTTATTGTACGTATTGGTTCGAGTACCCATATAAGCCGAGAATCGCCCTTAGCTATTCACTTAGCACAAGCCATCTCCAAAGGTGAGCGTATGGAGTTTGTAATGCAAAAAGCGGTGGAATTGGGTGTGGCGAGCATTACTCCTATTATTACGAAGCGTTGTGTCGTCAAACTAGACAAAGAACGCATGGCAAAAAAACTGCACCAGTGGCAGGCGATTGTCATTGCTGCCTGTGAACAATCTGGACGTAATACGGTTCCCCAAGTACATACCCCGATGTCCCTAGAGGATTATATGCATGCGGCGCAAGCAGAATTAAGGTTTATCTTAGATCCAGGTGAAAATAAAAAGTGGCGCGATTATGCGATTAGCTCATCGGTAGTTGATTTGCTTATTGGTCCTGAAGGTGGGCTAAGTGAGGATGAAGTTCAATTTGCTTGTAAGCATGGGTTTCAGCCTTTATCCTTAGGCCCAAGAATTTTACGTACGGAAACCGCGGCGATTACTGCATTAAGTGTGTTGCAAGCCGTAGGTGGTGATCTATAATAGAACGTGTGGACCAGTTTTTCCTGCAACAAAAATCGTGAAAAATATAAGTGGTGCGGGTTGAATGACAAATCTTTTGACTGTAGTTAAGATGATGGGAATCATTCAGAAAATTTTTCAATCAAACTATGCCCATACCGTTGCAGTAAAGGTTGGCAATTAACGAATTTTAAACAACAGAGGTTGAACATGAGTGATCTTATTAAAACGATAACAGATGCAAGCTTCGAACAGGATGTAATCCAGGCAAATAAGCCTGTATTAGTTGATTTTTGGGCTGAGTGGTGTGGACCATGCCGTGCACTGACCCCTATATTGGAAGAAGTAGCTGCTACTCATGGTGAGCAAGTAACTTTTGCGAAAATTAATATTGATGAACATCCTCAAACTCCTGCAAAGTTTGGTGTGATGAGTATTCCTACCTTGATTTTATTTAAAAATGGTCAAGTTGAAGCGGTTAAAATGGGTTTGCTTTCAAAATCTCAATTAAGTGCTTTTGTTGAAAGCCACGTTTAATTTTTATTTTCTATATAAAAAATGTTGTATCTTTTACTAAAGCTGTGATAGCCTGTCTGCAATATGTGGTATAATTTGAATATATCACATAGGCAGCAGAATCCTTAGCTGCTATTCTTAATAATATTTTTCCCGGATACCCAATTCGATTAATCAACAAATCAAGTGAGAAGTATGAATCTTAGTGAACTTAAGCAATTGCCTATTGCCGATCTTTTTAACATCGCACAAGAGATTGGTGTCGAAAACCCTTCCCGTATGCGCAAACAAGAAATTATTTTTGCGATTCTTAAAGCTCATGCCTTAAAGGGTGAAGACATCCATGGTGATGGTGTTTTAGAAGTCCTGACGGATGGTTTCGGTTTCTTGCGTTCTGCCGATGGTTCTTATTTGGCAGGCCCTGATGACATTTATGTATCACCTAGCCAAATCAGACGTTTCGGTTTGCGTTCTGGCGATACTATTTCCGGTAAAATTCGTCCTCCCAAAGACAGTGAACGTTATTTTGCTTTGTTGAAAGTTGATGAAATCAACTATGATTCCCCGGATAGTGCCAAAAGAAAAATTTTATTTGAAAACCTTACCCCTCTGTTTGCTACAGAGCGCTTGGTGATGGAGCAAGGAAATGGCAGCACCGAAGATTTGACCGCGCGAGTAGTTGATTTATGCGCACCTTTTGGTCGAGGACAACGTGGCTTGATTGTTTCCCCACCTAAAGCGGGTAAAACATTAATGTTGCAAAATATTGCACGTTCTATAGAAAAGAATTATCCAGAATGTTACCTCATTGTGTTGCTGATTGATGAGCGTCCAGAAGAAGTAACTGAAATGCAACGTTCTGTTAAAGGTGAGGTAGTTGCCAGTACCTTTGATGAGCCCGCTAACCGCCATGTTCAAGTTGCTGAAATGGTGATTGAAAAAGCCAAACGCTTAGTTGAACACAAACGTGACGTGGTTATTTTACTTGACTCAATTACTCGTTTAGCTCGCGCATACAACACGGTGATTCCTTCTTCTGGTAAGGTATTAACTGGTGGGGTCGATGCGAATGCATTGCAAAGACCAAAGCGTCTCTATGGTGCTGCACGAAATATAGAAGAGGGTGGTAGCCTGACTATTATTGCTACGGCTCTGGTGGACACAGGTTCAAAAATGGATGAAGTGATTTACGAAGAATTCAAGGGAACCGGTAACATGGAAATTCACTTGAGTCGTAATATTGCGGAACGTCGAGTGTTCCCTGCAATTAATATTAATCGTTCAGGCACACGTCGTGAAGATCTATTATTAAGCCCAGAAGATCTTCAACGTACCTGGATATTGCGTAAAATTCTGCAGTCGATGGATGAATGTGATGCAATTGAGTTCTTGATCGAGCGCATGAAAAATCACAAAACCAATGCTGAATTTTTTGATGCAATGAAACGTCAAGAGTAATTTAAGTTTTAAACGCCTTCAATGCTACCGGAGTAAGCGATGACTCTCGAGCATTAGGTTAAAGAACTTCGTCATTCCCGCGTATGCGGGAATCCATCCCTGAATTAGTTTTGGTTTTCATTAGAGTTGGTTTCCCGTATACGTGGTATTGCCTTTAGGGTTTTGTCATTTCGAAACGGGAATCAATCTTAAAGTGACCCTGTGTCTCGCTAGAAATAGATTCCTGCCTTCGCGGTAACGATTCTTCTCATCAACTTATTGGCAGTGCACCAGTATGGGATGACCAATTTACTTAGCATTAAATGCAACGAGGTTAAAGGGGATAATTAATGAAATACTCTGATCTAAGAGATTTTATTGCACAATTGGAATCACGTAATTTATTAAAGCGCATAACCTACCCTGTATCGCCAAATCTTGAAATGACTGCAGTCAGTGATCGTGTTCTACGTTCTGGCGGCCCAGCCCTTCTTTTTACTAATCTTCCCAACCATCAAATGCCAGTTTTAACCAATTTATTTGGTACTGTTGAGCGTGTAGCGATGGGAATGGGAGAAGACAGTATTAGTGCATTAAGGGAAGTAGGCAAATTATTGGCTGCTTTAAAAGAGCCTGATCCTCCCAAAGGATTCAAAGATGCGTTTAATAAACTTCCATTGTTAAAACAGGCATTAAACATGGCACCAAAATATGTAAGCGGTGCAGAATGTCAAACCCATGTGTGGGAAAAAGATGAAGTAGATCTTACTTCGTTACCTATTCAAACATGCTGGCCTAAAGACGCAGCGCCCCTGATAACGTGGGGCCTTGTAACTACCAAGGGACCTCATCAAACACGTGAAAACATGGGGATTTATCGACAACAATTATTGAATAAGAATCAATTGATCATGCGTTGGTTATCTCATCGTGGAGGAGCATTGGACTACCAGGCATGGCAACAGGTTTATCCGGGAGAACGTTTTCCGGTTTCCGTAACTTTAGGGGCAGATCCGGCAACGATACTTGCAGCAGTGACTCCAGTACCTGACACTTTGTCTGAGTATGCTTTTGCTGGTTTGTTGCGAGGTCAACGTACTCGGTTAACACGGTGTATTGGGAATGATCTCCATGTTCCCGCGAGTGCGGAAATTGTTTTAGAAGGCTATTTAGAGCCTGGAGTGGAAGCTCCCGAAGGACCCTACGGAGATCACACAGGGTATTATAATGAAGTCCAATCTTTTCCTGTGTTTACTGTCGAACGTATTACTCATCGAGATAATCCCATTTATCATAGTACCTATACGGGTCGGCCCCCGGATGAGCCAGCGATTTTAGGGGTTGCCTTAAATGAAGTATTTATCCCTTTGTTACAAAAACAATTCCCAGAGATCGTAGATTTCTATTTGCCGCCAGAAGGGTGTTCTTATCGTTTGGCTGTAGTCACAATGAAGAAACAGTATCCTGGGCATGCGAAGCGGATTATGATGGCGGTGTGGTCCTTTTTAAGACAATTTATGTATACCAAATTTGTAATTGTCTGTGATGATGATATTGATGCACGCAACTGGCACGATGTGATTTGGGCAATGACTACACGAATGGATCCGGCACGAGATACCGTGATGATGGAAAATACGCCAATTGATTATTTGGATTTTGCTTCGCCTGTTTCCGGTTTGGGTTCTAAAATAGGACTGGATGCCACCAATAAATGGCCAGGCGAAACACAAAGAGAATGGGGCGAGCCGATTGTGATGGATGAAGAAATTTTGAAAAAGGTGAATGGATATTGGTCTTCACTGGGGTTAGATGAATGAAGGTAAAAACAATTAAAGCTCTTGTAGAGGATATATCCCCGCTGACGGACAGCATCATGCGGTTGATTTTAGCACCTGAACAGTATATAGCCTACCAAGCGGGTCAATATCTACAGATCCTTTTTGGGGAGGAAGCGTTTAGTTATTCCATTGCTAATGCACCCCTAGGATCCCATAAATATGAACTTCATATTCGTCATAGTTTGGAAAATCCTTATAACCAGCGCCTATTTGCGCATATAAAGCAGCATGGTTCAGTAACTATTCGGTTACCTTTTGGGGAGTGTTCTATTGAACATTTGCATCCACAACGGCCTATATTATTTATCGCCGGTGGTACTGGTTTTGCCCCAGTTAAAGCCATGATCGAGCAGTTATTGTCCACTCCCGATACTCGACCCTTTGAGTTATTTTGGGGTGCCCGCTTGCAAAATGATTTATATATGGATGAGAAAGTAACGAGTTGGCAGGCACATGTTAGTCGTTTTACCTATGTTTCTTCAGTCTCAGAAGACAATGCGGTGCCTCTGGTCTCTCTGGTATTAGCAAATCATCCGCATGATCTTGGCGAATGGCAAATCGTCATTAGCGGTCCGTTTGATATGGTGTATAGTACGCGTGATGCATTAGTAAATAGTGGTGTTTCACCTAGCTATTTATTTTCAGATGCATTTAGTTTTGAAGCAAAATAAGGAAGAGTTTTATGGAGACTTTATATCAAATTCTGGGGCTTATTGGCGCAGGAATGATTGTTTTTATTTTGTACCGTACAATAAAAGGAAGGCCTGAACAATTTAGCAAGGAAAATTTAAATAAAAGTTTTTATACCATGGGGGTTTTGGCGCTTGTTTTAATTGGTTTTATAGCGCTTTTAGTTTTAATTTTAAGAAATACCTAAAACTTTCCAGCAAAGTGCAAACTATCGCACGTCATTTCCAGGGGGAATTTATGACGAGGAGGCCTGAGTTTTGCAAATGTATAATCAGTACCATCGACTGGAGTTCCCTAACTCCATTCGGGATGACGGATTGTGGTACTAATGAGGAGGATTGGCGTTCTTATACCGTCCTTCCTGTTCTTTTAAATAATATCCAATATGGGGATTATTAATTGGCATTTTGCTTGTATCTGCGATCAGCATACACTCTTCAACGTAGGTAATTTGACTGCTGTCATCAACTAATAAGCGATACCAAGGGTTTCGAGTGGCAAATTCACGTTTAGGTGCTTGTGGATTGTAGCGTCCTGATGCCTGAAATAAAGGATCTACATCCACTACAATTGCTCGATAGCGACTGTTTTTGTGAATCACTAAATCTCCAATATTGAATTGGGCAATTTTATTCATATAAGCCTCTTTGTTGGGCGTCTTGTATTCTATATCGGTAAAACTAAAAGAAGCTTAAGGCCGTAGAAGGAGAGAATCGCTGAATTTAAATTGCAAGTTGAACGCCGTGAGTATAAAGAGTTATTTAACCCGGAACTATTTACATAGGAGAGTCCCGGGATGATTAAAATAATTACCCAAGTAAATATTTCTTAGGTGTTCTGTTAGCCGCCTGCTAAAAATGTCCCCAGATCCTCAAGGGTTTCATCAACTGGAGCTTCTATTTCTTTCTGATCTTCAGTCTTATCAAAGAATAAAGAGGCTCGCCCTGTTCTTGCTTTTGAAAAGATTAATTTCCCTAGTGTAATAACGCTAAGCAATATGTTGAGTATGGTTTCTGGCCATGCCACATGGCCGCTCATAAGGTCATCTTGACTATGCAATCTTGCTTTAATAGTCATTTTAAATTTTCCATAAGCTTCATTTTTTGGAAGTTGGTTAGGGTTTTGACAGACAAAGTGATCGACATCTTTTTTAAGAGCATCAGCCAGCTGATTAATTATGTTCTGTTCCTCCGCAGCTAAGGTTGCTGCATAAGCCTTCATACCTTCTATACCCTGGTATAGGTGTTCCATTTTTAAAGCATAATCGTTTAATTTGCCTTTTCTTTTCCTCAAGGAGGACAGCACTTGAGCTGCTGTTAAAGAGCTCGCTTCTGTGGCAATGGGTCCTGAGTCTGCTTCTATGAGCTTTACCACAATTCGGTTAAGGGTGGCTTGCATTTTGATGCCGTTAAATTTATCAATTTGGGAGGTAATCGTATGGAGCAGCTCGTTACTATTTCCGGAATCGACGTATTTTTTTAGAAGTCCATTCTGTGTATTAATAATTTTGTCTATGAATTGATAACGGGTCTTTTTATCCCTAGGAAGAAAAAAATCCTTAGGATAATAATATTGGTTTCGATCATTGACATATGCGGTGAGCTCTTTTTTAAGTTTGAGGGCTAGTTTTCCTCGCTCTTTTTTGGCATTTAGATTTTCTTGATTCTGCTTTTTTCTTCTATTCGCGTCTTCTTCTTTAACTTGTTTTTGTCTTTCTTGTTCTACCCTTTCTTTCTCACCTTCTGGTGGGTGTTCGCCCTCTTTTTCTTCACGTTTTTGTTTCTCTTGTTCTATTCTTTCTTGCTCTTGTTGTTCGAGGTCTTTAATTTGTTGTTCCAATGAATCCACTTGTACTGCCAGTTCTTTCACATTCTCTGTTTCTATCTGGTTTATCTCTTTTTCGAGTAGAACAATTTGCTCAGAAATTTCATCCCGATCCACATGGTTTTTAACTAAGTTTATTCTAATTTGTTCTAACTTTTCTAAACCGGAGGCTAATTCTTTTTCCGTTTGTTCGTCCACTTCAAAAGGAAATGCAAATAGTTCAATTTTTTTTGGAACAACTTTAGATAAGTTTTCTCTATCTGTTTTGTCCCAAGTCCAAGTGTACTTTTTAGGATCTTCCTCAAGTAGTTCGAGTAATAAGGCAAATCCTGTGTTTTTGGGATGTTGGGTACTGGTAATGCCAGATTTATTGGTAAGTTCGGCCAGGAAATTTTTATTATAACCCTGGTGAAGATGTTCATTTACTTGTTTTAATAACGTGTTTAACTTCCTGGAATGTTCAAGTCGCTTTTGATTGCTTTGCTGTTCTTCCTTTAGAGTGGTTAGCAATTCTTGAATATAGTCCAAAACTGCTTGTTTCTTTTCTATATTTAATGGTATTGATGTTTTTGGAAAGGTTTTCGCTATAGTTAAAGCGGATGGTACCTCATGTTCTATAAGTAGCTTATTTTTTTGATTCAGTGCTTCTACAGCCTTTCTTTGTTCATTTATTTGTTGCTGTAACTGCACGATTTTTTCTTTGTGCTCTTCAAGTTGTTTTCGTTTATTTTGATGCTGTAGGATTAAATCTTCTTTACTGATCATTTCTTTTGCTCACATCTAAATGATTAAAATCGGTGCGCATTATATAGTGTATTTGTCTATTAAGAAAACTTATTGTGTTTAAAATAATTCATAAAAGAGCTAAATAAAGTAAACCGCTAAAATGATTCCAATTTCATAAAGAAGGCAAAGGGGTACCGCAAGCATGATTTGAGAAAAAACATCGGGGGGAGTAAGGAGCATACCTACTATAAAAGCGCCAACAATGACGTAAGGCCTGATTTTTTTTAAGGTGATCACTTCAATAATGTTTAAGCGCACGAACACAAAACAAAGTAATGGTACCTGAAAACAAAATCCGAAAATCATTAGCATTCGGGTGATAAAGTCCAGAGCATAAGCCATATCAGGCATATAACGCACTCCTTTAGGTAAAGCATGTGCAAAAAAATGGAACATGAATGGTAAAACCAGATAAAAGCAAAATAAGACGCCAGCAAGGAATAGCAAAAGACTAAAGATTAGGGAGATACGTAGTGTAGTTTGTTCTTTTTGATAAAGCCCAGGACTGATAAAACGCCAAAGTTGAAATAACGCAAAGGGGGCACTAAGTAACATGGCCGCATCAGCAGCGAGTTTAAGTGGAGTAAATACAGGGGATGTTATATGGGTAGCAATTAAACCTTCGTGCGTCGAAAGTACATGCAATAGTGGGTTAACTAGAGTTTGGTATAAATCATTAGCAAGGAAGAAAAAAATAAAAAATAAGCCTCCAAACCAAAAGAGCGTATATAACCCACGACGTCGTAGTTCTAAAAGATGATTTAACATATGGGATCGCTATGAAATAATATCGATATTTTTTTTCACATTGCTCAGATTGTGAAGAGCGTTGTTAAGCTTCAGCAAACTCTTTTATTCCTTTGTTTTTAATTCCAATTTTCTCGGGTCGAATTTCTCTTAAACGATTAAATTGATCGACAAAAACTACCGTAGGAACCAGGCTAGCGCATTCTTCTTCTAATACCTGAGTAAAGGAAGCAATAATGATTAAATCACCGGGAGTTACTAAATGGGCTGCTGCTCCATTAACACAAATTTCAGTAGATCCTGGTCTCCCCATAATTGCATAAGTTTCAAATCGTGTACCTGCGGTGATATTCCAGACATTGACTGCTTCATAAGGTAATATGTTTGCTGCCTTGAGCAGTTCTGGAGAAATAGTGATGCTTCCCTCATAATCCAAATCGGCTTCAGTGACACACGCACGATGGATTTTGGATTTTAACATTTTTCTATAAGCCATTGTGATTCCAGCCTTGTTCATAGTGGGCGAATTTTACACCAAATTTTGAAGTTTATGCTATATAAATTTGTCACTTTGCTTTCAAGCATCCTATCCCTGGTTGTGGAAAACCGTGAGGTTCCTTCTCTTTCTTGAGGCTACTTTTTATTGAGGATGCACGTTATAATTGACTTTTACTTTATGGGGATTAATGGTGAGGCATAGCCCACGTAAGCGTTTTGGCCAGAATTTTCTACAAAGTCGACCTATTATTGATGGCATTATACGCGCTATTAATCCGCAAGCAGAAGATAATATACTGGAAATTGGTCCTGGTCTTGGTGCTTTAACTGAGCCGTTGTTGCGCCGATTAAATCATTTAACCGCTGTGGAAATCGATACCGATTTACAAAAGTATCTTTCGGAATTGCCTATTGCACAAGGGAAACTGCATCTCATTGCTGCAGATGCGTTGACTCTTGATTACAGCCAATTTGGTCCTCACTTACGCGTGGTAGGTAATCTACCGTATAATATTTCCACCCCTTTGCTCATTCATTTATTGCAGTTTGCCTCATCTATAGAAGACATGCATTTTATGTTGCAAAAAGAAGTAGTAGAACGGATGGCAGCAGAACCCGGTAATAAGGCTTATGGACGACTCACGGTAATGTTGCAATATCATTGTGCTGTGGAGCATTTGTTTGATGTTCCCCCTGAATCTTTTGATCCGCAGCCTAAAGTAGATTCCGCGGTGGTTCGTCTTGTGCCCCATCGCGCTTCCCCCTTTAAAGAAGTATCCGTGGCACAGCTAGAACGTTTGGTGGCTTGTGCATTTTCCATGCGTCGTAAGACGTTGAATAACAACTTAAAAGGAATCATAACGGCTGAGCAATTATGCACTTTGGGTGTTGATGGAAATAAACGTCCAGAACAGATTTCTATTTCGGAATATGTGCAACTAGCGAAATTTATTTCTAATTAGTGTAAAATTAATCATCATGGATATAATTTTTTCAACTTGGAGTTATTAAATTATTATGGAGATGGCTTTGTTTCATCGTCAGCGTCAGCGTAAAGGTTCTTTATCTTCACAAGGTAAATCTTTAAAAGATTTAACACGTATTGTTAATGCAAATCTTCTTTTATCGGAGGATAGGAGACAGATTTTATTAAAAAAAATACGCATGTTATCTGCTTTGGAAACGGCACGATATGATAGCTTATGTGGCATTCTCATTGATAACATTGTTCACTATTGCCAAAATTTACCCGAGACAGCGAACAGTTATTATTCGCAACAAGGTGGCTTAGTGGATCATGCACTGAACCGTACGGAAGCGGCGTTGAGCCTTTTTCAAGAGTTTATGGTACAGGATCAGCCAGAATTATTATCCGAAGAGCAAAAGCTTTGGCAATATGCTCTTTTTTCAGCTGCACTTCTTCAAGGCATAGGCAAGTTATTTGTTGATTACCGCGTTAGTTTCTATGACACAAATGGCCAATTTTTAAAAGAATGGAATCCCTTACTTGAAAGCATGACCACTACGGGAATTTATTATTTTTATGAATTTGAAAAAGAGCCTGAAATTGAATTTCGGCGTCGTCTGAATCTATTATTGGCAAGAACAATTATGCCAGGAAGTGGTTTTGCCTGGATCGCTTCTAATTCTGAAGTTCTGGCAGTATGGCTGGCTTTATTAAATGAGGACGAACGCTCTGCTGGTACCCTGGGGGCTATATTAATTCGAGCGGAAGCCATTGCGATTCAGCGTTATTTACTTGAATTTATGACGCGAGGTATTGCGGCTGCTTATGGAAGCGGGCGCTATCGTGCGGGTACGTTTTCTGGTGGCCAGCCAGAAACCTTATTAGAGAAAGAACAGGCTCTAGGCATGGAGTTTATTCAATGGATGATTAAGTCCTTAGACTCAGGTCGGATTATGATTAATAAAGCTCCATTATTTATGGTTCCTGGAGGTTTGTTGATGTGTGCGGAAATGTTTCAACTATTCGTACGCGAACATCCGGAATATAAAAATTGGCAGGCGGCTCAAAATGGATTTTTATCTTTGAGCCTGCATAATCGAGCCGCTGATGGGGGTGTATTAAGCCGATTTGATATTAAAGGTAAAATGGAGAGTGGCGTTGTATTTTCTAAGTATGCGCTCGCTCTGCCTGAATCCGTAAAAGTGGTTAATCCGATTACAGGAAAAGTAGAATCCATGTCCGCAACCGAATTGATTCATAAAGCACAATTTAGCAGTCAGCTCACCCAGCAACAAAATATTGGATTGGCCAATTCCTTGCAAAAATTGGATGCCGCTGGAAAATGGCATGCGATTGAAAACGAAGGGAGTGCATTAAGGCCAGGAGCAAAAAACGGTGCCTGATTATGCAATTGGTGATGTGCAGGGTTGTTATGAGCCATTACAGCGACTTTTAGAATTAATCGATTTTGATGATAAAACCGATCGGTTATGGTTCGTTGGTGACTTGGTGAATCGTGGGCCTGATTCTTTATCGGTTTTACGTTTCGTTAATTCCTTACCGATTACGCCAATAGTGACTTTAGGTAATCATGATTTACATTTGTTAGCTACATTATTTAGTGATAAGCCTTGGAAGGGGCATGATGATACCTTGCACGAAGTATTATATGCTGAGGATGGAGAAGTTCTAGGTCATTGGTTGAGGAAGCAATCCATTTTGTATTACTCACCAGAGTTTAATGTGGTGATGTGTCATGCTGGAATTTGTCCTGTATGGGATTTGTCACAAGCAATACAATTTGCTCGAGAGCTAGAAGATGTACTTGCGGGGGAGGGGTACCGCGAATTTTTATCGCTTTTATATGGTAATAAGCCGGATATGTGGTCTGATGATTTAAAAGGGATAGACAGACTGCGGGTGATTACCAACTATTATACCCGGATGCGTTTTTGTGATGCGCAAGGAAAACTCGAGTTGAGTTATAAAGGAACTATTGCTCAAGCGCCCGTAAATCTTTATCCTTGGTATGAAGTGCCTCATCGTAAAGAAATTGATGTGGATATTATTTTTGGGCATTGGGCTGCTTTAATGGGGAAATGTCCTCATCCTAAAATTCATGCAATAGATACTGGATGTCTGTGGGGTGGCCAATTAACTGCATTGCGTTTGCAGGATATGCAACGATTTGCAGTGTGGAACAAAAAATGATGTTATTAAAAAAATTGCGTTTCATAAATTTATCCCATAGGTCATGGCATGTTTTTGAGCGCCTAAAAAATATTCCATACTACGTCCCGCGATTTTTCCGCAGCATTCAGGAATCTCTCCACCTCATTAAGACCCACCAACCCGTCGCCTACGTCGTAGGACATAGGCTAAGTAGAATATTAACCTTCTTCTCAATGGGTTGCCTGTTTGCGACTAGTGTTTGGTCGCTCCCTGTGGAGGATTCACACGTTAAACAAGCAGAGGAACGGCTCCAAAAAGCGATTAAAAATCCTGAGTTTATGTTACATAACTGGATAGAACTGCCCACCTCTCCTGCATCACGAAATAAAAGCCTCCATCACTTGAGTTTAAGAGAAGCAATTTTGTTGGCTTTACGATATAACCCTAATATTCAAAATGCTGAATTGGATCGAATTGTTCAACGCTACCAATTACGTTTGGCCCATAATCAATTTGAATTGCAATACGCTTTGGGTGCTTCTGGAGTTATTCAAAGAAGTAGGTTTAATGGCGTGGGTAGTGATACCACCCGAACGCTCCTCGCCAGCCCTGAGTTTAATTTGAAAACAAAGCTAGGGACCGAAGCTAATTTATCAATTAATAATAACGTCAATGAAAATAACAATTATAATCCGGTGTTGAATTTTTCTTTGACTCAGCCTTTGTTACGTGGTTTCGGAAAGGCAGTAAATGAAGCGGCACTTTTAGATGCTAAAGACAACGAATGGCTCAACAAATTGAATTTGCAGCAATCGGTTGCGGATCAAGTTACCCAAGTTATTGTGGCCTATCGTATGCTTATTTTAAGTGGTAATAATTTACAAAATCAGCGCTTGCAGTTAAAAGAAGCCAAAAAATCGTATGAAATTAATGAGAAAAAAATAAAGGCAGGACAATTAGAGCCTACGGGTAACATTCAGCAATCATACCAAATTGAATCCTTAAGTTTGATGGTGGAGCAGGCGGAAAACGATTTTGAAAACTCCTCTCAAGATCTGCTGCAGACTATTGGCTTGGATCCAGAAATGCATATATCCGTTCCTAGTGACGTTGCCTTAGATAAGCTTGCGGTCCCTAATTTACAGCAGTCTATTGAGCAAGCGTTGAATCATAATACGGTTTATTTAGCACAAAAAATGACCTTACGCGCAGATGAACGCGCTTATAAAGTAGCGAAAAATCAACAATTATGGCAGTTGGATTTGTCAGGAAATATACAAAGTGGGGTTGTAAATGATGTGACGGGTGTGAATGGGGGATTTAATGGAATTTATAATGGAAATAACATTACCGAGGCAGCCCGGGTTACCTTAACCGTTCCTTTGCATGACATCAGCCGTCGCAGTCAATTAATTAATGCCAAAGTGCGCTTGGAAAAAGACCGGTTAAATTTACTTGCAACCAAACGAGCATTAATAACGAATGTAACCAATACCATTAATAATATAAGAAGTTTGGCAAAACGTTATCAATTAGCTCTCAAGCAAGTAAAGTTAGCGGAGCAATCTTATGAATTGGAGAAGAAAAAACAACAAGCAGGTATATCCAGTGCCTTGGATGTAAACAACACTCAAAATCAGCTAATTCAGGCTCAATCTGGATTAATCAATGCAAAAATTGCATATCTAAATCAGATATCAAGCCTGCAAAGAATCTTGGGAACAACCCTGAATCATTGGCAAATTAAATTAAGGTATGGTGGATGAATAGGTATTTAAACACATCAAAAGTCATCTTTTTATTATTAATCGGGTTGCTGGTGTCTTCATGTGGGCATCATAAAGAGCAAAAAAAAGTTGCATTACATCAGTATAAAGTTGAAGAACAAACTTTGCATAAGACTTTGCATTTTACCGGAACAGTGCAGCCGTTACATGAAAATACTATAGCCAGTCCCATGGAAGCGGTAGTAGAAACAATGAATTTCCATTATGGACAATTAATAAAAAAAGGCGATGTAATTTTAACTCTAAACTCCACCGAGTTGCAGAGGCAGTTTAATGACACTTTAACGGAATACCTAAAAGCCAAAGACAGCTATACCATAGCGAAGGCCAAATTCGTGGGGACCCAGGATTTATGGGATGCGGGTTTATTGTCCAAAAATAATTACATGAGCGAGAAATCCAATGTGGACACAGGGCGAGTTACCTTGATGCAATCTACTCGTAAGCTGACAGAAATGTTGGAAAAGCTTGATGAAAATAACCCCCGAAATTTATCGGCATTAAGTTTGGCGGATTTTGATAAAATTAAAAAAATTTTAGCCTCTAATCATAATGTGATTCGTTTAAAATCCCCGCGAGATGGGGTCCTACTATACCCACCAAAAGCGGGTGAAGATAAAAGCGTACGTGCTACAGTAGGCTCGACTGTTAAGTCGGGACAGGTCATTGGGTTGATCGGTGATTTATCAGGTATCAGTATTGAAATCGATGTTCCAGAAATTGATATCACCCAAATCCATGCAGGTATGGATGCTTTAGTGAGCGGTGTAGCTTTTGGTAAATACCAATTAAAAGGACAATTGGTTGCAGTAAATGCCCAAGCCTCCAATAATAATGGATTACCCTTTTTTACCGCGGTGGTTGAGGTGAAGAAGTTACCTCCTGAAGCACAGAAATGGATCAAGGTGGGTATGAGTGCCTCCATCGAATTAACTGTGGATAATGGCAAACAGCTCATCATTCCGATTGCTGCAATAAAGCGTGAAAAAGGACAAAGCGTTGTTAGTCTACAAACAAAGCCAGGCGCTCTTGAAAAACGCGTTATTACCACAGGAGCAGCACAGGCAGACACAGTAGTTGTTGAGAGTGGTTTAAAAGCGGGTGATGTGGTGGTTTATGAGTGAGGACACAGGTATTCTTGAGCGACCCTTAAGTTCCACGAGGACATCCCGTCGTGGTCCGGAGAAAAAAAACCAACAACCGCTTATGAAACTTACGGATATTGTCAAGACTTATCATCTCGAAGGAATCAGCACCACTATATTAAAAGAAGTATCGCTGACGGTTTATGAGGGAGATTTACTTGCTATTGTAGGAGCTTCGGGTTCAGGTAAATCTACTTTGATGAATATTCTAGGACTCCTGGATAAAGCAGACAAAGGGACTTATCTATTGAAAAATCGTAATGTTGCTGCGTTGACTGACGATGAAGCAGCAGAATTACGTAATCAAAACATTGGTTTTGTTTTTCAACAATTCAATTTATTACCAAGATTTACTGCCATGCAAAATGTAGCCTTGCCATTGATTTATCGCGGTGTTGGGACTGTTGAAATTAAGGATAGGGTACTTGCCGCCCTGGAACGAGTAGGAATGCGTCAATATGCACAGCACCGACCCACACAATTATCCGGAGGACAACAACAACGGGTTGCAATTGCTCGTGCATTAGTAACTGAGCCGCAAGTAATTTTGGCAGATGAACCAACAGGTGCACTCGATTCACGTACCGGTAATGAAGTAATGAATTTATTTTTGAGTTTGCACGCACAAGGACGTAGCATCATTATGATTACTCATGATGAACAGATCGCTGCATTGTGTCAGCGCAAAATCACTTTGGTGGATGGAATGGTGATGGCGGAGACTGGTACATGAAATTTTCCGGACATTGTCAACAAGCTTTAGTAAATTTGACTGCCGCCAAGTTGCGTTCTTTTTTGGCCGTTTTAGGTATTTTAGTAGGGACTGCTGCGGTTGTGGCTTTAATAAGTTGTGGGCAATTGGCGACCGAAAAAGCATTAGCTCAATTTAAGTCTTTAGGTACAGACTTATTAGCAATTGCGGTTTATCCAAAAACGAGTGACAAATCTTCGGGAAGTATGGAATCAGTCAGTGCAGCGCAATGGGAACAAATGGCTGAGCGTATTCCTTATATTATTGATATGGCTCCCTATAGCACTGCATATCAACCCCTGAGTTTTCAAGGAAAAATGATGCAAGGAGCGGTCATCGGGGCCAATGAACATTTACCCAAAATTGTTCATATTAAATTAGCTGCGGGCCATTTTGTTTCTTTTGTTGAATCTTATGAACATTATTGCGTCATTGGTGCGGGTTTGGCACGCCAAATCAAAGAGATTAGCTTTGATGATCCCATTGGAAAGCAATTACGTATAGGACAATCTTTATATACAATCATTGGTGTCGCTAAACCTTGGAAGGAAAATGGGTTTTTCAATGAAGACATCAACCAGGCGGCAATAGTTCCCTTGGGGGGTATTGCCCTCATTAGCAAAGAGGCTAAAGTAAATAATGTGGTCTTGGAATTGAAACCCGATAGTCCTATCGATGAGGTGGTTGAGGAAATAAAACAAACGATTGGTTCAATTGCTCCTAAATTGAGTGTATTTTCACGTAGCGCCAAACAAATTATTGCCAGCATGGAAAATCAGGGCCAAATTTTTACCTTGTTACTGGCGGTGATCGGAGGAATTTCGCTTTTGGTGGGTGGAATTGGGGTAATGAACGTCATGTTAGTTTCTGTGAGTGAACGGCGGAAAGAAATTGGTATTCGTAAAGCGGTCGGAGCTAAAAATAGTGAAATTCAAGCCTTATTTTTAGTCGAATCGGTGATGCTTTCTCTATTAGGAGGGATACTAGGGGTTATTTTAGGATTAATTTGTACCCGTATTTTGGCCTATTTCAGTGATTGGAATTTTTCAATCTATCTTTTGCCTCCTGCGGCAGGCTTTTTGGTATCAGCAGCTACTGGAATTTTCTTTGGTTTTTATCCTGCACGCCGTGCAGCAAAGTTGGAGCCTGTAGTTTCTTTACGTAGTGAGTAAAACAAGTTAACGTTCCTAAGGTTCGAGCATATCTACACGATGGAGCTTATACCCTTTCCAGCGAAGCGAACCTGAAATTCGCCGCACCTAAAACCCAGAACCCCGCTTTGCTGCCCTAGGCCTATGTTAGATTTCCAGAATTTAGTCTCTATTGCACTGAATTTATAAGTACTTTATGATGAAAAAATTGTTTTTATCTAAACGGACTTATCTGTGTTAAAAAAATCTTTAGGGGTGATGGCTCTAACAGTAAGCATGGTTTCTTTTGCTTTTGCTGAGACCCCCAAACCACAACCTACTCCTGCGAATATAACAGTTCCTTCAAGTTATTTACCCGTAGTGATTCATGAGACGTTTCAAAGCGTTTTGCAACGCATGAGTAGTGAAAAGCAAGCCATTAATGACCGACAACAAGAGCTGCTAAAACAGCGTTATGATTTGAGTAATAATCCTTCTCAAACGGCAAAAATGTCCAATGGGAAACCCATCCAAGAAGGGGTTCGCGTGAAACTCCCTGCAGGCGTGACCTGGGAACAATTAGCTAAAATGAGTCCAGATGATGTGAAGAAACAAAACCTTTTTCCACAAGGTTTCTTACCCTTACCTCATCCCAATCATCCAGAAGGGGGAATGTTATTTCCTAAATTTGCGATTAATGAAATTAAAAAACAAGAAGACCGTGATTTAACTCGGTTTGACTTGGATTTTGATATTCCAGATCATTTTTTACCTCCTTTTCCTGCTCCTATTTTTTTAACTACCCGACCTGATCTTGGGGATGTTTCTCAAGGTAAATTAGTCACTATTGAGAATTATTTCGAATTGTTCAATGGTTTATTAAACCCCAAACAGTTAGAAGGGTTACGCCTATTAGTTACCCCATTCCCGCAACAACAATTTAACCAAACCGAAGACCGACGGACTGTTAAACCGAGCCGGGGGGTCTCTTGTTTTGATTGTCATGCGAACGGCCATACGAATAAAGCAACGCATTTGGTCGGTGATATAAGACCGCAAGAATTTCGTCATCGCATCAATACTCCAACCTTACGGGGTTTAAATATTCAAAGATTATTTGGATCTCAGCGTGCGCTAAAAACAGTGGAGGACTTCACTGAATTTGAACAAAGAGCAGCTTATTTCGATGGGGATCCTGTTATTGCAACTAAAAAGGGTGTTAACATTCTGGAACGTGGTAGCCAAGTTCATTTCATGGCCGAATTCCAAGAAATTTTGGATTTTCCACCCGCACCTAAATTGACTTGGGAAGGAAAGCTTGATCCTGCCAAAGCAAGTCCAGCAGAGTTACGTGGGCAAGAAGTGTTTTTTGGCAAAGGAAAATGTTCTAGTTGTCATACTCCTCCTTATTATACTGACAATACCATGCATAATTTACAGACCGAGCGATTCTATCAACCACAAATGATTAACGGCATGAAAGCAGTGGGTGATGGACCTATAAAAACATTTCCTTTAAGAGGAATAAAAGATTCTCCACCCTATTTGCATGACGGTCGTTTGTTAACGTTGGCAGATACCGTAGAGTTCTTTAACCTGGTCTTGCAATTACAGTTAACACAACAAGAAAAGGCGGATTTAACAGCATTTATGGAAGCACTTTAATACTCACTGTATAATCCTTTTATGTTGGTGTCCCGGACATAGGTCCAGTACACCAACGTGATTAGCTTTTTTGTCGTACCGCGAAGGTTTTCTAATCAGTCACCATGCTGGTGCAAGAATTAGATCCCTGTTCGCGGGGATGGCAGTAATTTTTAAGCCAATGGCAGTGGCGCTTTGAGATAGATAAAAGCTCGAGGTTTGCGGTTTAACCAGGCTGTATGTTTTTATGAGAAAGGGTCTATCTTAATATCGAGATGGCAATCAAGTAACAAAATCAGGGGGAAAGGCTATGAAAAAATGGGGACTTGCGATAATCGCATACGTTCTGGTACATCATGTTGCCTTCGCACAACAGAATTGGAATGAGTGGGTCGCTGGAGTTAGAGCAGAAGCTTTGCAACAGGGGATTTCATCAGAAACGTTTGATGAGGCGTTTGCGGGTATCCATGAGCCAAGCCATCAAATTAAAGGATTTTTACGTTCTCAACCAGAACATCGCCTTACGTTCATCAAATATCGTAACACGCGCGTTGATAGTTACAGAATTGCCATAGGACGTAAAGAATTCAAGAAGAATCAAGAAGTCTTGGAGGCTGTGGCCAAAAAATACGGGGTAAATCCTTGTTTCATTGTTTCATTTTGGGGAATGGAAACCAGTTATGGTACTTACATGGGTAATTTCCCTGTAGTGAAAGCTTTAGCCACTTTAGCATATGACTCCAATCGCAAAGATTTTTTCCGTAGAGAATTATTTATTGCTTTGCATATCTTGGATGAAGGACATGTCAGTTTAGCCGATTTCAAAGGTGAGTGGGCTGGTGCTTCAGGCCAACCCCAATTTTTACCTTCAAGCTGGGTGAAATATGCGGTTGATTATGATGGTGATGGACGAAAGGATATCTGGAGAAGTAAGCCTGATGTCTTTGCTTCAATTGCAAATTACATGAAGCAAAATGGATGGCAATCAGGGGAGCCTTGGGCTATCCAAGTCAAATTACCCCATAAATTCGATATGGCTATGGCAGGAAAAACCATTGTGAAGCCTGTGAGTGAATGGAGTGCGCTGGGTGTACGTACCGAAAATGGCGAGCCATTGCCTTATCAAAATCTGCAAGGCAGCATAGTACAGCCATTGGGCGGCCCCACCTTCTTAACCTTCCCCAACTATAAGATGATTTTACACTATAATAATTCAATATATTATGCGGGAGCTATAGGTTATTTAGCCGATAAAATTTGCCAAGGGCAACAAAGGTAGCATGATGGATGATTATCTTGATAAAACAGCCAGTTTAACCCCGTTAGCTAAAAGGATAATCTGTGAAAAAGCCACAGAATATCCTCACACTGGGGCATATAATTATGTTATGACTAATGGCACTTATTTATGTAAACGTTGTGGTTTAGCCTTATTTCGCGGCTCAAGCCAATTCAGCTCGGGGTGTGGCTGGCCAAGTTTTGATGATAATATTGTTCATGCGGTCAAACAGCTACCCGATCCTGATGGTCAACGCATGGAAATCCTTTGCTCGCGCTGCGATGCACATTTAGGGCATGTCTTTACGGGAGAATACTTCACCCAAAACAACTTACGCCATTGTGTCAACTCCGCTTCTATTGATTTCGTTGCGGACAGTCAGGTATTAGATACGGAAGAAGCGATAATGGCTGGCGGATGTTTTTGGGGAGTTGATCATTTTTTAAAACAAATTCCCGGAGTTCTGCGTGTTGAAGTGGGTTATACAGGGGGCGTTACTTTAGAACCAAGTTATGACCAAGTTTGTCAGGGAAATACTGGGCATTATGAAGCAGTACGTGTTATTTATGATAAAGCTAAGACTGATTATCACCACGTTTTAAAGCGATTTTTTGAAATCCATGATCCCACGCAGAAATCAGGTCAAGGTCCTGATATAGGTCAGCAGTATCAAAGTGCAGTATTTTATTATGATCAGGAACAATTAACAGAAGCAGAAACGTTAATCCAAATGTTACAAAAAAAAGGCTTTACGGTTGCGACTCGACTTTTTCCTGTGCAAACATTTTGGCCGGCAGAAGAGTACCATCAAGATTATTATGCCAAACATCAGAAAGCACCGTATTGTCATCAACCAGTAAATCGGTTTGATTAGAGCGTAGGGTGTGGAGGTACAAATATGGAATTTACTTTTCGGATTGCTAAGAAAAAAGATAAAGAAGAAATTTTTGGTTTAATCAAGAAACTCGCTGAATATGAAAAAAAGAAACCTGAAGAAATTAATTTGACCCTGGATAAAATTGAGTCTCATGGTTTTGGTCGAACTAAATTTTTTAATGTATTATTAGCTGAGTACAAGAAAAAACCAGCTGGGTATGCTTTATTTTTTTTCTCTTATTCTGCCCCGGCAGGAGCGCCAGTTCTTTACATTGAAGAGTTGTTTGTAGATGAACTTTATCGTAATCATGGTTTGGGCACGGCCTTGTTATCTAATCTTGCACAGTTGGCAATTGAAAAGGGATGCTGTCGCATGGAAGGGCATGCATTTACCTGGAATAAAAAAGCTATTGAATTTTACGAATTTATAGGGGCTCATCGGCGTACGGATTTGTTGCAATTTCGCTTATCAGACGAACACTTGCAAAAATTAGCCGCACAAAAATAGAGTTTTTATTTATTTCAGTTTTTTCATGACTATACCCATGAAAGGAAATGCAAGTAATTGGATGGAAATGGAAAAAATAACTAAAGCGAGAATGGACGTATCATAGAGAACGCCCATTAAAACACTACCCAAAAACCAAGATACTCCAAAACCTGTATTGAAAATTCCATATGCTGAGCCGCGTTTTTCTTTAGGTATCATACCGGCTATGATGGCGCGCATCAGTGACTCATGAGCACAAACCCCAATACTCCATAAAATTACTCCTAATATAGCCAGAGTGGAAGTACCAAAAAAGACTAAAGGGGCAAAAAAACAGGATATCAAGGAGACAAGGACGAGAATAATAAAACCATGTCGGTCATAAAGATATCCGAGAAATGGGGCACTTGCTATATTGAATCCTTTGGCTAGGGCATAAGAAATGGGGATCCAAAGTGGAGATAAAATATCTTCTTTTTGAAAGTGATAAGCAATTAATGGGAAATCGGCATAGCCAGCTGCAATGAGTGCTGCTCCTGATAAGTACAGCCAAAAAGCTGTATTCATGCTCATACCGCTAATTTCCAGGGTATCATGATGTACTTCTAAGTCTTGGGGGCGAGGATAGAGCCAACGTGACAAGAATAAAGTGCCTAAAGCAAATAATGCAGGAATTAAAAGCAACGCGAAACAATAGCGATATTCCACTTTAAAATAAAGTGCGAGAGCCACAATCAAAGGACCTATCATCGCCCCGGTTTGATCCATTGCTTCATGTAAACCAAAAGCCCAACCCATTCCTTTTTGGTGTCCTGCATGAGCAAGCATGGCATCTCGCGCAGGTGTACGAATCCCTTTTCCTACTCGCTCTGTAATAATGAGGGTAGCAGCAGCCCACCATTGTTCCGCGATGGCTAATAAGGGAACTGCTAATAAATTACAGGTATAACCAAAAATAGTGAGCGTCCAATATCTATGAGTACGATCCACAAGATAGCCGGATACCAGACGTAGTGTATAACCTAATAATTCTCCAAAACCAGATACAAAACCCACAACAGCGGCATTGGCTCCTAATAACGCCAAATACGGTCCAGTGATACTGCGTGCACCTTCATAGGTCATATCCGCAAAAAGACTCACAATACCGGTGAGAATGATGAATTTAAGCGCGGCATCCTTTGATAGGTTTTTTTGATCGCTCATGAGTTGCGTCTCTCTAAGATCATAAATTTTGTAACCTAAGTTAAGGCACAGTAAAACCTAAGTCATTGCGAGGGTAACGACTGGTGCCTTCTCATTAGGCCACAATTTTATAAACCTATTATAAGCATCTTAAAGGGCATTTAAATATAGATGTTCGAAACCAGAAAAAGATAAACTGTGATGTTTCCTTTGCGCGGGGTTACTGGTATCAAGACGTAACCCAGGAAACTGGTTCAATAGAGCTTTAAAAATGCTGTGCATCTCGATGCGTGCCAATTTTGCACCCAGACAAAAATGACTGCCATAACCATAACTGAAATGTTGGGGGTGTTTATTATTAGGATTGATGGCATCTGGGTCGTCAAAATAATGGGGATCACGATTAATGGCATGTGTCGATATGAAAATCACCTTGCCTTTTTCAATCAATTTATTTCCTATCATCGTTTCATTTTTAGTGACTCGGAAAATAAACGTTACTGCGGGATCAAGCCGGTTGCATTCTTCAATATATCTATCAAGTAGATGACAATTATCTCTTACTTGTTGCCAAAGTCCTGGTTGATTTAACAAAATAAATAAATTATTGCACAGCTGATCAGTGGTTGTGACTTGACCTGCAACTAACATCATAATTGCTTGAGAGATAATTTCATCATCGGTTAAGCCAAAATGGGCTTGATGCTCCAACAAGATACTTAAAAAATCGGATCCTGGTTTTTTTCGACGATGGACAATTAAATTTGAAAAATAACTATAGAGTTGTTTGGCACTTTGATTGACCTGAATTCCATCCTGATCTTTATAACTGGTTGAGCCACCAAAAAATTGCGTCATATTATTAGACCAATGATAAAAATCAAGACGTTCACTATCTGGAATTGCGAACAACTCTGCAAGTGTCACCGAAGGGATGTGTTGGGCCAGTTGAGTAACAAAATCAAAAGGTTTATCTGCAGTATACTCTGCCAAACAATTTGTTATAGTCTGCTGAATTAAGGGTTTCAATTGTTCCAGACAGTTGTTACTAAAGCCATGATAACAAATCCGCCGGCGATCAGTGTGTTCTGGAGCATCACTCATCACCATCATTTTACTGACCACTTTAAAAAAATCAGTAATTAATGACAAATTCATCTCGGGCATGCGTGTTATAAAAAAAGGGGTGCGATCACAAGTAAAATCCTCACTTGTGAGGACTTGTTTGGCTAATTTATAGGAAGTAACTACAAAAAATTTACCGGCTTCCCACCAAAACAATTCGCCCATTTCTCGCAAATGATTGCTGAATTGTTCTGGGCTGGTGGTTTGCTTTAACTGCATTAAAGTATAGGGTTTCATAATATTTGGATCCTTCTTAAATGTCTTGGGCTATGTCGATGAAAAGCGTTACGACCATGCAGGAGTGAAAAATTGTCGGCAAGCAGAAAATCACCTTGTTGCCATTGATGTTGATACATATGTTCAGGCATCCGCATCCTTTGACTTAAAGAAGATAAAATGGATTGCGATTCATCCTCATTTTTACCTATTATTTTAACGTGTACTGGATTTAAATAGTCTTCACCTACAGGTTCAGCAAATCTTAAGATAACCTGTTGAGTTTCTGGATGTTTATTGATTAAATTACGAGTAATGGTGCCCCCATAATGTGCTAGTTTTTCGGTATGAAATACGAGCGCATACTGTTGCCACTCTTTTTTTTGTGCATCGCTTGCAGTATGCCAAACCATTTCTGTGTTAACAAATAGAGTTTCCCCACCACTCTCTGCATTGGGTGCCTGCAAACAATGAAAGAGCAAAAAACGAGGTTCTTGATGAAAAGCTCCATCCCAATGCAATGGGACATCTCCTTCCGTAAAGAGATAGTTTTTGGGCTTTTGATCTACTTTCATTTCCATTACCGGACCAAAATCCCAAGAAAGTAACTGGGCTTGCTTTTGACAATATTGGAGCAAATCATCCCGTTGCAGAAGATTAAAGCCTCGTAGAAGCACAATCTTATGTTGAGTCGTTTGCTTTAGGAGCATTTCCAATGATAAATCGGTCAGCTTACGACCATGATCCGCTTGAATTAGATGAGGGCAAAATCGCTGTTGTTGGTTCATGAGTAGGCCTCCAATACATAATGATCTTTATTTAATCGTGCTCCCAATTGCTCAGCTTCTTGCCTTTTTATGAGTTGCCATCTTTTGCCTTTTTTAAGTAGAACATTATGCCAAGGGGTACTCCAACGATTTGATGTAGGTAGTAAGTGAACTCCTATTTTCTCTGAGCCACAAGGCTGGGGATGAATCGACAATCGCACGGATTGTGGAAAATAATTTGTTAATAATCGCGACCACGCATTCGAGCGACGGATTACTTCATAAGCAATTTGTTTGGCTTGCTGGCGTGTTTTGTTTTTTGTTTGTCCAGGTTTTAAAGCGAATTGATCCTCAACAATAAAACGGTGAATCCCGTTAAATTGATAGCGAGCGTGCGGATCGGTTGCTACATGTTGTTTTAATTCATCTAAAGATTGACCAAACTCGGCCATTAATAACTCCCGCATAATCTGATAGTTATGGCAGGGATAGACCTCATCAAGCGCAAATGTAGATAAATGAGTTAATTGGTATTCTTTGATAATTTGTTGAATTCCTTTTTGATATACATCTACATGATCATCACTCACCAAAACTAAATCATTAAAGACGCGACCGTCAGAACAAATGATTAATTTAATACCTACAGGATAAATTTCTTCCAGGGTTTGGCAGAGTCGATTCAAATTACTCAAGCCAATGATTTCACCTCGATCCGGTTTTTCGGAAAGGGTTTTTTGTCTATTGGCTGATTTTGCAGGGAAGGCAGGAAGAATGAACGTTAGGGCGCGTTGTTCCTTGATAGCATGGTGAATTTTATCTTGCGGATGGCCAATGCATTCTGGGCATAAAATTCCATTACACTTTGTCTCGGCAAACTCACTAACTCGTCGTTGATTAAACAATACCTTTAATAGCGCAGTTGTTATGTCTTGAATGTTATTTATTGGCATATATTGTCCCTCTTGCTGTTTCCCGTATGTGGAGTAAACAGATTAGATAAAATCTTTATAAGTTGATAATATTAAGTTTTAATAAACTTAATAGAAAAAAATTATGGACATTGATTTTGATGCTTTACGAGTTTTTGTAGTAGTAGTCGAGTGCGGTGGATTCAATGCGGCAGCACGGATCTTATTTAAAAGTCAGCCTGCAATTACTACATCAATAAAAAAATTAGAAGAGCAATTAAATTTGGTATTGTTTGATCGCAGTCATTATCGACCGGTTCTCACAATAGAAGGCGAAAAACTCTATCGTCGAGCTCAGTCTTTAATTGGGCACTGGAAAAACATTAGTCAATTTGCAGAACTACTGCAATCTGAAGCTGAAAGTGATATCACGATTGCCATCGATGTCTTTTTTCCTCTGTCGACTTTGAAACCTCTGTTAAAACATTGGATTTATACGTTTCCTAATACCCAATTTCATTTTCTTTCCGAATCAATTGGAGGGGCGTGTGAACGATTATTGCGAAATCAGGCAGACCTGATTATTAGCGAAAATTTAATTACTAAAAAGGCTGTCGAGGTCATCCCGCTTCGGTCTGAGTTTCTAGTCGCTGTTGCATCCCCCGAATTTATTCAATATTACGGTACCCAATTAGGTGATTTGGATACGCTTTCTGAATGCATGCAAGTGATCCTCCGTGATTCCTCGCAATCTGATTTTTCCTTCGGTGTCATAGAACATGGACATCGATGGACTGTGAGCGATGTAATGGTGAAGAAAGATATAATTGTTGCAGGTCTGGGTTGGGGAAGATTGCCCTTGCATATGATTAGCCAGGAGCTAGCGGATGGTAGGTTACAGAGCTTGCAAGGGAATCATTTCGATAAACGGTTAGTTACTTTAGGCGCGATTCGTTTACAAAAACCAGCCAGAGGACCGGTAGCCGAACAACTTTGGCAGGATTTAAATAATAAAAATATAGCAAGTTTTGAACAATAAAGTAAGGAGTAGCTCGGCCTAATCATGAAATTACTTAATTTTAAGGTTGAAGCCAATAACAAATTCTATGGAAATAAAGTGGAAGCGTAAAAGTTGAATTATACTTATACAATATAAGTTTTCAAAAAAGCCTACACTTTTAGAGGAAATATATATGTCTCAATCAAAAGATGAGGAAGAGATTCCATTAGGTCCACCGAAACACACCTCGCAAGTGGACAGTTTACTACCAGCTGAAGAGGAGGAGAGCAAAAAGAAAAGTATTCGCATTCAAAGCGAACAGGTAGAAGCTTTCCTTGCAGCCTATAAGGAACATTGTGGGGCGAAATGGTTTAAAGATCATCCTCCTAAGAAGGATGAGAATGGCGGATTGTCTTTAACTTTTAAATCAGAGGAGGACATGGCGTCGTTCTTCCAAAAGCAGGCAAAAGAAGGAAAAAGTTTTATTATGGTCGATGCAGAAACCAATAAAGTGATTGCCTATTCTAATGGTGATGGCAAGCTTTATCAAACGACTAAAGAGGGCCCTAAAGCCTATGAAGGTGGTTCTTTGCTCCCAAGTAAAGAGGCGATGAAGGACCTTCCTGACTTAGATGGTTTTAAACTGCCCGCAAAAGATGAACCTGAACAGAGTAAGGGGGCTAAGTTACAATAAGATAAAATTTAGGACACTTGCTCTTTTTTATATTGATCGTCTGCTTCTTTTGCCTTACGTTGATTTTCTTGCAATTGCAGGGCATTTAGTTGCTGTTGCCAGAGCACAGCAGCTTGTGCTCTTATTCTGTTCAATGCTTTTACCAATAATCCTAAATGGGTTGCCAACATAGGGAGTTTTTTGGGGCCAAATACAATGAGGGCAACAATAAAAATAACCAAAAGTTCGCCACTACTCATAGAGGTTTGTTATCCTTTTTTGGGTGCTCATCAGCTTGATTTTCATTCAAGGCCTTACGGAAATTTTTAATGGCCTCGCCAAGATCGGTACCTATAGTTTTTAATTTGGAAGTACCAAAAAGAGCTAGAATAATGACTAAAATTAACAATAAAGAAAGAGGGCTGATTCCACTTAGTCCCATGTTTAATTCCTCGTATTAGGGTTAATAAGTACAAACAACCCTGCCAGAATTGCTCCTGAAAGGGCAAGCGGGGTGAGTTGTTTGTGATGGATAAGATGCGCATAGTCAAGCAGGCACACTAACAGGAACGAAAGTCCCGCGCCGATCGCAATACTATTCCAATGGACTGCTGGTTTTTCATTTTCAGGCTGAGCATTAGCGCGCTCTTTATTTATTATTAATTCTTCTTTTTTAAGCTCTAGAAAATCAAAGAGCAGTTTTGGCATATGGGGCAATTGTTCCGCAAGAAAAGGTAAATTTCGTTTTAATTGGGTGAAAAAAGCTTTAGGACCTATTTGATCTCTAACCCACTTTTCAAGAAAAGGTTTGGCTGTAGCCCATAAATCCAAGTCTGGATAGAGTTGACGTCCTAAGCCTTCTACAGCAAGGAGCGTTTTTTGTAATAAAATAAGTTGTGGTTGTACTTCCATATGAAAACGTCGAGCAACCTGAAAAAGACGCAATACTACTTGTGCAAAGGAAATATCTTTTAAAGGTTTTTCAAAGATAGGTTCACATACCGTACGAATACCGCTTTCAAATTCATCTACACGGGTATCACGTGCAACCCAACCAGATTCAACGTGTAACTCCGCAACACGCCGGTAATCCCGATTAAAAAAGGCCAATAGATTTTCTGCTAAATACCGTTTGTCATTGTCATTTAATGTCCCCATAATGCCAAAGTCGATGCATATATATTGGGGGTCTTTGGGATTTTTATAAGAAACAAAAATATTTCCTGGATGCATGTCTGCATGAAAAAAACAATCACGAAATACTTGAGTGAAGAAAATTTCTACACCCCGCTCCGCCAGTTTCTTTATATCAACCCCATGTGCTTGTAAGCTTACGAGATCGGATACAGGGATGCCATGTATTCGTTCGAGCACCATCACATTAGATCGTGAATAATCCCAATAGACTTCTGGAATATACAGGATAGGAGAATGCTCAAAATTACGTCTTAATTGAGCTGCATTAGCTGCTTCTCTTAGTAAGTCGAGCTCATCGATTAAGGTATGTTCAAACTCTGTTACAATTTCTTTTGGTTTTAAACGCCTAATCTCTGGCCAATAACGGTCCGCCCATTTTGCAATAGTATGCATAATACTCAAGTCTTGCTCAATAATGCGTCGCATGTTGGGCCTAAGCACCTTGACGATCACTTCCTCGCCTGTTTTCAAAGTTGCTGCATGCACTTGCGCCATAGAAGCCGATGCTAAGGGTATGGAATCAAATTCAGCAAAAACCTCATAGGGAGACATGCCATAAGCTTTTTCAATAATGGCCATGGCTTGTTCGCTAGGGAATGGAGGGACTTTATCTTGTAATTTGCTAAGTTCAATCGCTATATCCAAGGGCAGAATATCAGGGCGCGTCGAAAGCGCTTGACCGAATTTAATAAAAATAGGCCCTAATACTTCCAAGGATTTACGAAGTGCTTCTCCATGCGTTAATTGTTCTTTACGAAACCAATTCCAAGGATTTAAATAGACAATAAAGCGTAGCGGTGCAAATAATCTCAATGACACGACTACATTATCTAGTCCATTTTTAGCTAGAACATAGTTAATATGAATAAGACGGATGAGTTTTTTAATGGATTTCATAGCGGCTTATTAGTTGATTTACATGAGCTTGCAAACGCTCGACACTTAAAGATAACTCGTCTACTTCAACAAAAAAATCTTCCAGTTCATATTTCGTTGGCATGACTCGTAATTCTTCTTGCAGATATTCCGTCACATTTTGATGAAAGGAATCATCCACTTTCTTTTTGAATGCCATCCCTTTACGCACAAAAGAACCGATTTGATGAGCCACTACATCACCAGTAAAATGAGCCAGATGGCCTTCCCAATCGATATCCATTTCGTCAAACAATTTTTTTACATGCTGTCCTAATTCCGTATCTCCAGTCATGCGAATTTTATCATTAAACAAAGAACGGGCTTTGGAAGCGGGTAATAAACTCAAGCGGATCAATCCTAAAGGGTTGCTGTGAATAACTGTGTCCGCTTTGCTATCGAAGCAATCAAGTAAGACAATTTCGCCATCCTTAAAATGTATAAAAAAATTAACGTTTAAAGGGCTTATGATTATTTCAAGGGTTTTATTATCAAGCGCTTTCAGCTTGGCTGGCATTTGCTCATCCAGTTTGGCCGCTTTGTTAATGGCTATTTGAAGAGCCTTTAGGGAGTATTTTTTTAACATAATGCACTCAATATTTATAGGCAATGTGCAAGGCAACGATACCACCACTGAGATTATCATAGTGACAGTCTTCGAATCCTGCATCCTCAATCATTTCTTTTAGTTTGAGTTGATTGGGATGCATGCGTATGGATTCAGCAAGGTATTGGTAACTGGTTTTATCTTGCGCAATAAGCCCCCCTATTTTAGGTAAAATATTAAACGAATACCAGTCATAAATAGGTTTTAAACCAGGAAATGTGGGGGTGGAGAATTCAAGAATCATCACTTTCCCTCCGGGTTTGCACACACGATACATTGAACGAAGCGCTTCTTCCTTATCGGTTACGTTTCTTAAACCAAACGCCATAGTAATACAATGAAAACTGTTATCAGCAAAGGGCAGACATTGCGCATTACCTTGTACGTAATCAATATTCTTATATAAACCTTCATCTAATAAGCGATCACGTCCTACATTAAGCATGGCTGAATTTATATCAGTGAGAACAACTCGACCTTTATCACCAACCTTCTTACATAATAACCGTGTTAAGTCGCCACTGCCTCCGGCTAAATCTAAGACAAGTTGTCCGGTACGCACTTGGCTATGGCCTACCGTGTAGCGCTTCCACAGATGATGAATACCTAAAGACATTAAATCATTCATCAAGTCATATTTTTTTGCTACGGAATGAAAAACTTCGGCTACTTTCTTTTCTTTCTCATCCCAGGCAACAGTAGAGTAACCAAAATGGGTTTTCTTTTCTTGATCAGTCATACAGGACACGGATTTGTTATTTAATACTCCATATTAACTGATTTTAGTCGAGATACACAGTCCTAATGTCTTCGCTTAGTTAACATTACTTAAGATTTTTATAAAGGATATTATTTTTTCATAAAATACCTGCTGAAAGGATTCCGTGCTCCAAATTTAAAAACTGAGAGTATTTTTTGTTCCGACATTCACTTTTCAGTCAAAGTTAAATACTATTGCGCGAAATTTATTTCTTTTAATCCTTTTTTAATCAAAGGCGAGATAAAAATTTATGAAATCAATTCTTGAACTCATTTCCATGATGAATATGGACGGTTCTTCGGCAATTACCGATGTAAAAATAAAAATCAATCAATTAATGGGTTTAACTGAAGGTGGGTTTAATATCGGCGAATCAATGAGCCGTTCTGGAGAGGATGGGGCCTTAACGGATTTGCGGACTACAGCTTCTTTAATAACCACGGATCCTAAAACAATAGAATTAAGAAGACGTTTAACCTTATTACAAAATAAATATAATCTTATTAAATTTGAAGAAAAAATTGATGAAGAGGCCAAGCAATCTACATTTATTATCACTGACGTTGTTTATCCTGAATTTCTGCATACGGTTATGAACGTTCAGCTTATAGAAGATATGAATCCTCAGGAAGTCAATTCTGTTGTTATTAGAAATATGAGGCCGGAAAATAGATTTACGGTGGAGAAACGCAATAATGCGCAATACCTCGCTCCAATGCAGTTCCTAAATGATAACTATCAATTTATCGTTGTACCTAAAAATCTAAGTCTTTTACAGGAGAAACTAAATAGTTTAGCGCCTACTACATCGTTCCGGTGTAATTAAACTCCTTTTGTTATTAGCCTCTCCTTAGGTGTCATGTACTTTGGAGAGCAATCCACTTTAGTTACGGCTTTTCTCCCCATTGGGGTGAAGAGCTATTATTTAAAAATTTTATCGCTTCCTTAGGGGAAGAAGGACTGTTAAAAAATAGCCCTCTTCCATTCACGGGAGAGGGGCAGGACTAGGTTTAAAAATGCAGTGCAAAATGCAATTTTAGAATTGGCTCACGTTTGCAGATACTGATTTTGCAGGCTTGACAATTTCAGCAATATTAATAGAGTTTACAATAGCAGCTAGTTCTCCATTTTTGGCTGCCTGAGGAATATGGTTGATGTCGAAAGTACCTTCGTGTAACGATTTAATAATGCTATCAACAGCCTTAAGTTTTGCTGTTTTCGAACGAGCTTCTCCTCCAAACCAGCGTGCCCAGGAAGTATAGAACTCGCCGCGGCTATCTTTTTCTCGCTTATCTCTATATTCCATTAACTTGACTATTGACTCGTAGTAATTACTTAGAGCTTCACTATTTATTTGACCCTGACGATCTGAATTTTGCTTAATTGCGTGTACAATAGGCTTTATCGCAAACAGCCGCTCTTCAGGTAGTAGTGCTACTTTTAAATAAGCGTCTGATGGAGGTGCTGTGTGATCAATTTTATAGGGTACCTGAATATGCACCACGCTATCCGAACTGTCATCAATAGAGGTACTGTCTTCAACAATAATAACGTTTTTAGCGCCTTTATTTGCTTTATATTCATTAGCAGTTTCTAATTTTGACTTCTTGTGTCCACCTAAAATTTCAATATTTGCAAAATCAATTTTTGCCTTTGTTAATGCCGATTGAATTTCTATCTTCGTAGCACATTTAGAGCAAATAATAATGTGGTCACCACGTTTTTGCAGATCTTCGAAAACCTGTTTGGTTGTATCTGGAAAAAACAAAACTCTATTATTATCGCCCAATCCGTTTTCTGAGCTTAATGTGTCATCCATATCAAACAAAACGATATTAGCCATAAAATAACCTCAACAGAGAAAATTGGTAGTGTACTCTTTGGTTTTAATTTGATCAACTAAAACATAGAGTACACACGTTTTATATCAGTTATACATAGGATGCACGATAAAGTTCATTGCCTGAGTGGTCTTATTTACCCTTTCCACTGAAAAATACTTCAAAGGGTAGCTAATGTTTGCAGATACTGATGCTCATCAGGAGGAATATTATTTTTTTGTGAGAGCCACAGGTATTCGGCCAACTGCTCCATCATTAAATGTTCTACTACTAATGAGTCATTGTATTTGTTGATCAAATTTTTATAGATTAAATGAATGCCCGCAGGACGATCGGTTGCAATTTGTTCTCTAATTGCAAGATGAAGTCCCATGTGGAGGAATGGATTCGGTTCCCCTGACTCGGGGAAATAGGATTGTAGCTGGAATTTATCTTGATTTTCGAGGAGCTTATGATATTCAGGATGGGCCAATATTACTTGAACAATCTCATTTTCTAAAGGAGACAATAGTTTTTTATGTTGGTATTTTTCCCAACTGGAAAAAAACATTTGTCTTGTGTCTTGGATGGTATCGCCGTAAAACATGTACTGCTCAATTTGTGTAAAAGGTTGAGTTTAACTGAAGTGGGTTTGAACAACAATGGGAAAGGGCTTTTGTTGTTTATTCCTCGGTTGACATGGATAAATGGTTATGAGATATTCGCATTGCGAGGTTGGACTTGCTATGTGTCATTCCACTGGGTCAATTGGCGACACACTGATTGGCCCTTTCTATCACATCGATGTACCGATTAATTCTGAAATTAAACTTAAACAATCCGTCCCAAGTTTAATGCCTATAAAAGCCATTAATAAACCACTGAGTAATTCGATCCCTTTCCATACGTTAGTTTTTGACAAGACATCAGAAAAATATCGTGCGGTGAAAGTTAATGAGCTAAACCAAATCAAGCTTGAGGTAAGTACCCCCAGTAGAAAAATATGTTCTTGCTCCGGATATCCGCTGCTGCCACCACCAATAATCACCAGAGAATCAATAATGGCATGGGGATTAAGTAAGCTAAATCCCAGGGCCAGGAGGATGATTTGAGTTCTGTTACGGGGTTGATGAGATGTATTTTCTTCAGCATCAGTTGATTTTGAAAACGCACGAGATAGTGCTTTTGCGGAATAAAATAGTAAAAAAGCAGTACCTAACAACATCATCCAGATTTGCAGAACAGGACGAAGTAGGAGCAATTCATGCAAGCCTGTTATACTGGAGCAAATTAAAATAAAATCACAGATAAAACAAATAACAGCAGAGAGCATTGCGTGATTTTTTTGTGCACCTTGTTTGATTAAAAAAATGTTTTGCGGTCCTAAGGCAATAATCAAAGATAAGCCTAAAAGTAAACCATTAAGATAAACAAACATAATCACGATATAAAAATAATCAAAGATAGCGATTATAACATTGCAACTTAGGCAATGTGGAGTATAAAATGCGTCGATTATTCTGTCTCCGCAAGAGAAGCGTACAAAATAAGAACAAATAGGAGGGAGCGTGGGCTCTTTGTTACTAAGAAAGCTAATCGTCACGGCAACTGTGGCGGTGCTTGGCCTGGCAGGTCAATTATTACATGCAGAAAATGAACCTGCTCAAGAGAAATTATCAATTATTAATGGGTATTATCCTGCTTATCCACCGACAGCTCCAGCCACTGGTGAACAACAGAATTTAATTCAGCGGGGAGAGTATTTGGCCAAGATGGGGGATTGTATTTCCTGCCATACCAATGTTAATGCTCGCACACCTGCATATGCTGGTGGATTACCAATAGATACTCCTTTCGGGACATTTTATAGCCCTAATATTACTCCAGATAAAGAAACGGGTATTGGTAACTGGACTGAAAAAGATTTTATTCGTGCTCTTAAAGAAGGTCGTGATCCTAAAGGAAGAAACTATTTCCCAGTATTTCCCTATATTTATTTTTCTAAAATAACAGATGATGACGCCCGAGCTCTATACGCTTATTTTATGAGTCTGCCTCCGGTTAAATTACCTAACAAATCATTGCCTTTCCCTTTTAATGTTCCAGGTTCTCGCTTTACACTTTGGGGCTGGAATTTATTATTCTTTTTCCCTGAGGGACATGGATTTCAATATGAGAAAGGCAGATCCCCTGAGTGGAATCGTGGAAAATATATAGTTGATGGTCTAGGACATTGCAGTATGTGTCATACCCCATTAAATGTATTTGGGGCTCCAAAAAATAAGTATTATTTAACGGGTGGATTTATTGATGGATATTGGGCACCAAACATCACCAAGTATGGATTGGAGTCAGGAACCCATCAGGAAGTCGCAGATGTATTCAAATTAAATAAGCTTCTCAATAATGCAGGCCCTGTGGCAGGTCCTATGGCAGAAGTAAATCATAACAGTCTGATGTATTTGACTGATGCCGATAGAATGGCTATAGCTACATACCTTAAGACCGTAGTAAGTGAGGAACCTTTAGGATTACCCGCTTCCAATGAGCCCCCCTCGCTGGATCGCGGAAAGCAAGTTTATTTCACGGCGTGTGTCATTTGTCATCAAGACGGTGCCATGAGTGCTCCTTTGCTGGGTAGTTCACCAAGCTGGTACGAGCGTTTAAAGAATAGTGGGTTAACGGGTTTATATCGTCATGTCATTGATGGGTATAATTTGATGCCTATTAAAGGCGCCTGCGTGACCTGCTCTGATAACGACATCATTTCTGCTGTTGATTACATATTAAATGAGTCATTAACCCGCACCCAATTGATAAACCTGAAGTCAGGTGGCGCAGCAAAAGCTCCTCCAAGTGGGGAAGCCGTTTATAACGAGCACTGCGCAGCCTGTCATAATGATGGAAAACAAGGTGCGCCTAAAATTGGTGATCAAGAAACATGGAAATCATTGATTGCAAAAAATATGGATGTATTGATTGAAAACACCGTTCATGGGAAAGATCATCCAAAAAACGGAGGCTGTGATCAATGCACCACGAATGAGGTAATCGAGGCAGTTAAATACATGGTCAGTAAATCTAAAACTGAAGGAAATTACTCATTGTGGTAGTGTCGTATTGCTGAACAAGAACCCCTGCGAATGGGGGAGACCAAATTAAAAATATAAAACTAAATTGGAGCCAGTTCATACTGGCTTTCTTGACAAGACGAGGAATGGGGATGTTAAACAGGTTAAAGATCTGTAGATTATTAACGATGCTAGGTGCCTGGGTTGCGAGCCGACCACTATTCGCTGCTGCGGATTTTTGGCAGTTAAATATGCACAAAGGGGTCACGCCTATCAGCAAAGACGTATATTACCTGCATATGGTATGTATGGCTGTTTGTGCCATTATTGGAGTCGTTGTCTTCGGTGTGATGATCTATTCAATGATCCATCATAGAAAATCTAAAGGATATAAGCCCGCTAAATTTCATGATAATCCTCGATTAGAAATTGTCTGGTCGATCATTCCTTTCTTGATTCTTGTTGGACTTGCAGTTCCTGCTACGCGGGTTTTAATCCGAATGGATGATACAAATCAATCCGAAGTAACCATAAAAATAGTAGGTTATCAGTGGCGCTGGCAGTATGAATATCTTGATCAGGGAATTAGTTTTTTCAGTACCCTATCTACACCATTTGCGCAAATTCAAAATAAACAGAAAAAGAATGAGTGGTATTTACTCGAAGTAGATAAGCCCATGGTGGTACCTGTGAATAAAAAAATTCGCTTTTTAGTGACTTCAAATGATGTTGTTCACTCTTGGTGGGTTCCAGAATTAGGTATTAAGCGCGATGCAATACCGGGATTTATGTATGAAGCGTGGGCAACTATTGAAAAACCAGGAACTTATCGAGGTCAATGTGCGGAACTTTGTGGTGTAAATCATGGCTTTATGCCAATAGTAGTTGAGGCCGTGACTCAGGATGATTTTGATAAATGGGTCGTCGCGCAAACAAAAAAAGAAGATCAGTATGCGAATCAAGAAGAGAATCCTCCTACCCAGAAAACGATGAGCCGAGATGAGTTACTTGCATTTGGGAAGCAAAAATACGAGCAATTTTGTTCTGCCTGTCATCAACCCAACGGCAAAGGTATCCCACCGCTATATCCTGCGCTCAGAGGTAGTTCGGTCGCAACAGGCCATCCTGTTTCCCGGCACCTGGATATAATCCTTAATGGTATTACTGGTTCTGCAATGCAGCCTTATAAAGATCAACTTACCGATGAAGAAATAGCTGCGATTACGTCTTATGAACGTAATGCCTGGGGTAACAACACAAATGATGTCGTTCAAGCCGCAGAAGTTGCTGCACAACGTCAGAAAGCTAATCAACAACCAACCATGGTTAATAAAGTTCAAGCTGGAGGTTTGCAATGAGTAGTTATACATTAGCGCACGATGAAAAACATGATGATCATGGTCCAGAACAGGGTAAAGGCATTTTAGGCTTTATAAAACGCTGGTTGTTTACTACCAACCATAAAGATATCGGCACACTTTATCTGTGGCTCGCAATGATCAGTTTCTTCCTGGCTGGTGGCATGGCGCTAGTGATTCGTGCAGAGCTGTTTCAACCTGGTCATCGCTTTGTTGATCCGAATTTCTTTAACCAAATGACGACATTACATGGGTTAATTATGCTATTTGGGGTGGTAATGCCTGCATTTACCGGAATGGCTAACTGGCAAATTCCTATGATGATCGGTGCTCCAGATATGGCTTTGCCCCGATTAAATAACTGGAGTTTTTGGCTTTTGCCCTTTGCGTTTACATTATTACTTTCAACCACATTTCATGCAGGAGGTGGCCCTAACTTTGGTTGGACGATGTATGCACCTTTATCTACCAAATATGCCCCTCCTAGTACAGATTTTATGATTTTCTCGATCCATATGATGGGTATTTCATCCATTATGGGTTCGATTAACATTATCGCAACGATTTTAAATTTACGTGCCCCAGGTATGACATTGATGAAAATGCCAATGTTCGTATGGACTTGGCTAATTACTGCCTTTTTGCTAATCGCGATTATGCCTGTATTGGCTGGAGCAGTCACCATGATGTTGGCAGATCGTCATTTCGGCACCAGCTTCTTTGAAGCTTCAGGTGGTGGAGATCCCATACTGTTTCAACACGTATTCTGGTTCTTCGGACATCCAGAGGTGTATGTTCTTGTATTACCCGCTTTTGGCGTGATTTCCGAAGTTATACCTACGTTTAGTCGTAAGCCATTATTCGGCTATTATTTTATGGTATACGCGACCGTCAGCATTGCAATATTGTCATTTATTGTATGGGCACACCATATGTTTACCTCAGGTATCCCGTTGGGTGCAGAGTTATTTTTTATGTATACGACAATGCTTATTGCTGTTCCAACCGGTATTAAAGTATTTAACTGGGTTAGCACTATGTTTCGAGGTTCTATGACCTTTGAAACGCCCATGTTATTTGCGTTGGCATTTGTATTTTTATTTACCATAGGTGGATTTACAGGGCTTATGTTGGCATTGGTGCCTGCAGATTTTCAGTACCAAGATAGTTATTTTGTAGTAGCTCATTTCCATTATGTTCTGGTCCCAGGTGTAATTTTCGCCCTTTTTTCTGCAACCTATTATTGGTTGCCGAAGTGGACTGGGCATATGTATAACGAGGTACTGGGCAAATGGCATTTTTGGTTATCTGTTATTTCAGTAAATGTAGCATTTTTCCCGATGCACTTTTTAGGTCTGGCAGGAATGCCCAGAAGAATCCCAGATTATGCATTGCAATTTACTAATTTTAATATGATCTCTTCTATAGGTGCTTTTATTTTTGGTTTTACTCAGCTTTTATTTTTATTTAATGTGATTGCCACAGTAAGGAAAAAGGGTACTAAAAAAGATATCGCAGCTGGAAGATCTTGGGAAGGAGCATATGGTTTGGAGTGGACGTTACCTTCACCACCCCCATATCATACGTTTACGACACCACCTAAACTCGATTTATAGGTTTGTTGTATGAAAAATCAAAAAGGGCATCACAGGCTAATTATCATCTTATCGGGTCTTGTACTGGGGATGTTTGCTTTCGGATTTGCCTTAGTGCCTATTTATAATAGTTTATGTAAGTCACTAGGTATTAATGGAAAAACAAACCCCGAAGCGGTAGCTTACGATGTAAATAAAGCGAAAATCGATAAAAAAAGGGAAATTATTGTAGAGTTTGTTGCGACAAACAACAGTGGGGTACCATGGGCTTTTTATCCCAAAACTCGAAAAATAACGGTACATCCCGGGGAAATAGCCAAACTTGCTTTTTATGCTGAAAATAAAACGGATCATCCGATGACCGTACAGGCAATACCTAGTGTTACACCTGGGATTGCTGCAAAGTATCTGAAAAAAACTGAATGTTTTTGCTTTACTCGGCAAACACTAAATGGACACGAGGCAATGAATATGCCTTTATTATTTCATTTGGATGCTGATTTACCTGAAAAGGTGCACACAGTTACTTTGTCTTATACTTTATTTGATGTAACAGATAAAGGTTAACATAACCTGGCAGCTCTGATTATAAGCATCTAAGCAGTAATCATAAGCTAGTCATGCAAGTTGGTAATTTTTAGTAGGTTACATGCTTCAATGGCAAGGAGCGTGTCAAAAACAGATTAATGCCTGTTTCAATTCTACTAGCTTGGTCATAGAACTTGGTTTCTTGCTTTATGCTTCAGAAACAAAGTCCTGGGACTTAGGATAGCGAATTCTAAATAGGCCCTATTCATGACAGGAGATAAAAATATAATGGGAGCACATGGTACTTATTATATCCCTAAGCCAAGCCATTGGCCTTTGGTGGCATCATGTGGGTTAACTACTACGCTTGTGGGTGCTGCATCTTGGCTTCATAATGATTGGTATGGACCCTACATATTTACTATTGGTGTAGGAATCATGATTTTTATGTTATTTGGCTGGTTTGGCCAAGTGATTTATGAAAATTCGAAAGGAGTCTATGACGAACAAGTTGATAGATCATTTCGTTGGGGAATGTGCTGGTTTATTTTTTCTGAAGTTTGTTTCTTCGGTGCATTTTTTGGAGCCCTTTTCTATAGCAGGTGGTGGTCTGTCCCTATATTAGGAGGTGAATTTCACCCCATTACACACTTTACATTATGGCCTAATTTCAGTGCCAACTGGCCTATCTTATTTAACCCAAACAACCAGGTTTTTGCTGGTGCTCATGAAGCAATGGGAGCGTGGGGATTAGCAGCAGTGAACACGCTTATTTTATTGACCTCTGGGGTCACTATCACCTGGGCTCATTGGGCTTTAAAATTAGGAAAGCAAAGACAGCTCATTATCGGGATGATTTTAACCATTTCGTTAGGTATATTATTCTTAGCTTTACAAAGTTATGAGTATCATGAAGCATACACAGAAATGAATTTAACCCTATCTTCGGGGATTTACGGAACGACATTTTTTATGTTAACCGGATTCCACGGGATACACGTGACTTTGGGTACAATTATGCTAATTGTGATCACTGTTCGTTGTAAATTAGGTCATTTTACTCCAGAACGGCATTTTGCTTTTGAGGGAGTGGCTTGGTATTGGCACTTTGTAGACGTGGTCTGGTTGTTCTTATTTGTTTTTGTTTACTGGCTATAAATCGATCCTTATAGTTGTAGCCCGGGTGCACCAAAATGTAACCCGGGTTTCTTCATGGTTAAATCAATTCGAGTTCGCTGCTTCCAGCAAGGATGATTCAGTAGTGATTTCATAAACGTGTATTAATCAACAAACCAGGCTGAAATTGGATCTCTTTTATGGTTAGCTTATAGGTAAAAAACGAGTGAGCGAATTGAATTTCTTGGATAATTGCCTGGCCGCGAAAATGTTTGGCAAAAAAGGAAACTTCAATCTCCTTTTCAATATATTCCTCGCATCTTAATTCCAGTTTTTTTTCAGATAAACTTAGTAGTTGGCTTATGTATTCAATTTCGCCAATCTTCATTAGAACATGAACAGGTTGAACGGGCTGAATTAACATTGCGTTCTCCAAGCAATATAACCAGCTTATAAGGTAATTGTAGTATAAAATTGTAGCATCTATCAAAAGTTCAGGTAGAGTTTCAAAACGATGATAGCGGCAATTTCCTTTCTAAAAAGAAATCCAATGGCGTTGAGTTTCCCGGATTTGATGTTCGCCCATCCGGGATAAAGTCGCAATGAATTAAAAATTATTGAGGGGCACCGATTAATTGATCGATAATCTGTTGCAAACTGTGTTCATTGTCATAGTGAATAACTAATGAACCTTTACCCGCTTTTCCGGGCTTGAGTTTAATTGCAGTCTGTAAATGTTGAGAAAGATTTTTTAATTGCTCGTGGTAAATGTGTGAAAGATCACTATAAAGCTGTTGATCTTTGGTTTTACCTAATTTGATTCGTTCGACCAACTTCTCCGTTTCACGTACAGATAAGTTTTTGGCAATAATAAGCTGAGCCACCTGGTTTTGTTGTTCTTCTTCTAACATGAGTAAGGCGCGTGCATGTCCCATATCAATATCGCCATGTTCTAAAAGCTTTTTAACTCCTGCTGACAAAGCCAATAATCGCAAAAAGTTGCTTACAGCAGCTCTGGATTTACATAAAAGATCAGCCACTTGTTGATGCGTCAAGGAAAACTCGTGAGTAAGTCTATGCATGGCACGAGCTTGATCCATCGCATTTAGATCTTCACGCTGTAAATTTTCCACTAAGGCCATAGCCATCGCTGTTTCATCATCAACCTGCTTCAAAATAACTGGAACTTCAGTCAGGCCTGCTAATTGGCTGGCACGCCAACGACGTTCCCCGGCAATAATTTCATAACGCCCATCACTTAGTTCGCGAACCAGAAGAGGTTGGAGTAAGCCTTGTTTTTTAATTGATTGGGCTAGTTCCATGAGTGGAGCTTCTTCCATCTCGCCACGGGGTTGATATTTACCCGGCTGCAGGCAGTCTACTGCGAGCTTGAGACTTTCAGCTGGCGGTTTCTCATTTAAAAGAGTGCTACTTGATTGGCTTAATAACGCGGATAAGTTACGCCCTAAACTACTACGTTTTGCTGTCATAAATTACCCCATTCATCCTGCTACAGTCTGTTTATTAATCAACTCGGAAGCGAGTACCATGTAGGCTGCTGCACCTGGTGATGTTTTATCATAATGTAAAGCTGGCAATCCGTGGCTTGGTGCTTCAGCAAGTCTAACATTACGCGGTATTACGGTTCTGTAGACCTTACTTGGAAAGTGTTCTATTAGTTGTTTTGATACCTCAGAACACAATCGGTTACGAGCATCGTACATGGTTCGTAACAGACCCTCAAGATGTAAACGAGGATTTACTGAGGCTTTGACCTGTTCAATAGTCGACAGCAGAGCAGCTAACCCTTCTAGTGCGTAATATTCGCATTGCATAGGAATAAGCACAGAATCCGCAGCAACAAAAGCATTTATAGTTAGCGTATTCAAAGCGGGTGGGCAATCAATCAGAATAAAATCATAATTGTTTTGAATAGGCTGGAGTGCTTTAAATAAAAATGTTTCACGATGATTGCGCTCCATTAGACTTACTTCAGCCACCGTTAAATCATCATTGCCTGGAAGTAAATCATAACCACTGGTTGTGGCAAGGCATGCTTGTTCTGCAAGACAATCATGGAGTAATACATCATTAGTTGTATGAACCAATTGGCTTTTATCGACGCCGCTACCCATAGTGGCATTGCCTTGAGGATCCAAGTCAATTAGTAAAACCTGTTGTCGATTCGCTGCTAAAGAAGCAGCTAAATTAATCGCTGTAGTGGTTTTGCCTACTCCACCTTTTTGATTGGCAATGGCTATAACTTTTGCCATGATTTATTCCTTGATTAAACTCGAATAAGCAGTAAACATCCAGGATCTGATTAACGTGCACCTGATTGGCTAAACGATGATTTCGCTCAAGTCAGAACAATTAAACAGCTGTTGTTAACTACTTTTTCTTGGTTGATTTTCAATAATGACGCAACAACGCTCGCCTTCAATACCTGAAACCTTATAATGTTCTATCGAGCAGTGCTGCTTTATCTCATTTAATTCTGTATCAGGATCACGTCCTTTCATTGCCAACCAAATTCCATCATCGGCAATAAGGTGTTGCGTCCACTGAACCATTTGTACCAGACTACTAAAAGCGCGACTTACTACTGTATCAAAACCTTGAGTTGGGTGGTAGTTTTCGACTCTAAATTGTACAATTTCAACATTTTTTAAGTCGAGTTGTCGCTTAACTTCATTCAAGAATCGAGTTTTTTTACCATTTGAGTCTAATAAAACAAAGTTAAAATCAGGCCGAGCTAAAGCAAGAGGGATACCCGGTAAACCGGCTCCTGTTCCTACATCTATAATTTGTTTGCCTCTAAGCCAAGGCAAAATAGCCAGGCTATCTAATATATGCTTACTCACCATAGACTCAAGGTCACGGATTGCAGTGAGATTATAAGCTAAATTCCACTTGTTAAGTAAGAATAAGTAATCCACCAAAGGTGCACTAAGTGCATCCAGCTCAAATTGTTGCAAACCTTCTTTAAGTTGCGATTGTATTTGCTCTATTTGTTCCTTCATACCTCAATTCGCTGTTTTTTCAAATGCACCAAAAGTAGGGACAAGGCGGCAGGAGTTACACCTGAAATCCGGCCAGCTTGGGCTAAAGTAGCGGGTCTTATCTTGGTTAACTTCTGAATTACTTCATTAGATAATCCTGTGACCTTGCTATAATCCAGAGATTCGGGAAGGACCGTGTTTTCTTGTTTACGCATTTTTTCAATATCTTGTTGTTGCCTATCGATATAGCCTGCATATTTGTTTTGAATTTCTATTTGTTCGCTAACTTCGGGTAGCAGTTCGGGTAAATTCAAATCTTCGAGCATGAGTAAATGCTGATAATTAATCTCTGGACGTTTCAAGAACTCTGAGGCTCTATTATCATGTTGCATGGGATTGAGTAACACATCTTTTAAAATCTCATTATGCCCTACACGAACCCACGTTTGGTGCAGCAACGATTGCGTGGACGCTATTGCTTCACTTTTGGTAGTAAAATGTTGCCAACGTTCATCACCCACTACGCCTAATTCGCGGCCTTTAGCAGTTAAGCGTAAATCTGCATTATCTTCACGTAAAAGCAGCCGATATTCAGCACGCGAAGTGAACATTCTATAAGGTTCTTGAGTGCCGCACGTAATTAGATCATCGATTAATACACCTATATAAGCTTCATCACGCCGTGGGCACCAAAGTTCTTTATCTTGTACTTGCAGCGCTGCATTCATTCCTGCGATGATTCCTTGGGCAGCCGCCTCTTCATAGCCGGTGGTCCCATTAATTTGTCCTGCAAAAAATAAGTTGGGGATGGGTTTGGTTTGCAAAAATGAAGTTAATCCACGAGGATCAAAGTAATCGTATTCTATAGCATAGCCTGGCCGGGTAATATGAGCATTTTCAAAACCTTTGATCGTACGAACAAACTGCACTTGTACTTCAAAAGGAAGGCTTGTAGAAATACCATTAGGATAGATTTCTTCAGTGGTTAATCCCTCGGGTTCAACAAAGATTTGGTGAGATAATTTATCAGCAAAACGAACAATTTTATCCTCTATAGAGGGACAATAACGCGGTCCTACGCCTTCAATAACCCCAGCATACATAGGTGATTGGTGCAAATTATTACGAATAATTTCATGTGTTGCTTCAGTTGTATGGGTAATATGACACGGGACTTGTAGCGGATGATCGCTCACATGACCTAAATAGGAAAAAACAGGGGTCGGTGTATCGCCTGGTTGCACCGTCATTTGACAGTAATCTAAGGAGCGACGATCGATTCGTGGAGGGGTGCCTGTCTTTAGACGGCCAACGGGCAAATCAAGATCACGTAAGCTTTTGGCTAGGGCTACTGAAGGTGGATCTCCTGCACGACCTCCGGCATATTGATTCATACCTACATGAATTTTTCCGCCCAAAAATGTACCCACTGTCAGTACTATTGCACGTGCTCGCAAGACCAGGCCCATTTGAGTTACTACAGCAGTTACGCGTTCTCCTTCAATCAATAAATCGTCCACAGCCTGTTGAAAGAGGGTCAGATTGGGTTGTGTTTGTAATTGCTCTCTAATGGCTTGGCGATAGAGCACACGGTCCGTTTGCGCACGTGTAGCGCGGACTGCGGGACCTTTGGAGGCGTTAAGCGTGCGAAATTGAATGCCAGCTTTATCTGCAGCTTTTGCCATAGCTCCATCCAAGGCATCAATTTCTTTCACCAAATGGCCTTTTCCTATCCCACCTATAGCAGGATTACATGACATTTGACCGAGCAAATCCATGTTATGAGTAAGTAATAACGTTTGCGCTCCCATCCGGGCTGCCGCTAAAGCAGCTTCTGTGCCTGCATGTCCGCCACCTACTACAATAACATCATATAATTTTTCAAGATTCATGACTGATCAATATTTGTATAACAAAAAGAGGAATTATACACTTTTTTGTGCATTGTCCCAATATTAAAGAATTAGATGCGATTGGCCTTGGTTCATGCATCAGTTTATTCACGAATAGTTCATCATTATCAAGCTCATATAATCGCATAAGTTTACAAATTTATTCATTGTGGAGATTTAATGCATAAGTTTTGGTCCATTTTAGTCCTAAAAATTTGTTAATTGATCAAAAAATGATCTATTATCATAATAATTATACTTCTTGTGGTTTATCTTATGTGGCGCGATGTCCCGAGTCTCAAAGATTGGGAAAAATTATGTGAAACTAGCGGATTAACTCCAGCTGAGGTGAATACCAGTCTTGTAGCTATTACTCAATTATTACAAGAATATCATTCCATTCCAAAAACAAAAATAGAGTTCTTTGATAAAAGAATGGAATTACTTTCTCAGATAAATGAGATGAGCACTCAATTAATGAATCTACCCAAAGCAGTAGAACCATTGCGTATTATTCAAAAACTGGCGGAAAATAAAACAATCTATCTAGAGAAATTAAAAAATCATTATAAAGAGGCTAAACCGCGTCATCTATCCAAAAATGCGATGTTGGAAACAATTAAGGAACGCGAAAAAACACATGGAGAAAACCCTTTATTAAGTCTTTTTGGTTCAACTTTGATTGAGCGCTTAGATCCAGCTCATCGAACAATTGAATTTAATTATAGTGATATTGAAAAAGGTTTAAACCGTGCCGAATATCCGATGAATACTGCATTTTATGAATGGGCTAGAGAAACAGATCCACCTCCCTTTTTTTTGTGGTTAGAGGAGCATCCCTTAACAACCGCATTAGAAGGTATAAGTGACAATTGGCGAGAGTCTTATAAAACAAAGATAACTTCCGTAGATTACGAATTACGAGATAAAGTCCAAGTCCAGATAGAGGATGAAAAATTAAAAATTATTCCCAAAGATTCCTTAGCGGAATGGCCTACACTAAACACAATCCGATTAAAAAACATTTCTTATAAAAGAGGCATGGCATTTGGCGGTGCGGCTTTTGTTTGGGATAAATATAATGACAATTTATTCCATGTCCATCCCCATAAGGCTGGAATTTACCATCACTCGTCACTTTTTAATGGCCGTAAGGTTCGTTGTGCCGGAATGTGGTTGGTTAAAGATGGGATGGTGGCGATGATTAGTAACAGCAGTGGCCACTATAAACCGGATTCATTGCATTTTTATCAATTAATTCGTTTTCTTCATGATAAAGGTGTTGTTAATAATCTTACCCAAGTAGCCGATTTCTTGCGGCCTCTGCCTTATACAGAAGGAACACGGGTACCTAGTAATTTTATTCCTTTGGAGGAGTATTTTGCTTGGGCTGAGGAACAACCTTTCGTGCAAAAATACTTGAAAGGGGAACACTTAAAACCCCTCTCTCTCTATAAGGAAGTGGATGCAGGAATGAAGATGTCAAAGCAAAATTAATTTTTAGCAAAAATATCGATGACCGATTTTCTAATTTAGAACGGGAAAGACTTCTCGAACTTGTTTTGACGCAACCCCACTTTGTTCATATTTAAATCATAATAAGTTGTTATACTATGCATAGAGAGATAATTTTTATGAGGAAAGCCATGTTTTTCGATGAAAATGAAATTGAGCTCGAAGATTTTTCGATAACGCATTTAAGAAAAAGATTAAAATTCATGAAAGGGAAAAAAGCGCCTCAAAAATCAATTGTCCAATCTATATGGAAAACGCTTCCATTATTTAACAGTTTTATGGACTCTGTAGAGGAAGCTGGGAGTGCCATTACAAGTATGGTCCAAATTAAAGGCCATTTAACCCATGCTTCAGATGCAGCAGGTAATGCTTTCCTAATCATTAGAATAGTGAATGCTGCCTTTGATTTTATCCGGATTCCAGCTATTTATATTGCAGCCTATATAGCGAATCAAGAATCACCGATAACCTTGTCACGTAATGCCCGGTTTTTATATTCGGCAGTACTTTTAGGTCTTGCAATAACTGCAATTGCCTTTCCCCCATCAGCTCCTATTATTGCTTTAATTATTTCAATCGCTGCCCTGGGTTTAAGTGTGATCACGCTTGCCAAGCTTTATTATAAACGGTACGAGATACAAGATAAGTTAGCACAAATAGAAAAAGATATTGATAATAAAAAAAGTCATATAGCTCACTTAATTGATGACTTAGAGCAATTAGAAGCTGAAGAAAAAAAGGCAAAAATTGCCGGACAAAGAGAGAACATTAAACTCATAGAAGATAACTACAAAACGAAACGACATGAAATAAAGGAACAATTAGACGAGTTACAAAAATTATATGATGATCAGGAGTTGGGCAAAGGAAAATTAGCAAAGCTGGGTTCTCAAGCTACTTGGGATAAAACAGCCGGGGTGGCCTTCACTTCACTGGCATTAATTGGTGCCATAGTCAGTTTGGTATTCCCTCCTGCAGGATTTCCAATTTTTGCTGTCGCCATGTCTTTGGCGGCGATTTATATTGTTGGACGAATTACTTATCCTTTATTTAAGTTCCTTGCGGGAAAAATGGTTAATAGCCGTAACAAAATGCCAGAAGTCACTAAAAAAGACAGTGATGATAAAGAAGTAGAAGACGATTTGCTTGAAACTTCGTCTATGAAGGTGCAGCAGGATATGGATAAAATAAGAAAAGATGCAAAACGATTAGAACAAATTGTCGCTGATTTTCCAATTATTGGGACACCCAAAAAATCTGAAGTAAAGCCTAAATCATCTACTTTAGAAATTAGCACCGCTAAAAAGAAAAAGATTGATGAGGAGCTTCAAGAAGATGATGAACATCCATCAATGCAGTAAAAAGCATTGTTCTTTTTAACTCGATTAGATATCACCTAATCGCTGCCTTATGATCAACGCCTGGGGTTCGCAAAAAATTCCAGGTTTTTTTATTTTCATTTTTTGGACTTTGGCTTTGCCTACTAATAAAATCATAATCGATTCATTGGCGGTAGGGCATCTTCAGGTTCTTTTTTATTCCGATTATGTTTTTTTAGTTGCTCAACACTGCGCCACAATTCCTCGCCTCGCCACAAGGTTTTTTCTTTGTTTTTATATAAAACTTGGGAAAGAATTTGCACTTGTTTTCTGAAGGTTGCGTCGGTCGTGAGACGTGTTAAATCAGTTAAATTTAATATAGGTGCATCGGGCCAGTAAAGATTGGCCCACTTTAATAAGGCATCGCGTGCTTTTTGTGGATTGGCTTGCCTACACGCTTTATGGAGATTATTTAAAGCAGTTTTGTATTGACCACTCCCAGTATTTTTATGGCGTCTTTGCCATCCCCATAATGCTAAAGTAACGAGCCACGCCAAACCAAAAAGTGCTGCTACTATCCAAGCCCAATTAAATTTTGTTGAGGAAGTGATAGATTCGCTCACTGTCTTGGTGGATTGAGTGACAGGTTGGTTTTTAGGGATAAGAGGTTGAGTTATATTTGTTGTGTTTGAAGGAGTAACTTCGAAGGTTTTTGCCGGTAAAGTGGCAATTTCTTCTTTTCCAGTTTCGGTATTGAACCAAGGGAGTTTTAATTCTGGAATCGTTATCTTTCCTGCTTTATTAAATAAATAGGTGACTTTAATCTCTGTGCGACCAATCAATTCACCGTAGGTAACCCGGTTTTTATCGTTCCCCTTCTCCGGATAAACATTCACTCCATCGGTTTCTGGAAAATTGAGCGAAGGTAAAAGTTGAGCAGGGATTCCAACCCCTTCAAGAGTAACGGTACGAATTAAGGTGTTGCCTTGAGCTATGGTTTTCTCTGCGTTTTCATATTGTTCCATTAACTTAACTTGTTTGGCTGGCAACCATGTTTTACCTGAAAACTCTTTAGGGATGGGTTGTACGTCAATGGCAATGGTTTTGTCCTGAGCTTTTACGCGTTCGGGATTAAAATCATAAATTAATGCAGTAAATACGGGGGATTTAATTTTTAAAGTGCCACTCTTTTGTGGAAAAATAGCATAATTTTGCTCCTCAACCAGATAAGTCACATTATTTTTTTGAATCTGAGATCGTTTTTCCTCACCTAAAGGAATAAGCAGAGCATTTTCTACTTGGGGGCCTTGATAATTTGCATCTAATAGATGCTTTGAATTGTATAAAGTAACTTTATAAATAATTTGCTGATTCAAATAGGGTTTTTTATGGTCTACCTCAGTGGTTAAATAAAGATTCTGATTGTTGTGACCAGCAGAATCGTCTCTAGGTGTATTTTGCGATGCACTCCCCGTGGTGACTTCAATGGTCATAGGTTTTGTATAGTCCTTGCCAATTCTTATTGCCGGAATTGTTAGCTTACCTTCTTTTTGGGGCTTTAAAGTTATAGTCCATTCACTAGAGGATTGGGCCTGACCATTAATAATCGAATAATTCATCCGACGTTCGGTGCCCACAATCATAAAATTCTTTTGAAGTGGGGTCAGGTCCGGGATGCCTCCATTTTGTAAATCATCTTGAGTTAGAATTAATCTGAATGAATCATCAATGCTTATTTGGGAAGGATCAACTTGCACCTGTACTTCAGCATTGACTAATGCACTGAATAAACAAAAGAACCCAATAATTATTATTTTCTTCATTGATACCACCCGCGTTCTCTTCTTAAATGGTCACGTAAAAATTTTTCTCGCATCAATCCGCCAGGATCATCAGGAATCAAACGCAACCATTGTTCTTTAGCTTGTTGTTTTTCTCGTTCTGTTTCAGATTGTGCTTCACTATTTTGTTGCTCTTTGTTTTGCTGATCTTTGTTTTGCTGCTCTTTGTTTTGCTGCTCTTTGTTTTGTTGATCTTTGTTTTGCTGCTCTTTGTTTTGCTGCTCTTTGTTTTGCTGATCTTTGTTTTGCTGATCTTTGTTTTGTTGATCTTTGTTTTGCTGCTCTTTGTTTTGCTGCTCTTTATTTTGCTGCTCTTTGTTTTGCTGATCTTTGTTTTGCTGCTCTTTGTTTTGCTGCTCTTTGTTTTGCTGATCTTTGTTTTGTTGATCTTTGTTTTGCTGATCTTTGTTTTGCTGCTCTTTATTTTGCTGCTCTTTGTTTTGTTGATCTTGATTTTGTTGATCTTTGTTTTGTTGATCTTTGTTTTGTTTTTTTTCTTTATCTTTTTTCAAAAGGTCTTCAACCAACTTTTTATTATAAATGGCATCTTGATTTGCTGCATTGATTGCTAACGCCTTATCATAGGCTTTTATTGCTTCTTCATATTGTCCCATATGGGCCAAAGCGTTGCCTTGATTATAATATCCTTGTTCATTGTTTAAATCTTGATACAGCTCGGCTGCTTTTTGATAATCGCCTGCACGATATGCTGCAGCCGCGGTCCAATCACTGCGTGTAAATGTTTCCTTAGCTTGTTTAAATTGATTTTTTTTCATCAACTCTCGACCTTGTTGATCCGGTGTGGACCATAAGTCTTGCCAACTAAAGGCATGGGTAGCATATGACAAAAATGAAATGAATAAAAAAATAAAGAAACGGATCATACAGCTACCCTCTGTATCCAACCACGTCGAAACACAGGCAAGAGTAACAGCATCGCTGGTATTAAAAACCAACGCCCTTCATCACGCCAAAGAGGAACATCTTTTTCTTCACTAAGAGCAAACTCATTAGTATTACTGGATTTCAGCCATTGATCCAAATCGCTTGAATCGGATGCATATTTGACTAGTTGTCCACTACCTGCATCGGCAAATTGCTGAAAAAGTGGATTTAAATTCTTATCCGCTTTGACGGGCATAATAGATGAATAAATTCCTGATTCAGCTAATTTTCCGGCTAAGGCTATTGAGGCACCGGAAGGTGCATCTGCTGTTAACACCAAAATTTGTCCTTGGTTGTAACCCGCTTGTTTGATGAGCTTACTGGCTTCATTCAAGGCGCTATCAAGGTTTTGTCCAGTTACTGGCAAAATATCTGGAGTTAATGAAGAAAGTAAGGATGAAATAGTATGCCCATCATCAGTCAGCGGAGAGACAACAAAGGGTTCACTGGTAAAGACCACAAGCCCAAATTGACCTACATCTTTGTGGGCAAATAAATCATGCAATTTAAATTTAGCACGACTCAGACGATTAGGTGTTAAGTCATTAGCCATCATATTATCAGACATATCTAAAACCAGGACTCTTGGCTGTATTGGTTTATAGGTTGCTACCGGCAATCTATACCAAGCAGGACCGGCAATACTAAAAATCATAAACAAAATACTTAAAAACAAACAGAGCATGGAACCCATACGTTGTCCTTGTCCTTTTTTTTGCAGAAGATGACTCAACAAATGTTGATCGCATACTTCCGACCAAGCATGGAGTTTTGGTTTTTGCCGCCATAAAATCCAAATCAATCCCAGCAGAGGTAAAATCATTAACAGCCACCAAGGTCTTAAAAAATGAAACGTTGCAATCATGACTTTAAAGCCTCCCGATCGGTCATTGTAGCTCGTATGCTTAAGCTCAAATCTGCTTTTCTCAGTAGCCAAGAGAAACAAAGTAATAACGCGAGGCCGACAAACCAAGGATAATATTCTTTTTGGGGACGAACTGTGGCTTGTTCCTGATTGATAGTTTCCAACTGATTAATTGTTTTATAAATTGAATTTAATGTTTCCGTATCGGTAGCACGAAAATACCGGCCGTCAGTCATGTCGGCCATTTTTTTTAAGGTTTCTTCATCGAGATCTGCGGAGGCATTTTGCATCATAAAGTCACCAATAATGGCTCTTGAATCTGCTTCAGACCCTAAGCCTATTGTATAGATTTTGATGCCCTCTTCTTTAGCCAATTCAGCCGCTTTTAAAGGAGCAAGTACACCAGAATTGTTTGCTCCGTCCGTCAATAAAATAAGGATCCTTCCCTTTTTGGGAACATTATTGAACCGTTTTACAGCAAGACCCACGGCGTCACCAATAGATGTTGTTTTACCTGCAAGCCCTGCAGTAGCATCTTCAAGCCGTAAGAGAATGGTATGTCGATCATAAGTAAGAGGTGTTTGTAAATAAGCTCGGGTCCCAAAGAGGATTAAACCAATTTTATCACCCGTACGGTCTTGTACAAATTGTTCAGCAGCACTTTTTACAACACTTAAACGACTCACTGGACGTCCGCGTAAGAGCATATCGGGAATTTCCATACTTCCAGACAAATCTAAAGCCATCATAATGTTAAAACCCTCACGTGAGATAGGTTTGGGAGCACCAATCCAGCGAGGACCTGCTAAAGCAACCACCAATAATAACCATATTATCGCGGGGGTGAGCAATAAATATTGAGCCGAAACAGAACGTTTTTCTAGATCTGCAATGCGAACCATGTCAGCAAAGAAAGGTACCTTCAATGCCGTAGGCAATTGTACTTTGGCTCTTGGCATTAAAAACCAGAAGATCAAAGGTAAAGGTATGACGATTAAAACCCAAGGGTTAGCTAATTCGAACATGGCACTCCCCTTTGTTTAATCCAAAGCTGTGCTGCATTGAATAATGGTTTAAGATCCATAATTTCTTGTGTTTTAAAAGGAGCATCAAGGAGTAAATCCTTTACCAAATAGAAATCAACATCTTTGCTCGTTTCATTTAAAAATTTAAGCCATTCTTCTCCATGTAAACTAGCTACTTGTTCTCTTGGATAATAGACCAGGGCGACGCGGCGTAGTAATTGTGAAATATGGGCACTGGTCTCGGCTCCATTTTGTTCCTGATCATATTGATGCTGATAGTTATTTAATAAAAGCAAAGCTTGTTTTTTAGCGAGAGCATTAAGATGTTTTTTATATATAACGTAAGCGAGGATCATTGCTAAAAATAAACTCAACCCAATCAAAATATACCACCCAGGAGCCATAGGCCACCAACCTATTGGAGGAGGGAGATGAATATCTTTTAATTGCGCCAGAGGATCGTTATTAACCACGGGACCTCCTGGGAAATGTTTGCCGTACGAGGGGAGCCAAATCAATATCGGATGTAACCTGTACATACTGAATATGTAAGCGTCGCAATTGAGTTTGCAAGTGCTCTATACGTTGCTGACAATACTGTTCATATGCGGTACTCACCGAGCGCAAGCTCGTATCAAGGATGAGCTCTTGTCGCCCATTGGTTATGGCATATTGCTGGGGTTTGGGTGGAGAAAGCTCAACTTGGTCACAAATATGATAGGCCAGGATGTCATTATGGTAACGTAATCGATTCAGATGTTTTTCGCACTCACGGTCCATAGAATAGAAATCACTGATCAAAACCAGGATACTACCCGGTCTCACCACCCGATGTAAGCGAACCAATGCATCGCTAAGCTGTCTGGGTTGGGCTTCACGTTGTTCTTCCGTCTGATCGGTATATTGACTTAGGGATGCTAATAAGGGCAGTACGCCCATATCCCTACTGCGAGGGGTAAATTCACTGTGATCCGTAGCTGAGAAAAATACGCCTCCTACTCTATCGCCTTCTTTGATGACGGTCCAAGCAAGAAGTGCTGCCAGTCGGGCAGCAATAACGGATTTAAATGCGATGCGCGTACCAAAAATCATAGAAGGATTAAAATCCGCGAGAATCACCACCGGTCTTTCTCGTTCTTCCTGATAAATTTTAATGTGAGGTTTACCCGTGCGTGCAGTAACGCGCCATTCCATATGACGTATTTCATCGCCTGCCTGATAATTTCTTACTTCGGCGAAATCCATGCCGCGGCCACGTAATTTGGATAAATGATTTCCTGATTGTATCGCTTTACCTTCAGGTCGATAATGCATGGATTGGACATATCGTCTTAAGCCAATTAATTCATTTAATTCTGCAATAACGCCATTAGCCATAAAAACCTCGTCTATCTCATATGTCGCTTTAGATGGGGACTGAACTCATCCGATTCAAGGCTATTATTTGTTAAGCCAAAGGCCCAAACTACTTTTTAAGGAACAGCGACTAAACGTAATAAGGAGTCAATAAAATCGTCGCTATTAATTCCTTCTGCTTCAGCTTCAAAGCTTAATAGGATGCGATGCCTTAATACATCATGGGCAATCACGTGAATATCATCTGGAGTAACATAATCTCTCCCACAAAGCCAGGCATGAGCTTTCGAACAACGATCTAAAGCAATCGTAGCTCGGGGACTTGCACCAAAACGTAACCAACGACCCAGTTCTTCGCTGTATACGCCAGGATTACGAGTTGCAACTACTAATTGGACTAGATAATTTTCTAATGCTTCGCTGGTATGAACATTCAGTACCTGTCTACGCGCTTCAAATAATGTTTTTTGTGATAGCTTTTCAGTGGTAACGGGTTTAGTGGCCATAACAGCGCCTAAAGCTTCTTTGCGAGAGAGAGCTAAAATATCATGCTCTATTTTGGCATCAGGATAACTAATTTTTACATACATTAAAAACCGGTCCAGTTGTGCTTCCGGTAAAGGATAAGTTCCTTCCTGCTCAATTGGATTTTGTGTTGCCATGACTAGAAATAACTCCGGCAAAGGATAGGTTTTACCTCCTATAGTAACTTGGCGTTCTGCCATTGCTTCAAGGAGTGCGGATTGAACCTTAGCTGGGGCACGGTTGATTTCATCGGCCAAAAGCAAATGATGGAATATAGGGCCAGGTTGAAACACAAAAGAACCATTTTGTGGATGGTATACATCGGTACCAGTTAAATCTCCCGGCAATAAATCGGGTGTAAACTGGATGCGATGAAAATTTCCTTCCACACCATCAGAAAGTGCTTTAACTGCTCGGGTTTTTGCTAATCCTGGAGCTCCTTCAACTAATAAATGACCATCTGCAAGTAAGGCAATGAGCAAACGTGAAATTAATCCATTCTGGCCTAAAATTTGCGAATTTAAGTGATTACTTAACTGTAGTATTTGACGTTGTACAGCATTTCCACTCTTACTGTCTTCTACTTGCTCCATAGTTTCTACCTTAATCTAAATAACATCGAATAGAGTTAAATAAAAAAACTTATCCTAGCGTGAATTGTATTCGCTGCCAAGTGCTGCAGCGCATTTTGTTCAATCGTTAACCATACTTGGGGTGAAGTAAGCTAAAATTTGTAGCTTGGGAAAGGCGATGCCATCATTCAGGTCTGTTGCACTTCCCCTTGAGACTCTATTATTGTTGATAATCCGGATGGAGTTCCAAAGGCATCAGTGTTTGCAGCTTTTGATATAGAGAAAGGCTCTCTTCACAAAAAACCTGAAATTGTTGTTGGTTCTCCCATAGATCATAATCCGCTCCTTTAAGGAAAACCTGTTCTTTTTCGAGAGTTTTCAATACAACGCGTTCTTGATGTGAAAATCCTAAATGGCTATTTAATTCGACCAATTCCATTAGTTTTTTATGTTCTTTAATTGGGCGATGTTCGTGCAAACAATATGCCTTTAATGTCAGCACAAAAGCTTGATACATCAAAGAAGTAACAGGAGTTAATACCGTAAGTGGATCAGTTTGTCTAAAGGTCCAATCGGTGATTTGCTGCAAGAGATAATCGGCAGCGTAGGCATGTTGGGTTGCGATATTGAGCATTTCCAATGGGGATAAATAACGTTTGTCCATAAAGGAATTTTCCTATTCGATTTGAGTTGCTTTAGCTTATACAGCGGCATTCAACTGCTTTTTCTGGTTTTAAAGTATGTTAAAATTGGCCCTCATTATATCTATGAATTAAATTGATGCACGCTTTTATTAACAGTGCCTGGAAAATAGGCTCTCTGACATTATCCAATCGATTAATCCAAGGCCCTTTAGCGGGTTATAGCTGTGCACCATTTCGGACATTATTTAATCATTATCAGGCCCCAGCGTATTGTGTGGCTGAGATGAGTTCTGCAACGGATATTCTTTTTAAACATAAAGCTAATTCACGTTATATTTATCGGGCTCCACAAGAAGAGATTCTTGCATATCAAATTGCAGGCACTGAACCTTCTATATTGGCGCAAGCAGGACAATACCTCCAACTAAATGGTGCGAATATTATCGACATCAATTGTGGTTGTCCAAAACCTAAAATTCGTAAAAAAGGTGCGGGAAGTGCTTTACTCGAAGATCCGGAACACTTAGTGCGTATTGTCAAAAAAGTTCGTGCCGCGATTACTGTTCCCTTAACTATAAAAATCCGCATTCAAGGGGATGTAAAAGATGTTCTGCTGGCAAAAAAAATTGAAGAAGCGGGAGCAGATGCTCTAATCGTACACGGTAGGCGTTGGGTGGATGATTATGATGTAGCATCTGATTTACACCAAATCGCAATAATAAAACAAAGCATCGCTATTCCGGTCATTGCTAATGGAGATATTAATAATATCCATAGTTTGCATAGGGCAATAGAATTAAGTAATTGCGATGCTTATATGATCTCGCGTGCTGGCAGTGGTAAACCCTGGCTTTATCAAGAGTTATTAAAACAGCAAATTATTCCTATCAGTTTAGGGGAAAAGATCAGTTTGTTTATGACGCACTTACATGGATTGGCAGCACTGGAAGATGAGTATAAGGCTGTTTTACAAAGTAAGTCCCTAGTGCGTTATTATTTTGGCAAATTATTTGATGAATCAGCAATAAATCGTTTTTATAAATTGGATTCTTTGGATAGGATTTATAGCTTTTTGCAATCTTGGGTATAATTCGATTCTCAGAACGTTATTAAGTAGGTTAAATTAAATCACTGTAATCTTGATTATAAAGCTTAAGATGCTCCAATCGCTGAGCCGCTTTTTGCGCTCCTTCCTGATTTCCATTAGCAAAACGAAGCTTGGCAAGATAATTTAAATAAAGCTCAATATATTCTGGAGAAATAGGATATTGAAGGCCAGTTTCCAAGACCTCTTGAGCAAGGTCTAATTCATGTTTCTCTATTAAAAGTCGAGCAAAAGTAAGTCGCGCTAAACAAAAATGAGGATCATTTTTTATAGCCTTACTAAAATAGGCTTTTGCTTTTTGAACATCATCACGCTCTAAACTTTGTAACAATCCCATTTGAAAATAAGGACGTGCAAAGTAGGGGTTCATTGCAATTGCTTGTTTAATCGCAAATTCAGTTTTTTTTATCCAAGAATGACGTTCTTGAACTGAGGTTGCTTGTTGGATTAGTTGTAAACTTGCGTCAATTTTAAGGCTTTGAATTTCAACAAAAGGAAATAAGTTTAGCGCATGATTACTAGACGCAATCGCTTCGTTAAATTGTTTGGCTTGAATTGCTGCTTCAGTATTCTTGATATAATGTTCGAGAATTAAAAAACGAAAAAAATAAGAGCTGATCACTAATAGAAATACAATGACTCCACTACGCAGGATCCAAATATTTTTAAGTGAGAATGAATAAACTTTAACTCCACCTTCCTTCCTAAGAAAATAATGCAAATACCCTAAGCAGCATCCCATGAGGAGGTTCATAGGGAATACATAAAAATTAAAATCAATAAAGCTATGACATACTAAAGCCCCTAAAGCACTAAAGCAGGCGATGCCTTTGATATGGGTAACAGAGTTTTTACTCGGGTGGTTTAAATAGTGTTTTAAATAGATAAGCCCCGTCATGATAATTCCCAGCAGAATAACAATTCCTGGAATTCCAGTTTCAACAAGTAATTGTAAAAAATCATTGTGAGCATATTCGAGATTAGAACCATCACCGGGCAAGCTGAAGGCAGGATAATACTGTTTAAAATTAAAAATTCCTAAACCATACCATGGAGTATTTTGCCATAATTGCCAAGCACCGTTCCAGATAATAAGCCGGGATTTCTCATGAACGAGTAAGTCAAGACGATGTTGTATGGCGGGTTGAGCAAAGAGGCACAAGGTGGCTAATGCCAAAACTAAAATCCCTGATAATTGGTACATACTTCTAAGTTTTAGTTCATGACGGCATAAAACGATTTCTAGGGTTGCAAAGCAAATAAAACATAAGATCACACCACGGCTTAAAGCAGCCAATAAGGCTAGGGTGATGATATAAATACTGTTTAGGATAATGATTTTTTTTATGGTGTCTGATGATTTAAATCGGTTTATTTCTAGAGTAAAAAATTTACCTATTAATAAGAGATCGATCATCATTAAAAAAGCGGCAGCGGTATTCTTGCTTGCAAAAATACCAACAGGCATTGCATTTTTTGCGAATAATTGAATTAGTGCGTAACCTGCACAAATAAGACCTAATATCCAAAGCAGCTTGAGTAAATTCTTCCATAACCAATCCGCTAGAGAATCTCTATTAAATAAAATAAAACCAAATATCCACATGGAGCACTGAAAGATACCAAAAAGGGCAGTGCGTGGAACCAGGCCTACTAATGGAGGTAGAGTTGTCCAAACCAGCCAAATTCCCAGTAAAAAAGTTAATTGGGTATATTGAATTGACTTTAGAGACCAACAATAGCTAAGTGTAGAAGTAACAATAACACCATAACTGATTATTAAAATGGAATAGTCACTGGTGCCTTTAAACAGAAACGCTGCAGTGATCAACAAAAAAAACAGGACGCCTACAGACTTGTGAACATTGTTTTCTTGACTCAAAAAAGCCAGGGGCACCCTGTATTTCATCGAACATCACACATCATAAATAGTTAACACCCTGAAACCCATTTCCCTTTGATAAAAGGACCATCTAACGAGAAATCATGCTGGGTTACGGTGGTTGCAGGGTTACTGTTTCCGCCAGGAGGTAGTAGAAACATATGTAAATAATGCTGCCACATCCAACCTCCCATTAAGCTAATCTGTCCATTTCCTACTGCCAATTGATAGCTGGCACCTAATTTAGCTTCCAGCTCGGGAACAAGCCGAGTTTGTTTAGCCTGAGCGCTAAAGGGAAAGGCAATACCGCTTAAGTTTGCTCCAGATAAGCTGGCTTTACCTTGTCCAGTTAACAGGGTCATAGCACTTTGAGCAAATAATGCGAAACCATATTTCATATCCCGAGACATATCTACTCCTACCCGAGGACCGGCACCTTGGAATTTAGTGTAGGCGACGGATCTTTGTATTATATGTGGCGTAGGGTCAGAGGGTAGTTTTTCAAACTGATTGTCTGAACGTGTGATCCGGGTATTAACGTATTGTCCACCAGCATAAAAACGGATGGTTTTCTTTTTGCCGAAATGACTGGTTTGTGCAAATTCTAAATTAACGGCATCAAACTTAGTATCGAATTTTAAATCGGTGAAGGTAGTAACTGGATTAAATTCATCTCCAGAAAAAAATGAAAAATAATCAGAGTTGTCCGGATTGAAATGCAGCCAATTAACATTGAGATCATTTCCTGTATTAAAATGGTAGCTTCCTTCCAGTAAAAAACCCCAGTCCCAAGAAGAATCAACGGTATGCGAGTCGTTGCTGATTGGATTTAAAATTGGATTAAGTAGTGCGGAATTGGTGTTGGGTTGTAAATATAAAGCGCTAATACCCACATCCCAAGCATTGCATGGACAAGGAACCGTTACATTATCAGGACTGCATACAGGACCCATTGTCCCTGCTTGAGCTATTCCAAAACCCAGAGTACAAAGTATAAAACTGGCTATGTTCTTCATGAATTATTTATCATCCTTGTTGTTTTTACCCAATTATTCAATAAGTGAATTGATTAATCAATTAGGTATTAATAAATTATCCAAGCAAGCTTCTCCCCCCATCCACCTTGAGTATTTGTCCGGTGATATAGGGATTTTCGGCTAAGGCTAAAATTGCTTGGGCAATATATTCAGGATCCCCTTGTTTTTTTAACGGAATTTTCGCAATAATTTTTTCTTGTGTTTCTTGAGTTAAGATATTGGAATGCTCAGGCCAAATAGTAGCCCCTGGCGCAACGGCATTGACCCTAATTTCAGGCGCAAATTCACGTGCCAAGCTTTTTGTCTGCATTTCCAAAGCGGCTTTACTCTGGCAATATACAGAATAGCCTTTCAATGGTTTTTCTGCATGAGTGTCGCTTACATTGATAATGGCTCCAGATTCTTTTGCCAATAAAGGACGGGCTGCGAGACTAAGTAAAAAAGGAGCCTTAACATGAATGTTAAAAAGAGCGTGCCAATCTATTTCAGAAAAGGCAGTAAATTCAGTGCGGAGGAATACTGAAGCATTGTTAACTAATAAATCCAAACGTCCAGCCCAATCTTGAACAGTACTCATTATTTCTTCTGCTGCGCCGGGTTCATTTAATTCCCTTTGTAAAACAAACGCACTATAGGGACGTTGTTCATTTAAACCCGCTGCTAAGGCATGAGCCTCTGTTAATGATTGATGGCAATGGATTATAACTTTATACCCTGCTGAATGAAGTTTTTTGACTATCGCTGCACCGGTTCGGCGCGCTCCACCAGTGATTAAAGCAACTTTCACTTCTTGTTTGTTTGTCGGATTCAATGTATGTTCCTATTCTCGATTATCCTCGGTAAAACGAAGCTTCCTCACTTTATGCCTAGGTCTCCACGGAACCGCGGGACGGAGGATCAAAATTGCCTCGGTTTTGCCAGTTAAATTTTTTAAAGTAATTATGAGTATAATAAACACCATAAACGCGCTACTGGCCGAACGCCAGGCTATTCCCTTCGTAGAGTTCATGCAACTTGCATTGTACGCTCCTGGAGAGGGATATTATAGTTCCGGATTACAAAAATTAGGGAAGCAGGGGGACTTTATTACAGCTCCCGAATTGACTCCCTTATTTGGTAAAACGCTAGCGAATCAGTGCCAGCAGGTATTAATGCAACTTGAATCGCCGATGTTATTCGAATTTGGTGCCGGTTCTGGCGCTCTTTGTGTTGCTATATTAGAACATCTGGCAGAACAAAATGCTTTGCCAGAAGCTTATTATATTTTGGAGGTCAGTGCTAATTTACAACAGCGTCAGCGGGAACTGATTGCCCAAAAAATTCCTCATCTTGCTCATTTAGTTACTTGGCTTGATCATTGGCCAGAAGTTCCTTTTAATGGTGTGATTTTGGCAAACGAAGTTCTAGATGCGATGCCAGTTCATCGCTTTATGAAAACGGAACACGGCATTATGGAAAGTTATGTTGCTTTGAATGAACAGCACCAATTAATAGAGCTATTTAAACCCTGCCAGAATCAACGTTTGCTGGATTACATTCATAATCGATTATCCCTGCCAAAAACTCCTTATCTTTCGGAGGTAAATCTTTTTATCGATGATTGGATCTTAAATAATTATCAAATGTTAAAACAAGGCGTGGTATTTTTGATTGATTATGGATTTCCTCGTCATGAGTATTATCATCCTGATCGTAATCAAGGCACTTTAATGTGTCATTATCAACACCAAAGTCATCCGGATCCGTTGGTGAATCCAGGAGAGCAGGATATTACCGCACATGTAGATTTTACACATGTTGCAGAAGCGGGACAACAAGCGGGTTTTCATATCGCAGGTTTTACCAACCAAGCCTCTTTTTTGCTGGCCAACGGTTTGCTAAGCTTAATTAATACTTTGGATGATCAAATAGAACTAGTAAAAGCAAAACAAGCGATAAAGCAACTAACTCTCCCCAGTGAAATGGGAGAGTTATTTAAAGTAATTGCTTTAAGTAAAGATGTGGAAATTTCCTTAAACGGATTTCTATTAAATGATAAACGAGTGAGTTTATGAACATAAAAAGATATCTGACAACCGTGGAATTACAAAAAGAGTCCATGAAATTTTCTGCTGGTCATACGACCATTTTTTCTGCAACTGAAAGAGAGCCGTTACATGGCCATATGTATGGGGTTTATTTGGCACTCACGACTTGGGTTGAAGAAAATGGGATGACTTTTGACTATCGCTATTACAAAGAGCGCATCCATAAATTGTGTCGTCATTTGAACCAAACTTTTCTAATGCCGCAATTCTCTCCTTTTCTGGAATATGCTGAGGATGATGAATATTATTACTTTACCTTTAATCATAAGAAAATTCCCTTTCTGAAAGAGGATGTGACTTTATTACCAGTCACAAATATTACGGTAGAAGAGTTATCTCGTTGGTTTGTGCAAGAACTGATTAAAGATAAAGCAGAGTTAGATCGACATCGAATTGAGAATGTTGTGGTCAAGGTTTTTTCAGCTCCAGGACAATCAGCCAATCATCAATGGCAAAGAGCGCATGAATAAAAACGAGCAAGATAATATTATCGACAGCGCTCGTTCATCAATGCCTGCTGAGGTACCCCTGGATTTGAGGGAGCGTCATGATGTTGGGATGCCTACGACACAACCCTCTGTGCCAAAAATGACTACTATTTATCAAGTCTGTATTCCACATACGCATCGAGATTTTTTTGATTATGTTGTTGATGGACTTACTCCCTCCATTGGCGCGCGAGTTTGGATTCCTTTTCGCAAACAGATGCGTTTAGGTTTAGTAGTAGGGATTCATGAATCCTTGGACGATATTTCCTCATTAAAAAGCATCAGTACCGTTATTGATGACCAACCATTAATTGATAAAGCCACCTTAGCGTTATGTTCTTGGATTGCCAATTATTATCAGTCGCCCTTGTCTGAAGTAGTCCCACTGGCATTACCTAAAAAATATCGCTTAGGACAACCCAGCCAATTACCTATGGGGGATTTTTATCAATTGGCATTACCACTGGAAGAAGCCAAAATGCTTATTCCGGTGCGTGCTCGCAAACAATTGGAGCTGGTTGATTTCTTGAGTACCCAAAAAGAACCTGTTGCCAAAAATTGTTTGACTGAAAAAGGATTTAGTTCCACTCAACTTTGTAGCTTACTTGCTGCGAAGATCATTTCTTTATCTCAACAAATTGTACTGCCAGAAAAAGCAGATACTTTCTCAACTCCGCCCTTAATACTTAATTCGGAGCAAGCGGCTGCGGTAGATGCTATTACTGAAGCACTGTCTCAATACCAGTGTTTTTTATTACAAGGGGTCACAGGAAGCGGCAAAACAGAAGTTTATTTACAGGTTATTGCCCAGGTTCTTGCGGAACAAAAACAAGTCTTAATTTTGGTACCCGAGATCGGATTAACACCACAATTAGTGACGCGTTTTACCTCACGTTTTAAGCAAGCTGTTGCAGTGATTCATTCCAACTTGAATGAATCAGAACGACAAGTGGCTTGGCAATTAGCAAAAGAAGACAAAGTGAAAATAGTGATAGGAACCCGAGCCGCAATTTTTACACCGATGCCTAATCTAGGGTTAATTGTAATTGATGAAGAGCATGATGCATCTTTAAAGCAAATGGAAGGAGTGCGCTACTCTGCTCGAGATACGGCATTAATGCGCGCCCATTTAACAAATATACCTATTATTTTAGGATCAGCGACTCCTAGCTTAGAAAGTATGTACAATGTAATACAAAAAAAATACACTTTACTTCGCTTGACCCACAAAGCATGTTCCACAACTCCGTTACATTATCAATTGATTGATCTGCGTTCACAAACACTTCAACATGGTTTAGCAACTCCAACCTTGCACGTCATTAAGGAACATTTACTCAAAAAAAATCAGGTATTGGTATTTATTAATCGACGAGGTTTTTCCCCAGTACTGTTATGTCACCAATGTGGCTGGATGGTGGATTGTCGTGCTTGTGACACTCATCTCACACTGCATAAACAGTTAGGAAAGATGATTTGTCATCATTGTGGATTAAACCAAAAAACTCCGGATCGTTGCCGTAATTGCCAAAGTACGGAATTAATTCCGGTGGGCGCCGGTACGCAACGGATTCATGAGTTTTTAAGTGCATATTTTCCAAATACAGAGGTTGTGCGAATTGATCGGGATGCAGTGCGAAAAAAAAATTCCTTGGATGAGCATTTAGACAAAATTCATAATGGCAAGGCACAGTTGATTGTTGGCACCCAAATGTTAGCAAAAGGTCACCATTTTCCACGTCTTTCTTTAGTTGTGGTAGCCGATGCAGATGCGGGACTTTATAATCAAGATTTTCGGGCGCTGGAACATTTAGGGCAATTGTTAATACAAGTTTCGGGGCGGGCAGGTCGAGAAGAGCAAGCGGGTCAAGTGTTGATTCAAACCCACTTACCCAATCATCCACTCCTTAATGTGTTGATTCAACAAGGGTATGATTCATTTGCAGATGCCTTATTAGTTACCCGCGAACAAGCGCAACTGCCTCCTTATCACTATTTGGCTGTAATTAGGGCGCAAGGAAAAGTAGCAGCAAGCGTTTTAAAATTTTTGCATGCGGCGAAAGAGCAAATCTTGGCCTCTTCAATTACCGTTATGGGACCAGCACCTGCTCCTATGCCTCGCAAAGCAAATCAATACCGCATGCAATTACTACTGAAGTCTTCCTCCAGAAAAATCCTGAAAAATGCCTTAACGCAATTGCGTGAATGGTTATCAGGTAATAAATTAGGTAATGGTGTGCGTTGGAATGTGGATGTGGACCCTATAGATTTATCATAATGGAGATAGAATGACCGACTTGAACCTTGAAGTACATAAAAAAGTTTTTTCCATAGCTTGGGGAGATATGGATGCATTAGGCCATGTAAATAACGCCCGCTATTTTGATTATTTTCAAGAAGCACGTATTGAATGGTTAAGACAGCTCAATATCAGTATGTCTGAACAAACTGGCCCGGTAGTGATCCACGTAGCATGTACCTTTTTAAAGCCGGTAATTTATCCTGCGACAGTAACGTTGTGCTCCAAAATCCACAGTCTCGGAAATTCTAGTATGGTTATGGAGCATGAGCTGTATCAGGATGAAGTCAAGATGGCGCAAGGAAGCTGCAAGATTGTTTGGGTGGATTATACGAAAAATAAATCCGTAGCGTTACCCGATGAAATCCGCCGACTATTTGAAACTAAGTAAGCTAGGGAAAACCTCCCTGCCATTTAGCAATGATTTTGATATCTCTGCGAAGAGGTTAAAAATCATTATCATTCACCGACGGCAGGAACCTATTTTTGTAGTAGTTACTACTGCTATGCCATTTCTAGAAATGGATTAAACTGCAATCGGTGCTTTGATCGCAGGATGAGATTGATAATTTACGAACTCGAAATCATCATAAACATAGTCAAATAATGATTGCGGCGTGCGTTTGATATTTAAGGTGGGTAGGGGCAAAGGATCGCGGGTTAATTGAGTGCGTGCTTGTTCTAAATGATTTAGGTACAAATGGCAATCGCCGCCAGTCCAGATAAAATCACCTACATTGAGATTGCACTGCTGAGCAACCATGTGAGTAAGCAATGAATAAGAGGCAATATTAAACGGTACTCCCAAAAATACATCAGCAGAGCGTTGATACAACTGGCAGGAAAGAGTTTTATTCGCAACATAAAATTGGAATAGGGCATGACAAGGCATTAAAGCCATTTGATCCAGCTCTCCAACATTCCACGCACTAACCAACAAGCGACGTGAATCAGGATTGGTTTTTATTTGTTGGATGACATCACTGAGTTGATCAATAGTTCGCCCATCGGGTGTTGGCCAATTTCGCCATTGTTTTCCATAAATAGGTCCCAATTCACCATTGCTATCTGCCCATTCGTCCCAAATAGTAACTCCGTTTTCGTTTAAGTAAGAGATGTTCGTATCCCCTTTTAAAAACCAGAGTAACTCATGCACAATACTGCGCATATGTAATTTTTTAGTAGTGACTAAAGGAAATCCTTGGCGTAAATCAAATCTCATTTGATAACCAAAAACCGATAGAGTCCCTGTGCCGGTGCGATCTGTCTTTTGATTGCCGTGCTGTAGAATGTGTTCTAACAAGTTTAAATAAGTTTTCATCGTTTAATCCACCATAACCAAAATCCCAGTAATAACATGGGAATAGATAAAATTTGTCCCATAGTCACCCATCCGAAGGCAAGATAGCCGAGCTGCGGATCAGGTTGTCGGAAAAACTCAGCAATGATACGACAAATGGCGTATCCTATTAAAAAAATAGCAGAAACTCGCCCTACAGGACGAGGTTTACGCGCATAAATCCAAACAAGAAGGAACAAACCAATTCCCTCCAAACCAAATTCATACAATTCTGAAGGATGGCGAGGTTGATTATCAACATGGGTATATACTATCCCCCAAGGCATGTCAGTGACTCGACCCCATAATTCACCGTTAATAAAGTTACCAATTCGTCCAGCGCCTAAACCAATAGGAACTAACGGAGCAATAAAATCACCAATCTCCAGGAAGGATTTACCACTTTTGCGAGAAAAGAGCCAGAGTGCAACCGCCACCCCTATTAAGCCCCCATGAAAGGACATTCCTCCTTGCCAGATTTTAAATAAGGCCAATGGATTATGCACCAGTTCCGTGAAATTATAAAAAAGCATATAGCCAATGCGTCCGCCAATAATGACACCAAGGGCTGCGTAAAAAATCACATCACTGATTTGTTCAGACGTCCAATCCAGTTTGTAATGCTTCGCTCGCCAGTGAGCCAATAACCAGCCGCTCACAAAGCCAATTAAATACATTAATCCGTACCAATGCACTTGTAACGGGCCTATTGAAAATGCTACAGGATTTATATAAGGAAAAGTGAACATATCTATTTAAATTCCTTGGTTATAACACGCACGTTACCTTCCAACCAGATTACACGATTCAAGCAAATTCGTATTCATAAAGATTTTCCGGCCCTAATCAGGCCTCCCAATCCTTCGTCTTCTAGGGCTTTTTGTAAATGAAAACGTATTTGGGCCGGATGTTCAAATTCCAGTACTTCGGCTAGAATCTTACGAGCATTGGCAATGGCGAAATTACGAATAACCCATTTTACTCGCGGTAAGCTCGACGAGTTCATACTTAACGTATCAAAGCCCATGGCGATTAACAAAATAACTGACAAAGGATCACTGGCCATTTCTCCACAAATACTGACCTCAACTCCCGCTGCATGACCTCCTTCAACAACCTTCAGTAAAACACGCAGCATGGCGGGATGCATCGAATCATAAAGACCTGCAACTCGCGCATTATTTCTATCTACAGCGAGGAAATACTGCGTCAAGTCATTACTACCCACGGAAATAAAATCAACTCTCTTGGCGATTTCGCGAGCCAAATAGGCGGCTGCAGGGACTTCGATCATGACACCTAACTTGGGTTTTTCAATGACACACCCTTCTTCCAATAATTCAGTATATGCTTGATCAATAAGATAAGAAGCTTCTTCAACTTCGCTTAGATTAGTGACCATAGGTAACATAATTCGCAAGTTATTCAATTCTTCACTTGCTCGCATCATCGCGCGAATTTGCATCAAGAACACATCAGGATGATCTAGGGTAACGCGAATACCTCGCCATCCTAAATAGGGATTATCTTCTTCTACAGGAAAGTAGGGAAGTACTTTATCACCACCAATATCCAAAGTACGCATGGTCACTGGACGGGGAGCAAAAGCCTTTAGAGTTTGTCGATAAATAATAGTTTGTTCATCTTCTGAAGGGAAATGATCCCGGCTCATAAATGGAACTTCTGAACGGTACAGACCAACTCCTTCGGCACCGACACTCATGGATAAGCCTGCATCCATTGCCAAGCCTGTATTCACTTGCAACGATACTTTATAATTATCAACCGTTTCTGCAGGTTTATCTCGCAAGCTCACCAAGCTTTGCGTTAATGCTTGCTCTTCTTGTTCCAGTAATTTGAATTCTGCAAGTACTGATTTCGAGGGTGATATATAAACTTGCCCATAATATCCATCCACAACAATGGCTTTGCGAGAAATCAAATCCAATTTTAAACCACGAACACCCATAACCGTGGGAACGCCCAACGCACGTGCTAAAATAGCGACATGAGAGTTGTTGGAACCCTTGGCAGATATTACCCCCGCCAGATATCCTTCTGGAACTTCTGCTAAGGCAGCGGCGGTTACTTCCTCACCTACGAGAACTGTTCTTTTGGGATAAACAATTTCTTCTTGTTGCGACCATTGTAATGCGGCTAAAACACGTCGTCCTAAATCACGAAAATCACTCGCCCGCTCACGAAGATATGAATCCTCCATGCTTTCAAATTGGGCAATGTGCTTTTTAATCACCGTTGCCAAGGCAGCCTGAGCGCCAATTTTTTCTTTACGAATTACCTGTTCTACTTCAATGCCCAAACTGTCTTTATCGAGAATACGTAAGTACACATCAAACAATGCATGCTCATCTTCTGCAACAACGGATTTCATACGTCTGCTTAAACGATGCATGTCGTCTCTAGTGGATTCCAGTGCCTCATAAAACGCATTAATTTCTTCATCCAAAGTCTCGACAGGATTTTGGGGAACTGCATCGATATCTGCTTGCGGATAGACAACCACAGCGGTGCCTATCCCAATCCCTGGTACAGAACCAATTCCGGCAAGAGCTGCAGTGCTTAAGTCAACTTTTTTGGTAACGCCTAGAGGTTTAGGCTGGGTTAACTCAGCCAATTCGCCTGTGGCTTCGGCATGAGCGATAATCCCACCCAGTTGAGCAGCTAAGGTAATTAAAAAAGATTCTTCCGTATCATCGAAGTAACGTTGCTCTGTTTGTTGAACAATGAGTACGCCATAGAGCTTTCTATGTTGAATAATAGGCACACCTAAAAATGCCTTGAGATGTTCTTCACCCAATAAGGGATTATGATAAAAATCAGGATGAGCTGGGGCATCCTCTATATTGATGGGTTCTTCCCGTCGTCCGACCAGACCTACAAGTCCACTATCAAATGCAATACGAATTCGGAATGGAGCTTGCTTGTTTAAACCTTCGGTTGCAATAAGAACATATTCGGCGTGTTTGGTATCGATGAGGTAAACGGAAGCGGCCTCTGCATTAATGGCTTTATTAATTTGTTGCACCAGAATGCCAAGAGCTTCGGAGAGCTGTTTGGCTGCAGTGACTTCTTGAACTATCCGTTTAAGTACTTTGAGCATCTATGCCTATGATTACCTCTTTTATAAATGGTTACCGAAATGGCCGCATTTGGCACATCTTGAACGAAAATCGCTTCGAAACACTCACATAGCGATCTATGCTCCTATTTTGCGAAGCGATTTTCGTTCAACCTGTACCCAAATTCAACCGTTCAGTAAGATTTTTATATCCCACGTGACCTACGATCTTTTCTTTCTTTTAATACCGTAAGGTGTACGACGACTCTTTTTCAATAAAGGTTCTAACTCTTTCAAGGCCTGCATGTAAACTTGGCGTTTAAAAAAGATAACTTGTCCTTCTGGCTCATGAAAATCTACCCAACGCCAGCTGTCAAATTCTGGTGAATCACTGAGATCCAGTTTGACCTTTTGCTCACTGGCTACGAGCTTTAACAAATACCATTTCTGTTTTTGTCCTATCACTAGAGGCTCACTGCCATGACGTAGATATTGTTTGGGAAGTCTATACTTAAGCCAACGTTTGGTAGACCCAATGACCTCAACATCTTCCTTATCCAAACCTACTTCCTCATGCAATTCCCGAAACATTGCTTCTAATGAAGTTTCGCCGGCCGCCAAGCCACCTTGCGGAAATTGCCAAGCATCATGACCAGTCCTTCTACCCCAAAAAACCCTATTCTGTGCGTTGACAAGGATAATACCTACATTCAACCGATAACCGGCACGATCAATCACCATGATGTCACTGTTTAGATTAAACCGCTAATAGCTCGATTTTTCCATAAACTGCAAGAGCTTGGCAATTAAATATGTAATTATTATTGAAAAAAGGTAAGTACTCAATAAAAACTATGATCTCAATTTCTAAATAATAGGTTTTTCCAATCGGTTTAACGATGCCCAGCTAAAGGGAAATCAAGTAGCTACAATAAAAGTACTACATCATTTACGATTATTTAGTTATATAATTGGAACAAGTCTTCCAATTTACAAACCTATGAAAAAAAGAATCCTCATCATTAATACGGGCGGCACGATTAGCAGTATTAAAACAAAAAATGGTTATGAGCCTGCCCCGGGTTATGTGGAAGCTGCATTGCAACAAATTCCCTTATTGATGCATCCAGACATGCCTGAGTATTCGATAAAGGAATACCATCCTTTACTTGATTCATCCAATATGACCGTTCATGATTGGAATCGAATCGCTCGAGACATTGCCGATGATTACCCGAATTTTGATGGTTTTGTAGTATTTCATGGTACGGATACCATGGCCTATACTGCATCGGCGTTATCTTTTATGTTAGAAAATTTAGGAAAACCCGTACTTATTACTGGATCTCAAATTCCTTTATCCGAAGTACGGAATGATGCTATAGATAATGTGGTAACTTCATTGTGGCTTTGTGCCAATCAACCCATCCATGAAGTATGCATTTACTTTAATCAGCATTTAGTACGTGGAAATCGAACACAGAAAATAAGTTCGCAAGGATTTAAGGCCTTCGATTCACCAAATTACCCCCATTTAGCAGCTATAGGAATAGATATTAAGGTACATAAAAACCTTTTGCTCAAACGGCCGCAGCAGCCATTTAATTTACAAACGATTGAGCCGCAATTTATTGCGAACTTCAGATTATTCCCAGGATTTGCCACCGACGTTTTGGCTTATATTTTAAATCAGTCCATATGCGGTTTGATTTTGGAGACCTATGGTGCGGGTAATGCTCAAAATAACGATCCTCGTTTTTTAAAATTGCTCAAAGAAGCTTGTGCCCGGGGTGTAATCATCATTAACTGTACCCAATGCCAACAAGGGGGAGTAGAAATGAGTCACTATGCTACAGGACACTCTTTAAAAGAAGCAGGTCTCATTAGCGGCCATGATATGACTCCTGAGGCAGCACATTGCAAGTTACTTTATTTGCTTAGCAAACGATTGGAAATTGGAGAAATAAAAAGGTTAATGGAAAGAGATCTTTGTGGTGAATTGACATCATAATCAATTGTTTTTATGTCTCCTATAAGTTAAAAAAGCTGTCTAAGTAAAATTTCTACCATCACGAGTAACTTAAGATTTAAGAAAGTAAAACCCAGGTTTGTTCCCGGGTTTTACCCCTAACATTTAAACTAAACGAATTCTTTTGGCTTAACTACTGCTTCAGGTGATGCTTCAAATGTATCTGTTGTCAGCTCATTAATTTTTCTAATGGCCAAATTGAGTTGTTCCCCTAAGCGACCTTCGCTGGGAGAAAACCAATCTGAGGGTAATGTTAAATGTACTCCATAAAATGAGAAGAAAGGCAATGTATAATTGGCCTTATCTTTTTTTACCGTTTTTTTATTGTCTTCGGCTAAGTCTCGTAAAACTTGAAGGGTTCGTTTTTTTTGTTCTTCGAGGTTATGAGAGGGTTTTATTATTTCAAATAGAGACTGAAGTCTTACACCCAGCTTTTCTTCTTTTTCTGCCCGAAGCTTTAGATCAATACCTGATAAGGGACAAAAAATTTCTTCACCAAAATAATACACCGCATGCTGATAGACTATATGTGCTGGATTATTCTTAAAATCTTGATCAATTAACAAAAAATCATAGGCACCTGATTCTTTGAATAATTTTAGTTTTTCATAAAATGCGCTGGTATGAAAAACTAAGTTATTAAGACAGGAAATAGTATCACCTGTGTCTTTGGGTTCTCCATGAGATTCTCTTTTTAGTTGGACACGTGAACGGTACTCTGTAATCAATTGAGTAATGGCTTTAACACTTACTTCGTCGGACCCGGTGCTTTCGTATTTGACTATTTCATCGGATAATTCATCTATGAGATCTTTTTGTTCTTTAGAAAGTATTTTATTATGGCCATAAGTTTTAGACTTGCTATCTAAGCTTGCACTGAGAGGGCTCAATTGTTCCTTGATTAATTTTTTCAAAACCATTAGAAAAATAGTCATTGCTCTACTCCTTGAACTGTAATTTAGTTATCATTTACATATTTTTATATTAAGCAGATTTATCTCATTGCAAACCTATATTTTTTAACCTAGGAACTCATAACTACATGAACTTACAAATTATTATCTTAGCTGCAGGCCAGGGTAAACGAATGTATTCCAGTACTCCTAAAGTACTTCACCAAATTGCTGGGAAGCCTATGTTGACTCGGGTAGTGGAAACAGCACAGCAACTAAATCCTGATGTAATCCATGTTATATATGGTCATGGTGGTGAACAACTTAAGAACTCACTCCCTGACTTACCTGTGCATTGGGTATATCAGGCAGAACAATTAGGTACGGGTCATGCAGTTATGCAGGCATTACCTTTTATCCCACCACAAACACAAGTTCTTGTTTTATCTGCTGATGTACCACTTATTGAAGCAAGCACGCTGCGAGCATTAATTGAGTGCAACAATTCAGCAAATTCTTATAAATCCGTTTTGACACTTTTGGTTGCTCATCTCGAAGATCCTAGCGGTCTTGGACGTATTATTAGAGACAACCAAGGTGAAGTTTCCATCATTGTAGAAGAAAAAGATGCAAATGAGCAAGAAAAGAATATAAAAGAAATTTATTCAGGTATTTGTTGTGCAATATCTGATGATTTAGCAAAGTGGTTGCCTAGACTGAGTAATGATAATGCACAAGCTGAATACTATCTAACAGACATCATTGCTTTAGCTGTTGCCAGTCAAACATTAATTAAAACAATGAGTGTAAAAGATAACGCAGAAATTCAAGGGGTAAATAACCGTCTGCAACTCCAACAATTAGAGCGAATATGGCAAGTAAAACACGCTGAAAAATTGCTCCAACAAGGAGTAACACTCGCTGATGCACATCGCTTTGATCTGCGCGGTGAATTAACCTGTGGCAAAGATGTATATATTGACATCAATTGTGTGTTCCAAGGTAAGGTAGTTATTGGAGATGGTTGTTCTATCGGACCTAATTGCATCCTTACTGATGTGAGCTTAGGTGCTGGCTGTAAAATTTATGCCAACAGCGTTTTGGAAGGCTGTGAAATAGCAAATGATTGTGCAATTGGTCCTTTTGCTCGTTTAAGATCGGGTACGGAATTATCTGCAAACTGCAAAATAGGTAACTTTGTTGAAACCAAAAAAGCGGTATTTGCTGAGGGATCCAAAGCAAGCCATTTAAGTTACTTGGGAGATGTAAGTCTGGGGAAAAAAGTTAATGTAGGTGCCGGTACAATTACTTGCAATTACGATGGAGTTAATAAGCACAAAACCATTATTGAAGATGGAGTGTTTATTGGTTCAGATACCCAGTTGGTTGCTCCAGTGACAATAGGAGCTAATGCAACGATAGGCGCAGGGAGTACCATCCGAAAGCATGTACCTCCAGGTGAGTTGACGCTAACTGAATCAAAGCAGAAAACAGTTTATGGTTGGAAAAGACCTGTAAAAAAGGAATGATCCGCAATTTGCCTGGAACGCTCTTATAACCTAGGTTATATAGCTTAACCCCAGGCTAATGTTATGACGTCCGTAATCACAATATTTAATCCCTTAGTCATACTGCAAAGTTAACGCTTTATTCTTCTCCATATGAGTACAAAACCATAAAATAAAAGGGAGGAGAATGAGCGTCATTAATAATTTGTATTGCCAAACATTCACGACCAAATCAATAACCTGATCATAGGGATAAATACCCCCGAACAATAAGCTGTAGTCAATTAAGCATAATAAAGAATTGGAACAAAAATTAGCAATTAAGATGCGTAACGGACGATGTAAATTCCACTTGCAGTATTTTAAATAGTGTAACAGTAGGGCATTACTAATAAAGGCAACAAACAACGCTACCGAAGCCGTAGGTAGTCTTTTGAGCATGATATAATTGTAAAAAGGATTTAAATCAAAGAATGTCGGGGATGGTAAAGCCACGAGTCCTATAAGTAAAACATCAAATGTAAATTGAGTCGCAATAAGGATTAGGCATAATTTTAAATTAACTCGATAGCCCCAAAGCTCACCTAGGATGGTACTAATCATTAATGTAATGGGGAAAAACAAAGAGCTGGCTGATAGAACCATATATTTATGGATAATAGTTACGATTCTATATTCACAAGCCAGACAAATAAGCATGATGACGATCGCAACACAAATAAAGTAATGATATAGGGGTAATCCCTCTCTGCCAGGTTCTGGAGTGAAAAAAGAATTCTGGTATTTAAGCAAAATGGTTAAATAAAACACTCCAATAAGAAGCAATATGAGTGAAGCAATCATCATGGAATCAATAAAAATTTGTTTGAAACTGTGGAGATGTACTCCTGAAAATAAGAGAAAAAAATCAAGTCCAAAAAAACTAATACCACCTAATACGGCAAGGAGCATACATTGTTTTGGTGAAGGCAGTATTTTACTGGACTTAGGATAAAACAATAGATGGGGTAGGTAGAAGCTAAGTGCAAAGGAAATGGTGGTTGCAAAGAATTTCTTAGGGATGTCTGCAAAAATAATTTGATAAACGGGATTATCATGCATGTATTCGGCGGCAGGTAAATGTATAAGTACATACACGCCAATACAAAAAACATATAAAGTCATTAACGAAATATTCAGCAGATGCCTTTGTTCTTTTATCGTACAAGTTCTTAATGCCAATAAATATAAACCTGCTATTAATGGGGTGATTAAGCAGTTCACTGAGAACATTAATCCATCTATGAGAACAATTTTAAACGAAACATTAATGAGTAGAATAAGAGAGGTAATAACGCTTACTGTCAGGAACAAGAAACAGCGTGAACGCTGTGAAGGCAATGATTGATTCATATGTTTAGGATTTCCATAACTTTGCCTTGGTTTTTACTGACAATTGTGCTTTTTAATAAACTAATTCGCGCGTAAATATAACACCATTGTATTTAATATGGCAAGTAGTTGCCCACTTCTGCGGGAGTACTGCGGTAGCGCCTGAAAAAAATTAGGGGTCTTAAGCCAGATGGTGAGAACGATCGGGCACTAGGCGAATTGCGATTTCAAACAAGGTGATCGAAAGAATCCAAATACTATAAGCATTCTTTCGACCCACAACTCATTGATTATAAACAGTTGTTGAAGAAAGTTCCTCTTGAGATGGTGAAGAACAATCTACTTCTTGCGGAGGTCTATTGTTCATGGCTCTTGCTCGCTGCTTCGTAGAAAATAAACTATTAGCAGTTACTCCAGTTAAAGTTTTTGAGGGAATTAACTGTTTGGCGTCTATCACTGTTGGTGTTCTTGGTGTTTTTAATTCATTAGCTGAAGGTACAATTTGGGTCTTAGGCTCCTGGGGAAGCTCAATAATTTTGTTTGATTCATGTAAGCCTGCGCTGCGAGTCCCTTTAGCCAAAATTACCTCATAAGATACACTGTTTCGTTCAAGCCATAATCTTAGGGCAGTAACAAAATCCCAAAAATCCTCTTTCTTACTCAAAGATAACAGAAATTCAGACAATTTTATAGGTAAGCCGAATCGGTAGTTTAATACGACTGGAAGTGTATATTTAACCGTAGACGCAATTGCTGTAGGCGCCGTTGTTAAGGTTTTAACTGGTTTTGTGGCTTCAATAATTTCTATAATATAGAGTAAATCAGAGCGGATGTCGGGCCAAAATTCCTTAATCACTGGATCATTGACGGCATTTTTAGGGCTGTGAAAGATTCTAGGTAGAACAAGGTTTCTTGTTTTCTCCATAGCATAAAGTAAATCTATGCTAATATCGTTCCAAAATTCTTTGCGAATATTTGACCAAAATTCCTTACTCACTGGAGCATTGAGTTCATTTTTGGAGCTATTAAACATACTAGGTAGAAGATGCTTTGTGGTTTTCTTAAAAAAACCAGGTGGCGTTGGTTTAACTTGCTCTAAATCACTTTCCAAAACCTTAGTTAGAAATTTGAAAACAGTTGATAAAGGAATGAAGGGTTTAGCGCCTGGAGGTGGTTTAAAATCAATAGGTATTCGTTGCATTAATCCTGCAAATACGACGTCAACAGTGAATCGCTTGATACGATCATAAATCACTAAAGGATCAACGGGGATGGTATCTTTCGTTGAGCGAACTAATGGCAAAGTCATGTGCGATGCCACATTAATATGGGCTAAGAGTAATAAATGGCGCAATGTACGGAGATAAAGGTAGGGGATTGGGCCTACCGTAGAATCAAGTGCATAATCCATTAAGGCTGAAGTTGCTGTATAAGAAGCCCCTAAAGACAAGATGGATTCAGACTTCATCGCCTTATGGCGCTCACAACGTTCTGGGGTTGCCATCCGAGTGATGTATTCACCATAAAAAAAGATAGCCAAGATCCATGCCACTTGCTCCCCATAGGGAACGAATTTACTAATTCCTAAAAGTACAAGATCATTAAAAGCCAATACAATGGGTTCGCGTAGGGAACCTTTAAATTTGCGTTTGAAATTACAATCCTCTTCTTTTTCGCCACAGAGGGTCGGTGGGGGAGGGATAAGTTTTCCTTTGTGTTCGTTAAAAGCAGATGAACCTAATGCATCAAGAGCTAAGGTATGCACAACTACTTTGGATGCTTGTCGATAAGTAAATCCCCATACTGCGTAATTTACTAAAGTTAAGCTAGGAACAACCATATAAGATGCTAAGATCCCGGTTGGATCTTCGGGACGCAAATAATTTTGAATATTATTATTGGCATAATGTGCGCCCACAACAGGAAGGACATCATACAAAAGTATATTCCCTCCTCCTTTGACAATTTTCATCACCGGGGGAGTGACTACTGCAGGAATTGCCTCACGTAAGGCTAAGACTTGTTCCGCTACATAAAATGCAGTATTTGCAGCGTAACCTACTGTTTGCTTTATGGCGTTATTCCAAACCCATGTTGCCCCATCACCAAGTGACTTGGTTCCATCAACTACTGAAGTCCACCAGTTCATAGTATTGCTCTCCCTGCAACAACGAAATTTTATTGTAAGAGTAAAAATTTGGAAATGCCAGTCTTTTTCGCATGAAGTGCAGGAACATTACATCTTGCTAATGATTCAAATAAATCTTTATTTTAATAAGGAGAATGGTAACCTTTATTATTTATTTTTTTCAGTTCAACTAACCCGTTATCATAACTAATCAATTGATTTTTCGCGTTAAATTACTTAAGTTATGTCCTAATCCATTAACCCGAGGGCAGGAAATTCTAAACATCTGGGGTGTAATGACAAATCTCTCTATTAAGACCAATTCTTATCAGGATATTCACATAGATCTTGAATGATACAGTTTTTACAATGAGGACGTCGTGCGGTACATATATAACGTCCATGGAGAATAAGCCAATGGTGAGCGTCCTTCAAAAACTTGGGTTCGATGTTTTTTAGGAGCGCTTTTTCAACTGCTAAAGGAGTTTTCCCTTTGGCAAGCCCTGTGCGGTTCGCTACCCGAAATATGTGGGTGTCTACAGCCACAGTGGGCTCCCCAAAAGCGGTATTGAGAATCACATTAGCGGTTTTACGACCTACCCCAGGCAATGATTGCAATTCCTCACGTTGATTAGGAACGTTACCCTTATATTTTTTGACCAGCAGGTCACAGGTGTTCATAATATTTTGGGCTTTGCTATTATAAAGGCCTATAGATTTTATATACTCTTTAAGTCTATCCAGTCCTAAATCAAGGATACCTTGAGGGGTATTAGCCACCGGAAATAATTTAGCAGTGGCTTTATTTACACCCACATCCGTTGCTTGTGCTGAAAGAATGACCGCAATTAATAATTCAAAAGAAGAGCGGTAAGTCAACTCAGTAGTTGGATGTGGGTTTTGTTCTTGAAAACGGGCAAAAATTTCGTGGCGCTGTTGTTTATTCATGGCTTCTTTTCGCTTTTACGCGGGCCAATGCCTGTTGGATATAGTCCTGCTTGGCTTGCATGTCTTGGGTTTTATCCGCTTTTAATGCAAGTTGACGCTTTTCTCGATACGCTTGCTGTTTTTCATGTTCTTCACGTAACAAACGGGTTTGTTTGGCATTAAAACGTTTACGTGCTAAATCTTTATCATAGTTTACATGGGGTAAATTAACCATCTCGATACAATCTACGGGACAGGGAGCAACACATAATCCACAACCCGTACATTCATGGTCAATTACAGCGTGCATTAATTTGCCGCTGCCAATAATTGCATCGACCGGACAGGCTTTGATGCATTTGGTACAACCGATACATTCTGCTTCACGAATGACAGCAACAGATGGTGCGCGGGTATTTGCTAACGCTTCTTGCAAGTAAGGAGCAGGATCAACATTGAGTAATGCTCCGAGCGCTTTAACTGTGTCAACTCCTCCTGGAGGACATTTATTAATCGCAGCACTCCCTTGAGCTAGCGCTTCGGCATAGGGCAAGCAACCAGGATAATTGCACTCGCCACATTGAGTTTGTGGCAAAAGTGCTTCAATTTCTTTAACTGAGGCCATTGTTCACCTGTTTGGATTGCTCCAGCATGGCTTGTATTTTTTCTTTTTCAACACGAACCATTAAAGGTTGAAACGTATTGATGCTCTGATTTAATAAAGGATTATCAATTGATTCCCAGGTAAGGGGGGGACAATTTAAAAATTCTTCCGCGGCATTTGCCATCAGAGGGACTATTGGCTTTAGGTAGGTAATTAAGATTCGGAATAAATTAATTCCCATGGTACAAATAGCTTGTACTTCAGGTAAACGTTCTTCTTGCTTTGCTAATACCCAAGGTTTATGAGTATCGATGTATTGATTGACTTTATCGGCACAATCCATAATGTGACGTACAGCACGAGCATAATCGCGAGATATAAATGATTCAATGACTTCAGCACGCATTTCTAGCAGTTCGGCATACAATTGTGGATCGCTTAAGCTATTACTGAGTTGGTTCGCAAATCGCTTATTGATAAATCCGGCGCAACGGCTGGCAATATTGACAACCTTGCCCACAAGGTCTGCATTGATTCTGTTGGTGAAATCCTCAAAATTTAAATCGAGATCATCAACACGACCATTCAGTTTAGCTGCAAAATAATACCGTAGGTATTCCGGATGTAAATGTTGCAGATACGTACGTGCTTCCAGAAAAGTTCCGCGTGATTTTGACATTTTTTGGCCATCAACGGTTAAAAAGCCGTGAGTATAAACTGCAGTAGGCATCCGATGACCACTGGCAGCAAGCATAGCCGGCCAAAACAGAGCATGAAAGTAAACGATGTCTTTGCCCACGAAATGGTACAACTCAGTGGTCGTTTCTTTATCCCAAAATTCAGCAAAAGAGACGTCATGTTCCTCACAGTATTTCTTAAAACTGGCCATGTACCCTATAGGAGCATCAAGCCAGACGTAGAAATATTTATCGGTGGTCCCTGGGATTGGAAACCCGAAATAAGGTGCATCACGTGAAATATCCCATTGTTTTAATCCAGCCGCAAACCATTCATCTAATTTGTTGGCTACTTCAGCTTGCAGGTGCCCGCTTCGAGTCCATTCCTTTAATAGATCTTCATAACGAGGTAAGTCAAAAAAGTAATGTTCTGAATCTTTTTCTACAGGTTTAGCACCGGAAATAGCAGATACTGCATCAAGTAGATCTGTGGGTGAGTAGGTTGCACCACAAACTTCGCAGTTATCGCCATATTGATCCTTAGCACTACATTTAGGACAGGTCCCTTTGACATAACGATCGGGTAAAAACATTTGCTTTACGGGATCATAAGCTTGACGTATGGTTCGTTTAATAATTGAACCATTTGCCTTTAAGGACTCGTATATAGTCTCCGCTAAAATTTTATTTTCTGGGGAGTGAGTCGTGTGATAACAATCATAAGCAATCGCAAAGGCTTTGAAGTCACGCTCATGGCTTAGTTTGATCTCAGCCGTTAACGCTTCAGGAGTAATCCCCATTTGCTCTGCTTTTAACATAATTGGAGTGCCATGAGCATCATCACCACAGATACTGATGCATTCGATTCCAGACATCTTATGAGTGCGTACCCAAATATCCGTTTGAATGTGTTCCACTAAATGCCCAAGATGTAAATGTCCATTTGCATACGGTAAGGCGCTGGTAACCAGCATTTTACGTTGTTTCGCCATCAAGTAGATACCTGCTTATCTGAAAATGATTGATTATAACGCATATGAATTATAAATGCTGTAGGTAACTGAGTTTCAAATAGAGGACTTTACTTTAAGAAAGATTTCTAAACTAAGGGTTTAGTTTATGTATTTGCTTGATAAATTAATTGAAAATGGAAATAAAAAACGCGGCCTAGGCCGCGTTTTGAAAATTTTACTTAATTATAAGTATTAGATGATGCTTCTAAAACTGTTTTCTCTTCTGTGCTCACTACAGGAGTAGAAGGTTTTCCTTTAGTAGAATTGAGCGGAGAACTAAAATTCGGAACATCGGACATTATAGTGTCGGCATCTCTTCTATCAGTAGGAGATGACATTCTACTTAGTGGATTAGTTTTGATTTCAGTAGTTTTGATTTTTTTTGTATCAGAACCGATCTCAAGAACATCTTCTTCTGAATCTGACTCTGACTCTGAGTTCTCATTAATAACTTGGTATTCATCTTCGTTAGCACTTCTAGGAGCTTTGCTTTTAATGTTTTTGCAGCAATCAGCAACCCAAGAAAAGAAATTACCCGCAGCAGCGCCTACATAAGTAGCAGCAGAAACCGCAGCACCCGCTAATAGAGAAGCCAAACCGATTTGCGCAAGGGCGTTAGCACCAGCGATACCTGCAATAGAAAAACCGTAGATTGAGAATGAAGCAACTGCAGTTAAAGCAGCAGGCCATAAGAATAAAGTCAATGCAACAGCACCAGCAGCAGCTAAAGTAAGCCAAGCAGCAGTAGTAATTGCTTTTTTGTGTTCAGACAAGAAGTCAGAAATTGAACGGCCAACAAATTTAATCCCATCTGTTACTAAACCTAATAAACCACGATGTGCTATACCCTTATTATCTGTATATCCCAATACCGATTTAACCACGCCAGTAAAAGCATTAGCGGGTAAATAAGCAACGGTCTTCATAAACTGTTTAAATGTCATTATCTTACTCCAAGGTTATAAATCAGGGCGAATAATAGCAACGATTTTGCTATATGTGAATCAAAAATGCTCAATTTGTTGTAACAAAAGTGTAAAATAAATTGCTTTTTTTGGGTTAATAGTTTAATTAATGAGCACATTGGTAGTTAATAAAACCTTAAGGCTAATTTTTATTCGGCGGGGTATTTATCTCAAACGAAATTAATACCCTAATTGCAACTTATATATAGGATTAGAATAATATTTTTATGTAGGATCAGAATAATATCCAGTAGGATCAGTAATTCCAGCCCCAAGAAAACCGCGTTGTCTAAAGGTACAACTATCGCATTGTCCACAGGCTTGGCCCGCATCATTGGCTTTGTAGCAGGAAACAGTTAAGCTGTAATCTACTCCTAGACTTACTCCAAGCTGAATGGTTTGTACCTTGCTTAAATGTTGTAATGGGGCATGAATCGTAAAACGATCACCCATTACCCCAGCTTTGGTTGCTAAATTGGCTAAATTTTGAAATGCCGCGATAAATTCTGGACGGCAATCTGGATAGTGTGAATAGTCAACAGAACTTGCACCAATAAATATGTCTCTAGCATCTATTGATTCTGCAAAACCTAAGGCCATAGCTAGAAAAATGGTATTGCGTGCAGGAACATAGGTTACTGGAATATCAGTGCCGCCCTGGAAAGCAGGTACTTCCAAAGAACCATCAGTCAATGCTGAATTTCTGAATAATTCCGTATCTAAGGTAACGATCTGATGTTTTGCTACCTCGTAGTGTTGTGCAATACGCTTTGCTGCACGCAATTCAGCAGAATGTCTTTGCCCGTAAGAAAAACTAATCGCATAACAAGAAAAGCCTTTGGAAGCAGCCAAAGCTAGACAAGTCGTTGAATCTAACCCACCCGATAATAGAACTACTGCTTTTTTTTTCATAATAGTAAGTCCCCGTAAATTACTTATTTTATATATCCTTTCAACAAGTCTAAGCACCACACGCATCTATGTTATGCGGATAACTACAGCAGGGTAGAAGAGCCTAGTTTCCTGGATTGATTGAAAAGTTACCTTTTTTTAGGTAAAAAATACTGTTAGAATGCGGCGATTATGCCATAACATGGAACTTTATGACGACTATTCTTTATCCCGTTATCCTTGCAGGAGGTTCTGGAACTCGTTTATGGCCTTTATCTCGAAAAAATTATCCAAAACAATTTCTGGCTTTAAATGGTGAGTTATCCCTCCTGCAACAAACTGTAAAACGAGCGCAGAGCTTGGTAATGACGCCTTCTCTTATAGTAAGCAATGATGCTCATTATTTTCTTTGTCAGGATCAATTAAATCATTTTAATCAGTCAATGACTTATTTGCTGGAACCTTGTGCTCGTAATACCGCCCCAGCCATCGCATGTGCAGCTCATTATTTATCTCAGCAAGCAGGGCCCGATGCGGTGATGTTAGTACTTCCTTCAGATCATTGGATTGCTGATGATAAAGAATGGCAAGAAGCGATGTTAATAGGAGCACAATATGCTGCCGAACACCACGCTCTAGTTACTTTTGGGATTCAGCCCGATAGTCCTAAAACTGGATATGGTTACATAGAAGCAGGCGAGCCGCTTACTGAAAAGGTGCAACAGGTTTTAAGTTTCAGGGAAAAACCGGAACTTGATCGCGCCAAAGAATTTATTGCCGATGGAAACTATTTTTGGAATAGCGGCATGTTTGTTTGTCGTGCGGATGTGTATCTTCAAGAGTTAGCAGAATATCAACCTGATATTTATTATTTTAGTCAGCAGGCTGTATTAAAAGCCAAGAATCATCATGATTTTTTACGTCTTGATTTAGAATCGTTCTCTCGTTGCGAAGCGGAATCCATTGATTATGCGATTATGGAAAAAACGAATAAAGCAGTAGTAATCCCTGTGTCTATGCAATGGAGTGATTTAGGATGTTGGTCTGCAGTAGCCGATGCTAATACAGCCGATCAAGATGGGAACACCGTCACTGGAAAAGTTATTGCTCAACAAAGTACGAATTGCTTGATTCATAGTACCGACCTTTTAGTTACCGCAATTGGTGTCCAAGATCAAATTATTGTGGCTACCCAAGATGCTGTTTTAGTGGCTGATAAGCAATATTCCCAACAGGTTAAAGATCTAGTAAATTCTTTAAGTAAAGATCACCATCAATTAACTCAAGATCACCAACGAGTTTCGCGTCCCTGGGGATATTATGAAATTTTAGCTGAAGGTGCATCATTTAAAGTAAAACGATTGATGGTCAAGCCTGGAGCTCGGTTGTCTTTACAAATGCATCAGCATCGTGCAGAACATTGGGTTGTTGTGTCCGGCAAAGCAGAAGTAATAAACGACTCGCAAATGATTTATTTATCTGTGAATCAATCGACTTATATTGCCCAAAATACACTTCATCGTTTAAGTAATCCTGGTATTGAACCACTCTATGTTATTGAGGTCCAAAGTGGGGATTATTTGGGAGAAGATGATATTAAACGTTTTGATGACATTTACGCGCGCGAAATTACCTCATAAATTCTAATAATTCATCTAGTGATTGCCTGGGTAAAGCGAAGCGAACCCGGGTTCCCAATACCACCTTATCTCTGTACACGGCACTCAATATTGGCCCAAAAATTAATTTTTTACAAAAATCACCTTTTTTAGTGTAAATTTGGTATCAATATTGTAAATCAATGTATGCTCATCTTGTTTTTAAAATCAATATTATGTTATAAAAAAGAACATATAAATTTTTTCGCTGTGCTCTGAATGAATGGCCAGAATTCATGAGTATAGAGGTGATACTATGGCAACGAGTAGCGCAATTCTGCAGTCATTTCTTAGAGATGCATTAAAAGACAAAAAGAAACTTGCTGATTTGAGCTACGGGGACTTGCTTGACTACAACAGATCTGAATGTGGCCTCATTCAAATTGATTATTTCCCCGGAAAATTTTCTGACATCGAAGAGTTGTCAGACAGTACTCATGCAATCATTTTGCATGGTAATAGACTCTATTACGGGGATAAAAAAAGTAACAGTATTTACCCGCTGGCTCGCTTAAAGAAACCTGTTAAGCCGATAATCCCTTCAACACTCGCGCTTTTAAAAAAAAATTCTCCTGAATATACAGAATATATTAAATCATCTGAATACTTACAGTATCTCCAAAAGTTGGAGGAATATAATAATAAATTAATTATATATAACGAAGAAAGGGTTCAATACAATAAGCTAAAGAAGGCGTGCACTCCAAGCTATAAACGGGCTAGAGGAGAGGAGCTGGAATGTATTAAAAAATTCACAGGCCGTGCCTTTACAGAATACCGCAGCAATGCTTTTCTTTCTTCATTAAATTTCTATTTAGAGTTATTGAACAAAACAGACAGCGTGATGTTCAAATACATGAATGATCTTCAAAAAGAAGAGCGTGTATATGAGTTGCAAATGACTCTTTTGCTCTTGTTAGCCCAACAAAAACATGAAATAGAATATAAAAAATTCGAAAATATAAGAGAATACAATACCCAAATTAAAAAGTGCTCCGATTTTCTCAGATTATTAGATCCTGTATATCAGGCTAGGATAAAGGAGTTTGAAATACAGCAAGCAGGCTCTGATGCAAAACCTGTAAAATATATGGGTATTTCGGTAGGCCAATTATTAGCGGAAGATATTGTCGATTTGTCGATTGGTACTACGAAGTCGATTAAAAAACACATGGGCAAATTGAATGAGAAGAGATTGTATTGGGTATGGGGTTCAACTTTTTTAAAAACCGTAATTGGATTAGTACCCGAAGGTCGTTACTACGCCGAACAAGCGGCTGAAGCCATCAAAACTCCTGATTTTTATACCGGTAATCTGAGTTGGACTTTATACTATGCTCGTTTTTTTCTGGAATTGGGTATATTACTCAAACACACAATAAAAGGCCCATGGATGGATGAGGTGGAAGCGAACACTCCTTGGCAGGATCGTTTTCTAACCCAATGGTCACAAAGGAAGTTTGATTTATTGAATGATTCGGTATGGGGTACTGCAAATCTGCTTTGCTTCTTCTGGCTTACAGGAAAGGGTTCATTAGGGATGGCAGGAGATGCCGTTACTCTTGCGCTGCTGGTTTTCGACATAATTATGACAGTATGGGCTTTTGAAGAAGAACGAATTAAACATAACAAAGCCATGATCCAATACCAAGACGATATAGAGCGCTTAGAACAACAACTTCAAACATTTCGCGCCATGGAGAAGGAAAGACAACTTACTAATGAACAACAAAAAGAAAGCCGTCAAATAGAAATACAACTGCGTACCTTAAAAAATGAAAAATCAAAGTGTGAAAGAGATTGGCAACTTCAAAAAATATCTTTAATCAATAATATTGCCTATGCAGTAGGTTTAATGCTCGCTTTTTTGATCTTAACTATGCCCTTCATGCCTATAGCAGCTCCGGTTTTAGCTTCTATGGCCATTGCTGGCGCAGTATTGTGCTTTGTATTTACCGTCATCAATAATGCTACCAAGGGTGGTATTGAACTGTATAAAACCCATTTGACCATTCAAGAGCAAATGAAACAGGCCTCCGATTTAACGGAACAATTGAAAAAACAGTATGATGACCTTGATAAGAAGGGAAAACAATTTATTTTCCTGGAAATAAAGCAATGCCTGGCAGAGACTGAATATCAGAAAAGGGTCAGAGTTTATCAATCGGCAAGTCTAGTACGCAGCATTATAATTGAAGCGTTCATTCCTGCGGTTGTATTTGCAAGTTTAATGTTCGTACCTTTGGGTATAGGTGTACCCGTGCTTCTTATTGCAGTGGCGCTTGGCATTGCTTCCCATTATGCAGTAGAAACACTATTTAAACCTAAGGAGAAAGAGGCGTTAGAGTTTAATTCTACTGAATATGAGGAATTTTGTGAGGATATATTCAAAGTTGATTTTAAATTAGACAAGAGTCCTGCTTTCTTTAAAAAAGGTTCTGAAAACAATTCAATAGAACTATGTAATATGGCGTGTTTCTCCAATGATTAGCTGCAGCCTAATTCTGCTTTACATTGTCTAAAACTTATTTTTAATGATATTTGGTCTTTGAAATAAACACTATAAATAAAATTTTTTCATTTATATTCAACGGGGTTATATAAAATAAAAGACTGGTTTTCGTTATCTTCTAATGTATAATGTTTTGAAAGAAGCTTGGCCGGAGTGTCTTAATGAAAAAGCTCACAACCCTGTTGTTGCTTGTTTTTTCTTTCAACGTTGTTGCTTCTGTAGAGTTCGGTGATTCTTGCGATACGCATGCAGGGATGTCCGATTCTTATGTTTTAGCGCTTAGCTCACAGCCTGGTTTTTGTCAAACCTATGGATATGAAGCAGGTAAGCCCGAATGCATGCATCTATCTAAAGACTCTTATCAAGCAAAGCATCTTACCCTACATGGTTTATGGCCCAATCAGAATGCCTGCGGCCAAAGTTATGGATATTGTGGTGTAGAGCAAAAATCTAGACATTGTGCTTATCCTCCGCTAAATCTCTCACCTCAAGTTTCTGAACATTTAAAAAAAATGATGCCCAGTTACAATTATGGGAGTTGTTTGGAACGCCATGAATGGAATAAGCATGGAAGTTGCCAAATTTTATCTGCGGATGAGTATTTTTCGCTGGCGATGCGTTTGACGGAGTCGGTTGATAATTCGATTTTGGGACAATACCTAACGCAACATCAAGGACAAAAGGTATCCTTGGCGATGCTGCGAGAAATGGTAACCCAAACATTTGGTACAAATAATTCTGGAAAAGTTTATTTAGGTTGTAGGAATGGTATATTGGTTGATATTTATATTCAGTTGCCGGCATTAATTCCATTTGATGAACCGTTAGAATCATTAATCGATAGCGCTCCTGATTCACAAGTTAATGATACTTGTCCTGCTAAGGTAATGCTTTCAGATTTTAATAAAGGTTCCTGGTTTTAAAATAACCTGGGTAAAGCCCAGGTTTCGTATGAACTAAATTCCCGGGCCTCATCGCTTTATCCAGCCTTACTTATGAAGAATTTATGCATTATATCCTGACCTTGCACATTGTTAGAACTTCCTCTAATGTAGAGGAATTATTGATATGGGAATGAAGTCTATGCTAAAGCGGTCTTACTTATTGATTCCGATTGTATTTTTATTAACTGCTTGTGTGCATCATGCGCCAAAAAATGAGCCTCTCTCACCACCCCCTCAAGTACTTAAAATAAAACAAGTTAGACGAGTATCTGCTTTCAATCAAGTTAACGTCCAAGGACCAATTCATGTTAGGCTGCATACTGGTTATAAAGAGCCTGAGGTTATTTTATCGGGTGATCCTCGCGATTTGGCGGCAGTAAAAGTAGAGGTTTCACAAAACACCTTATATTTAGCGATAGCGGGGAAAGGAGATTTACATGGGTCAATCTATGCTGAGATACGAGGCCGATTTCTTAACCGCTTGATGGCTAATGGCACACCCATAATCACTGGGGATCAGATACGTACGAGTTTATTGGATGTTTACTTGGTGAATACCGGAACTGTAAGATTAGGTGGAGCTATCGGATTAAGAGTTTTGGATATACAAGGTAAAGGCCTTAATCAAATTGGCGGAATATCCAGTCCGGGTTTACGACTCCATTTAGAAGGAAGCCCGAAGGTACAACTTTCCGGGGTAGTTAACCTGGCTAATTTAGTCATGCAAGGAAATGCATGGTTGAGTTTATTTTGGGTTAAAACGGATACTTTGACGGTTCGTGCGAAGCAGAAATCTACAATCCAACTAGCTGGCGCCGTAAATAGGCTCGACGTTGAACTTTGGGGAAATGCACGATTTAAAGGTCGTTACTTACGGGCACAACGCAGTTTTGTCAAAACCCACGATCGTTCGGTTGCAGAAATTTCAGTGGCAAAACATCAGAGCAATTTAGCTACGGATGCCAGTGATATTTATTATTTTAATCTACCTACCACCCGCGCAGACTTTATGGCGTTCGATGGCTCGGTATTAGATATGCGCGAGTGGAATCAATTCGAATTGAAAGATTTCAATCGCTACAATAAGCAATTTCCTTAAAATTTATGGTGAAATTCCCCTTCACCCCAACCCTTTCCCGTAATGGGAAAGGGGGGGATTTATCGCTATCTCAACCGTATTGGAAAAGTGAGAGCAGCCCTTATCTCTGGCAGGGAGCGCATAACGAAGGTAGAGATCGACTCTAACTCTCTCCCATCAACAAAAGAGACGATTTTTCATTAAGATTGGGTGAGGTGCGTTGATTAATACACTGCACAATTTGATCCAAATCATTATCTAATGGCAAGACATGAGCTGAATTTGCTAACCAGTGGATTGTTGTGTTGGGGACATGAGAAAACATTTGTTCTACCTCTTTTGAGGCCACAACAATATCATGAACACCAAAAAAGAGATCAATTGGGCAATTGGGGGTAATCCATTGATATTCGCGAATCATTGTAAACAGTTCAATAAGTACAGGAATGGGTATCCTTCGATAGGATATTTCGGCATGTTTGTTGGTTTCCATATTACCCGCTACGCCCCTTAGCTCACAGAATCCAAGTTTTTTTAGTACAAGAAGAAGCTGTAGATTACGATAAATATTCATTTGTAATTTTAAAGCAGGAGCTAAAAGAAACATGTGATTGAATGTAAAAGTTGCACTCAACTCGCATGCCAATATTCCCCCAAGGGATAATCCCAGGGCATCCACATGTTGATATTCTTTAAATAACTGTTCACACTCTTTCGTTGCACATTCAATCCAATCTGAAACCTTGGTGTGGGCAAAGGCAGCGATACTTTCGGCATGACCCGGTAATGCTGGACAAACTATGGCATCGTAATGATTTAATTGAGGAATTAAGTAGCGATAAACTGCGGGTGTAGAAGTAAACCCATGTAAAAGTAGCAGTGCGCGATCAGTTTTTGTGCCTCGTCGTCTAATGGGCTTAAGGAGATTATAATCTTCTTTGTTTAAATCAAACAGTTGTTTACCGCGACGCATATAGCGAAAATCATTAAGATTCATAGTAAAATATCATTCCATAAAGGTTGCAATAATTTTGCAAAATTATTGTAAATTATGATTAAATCCAATTCATCAAAGAACGACTCTTGATAAGATAAGTGTATCTGAAATTATTCGATCTGCGCTATCTATTTAAAGGTAATGTTTCTTATGATGTGCTATCTTTAACATAGAGGTGGATTATTACAGAGGTTAAGATTTATGAGTACTGAAAAAACTGAAAAAGAAAAGCCCAAATTACAAGAAACTCAGACGACTAGCTCTCCGCCTCCACAACCTAATGTAATCACACCTGACATTAATGACGGGCCTAAACCAAAATCGGATAAGGACGAAGATAAGAAGCCTTCGCAAGACGAGGGTAAGCCCTTCCCAGAAGCTAAAAAGAAGTCTACTGAGAGTAAGGAAAAAAATCCTTATCTTGAATTGAACGAGCAACTCAGTGAGATGGTTTCTGAGATTAATGGAGATATAAACGGTGCCCTGAAAAAGGCAGGGGAAATGGCCTTAGATAAATTTTCAAAGACCGAGTTAGGCCAAGCTTTAGGTGGATTAAAAGACGCCCTTAACGCTAAGGCCGGAGATATAAAAGATCAATTATTGGATCAAGCGGATCAAAAATTGGATGATCTCAAAAACACCCAAGCAGGGCAAGCAGCTCTTCAGTTTAAAGAAATGGTAAGTTCTATTCAAGACGCGGTTAATTCGGGACTTGTGAATGCGATAAAAGGTGCCACAGCCCAGTTAACTGGGGGTGATGGGAAAGAACTGGATGAAATGGCAGAACCAGAAGAGGATGAGGATGAGCAAATGGATTTAAGTAGCCCGGAAAATAGTACTTCTTCGAATTTAATGTCGGAATTTAATGAAGCATTTGAAGGTATGGATTTTGATGCACTTGTTGAGCAATCACCTAGTCCTTCTCCTAGCGAGAAGGAAGATAAAACATTTGAACAGAATGGACCATCAGGCCCCTGACTTGCATCTATAAAATACCCGGGTTTTGCTTAACCCGGGTTGTATTCAAATTAAATTTAGCCCAAAAGCTTATGTGGTAAACTTTCAATGCGTCCGGCTTGAGTAACGACTACATAATTTAATTTACGTTGCAGTTCGCTAATTGTGTCTGCGCCAGCATAGGTCAGACCGGATCTTAAACCGCCAACTATATCAGCAATAATCGCATCTGGATTTTCTTTATAGGGTACTTCAGTTGCTACTCCCTCAGCCGTTTTCCATTCATGCATTTGTCCTAAGAAGTTCTCTTGCGCTTCTTTAGATGCCATGCCACGGTAACGTTTTACTTTGGTGCCATCTTGCTTTTGAATCACATCACCAGGAGTTGGTGATGTACCTGCTAACATACCACCAATCATCACAAAGTCAGCACCAAAGGCTAAGGCTTTGACGATGTCACCAGTGGTTCTAATTCCGCCATCCGCTACAATAGAGCGATCTGAGCGCGAACAATCTTGAATGCAGGTTAACATGGGTACACCAAAGCCAGTTTTAATACGAGTACTGCATACTGAACCACCGCCAATACCCGCCTTAATGATATCAGCCCCACATGAAGCAAGATAATCAGCTCCTGCATAGGTCGCAACATTTCCAGCCATAATACAGCGATCCGCAAGTAAATGACGTAAACTTTTTAGAGTTTTTCCTACGTATTTGGCATGGGCATGGGCAACATCCACACAAAAATAGTTAGCTCCCGCATCACGTAATGCTTCTGCTCTTTCCAATTCAGCTGCCGTACAACCAATCGAAACAAATACATTACTTTGACATTTTTTAAATTCTTGAATGTTTTCTTCGATCGACATAAAACGGTGTAATGCGCCCATTGCACCTTTAGAACCCATGAAATTAGCCATAGAACTTTCAGTAATTGTATCCATATTAGAACTAATTACAGGGAGCTCTAAAGATAATTTGCCCAACCGATCGGTATTGGTTGTTTCCACGACTCTTCTTGATTCGTGGTGGTTGTATGAAGGAACAAGCAGAACGTCATCAAAAGTGATGGCATGGTCAGTCATGGTAAATCCTTAAAGTGCGTACTATAAATGTTCTGCTGCATAAAATGCAAGCCTTGAGCGTTCCCCGCGAGTTAAACTCATATGCGCACTGTGCTCCCAGTGTTTAAACCGGTCTACCGCAAAAGTTAAACCCGAGGTTGTTTCGCTCAAATAAGGAGTATCTATTTGCTTAATATCCCCAAGACAAATAATTTTCGATCCTGGACCGGCACGTGTAACCAGAGTTTTTATTTGTTTCGGAGTCAGGTTCTGTGCTTCATCGATAATAATATAGCGATTTAAAAAAGTACGACCCCGCATGAAATTCAAAGAGCGAATTTTAATTTTGTTTTGTAATAGATCTTGAGTTGCGCCCCGTCCAAAACTACCGCCTACTTGGGAGCTGTGTAAAACTTCTAAGTTATCCATTAAAGCGCCCATCCACGGCGTCATTTTTTCTTCTTCAGTTCCCGGTAAGAAGCCAATATCTTCTCCAACAGGGATGGTCACACGCGTCATAAGAATTTCGTTATAACGGTTTTGATCTAAAACTTGAGTTAAACCTGCAGCAATAGTAAGAAGGGTTTTCCCAGTACCTGCAGGACCTTGTAAGCTTACAAAATCAATATCTGGATCCATGAGTAAATTTAAAGAAAAGTTTTGCTCACGATTTTTAGCATGGATTCCCCATACGGAATGTTTCGTGTAATCACGAACTAACTGAATCACTGCATGGTCACTTTCAAGTTTTTTCACGATGGCTTGGAATTGATCATCCTCGGTGCTAATGCAATCGTTGGGATTCCATTGATTAATTAACGGGCCTGCTACTTTATAAAAAGTCTTGCCGCTTTCTTGCCATGAACCCATGTCTTTTGCATGAGTATCCCAGAAACTATTATCAAGAATATGTAGACCTCGGTGTAAGAGATTGACATCATCAAGTACCTGGTCACTATAATAATCTTCTGCAAGAATGCCAAGAATTCCTGCTTTGATACGCAAGTTAATATCTTTCGATACAATAATCACCTGCCTTTTTCCCGCATACTTTTTTTGTAACCCTAAAGCGGTGGCAAGAATTGTGTTATCCACTTTATGTCCTGGAAGCGTGGAAGGAACAACTTGGTCGAATTCATCCGTTTGAAAAAATAACTTTCCACTGCACTTCTTTTTATCGGAGTTGAGATAGTTTGGTATAGCTAAACCAGATACGATTTGTTCATGCGAGGCATTGCTCATGAGCTCTACCAACATACGGTTGGTTTGACGGACGTTTCGTGCGACCTCCGATGTCCCCGTTTTATGGCTGTCTAACTCCTCCAAAACTACCATGGGTAAATAGATATCATGCTCTTCAAAATGATAGATGGCTGTAGGGTCATGCATTAAAATATTGGTATCAAGTACAAACAGCTTCGGGCGGGTATTGCTATTATCCATAAATTCACCTTGTGATTAAAACGCGTAGCCTGGTTGCGGTCTTCACCAACCTACAATTATTTGAATGCTTCTTTCATTCTGCTTAGGGGAGGAGATTCAGTCAAGGATAAAATTACTGTAACGATTCATCACGGGTACTAAAAATCCATATTAGGATCATTTTGAGCGATCGTTAGGCAACTCTGGTTTCTCCTAAAGCATTAATATGATCCGTCGGTATAAATTTTATTTTAATGAGTTAAGTACTTCCGCGACATGTCCTTTCACACTTACTTTACGCCATTCTTTGATTAATTTCCCTTGCGGATCAATGATAAATGTGCTGCGCTCAATACCCCGAACTTGTTTACCGTACATGGATTTCATTTTTATCACATCAAACAATTGGCATAATTGTTCATCATGATCGCTAATCAATTCGAAAGGAAAATTTTGTTTTGCTTTAAAGTTCTCATGAGATTTCAAGCTGTCCCGGGAAACTCCAAATATTTGGGCCTTTAATTTTTGAAACTGAGGATATGCATTCCGGAAATCTTGACCTTCTGTTGTGCATCCTGGAGTTGCATCTTTAGGGTAAAAATAAAGGACTACGTGTTGTCCTCGATAATCACTTAGATGAGCATTGAGGCCACTTGTTGCTGCGAATACAAAATCGGGTACCAATTCGTCTACATTCATTAATCTCTCCCTGTTTTTTTCATTATCCGGGAGCGGTCTCTTTCCCATTCCCGATCCTTAATGGTGTCGCGCTTATCATGCTCTTTTTTACCTTTGGCCAAAGCTATTTTTATCTTTATATTATTTTTTTTCCAATACAAAGAAAGGGGCACTATAGTATATCCTTGACGTTCGACACTTCCGATGAGGTGATTAAGTTCTTTTTTATTTAATAATAACTTACGTGTACGTATTGGGTCCGGGATAGAGTGAGTAGAGGCGGTTATGAGTGGCTGAATCTGGGCGCCCAGCAAAAAGGCTTCACTGTTTTTGATAATAATGTGGGCATCTGACAAATTTATTTTCCCTGCGCGCAAACTTTTGACTTCCCAGCCTTCAAGCACTAAGCCGGCCTCATATTGATCCTCAATAAAATAGTTAAAGCCTGCTTTGCGATTCAAAACAATGGTTGAATCGGATTGTTTTTTGTTGGTCATATTTATTCTTTATTGCGATCGTGTTTGTAATCCAATGGTAATTGAGGATAAACCCGATTTAATTGATCATCAACCGCGACTCGGTTATCAAATACAAAGCATTGTCCTTCCCAGAGCGATTCTTCCTTAGGCATTTGTTCAATATAGTTGAGAATACCATCATGCAAATGATACACATTTTCAAAACCTAAATCTTTTAAATAAGCGGTGGATTTTTCACAGCGTATGCCACCGGTGCAAAACATGGCAATTTTTTTATCTTTTTTATCGAGCAACTGCTCACGCACGTAGTGCGGGAAATCTCTAAAGTTTTCTGTGGTGGGATTAATGGCGTTTTTGAACGTGCCTAATTCAAACTCATAATCATTACGCGTATCGATTAAGACGACGTTAGGATCTTGAATTAATTCATTCCATTCCTGGGGGCTAAGATAAGTTCCCGCCTTTTTCAACGGATCAACGTTGTTTATACCCATGGTGACAATTTCTTTGCGAAGTTTAACCTTCGATTTTTCGAATGGATTTTCTTCATCGAATGTTTCTTTAAACTTTAAGTCGGCTAAGCGCTCATCTTGACGTATGAATTGATAAAAAAGATCCATTTGTTCACGCGTACCAGCAAAACTTCCATTGATTCCTTCAGAGGCTAATATAATAGTTCCTTTGATTTGGATTTCATGCATTTGAGCAAGCAAAGGTTGTCGCAACATTTCAAAATCTTCTAAGGAAACAAATTTATAAAATGAGGCAATGACGATTTTTTTCATTGTACTACCTGAAATATAAACAAAAATATTTGGCAAAAATTACCATTTACACAGAATTTAATCAATAGGCTTCAATTAAATGCACCCGATGTTACGTTTAAATATTAAGCAAAATTAATGAAATGCGTTGACAAAAACTAACCAGCGATCATACTGTTATATACCAAAGCTATCTGTGTTTTAATCCGTTGGCTTTTATAAGGAGATAATATGGCCTATTACATTCGGAAGTTGCGGTGGTTTCTTGTCCTTTGTTTATTCATACCTTTCATAAGTTATTCTGCTACCCCAGTAAAGTCGATGGTTGTTTTTGGCGACAGCTTGTCGGATACAGGAAATACCACGCATCTACTTAAAAGTTTGCGTCAGGAAGAAGACCCTGCTTTTTTAGTAGCTCCGTTTAAAGTTTTTGTGCTTAACAAAATGGTTGAGTTCGCCGACGAATATTATGTACCACAAATGGTTTTGGATTCCGGTATCGCTATTGTTACAGATTTTTTTGATAATCAATTAGCACCTTATATCGCTAATTTGGTCAGCAAAATTAAAATGGTGCCTGTATTACCTGGAAAACCCTATTGGAATGCACGTTTCTCTAATGGCCAGGTATGGAATGAATATTTAGCAAAAATGATATCCATTTCTCCAGAGGATGAAGAAGTGTATTTAAATCGTGCTTTTGGGGGGAGTTGGACTGCTACTTACGATTATCAATTAACAGTGTGGAATTTGATTCGTCATCCATTAGGAACAATAAAAAATCTAATCGTAGGTAAGTTGGTCCCACCTAGTCTTGGTCTGACTGTTCAAGCTTATTTGTTAGAACACCCTGCCTTAAGTGATGAAACGGTATTTTTTATTTTCTCAGGCAGTAATGATTACATCAACGTCTTATTCTTTGAAGACAATTACAACACAGAAGTAATGAGTACCTATGTTGATAATGTCCTATCAGGCGCTGGTTCTGCTGTGATGAAATTGATGCAAGCTGGTGCGCGTCGATTTGTTATTATGGGGCTGCCTCATATAGGTGATACTCCCCGTATGGTACAAACCACAGATCGAGAAGTTTTGAATAACGCTATCGATATGCACAATGAGCGACTTCGAAATCGCATGGAAGAATGGGCAAAAATTTATCCTGATGCAAACTTCCTCTATATCGACATGGGAGATTATTTGTCACGCGCTTTAAAAAATCCAGAAACTTATGGATTCACCAACACTACTGACGCGTGTATTGATGTGAAGCTTCCTATGTATGATGCATTCCGTAGTTCACCTTTTGCTAATAACTTCGTACTACGTTATGCGCAAGTACTACAATATAGAGATGCAAGCTTCGCTGCAGGAGATAAAAACTACCAAGTATGTGATACTCCTGAAAGCTATTTATTCTGGGATGAAATTCATCCAAGTACACGTGCTCATGGGTTGTTGGCCTTTGAGGTATGCAAGGCCATGAAAGACCATGGATATGATGTAACGTGTCAAAATCCTATAGAGTAAGGGAGTCGTTAAGTATTTATTCTAGTGTGGCCTGGGTGAAGGCGCAGCCATTAACCCGGGTTTTCTTTTTGTAGAATTCCCGGATGCAACTGTGTCTTCCCTGAGGCAAGAATTTTTATCTTTAATCTAAAGAGGATAAATTTTGCAGCATCATCCTCTGGAGAGGTTTTTACTACACCGAACATGTTAGTGATTTATAAATGTTTATGGCATAATTGCCCTTTTTTTATTGATAAGTCGTTCATGTGCGGTTGTTGAAACGAGGAGCAGGTTATGTGTGGGATTATTGGAGCTGTATCTGAAAGGGACATCAGTAAAATTTTACTGGAAGGGTTACGGCGTTTAGAGTATCGAGGCTATGATTCTGCTGGTATCGCAGTAATTGATAATAATGGGCATTTAAATCGCGTACGCATCCAAGGTAAAGTGCAAAATTTAGCGGATGCCATGCAAGAAACAGCAGTCACTGGTAATACAGGTATTGCTCATACGCGATGGGCCACCCACGGTAAGCCTTCAGAACAAAATGCACATCCCCATTTATCCCATGGTGAAATTGCCTTAGTCCATAATGGGATTATTGAAAATCATGAACACTTACGTCGTGAATTAGCAGCGAGAGGGTATCAGTTTACTTCTGAAACAGATACAGAGGTGGCGGCCCATTTAATTCATTACTATTATCTACAAAGTGAAAATTTGCTCCAAGCAGTACAAACCGCCGCCGCAGAAATGGAAGGTGCATTCGCCTTAGGTGTTATACATCAACAAAAGCCTAGGGAACTTGTTGCCATTCGTAAAGGTAGTCCTTTAGTGGTCGGCATAGGAATTGGTGAAAATTTTATTGCCTCGGATGGGTTAGCATTAAAATCCTTTGCACAATCGGTAACTTATTTGGAAGAAGGCGACAGTGCATTGATTACCTCAAAAAGCATTGCAATCTATGACGCCTCTAAATCATTAGTCGAGCGCCCGCGCCATCCTTTAACCAGTGATGCTGAGACTGTAAGTAAAGGCCCTTATCGACATTTTATGCTCAAGGAGATCTTTGAACAATCTAAGGTGCTAACAGATACTTTGGAAGGTCGTGTAAATAGTCTGGAAGTACTCAGATCCAGTTTTGGAGAGCGGGCCTCCCATATATTTCCTATGGTGAAGCAGATTCATATTGTTGCTTGCGGTACCAGTTACCATGCCGGAATGGTTGCCAAATACTGGTTAGAGTCATTGGCTGGGCTTCCCACCCAAGTGGAAATTGCCAGTGAGTATCGATATCGTGACGTGGTAGTTCCTAAAGACACTTTATTTATTACTGTTTCCCAGTCAGGCGAAACAGCAGATACTCTGGCGGCGTTACAAAAAGCAAAAGAAATGGGATATTTGGCTAGTTTGGCAATTTGTAATGTTGCAACAAGTACCTTGGTCCGAGAAGCTGATTGTGTGTTCCTAACACGTGCCGGAGTTGAGATTGGTGTGGCATCTACTAAGGCCTTTACAACGCAGTTGGCTGCTTTTCTAATGTTAGCAGCAGCGCTTTGTCATGATAATCGAGCGAACGAAGTATTGAAGCAATTGCAAGAGCTGCCTGCATGTTGTGAACGTGCAATAAAGATGAGTGAAGAAATTGAAGGCCTCGCCTCACTGTTTGTCCATAAAGCACATGCTTTATTTTTAGGACGGGGTGTGCAATACCCAGTAGCTTTGGAGGGTGCATTGAAATTAAAAGAAATTTCTTATATTCATGCTGAGGCATACCCCTCCGGAGAGTTAAAACATGGTCCTTTGGCTTTAGTTGATGAAAACATGCCAGTTGTTGCTGTAGCTCCTAATGATGAGTTATTGGATAAATTAAAATCCAATTTACATGAGGTGAGTGCCCGGGGTGGTCAGTTGTTTGTTTTTGTTGATGACTCCCAGAGTTGGCGAGCAAATGGGGCTCGCTTGATTAAGGTTCCTAGCTGTGGTTTATGGGTGGCTCCAATTATTTATACGATTCCTTTGCAATTGTTGGCTTATCATGTTGCTGTTGTTAAAGGGACTGATGTGGATCAGCCACGTAACCTTGCCAAATCTGTGACTGTTGAGTAATAATGTGGCGAATTTTTAACTCGTCACCCTTGATCTCCTTCTCTAGACATAGAGAGAGCTTAAGAAAGTTGATAGTAGGTAAATGGAGCACGTAACCCAAGAATCGAATTGCCGAACTTTGGGTACGTTCGCGAAGCGTAATCCAGGTTACTAACTCCTTAATGTCTAAGGTGAAGTAATCTATTGTTATATTTTTTATGTTTTACGGGGATGTAAATGACTCAAGAGATGTTGAGATTAGCTGCGATTATTGCGCAAGAACTCAAAGTTAAACCAGCGCAGGCAGAAGCAGCCATTCGTCTGCTCAATGAAGGGGCTACCGTTCCTTTCATTGCTCGTTATCGTAAGGAAGCTACCGAAGGACTAGATGATGTGCAATTACGCTATATAGATGAGCGCGTACTTTATCTGCGTGAATTAGATGAACGTCGTGCCGTAGTTTTACAGTCTATCCGCGAACAAGAGAAACTAACTCCGGAACTAGAACAAAGTATTTTGGCAGCAGATACTAAAACTCGTCTTGAAGATTTATATTTGCCATTCAGACCAAAGCGTCGTACAAAAGCACAGATAGCCATTGAAGCAGGTTTAGAGCCGCTTGCGCAGGCACTTTGGAAAAATCCTACTTTGGATCCCGAAACAGAAGCTACTCAATTTATCAATCCTGAGGCAGGAGTTGAGGATGCAAAAGCAGCATTAGAGGGTGCTCGTCATATATTAATGGAACATTTTGCTGAAGATGCTGATTTGATTAATGAATTACGTGAATATTTGTGGCAACACTGTATTGTCAAATCGGTAGGTAGCTCTAAGAAAAAAGAAACAATCAATAAGTTTTCAGATTATTTTGACTATTCCGAAGCGATTAAAAAAATTCCGTCACATCGTGCATTAGCATTATTCCGTGGACGTCGAGAAAGTGTTTTGCAAGTCGCTCTTACTTTACCTGAACACGATTTAGCATATGGTGAAAATAAATTAGCAACGCATTTCAACATTGTTGATCAACAGAGAAAAGCAGACCAGTGGTTACTTGAAACAGTGCGTCTGACTTGGAAGGTAAAATTATTTACCAAGTTAGAGTTGGAATTGCTGACTCGCTTACGAGAAATTGCAGATGAAGAAGCAATAAAAGTATTTTCCAGAAATTTACGTGACTTATTACTGGCCGCACCGGCAGGTCCACAAATTACAATTGGACTTGATCCTGGAATCCGAACAGGCGTTAAAGTGGTTGTGGTCGATTCAACGGGTAAGTTACTGGACTACACCGTTATTTTCCCATTCGCACCACAAAATGAATGGCATCCGGCAATTACTGATTTAGCTAAGTTGGCAGCAAAATACCAGGTTAATCTTATAAGTATTGGTAATGGCACAGGTTCTCGTGAAACAGAACGCTTAGTTTCTGATTTAATAAAAATGTATCCTGATTTAAAACTAACTAAAGTTATTGTCAGTGAGGCTGGCGCGTCTGTTTACTCAGCTTCAGAAATTGCTTCTGAAGAATTCCCTGATTTGGATGTTACATTAAGAGGAGCTGTTTCAATTGCGCGACGTCTCCAAGATCCGCTTGCAGAATTGGTGAAAATCGAAGCCAAATCGATTGGAGTAGGACAGTACCAACATGATGTGAACCAAACTCGCCTAGCTCGCAGTCTTGATGGTGTTGTAGAAGATTGCGTGAATGCCGTAGGCGTTGATGTAAATACTGCCTCGGCTGCTCTGTTATCTCATATTTCAGGTCTTAATGAAGCTCTTGCTAAAAACATTGTACTTTATCGTGATGAACACGGAGCATTTAAAAATCGAGCTGAATTAAAAAATGTACATCGTATGGGTGAAAAAGCATTTCAACAAGCGGCTGGCTTCTTACGTATTATGAATGGAGATAACCCGCTGGATGCTTCTTGTGTCCATCCAGAAGCTTATCCTTTAGTAGAAAAAATAATTGAAAATAAGAACATTGATATTAAGAAGCTGATCGGCAATAAAGAAATATTACACAGCGTTAATGCGGAACAATTTGTTGATGAACAATATGGCTTGCCTACTATAAGAGATGTGTTGCGTGAACTGGAAAAGCCAGGTCGTGATCCACGTCCAGAGTTTAAAACCGCGCAATTCAAGGAAGGTGTTGAAGACATCGAACATTTGCATGAAGGGATGATTCTGGAAGGTGTGGTGAGTAATGTGACTAATTTTGGGGCCTTTGTGGATATTGGAGTACACCAAGATGGGTTGGTGCATATTTCTGCGATGACCAATAAATTTATTTCTGATCCACGTACTATAGTGAAAGCCGGTGATATCGTCACGGTCAAGGTTATTGAGGTGGATAAAGAACGGAAAAGAATTGGTCTGAGTATGAAATTGGAAGACGAGCCTGCAAGTCCTTCGGTTAAAAAAATTGCCAAGGCTTCGGAAGTGAAAAGACCCCCCCAAGTTAAAAGAACGGAGCACAAGAAAAAACCAGAGGCTAAAAAAATTGAGCCTGCTAAAAAAACGGTATTTAATACAGCAATGGCGGATGCCTTAGCAAAATTAAAACGTAATTAAACACTTGATGCGTTGGTCGGGGTGAATGCGAAATGGAACTGATTTTCCGTTTAAAAAATGCGTAATCCTGGGGTTTGTCGACCAACGCTATATAGAGGCCGCATCTTGCATAACATAGGTGAATCATGACCAACATCCCCAAGGGAGAGCTTGCTATCCAGACTTTGGCAATGCCAGCAGATACTAATGCTAATGGCGATATCTTTGGTGGTTGGATTGTGTCCCAAATGGATTTAGCTGCCGGAATATTGGCAAAAAGATTAGCATTGGGACGTGTTGCGACTGTTTCCATTCATTCCATGAATTTTTTAAAACCAGTTCATGTCGGTGATCTTGTGAGTTGTTACGTCAGTCTAATAAAACAAGGTAATACTTCTATGACGTTGCGGGTTGAAGTATGGGCGCATCCTGCCACCCAAAATGAAGCCTATCAAGTCACCGAAGGAGTTTTTGTTTTTGTTGCCATAGATGAAAAAGGTAAAGCGAGACAGGTACCTAAAAAATATGACCAGTAATTCCCCAGAGCTGTATCATTTACTTACTGAAATGGCAACCCTAATTGCACAAAACGCGGAGCCAGATCCTCAATTATATATTTTATTCTTCCAACAACCCGAACTCGCTTTTAAATTGGTGGATATTATTAATAATTTGGAAGAAAAATTGGATGAAGGACTTTCAGTTTATTCAGCCTGCGTTTTTGCTTTGGATATTTGTGTCGCCCAATTACAAGGCGCAGCGGAGTCCAATAATAAGATCACTGCAAAAATCTTAATCCAGTTAATGGATCACTTAGCCGAAATGATCAATTCTCGCAAACATACATTGAGTTTTTGGTTGCCGGTCTTAAATTCTTTTTATGAATCACACGTCGAGTTGACCGAGGATTTAAAAAATGCCTACTACGAACTTGCTAGTGATGAGGAAGAAGTGATCCAAGAAGGTGAACCTATATCCCATCTAGAGGCAATTCGAGATTTAATTCACGAATTAGCAGATCTTAATGTTTTTGAAATCGCTGAAAATTTTTTCGCTCAAAGTTATGCAATGCCGGCTGATTTTTTTATCGATCTCATGGTGGATTTATATAATATTGAAGAAGGTGGGGATATTGCCTTACTTATTTTATTACATCCTAAAGCTGAGGTTCGCGAAGTTGCTTTGAACACGCTGAGTCAAATTATAGGCATGGTTACTTTTTCATCGATATCCCTTTCGCGTTTACAGACAATCAAATATTGGTATCCAGAGCGGTATCATGCCCTCTTCGACTCTTGGATTAAAATTCAACGCAAGCAAGGGGTGGTTTTCGCACCAGAACCTGAAGTAGCCAATGTGAATATCCGAGCAACTGAAATCGATGGTTCCGGTTCACAGGGCGTTTTTCTACATGTTCGTAAAAAAAGGAAAAATAGACTGTGTGGTTTGTTATTAAAGTATGAATTAGGTCTTAAAGATGCGTGGATAACACCTTCGCTGTCCTCGAAAGATGTGAAAGATTATTACAATCAGGCATTTGATGAAAATGTAACTTTGCGTGAGGTGGATTTAGTTTATTTCACAATGATGGTTGAGCATTTCTTAGCGATAACCATCGACAAAGGTGAAATTCCAAACGTGCAATTTTTAGAAATTCAAGAAGAACTGGGGATACGCTTACGTCCTAGAAAGTTGGATTTAGAGTATCTTTTCGAGCAATTAAGCATACAAATTACTCCTTTTACTCAAGAGGTGATTTCCGGTTCCTTACGACGTTCAAAATCCTGGCTAAAAACTAAATCGTTTACTGAATCTTGGTATTTAGAAAGTCATTTGGTTGATAAAATCGTTAATCATAACAGCACTTTTGTTGATGGGATTAGAGTGTGCCGGATGGAAGAAGCTATAGAAGCTGTCTTTGCTGAGGAGATGGAACTGCATCGCGATAAATGGCAATTTCACTTTTTATGGATAGCCTTATGGATGAAGTCCAAAGAAAAGCGAAATGAAAAAATATGGCGAGATAGTTTTTTGATTGCCTATACCATCCATGAAGGTAAGCCTCTGAAAGAAATCCCGGTGATGCAAGAAATTTGCCGTCAGACAGTGATTAATAGTGCAGAAACAATGCAAGAACGACGAACACATTTGAGTCAGGAATGAGATAAATCTATGTTTACCGGAATTATTGAAAGCAAAGGTATCGTAATTAGCAATACTGGGCATGATGGCGCAAACCGATTATGTATTTCGTCTGGTTTGAAGCAATTACAAACAGGTGAAAGCATCGCTGTAAATGGCGTTTGTTTAACATTATTGCCTATGGGAGACGCCGACTTAAGTTTTGATGTTTCTCCCGAAACATTGCAGCGAACTACCTTAGGACGGCTTAAAATAGGTAATGAAGTCAACTTAGAACGGGCAATGCTCGCCTCAACTCGTTTTGGGGGACATTACGTAAGCGGACATGTAGATGCGCTTGCTCATATTCATTCCATTAAGCACCTTAATGAATTTGTTGAAGTAGAGTTAAGTGGGTTTGATGCAAATGCAATGTTGTTTTTAGTACCTAAAGGTAGTATTACTGTTGAAGGGGTAAGTTTAACAATTAACTCGGTGTCGAACCAAGGCGTTAAATTGATGCTTGTCCCGCACACATTACTGAATACAACCCTTAGCTTTTTAGAAAAAGGCCAAGAGGTTAATATTGAATTTGACTACCTGGCACGTATTGTTGCTCATCAATTGCAGGTTGCAGGAGCGTTAAGCGATCAGATCCCGTTATGAATTAAGGAGTAGTTCATGACTAAACATTTAACATCCCGATGGCATCATCTTTTTTTCGCCACAATTGTTATCGGGGTTGTTTCAGGTTTGGGTGGGATGTTTCTAGCCTTATTATTACATTTTATCCAACACTTAGCCTATCAGCACACGGTCTTTCCTATTATTGAAAATGAGCGTTTTCTCGATGTGGTTACTGGTTCAACAGCGTCGAGAAGGGTGATTGCTCTGCTATTGTGTGGTCTCATTGCTGGATGGGGTTGGTGGGCTGTTTTTCGTTATGGTCGACCTTTAGTGAGTATTGCAAATGCAATTAAATCACCTAGACCCTATATGCCTATAAAGACGACTATCGTACATGTGTTACTGCAGATAATTACGGTTGCTTTGGGGTCACCTATGGGACGAGAAGTGGCTCCGCGAGAACTAGGGGCCACGTTTGCCTGTTGGTTGACCAATAAAATGAAGCTACATCCTAAAGAAAGTCAAGTACTGGTGGCCTGCGCTGCAGGCGCAGGACTGGCTGCTGTCTATAATGTTCCTTTTGGTGGCGCGCTCTTTACTTTAGAGGTACTCATCGGTACTTTTCATTGGTTCGCAGTGATACCTGCCATTACTACCTCTGCGATTGCAGTGGTTATAGCCTGGATAGGTTTGGGTAATCAGGCGATGTATCAAATACCAGTTTTAATACTGGATTCTTCAATAGTTGTTTGGGCTATTGTTGCGGGTCCTCTTTTTGGTTTTGCTGCTTATTGGTTTAAACAGATAACAAACAGAGCCCAAAGTCGAGCGCCACGAAATTGGAAAATCATTATATTCTGCCTATTTAATTTTTTTATTATCGGACTCTTGGCGATTTATTTTCCGGAAATATTAGGGAATGGTCGATCTGCTGCTCAATTAGGGTTTGATGGAGATATGTTGGGACTTAGTCTTGCGACAGTCATATTAATACTTAGATTATTAATTGTTTGTACTAGCATACAAGCGGGTGCTTCCGGTGGAATATTAACACCTTCTCTTGCAAATGGCGCGTTAATGGCCGTCATTTTGGGTATTCTTTGGAGCCACTTGTGGCCAGGTATTTCAATATCTGCATTTGCGGTTATCGGCAGCGCAGCATTTCTTGCTGCGGCTCAAAAAATGCCGATAACTGCAATTGTCCTAGTCATCGAATTTACAGGAATCAATTTTAGTTTTTTTATTCCTATGCTTTTATCAGTTGCAGGGGCAATTAGCATGTTTAATTATTGTGCTACCAGGCGTTTGGTTGTTGCGACAAACTGACGAGAGCAAAGAAGTAGTACTGTAAATTCTAAAATAGATTAACTAACTGTCTTTATCACAATTTGGATCTCGAGTTAAGTATGTTAGAGGTCGCATCATATAAATTAATCACCTTGGGAAAAACTTCATTCATACTGAAGGCGCTAATTTTATCAAACATATTGGCACGAAATGTATTATATTCTTCATTTGAAAACATTTTGTACGATTCAAAAAATATCTGATCATAATTCATGCTATCATTGGGATCCGGAATATCAAAAAGTTTGCTGAACTCGCTGGCTAATTCATATGATTTTAAGTTGGTAAGCAGTGGAATGGCCCCACAAGAAGCCCCTTCTAGAATTGAGCTTGATAATTGATCTGTTTCTGGTACTGAAATTGAAAAATCTGCTGCAGATAAATAATGTGACATTTCTTGTTGCGATAAAAAGCCTTTTATCAAATGGATAGAGTTATTGTTTGCACAATTTTGTTCCACTTTCTCGAGATAACCTGGTTCAGAATCTCCTTCAAGAAGTATGAGAAAACCACGATTCATCTTCTCCCTAAAACGAGAAAAAGCATCAATTAATTCAAGAGTATGATATTGGCTACGAATGCGCCGATTAACAATCCATATTGGTGAACTTACTAATCTTAATTCTTTCCTAATCTTATCGCGCTTTTCTTGTGAAAAACAAAATGAATCCGCAACCCCTAGACTGAATTCATGAATTTTTGACCGCTCGATACCGAAATAATTAACCAAATAATCAGTCATGCTTGGGGAGGCAGAAGAAATGCTTACAGCCTTTTTTAATATCTTGCCGAGAAGTATAGAATAAACTTTACTTCTACTCGATGCGCTAAAAATTTCGGTTCCATAGGTAGTAAGAATATAAGGTTTACCAGATAAAAAGGCGATCAAACCATAACCCGATGTATTGTGTGCATGAAAGAATGTATCTTGGTTTTTAGAAAGAGTTAATCTAAGCAATAATCCAGATATTAAATATTTAATTGGCATAGGAATGCGATGAAACAATGATGGTAAGATTTTTTTGACAGGTGAGTTTACAATCATTGTTTGATTCAAATGATGCACAGTGTGGATACAGGCTTGGTATTCACCAGAATTTAACAGCTCCTCCCAATGTCGAACATGAGGACTATGAGGGTTAGCCAAAAAGTTAATACATCTTCGCTTCATAGGAAATACCATAAAAATAACGTCTATTCTTGTACCAATACAAAATCTGCAAGATTAAGTAACCTAGTAAAACACCGATAACAGAACCGAGAACTGAGTTTTGATATTGCCAGTTCACAATAACTACAATGAGTGCCCACAGGACACTACCAGCGAGCAAAAATAGGAACTGACTGCGAGCTACCAGGAACTGATTTTGAATTGCTCCCACCGCAGCTACTACTCCTGCCACCTGCCAAAGAATCACTATTAAAATTGATTGATAGGAACTTTTTATGCCATAAAGATTAAATAAAAAGGGTAAAAATAAGCCGATGGCTATCGTCCAAAATAAACCAATAGCAAGGTAAAAGGCACTCAGTCGAGTTATCATTTGCTGTTGGGTATTATTGACCGCCTGACTTAATCGAGGAACGAAAACGCCTCCAAGTATTCCAGGAATAAATATCATGATATTAAATAGTTGATATCCTAAAAAAAATGCTGTTTTATCAACTTCATTAGAATTAAACTCAACCTGTTGGCCTAATATGAAAAAAATTACAAGGAAGGGTAAACCGAATGCCCCGCTATGGAATGATTTGTAAATTATACTGAATACATTACTATTAAGAATGATTTGTTTATTAAACTGAAAATGACCATCCTTCATTACTTTTAACCAAGAACAAAAACCTGTAAGTAACCACCCGCTAGAGAGCAAGATCAAAAAGAGATTGTAATCCTTTAAAAGAATAGGAATACTTACTAAAGCCACTACGACAAGGTTAACTAAAATCCATAAATAACCCGCGCTTTCATGAGAACCTGAACGGTTTAACACTGCTGCGGCCAATGATAAGAAAAAATAGCCAATGCAATAGATTAAAACACTTATAAAGAATACCAAGGAATATTGATCAGGGTTAAATAAAATACCCATATAACCTAATACACCAACAATTAGGAATGAGAAAACAAGAGTCATGGCGCCACTGTACTGCAATACGATTGCATTTTCTTTTGCATCCAGAGGTAGCGATAAAATACGAGGCAAAACCCCCATTAATGAAAAATTACTAAGTGTATTGGCTGCAGTCAGGAATAATACAAACAATCCATAACTATCTGATCCCAGCCTATTTGCCAGAATGGCTCCTAAGGCAATTTGGGTGAATCGGGCACATCCCACTCCAACCACGTAAATCGATTCGCGTATCAACTGACACTCCATTCTGCGACCATTTTTTTATGCTGATGTAACTCTTCTTTAGAGAATCGTTGCTTTATCACTTTGGCAGGAATTCCTGCCACGATGGAATAATCTGGTATTGATTTGGTCACAATGCTCCCAGCTGCAATAACTACTCCTTCACCAACGGTGACTCCTTTGAGAATCGTTGCATTGGCTCCAATCCAAACATCATCTTTAATAATGACTTTGCCGGATCGCGTAGATTGTTTATCCTTATTCATAAAATACATAGGTTTCCCAATTTGATTCATTTCATGATCACCACAGTAAATGGAAACATTTGGCCCTAGCATCACATAGGAGCCAATTTCGATGGGATACTCCTTGGATGAGGACATTGTCGCTCCATGACCAATAAAAACAAAACTACCGATTTCGATACTGTCATAAGATAGCGTGGATGTTAGTGGGTCAAAAATAACTTGGGCACCACAACGGCGAAATCTTGTTTTGAATAAATGCATGACGAATCTCGAGAAGGCTAGTTGGCCTTTTTGGATGCATAATGTAATAAATTTGATAATTTCTTTCATTTATTGTGTCCTGACCATAATCCTCTTGTATCAACAACGATGGTATCTTTTTTAATTAAATTCTCTGCAGCTGCAAATGATTTATGGTCGACTAATAGTAATACGATATCAGCTTCGAGTAATGCACTCTCTATACTCTGCAATTCTACTTTTCCATTTAACCCATTAGGAAGAGTATCAATATAAGGTTCAACAACAACTATATATCCAGCATGAAATTCTGCAATATTTTTCACAATAGCAAGGGCAGGGCTTTCTCTCAAATCATCAATATCCGCTTTGAATGTGAGGCCAAAACAAGCAATAACCACGTCTTTAACTGTCTTATTAGGATGTGCTTGTAAATAATTAGAGATGGCAAGTTTTACCTTTTCCAAAACCCATGATGGTTTACTATCGTTAACTTCTCTTGCGGCTCTGATAAGAGTAGCTTCTTTCGGAGCACTACTCACTATGAACCAGGGATCAACTGCTATGCAATGTCCTCCAACTCCAGGTCCTGGTTGCAGAATATTGACTCGAGGATGACGATTTGCCAAGGAAATAAGTTCCCATACATCAATATTTAATTTATCACAAATAATGGATAATTCATTGGCAAAGGCAATGTTAACATCACGGAAACTGTTTTCAGTTAACTTACATAACTCTGCGGTGCGTACATCGGTAATTATACACTCGCCTTCGACAAAAGTTTGATAAAACTTTTGTGCTTTAGCCGAACAAGCCTCAGTCATGCCGCCAATGACTCGATCATTTTGCACAAGTTCACGTAGGATATGTCCTGGTAATACGCGTTCAGGACAATGAGCAATTTTAATGTCTGCTTCCTCACCATATTGTTGGGGAAAGGTTAAATCGGTTCGAATACAAGCTAACCACTCGGCCATTTGTTCTGTAGTACCTACAGGAGATGTGGACTCTAAAATAATTAAATCTCCTTGCTTTAATACGGGTGCAATCAATGTTGCTGCTGACTTTATATAGCTCAAGTCGGGTTGATTTCCTTCCATAAAAGGCGTGGGAACAGCAATTAAAAATGCAGAAGCAGGTTGGGCCACTGTTGTAGCGTGTAGATAACCCTCAATAATACATGCATGAACCAAAATATCTAAGTCCGGTTCAACAATATGACTCATCCCCTTGTTAATAGTTTCAACGGTAGATGCATTAATATCTACACCTATTACGTGAATCTTTCTTGATGCAATAACTGCAGCAGTGGGTAGTCCGATATAACCCAAGCCAATAACTGAAACTGTTTCAAAGTCCTGGTGAACAGTATGATTTATCATAATTTATTCCTAGTTTTAAGCCCAACGTTCTAACCACATTACAAAATTTTTTGATAATAAGTCCCTATCGAATTGTGATTTGGCAAGCATCAGCGCCGATTCACCCATTTGAGAAAGTTGTTGTCGATTTTTTGCTAGATTAATAAGCGCATCACAAAATGCTTCAGCGTTGTCGGGTTCCACTACCACCCCACAACCTGTATTGGAAATTTTCTCAGCTAACCAGCCGGGATAATTGATCAATACCGGTAGCCCAGCAGCAATATAATCAAAAAATTTGTTCGGAGATGTGCCATCATAAAAAGCGGGCACATTTGCTAAAATTTGCATGCCTATATCTGCACACGCCAGTAGTTGTGATAGTTGATCTTTATCCACTGGGTCAAGAAAAATGATATTGTCTAATCCTAACTCATTTGCCTGTTGAATTAATCGATCTTTCAATTTTCCTTGACCAATGAGTACAAATCGAACATCGTCGCATTGTCTTTCTTTTAATATTTTAGCGGAATTAATAATGGATTGAAGGCCATTTGCTATGCCATGAGTCCCGGCAAAAATAGCCATTAAGTGATGCTCCTCAACACCTTTAGGTCGTACTGATTTATGTGAGCCTGCAAATAAATCGATATCGCTACCATTTGGAATTATCGTGACTCGTTTTTCGTCTTTTTGAAATCTTAAAATACCCTTTTGAATACCTGGGGATAATGCAATTAACGCATCAGCACTTTTATAGGCCATCCACTCCACTAAACCCATTAATTTTAAAATGATGGGATTAGTAATGACACCCATTTCACGAGGCAACTCCGGCCATAAGTCTCTGACTTCAAAAATAAATGGTTTTCTACGACACCATTTACCTACTAAACCGGGTAACGCTATGGTAAGTGGGGTTGATGTTGCGAAAATTAGATCATACTTTGCGCTTAACGCATACTTCATACTTAAATAAGCGAACCGTAAGAAAATTGCAGTTCGTTTTAAAAAAGAATCTTGATTTGCATAAGCTAAATTAAATTCCACAACATGGATCCCATCAACGTTGCCTTCACGAACATTATTTTTAAAAGAATGGACTAATCCAGTATTTGCTCCTTTATAGCTACCACAAACTACGGTCACCGTATGTCCATACTCAATCAGCTTTTTGGCCATTTTGTAGGATCGAATCCCTGTTGATCCAGCTGGCGTAGAAAAATGTTGATGAAAATATAGAACATGCATATCAATTCACCTCTAAATCAATGGTAAAGCTTTGAATTTCTAAAGTTTGCAATATCTTTAGTATTCTTATTCACTAACAATCCTTTTGTCCCTAGGTTAAATAACCAAACTTAGAGCATCTTTAAATACATTATTATTTTTTTTAATATTAGAATACGCGGGCCTCTCTGTAAAAAGGAATGAAGGATAGTTTTAATCATTGAAAGAAAGATACAAATTACTAATTTCTGTGTACGGAGATGATTCAATTCTAAAATCCTTTTACAATATCAAATCTTTTGCATCAAGAAGGGGGATTTCCCATCAAGTATGACAAAAAAGGTTCGTTATACATTGAACGTGATTAAGCTTACATATATTGAACATAACTTTCAATACCAGTTATATTCCATTTCTACAACCCCTGGTTGATCTACTTCGATCTCCAAAACGGGAAGTTTAGCTTTTTGTTGATAGTAACGAGATTCCCAACCTTCAACTAATTCAAAACGCTTTATGGGGATGGAGGTATTTATTTTGATAAAATGAGTTTGGTTTGATAATGAGTGATCTTGAAGCTTCCAATCTCCAGGTATTAATCGCCAGCGTATTACTGCGGATTTTTTAAATCCGTTAATGGTATCATTTACTTTTAAATAATTATTATAGAGTTCCACGGCACGTTGATGGGTTACCCCAAAACTGTCGCAATAACTGACTTTAAAGGTACTGCACAGCTCGGTTTCTGTTATTTGAGTGAAGGAGCTTGTTTTTAACCAATTACCAAATAAAAAGCGACTTAGTCGAGGCATCTGATCACGCTGATCAAATTGAATGGTATTATGACTTGCTGTTCCAGGAAAATAATTAAGCCATTTATCACTAGTATTGTAGCTATAAGTCCCCGCATCACGAAGTAAATTGACACTGTTGACCCATAAATCTATATGCAAGGCATCCGCGTGACTTGGACGAAAACGAAATCGGGGATAACGCATTAAAAGAAATACAGAACGGCGTTTAAGTATCGCAAAGCCTCCATCATTAAATAGTTTACTTTTTAAGGGTTCTGCTTTGTTATCGGGAATTGCAATTTGCAACCATTGAAGGGGATAATTCCAATTTCCATCCTTCGTATAGGCTTGTTGATGATTAAACAAGATCATGGCCAATTGCACAGAGGGCCTGTAATCTCGATAGTCACTATCTGTTAATTGTAATAACCTTGCCCCATCATTTGCGCCAATATTTGGTGCATCTCCGGTTTGGTCATCTACCATATGAAACAACCAATATGTAGCTGCCGAGCATTTCCTCCTCCATTCGTCAGAAAAGGCCGATAAGGAGAGTTTTCGTCGCCACACCTCAACCATGCAAAGGGTGTCTATAAGTACTCGATGGTAATTAACAGAATATTGACTGAAGCTTCCATCTTCTTCTATTAAATATGATATCCGATTTTCTAACCATTTCCGGCCTAATCGGCTCCATTTCTTACCCTTGCTAATACCCAGCATCTCAAGCCAACTACCTCCTATAAAAAGAGCTGCGGCCTCGGAGGTGCCATGATTATTGTCCTGTGCTATTGCATATTTCAAGGTTGATGCAATCCGCTGAAGGTGCAGATGGATTAGGGCTATTAATGATTTGGAAGCCTGTTGGATTTGATCAACAATCAAGGTGGCAATTGCCAAATGCATTACTCGAATTGCAGCTTCTTGACCACATTTCCAGTTAACACCGAAAAAGGGTGGGTTATTGAGACACCAATTATTTAACCATTCATTTAATTTCTTTAATGAGTTTCTGTCGCCTAATTTTGCTTGTTGTGAGAATGACAATACCCAATCAAAACGCGAAGCCTCCCAGATTACTTTAATATCACCACAGTGTGTTGCAAAATCTGAGATTTTCCACCATGGTTTTGTTTCATCCATACGGGCACCAGTAAAAGGGTTTAAATGCCAATCTGGTGCATTATCTGAAATCGGAACCAATTGATTACCAAAATAGGCAGCCTCTTGTAGCCAATTTTTATTAGGAACAAGCGGGCTCTCGGAAGCACGAACTTCGAAGAAAAATGTACCACTAGGTACTTTAATTTGTGGGTTGTGACGACTAAATTTTTTTAGAAGTCGGTAATGCACCACCCGTAACAAATTGGTAGCGCCTAACGCATAAAGTGTTTTCGCTTTGGTTTCTATCGTTCTCATTTTTTAGATAGCAAATCGGCGATGTTGATAGTTATTCGTGACACTTCAAAAATTTCCTCTATGGGTAAAGGTGTTGGAAGACCTTTTTCTACGGCCGTTAGAAATGCTTGGGCGCATTGTGTTTGTCCTTTATCTTGTCTCCAAAGGTTTTGTTTTTTAAAGTTTGGCCACCCATAGCCTGTCAATTTGCGAAAATTATCTAATTGCAAAATTTTTCCTGCCGTGAAAACTTCTATCCTCTCTTTGGGAAAACTGGGAGATCCATTAGCTAAATAATGAATTGTACCAAAAGATCCATCAGCAAAGCCCAATATAATTGCTGCCTTGTCTTCTGTGATTTTCACAGAGGGGTTCTCTCCCATGCATCGAGCTTGTACGGAAGTAATTTCACAATCCGCTAAAAATCGCATTAAATCAACTAAATGACAGGCTTCACCGAGAATACGACCCCCACCAATTTTTTTATCTTGTGTCCAATGTTCAGCAGGAATAGTGCCGGCATTCATAGTCATGATAAAAGTTTTTGGTTCCTTTATGGGATGCAACAATGTTTTAATTTTTTGTATCTGGGGTGCGAAACGTCGATTAAATCCCACCATTAAATGTGGTTTTTTACCCGATAAATGTGCTGTATGATAGCTTGCTTCAATTTCAGCAAGTTCAGATAAATTAAGTGCTAATGGTTTTTCAACAAAAACATGCTTGCCAGCGGCTAAGCCCTTGGTTACCAATTCTGCATGGGTATCATGGCGAGTGGCAATAACCACCGTATTGATTTCCTCATTATGAAATACATTTTCTATCTCACTAGAGGCATAAGAAAAGCCGGCTTTTTCACCGTGAATTGCACTATTTACTCCTCCTGCTGTAACCAATGTATGTAGTTGGGCCTCTGCCGATTTAAAAGCCGGAATTAACACTCGAGACGCATAATTCCCTGCGCCAATAAAACCTACTATGGGTTTACTGGAGTGGAAAACAGGATTTGCTTTTAATTGAACTTGTTTTTCAATTGGCTGATTATTATCTGATGGATAGTGCATTAGGATACCTAATGCTGATTTATTCTCTGTTAAAACTTGATACGCTTGTAATGCCTCTTCAAAGGTATATCGGTGGGTAATTAAAGGCTTAACATTTAATTGACTGCTCGCCATCATATCAAGGACTGCTTGAAAATTACGTTGCTCTGTCCAACGTACAAAACCAATTGGATAATCAACCCCCTTTTCTTCATATAGAGGATCATATCGACCAGGTCCATAAGAACATGAAACTTGAAAACTTAATTCTTTTTCATAAAAATCTGCTCTATTTAACTCCAGACCAACCACACCAACTAAAACAATACGTCCCCGCTTCCTACTCATGTGTGCAGCTTGTTGGAGTGGATCATTTGATTTGGTAGAAGCGGTAATAATCACTCCGTCAACACCATACCCCCGGCTGAAAGTCATTCCTGCATTAACTACGTTCTCACCTTTATTCGGATTACAAATTTCGGCACCAAATTTTTGGGCAAGAAGCAATTTTTCTTCGTCAAAATCGACTGCTAATACACGGCAACCATGAGCTTTAAGTAATTGAATCGTTAGCATGCCAATAAGCCCAGCACCGATAACTACAAATGCTTCGCCCAATGTCGGTTGTGCTAAACGTATGCCTTGGAGACCGATACTTGCCAAAACTGTAAAAGCAGCCGTCTCATCATCAACATTATCCGGAATTTTTGCACATAAATTTGAAGGTACTTTGACTAAATCTGCATGAGAGCCATTAGAAGCTACACGGTCACCAACATTAAATCCTTTGCAGTTTTTACCTACTTCTATAATGACACCTACATTACAATAACCGGGTAATATAGGCTGTGACAGTTTAGAGCGCACAGCATCTAAAGTTGTAAGAATACCCTCTGATTTTGCTTTATCCAAAACCATTTTTACTTTTTCAGGCTGTTGACGTGCTTTACCAAAATAGGATGCTTTACCAAAATCAAGAAGCATGCGTTCTGTTCCGGCAGAAATTAATGTGGTTGATGTGGAAATTAATATACTATTATCATCCATCATGGGGGCAGGTGCCTCTATTATGGATGACTTACCATGACTCATATCCTGGATTAACTGTTTCATGTTGATACCTCAATTAAATTATGCTGTGAGCGACTTTTCTTTACAAAGCAATATAAGCCATAAGCAAAAAAGACTGGCATCACTGAATAAAAAAATGATTTGGAAAAAGAAGCCAGATCACTTCGTAAAAAGAAGAAAAACCAAGGCACCATAATCGCATAGACTATTACTTGCACGACATTTGATTTTTCTATCGCTTGATTTTCAAGATACTTAATTAACATTCCAACAAAGAAAAACTCTAAAAATACGCCTACAGCGCCAAAATTTAAATAGCCTTCTGCAACGGGGAAGAACCCCATATTACCACCAATTGCGATATATTCGGGGGAAAAGAACTCGTGAGTGTATTTTACACTAAGGCTTTCGCTAAATTTTCCTAGGGATGAGGGAAGTAAATTGACAAGCGCATCAAGGTAACTGCTACCCCATAAAAAACTGTTAGAAAACCATGGGTTGACATCGAGCATTGATCTGAATGGCGCCCCCAATTCGCTGGCTGAAAGGTCTAACCATGCCAGATTAAAATTCTCTAAAACATACGATAAAGCTGATGAAGCTCCATGATCAGATAAAACTTGTCTGAAACTGGCAAATATTCCAAATAAAAAAGCACAAAAAAGGGATGTTAGTATTACAAGCATAGGTACTTTACCTTTGACTTTTAGAAAATAAATAAATAGAAAGGAAATCACCATGAAGAAACTGGGTCTTCGAATACCTAAAAAACTAACATAAGCAACGAAACATAATAAAAAGGATAACAAAAAAAAGCCTACTATTAGCCTTTTTCTGGAAGGCTGATAAAGCCAGCTATGAACCATAAACAGATAACCAATAATTGAATAATATAAGCCTAACTCCAGGGGCCCTGCTTCGCGTTTTAAAAGAGCTCTACCCGCATAACCAGCATTAAAATAGGCAGAAAATCCTACTGTACCCGCAATTGCAGCAATCAAAATTATTATGCCCAGAAGGAGTATTGAGAAGCCAAAAAATGATTCCCGGTTACCATTATTCATTAGTTTAAAGCGTGGTTTTCCAATAGCATAATAGCCAAAAATTTGGCCTAAAAGACCCACTACACACATGGTTGTGACGAAGGTAACACCGTTCTCATTGTAATCATTATAAAAATAATGATGTATAGGAACCGCCATTGAATAAAAGAAGAAAGCAAGAATACAAACAACTGAAGCAGAGAAGAAACCACAACCCGACAGATGACTTGTTAGGAAGGTAGCTATAATAAAACACCAAAACGAAGATAGTATGAGCTCTGAATTTAGCTCGAAACTATATGAGATAAAAACAGAGGAAATGCCTACTAACAGAAAGATCCATAAAATAAATTCTAAATATTTCGCAGAATAGTCAACATTGTATTTCATCATAATCACCAGGTACCTGATTTAAGAGCAACCTAATAAAGATTCTGTTCATTACAATGAACAGAATCTCGTATTGGCTAGGATGCTAGTTTCATGTTATTGCTTCTGGTAATTGCATCCTGGAAAAGTACAATTATGCATGACAATAAGAATCCCATCATTAATCCTAGAGCAATGATTAATCCTTTTTTAGGCTTAATCGGTTTTGAATCAACAAGAGGCTGCCCATCCATAGCATATAGATTTACGCCACTGACATCGAAATTTAAGGAATTTAGATGTTTAAGTTCCGCTTGGAGCTTTTCGATTGTATTGGTGTAGGGTGTGTCATCTTTTCGTTCCCGTAATGCAGTGATCGTCGCGTTATTTTTTAGAATGTCGATTTTTTCTTGGAGAATAGAAAGTTTTTTCTCATATTTTAAGGTGTGTGTATTTTCTTTCAGATGAGCGATTTCCTTTTTAAGGTAGGTAGTTCCTTTTAAATAAAGATCTTTACGATTGGAACCGACATCAACCACCACATTTGGATTTTTAATTTCCTGAAATTGGTTGGGGTAGGTAATACCAAGAAGTTGAGCAGTTTGTAGGGCTTGATTTAACTCTTGTAAGCGAATTTGCCTATCGCGTTGGTCACGTTTGGTAAGTGCATTAATATTGTTGTTCAATTGTGCAATGGATAAATTCTGCTGCTCGATGAGTCTTTTTATCTCATTATTTCGACTTGCTGTCACATTGCCAATACGTGTATGTATAGTTTCAGTTAATTTGATTACCTTACTTTGAATGATTTCTTTTTGGGTAGAAATGATATTTTCCAACACTTTTTGGTTAGTGTAGGCCAGATACGCTTTATTATCCCTTGCCTGTAAATCCAGCTTGCGAGAAAGGGTGACCAACTCAGCCTCCTGGCTGTTATCTTTAAAATTATCTTTTAAATCTCCTTTGAAATGATTAATGACAAAGACTTTATAATTTTCCGCAGCTTTGTTTAACAAATGAACACGTTTTTCTTTAGATATCTGGGTCTCTTGGTCTTTAGGGATTACTAAATTATTTTCTTTTAAAAAAGAAATTATATTGCTTTTTTTGGATAAACGTTTGACAAATTTTTTAAATAATAAACGTCCTGGAATATCCAAATCTGTATTTATTATTAGTTTCTGAAATTGATACGGATAAGGCTCAACTATATTAGATTTAACTTCATAGGTTTTGGGAAGCAAAAAAGCAGCCAAAATAGCACATAAAGTACATAGAGCAGTAACACCAGCTATAAAGACTCTTTTTTTGATTAAAGCGGATAATAAACTAAAGAAATCAATATAAGACCTGTCATCCGTTTGTTGATGCATTAGCAAGTATTGTTGATTAAAGGGCTGAAGTTTATTAGTGTTTTCATCCAGCATAATTTATTTCCTTACTATTTAAATATGGGTTTGTGGAATTATCGTAAATTTGAGTAATAATATCGACGATTCGGGTAGAAGCATTTCCATCCCCATATGGGTTTTGCGCCTGGCTCATCTGTTTATACAGCGCTTCATCTAAAAGAAGTTGTTCTACACCATTAATAATTTCATTTACATCCGAGCCTACTAGTTTAACTGTCCCAGCAGTAAGCGCTTCCGGTCGTTCAGTAGTTTTTCTCATGACCAGTACCGGTTTCCCGAGAGACGGTGCTTCTTCCTGGATCCCGCCTGAGTCTGTTAGGATTAAATAGGCATTACGCATCAAATAAACAAAGGGTAAATAATCTACAGGGGGTATTAAATAAATGTTTTCAATTCCTGTTAATAATGAATTTACTGGTGTTTGTACATGGGGGTTTAAGTGAACTGGATAAACAATATCAACATCCGGAAATCGTTTCGCTATTGCTACCAAGGCCTGACAAATACTTTTAAAACCTGAGCCAAAATTTTCTCGCCTATGGCCAGTGACAAGTATGATTCTTCTCGAAGGGTCCAAAAATGGATATTCTTCTTTAAGTAGTAAACTGAGAACGGGCTCTGCGTCTAATTGATTTGTAATTTGATAAAGAGCATCAATTACTGTATTTCCTGTAACAAAAATATTTTCGTCAGGAACTCCCTCATCTAAAAGGTTCTTACGGGAGAGTTTTGTTGGGGCAAAATGCAAATGAGTTAGGCAACTTGCTAATTTTCTATTGGCCTCTTCTGGCCATGGTGAATAAATATTCTTGGTTCGCAATCCTGCTTCGACATGGGCTACCGGAATACGTTGATAATAGGCTGCTAATGAGGCAGCCAACGCTGAAGTAGTGTCGCCATGAACAATGACTAGCTGCGGTTGATATTCTTTGAACACATCACTAAGACCAGTTAGTATTCTGGATGTTAGATTACTCAAATCCTGATTCGCAGTCATAACATGCAAATCAAAATCTGGCTTTAGACGAAATAGGGCTAACAAAGGATCCAAAAGCTGACGATGTTGTCCCGTGATGCATATTTTATTTTGAATAACTTTTGATGCTTCTAATTTTTGAACTAAAGGGGCCATTTTTATGGCTTCAGGGCGAGTTCCAAAAACACAAAGAGTATTTACAGTCATGAAAAATCCATTTAAATATTATCCAAAGCACTACTGGCAGAGCACGCATTTTGAGCGCATGTAATTGGGTAGCTGTCTGCTCATTAGATTCGTTAAGGTAACATACTCCATTGAATTTGAATAGTAATTTTTTATCGAAAACATATACTGGAGCACGCTGAAAAACTTGCTGCTATTGAAGTATATTGTTCTTGAACGGGCTCGATATTAAGCAAAAAAAAGGCATCTTCCCAGAGCTATTTTATGGTTTCTAATTACTAAATACTAATAGACAATATCACTTAAGTCTGATGACTAAGGTATGTTTGATTCTTAAAGTTCTTTACATAAATGAGGCTAATCATTAATAATTGCTTTTTTCTAATGTTCAGTAAAGAAATAAAGGTATGTTTTAGTATGGTTCCACTAAAAATTTGCTATGTGCTCTCGACCACGGAAGGAGGAACATGGGCTTTTGAACAATTACGAGAGCTTCGGAATACTTATCAGTATGAAGTATCTGTAATATTAAGCGGGAATTCAGGTACCTTAGTCGATCGTTTTAAATCGGAAAATATTCCTGTGTATACCGCAGATTTTGATTTTATGCGTCCTACCGATATTTTCTTTTTACCTGGAAAGATCTTAAGTTTAGTTAGATTATTGAGACAAAAGCGGTTTGATGTAATTCAAACTCATCTTTTTCCTTCCATGATTATTGGTCGTATTGCGAGTTGGATAGCAGATGTACCGATTCGACTTTCAATGATTGCGGGTCCATTTCACCTTGAAGCAGATACCCCTCGATGGATTGATAAAACAACCTCCTGGATGGATGTGGCAATAATTCCTTCATGTAATTATTCAAAACAACTTTATCTAAAAATGAATGTTCCGGAAGATCGACTTCATGTCATTTATTACAGTCCTGATGAACGACGTTTTGATGCAGAAAATACCCTCCCTGCAGGCTTGAGAGAAGAATTTGGCTGGCCAGCAGATACGCCTTTGATCGGAATGATTGCTTATTTTTATCCAAAATTAGGAAAAAATCGATGGACTCCACCTTTTTTACATGGGAAAGCAATTAAAGGCCATGAGGATGTGATTCGCGCAGCTCCAATGATTCTTAAGGAGTTTCCAAATGCAAAATTGCTTTTGATTGGAAGTGGCTGGGGTGAAGCAGGAAAGGAAGTCATGCAATCCATGCAAACATTAGTTACAGAACTGGGATTGCAAGATAGCGTGATTTTTACAGGACATCGTCAGGATATTCCTCGTATATATCGGGATTTAGATGTGTCCATACAAGCTTCATTAAATGAGAACCTGGGTGGAACCATAGAAGCTTTATTGATGGAGTGTCCTACAGTGGTCACCCGAGTAGGTGGGTTGGTCGATACCGTGATTGATGGAAAAACAGGTGTCCAGGTCCATGTAGCCGATCCTGTTGATCTGGCAAAAGGGGTTTTAAGCTTATTGCGTGATCCTAAAACAGCAAAGAAATTTGGAGAAGCAGGGCGAGCTTATATGCTTGAGAAGTTTACACTTAACTCTACAGTGAGTGATTTAAATAATCTTTATCAATACTATAGAGAGAGAAGACCAACGGGTTATCAGTTCCATAAAACCATTTATCGTTTCCTCTTGCTAAGCATTTTAGGTTCTTTTGTTTCCTTACGTTTTTTTATTCTAGATATCTGGCTTCTTCCTCGCTGGGATCTTGGATGGCGCCCTTGGAAACAAGTAATTGTTCGGGCAAAGATGTTGCTCTATCGAGTTTATGCAATGGTGGGTCGAGCCAGCAAGAAGTTTAAAGATAAAACCTCTAGTGAGTAAATATAGATTGTAACCTTGGTGAGCGCCGAAGCTTCTGTTTTCAGGCGCCCAACCCAGGCTACACGTCTTGTTACAAAAAAATGCCAAGCGTATTAAGCCGGTTGCACTTTCCCTTCATAAACATCCATCACTGAATTGACGTCGCCAAACATTTTTACACTTCCATGTTCTAGCCACAGTACGCAATTGCAAAATTGTTTGATGATTTCATTTGAATGAGATGCAAGCACCATTATATTGGATTGATTAACATATTCATTCATGCGATTTTTGGCTTTTTCAATAAAACTTGCATCGCCCACTCCAATTACTTCATCTACTAGAAGAATATCGGGTACTAAAGCAGTTGATAAACCAAATGCTAAGCGGATCATCATGCCGCTGGAGTAGGTTTTAACTGGCATTGAAAGAAAATCACCAAGTTCTGTAAATTCTTCAACGTTTTTGATAATGCTTTTTATCTGATCGTTAGATAACCCAAGAATTAATCCCCGCATACGGATGTTTTCATACCCCGTAAGAGTAGGTTGCATGCCTACGCTGATATTGATTAACGAAACGATATTTCCCTTAATGTGTATCGTTCCTTGAAGTGGTTCATAAACACCGGAGAGAACTCGAAGTAACGTGGATTTTCCTGCCCCATTATGGCCTATTAATCCTAGACGGTCTCCTTTTTTTAAATGCAGCGAAATATTATTTAAAGCCTGTACTTGGAGTTTGCCACTTGTCCCATTACTTAAAAGACCACCGGTTGCAATATTGGCGATTCCTCTTTTCAAAGAACGTGCATCAATATCATAAACAGGATAGGTAAGTGAAAGATTTTTACAGACAATGAAAGACACAACGTACTCCGTAATTAAATCCAAAAAGGAATATTTCTTCTGAATCGAGCAAACAGAACAAATGAGATGCAGGATAAAATAATAGTTATTAAAAGACAGGTATTCCATGTCACCCAATTCGGAGCTTGCCCTAGCAAAGGCATTCTAATTAAATCAATAAAATAATTTAATGGATTGAATACGATAATGGCGGAGTTTGGAAGTAAGTTTGCATTCCAAGAAATAGGAGTAATAAAAAACATTACTTGAATCAAGCTATTAATAATAGGAGGAATATCCCGATATTTTGTACCTAATATAGATAAGATTAAACCTGCAGAAATTAAATTTAAAATAATTAGAAATAAACCTGGAATCACATACAGGATCGCCCAATTGACGGGTATTTGAAAATAAAGTGCAACAACACAATAGACTAAGGCATTATGAAAAAATATGATGACATGACGCCAAGTTAACCTTAATACATATAAAATGTAGGGTAACTTGATTTCATTAATCAGCAGAGATGCCTCAACAAAGGTATTACAACTTTCCGCGAGTCCTGCTGAAATTAAAACCCATACTAGATATCCGGTTGTAAAAAAAGGAACATACTCTGCTATTGATTGATGAAACAGCTGACTGTATACCACAGAAAAAGCGACAATAATAACCAGCATACTGGCGGTGATCCAAAATGGACCTAATACTGACCCCCGATAACGGATTTTTATGTCATTCCAGCCTAAATAGGTCCATAGCTTCCACTTTTTTAAGGCATCGAATAAGTCAATAACAGCAAGCTTAAATTGGCTGTTTCTTATTTCATGAGTGGGAATATTAATATCAATGGTTTCAGTTAATTCTTTCATACACCTTACACCTGGGTTGCTTGTTCCATCACTTCTATAAGAACTTGGCAGGTTTTATCAATCTCTGATTTTAATAGACTTGGATGAACTAAAAACATCAAACTGGTTTCACCTAACTTGGATGCTACAGGGAGCCTATTATGCGGACGCCACCCTGTATTATCAAATGCTTTTTCTAAATAAACTTCGGAACAGGAGCCTTGATAACAGGGAACCCCGCGTTCATTAATCTCTTTTAAAATGCGGTTACGATCCCAGCCTACAGCTAATTGGCTTTCTTCTATAAACACATAACATTTGTAAGCTGCATGTACAATTTCATCAGGAATCCGGGGAACTCTTAGACCTTTTAAAGTGGAAGCTACTTCTTGGATTTGTTTTAAATTTCCCAGGCGTTGTTGATGCCAGGTGGGCATTTTTTTAAGTTGTAAGCGCCCGATCACCGCTTGAATTTCAATCATTCGTCCATTTATACCAAAGCTTCGATGAACCCAACGAAAACCAGGCTCAATAGGTTCCTTGTATATGGCATCCCAAGATTTTCCGTGATCTTTATAAGACCACATGGAAGACCATAGTTGTTCATCATTGGTTGTGACCATGCCCCCCTCGCCTCCAGTAGTCATAATTTTATCTTGGCAAAATGACCAGGCTCCGATGTGGCCTATTGAACCAACCGCACGACCTTTATATCGAGCTCCATGAGCTTGGGCACAATCTTCAATGACATATAAATTTAATTCTTCTGCTAACTCAAGAATCGGGTCCATATCACAAGGCCAACCCGCAAGATGAACGCAGATTATTGCTTTAGTCTTTGGAGTTACTACCGCACGAATGGTCTCAACGGTAATATTTTGACTGTTTTCATCGACATCGGCAAATACCGGAGTGCCTCCGCAAGTCACTATAGAGGAAGCCGAGGCGAGAAAGGTTCGAGAAGTCACAATGACTTCGTCACCTTCACCTATTCCTATTGCTTTTAAGGCTACATCAAGTGCGATAGTTCCATTTGCCAGTGCAACAGCATATTTAGTACCTGCCCAGGCTGCAAATTCTTTTTCAAATTCTCTGCATTCGTTGCCAGTCCAATAATTTACCTTATTTGATAGAAGCACTTGATGTATTCGTTCTGCCTCTTCTTCAGAGTAACTAGGCCAGGGTGAAAATGCTGTATTTAACATATTTTATCCTATGAATTTTTTTTATAAATTTTTGCGGGTACGCCAAATGCGGTACAATAGTCTGGTAGATCTTGAACAACCACCGAGCCTGCTCCAACCATCACTTCTGAGCCAATTTTAATACCTTGGCGGACACAAGAGCCGATACCAATCCAACTTAAATTACCCACACTCACATTTCCAGCTAAACTGACGCCTGGCGAAATATGCACTGCCTGCCCCAAGGTACAGTCATGTTCAATAATTGCACCTGTGTTAATAATCGTGCCCGCCCCAATGGTGCAATCAGGGTTTAATACGGCTCTGGCAAAAACTACGGATCCTTCGGCTATCTTGGCAGAAGGACTTATTATTGCTGAAGGATGAATGATGCTGACTAATGGGATTCCTTCATTTAAAAAATGGGTTATTTTTTCCATGCGAATGGAATTATTCCCAATTGCAACAATGAGTCCATCAAATTCAGAAGCTTGTGATAGAAAGGATTGGGTATTTCCATTAACTACCCATGCCCCTACGCGATCGGTGCTCGGCCATCGGTCATCAAAAAAAACAATATTCTGCCAACCTGCACAGAGTGCTGCATCAGCAACAACTTTAGCATGTCCACCAGCACCAAGAACAGCAAGAGATTTCATGGGTTATTACCTGTAAATTTTTCGTTGGTGACACTCCCTTGACCTGTAATTCCTTCTCGCATCAATACTTTTTTAATGGTTAACATTAAAATTTTAATATCCAAATAAAAAGACTGATGATCAACATACCATAAGTCTAATGCAAACTTCCCTTCCCAATTCAGGGCATTTCTGCCATTAACTTGAGCTAAGCCAGTAATCCCAGGTTTGACATCATGGCGCCTTTTTTGCTCGCTATTATAAAGGGAGAGGTATTCGATTAATAGAGGTCTAGGACCTACAAAGCTCATTTCGCCTTTAAAAACATTCCATAATTGGGGTAATTCATCCAAACTGCACGCTCTTAAAACATGGCCAAGGCGAGTGACGCGATCTTTGTCGGGTAATAATTCACCTTGTTTATTAAATGAATCCTTCATTGTTCTGAATTTGATCAGACGGAAGGTTTTTCCATGTAATCCTGGACGATTCTGATAAAAAAAGATTGGTGAGCCTAAATGATAACGGATTAATAATGCAACAATAACCAATATCGGCATGAACATTATTAATAATGCACCTGATAAGATAATATCAAAAATACGCTTAAGCACAATAATCTCTCCAGTAGTCCCATTACTTAGAAGGTCAATAGATCATAAATTTTTGAACTAGTTCTTACAAGGCTTAAGGAGTAAAAGATTTTTTGTTGAAATTCAGTCGGAGATCTTATAGTTGGCCTGAAGGGATTTGTTTGACAAAAGAAAAGGTGCCCGCTAAAGTAGCGCTTTTTTAAAGTCTAATTAGTCAATAATGCAAGCACTCAATATAAGTAAAATAAAAAAAGTAATGTTTTTGATCACTCAAGCCATGATATTGAACCTTGTTGTCATTAAAGGGGCCTATGCTTATTTTGATTATGGAACCGGAAGTCTATTGATTCAGTCACTTATTGCATTTTTTGGTATGGTTGCAATGTTTTTTCATCGAATTAAAGAATTGGTTTTATCGTTTTTTCGCAAATTATTCTCAAAAAAACAACCAGCCCCTAAAAAGGAAATTGAAAACCCTTAATTTTTGGATGTAAATCAATGGAAATGCCACAAACAGCCACACAGCTTCCTTCTTCATTTCGAGATCCCAGTGGTTTTGTGTTATTTAATAACGAATTAAAAAAAATCCAGCGAATTATTTTTCCTGCCTATTTTCGACAATACTCACACTTAATGGAAAGTGGTTTATATGCTGAGCTTTGTGAAAGTAATAAGCTCATCAGCCATCAACTCGTAGAAAACTCAGAACAGCGGATTATTATTAATCCTCAAGAAATACCGTTTATTACGTATTCTTATGAGTGGCCATTTCATTTATTAAAAGATGCTGCTTTGTTAACTTTGGATATTGCAAAACGTGCTTTAGCGTATGACATGTGCTTAAAGGATGCTTCCATTTTTAACATTCAATTATTGAATGGAAAACCTATTTTTATTGATACGTTGTCTTTTGAGTTTTATAAAGAAAATCAACCTTGGGGAGCATATGGCCAATTCTGTCGTCATTTCTTAGGCCCCTTACTCTTAATGAAATATAAATCGCTTAATTTTTCTAAGGCATTAAGCAGTTACATCGATGGATTTCCTTTGGATTTGGTGAGTGGCATGCTTCCTATAAGTACTCATTTCTCACCATTTATTAAATTAAATGTTCATTTGCATGCTAAAAATCTTAAGCGCTTTAATAATACCTCCGCAGCATCGGAACCAGTTAGATCCTTGAGCAAATCCAGGCTAATGGGTTTGTTAAACTACATGGAGCGCTTTATTAAGTCTCTAACTTATTTAGAAAAAAAGACTGAATGGAGCAATTATTATCAAATCACTAATTATTCTGAAGATGCATTTAAAGAAAAAAATGAAATTATATCTCAATGGATATCACTTATTGAGGCGAAAACAATCTGGGATGTAGGAGGAAATAATGGTCATTTTTCAAGGTTGATTGCTGAAGGAAAGGATTTAGTTATTAGTACCGATATTGATCCTATCGCTGTAGATCAAAATTATTTAATCAATAGGGCAACGGATGTCGCTTCTATAATTCCTTTAGTGATTGATATTACTAATCCCACTCCGAGTATTGGCTTTGATAATCAAGAGCGAGATTCTTTTTCCAGTCGCATCATCAATAAAAAGATTAATTGCATTATGGCATTGGCATTGATTCATCATTTATGCATATCGAATAATTGTACGTTCTCAATGGTGTTAAATTATTTCAAGAAAATGTCTAATTATTTAATTATTGAATTTATTGCTCCTGAGGATTCCTGGGTGAAGCAGTTATTGGCTCGGAAAAGAGGCTTTGAACATTTATTTGCATTTTATAATCAACACGCTTTTGAAGAAGAATGTGCGAAACATTTTGATATTTTAAATAAAGTTCAGATCAAAAATTCGTACAGAACGCTGTATCTACTCAAACCAGTGAACTCCTAAGATCATGAGTAATTTTTTGAAAAAAACCTCGAACTTATATGCATTAATGTTCCTTGTGCTTCTGTACCCTTTGTTGTTCTATGCATCAAATAATTTTAATAGTTTTTCTCTATTTGAGATATTTATCTCATTTTTAATTTTATTATGTGTAAATGGAAGTGGACTATTATTCTCAAAGTTTTTTTTAACAAAGGTCTTAAGAATTAATGAGTCCCTGAGCCTGAAAATTACCTATGGTATCTTACTGGTATTGTTCTTAATAATGATGAGACATTCTGTCTTTAATAATCCAGAATTACCTTATTTGGTTTATTTGCAAAATAATTCGGTTTATTCAAAATGGTTGCTTTTTACTTTTTTTGGCGCAGCATTTTTCTGCCTGGGCTTTTTTCTATTCGAAAAGCAAAGCAAAATGTTTGTTTTGATTTTTTTAGTGCTTAATCTTTTTAATTTGGGGAAAACCATTACTCCGAAATTAAATTTCGATGCTCCTCAAATACCAAATAAACATCAGCCACAAATTGTCTTAAAAAATAAAAAAAACGTATATTTTATCCTCGCAGACAGCTTAACTAATATTAATGGCTTAAATCGGTTGGGCATACAAAATGATCATCATCAATTTCTTAATGAATTAGAACAAAAGGGGTTTGTTAATTACCCGGATTTTTATACTTCCTTACAAGCAACGCAATATGCGTTATTTACTTATTTTAACTTAAGTTATAAATACCAGGATTTAAATGCGTATCAAGTGGATCCTATTTTACGATTAAGACACATATTAAATGAGGGAAAACTGTACGATATTTTTAGAGATAATGGTTATAAGATAAATATCATGCATGAACTGGATGTATTTTTATTAGATAATTGTTCAGCAGATCTTTGCTATTTTAACGTGACCAATAAATTAAGACCTTCTCTTAACAGCATAAAAGAAAAAGTCTTATCCATTCTTAGTTTCTTATCTCCCGTAAACGTGAGTGTTTTATTCAAAGAAGAAAAAAAGGTTTTATTTTTTGATCCAAACGAACTTGCCCATAATGATAGGAATGCGTTTATTACTGAAACCCTCCAAAAATTAAAGAAATTGAATTTAGACCATCCTAATTTTACTTATATCCATGCATTTACTTTCCCTGCTCATTCAGACACCAATTCCAAGACAATTAATCACTGTAATGAAGCAGAGGAAATACAAAAATACAGCCAACGAATAAATTCTACGTCGCAATTTGTAGTGTCAATGGTGGATACGATTCGAGCAAGGGATAAAAATTCGATCATTATTATTGCCGGCGATCATGGTCCGTATATTTTTAAACATTGTACTCGGGAAGGGATCCGAAATCCTGAAGAGGTTATCGAACGACAAGGGGCTTTTTTATCGATTCTGTGGGGTGACGAATACGATGGAAAATACAACAGCCGCATAAAATCGTCGCATAATCTGTTTCGTTATGTTTTATCTTATCTCGCTGAAAATGAAGCATTACTCAATAACATGGATAAGGACCATGCGTTTACTTTATATAGTAATCAACAAATTGGTCAGACCATTACCGATGGTAGGATTAATAAAAAAATAGTTCTAGTGGCAAACCAAGATAAAGCTGCATAACCAAAAAGGAATTATTCCCCTCTAAAGTATATCCGTTTTGAATGGCGGATTTAGCTGTACCTTAGAACAATTTAATACGTTCCATCGAGCCTCTTTTAACTGTAAAATCGAATCATTACTTTAAAAGGAAATTGGTTCACTCATGGAAAACAGTAAAAAGATCTTAGTCACTGGGGGTAGCGGGTTTATTGGTTCGGCGCTCATCAGACACCTCATCCATCATACGGAACACTTCGTCACGAATATTGATGCCTTGACCTATGCTGCGAATCCCGCCTCTCTTTATTCAGTAAAGAATCACCCTCGTTACCGATTTGAACAAGAAAATATATGTGATGAAGTCGCAATAAGTCGAGTTTTAACTCAATTTAAACCAGACATCATCCTGCATTTAGCTGCTGAATCGCATGTGGATCGGTCTATAAAAACTCCAATTCAGTTTATCCAAACCAATATAGTGGGTACTTATAATTTACTGGAACAAGCCAGGCAATATTGGGACACTTTGACGGCAGATAAAAAAAATAGTTTTCGTTTTCATCATGTTTCTACGGATGAAGTTTATGGGGATTTGCCTCATCCCGAGGATCAAAACGATCCCAATATAGAGTTACCTTTATTTCACGAGAATTCAAAATATGCACCCAGTTCCCCTTACTCTGCTAGTAAAGCGAGTTCTGATCATCTGGTTCGTGCCTGGCATAAAACTTATGGTTTACCTGTTCTGGTTACGAATTGTTCGAATAACTACGGTCCGTTTCAGCATCCAGAAAAACTAATCCCCCAAACTATTCAAAATGCGCTTATGGGGAAACCTATCCCTGTCTATGGAAAAGGAACTCAAATACGAGATTGGTTGTATGTTGAGGATCATGTTAAAGCGTTATTAGAAGTGGCCCTGCATGGGATAGTAGGAGAGACTTACAATATTGGTGGATATAATGAATTGCAAAATATTCAGGTTGTACATGCTATTTGCGATACGTTAGAAGAATTGAAAGCATCTAATAATTCTCGATTAAAAGATCTGATAATCTTTACAGGAGATAGGCCTGGTCACGACAAGCGCTATGCAATTGACGCAACCAAGATAAGCAGACAATTGAACTGGAAACCCCAAGAATCATTCGAAACAGGGATAAGAAAAACCGTACAATGGTATCTGGAACACTTAAAACTTAATTGCTTATAGCATTGCTAAGATGTTCAACAATCATTTCCTGTTGTGCGGATGTTAAGCCAACCCACAAGGGTAATCTAAGTATTCTTTCTGAAAGTGACTCAGTCAGAGCTAAACTACCATGGCTTGTACCGAAACGCTGACCTGCTTCTGAGGAATGCAATGGCACATAATGAGAGGTCGCAAAGATACCTTTTTCTTTGAGTTTGCTGAGAATAACATGGCGATTTATTTCTGGAGCGAGCAGCACATAGTAGATATGAGCATTGTGATTACAGTGAGCGGGTACTATGGGACGACGAAGAACCCCTTTAGTTTCTAAAGATTCAAGAAGTTGGTGATAATAGTTCCAGATCAATAAACGTTGTTGGGTAATGTTTTCGGCATCTTCAAGTTGAGCCCAAAGAAATGCAGCAATCATGTCACTTGGTAGAAAAGATGAGCCCACATCTTGCCAAGTGTATTTATCCACTTCTCCCCGGAGAAATCTACTGCGATTAGTTCCTTTTTCTCGGATTATTTCTGCTCGCATCACCATATCAGGGTTATTTACTAAAAGTGCACCGCCTTCTCCAGAGATGATATTTTTAGTCTCATGAAAACTATAGGCACCCAGATCACCAATACCTCCTAAAGTATTACCTTTGTAGCTTGCCATGACTCCTTGAGCAGCATCCTCGACTACCCTCAAATCATGCCGCTTCGCTATATCCATAATCGCATCCATTTCACAGGCAACCCCAGCATAATGTACAGGGACTATAGCTTTAGTTTTTGATGTAATGGCAGCTTCAATGAGTTGCTCATTAAGGTTCAGGGTATCCTCACGTATATCAACAAAAACGGGTTTACCCCCTTGAAGCACAAATGCATTGGCAGTAGATACAAAAGTATACGAGGGCATAATGATTTCATCCCCCGGATTTATATCCAGTAATATAGCAGCCATCTCTAAGGCTGCGGTACAGGAGTGGGTTAACAGCGCTTTCTGGCTCTTTGTTTGCTCTTGAAGCCAGGCATGGCAACGTTTGGTAAATCGGCCGTCGCCAGAAAGTTGATTATTAAGATGAGAGTCTGCAATATAATGCAGCTCTTTACCTGTTTTGTAGGGTCGATTAAATAATATAATGTCCATGTTACCTCTGTAGCTGAATATGCGGTCCAAAAATTTCACTTTGCAGAAAATACTAAATCGCCAACAAGTAATTTGCACTGCTTAATAATTTTCTAAACAACTGTTCCTATTTTGTTTTTAATACATCGTTGTTGTCTTAACTTAATGCCCCCGTACGAGGATGATTTAATTTCTTCTAATTTCCCAGAAAAATGTTCATTACAATAAATTGAAAGAATTTTTAAGTAACTATTAGGAGCTAATATGGCAATCCCATCTTTTTGGAATAGCTCTCCTATGAGGCCATTACCTTCTTTTTGTTTTGCATAAGCCAGAGTGAATGGTGCTAAGGTTGAAGTACCTAAACCGTAATGTTTATATAACATTGCGGATGGAGGTACTCCTATGACTGGATAAATTAATTCGTATGGGAAAGCTGCTCCCCATACTATCATGGGGCCATCAGGGAAGTGCACATAAGCCGCACGAGTTTTTGCTGCAACTATTTGTTGCAATTTAGCTTCCGAGAAAACCTTACTCGTATTAAAAAGAGCGGCAAAAAGCAATAATGCGATACTTAAATAATTTCGCCATTGAGGCACAGTTCCATTCAGAAAAGGCACAATTAAAAGCAATGAAACTACAGGTACATATACATGTAAAACCCCGGGACGACCTAAAAGACCAAGAGTAAATATTGCTGCGACACAGAGTCCCCAACTAACAGCTATTTTCCAGCTCGGATGCAATAATCCCAATAATAACGCCGTTATTAGAGTGATTAACAGTGGACGACTCCACAATGCTTTTACACCGAGCCATGCCTTATCCAAGGCTCTTTCTTGACGAGGTAAGGGACCTAATTGTTTCAGCATAATTTTAAGTGTTTTAGGATTTGCAATATGTGGATCAACAAAAAACCAGTTGCTGATTAAATCAATATCATTATTAGTATAACCATGCTGTGCTAATATCTCTTTATGTTGTTTCAAGTATGTACCTGCACCATAATCTGTAAAAGAGGCACGTGCTGGATTAAGGGTATTATAAGCGTTCCAATCCTCACTTTGATAGGCTTGATAATTTATAGTAGCAGAAACAAGAATTGCTAACGCTAGAATAAAGAAAGCAATTTTGACCGTTCGAAGAAATAATATTCGCCAGGGTAAAATAGGTAAGGAGATAATTAGAACTAACCAAAATTCTTGACTACGAATTAGATAGCTGAAATACGCAAGTAAACAACCTCCCACTAACACTAGTAAATTTCTTTGTTTTGCATAAAGACACCAGCAAATAATAGCACTAATTTGGAGTAAGCCCGCATTAATAGTAAATTGTGGCCAAAGAATAGCAGGGACGACTATCAACAATAGAATTGAAAAAGCGACTCCATACCCGGCCAACTGAGATAGCCCGTAAAATATGATTACTCCAACAATTGTAAGGACGCATAAAGTCATAATAGAGTACCCTAATACTCCATTAATCGAGGGAGTAATTCCCACCAAATATCCCCACAATACATTTGAGAAAAGAATATTTGGGGAAGCTAATTTAGCTATACCATAACCATGAGCGATCATCGACATTCCGACGTCATCATTAGTTCTCCAATGGAGCTCAAAAAAATGACAGATGAGGAACATGAGGGATACTAATAAAATGAAAGAGTAAAAAAGTAATGTGGCTCTAGATGTTTGAGGTTTCCTAACTATAGTCGAAAGTATATGTTGCACAATTTCATCCTTTTTAGTATTACTTTTAATTAAGATACAGACTCAAAATCTTGAGGCCTCACATTTTGTATAATGTGCGTGCGGAAAAACAAAATATCGAAACATAAGAAACAATGCACAAGCAACTACAAAAATAGCTATTGCTTGGATTGCTTGATGCGGAAAGTTAAATTTATCTACAAGAACGAACAACATGATAAAGTTAATCCCATACCCTATAAAATGGGCGATCCCATATCTTAGTAGGGCGAGATGTGTTCCTTGATAGGAAAATGAATATTTGAAATGGTTAAAGTAACCTATCAACGCGCCAATTGGATAAAAAAGAGTAATCGCTACTTTGGGTTCAAGCCAAAAAAAAGTGACGAGCAAGTAAATAATGTAACCAATAAAATTATTAATCACTCCCACTACACTGTAACGAATGAATTGAAATAGGCCCGGAAATTTTTGTATTAATTCATTCATTATTAGTCTGCACATTGTAAAAGGAGTTGTTGTCGATCTACTTTTCCATTTGGATTCTTAGGTAATTCTTTTCTTACAATAATGCGACTTGGGATCATATAGGTTGGCAATACTTCACCTAAATTTCCTAAAAGGGTTTGTTCATCGACCTCGTCAGAACTAGCCACAAAACCGATAAGTTTTCCATAGGCTACATTGGTTCGATGATAAACAACTGCTGCTTGATTTATTTGCGTAAATTTTACCAAAGCATGTTCTATTTCTTCTAATTCAATACGATACCCCATGTGTTTTACCTGGTTGTCTTTTCGTCCAACAAAATGTAATTCTTCATCTATTTCTTGAACTAGATCTCCAGTCCGATACATACGTTTCATAAAACGTTTTGGTTCCGTAAGAGTTATAAACGATTTTGCACTGCGTTCTAATTCGTTAAAATAACCTGCCGCAACATTCGGCCCTAGAAGACAGAGCTCACCCTCGGGAGCTTCTTGGTCATGTTCATCAAGAATAAGATAATCAAAATTAGGGTTGAGTTTCCCTAAGGGCGGAAGCCCACTTAGCTGTTGGAAATCATCATCATTTAACTCATAAGCGCTACAAATACATGTACATTCAGTAGGTCCATAAACATTAGTCAATGTTGCTTGTTTGGAAAACAACTCATAAAGTTTTTTTAGTTCCGCCTTGGGATAACCTTCACCACCAAAAATAATATGGCGTAACTTTGAGAGTACTTTGATTTCCATTGCTTTCAGGGTGACTAAATAGATTAATAAGGAGGGTACTGAAAACCAAATAGTACATTGCATCTTGCCTACATGAGCGACAAGTTCATAGGGTTTAGTCAACAACTCGCGCGGTACAGGACTCAATGAGGCTCCAGAAAATAATCCTACATAAAAATCAAAGACCGAATTATCAAAGTACAAAGGGCTCAAATGAGCAAAATTGTCCTGTTTTTTTATTTTAAAATACTGATTACCCCAAGAGATAAAATGCAGTACATTTTGATGGGTTACCGCAACGCCCTTGGGCGTTCCTGTAGAGCCTGAAGTGAACATGACATAGGCAATCGTAGAGCCATCTATTTGTTGCATTAACTGCGTTTGCCGTTTCCGATCACCTGCTGTGATCGACGGAAAGGTATCCGGTGTAAGTTCAATCGCTTGGATTTTACTTGCATTGGCTAAATCGTGGATTTGTTTGCTGTACGCTGGATCATCATAAAATAAAAATACCGCTTGGCTCACTTGCATAATGGGTAAATTGCGGGCCAAGGGGGCGGCGACATCCATATTGACATAGGCGATACCTAACCGAATGGACGCAATCATGAGGGCATAGGTCAAAAATTGTTTACTACTTCCAATTGCAATCACATCACCAGGCTTCATTCCTTTGGCAAGTAAAAAAGCACCTAATCGTTGGGACCAATCCATCAATTCTTCATAGGTACGGGATTGTTCAGGATAACGAAGAGCAGGTTGGATTGCATTTTCTAATGCAACATCATCGAATAGTAAACCTAAGTTATGGAAATATTTATTCATATGTTCTCTTCAAAAGTTTTGTAGAATATTATTGAGCATTGTTCAATTTTTACTACCTTATTTATTGATAGTGAAAAAAAGATAAGGATCATTCATTGCCTTAAAACCTACTGACTTACAGAGCATCATGGAACCGGAATTATTAGTGAAACAATCCCACCATGGAGTTAATCCTATTTCAAGGCAGTGATGAATAAAACAAAGAACAGCCTTATTCGCTAGTCCCAAATTTCTATAATTAGGTAGGGTCAGCACATCAATCTCTGTACAGTGATTCGCTTCGGCTGCGGCATAACAGATGGAGGCTAATTTTCCGTCATATAAAACCACAATAGCATTAGACTTCTGGATAAAATCAGACTCATTTCGCCAAAATCTTGAAACTAAATGAAAGTGGCTCTCGATTAGATCAATATTTGTTTGATTCACTCCTGAGAAATTTATTTTTCCTGATTGTTTCAAGAGGGTTGGCGTATCCATTTGATATTCAGAGTCAAGCACGAAGCGTTGCCTATAGGATCTCAGCGGCTCATATTGAGGTTTTAGTATAAATTCGGGAGCATAAGCAGCATACAGACGAACTTTATCGGAATGAAAATTTTTATCGAGGAGTAAATAGTCTTCTAGTTCGAGCTCAAAGCGAGAGTCCATATTGCCGAATATTTGTGCAAATCCAAAGGCATGTTCCACATAAATTTGGGAGGGGGTGTTTTGATCATTAATATAGACAACCCCATCTTGCTCATCGAGTAGTACCGCTGCGATTAATGGGAAAAAAAATGGGCAACTTAAATAGAGCCGATATATTTGTTCATACCCTTTTTTTTCTAATCGTATCATTTTAAATGGTCAATCCGCCGTTAACATCCAGTACCACACCATTCATAAAATCATTGATGATCAGGGAAGCTACTGCAAGAGCTACATTATTTGCCTCGCCAAGTCTCCGAAGGGGTGTATTGGTTTGAATGTGTTTGATTATGGATTCATTAAGTGCATGCCGAGTGGAATCAGTGTCTATAAAGCCTGGTGCTACTGCATTACACCGAATACCCAACCTCCCAAGTTCTTTAGATAAAGTGACTGTCATTGCATTAACTCCCGCTTTTGCTGCAGAGTAAGCAATTTGTCCTTCATTACCGCGGGCACTAATTGAACTAATGTTTACGATGGCCCCTTTAATTCTTTTCATTACCATGTGCTCGACCACGGCTGCGGTCATTATGAATACAGAATCCATGTTCTTAGTAATACATTGGCGAAAGCTTTCATAATCATGCATGATATCGGGAGCATTCATGATGTTCACTAGAGGTTTGCTAAAGATGACCCCCGCATTATTCACTAAAATGTCAATGCGGCCGTGGCAAGTGATGATCTCCTGGATAACATTTTTTACTTCATTGGGCTGGGTCACATCAAGAACATAACCTTCCAAACCTTGGGGTAAGTCATCCAGAGCTCGAGCATCCAAATCTACGATTAGAACCTTGGTACCCTGCTCATATAAATAAGTAGCAATTGCCAAGCCTAGTCCTTTCGCGCCCCCAGTAACCAGGGCAATCGCACCTCTAAGCTCCAAGATCAACTCCTTTATTTGCGAGAACGTCAATGATTTGTCCAACTGAATCCATTCGAATAATATCAGGTATTTCTAACGCAATATTGAACTCTCGCTCGAGCGATATTACTAAGTCCATCTGTTTAAGGGAGTCCCAACTTCCCAAATTCGCTTTAGTCAATTCAACTTTTATTTCATCCGTTCGTAAACCAAACACATTCGCTAAAACCGAAACTAAACGCTGATTCATGTTTTTAAACTCCAAAAAATTTCACATATTCTTGTGATGAGTAGCGGAGTTCCTCACCAGAACGTGCTAAATGAACACTTGAGGGTTTTGTATTTTTGGTTATTAAAGCCCCAGCACCAATAATGCAGTACTCATCAACTACTACTTCATTAACAATTGTTGCGTTCACTCCGATGAATGTGTTGCGCTTCACTTGGGCTTGTCCAGAAACCACCGCGCCGGACGCAACCCAGCAATGCTCATCTATGCTGGAATGATGCGCCAAAGTTACATTAGCCCAGATCATAGTATTCGCACCTACAGTGACATGGGGTTCAATAACTGCTGAAGGTAAAACAACACAACCTTCACCAAGAGGTTGTCGGGTATAAACTTTAGCATCAGGATGAATATATGACTCAATTAGATAACCCATTGCTTTAAGGCGATGAAACATTGACTCACGACTCCGATTAATGTCGTGATATCCCATAGCCATAATTATCGAATGATCATGGGGGTTATAATCAGAAACCAGATTCGATAAAGGAATAGAGGGAGCACCAGGAGCCCCATTTGTGTCAATGAAGTCATCATCGACTGTAAGCCCTACTACTTTATAACGTGGGTCTTGTGCTAGATAATCAAGCAGAATATTGGCTGTAATTGCATTGCCCGCTAAAATAATTTTTTTCATTGAAGATCCTCCAGTACCGCCAGGCCAAACCCGGTTCTTCCATAATCATTGCCATTATAAAGCATATAGAGTTGATCTTGATGTTCAAAAATATAGGGGTAACAAATCATTTCGCTATCCCAGCCTTCAGAGGATACATCAATACCTGCCAAGTTATCATTACGATCCCAGTTTAATCCGTCAGAAGATGAAGCAAAGCCGATCCGATAAGTCGCAATCTCTTTTGTGGCGCGATGAGCAAACCACATGTAGTAGATTCCCTCGTTATAATAGACGCTCGGACGACCAAAAGCATACTCATATTCATCTGCAAATGGAATACACATTCCAGGGTCGCAAACCCAATCGATACCATTGTGTGATTGCGCGTGATGGATACCATAATGATGGTGCCAACCATGCTCCAGTTTCTCCCATTTTATGCCTGAGTTATACCAGGTATGCCAAATATCATCTTTGATATGGAATGCAGTTGCTGCTGCAAAAAGTGGGTTATTTTTATCTCGGCCTAGAACAGGTCCTAGGAATTCTTTCTCTAAGGTGAGATTTTCACCATTTAGAATTGCTCTGCCTGTATCACAGATCCATAACTCTTCCGGAAGATTTTGCCATCCTACATAATATAAATAATGTTGATTCTTATTAGTTACAAAACAAACACTGATTACCCCGTCGCAGTCAAAGTAACCAGGAGCTCCAGGAGTGAGTGCCAATTTAGGAGTCCCGATAAGTGACATATGTCCCTCAAACACAGTGGCATAAGATAAGAAAATATGTGAACGGCTTTTTGAATCACGGCATGTAAATGCAACGATAAAAATGTCATCTTGGTAATGGATTGCACAAGGATGTGAGCCATAACTAAAACCAGGAATATTCGGTTCGAACACTAATCCTCGTTTTTTCCAATTAAAAGGTATTGCATGTTTGAGGCGATCCTTCATTTTATCTCCAAAATCAATTACAACTCACAACCCGTTTTTAGCAATCGCTCTAAGTATTCAACTCTGCTCATACCAAGTTTTTCTGCCACTGCATACACCTTATCTCTCAAAGCGGGATCCACTCCTTCAAGCTGTCCAAGATAACGTGAACGGATGCTTCCGCCTCGTTTACCCCTATGAGGGATATCAATATTAATGGGGAGTGCTGTATCTGCCACCGTAAATTCTATGACATAAAAACAATGACTAAGTTCCCAGGATAACTTTGCCGCTCTAGCATTGGCGGGAATGAGAGACAACGGAGCTTCATAAGCGTACAGTGGGTTATTTTTAATAAGCATCTTCCCAAGCTCAGTTTCCTTAAGCCAGGGAGCTATTCCTTCATCACAGATGAGCACTTGTCCACCCGGTTTAACAACGCGATCCATTTCCGATATACCTTTCTGAATATCAGAGAATAAATTAAGTCCCCCAAAGTGATAAGCAGCATCAAAAAAATTATCTTCAAAGGGGAGATTTGTCGCATCACTTGCTGAGAAAAATACCTCTACACCAAATTCTGTAAGACTAGAGCTGTATTTTTCTATGCCTGCTATGAGCATTTGTTTGGATATATCTTGCGCATAAATAGTCCCTTTTCCACGTAAATTTTGGGCAAGAAAGGGGAGATCATTACCCGAACCAGCTCCTGTCACCAGAATGGTCTGACCTGGGGATAAATTTAAACGGGAAACTAAATTTTTTCTTAAAGTGGATTCATCGGTTCCAAAAGTTTGAAAAACCCATTGGAACGAATTGTCATGAATGGTCACTGCATCTTCTTGGGCGTAATCATTAGCATTATCTGCTTCACACGCAAAAATAGGAGCATTTGTGTTTTGAATAAAGGGGAAGAAATGTCCATTAGGACAATGCAACCCATCATTTTGACTGGACAAAATCGCACGTTCACATTTCAATTCAGGACAGCAATAACGGAAATCGTTTTTCATTTATTACCTCTTTTGACATACTACCCAAAATACGCGTTCAGTAATCCCATAATAATCATTATCAGCAGAGCCGAAAGAAAAATTTTTAAAGAGAGGCGAGAAATAGTCCTCAATGTCTTCTTTACTGGAAAAAGCTTGTAATCGATATCCATTACGATTGTTGTAGGGGTCTTTAGCGATAGTTAAAGTTCCATCTTTTAGTTCTTGTGCATTCTCAAAGATATAGGATGATTTATTAGCAACAGAGGCAATTAAATACCCATCTTTCTTTAATACCCTTGAGTATTCATTAAGATTATCGAGCAAGGTTTCATTTTCATCACAGTAATAACAACAGTGGCATGCTAAAATATAATCAAATTCAGCTTCGGCAAAAGGGATAATGGAGTTTCTGCCCACTCGCAAATCGGGGTTATATCCCATTTTTGTCAGTCTTTGCTGTGTTTGATCTACAATCCCTTGGGTTATTTCAATGCCACTCACATCCAATCCGAGATCACAAAGGAGAGTGGTGTTTCTTCCATCACCAAAACCAACGTCTAGAATTTTATTACCTGGTACTGGTTTTGAAAAGTTCAATCCTGGGTAATTCGCAAGCATTGTTCGTACAACAAACTCAGTTGGATAGACTTTCAAACTGCTTCTGCTCGCATAATGCCGTTCATATTTGGTATTAATATCCTCAATTACTTTTTCCATAAATATTCCTAATAATTACATAAGGGCGTTGTTTGGTCTCAGAAAATATCTTTGCCAAATAAATTCCTATTATTCCTATAAACGAAATGATCATACCACCCAATAACCAAATTGAAACCATTATGGACGTCCAACCATTTAGGGGAGTTGCCAGCAAAAATCGTTGAATAATTAGGAGTGTTGCATAACCAATAGCACCTAAAAAAACAAAAATTCCGCACAGGAAAATCATATGCAGCGGGGTGGCACTAAAAGAGGTAACTGCATTGATCATATGATTAATTTTTTTAAAAAAATTGTAAGTAGTGGTACTCTTTGTATGTTTTTTTACCGTGTAAGCACATTGCTTGAATCCAGTGATCACCCATAAACAGGAAATAACGGACTCGATTTCTTTATGACGTAACAAAGAGTCCACATATCGTCTGGTCATTAAGCGAGCGGTGGTTATATTTTTAGGATGATCAATATTTATTAACCAATTTAGGAATACATAATAAATTTCCCCACTCCACCGTTCAAACCAATTGCCTTTACGAGACTCCTGCACTCCATATACTACATCAGATTGTTCCTTTTCCATGTGTTCAGAAAAAGCGATTAGCCACTCAGGTTCTTCTTCTAAATCACTGTCAATCAAAAATATATAGTCACCCCGGGAGTATTCGAGTCCGGCTCTCATTGCTTTGTGATGGCCAAAATTACGTGAAAGGTCGACTACCACAACATGCTTGTCATGTTCAGTGAGGTGCACTGTGTGTTCAAGACTTTTATCAGGTGAGCCGTCGTTTACAAAAATAATTTCATAATCATCATTCGCGAATTTCTGCGCGATTAGCGTTATTCTTTGATAAAATTCTTGAATAAAAGCCTCAGATTTATAAAGGGTAGTTACAATTGAAAGTTTCATGTATTTAAATACTTCATGTAAGTTGATGAATTGTTCCCACAATTAAATAACAGGTCAAGAATCGAAACTTGGTGGATAAATTCTCCCCACAATTGAGGATATTCCTCATAACCAGTGTAGTCAAACCAAGTAAGTTTAATGTCGTGGGCAGTAAACACATCTTCTTCGATGTAATCCATAGCGGCGGGTCCTGAAATATACTCCGCAGCTTCAGCTTGGAGACATAAATTAGCTAATCGCTCTGTTTTTCCCTCTACTAAAATATAATCCCATGAATTTTTAATCGCCGTCTTTATCCCTAGATAATGACATATGGTTTTTATAAATTGGTGGTTTAATACGGAAAGATGCGTATAGGAGTTGTTTAGGTAAAGTGGCTCAAGCCAAGCAGCAATTTCGTCAAAATAAGGTGCGCGTCGATAATTTTGTGTTAATGTTTTCCAATGATTTTGCGCCCAATCCTCACCATCAATTTCAGTTTCCCGGATACTCTGAAAATATTTGCCTTTAACTTTCACCGGAACAGTTAACCACTGGAGCCCTTGGGATGTTTTAATTTGATTACGATTACGCCAATCACGTCGAGTAAATTGCATATCATCAAAAAGAATGAGCTCATCGACCGCAGCGATCATGTCAAAATAACCTTTCCAAGGAATATAATTAGATTGCAGAATGGCAATTTTTTTTGACAATCGTGCTTTCGTTTTTAAGTCTAGGTCATCCATAATATCAAGCTCAAAATAATGAAGTAAAAAAATCCGCATGAGCAAAACCAAAAATTAATTACAAAAAATCAACCATATAGATTTATTTTTGCATCATCTCATCTATTCTAAGGGTTTCTTAACAAAGAGAAGAGATATTCTCCATAACTATTTTTTGATAAAGCAAAAGCAGCTTTGGAGATTTCTTGATCATTTAACCAACCGTTCCTCCAGGCAATTTCTTCAAGACATGCAACTTTAAATCCTTGTCTTTTTTCAATTGTTTCTACAAATGAGGCTGCCTCCAGAAGACTATCATGGGTACCGGTATCAAGCCAGGCAAAACCACGTCCCAGTAGTTCAACATTTAGCATACCGCGTTCAAGGTAAGCTTGATTAATGCTGGTAATTTCTAATTCACCCCGAAGTGAAGGGCGTACATCATGAGCAACTTGGACCACATTATTATCATAAAAATACAATCCCGTTACAGCAAAATGTGATTTAGGAAATTCTGGTTTTTCTTCTATGGATAGTACTTTAAGGTCTTTATCAAACTCTACAACTCCAAAGCGGGTCGGATCATTAACCTGATATCCAAATACTGTTGCACCCATCGTTTGTGAGGCTACTTCTTTGAGTTTTGTAGTAAATCCTTGGCCCCAAAAAATATTGTCGCCTAAAATGAGGCAAACTCCATTATCGCCAATAAAATCCTCACCTATTATAAAAGCCTGAGCAATACCCTCGGGTTTGGGCTGAACCTCGTATTGCAAACGGATGCCAAAATCAGTTCCATCGCCTAAGAGATTCATATAATTTTGTAGGTCCTGGGGAGTAGAAATGATGAGAATTTCCCTGATCCCCGCAAGCATGAGGACAGATAAAGGATAATAAATCAAAGGTTTATCATAAACAGGCAACAAATGCTTGGATACACTTTTAGTTAAAGGGTATAAACGTGTTCCACTCCCGCCAGCTAAAACGATTCCTTTCATTTTCTTTCTACATCCTGTAATTGAAATTCAGTTGATTAGGCATTCGATATAGGATTAGCGATACCTGAGAAATATCTTGGATAAATATACAGATTCCAAATAATAACAAAAATGAATAATTTTGTTAAATACGGAATCAGTGCATTTTGTTGTTGTAATTTAACACGAGCCTATTTTATAGGCAATTGTCAACAAGCCCTACGCAGTTGTATTAAGTTTATGAACCCAAGGAAAAATAGTTTTTTCTTTGATATGAATCCATTATATGATACACAGGCAAGTGGGTAAGAGGAGACATTGTTAGGAGAACAAATGCAAAAAAATGTAAATATAGATTATTATTTGATCATCATTTTGGGACTATTTTTTTGCGCATTAATCATTTTTATCAGTTATTTTGTAGGACCTCTTAGTGATGAGAGTCTCCCAATTGCAACCTCACTTCGTTTTATTAAAGGCCAGCGTCCTTTCATTGATGATTACTCTGCATTTATTCCATTTGGATTATTATTATATCCTTTAATAAAGTTAAGTTTATGGTTACATAATGGAAATAATGAACTTATTTTATTTTTAAGACATAGTTACATAGTGTTTGTATTTCTCTTGAGTGCTTACACCTTTTTCCTAATAAGAAAAAAATTATCGCTTATTTTGTCATTTTTTATTTTTTTTGGGGTCAGTATTTTTCATCCTTTTGGTATCAATAATTTTCACTACGATACTTTGGCGACGTTACTATGGTCTAATATTCTTTTTCAATTTTTTAGTTTTCAATTTATAGAGCCAATAAGAAAAATCCATTTCATCATTTTTTCATTATTTAATCTCATCTTATGTTTAGCTTATCCAACGTTTCTTTTTTTCCTCATTCCCTTTTATCTTATTTTCTCCTTGTTTAGTCAGCACTCAAAGAAAATCTTCCTTTTTCATATGTTGATTGCTAGTTTTGCTGGTATATGTATAGCTTTTATTCTTTTTTATTACTTTAAGGTTTCAACCCAAGATCTTCATAATTTTTTAGATTTTCTACATCGTCTAAGCTTATCGTCTAATCAATCTTTATTTGACAAATGTATCGAGTTAGCTCATAGAATAATTTCTAAATATTCGTCTGTCCTCTTCGTTGCTTTAGGAAGTTTATTTATTGCGTATATTGGTAGAAGGCATTGGTATATATTATTAACGGGTTTCATCACCATCCTAGTTCTTCCTTTATTTAAGATAAATATTCAACATGCTATTCATACGGATATATTTTGGGTTTTAAATTACACTGGGTTTTTGAGTTTCCCTATTTTTCTTATTTTTCTAAGAACAGATGTAGATTCTAGGGCATTATTTTATTTTATTGGCCTCCCTTCTTTAGCAGCTGGGATTTTAACGAGTGTAACCGCACACATGCTGGATATGAATTGGATTATAGGTTTTTTTCCGGCATCGTTATTAACCTATATATTTACTTTTTTTATTTTTCAGAAATATCTAAGGTCCGAAAGCTTTTTACACTACTTCGCAACCAGAGCTGTTTTAATTTTTGGGCTAATAGAGCTTGCTTTCTTTCAATGGAATTTTATTTATGGGGCCAATTATACTGGTATCGCGCTCTATAAAAATTCGATAAAAGTTGATGTTGATGGCCCTTTTAGTGGTCTGCATGTAACTCCCACGTGTTATACAATTGTTACTGAATTACAAAAGGATCTGCAAATATTGGACGTTCCCTATATTAAAGGATTCGCTTATTTTGGATTATTTTCTGCGGGTTATTTATTTCTCACCCAGCTTAAGCCAGGAGAATACGTTTTATACTCGGCACCTGGGCAAAATCATTTTGGGGAAAAAATCAGGACTCCTAATTATGTATTTGATTTTTCCAAACTATGGCGATTTCCTCATGAGATTCGGGACGATTATTTAAAAGGGGTTCAATACCGGCAGATTGCAAGCAGGCAATTTTATGATATTTATGCTTCAGAACCTGTAAAAACTTTAGAACTTAATGATAAATCATTTTCCCGAGGTATAAAATTTTCGATTTAATAAATTGATATAAATTCGATCAACCCACTTTGCTGGACAAGTCGTTTAAATTTTGACTTCCGGTACAAAACATAGCCACTTTTAATTCGTATTCAATTGATTGCATGCACAGACTGACGTGTTCGGTGGATTCCAATGCGGCTTCCAATAGGGGCCTTGCATAACCAACAGTGGTGGCACCAAGTGCAAACAACTTGGCGGCATTTAAGCCGTTCATTACGCCGCCTGATCCCCAAATTTCGAACGAAGGTTTCAATGCTGCAGCGTGTTTAATCGAGGTTACGGTATCAATCCCCCAATTACGAAACGTAATTGCTGCCTGTTGGCGAATGGGGTCATGGATTGCTCTATGTCCTTCAATTCGTCCCCAGTGAGTCCCTCCCAAACCTCCCACATCAATTGCGGCAATTCCAATATCGTTTAAACGAGTCATAGTGGCCTTAGAAAATCCACAACCTGTTTCTTTCACGATAACGGGTAAAGGAAGTTTTTTAACTAAATCAGCTAAAGCCTGCCAACCTCCTTTATAGGTTGTTGTCCCTTCAGGTTGCATGCACTCTTGTAAGGGGTTGCAATGAATAATTAATCCATTTGCTTGTAAAGCATCTGTTAAACGTTGAATATCACTGAGGGGGGTGGTGATTAATTGAGCGATCCCTAGATTGCTGTACAAGTGGACTTCAGGAAAATCACGGCGTAAATCGTGCCATTCAAAAGCTGCTTTGGGATCCGTGAGCTCTCGTCTTTGTGAGCCTACTCCCATAGCCCAGCCATTCAACGAACAGGCTTCAACAAGGTTATGATTTATGTGCTTTGCGTGGCGATGCCCTGCAGTCATGGAGCTAATGAGAAAGGGTTTTTCTACTACTTGGCCAAATCGAAAACTTTTAATACTGATTTCATCGAAATTTAGGTCAGGAAGAGCATCATGGATTAGATTAATGCTTTCAAAAGTACTGAGTTCCGCGGTTTGATTTTCAGGCATTAAGGCTAATTTGATGTGATCTTGTTTACGTTGCTCAAACTCTTCATAATTATTCGTCATGGATTTATGCCTGTTTTGTTATCTGTAGTAAATACACCAAAAAAATGGGAGTCTCCGCAATGTACCTCTTTATGCCTGTCTTTTCCACTTATTTACTTTGTGAAGATTCTATTATGTGAAATAATTATACTATTTTTATGTCTGAGAACCTAATGGGATTCAATTACGAGGAACTATTTATGAGCACACCGCGAATAATCATTGGAATTACTGGTGCCTCAGGCATGATTTATGGAATACGTCTTTTAGAACTACTACGTTCTACGGACATTGAAACTCATTTGATAGTTAGTAAATCAGCCCAACTGACCCGTAAATATGAAACCAACTTATCACTTACCGACTTAAAAGCATTGGCCGATGTTTATCATTCCTGGAATGATATTGGTGCAAGTATTGCAAGTGGTTCTTTTCAGACCATGGGGATGATCATTGCTCCTTGTTCGATGAAAACTTTGGCAGAAATTGCGCATGGAACGGCTAATAACCTTATTGGTCGTGCAGCGGATGTGACTTTAAAGGAACGTAGGAGATTAGTCCTCATGCCTCGTGAATCCCCATTGCATTTGGGGCATTTACAAAATATGGTTTCGCTGACCCAACAGGGGGCGATTATGTGTCCTGCAACGCCTGCGTTTTATACCAAACCAGAGACTATAGATGACATCATTAATTACAGCGTAGGTCGAATACTAGATTTGTTTCATATTGATGTGGGAATAGTAACCCGTTGGCAGGGATAGCTCTCTGCCAACAATTTCGTTGTTTATCGGGTTTGTAATGTATTAATCTTGCGTATTTAATTCAACCCAATTGGCATAAGCTTCCATAAATTTGTGTAAGAATTTTTGGGTGTCTTCTTTGGTAATATTTCCTTGCGCATCAAACAAATCTCCCGCCATGCCAATATAGGTTTCTGGTTGTTGAAGAGTTGGAATATCTAAAAAGACAAATGATTGTCTTAAATGATTGTTGGCGCCAAATCCTCCAATCGCCCCTGGAGAAACACTGATCACTGCGCCAGGAAGTTTACTCCAAATACTTTTACCATAAGGTCGAGAACCCACATCTACTGCATTTTTAAGCACCCCAGGAACAGAGCGGTTGTATTCTGGTGTAACAAACAACACTCCCTGATAGGTTTTCATTTGCTCTCGGAATTTGACCCAAGCAGCGGGCGGTCTATTTTCGTCATCCAGATCCTGGTTGTATAGGGGCAAATCACCAATTTCCACAATTTGCAGGGTTAGAGATTTAGGTGCTAGAGCAATAAGTACTTTTGCCATTTTTTTATTGTAGGATTCTTTGCGCAAGCTTCCTACAATAACTGCGATTTTTTTACTCATATTTACGACTCCTTGTATTTTTTCGGCCTCTACATGATAGGCTATACCTGATTAAATATCTAAAACAATACCTACTTACTTTTACACGAAAAATTCTTTGGTCTTCTCAAGGAACTTAATCCTGCATAACTGGAGCGGGTGGGGCGAATGGGATAAAGAGGGCTGAATCGATAAATTCACAAAGTATAACTTGATTACCACGCTGAAGTGCAAATGCCAAGGCATTGGTGGATAGTAATGATTGATTATTTGGGTAGGGTTGTTTTAAGAAATGTTAATTTTTAAACAAAAAAACTCCCCATCCTCTAAAATACTCTCATATTAAAGTGAATAGGAAGTTTCAGGAAATGAATTAGACTACTTCAACTTCTTCAGCTTGAGGACCTTTTTGTCCGTTGCTTGGCTTGAACATTACTGTTGCACCTTCAGCAAGAGTTTTAAACCCGGTGCCTAGAATTGCACTGAAATGCACAAAATAATCTTTACCGCCACTTTCTAAAAAACCGAAACCTTTGGACTCATTAAACCACTTTACTGTACCACGAATTTTATCTGACATGTTAATTTCCTAAATTGTTACCAGGACATTGTAGCATTATTTTATTAATTGTGCTGTTTTTTTATTAAATATTTTTAATTTTTTTTACATTTAATGCAAAAACAGCAAATAATGCCACCGCATCATAGAGCATTTTGACTAAAAATTCTAATACTTTGCAATCTTTTAGCCTTGTGTTGTGAGCCAGTGGATTTACAGAATATGTAATAAATTAGTGTTCAGGGATTTCAATGAGCTCGAGTCCATCTTCCTTTTTTAGAAAAGTAAAAATAATTCCTGAGCAAAAAGTAAGAGCTCCTAGCATTAGGAACGTATCATGAAATATCTCGACCGAAAGGACACGTTCTCCAGAATACTTCGCAGTAAATATGCTAAGTAAGATTGCGGACACGGCAACCCCAAAGCTTTGAGCTAATTGTTGTATAGTACTCATAATACTGGTTGCGGCACTCATATCCTTTTCAGTAATGTTGGCATAAGCCAAAGAATTCATGCCTGTATACTGTAATGCAATAAAAAATCCATACATAAAAGTTAAAAAAGCAATGCCGTATATGGAAGTATGTTGGTTGATGGAAAAAAAGGACCAAAGAGAAATACTCACGAGGATAGTATTTAAAATTAATAAATTTTTATAACCAAACCACCGCAATATAGCGAAGGATAAAGGTTTTACTAAAAAAACGCCAACCGCTATTGGAGCGAGCAACAGACCTGATAAACGAGATGAATACCCAAGTCCAATTTGTAACAGTAAAGGCAATAAAAAAGGGATGCCCCCAAAACCTAAACGCGCCAATATGTTGCCTACGACTGAAATACAAAATGTACGAGTGCGTAAAAGTTCCACTTTAACGATAGGATGCTTTCTTTTATATGAATGCTTGGTATATCCACCCAATAAGAGCAATGCGATTATGAGGGCAGACAGAGGTTCTGTGACTGATGCATTAGACTCACTTATCATGGATAACCCAAAGGTTAAGGCCGCTAATCCACTGCCGAAAAGAATAAAGCCCAATTTATCCAGCGGAGGAACTGAACGAGGAGGCATAGCCGGTAATAATTTGCTTGATAAAATTACAGCAAGTACTCCGAATGGGATATTAACCCAAAAAATCCAGCGCCAAGAGAAGCGATAAGTAATAATGCCACCGAGTAAGGGACCAAGCATCATGCCTAAAGATGCAACCATCACTACGATACTCATTTTGGCAATTAATTCATGCCGCTCGCAAGTCCGTAAAATAATAAGCCGGCCGATTGGTATGGTCAGCGAACCGCCCAAGCCTTGAAGGATACGTGCACAGATCAATTGTCCTAAGTTATTAGTAAACCCGCACCAAATTGAACTTAAAGTGAAAACAACAATGGCTGCGATAAAAACAGTTTTCATCCCAAATTTATCGGCAATCCAACCACTGATAGGGATAAAGATTGCTAGACTCAAAAGGTAACTAATGAGCGCAAATTTCAAATCAATTGGATTAACATTTAAACTTTGTGCCATGACTGGGATTGCGGTATTAATAATGGTGGTATCTACCGCTTCCATAAACATAGCAAATGAAATAATAAACAAAATGATATTTTTTTTCATGAATTCAGTATAGCAATAGGGATGAGTCAATGGTAGCCAAGTGTTAACGAAAGTGAAACTTTATGGGCCTTTTGTCTGGATCCCGCGGACAATCCGCGGGGGCGGAACAGAGCTTGCGGGTTTTAAGTGATGTGTACGAGATTCAGAGAAAAAAAACCCAGACTCCATTTGTTCAAATTAGACCTGACCCAACAAATTTTTTAACCCAGCTAAATGAGATTTTGCCAAGTTTTTTGATTGTTCCTCCGAACGCTCCACATTTTTACCAAACCATTCCAAATGTTCTGCAGGCAATTCATCCAGGAATCGACTGGGCAAACAATCTTGTAATTCGCCCCCACGGCGTCTTTGCTTGGCTAAGGTAAAGCATAGCCCTTTTTGGGCCCGGGTAATGCCAACGTAAGCTAAGCGTCTTTCTTCCTCTATTTGGTCTTCATCAATACTCACCCGATGGGGCAATAATTCTTCTTCCATGCCGACCAGATAAACATAAGGAAACTCCAAACCCTTGGATGCGTGTAAGGTCATCAGTTGCAAGGAGTCGTTATCTTGCTCATCTGCTTGCTCAAGAATATCGATCAAAATTAATTTATTAATTACTTCTGCTAAGGTTTGTTCCGGATTTTTTGCTAATAAGCGCCCGACCCATTCTAATAATTCCCAAACATTGTCCATCTTCTTTTGTGCTTTTGCAGGAGTATCACATTGTTCATAGATATGGGCTTCATAACCGCTGTCTTCTACCATCTGTTTTAAATGCTCTATAATCGAACCCATGGTTAATCGTTTTTTTGTTTCTTCTATCCATGATTTAAAAGCCTGTAAGGCGGCCCGAGGTTTTTCGGCAATATGTTCGCTCAATGCAAGATGATCTGCGGAGGCATAAAGACTCATTCCCCGGCTTTGTGCATAATGCCCTAATGAATCAAGACTGGTTTCGCCAATGCCCCTTTTTGGGGTGTTAATTACTCTTAAAAAAGCCGCATCGTCCGCTTCGTTACACAGTAGCTTTAGGTAGGCAAACACGTCTTTAACTTCTGCTTTGGCAAACCAGGACTGCCCGCCACTAATCGTATAAGGAATACTATAATGGCGGAGTACTTTTTCAAATACCCGTGACTGATGATTGCCCCGATATAAAATTGCATAATCGCCATATTCTGTTCTGGAGCGTAGTTTGTGGCTGATTAAATCAGCAACTACTTGTTCTGCTTCATCATTTTCATCTTTGCAACGAATTACTCGCAAAAGTTCTCCGTGACCTAATTCACTCCATAATTTTTTTTCAAATAGATGCTGATTGTTCGCGATAAGGTGGTTGGCTGTGTTTAAAATAATATTAGTTGAGCGGTAATTTTGTTCTAACTTTATGATTTTTAATTGTGGATAATCATGCTGCAGTTGCTTCAAATTTTCAGGTTTAGCACCTCGCCATGCATAAATTGATTGGTCATCATCACCTACGACCGTAAAACGGGCTTGAATTCCAGTTAATTTTTTTACCAGGAGGTATTGACTCGTATTGGAGTCTTGGTATTCATCTACCAGCAAATGGCGGATTTTGTTTTGCCAATAATCTAATACAGAAGAATGTTCATTTAAAAGACTAACTGGAAGACGAATTAAGTCATCAAAATCAACGGCATTGTATGCCTTAAGCGCTTGCTGATAACGAGGGTACAGGAGCGCAGCTTCTTCGTAGAAAGGTGTATCCGGACTATGTTTTATAACTTGCTCTGGCGTGAGAAGGTCATTTTTCCAGCGAGAAATTTGTTGTTGGATTTGAAAAATAAATTCTCGTTCGGTTGCTTTATTGGCGGGTAAAAAACTGCGTAAGATCTGCAAACAATCTTCGCTGTCAAAAATAGAAAATCCCTTTTTCAGATCGCATAAAGCGTAATCACGCTTAAGAATGCTCAACCCTAGAGTATGGAAGGTAGCTATTTTTAAACCGCGACGATTCGCTGCAGGGAGAACGGCGGCCACGCGAGCACGCATTTCATTGGCTGTTTTGTTTGTAAAGGTTACGGCACAAACTGTATTGGCGGCATAACCGCATGTGTTAATTAAATAGCCTATTTTTTGCGTGATTACTCGTGTTTTACCGCTTCCAGCTCCAGCAAGAACTAATAAAGGTCCGTCTATATAACGTACCGCTGCCATTTGTTGGCTATTCAACATCTTAAAGGGACTCGCTCAAAAAGGAGCGATTATTGCCCGCTTAGGCATTGTGAATCAACTATTAATTGATAGATCGTTCGACGTCAAATTCTTCTTCAGTATCAATTTCAATGAATTCAGGTTTAGGTTCTGGTTCATTTGCTTCTTCGATACCAAAAACGACTTTGTCAATGGTTTTAAATAAGGGGGCAAGAATATTTTTATCTCTCATTATTAATCCTTTAATTTTTCAGAGGAGGTTTTAAAAGCATAGTTCAAAATCATTTTTTCTCCAGGAAAAATTACAAAAAAATTATGATATACTTTGCACCGTCACGAGATTTTATTTAGGGTCAATTGCACTCTCTATTTTGGCGTAGACCTCTATTTTTTTGTGCTCTCACACTCTCATTCGTGGATGTTTGCTATGCTTCGATGTTTAAAATAAAGAGGATGATTCAATCTAGAACATTGTATGCTGGACCTAGTTTTCCGTAATTTTATTTGAGTTTATTATGAAAGAATCCGACACGCTTCAACGCTTTATTTTTGAACATGCCAATATTCGTGGTGAAATTGTTCATATTGAAAATACGTATCAAAATATTATGGGCCAGCGGGATTATCCGCCCATGGTTAAAAATTTGTTAGGAGAGGCGATTGTCTCTTGTCTTCTTTTAGCCTCCAGTATTAAATTTCAGGGTAGCTTAAATCTACAATTCCAAGGAGATAAGCGTCTCCCTTTACTACTAGTTCAGTGTGACCATGAGTTCAATGTGAGAGCTTTTGCTCAATTTATGGAACATTTGGAAACCAAAGAATATGCCTCAGCTTTTCTAGAAGGGCAGATGGTAATTACGATTAATCAATACAATAAAACAAGTTCCTATCAAAGTATGGTTCCCATTCAATCAACTTCTATGAGTGAGAATTTAATGAATTATTTTGCTCAGTCCGAGCAAGTATCCACGCGGGTTTGGTTGGCCGTGAATGAGAATGCTGCAGCTGGAATGTTGCTGCAACTAATGCCAGGCCAAGATACCGTACAAAGAGAGCAATTCTGGGAATATGCGGTGCAATTAGGCCAAACGGTGAGTGAACATGAATTACTTACATTAGATAATGAAACATTACTTTATCGTCTTTATCATGAAACAGAGCTGAGAATATTTGATAGCCGTAAAACTCAATTTAAGTGTCGCTGCAGCCTGGAGAAAATGAAGCAGGTATTGGCTGTTTTAGGTGAAGACGATGCAAAAGCATTATTACAAGAAGAGGGTGAAGTAGCGATTCGCTGTGATTTTTGCAATAAAAAATATACATTTGATCCAATTGATGTTGCAATGTTATTCCACAAGGGATAATGATTGCTGTCTTGGATTAAAACAAGTCAGTACCCAGTGGCGTTTTGCTGCCCCAGGCTATGAATTGGGTTTTATTGTAGAGTAAATTTTATTGAAGATAACATTCCTTGATCTGATTGAATGAGCTCTACACACTCCCCACGCATGGCTTGCAGTACATGTTGCAATCTAAGAAATTGTTCGCTGAGTTGTATGTATAGATCGGTTGAGTGTTTTCCTTCTAACTCACCAATAGTCAAATAGGCCGCTTGTCCCATTTCAGAAAAATACTCGAGACTGACATGTCGTCTTTTTGCAATTCCAGGAAATAGACCGCAACAGAGTAAACTTTTATCCCCCACATCGCGAAGTAATTCCATTTGCATGGTTTTCGGTCTGTTTATGGACTCAAGAAAATCGAGTGCAACCACCGATTCGATGAGTTTAGGTCCTTGAGAAAAACGCATTAATAAAAATACCAAATAACTTTCGGTATTTTCAGTGAGCATAAGCTGGGTTGCAGCTTGCGCCTCATTAACCAGAGCATACCATTGGCTAATGTCAGTGGGATGTAAAATTAATTGTTTCATAATTACTCCCTATTTTTTACCCCTCTCTTTTATTTTAGCAGTTAAAAAAAAATTGGTAGGTTTTAAAGCAACTTATTGAGCTGCAAGAAGGATTCTTGATTTAAGCCATGCGGTCTCAGGCTACAAATTAATAGAGAGGAACTTTGAGTTTGCTATACTAAAATAACAAGAAGCTGATAGGTTTTAGCTGCTTATTGATGTATAATGTCAAAACTATGAACAAATATTCTGCTTTTTCCTTCAAAGGTTATTTATGATTGATCAGATTCGCAACATCGCCATTATCGCCCACGTTGACCATGGTAAAACTACGTTAGTAGATAAATTACTCCAACAAACCGGTACATTAAATGAGAGAGCTCCTAAAGTTGAGCGCGTTATGGACTCCAATGCTTTAGAAAAAGAACGCGGCATTACCATTCTTGCCAAAAATACTTGTGTGTATTGGAAAGATCATCAAATTAATATTGTTGATACCCCAGGACATGCTGATTTTGGTGGAGAAGTCGAGCGTATTTTATCGATGGTTGATAGTGTGTTGTTGCTGGTAGATGCAGTGGACGGCCCTATGCCACAAACACGTTTTGTGACTCAAAAAGCTTTTGCCCGCGGATTAAATCCTATTGTAGTGATTAATAAAATTGACCGTCCGGGAGCTAGGCCGCATTGGGTTATGGATCAAGTATTTGATCTTTTTGATAATTTGGGTGCGACCGATGCGCAATTGGATTTTCCGGTAGTTTATACTTCTGCCTTAAATGGTTACGCTAAGTTGAATTTGGAAGATGAAGCCACAGACATGAGTGCTTTATTACAAACGATTATCAATGAAGTTGAAGCACCTAAAGTGGATGCGAATGGTCCTTTCCAAATGCAAATTAGCTCTCTCGATTATTCATCTTATGTGGGTACTATTGGCATAGGTCGTATTACTCGAGGCCAAATTAAAGCTAAATCCCCAGTTAAAATTATTGATAAAGATGGCAATATTCGTGCGGGTCGATTGTTGCAACTACTCGGTTTTAAAGGCCTTGAGCGCATCGAAGTTGAAGAAGCGGGGGCGGGCAATATTATTGCCATTACTGGTATCGAAGGCATTAAGATTTCTGATACGATTTGTGATCCCAATCTGGTTGAGGCATTACCGGTACTTTCGGTGGACGAGCCAACAATTAGTATGACCTTCCAAGTTAACGATTCGCCGTTCGCAGGTCAGGAAGGAAAGTTTGTGACCTCGCGAAAAATTCGGGAACGCCTAGAAACAGAATTATTACACAACGTTGCTTTACGCGTTGAGGATTGTGACGACCCTGATAAATTCCGGGTTTCTGGTCGCGGTGAACTACATTTGTCCATTCTGATCGAGACAATGCGTCGTGAAGGCTATGAATTAGCGATTAGCAAACCAGAAGTCATTATTCGCGAAGTAGATGGCGAGCAACAAGAGCCTTATGAGCATTTAACTGTCGATGTAGAAGAAAATCACCAGGGTTCTATCATGGAAAAGTTAGGTGAGCGTCGTGGTGAACTGCAAAATATGGTTCCAGATGGTAAAGGCAGAGTACGTCTTGACTATATGATTCCTACCCGAGGCCTGATTGGTTTTCATAATGAGTTCTTGTCTTCCACCTCAGGTACAGGTTTAATGTATCATGTGTATGATCATTATGGTCCGGCAATTAAAGGACGAATAGGGAAGCGCGCAAATGGTGTACTGATTGCCAATTGTCAAGGAATGGCGCGAGCTTTTGCTTTGTTCAACTTGCAAGATCGTGGTAGGTTATTTGTTGAGCCACAAACAGTTTGTTACGAAGGAATGATTGTTGGAATCCATGCCCGTGATAATGATTTAGTGGTGAATGTGACTAAAGAAAAACAATTAACTAACATTCGTGCTTCAGGTTCTGACGAAAATATTATATTAACTCCTGCAGTCAAATTAACTTTGGAGCAGGCATTGGAATTTATTGATGATGATGAATTAGTGGAAGTAACTCCTGATTCCATCCGTATAAGAAAAAAATCATTGAAAGAACATGAACGAAAAAAAGCATCAAGAACAGCAAATATTGAAGAATAAAATTAAATTTGAACGGATCGTTTTGTATGCACGTCAGCACCGAGCCAATCAAGGGGTAAACGAAAGTTTAGGCCGTCTGATCGAGTTCCTGGAAAACCAAGACGTGCAAATTTACCAAGACATTGATACCGCTTCTAGCTTTGATGCGAAAATTCCCATATTGGCCAGGGAAGATATGGGTAAAAAAAATGATTTGATCATTGTTGTTGGCGGTGATGGGAGTTTGCTTTCAGCAGCCCGCATGGCGATTAAAGTGGATACCCCGGTCATCGGTATTAACCGCGGCCGCCTGGGGTTTCTTACCGATATTTTGCCCCATGAACTGGAAAAACAGATGGGTGCAGTTCTTAGAGGCGATTATGAAGAAGAAAAGCGTTTTCTTTTACATACTCGAATTTATGATGAACATCATACTTATTTTGAGGGTGATGCACTCAATGATGTCGTATTAGGCCGGGGTCAGGAAACGCATCTCATTGAATTCTCAGTACATGTAAATCAACAATTGGTGAGCCATTATCGATCTGACGGTATGATTCTCTCCACACCCACCGGTTCTACTGCCTACGCTTTATCTGCGGGCGGTCCAATTATGCATCCACAATTAAATGCCATCGTTCTTGTGCCTATGTTTTCTCATAGTTTGAGCTCACGTCCATTGGTTATCGATGGCGAGTCTAAAATTGAACTGCATATCAGCCAATTCAATGAAGCTGATTTGCGAGTGAGTTGTGATGGTCACGAATCAAGAATGGTCAAACCCGGACAAAAAGTGGCTATTCAAAAAAATAGCCATCAATTACGTCTACTGCACCCTCTTGATTATCATTATTATGATACATTACGATCAAAACTGGGTTGGGAATCTAAACATCAGGGATAGGATTGAACATGCTCACCACTTTGTGCATTGAACAGTTTGCGATTGTACAACACTTGGAGTTGGATTTTACTCAAGGAATGACTGCCTTCACTGGTGAAACAGGAGCCGGTAAGTCCATTATGATCGATGCTCTGATGCTGGCTTTAGGTGATAGAGCTGATGCTTCGGTTATTAGACCAGGCCAAGAAAAATGTGACATCACCGCTGGATTTTTTGTGGGCCAGGGCTCGGAACCTGCCCTATGGCTTGCAGAACACGATATTCCTTGTGATGATGGTGAACTCTATTTGCGACGGGTAATTTATGCCGAGGGTCGCTCCAAATCCTATATCAATGGCCAACCATTCCCATTACAAAAGGTAAAAGAACTCAGTGAAAAGCTGGTACATATTCACGGACAACATCAACATCAAACCTTGATGCATCATGCAACGCACCGCCAGCAGTTGGATCAATATGGCAAAAATCAGGTATTACTTGAGGAAGTTGCCCAACTTTACAAACAATGTCATAAAGTCAATCAAGAAATAGAAGCGTTGGAAGTCCAGCAACAACAAGCAGATAAAATTGCATTATTACAATTTCAAATTAATGAGTTATCTGCATTGAATTTGCACGAAAACGAAATTGAAACCTTATATCAAGAACACCAAATGTTGCATCATGCAAAAGATTATTTGCAAAAAAGTCAGCAAATTAATGGATTATTAAATTCTGAGGACGAACCCAACATTTGTACCAGTTTAAATCAGATTTTGCACTCCTTGAGTCAATTGCCACAAGAACAAGCTCAAATCAAAAATACTGTGGAGTTGATTAACGGCGCACTGATTCAGTGCGAGGAAGCGATAGATGAGATGCAACAATTCGCGGAGCGTGTCCACCTGGATCCAGAACGATTACATGAAATCGAAACCCGCATGAGTGCCATACATCAGCTTGCGCGTAAATATCATATTGATAGCAGCCAACTCCATGAACATGCTCAAAACTTACAAAAGGAATTAGATCTTTTGCAAGACAGCGAAAGCAGATTAGCAAAATTAAAAATACACCATTGCCAGTTAATAGCCAACTATGAAAAAGCTGCCTTTAAATTAAGAGAGATACGGAAAACACAGGCAAAAAAACTGGCGCAAGAAATCACAGCCAGCATCCAACAGCTTGGTATGCCTAAGGGATGGGTGGAAATTGAACTATCTCCTTTGGAAAAAATGCATCCGCATGGCATGGATAAAGTGGAATATAAAGTATGTACCAATCCGGGTATGGAGCTTGATTCATTAAGTAAAGTAGCATCTGGTGGTGAGCTTTCCCGAATTAGTTTATCCATCCAAATGATTACCGCCCAACAAGGTACAACCCCAACCTTATTGTTCGATGAGGTGGATGTCGGTATTGGGGGGGCTACTGCTGCTTTAGTGGGACAAATGCTTCGTAAATTAGGTGAGCGTTTGCAAGTATTTTGTGTGACACATCAACCTCAGGTGGCTGCTGCAGCCCATAACCATTTTATGGTTGAAAAGTTAAGCGATAATAAAGAGACGTTCACCCAAATTTCCTTACTGCAGTCAACTGAAAAAATTGATGAAATTGCCCGCATGTTGGGAGGGTTGAAAATAACAGAACAAACTCGCTCCCATGCCAAAGAATTATTGCTACAAAGCAACTAGGGGCTGTTGATTTTTCTAACTAGGGTTCTCACTTCCTAAGATATCGGCACTTTCGTAGCGTTATACCTCTCATTACGATTTTAATGCTTCACTAAGTGAAATAAAATGGTAGCCATGTTCTTCAAACATGCGCAGTAAATCATCTAAGAAGTAACCATTTAGCAAATTAGCATGGATGAGTAGGACTTGCTTTCCAGGGGTATTTTGTTCCGCAGTCAATGTACGTTGCCAAACGTATTCTAGATACCGTTTTTTCAAATCAGTTAAGGATGCCTGTGGATTTTGTTTCATTAGTTTTATTAATTGAGAATTAAATTCGAAATCCTTACTGTCAATGGTGACGGGAGCAATAATGTAATTATTTTTACTTAAGTAGTGGCGGACAATACTTTTTTTCCAAAATTTCCCTTCTGAGAGATAGGGGTAACGAAAATATTTTGGCTGGGACATAAAGGGTGCCAGCACTTTATCTGCTTGAATAAGATCGTCGATGTATTCTTCATAAGAAACCCGTTTTAATTTTAAATGAGAATAACTATGGTTTCCTAATTCCCAACCATTCTGTTTAAATACCTCAAATTGCTTTATCGTTTCGTTGTTCACTCTACTCCCAATCATAAAACCAATTGCCGGAACTTGATGACTCACAAGGCTGTTGACCATTTTTTCAAAAGCTTCATAAGGCGTTTTAATAAGAGGTAAATCGTCAATGGTAATTGCAACACTCCGTTGTTCTGCAAAGCAGATACCAGTTAATAGGAAAAATAAAGCAATAGCATGGTACAGAATTTTTTTCAAAATAGCACTCCAAACATGGTATTGGTAAATTAAATTGAACTAATTCGATATAGGCGACTATGTTTGCATAGAAATGTGATAGTTCCAATAGTTAAATATTAAGGGGGATGATCACCCCGTCTTAAGAGGATGGGGTGAAAAATGGATGGTGTTTATGACTAGACTACTTATTAGATTGCATTAACACGTTCTGGTAGTGCTTCAATGAATTCTTGAGTCGTAGTTTTTTCATCTTTTCGCAGAGCAAATAGCCGAGGTTGATTATAAATAGAATTATTTCTTGCTTCCTTAAGAACATCCTTTATTGAAGAATGACCAGAAAGAGTTTCACGAACTTTGCTTTTTAATTGTTTTAGTTGTTCTTTTTTATCTTCTGCCAGCGACGCATTAACCAATACAGTGTCCAAGTGTTTTCGCTCATATTTTTCAATGAGAGATAGCGTATGCTCAATGTTCCATTCCTTCGACGGATATTTCGCATCCTTCGCCAATGAAACATTAATTTCATCTGGAATTCCTAGTTGCTTATTCCATGCTTTAGAAAAACTGAGTGGTTTCGGTTGAGATTTTTGGACTGTATCACTTGAAATGGGATTCAATTGGCTAGCTAAGTAATCCCAACTGGCAGCAAGAAAATATAAGGGGGAGGCAATAAATTTAAGAACCTGTGTGGGGATGTCGGTACCATGTTCATTATCCGCTTCAGAACCCAGGCGTTCTTCCAGTAAAGTTTTGTGTTTGTGATTACCCGATCCCAAGAAATAGTGAGCATCTTCAAAACCCTCACTAATAATTGCTACGAGTGCAGAAACTATTTGAGGTACTCCAGGCATGCGATCTGAAGTGAGCGCCACGCTTACTAAATGACCAAAAAAAAGAAGAATACGTAATGGGGTAATCGTTAATTTTAATAAAATACGAAATGGGTTGAGCATTTGCAGCCAATTTTCTGTATCCCAAACATGGGTAAATCCAGCAGAAATTGCCTTGTAAGTGCGTTGAAATATATTCTCAGAGTTTTCCTCATCAGAGTTTTCCTCCGTCGCCTCATACACTATTTCCAGAGATTCGGCAGAATTTTGTATGTTAAAGAATATTGCGGATAAGCCAGTGATAATGGGATTAATAACCCCCATAACAAAACTGGGAATGTTTTTCATCCATTCAAATAAAGGGCGAGCACTGGTTGCTACAGTCCACCAAGTACCCGCGGTACAAACCGTAAGTGCAATGGCTAAGCTAACTAAAAAAATAGCTATGGCAGCCATAAACAAGTTACGAGGATTTAAGCTTTTGTTTAAATCGTTGCTTAGTTTGGTGTACCATTTTTTTATGGTGTCATTGTTGATAAGATCAGTAATCGTGTTATACGTCAACATACCATAAGCAGCCCCAGCGATTAGTGCCATAGGGACAACTAAGATTGGCCACAAAGCAAAAGGAATCGCAGCCATCAAAGGGATCACGCTGAAGGCTTCAACAATGAGGTAGGTGCTACCAAGCCCCATAAACGTAGCGGCAAGAAGGCTAAACCCTTTAACAAAATTAAAAGTGGACTGACGTTTATCTAAACGGTCTTGCCATTCACTTTGTCCATTTTTTTCAAGCCAGTCTCTTAGTTGTGCTGTATAAAATGATAAGTTCTGCGTTTTCTTTTTCTTCACTGAAAATAATTGCAAAGCGAACCATTTTTCCATGTCGGACAAAGTTTTTTCGATTTGCTTTTTGCGTTTTCTACTCTCTTTATCGAGTGGTTTATGGTTAAACTCACTAAGCAATTTGAGTTGGGCCTCATAATCTTTAAAAAACTGAGGACACTCTTTAGACGTTGTATCGGGAAAATGTTCTAGCAAATATTCTTTAGCTAAATGATTCTCAAGATAATCCTTTTTAAATAACTTTTTGAACGATCCTTTTAGGTTTTGTAGATAGACTTCACCTTCATAGGCCACTGAAAGACCAAAAGCAGCAAAGGCTAGAGATAAAGCGGGGTATAAAGCATACATCCCTCCAAAACTTAAAAAACCAAGAATTAAACTAGCACCTACAGTAAGGGATGCCAGAGCAAGGTAACGAGGAATTTTTTTGAATCTTTTTTTTGTTACTGCCATTTATTTGCTCAATTAATGGATTAGGGCTGAAACTGTATCCCAAATGAAAATGATTATCAATAGCGATAAGTTTAAAAAAAAGACATGTGGTTATTTTTTTATTGAAGAAAACTTAAATTAAACAGTGGATTCAACTGCCGAATTTAGGTAAAGTGAGTTTTCGCAGTGTAAACACATTTAAAATTTTAATTTTAACTTAGGAGTAGAAATGCGTTTGAATCAATGGATGACCTATATCGCAGTGGGCTCGGTGCTTGCGAGTACTAACGTTTTGGCCAATGCCCCTGTTCATGAACAGTTGCAAGTCCCTCAATGTCTTGCAGCCAAAATCACTGCTCCTTATGAGGTTTTGGCAGAAAATAAAGAATTTAAGATTATTGATCTCGCTGCGGCTGATGTAGATACCCTGACTCATTTAGCAGATGAAGCAAATTGTGGTCGTTTTGTGAATGTAAGCCATCATATAATTGGTTCCTTACTGCCCGCAAAAAAACAATCTGCGCAACGAGTTCTGCAGAAAAAAAACATTAAAACAGTACAACCACAAAATACAGTTTATGAGATTAAACATCAGAATGAAGTCAATGCAGCATTACATGAGGTAATTCCAGCAAATATTTGGAATACTTTGACAAAACTTACCTCCTTTCATAACCGTTCCGCTACCAAAGATACCGGCGTAGATGCAGCACGTTGGCTAAAAAAGACTTTTGAAGACATGGCTCAAGCAAATGGCCGCACTGATACTGCAACTTTTTTCGTGAAAACAGGAAGTTACTATAAGCAACCTTCATTAGTAACGGTTATAGGTAAAGATATTAATGAACCAGGTGTGGTAATTGGCGCCCATATGGATACACTGGATGGTCGTATGCCAGGGGCTGGAGATGATGGTAGTGGTTCTTCATCGATTATGGAAATGGCTCGGGTTTTGCTATCTTCTAAAACAGTTTTTAAGCGCCCAATCTATATTATTTGGTATGCAGCTGAGGAACGAGGTTTAGTCGGTTCTCAATATGTAGTTGAACATTTCATGGATCATTCGATTCCTGTAAAAGCAGCAATCCAGTTCGATATGACTGGATATCGAGTGGATTCCAAAGATCCAACTATGTGGGTATTTACTGATTATACCAATAGAAGTTTAAGTAATTTCGTAGCAGAATTAATCAACAATTATGTTCAAGTTCCAGTTGCTTATTCAGAGTGTGGCTATGGTTGCAGCGACCATGCTTCATGGGATGAAGTAGGTATTCCAGCCGCATTCCCATGTGAGTCTAATTTTGAAGATCACAATCCGTACATTCATAGTTCTGAAGACACTATGAATAGATTAAGTCTTGAGCATATGACTAATTTCTCTAAATTAGCATTGGCTTTCGCTATTGAAATGGCATCAGAATAATCCTACATGCCTTCACCTCTGCCTGTGTCCACGCGCACAATCCCACGAGCAAGTCGTGGGGTGCAGGGGTAATTGGGAGCTAAGCAGGTCTGTGCAAGAGATGTGTATAAGTTAAGTTGAATTCATAGAGGTGATTGTTGTTCTTTAATAATGTGAGATGTAATGATGAGTCGAGCAGTACGTAAAGTAGGGCTATTTCTGGGTATATTTTTAAGCAGTATAAGCTTCGCTGTAAATGCGGGGAAGCTTCTTCCTCCCTGGTACTTATTGAATAATCAGTTAAGTGCCACCTTAAATGCGGATCCTTGTGTACACGTGGGTGATTTAACCGGCGATGGGCTTGAAATGGAAATTAAAGTTACTGTTTGTAATGAGGATAAAGCACGTGCATTAGCCTCATTCATTAATCGTGTGCATACCTATGGAGATGAATTAGCAGTAACGGTAAAAATTTATTCTGATTCGGCTCCTGTCGAAGCGAACGCGCCCAGTACCCCAGATGAAGCGGTGGAGCTTATCAATCAAGCTCTTAAAGGAAACAAATATTTTTTAAGTGCAGGACTTGGCACAAGACAATATGATGGAACCGCCTATGCACTTTTTAAACCTATGATTGTGCAATATTATGCTGATGATACGAGTGACTGGTATTTTAATAAGAATGAAGTAGCAGCTAAAGCTTTTGGGACTGTTTTTAATCTAGACCCTTATCTTGATGGCGCTATTAAAATGTATGCTAGCACCGAAGTGATAGAATAAGATAAACAAAGTAAGCAAACATAAACTTCTTTTATATCCCAGGTCAAGGAGACCCTTTAACCTGGGTTTCACATACTAAGCATCCTCTTGAAGTGATTAAAAATTATACAATTCCTATAAATTTATCATAATTGTGATAGACTACAAAAAAGACATTTAGTCATTTTTTTGCCCACACAGGCAATGCCTCAATATATTTGGAAAGATGTTATGCCAAAATGTACCATTGGATTATTACTCAGTGCAGCACATATTGCTTACCGCATTGTGGGGAAGGACAATAATTTGCGAGAAGAGCCTCGTGAGGGGTACGTCTCTACAGCCCAATTAATGGCTGATATCTCTAATTCGGGATACCTCATTACGGAAAAAACCAATGCCGATGTAGCACTTTCCAATGGTTTAACTGCAGTTCGGCTTGAACCACTAGATAACGAATCGCCTATCATCATTTCTTTTAGAGGATCAGATTCTCTGAGAGATGTGTTTTCAGACCTAAATGTAATATTGACTGGCACAGTAGGAAGAAAACTACAAGAAGATGCTTTTTCTTTTTTTAAAGAAACTAAAAAAGCTTTTCCAAATAGAGAAATTATATTAGTGGGTCATTCTCTTGGAGGGCACTTAGCTCAACATGTAGGTGCGATAGCTTATGCCGAAGATCCAGACTTGATAAAATCAAGAAGTATCCATGTAAGAACTTTTAATACCGCACCTGTTGATTCACGTCATGGTAGATGGTTGAAGGATAAACACCCTTCTATTTTTACTCAATTTTGTAATTATAGACTGGATAGAGATGTAGTCAGTCAAACACCCGTTAAACAATATTATGGAAACACCTTTTCGTTTTGTACCGAAAAAGGTAGGTTTGCAGCTCATCCTCTGAGGGCAATGAGAGAAGTTATTCCTGACTCCGTACAAAACTTGGAAATAGGTGGAACTAATAAAGTTCAAAGAGACTTAAATACCTTAAAAGAAGCAGTTCTAGGTATAAAAGAAGCTTATGCTGCCCATATAAAGGGGCAATGGTTTTCTAAGTTTCGAATGGGTAGTAAAAATATGAAAATTATCGATGAGACCTTAGACTTGGTTACCAAGGAATTAAATGAAGATCCGCCTGATTTGGAAACGGCAAAAGTTCTACTAAAACTTGCTAGGCTGGGAACACATGGAGCTACATCGCATAAGTGCTTGAAATTTTTACTAGAGGATGTCGAGTATGTTCAAAAAGAATATAAGGAACTTCTTGCATCCTCGAGTGTGTCGAGCGAGAACGCCTATGAATTTCATCGTTAAACGGATGGATTATTCAACGGTGGACAATGATACTCTTCGGTGCTCTCATTTTCGGAATTGACTGCTTGCAATACAATGGGGAATTTCCACAAAGAATAGAGATGTTTCAGTACGTCTGCGGTGGTATTCCCTAAAGGTACTCTGTTTTGTTGCGTATACCTTAGAGTCATGGAGCGATCTCCTTGTACGTCAACAGAGAAAATTTGAATATCGGGTTCTAAATAACCTAAATTATACTGTCTCGATAATGCCTCTCTTATTCTTTGATATCCTGGCTCATTATGAATTGCATTAACATAAAGATCAGGACTGCGATCATCGTCAACAACATGAAATAATTTTAAATCACGAATCAATTTGGGTGATAGATATTGGGCAATAAAACTTTCATCCTTGAAATGGCGCATCGCATTATCCAGGCTACTTAACCAATCGGTATTAGCCAAATAAGGAAACCATGCTTTATCTTCTTCAGTAGGATTTTCACAAATCCGTTTGATGTCTTGCATCATATGATAACCCAAAGTATAAGGATTAATTCCACTATAATAGGGGCTATTATAAGGTGGTTGCATGATAACGTTGGTGTGACTTTGTAAGATTTCCAACATAAATTCATCTGTAACCAGCCCTTCATCGTACAGTGCGTGTAAAATGGTATAGTGCCAAAAGCAAGCCCATCCTTCATTCATCACCTTGGTTTGCCCTTGAGGATAAAAATACTGAGCCATCTTGCGTACAATACGGACAATTTCTCTTTGCCACGGCTCTAATAAGGGTGCATTTTTTTCAATAAAATACAAAATATTTTCTTGCGGTTCTTCTGGGAATCGTTTTTTCTTAGCTTCTTCGGTGACTTGTCGGCCTTGAGGTATGGTTCGCCATAATTCATTAACTTGCGATTGCAAGTAAATTTCGCGATTTTGTTGGCGGATTTTTTCTTCTTGGATGGACAAAGGTGCCGGGTGTTTGTAACGATCCACACCATAGTTCATCAAGGAATGACAGGCATCCAAAATTGATTCTACTTCATTGATGCCATAACGTTGTTCACATTCACTAATGTATTTTCTTGCAAACACCAAATAATCAATAATGGCATCAGCAGAAGTCCACATTTTAAATAAGTAATTGTTTTTAAAAAACGAGTTATGTCCATAACAAGCATGAGCAATTACCAAAGCTTGCATGGCCATGGTATTTTCTTCCATAAGATAGGAAATACAAGGATTTGAATTAATAACTAATTCATAAGCCAAACCCATTTGTCCTCTTTTGTAACTTTTTTCAACACTGACAAAATGTTTACCAAAAGACCAATGATGATAACCTATAGGCATTCCTACAGAAGCATAAGCATCCATCATTTGTTCTGCAGTAATAACTTCTATTTGATTGGGATAAGTGTCTAACTTAAAGTCTTTGGCAATGCGTGCAATTTCACGATCGTAGTCCTGTATTAATTCAAAGGTCCATTCTGCACCTGTAGATAATGGCTTCTTCTTTTTCATGCAGTCTTCCTTTTAAATAGCTCATGAAATACCGGGTAGATGTCTGCTACCGTATCAATATTCTCCATCGCAAAATTAGGATAGCGCTCTTTTACTAGTTGATAAACTTCCCATAAACTTTGATGATGGCGTGGCATGATTTCAATATAGGCAAAATATTGCAATAAAGGCATGATCTTATCTTGCAATAACTCCTGACAATAAGGGGAATCGGCGTTCCAATTATCTCCATCTGATGCTTGGGCGACGTAAATATTCCATGCTTCGGGAGGATATCGGGTATCGATAATGGTACTAAGAAGTTCTAAAGCGCTGGAAACTACAGTACCCCCCGTTTCTCGCGAATAAAAGAACTCTTCTTCATTTACCTCTTTGGCAGAGGTATGATGGCGGATAAATACGAGCTCAATTTTTTCATAATTTTTGGTAAGAAACATATAAAGAAGGATAAAAAAGCGTTTTGCAATATCTTTCTTCGCCTCATCCATTGAACCGGATACATCCATTACACAAAACATGACTGCTTGAGTTGAGGGTGAGGGTATACGAACGCGAAAGTTATAGCGTAAATCGATAGTATCAATAAAGGGGAACGTTTGTATTTTTTTCTTAAGATATTCAACTCTCTTTTGCAGATTGATTAAAGCCTCGGCATCTGGAACAGGTTGGGCCTGTAGTTGCTCGAGTTCTTCTTCAGCAGCGATTAATTGTTTTTTATAAGGAGAAGCTAAAGCAACGCGACGTCCCGTTGCTTGTTTCATCGAGCGAAGAACATTAATATTGTTGGGAATGCCACTGGTTGTTACTCCCGCCCTTACTGTTTTGAAGGTGCTAATACGCGCCAATTCTTTTTTAACTAAATCTGGCAATTCCAGATCTTCAAAGTACAGATCCAAAAATTCTTCCCGTGATAATTCAAAAACAAAATTATCCTCACCTTCACCACTGTCACTGGCTTCAGAACCATCCCCGCCACTCCCAGAACCACCAGTGGGCCTCCTTATTCGATCACCAGTAACAAAATTATCATTACCAGGTAATACCCGTTCTATGTGTCCACCTTGACCTCTATGAAACATAGGCTCAGAAATATCTTTGGCTGGAATGGTAATTTGTTCGCCTTGGTCAATTTCGGTAATACTTCGCTTGCCAACTGCATCAGAGACAGCACGTTTGATCTGATTTTTATAGCGGCGAAGAAAGCGTTGGCGATTAACCGTACTTTTTTTACCCGCATTTTGTCGTCTATCAATCAATTGCGACATAATTTAGCCCCACATAAAATATTCTGCACCTATTTGTACTTTGGCGAAGGCAAGAGCCTGGGCTCAAAGAAGCTTTACTATAGGTCCCGGGTTACAACTCGCGCTTAACCCAAACTACAAAATAGCTAGTCTTTAGCTTTCTCTCATAGGTGCGAGAGAACCCCATTATTATTGTGACTTACGTACTCGCAAATACCATTCGCAAAGCAAGCGTACTTGTTTGCGTGTATAACCTTTATCGATCATTCGAGAAATAAACTCCTCATGTTTTTTCTTATCATCTTCAGATGCTTTGGCATTGAAAGAAATAACAGGTAACAAATCTTCCGTATTGGTGAACATCTTTTTCTCAATCACCGATCTTAATTTTTCATAACTGTTCCACACAGGGTTTTTGCCACGATTATTAGCACGGGCGCGTAAAACAAAATTCACCACTTCATTACGAAAATCTTTTGGATTGGATATCCCTGCGGGTTTTTCAATTTTTTCCAGTTCTTGGTTTAATAAAGCGCGATCGAAAATTTCACCGGTATCTGGGTCGCGATAATCTTGGTCTTGGATCCAGAAATCTGCATAGGTTATGTAGCGGTCGAAGATATTTTGGCCATATTCAGAATATGATTCCAAGTAAGCAGTTTGAATTTCCTTGCCAATAAACTCAACATACTTAGGTGCCAAATATTCTTTAATAAAGGCCAAGTAAGATTCCTGTACTTCTTGCGGAAATTGTTCTTGTTCAATTTGACGCTCCAAGACATACATTAAATGTACTGGATTCGCGGCTACTTCACTATGATCGAAATTGAACACTTTAGATAAGATTTTGAAAGCAAAGCGAGTGGACACACCACTCATTCCTTCATCAACACCGGCGAAGTCACGGTATTCCTGATATGATTTAGCTTTCGGGTCGGTGTCCTTTAAACTCTCGCCGTTATAAACGCGCATTTTTGAGTAAATACTTGAATTTTGAGGCTCTTTTAAACGAGTTAACACTGAAAATTGCGCCAACATGTCCAAAGTCCCAGGGGCACATTGTGCATGAGTCAGCGAACTATTATCAATAAGCTTTTGATAAATTTTAATTTCTTCAGAAACACGCAGGCAATAAGGTACTTTGACTATATTAATACGGTCTATAAATGCTTCATTATTTTTGTTATTTCTAAATGATTGCCATTCGGACTCATTGGAGTGCGCTAAGATAATTCCTTCAAATGGAATAGAAGATAATCCTTCAGTTGCGTTGTAATTGCCTTCCTGAGTGGCCGTTAACAATGGATGTAGCACTTTGATGGGTGCTTTGAACATTTCAACAAATTCCAAAAGACCACGGTTTGCACGGCATAAGCCACCAGAATAACTGTATGCATCAGGATCATCCTGAGAAAACTCCTCGAGTTTACGAATATCCACTTTACCCACTAAGGACGAGATATCCTGGTTGTTTTCATCGCCTGGCTCTGTTTTGGCAACGGCAATCTGTTTTAAACGGGATGGTTTAACCTTAATCACTCTAAATTTACTGATGTCTCCATTATATTCATGTAATCGTTTAACTGCCCAGGGTGACATCAGATATCGTAAGTATCGGGGGGGAATTCCGAACCGTTCTTGGAGTAACTCAGCATCTTCTATTGGATTAAATAAAGAAAGAGGGGATTCAAATACTGGTGAACCTTTAATGGCATAAAAGGGGGTTTTTTCCATTAAATCTTTTAATTTTTCAGCGATAGAAGATTTACCTCCACCTACAGGTCCTAAGAGATAAAGAACTTGTTTGGTTTCTTCCAGTCCTTGAGCTGCATGTTTAAGGAAACCAACAATTTGTTCAATGGGTTCTTCCATGCCGTAAAAATCTTGAAATACAGTATAATGAGGGATGATTTTATTGGAAAAAATCCTTGATAAAACAGGATCATGACGTGTGTCAATCATTTCTGGCTCACCTATAGCCATTAATAAGCGTTCCGCTGGATTGGCATAGGCAGACGGGTCATTTTTACACAACTCTAGGTATTCTTCCAAACTCATCTCTTCTTCTTTGTTATCTACAAAGCGTTTGGTATAACCAGTTAAAAAGTCTTGAGTGTTCATATGCCATCCCCTTTTACCCTTCTATAAGGATATATTGTGTTTCTTTACATTTATTGCATTTTACTGGTAAATGCAATAATGGATTTTCAGCTAACTTCGTTCTATTTATAAAGATTGACCTAAGAAGTTACCCCTTTATAATCATTATAGGCTAAACTAGGAAAATTGTTATATAACTCAATAAACTTAATCGCATTTGCATAGGATGTAATGATCATGCCTAACACTACCGTTTATTTAAAAAACTACCAGCCCCCTTTTTTTACAGTAGAAACTGTAAATTTAAATTTTGACTTGTATGATGATCATGCTTTGGTACAAAGTGAACTGAAATTAATCCGTCAACATCAAGGTCCTTTGCATTTATATGGAGATGAGTTGGAATTGGTAAGCGTGCATCTGAATGGCCAAAAACTCGAGCCATCTGCTTACACCTTACATGAGGATGAGCTAATTATAGAAAATTGTCCCGATGAACTGGTATTAGATATTGTCACGCGGATTTATCCTCAAAATAACACCCAATTATCCGGCCTTTATCGCTCAAATCATTTATTTTGTACCCAGTGCGAGGCAGAAGGCTTTCGACGCATTACCTATTTTCCAGATCGCCCCGATGTTTTAGCTACTTATACAACGCGCATTTCGGCAGATAAAAAACAATACCCTATCTTGTTATCCAATGGAAATTTAATCGAATCAGGTAGCACTCCGGAGGGGCGTCATTGGGTAGTTTGGAATGATCCCTTTAAAAAACCATCGTATTTATTTGCTTTAGTTGCAGGAGATTTGGCTTGTGTGCAGGATCAATTTACTACGAGTTCTGGTCGCACTATTGATTTACGTATTTATGTGGAACCTGGAAATGAAGATAAATGTGCCCATGCGATGGACTCTTTAAAAAAATCCATGCGCTGGGATGAAGAAGTTTATGGACGTGAATACGATCTGGATATTTTTATGATCGTAGCGGTTAGCGACTTCAATATGGGAGCAATGGAGAACAAGGGATTAAATATTTTTAACTCCAAGTACATTCTTGCTCGTCCTGAAACCGCAACCGATCAAGATTTTGCAGATGTTGAAGGCGTGGTTGCCCATGAATATTTTCATAATTGGACTGGTAATCGAGTTACCTGTCGTGATTGGTTCCAGTTAAGTTTGAAAGAAGGACTCACTGTGTTTCGGGATCAGGAATTTTCTCGGGATATGAACTCACGTGACGTAAATCGGATTATGGATGTTAGGGTATTGCGAAGTGCGCAATTTCCCGAGGATGCCGGAGCCATGGCACATCCGGTACGACCCGAGTCTTATCAGGAAATAAATAATTTTTATACAGCTACGGTATATAACAAAGGTGCTGAAGTTATCCGTATGCAGCATACACTACTTGGTAAGGCAGGTTTCCGTAAGGGTATGGATTTATATTTTAAACGTCATGATGGTCAAGCGGTTACTATTGATGATTTTGTTGCTGCTATGGAAGACAGTAATCAGATTGATTTAACTCAATTTAAACGATGGTATAGCCAGGCAGGAACTCCAGAAGTAACCGTTACTAGTGAGTATGCACAAGGGCAGTTGATCTTAAAAATGAAACAAAGTTGTCCTTCAACTCCTGAATGCCATGAGAAGAAACCATTTCATATTCCTATTAAAATTGCCTTATTTGACTCTAATGGACATCAAATATCATTGGATCGAGAACTATTAGAGTTAAAGGAAATGGAACAGAGTTTCACTTTTACAAACTTAAATGAAAAACCGGTCATATCCTTATTACGTGAGTTTTCTGCCCCGATTAAGATGAATCATGATTTAAGTCAGGACGAGTTGTTGTTTTTATTGCGACACGAAGTAGATGGTTATGCTAAATGGGATGCAGCACAAAATCTTATTCTGAATTGCATCAAGGAATGTTTGAATAAACCATCAAGTAAATGGCAAATTCCATCTAATTTGATTTCAGCTTTGCAGCATGTATTGCTTGATGAGTCACTTGATGCGGATCTTCGCGCAGAATTATTAACACCTCCAGGATTTGAGGATATTGCTACACGATTAGAGAGTGTGGATGTGAGTGCTGTAGAAAGTGTACGTGATTTTTTTCACCAGCAATTAGGTTGGTATTTGTATGAAGCTGCTCATTCACTTTATCGGCAGTTATGGAATATTGAAGATCACCGTATGAATGGTCCTGCATACGGGCGGAGAAAATTACGCAATGTTTGTCTATGGCTTATGATGAAAGCAAAGGAAGTTTCAACTCTAGACCTGTGTCAACAACAATTTATGGCTGCACGGACTATGACCGATCAAATGGCTAGTTTTTCTTTATTAGTTAATTGCACGAATCAAGGTTTACGCGAACAAACAATTGATGATTTTTATAAACAATGGTCCAAAAATGATTTGGTTTTAGACAAGTGGTTTGCAATCCAAGCGACTTGTGAGTTACCGGAAACTTTAACTCATGTGAAAGTTTTATTAAAACACCCTGCATTCTGTATCAAGAATCCAAATAAAGTCCGCGCTTTGCTCGGCGCATTTTGTATGGGAAATCCGCGCAATTTTCATGCATTAGATGGAAGCGGTTATTCCTTTTTAGCGGAAATGCTGGTGACACTAGATAAGATTAATCCGCAAATCGCAGCCCGCTTGGCTAATCCGTTCACGCGTTGGAAGCGCTATGATAGCTCCAGACAAACTTTGATGCGAAATCAATTAGAACAGTTGGCTAAGTTAGAATTATCACGTGATTTGGCAGAAGTTGTTTCTAAAAGTTTAATGGTGAATTAGAGAAGCAATTTGGTAACCTGGGTTAGGCGACGCCATAACCCAGTTATGGTTTAACCTCATTTTAGAGTACGACTTTAGTGTTTTCAGCTGGAAGAGAATTCAAATCATTGCATAAATTGGAAGGTTTTAACGTGTAATACAGCCCTAATCCTACTTCAGATAAAAAAATACACAGGACAAGTGCACCAAACAATATACAAAAAATTTGTTTGTTCTTTTTCTTTTTTTCATGGATTTTATTGAGAATGGTTTCATTACTGTGAAACAAACGGTCGCTGATTATTTTAATGACTGAGGCGACAATTGCATCATGACACTCATGATTTTCCAAAGCATGTAATTTGCTGATTGACAGGTGTAACACCACAGTGGACTCCATTGCTATGACAGTTAGAGCACAGGTGCGGTTTTGAATCACCCTCATTTCATCAATTGTTTCTCCTGCGCTCAGGGTTCCAATCAATTCAGGGGCAGAATTTTCCCTTTCTTTTTTATAAAGCCCAACAGTCCCCGAAATAATAATGAAAAAATTATCATTTAATTCACCTTCTTTAAGCAAAATATTGCCTTTTCCAAAGGTAGTTCTTGATGAAATCTCCATAAATGTTTGATAATTTTCCTCGGATAAAGAACTTAAGAGAGGACTGTTTCTTAAAATATTTTTTTCATTTACGGAAAAGTCGCTCATTGAATTTTCCTTAACTCAATTGAGTTTTATTATGCTCTTTCGTCACGCAATCTGATTGAGATATTTGAGACAAACGAGCTCGGTTACTTTAATTATTTGTAGAGAGATGCATTTTTTTCAAGAAAAATTAAATTTTGAACAATTTTATTGGAATTATGAATAGCTCCTTGATAATTTGACAGGTGCACGTTTATCGATAAGCTTTTTACGGATAATAGGTAAAATTAAACAGAGTAGGAGCGGAAATGTCTCATCGTTTTGCAGTTATGGGTAATCCAATTGCGCATAGTTTATCCCCGATAATTCATCAGTATTTTGCTCAACAGGTGAATGTGCAATTGACTTATGAAAAAATTAAGGTGGATGAATCATCTTTCGAGCAACAAGTATCTGATTTTTTTACTCTCGGTGGCAAGGGTCTTAATATTACTTTACCCTTCAAACAAAGAGCTTTTGCGATGGCATTACACTGTAGTTCACGTTGTGCCCAAGCTGGAGCTGCAAATACGTTATGGATGGAAGCAAATCAATTACATGCAGACAATACGGATGGTGTGGGAATTATTCGTGATTTGCATCGCTATATCTCAGTCGAAAGCAAAAGGGTATTGATATTAGGAGCTGGAGGAGCCGCTCGTGGAATAGTTTATCCTCTACTGGAGCATCATCCTGCAGAGCTGATCATAGCCAATCGTACTTTAACCAAAGCGGAAGATTTCCAACGTGCTTTCCCGCAAATCAAATGTTTGAGTCTTAATGCGCTGGAAGGACAATTTGATTTGGTGATTAATGCTACTTCTGCCAGTTTGGCGGGGGAGTTTGTGGCCTTACCTGCACAATGTATGTCAGCAAAACCATTTTGTTATGATCTGTCTTATGAACACAATGAGATTACGGCTTTTGTTCAATATGCTAAGGACTTAGGTTGCGAAGCAGTGGATGGTTTAGGCATGTTGGTCGAACAAGCTGCTGAGTCATTCTTTATTTGGCATGGTGTGATGCCTCAAACAGAAGAAGTACTTTCCCTATTACGTACCCATGTCACCGGGGGAAAATCAAAATGAAACCCAGGTTATACGGAGGCTTCACATTGTAAGTGGCGCAACTACTCAAAAAAAGCCGTAACTTCCTTGGCATTATTGATGGTGTCTTGAAAACCAAGTTCAAGCAATTCCCGGGTGTAGTCTCGTTCAAAAAGCACAAAACTTAAAAGATCGCCAGAATGTTTTTTCTCACCTAGAATATTGAGGAGATAGCGGAGTAAAGTGGGAAGCGCTTTAAAATGGATTTGCGCTAAAGGTGCTAAATCTTTACTCGGACGTAAATGCAAAGTAGTGATGGGGCGCCATGGAGAGCGGCGCTTTTTCCACATTGAGAGCAACATCGCTATTTCATTCATTCGGTTGACCATTTCAATATCCCGGTCGAGATTGTCCAAAAAGAGCGCATTTAGCATGTTACCAAAAATATGCGAAAAAGGAATGTCATCATGATTTCGTAACGTTTCCTGTTCAACAAATGTAGGTAGAGCCCGGGTTCCTAAAATTAGAATTTTATCGACTTCAAAACGAATAGATCCTCGTAGTGGTGCAGCCAGACCCACGCTACCGTCACCATAATGAAAACCGTCAAGTAACACGGTTGGAAAAAATAGAGGTAAGGCACTGGATGCTAAAATATGTTCTGCCTGGACGCTAACACGCTTGCTGCCGTGGCGCGGGTAATTCCAATCCATAAATTCAGGATTATTATGTTCGTAAAACGAAATAGTCTGGCGAGTTTCATAACAATTGCTGATAATTTCTAGAGTATCGAGATAGCCACCACTTATATTTTGCGCAATTTTATTGAAATCAAGGCCATCCGTTATCATCTCTCTCAGAGGAGTGGTATCAAGTAAATGTGCCGCTTGCCGTTGCTTGATCATCATAGTGCTCATGTTACGCATAACGGATTTACTTAATGCAAAATTACTCGCTTTATAAACTTGCTGGCAATGAATTTCACTCCAAATCGTCTCGAGTTTATCAAGTGCTGTGGGAAAGTCATCGGCATTTTCCGCAAGCACTGCTGCGTTCATACTCCCCACGCTTACGCCGCTGACCATTTCAAAGGGTAATGTTTTAACTTGTAATATGTGGCCAATTGCTTTTAAGACACCAGCTTGATAAGCGCCTCGAGCACCACCACCTGCCAAATAAAGGGCTTTTTTAGACATAATGATTTTTTTTATCGCATTTATTTAGTCTCTATGAGGAAATATAGTTGAGTTTATACTGGATTAGCAAGCTCTAGCGTATATTGGAAAAAAAATTATCAAAATTTTGGCGAATAGTATATTATGTGTTTCTGAACAAAGTGGGTAATTGGTGAGCAAGGTGAGAGAATTTGAGATTTCTGATACTCTACTCGAGGCAGCTGAAGTCCTTGAAGAAATACAACGCCCCATCGACTGTGAAATTGAGCTCTTATTCTTTAAGAAAAATCCTGAAAAAGTCTTAAAGAAGGTATTACTTGCATCACAAATCATCAAAACTACCGGTAGTTCAGGCAAGGCAATAATGCAGATAAGTTCTTCTATAAGAACGTTTAATAATATTGCGCCTACTGAATCGCTGAAGCAAGGATTAGGTATCGGAGCAATTATATTTGCTGCATTGGATTTTCTTCTTATCCCGTTTATTTATCTTACCTGTTACTTATTAGGCGAAAAAATTCCTGCGGATCGGAGCAATAATTCCAAATGGCTTTTTTCTTCAATATTGTTAGCACTGACGATCACTTCCATAACAGTTCCTGCTGTAGCAATAGCGATTGCTCTAACCACAACATCAATCTCATTTCTTTTAAGCGTATTTTTATTAGGCAGAGCAATATATGAACGTAACCGTTTGGGTAATGATCGTAGAGCAATTAGAAAATTGATTGACAATACTACAGAGGAAATAAAATCCATTCAGACCGATGCAATTACGCTTAGAAATGCATTAAGAGAAGAGATCGATGAACAGGAGCTTATCTTTTTATGTGAGCAAATTTCAATGCTACACGAACGTTTTAAGGCAGAAAAAGATGAGCTAATAAAACTTAAGTTAAAAGAATTGGATTTGAATAACAAAATAAAGAACGCAGGATTTATGCAAGTCATGGACAAGGGAGTTGGTTTAAGTTTGTCTGCCTTAGGTTTAATTGGTTTAATTGTATCTTTATATTTCCCATTAGTAGGATTAGGGATATTAACCGCAGTATCCGTTATTTCACTTGCATACCTTGCAGCACGATTGATCGTGCCTTTAATCCAATTGGGAAAATGGATTGTTAACAAAATTTGTTCTTTGGTTGGCGGAAGTTCTGAGGATTTAACACAGGCGGATAAGCCTAATAAAGAATATTCAACCGATTTGATGTTAGGACGTTTTTCGGCTAATAAAAATGATATAAATGAGTCGTCGCAAAAAATAACTAAATACACTTCGGATATCTCATTATCCCGTACAATCCCATTATTTCAGCCTCTGAAAAGCTCAGTAGATAGAGTCGAAAAAGGAAAACCGATTCATTCTTTATTAACTCCACCTATTGAAAATACATTTCACTGATAAGATAAGCACCTATTGATAAATAGCTTTTTTCTGTTATTCCTCAATTTCGTAGCTTCTGCTTTTTTAGTCTAAACCTCATTGCAAAAAACGTAAAACTCCTTTAACTTAAAAATTTACCCCCAAAAGGAAAAAAACTCATGGTGAATATACTTCGCGAGCAACCCCGTGCATTTCACATGATTTTTATGTTGGAATTATGGGAGCGGTTTGGGTTTTATACTGTTCAAGGGATTTTAACTTTATTTTTTATTCGCTATTTGGGTTACAACGATACCGTTTCCTATTACACCTTTGGTGCCTATTCGGCTTTAGTATACGGGATGGTGGTTATTGGTGGGTATTTGGGGGATAGAGTATTAGGAACCAAACGTACCATTGTTTTGGGCCTTATTGTTTTGGCTGCAGGTTATTTTTCTTTGGCGCTTACTGATAAGGAACATGTATTTCTTGCCCTTGGGTTAATTTGTGTTGGAAATGGTTTGTTTAAAGCAAATCCATCAAATTTGCTTGCTAAATGCTATGAGGCAAATGATCCGCGTTTGCATGGTGGCTTTACCTTGTATTATATGGCAATCAATTTGGGAAGTATGATTGCATTATTTGCTGGACCAGCAATTTCTAGCCGCTATGGTTATTCTTATGCGTATATGATGAGCGCGATCGGTTTATTAATTGGCTTGGCAAATTATTGGCTTCAACATCAATTTGTGGCTCATATAAATACTGATGCGGACAAACGGAACATTTCGTTTTTCCAGTGGTTACTGATATTGGTCGGAATAGTCTGTCTCACTGAAGGATCTGCTTATTTATTGCAGCATGTAATGCTAACAAAAAATTTGTTTTGGTTGATTACCATTACGGTAATCGCTTATTACTTATTCATGATTCGCAAGGAAAGCAAAATTATCAAGATGCGTATGTTGGTTGCTTTGGCTTTGATGTTGGAAGCCATCATTTTCTTTACTTTATATCAGCAAATGCCTACCTCGTTGAATTTGTTTGCGGTCCATAATGTAGTCCCTGTTTTTTTGGGAATTACGATTGATGCACAAAGTTTCCAAGCGTTAAACCCGATTTGGATCGTATTAATGAGCCCAGTTTTGGCCTATTTTTATGACGTTCTTCATAGAAGAGGCATAGAGTTTTCTATTCCTTATAAATTCTCTTTAGGAATGACGATGTGTGGAATTAGTTTTTTAATGCTCTTTTTTGCACGTTATTTTTACACAGACCAAGGTATGGTTTCTTCCTGGTGGTTAATCATGAGCTATTTATTTCAAAGTGTGGGTGAATTATTAGTATCTGCACTAGGAGTGGCTATGGTTGCAGAATTGGTACCTCCCCAGATTGCTGGATTTGTGATGGGAATGTGGTTTTTAACCTCCGCAATTGCGGGATTTATTGGTGCTTCAGTCGCATCTTACACAGCACTTCCTGAGCAAATTAAACCTGGAGTAGGTTCATTAATGATTTATACTCATGTGTTTGCTTGTATTGGCATTGTCACCCTAATTATTGCTTTCCTAATGTGGTTATTGTCACCACGGTTAAGTCGTTATATTTCGGGGAAAAAAACAGACTTAGAGCAAGAGGCAAAAGAAGCAGAATACTCTGTATCTAAATGTTTTATGATTCAGTCTCGGTTTGAACAACATTCGGATCCGCTTAATTAAAATACGTTGAGAGATATTTTTAATAATTCGTATTGAAGATGAGTCAACCTAAAATCCGAGTGGAATTTAGATTGACTCAATTCGTTTATCTCCAATGACCTCGGCCACGATGCCAACCACCCCAGCCTCCTTTATGCCAACCGCCACCGTGCCAACCAGTTCTATGCCAACCGCCATGCCAGTTACTACCATGCCAACCTCTATAGAAGCCGCGCCCACCCCAATAGCCCAAGCCTAAACTACCCAATCCTAACCCGAGGCCAGAATAAGAGTAACCTGGGTAATACCCTGAATAATAAGAGTAGTTTGGATAATAGCCTGAATTATAATAGCCAGTATTGGGATTTGCAGTGACATAGCAACCGCTTAAAAGAAGTGTAGGAACAAACACTAATACTGCGATAATAATTTTTTTCATGATCGCTTCCTTACGCAATGTTCGCACATTAATTATACTCCATGAATATAATTTGATCAAAAAATAATTGATGTAGCAAATGAATGACAGTAAGTTGTTTTATTATTAAGGCATTTTTTAAGATAGCTTGGATAAACTATGTTCATTTCGAGGATTTCTATTGTACTATGCAGTGAATTATGGAGTTAATTGAAAGCAGGTAAGAAAAATGAGTATCCCAATCAATCTGCATTCTCAAAAATTAATAAAGAACTATTTATCAGAGGCCCAAGTCCATTCACGTGAGCTTAGTTCCATTACTACATCGGTTGATCTCCAGACCTTAATATTTTGGTTGAATAAAGAGCTAAAATACTCTAGGAAATCAAAAGGACAACAGCAAAAAATCGAGTTTATTCTTGTACTATTACGAACGTCTTTATTGCAGGATTTATTCCTTTCTATGAAAGGGGTTGACGCCAATTTACTCCAAGAAGAGAAACCTAATACTCCAATAGACAAGATAAAATTTATCTTGCTCACTATGGCAGGTATTTTGGTTGCAGCATGTCAGGGATTCGATAGCATTGTGACCATGCTAAATATTTTCAATCTATCTTCCTCAATGATTCTTGCTGCTGGATTTGTATTCTCCTTTCTTTCAGTGATTGTTTTTTGTGGATTTGACTTAGTCAAAGTCTCGAAGGCTTTGGGAGTTAAACTGAGTGATACTTATAAGTTATTAGATGCATATTTGTTGCAATTAAAAATAATTAAATCCATTAGAAAAAAAGTAAATGAATATTCTCTTTCAGATTTGTCACAAGAAGATTTAAAACAATTGGAATGCATTATTTCCATGCTGCAAAAACGCTTTACGTTGCTCACTGAAGCAAGTAAGCAATTTGAGTTGGCCCTCACAAGTGAGAATATGAATAGGGCTAAGTCGCTTATTTCCGGTGTGTCTGGAATCCTGTTCTTTGGCGGAGGGTTCTTCGCTGGTCAATCAGTAGCTCTTTTCATGTCTGGTCTTCTTATAAACCCATTAACATCAGCTTTTTGGCCTGTGATCCTGTTTAGTGCTCTCGTCGGATTCGCTGCATTTAGCATTTACTGGTATGTTGAGCGTCCTGGACTAGACAAATTAGTAAGCAGCTGGTTTGGCCTAAACGAAGAGAATATCCAGAAATTATGTGATAAGCATCTAATTAATAAAGAAATTCATAAATTAGAAAATCTACAACTAAAAGTAATAGGTGCTTCTCGATTAGTGAAAAAATTAACTCAAGCTGAACAGCGCATTGAGTTGGATAAAACACTGTTAATTGATGAATGTGTTGATGAGCGAATTTCGATCGATATACGAGCAAGTGGTAATTATTATTCTTTTCTTAAGCCTCAGCGACCTTGCGATGTACTCTTGAACATTACGTGTAAGCAGGAACAAGTAGACCCGTCTTGTTGTTTTATGTAAGGTCGGTATAGATAATATTTATCTTTCGATCTTAAAGTTAAATATTGAGAATATCTTTCACAAAAGGAATGGTTATTTTTCGCTGTGCAGCAAGAGATGCATCGTCTAAGCGGTTAAGCAAATTATGTAGGTCATGCATATTTCGGGAACATCTATTTAAAAGGAATTGACCCACACTTTCTGGTAAGTCGAACCCTCTTTTAAGCGCATGAAGTTTCAAAGTGTGAATTTTATCTTCGTCACTTAATTCCATTAGTTGAATTACCAAGCCCCAACTTAATCTTGAACGTAAATCAGCCAGTTGAATCGGAATTGTAGCGGGAGATTGATTTCCAGAAATAATTAGAATGCTTTGTTCCATATCTTTGATTTTATTGTATAAATGAAATAACGCTTCTTCCCATTCAGGATCTTTGGCTATAACATCTATGTCATCAATACAGATTAACTCTTGATCTTCAACTCCCTCTATAGCTTGCGGTCCCCATTCTTTAAGAAAAGTCAAAGGAAGATAGATTGCAGATTGAGCATCAATTGCTTGACAACATCCTTGTAATAAATGGGTTTTACCGCTACCTGAATCACCCCAAAGATAAAGTAACCGATCTTCTTTATGAGTGAGCATGTGATGTAATTGCTGGTGCAACAGTTTATTACTTCCCCAATTGAAATCAACAAGGGTAGCCTCATCGTTTAATTTTATTGCTAACGCCAACTGCTTATTCATTATGATGGTTCTTTTTTGGGATACGCTTTTTTGCCCCAGGTCCATATATAATCAATATAAGTAACCGCTGTTGTAAACGTCGTCAAAATGATTAGAACAGTGATCAAATAAGAAGGAAATTCAAAATAGGCTAATTCAAATAAACAGGAAGTAACCAGAATGAGTTGTAATGCAGTATTAATTTTACTGAGCAAAGTGGGTTGAAAATCCAACTTGCGGCGAACAAATTGATACCAAGCAACTACCCCCAAAGAAATTGTTAAATCCCTGAGGAACACTAAAACGACAAGCCACCAAGGCAATAAACCAATTAATGCTAAAGAGATGAAGCTGGAAGCAATTAATAATTTATCCGCAAGTGGATCCACAAAAGATCCAAAAAAGCTTTGCCAGTTAAAACTACGAGCTAAAAAGCCATCCAAGCCATCACTTAATCCCGCAAATATGAATAAATAAAAAGCGATTACATACTCATGGCGATATAAAAAAAATAGAAAAGGTGCGATTATTATGAGACGCAATAAAGTTAGAGCATTTGGTATGTATTTTAATATCATAGGCCATACGATAATGTAATTACCCTTATTTGCTCAGCCCCTTAAATATAGGGATGGCTTAAGAAAGAGTATATGTTTTTGCTGAACTGTTAAGTCTAGTGTATACAATACTCGTAGTTCTGTCACTTATGTTTCTCTTCATTTTTACGATACATAATTAATGTATTACCAATCATTTGTACGAGTTCGGCTTGTAGTTGTTGGCATAACTCATCTGCCATCATAATTCTGTCCTCCCTTTCTGCCCCATTAATTTTCACTTTTATGAGTTCATGCGAAAGCAATGCAATATCTGTTTCGGCAATAACGGCTTCAGTTAATCCTTTCGCACCAAGAAGCACGACAGGTTTTAAATGATGTGCTTGGGCTTTAAGTGATTTTTTGAGTGCAGTATCCACTGGTAATGTTCCTTAAATACACTCCAATAACATAGCTATTTGGAGACTGAATGATAAAATGGTAAATTATTGCACGTTTTGCTGGGAAAAGGTAGTGAAATTCAGTATCATAGGTCAAATTGATACTCTATATAAATTTATGAAGCGTACTAAAAGCAGTAAGCGGTGGTTACAAGAGCACTTTGATGATGTTTATGTAAAGAAAGCACAAGCAGAGGGTTATCGTAGTCGCGCTATATACAAGTTAAAAGAAGTAGACGACAAAGAGTCTTTGCTCAAACCAGGGATGACGGTAGTTGATCTAGGAGCAGCTCCTGGTGGATGGACACAGTATGTCACTGAACGGTTGCAAGGTCGCGGGCGTATAGTTGCCCTTGACATTTTGCCTATGGATGCATTGCCCGATGTGGATTTCATTCTTGGGGATTTTAGGGAAGATGAAGTACTGCAGAAGTTAAAAGATTTAATCCCTGAACACAGTGTTGACTTGTTATTATCAGATATGGCCCCAAATATGAGTGGTACAACTGCAATTGATATTCCACGTGCCATGTATTTGGTAGAATTGGCTTTTGATTTTGCAGAAAAAATGCTAAAACCAGGTGGTTCCATGCTAATTAAAATCTTTCATGGCGCTGGTTTTGATGATTTAGTAAAACAAGCAAGAGCTTCTTTTGAGAAAGTCGTGATTCGAAAGCCTTCCGCTTCTCGTTCTCGCTCAAAAGAAACCTATTTGCTGGCAAAGGGATACAATTTATAGTAACTTTATGATTTAAGAATCCGATCATAATATAAAAGCTGTACGTCACTAACGAGGTTAATACTTTGAACGACATGGTTAAGAATTTATTTTTATGGCTGATTATAGCGATCGTGCTTGTTTCAGTTTTCAGTAATTTCGGCCCTCGAAACACGGTTGCTGAGAAGCTTTCTTACAGCCAATTTTTGAAAGAAGTCGATCAAGGTATGGTTAATTCAGTCACCATTGAGGATGATAAAATCATCAAAGGAATGACTAAAAATAATAAACGTTTTGTAACGTACATGCCTATGCAAGATAATGCTTTATTAGGCGAGTTGCTAAAAAGTAAAGTCGACGTAAGCGGCCAAGAGAAACAACAAGAAAGTTTCCTTCTCCATTTATTTATCAATTGGTTCCCAATGCTGCTTTTAATCGGGGTTTGGATATTTTTTATGCGCCAAATGCAAGGAGGGGGTGGTCGAGGTGCCATGTCGTTTGGCCGATCACGTGCACGCTTGCTTGGTGAAGATCAAGTAAAAGTGACTTTTGCTGATGTTGCAGGAGTAGATGAAGCTAAAGAAGAGGTTAAAGAATTAGTGGATTTTCTTCGTGATCCTACCAAATTCCAAAATCTTGGGGGACGTATTCCTCGCGGTGTATTATTAGTGGGCTCTCCCGGAACAGGTAAAACCCTTTTGGCTCGAGCTGTTGCTGGTGAAGCGAAAGTTCCATTTTTCACCATTTCGGGTTCGGATTTTGTTGAAATGTTTGTCGGGGTGGGTGCATCTCGGGTCCGCGATATGTTTGAACAAGCGAAAAAACATGCTCCTTGTATTATTTTTATCGATGAAATTGATGCAGTAGGTCGTCATAGAGGCGCGGGTCTTGGAGGCGGTCATGACGAGCGCGAACAAACACTAAACCAATTGCTTGTGGAAATGGATGGTTTTGAAGGGAGTGAAGGAGTAATTGTTGTTGCAGCAACGAACCGCCCAGATGTTCTAGATCCTGCATTATTGCGCCCAGGTCGTTTTGATCGCCAGGTGGTAGTTCCATTACCTGACATTCGAGGTCGTGAACAAATTTTAAGAGTGCATTTGCAAAAAGTTCCCGTAGATAGCAATGTGGACATTATGGCAATTGCTCGAGGAACTCCGGGGTTTTCGGGAGCAGATCTCGCGAATCTGGTGAACGAAGCTGCTTTATTTGCTGCACGTGCAAATAAACGCAAGGTCAACATGGTGGAATTAGACAAAGCAAAAGACAAAATTATGATGGGAGCGGAACGACGTTCCATGGTTATGGATGATAACGAGAAAAAACTAACTGCTTATCATGAGGCGGGTCACGCAATTGTTGGTTTATCTGTACCCGAACATGATCCGGTGTACAAAGTTTCTATTATCCCACGGGGTCGTGCTCTTGGGGTGACTATGTTTCTACCAGAGCAAGATCGCTATAGTCATAGTAAACGCCGTTTAGAAAGCCAATTATGTAGTTTGTTTGGTGGCCGTATCGCCGAGGAACTCATTTTTGGTCCTGAAAGCGTGACTACTGGTGCCTCGAATGACATCATGCGTTCTACTGAAATAGCCCGTAAAATGGTTACAAGCTGGGGACTTTCATCTTTGGGCCCTCTTACTTTTGGTGAAGAAGAAGAGGAAGTATTCCTAGGGCGATCGATGAATAAACATAAAGAAATGTCAGACAGGACAGCGCAGCAAATTGATGATGAAGTCCGTACGATTATTGACCGAAACTATAAACGAGCTAAAGAAATTCTTGTCACCAATATGGATAAACTGCATTTAATGGCACAAAATTTGATTAAATACGAAACGATAGATTTCAATCAAATCCAAGAAATTATGTCGGGTAAAGAGCCTACACCACCGGAAGATTGGAATTCGTCAAAACCACTGGATGGCTCGGAAGTGAATAACCACTCATCAGAAAAACCAACAGAGCATGAGGTTAGTGTAAACCCTGCTGAAGAGCACTGAAATATTAGTGAGAAAAGCAGGTGAATCCAACGCAATTTTCAGGTTGGCTTGAACTACAAAGCCAACCTTCTTTAGGTAAATCAATCCAAAAACCTTTAATTATGGGAATATTAAATGTCACTCCAGATTCATTTTCTGATGGTGGCGAATTTTTATCCCTAGATAAGGCTTGCGAACACGCAGATTACTTAGTAAGTAAAGGTGCAGATTTAATCGATATTGGAGGGCAATCAACCCGACCCGGAGCGCACCATGTACCGCTCGATGTCGAATTAAATCGAGTCATACCTGTCATTAAACAAATTCGTACAAATTCAGATATATGTATTTCGATTGATACAAATAAACCAGAGGTTATGGAAGCTGCTATCAATGCAGGTGCTAACCTAATTAATGATATTTATGCTCTACGCACAAAAGGGACTCTGGAGATGGCGGCACAGCTGGCAGTTCCGGTATGCTTAATGCATATGCAAGGTGAGCCACACAATATGCAACGTAATCCATATTATGCAGACGGTGTGCTTAATGAAGTAACCCGTTTTTTTATGGAACGTATTAATGCATGTGATAAGGCAGGCATAAAAAGAAGTAATATAATTTTGGATCCGGGCTTTGGATTTGGAAAACAAGTACAAGATAATTTGCTCTTGGTAAAAAATCTTGATAGCTTTGCATCATTGGGGAGGCCTCTGCTTTTAGGGGTATCACGTAAAAGTACTATAGGGACGGTACTGGCTAGAGAGGTGGGTGAGCGTTTGATAGGAAGTATAGCGGCAGCGGTTTATGCAGCACTGAAAGGCGTGGGGATCATTAGAACGCACGATGTAGATGAAACAAACCAGGCGCTGCAGATGACTACCATGATTAGTCAGGCCGATGTAGATCAGCTCACGCGAGCTAAAATTTCTTAATAGAGGTGGTTAAGGATGAGTCAACGTAAATATTTTGGTACTGATGGCATCAGAGGGCATGTGGGTCTGTCAAATATTAATCCAGAATTCGTTTTGAAGTTGGGTTGGGCTGTTGGCCGAGTATTGGCTAATGGGCATCGCAAAAAAGTAGTGATTGGAAAAGACACACGAGTTTCAGGCTATATGCTGGAATCAGCTTTGGAGGCGGGGTTATCCGCTGCTGGTGTTGATGTCGCTTTGTTAGGTCCAATGCCTACTCCAGCCATTGCTTATTTGACTCAAACACTGAGAGCCAATGCCGGTATCGTGATTAGTGCATCGCACAATTTATTTGAAGATAATGGAATTAAGTTTTTTTCTTCAGAAGGGGGTAAATTACCCGACAGCGTTGAATTAGCAATTGAAGCGGAACTGGAAAAGGAAATGCAAACCGTCCCGTCACAAAATTTGGGGAAGGCGGCACGAATTGATGATGCAAGTGGGCGTTATATAGAATTTTGTAAATCAACAATTCCTTCATTAACACGATTATCCGGTTTAAAAATAGTTGTTGATTGCGCTAACGGTGCAACCTACCACATTGCTCCCAATGTATTTGTTGAGTTGGGTGCTCAAGTTATCGCTATCGGTAATCGCCCTGATGGCTTTAATATTAACGAGGATTGTGGTTCTACAGCTCCTGAATTATTAAGGCAAAAAGTTATTAGTACGGGTGCAGACATTGGTATTGGTCTAGATGGTGATGGAGATCGTGTGGTCTTAATCGATTCTGATGGTCGTTTACTTGATGGAGATCAAATTCTTTATATTATTGCGAAGGATAGGCATCAAAGAGGCGTATTGAATGGCGGGGTAGTGGGTACGCAGATGAGCAATTATGGATTGGAAATCGCAATAAAAAGTCTGGGTATCCCTTTTGTTCGAACACGCGTAGGAGATCGATACGTTTTAGAGGCTTTACGAGAAAAAGATTGGAAGATTGGTGGTGAAACCTCAGGACATATTGTTTGTCTGGATAAAACTACAACAGGCGATGGGATTGTTGCTGCATTGCAAGTCTTGTCAATTATGGTAAAGCAAGGGAAAACCTTACAGCAATTAATTGAAGGAATAAATTTATTACCACAAAGCTTGATGAATTTAAAAACTAATTATGCCACCTTACTTGCTGAACATACTCAAGTAATTGAAATTGTGCGAGCTTTAGAAACTAGTTTAAAAGGAGAGGGAAGAGTATTACTCAGACCGTCAGGCACTGAACCTTTATTACGTGTTATGGTGGAAGGTATGGATGAGAGTATTGTAAAACAGCATGCACAAAAGTTATGCGATGAGATTAGTCAAATTGAGAGGGGTTTGGGCGCTTAGTAATAAATTTAACCTCCTGGTTTTTGAGCTAAAGAACCTTTTAATAAAAAATACACGATAAGACTACACATCGGCATTGAGTTTGGGTATAGTCCGCAATTGGAACGAGGGGGTGTACTAATGAGGCACAAGATAGTTGCGGGCAACTGGAAAATGAATGGTCAGCTGCAGCAAGTGATTCAATTAAGTAATGAACTTAAACAATCACTGAATTCTATTAATGATGTCCAAGTTATAATCATACCTCCAGTAATTTATATTCCACAAGTCAGGGATATACTTGCTGAATGTAATATTGAAGTAGGTGCCCAGAATGTATATCCAAAGGACTTTGGAGCGTATACCGGAGAAATATCAGCGCCTATGTTAAAAGATTTTAACTGTCGCTATGTATTGGTGGGACACTCTGAGCGAAGACATTTTTTTCATGAAGATGAAAATTTTGTAGCGCAAAAATTCCACCATGTAAAAGAACATGATATGATACCGGTTCTTTGCGTCGGTGAAACGCTAGTTGAGCGTGAAAAAGGGCAAACAGAGCAGGTCATTGCTAAACAATTACTTGCAGTAAGTGAGCAAGACAAAAATTGTTTTCGTGATTGTGTTGTAGCTTACGAACCCGTTTGGGCAATAGGCACAGGAAAAACTGCTTCACCCGAACAAGCACAGGAAGTACATCAGTTTATTAGAAAGCTGGTTGCAGAGATAAATCATAGCGATGCTGGACGTTTACCCCTTTTATATGGGGGAAGTGTGAATGAAAACAATGCCAGAGCATTATTTGCCATGCCAGATGTAGATGGTGGCTTGGTAGGAGGCGCATCGTTGAACGCGAAACAGTTTGTGGAAATTGTGAAATGTATCAATTGATATTAATGATTCATGTAATCGTTGCTGTAGTCTTAATAGGCTTAGTGCTCATCCAACATGGTAAAGGCGCCGATATTGGTGCAGCTTTTGGATCAGGCGCTTCAAATACTTTATTTGGTAGCCAAGGGACAGGCGGATTTTTATTTAAATTAACTGGTGGTTTGGCAATAACCTTTTTTATCACCAGCTTATTGTTATCTTATTTGGTGTCTGTCCAATATCAAAAAGCAGATCAGCAAATAATTCCTCAGACTAGTGTACCTGCGAGTTCAATTCCTGTACCGGTTGATAACAATAAGAAATAAATAAGAATCTTCTCTTTGTACTTAAGTACTCAGAGGGATTAGAGAAGTAAATAATTATTAAAGAATATGCCGAAGTGGTGGAATTGGTAGACACGCCGTCTTGAGGGGGCGGTGGCGAAAGCCGTGCCGGTTCGAGTCCGGCCTTCGGCACCATTTTAATCCGTGCAAGGTGAAAAAATGCTATCTCAATATTTACCTGTTCTTATTTTTATAATTATCGGATTGGCATTGGGCGTAGCAATGATAGGGGCTGGTTCCCTTTTGTCAAAGCACAACCCTGATAGCTCTAAGAATTCTCCATATGAGTGTGGATTTGGTGCATTCGAGAGTTCTCATATTCCATTTGATGTTCGCTTTTATCTTGTAGCCATTTTATTTATTATTTTTGATTTGGAAACTGCGTTTTTCTTTCCATGGGCTTTAGCTTTACGTAAAATTGGCTGGTTTGGTTTTGCAGGAATGATGTTGTTTTTAGGATTATTAGTTATTGGTTTTATTTATGAATGGAAACGAGGCGCACTAGAGTGGGAATAATTTAAGGTGTGCAATAAGTCACTTCTGATTGTTACTTCCTAAGAAGAAACAATCAGAGGTGGTACTTTTTTTATTAATATTTAACTGCTTAGAGGCTAGCTATGGCGGTTGCAGAATTGCAAAAAAGTGGCTTTGTAACGACTTCAGTCGAGAAACTTCTCGGATGGGCACGTAGTGGTTCTATGTGGCCTATGACTTTTGGATTGGCATGTTGTGCTGTTGAAATGATGCACGTGGGTGCTGCACGTTATGATTTGGATCGGTTCGGAATTATTTTTCGTCCAAGTCCACGTCAATCAGACGTGATGATTGTTGCAGGGACCCTGTGTAATAAAATGGCTCCTGCTTTGCGTAAAGTTTATGATCAAATGCCTGAACCTCGTTGGGTTATCTCCATGGGCTCTTGTGCGAACGGCGGTGGGTATTATCATTACTCTTACTCCGTAGTTCGTGGATGTGATCGCATTGTCCCAGTAGATGTATATGTACCAGGTTGTCCTCCAACTGCTGAAGCACTGCTGTATGGAATTATTCAATTGCAGAACAAAATCAGGCATAAAAAAATCTTAGAAGCTTAAGATCATCAAAGGTGCAAACAGATGACAACAAAAAATGATTATTTGGTTGAACAACTCAAAAGCGAATTGGCGAGCCAATTTAATGAAATTAGTATTGCTTATAATGAAGTAACTATTGAGTGTGACTCAGCAAATTTAAAAGCAATTATGTTGGAACTACGTGATCTGGAAGCCTTTTGTTTTGATCAGCTGATTGACCTTTGCGCTGTGGATTATTTGCTTTACGGTGAGTATGATTGGGAAACAGATTCAGCAACTGAAAGTGGATTTTCTCGCGGTGTAGAACGTCAAGAAGCAAAAGTTTATGCTCTAAGTAAACCCCGTTTTGCTGTAGTTTATCATTTACTCTCAACAAAATTGAATCATCGATTACGTGTGAAGGTATTTCTTGATGAGGCTCATCTAATTGTTCCTTCTGTGCATCATTTGTGGAAAGGCGCGAATTGGTTTGAGCGCGAGGCTTATGATTTATATGGTATTTTATTTGAAGGCCATCCGGACTTAAGACGTATTTTGACAGATTATGGATTTATCGGACATCCATTCCGTAAAGATTTTCCTCTCAGTGGTCATGTTGAAATGCGTTATGACGCAAAATTAGAAAAGGTCATATACGCTCCAGTGGATATTGAACCCAGAATTTTAGTGCCCAAGGTTATTCGGAATGATAACCGGTATATTGATGATAAAAGGGGCGAAGAATGATTGAATTAAAGAATTATACTTTAAACTTTGGTCCACAACATCCTGCAGCTCATGGAGTATTACGTTTAGTTCTTGAGCTTGAAGGTGAAACCATTGTTCGCGCAGATCCACACATAGGATTACTGCATAGAGCCACAGAAAAATTAGCAGAAACAAAACCTTATATTCAAAGTATTGGTTATATGGATAGACTAGACTACGTGTCTATGATGTGTAACGAACATGCTTATGTACGTGCCATTGAGAAACTTTTAGATATCGATGCACCAATTCGAGCTCAATATATCCGTACGATGTTTGATGAAGTAACGCGTATTCTAAATCATTTGCTGTGGTTGGGTGCTATCGCACTGGATATCGGTGCGATGACCGTATTTTTATATTGTTTCAGAGAACGTGAAGATTTATTTGATTGTTATGAGGCAGTATCTGGGGCTCGAATGCACGCTACCTATTATCGACCTGGGGGTGTTGCACGAGACTTGCCCGACTCTATGCCTAAGTATAAAGCGTCAAGATGGCATAACGAACGAGAAGTGGATAAGCTCAATGAGGAGCGCAGCGGCAGTCTACTAGACTTCCTCTGGTCCTTTACCGAGCGGTTCCCCCGTTGTGTTGATGAATATGAAACCTTATTAACTGACAATAGAATTTGGAAACAACGAACAGTAGATATTGGTGTTGTTTCCCCTGAAGAAGCATTGCAATGGGGATTTACAGGTCCAATGCTTCGCGGCTCTGGTGTCGCGTGGGACTTGCGAAAAAAACAGAGCTATGCAGCCTATGATCGCGTGGATTTCGATATCCCAGTTGGTAAAACTGGAGATTGTTATGATCGTTATTTAGTCCGTGTTGAAGAACTAAGGCAATCAAATCGAATTATTAGACAATGTATCGAGTGGCTCAGAGCAAATCCTGGACCAGTGCGTATTGATGATCACAAAATCACACCACCACGCCGCGTAGAAATGAAAGAAGATATGGAGGCATTAATCCATCATTTCAAATTGTTTACTGAAGGTTTTTGTTTACCCCGTGGGGAAGTATATAGTGCCGTTGAGGCTCCTAAAGGTGAGTTTGGTATTTATATGGTATCTGATGGGGCGAATAAACCCTACAGATTAAAGATTCGTGCTCCTGGATTTGCTCACTTGTCGAGCTATGATGCAATGACTAGAGGACATATGATCGCTGATGGTGTGGCGATTTTAGCGAGTCAGGATATAGTATTTGGTGAAATAGATCGTTAATTTTGATCTGTCAGTTTACAATTATTTAAAATGACATTCCAAAAATAGCAATTTAAATTAATAAAGGTTTAGAAATGTCTGATAATTCAGCAAAAAAATTAAATCAATTGGTGTCAGCTCAAAGAATAAAGGACATCGATCATTGGATAGCTAAATATCCTAAAGATCAGAAGCAATCCGCTGTGATGAGTGCGCTACGAATCGTGCAAGAAGAGCATGGTCACCTGACTACAGAATTAATGGATGCTGTAGCTGATTATCTTGAGATGCCTCCTATTTCCGTATATGAGGTTGCGAGTTTCTATACTATGTACGAACACACACAAGTTGGAAGACACTCGATAAATGTATGTACCAATATTTCTTGTATGCTGCGTGATTCGGCTGCGGTTGTCGAACACTTGGAAAAAAAGTTGGGTATAAAATTAGGTGGGACCACAGATGATGGGCGCTTTACTTTAAGATCCGTTGAATGTTTAGGCGCTTGTGTTAATGCGCCGATGATGCAGGTGGACAAGGATTATCATGAGAATCTGACTCCTGAATCTATAGATAAAGTGTTGGAACAATACCAATAAAAGATAGAGGTGGTTGCCGTGGTTGAATTAAATCAAGTTTGTTATCGAACATTTCATCTACCAGAGCCTTGGACACTATCTGCTTATGAGAGTGTGGGTGGATATAGTGCATGGAGAAAAATATTAAAAGAGCAAACTTCTCCACAATTAATAATTGATGAGTTAAAAACCTCTGCCTTGCGTGGTCGAGGAGGAGCAGGATTCCCGACTGGATTGAAATGGAGTTTTATGAATCGTAATACTCCAGTACAAAAATATGTAGTTTGTAATTCAGACGAAGGTGAGCCAGGTACGTGTAAGGATCGCGAAATACTTACATTGAATCCACACCAGCTTATAGAGGGTATGGCTATTGCTGGATATACCATGGGTGCTACTGTTGGATATAATTACATCCGCGGTGAGTTTTGGTTGCCCTATGAGCGTACTGAAGCCGCACTAAAAGAAGCTTATGAAGCTGGTTTATTAGGTAAGAATATTTTAGGTACAGGTATTGACTTCGATTTATATAATCATTTAGGTGCTGGGGCCTACATTTGCGGTGAAGAGACCGCATTGCTCAATTCCCTTGAAGGAAAAAAAGGTCAGCCCAGATTTAAGCCTCCCTTTCCTGCTAACTATGGCTTATACGGGAAGCCTACAACGATAAATAATACTGAGACTTTTGCCTCTGTTCCGGTCATTATGGAAAAAGGTGGGGAGTGGTTTTTAAAAATAGGCAAGCCCAATAATGGCGGAGCCAAATGTTTTAGTGTGAGTGGTCACGTTAATAAACCTGGAAATTTCGAAATCCCTTTGGGGACCCCCTTTAAAACGCTACTTGAATTAGCAGGTGGGGTTTCAAAAGGTCGTAAAATTAAAGCAGTAATTCCCGGGGGTACTTCCATGCCTGTTTTACCTGGTGAGGTGATGATGGGTCTAGATATGGATTATGACAGTATCCAAAAAGCAGGATCAGGATTAGGTTCGGGTGCTGTGATTATTATGGATGAAACAACCTGTATGGTTGATGCACTCTATCGCATTTCCGAGTTTTACATGGATGAGTCTTGTGGCCAATGTACTCCATGCCGGGAGGGCACTGGTTGGCTAGTCCGTTTACTACATCGCATTAAGGATGGGCATGGTGAACCTGGAGATGTAGAGAAATTAGTCAATGTTGCGAACAATATCGAAGGACGCACTATTTGTGCATTAGGTGAGGCAGCAGCTTGGCCAGTACAAAGTTTTGTGAAGCATTTCCGCGATGAATTTGAATATTTCGTGAAGCATAAACGCTCAATCTTCGCAGCATAATTAAAAAGGTTTGACCCATGACAACTACTATTGAAATCGACGGTAAAACATTTGAAGCAGAAAACGGCAAAATGATAATCGAAGTTGCCGATGAAGCAGGTATTCATATCCCACGGTTTTGTTATCATAAAAAATTGTCCGTGGCTGCCAATTGTCGCATGTGTTTAGTTGAAGTGGAAAATGGCCGTAAGCCAGTTCCTGCTTGTGCGACTCCAATTACAAATGGCATGAAGGTATTTACCAAATCGAAGGAAGCGTTACATTCACAAAAAGTAGTTATGGAATTCCTTCTTATTAACCATCCGCTTGATTGCCCAATCTGTGATCAGGGCGGGGAATGTGAATTACAAGACATATCCATGGGCTACGGGGCAGATGAGTCCCAGTATACAGAAAACAAACGTTCAGTGGACGATGATAATTTGGGTACACTGATTTCAACTGAAATGACCCGTTGTATTCATTGTACTCGTTGTGTCCGTTTCGGTGAAGAAATTGCTGGGTTGAGAGAGTTAGGTGCGACTGGCCGAGGCGAGCACATGCAAATTGGTACTTATGTGCAACACAGCATGAAGTCAGAAGTTTCTGGTAATATTATTGATTTATGTCCCGTTGGGGCATTAACGTCAAAACCATTTCGTTTTACTGCTAGAGCATGGGAACTAACTCAACATGATGGTGTAGCGCCTCATGATTGCCTCGGTTCAAATATCTATCTTCATACTCGTCGAAATGAGTTAATGCGGGTTGTTCCTAAAGAAAATGAAACAATTAACGAAACTTGGTTGGCAGATAGAGATCGATTTAGCTATTTAGGATTAAAAAGTTCATCAAGAGCAAGCCAGCCACAGATTAAGCGTAATGGGCAGTGGGAAGTTGTGGATTGGGAGACGGCTTTAAAATATACCGCCGAAGGGCTGGCGCGAGTCATAAAACAAAATGGCGCTGAGCAAGTTGCGGCTTTTGCCTCAAGTTCTTCTACATTAGAAGAACTGTATTTATTACAAAAATTAATGCGTGAAATCGGTGTTCACAATCTGGATCACAGGTTGCAACAGGTAGACTTTAGAGATCAACAACACCAAGCAACTTCACCTCAAAGTTCCTTGCCCTATTCCGAAGTAGAACATCAAAATACCATAGTCCTAATTGGATGTAACATTGATCGTGAAGTACCTTTAGCTGGAGTGCGAGTTCGTAAGGCATTCCGTAATGGAGCAAAGATTTACGCAATAAATCCCGTAGATTTTGAATATCGTTTTGATCTCCAAGAGCGCTTTATTGTTTCACCTTTAGAAATGCCAATGCAACTCGCCAAGCTTGCTTTAGCATTGACTGGTGACATCAAAACTTTACCCGCAGAAGTGCAAAAATTATTAATAGGTCTTGAGTTGGATAAAGCAACTCAAAACGTGGCCAAAGCATTAAAAGAAGAAAAAGCATGCTTAATTACCGGTGCTCTTTGTGAAAATCACCCTGAAGCGGCGTTATTGCGTACCTTGATGTTTCATATTGAAAAATTAAGTGGAGCTAAAGTATTGCGCCTGACTCAGGGGGCAAATGCTGCTGGCGCTTGGATCGCAGGCATGGTTCCTCATCGCACCACTGCAGGAAAAGCCGATTCAGCCCCCGGGATGGATGTGCAAGCTGCATTAAATGCCAAATTGAAAGCCTATTTTTTAATGGGCGTAGAACCGGGTTTTGATTTTGCAAATCCTTACGGCGCAAGACAATCAATGCTCGGTGCAGAGTTTGTTGTATTAATGTCTGCTTACAATCATGAGTCAATGCTGGATTATGCGGATGTCATTTTACCAATTGCTCCCTATGCTGAAACTTCAGGAACATACATTAATGTTGATAATACTTGGCAAACAGTAAAAGGTGCGTTATCACCTCATGGTGAGGCTCGACCTGCCTGGAAAGTCTTGCGGGTTCTTGCTAATTTACTGCATTGCGAAGGTTTTGAATATTTATCAACTGAAGAGGTTTTGTCAGAAATTAAAAATAGTGTTGCAATCACAATGGAACAAGAATATAAGCCCTTTTATCCTGAGAGTTTGCCTCTAATTAATCAATCGTTGATTCGTGTGGGCGAATGGCCGCTTTATCGTAGCGATGCAATTGTTAGGAATGCTAAAGAGTTGCAATTTTGCGCTGCTGCTGAAGTAGCGTGTATACGCATAAATCCGACAACAGCGGATCGATTGAAATTAGAAGATGTTGCTACTGTATCTCAGGGAGATATTGAGATAACATTGCCGCTTAAACGTGATGAACGCATTGCGGCAGATGTTGTATGGGTAGCAAACGCGATGCCTGAAACGGTGGATTTAGGCCATTCATTTGCTGCAATAACTATTAAGCGCTAGGCAGGTAAAAAAATGCTGCAAGATATTAGCATATTAATTTGGGTCATCATTAAAATATTAGTAATCGTAGTTCCCTTACTATTATGTGTTGCATATTTAATCTATGCAGAGCGTAAAGTTATTGGGTATATACAAGCACGCATAGGACCCAACCGCGTGGGTATACGGGGGTTGCTCCAACCGATAGCGGATTTGATTAAACTAATTACTAAAGAAATTATTATCCCAACCCGCTCTAATAAATATCTTTTTGTGGCCGCCCCATTATTTGCTCTAGTTCCTGCTTTGGCAGGTTGGGCAGTCATTCCTTTTCAGGAAGGCATGGTTTTAGCAAATATTAATGCAGGTGTTCTTTATATTTTCGCAATGAGTTCTCTTGGAGTTTATGGAGTGCTTATCGCAGGATGGGCGTCTAACTCCAAATACGCAATGTTTGGTGCATTAAGAAGTACTGCGCAAACCGTATCCTATGAAATTGCAATGGGCTTTGCTTTAGTTGGAGTACTGTTGGCTGCTGGAAGTATGAATCTTACCGACATTGTAAACTCACAAAGAGGAGGAATTTTACATTGGTGGTTTATTCCTCTCTTGCCTCTATTTTTTGTTTTTTGGATAGCAGGAATTGCTGAAACCAACCGAGCACCATTCGACTTAGCCGAAGGTGAGTCTGAAATTGTTGCTGGATTCCACGTAGAGTATTCAGGGATAGGCTTCGCATTATTTTTCTTATCAGAATATGCGAGTATGATTCTTATTTCTATGCTGCTTAGTATTCTGTTTCTGGGTGGCTGGATGTCACCATTTGAAGGTATTCCATTTTTAGAAAATATATTTTTTATTGTACCCGGCTTTGTTTGGTTAATCGTGAAAGTCTGCTTTTTCCTATATGTATATTTATGGATAAGAGCAACTTTTCCTCGTTATCGTTATGACCAGCTTATGCGTTTAGGTTGGAAGGTACTTATTCCGGTCACCATTGTTTGGATTATTGTAACTGCGCTAATGGTTGTTACACATGTGAAACCTTGGTTTTAATGATTAATAGAGAAGCCGATGAAAAAAGCATATCAATTTATTAAATACTACGTACGCAGTTTTCTTTTTATAGAATTATTGCAGGGTCTAAAGTTAACTGGTAAATATTTTTTTAAGAAAAAAATAACGGTCCAGTTTCCTGAGGAACAAACTCCAATTTCACCTCGTTTTAGAGGCGCACTGGCTTTACGACGTTATCCAAATGGCGAAGAACGTTGTATTGCTTGCAAATTATGTGAAGCAGTTTGTCCTGCACTTGCTATAACTATTGAGTCAGAACCACGCGAAGATGGATCTCGTCGCACCACACGATATGATATTGATGTATTTAAATGCATTAACTGCGGATTATGCGAAGAGTCTTGCCCTGTGGATTCCATCGTAGTAACACCAGTGCATCATTATCATATTAGTGAGCGTGGCCAAAATATTATGACGAAAGAAAAGCTCCTAGCCCTTGGCGATTTGTTGGAGCCCAGACTTGCAGCAGATAGAGCTGCTGATGAAAAATACCGATAACGGGGTGCAGTATGCATGAATTATTAGTTCAAACTATTTTCTATATCTTTGCGGCCATAGCCGTAGGCGCTGCCTTTATGGTAATTATTCAAGATAATCCTGTACGCAGCGTTTTATTTCTTGTACTTACCTTCATTGCGAGTGCAGGATTATGGATCCTTGCAGAAGCAGAGTTTCTTGCCCTAATTTTGGTGCTTGTATATGTGGGTGCGGTAATGACATTGTTTCTGTTCGTCGTAATGATGCTTAATATTGATGTGGAAGTAATTAAAAACCATTACAGACGCTATTTACCCTTTGGTTTAATTCTGGTTGCTCTTTTAACTGGACTATTAATGGTATCTATTCCAGCAGGTACGTTTAAGTCGAATGTTGAGACGCAAAGCAATCCTATGATTAGTACCCAGTTAATGAATGCAACACAAAACAAACTTGAAGCACCCCGGTCAAATACGGAAGCCTTGGGCATGGTTTTATATACAGATTATTTACTGGCTTTTGAAATTGCAGCTGTGCTGTTATTAATCGCCATTATTTCAGCAATTACCCTAGTCCATAGAGGTCCCAGAAAATCGAAACGGCAGGATGTGAAACAACAGATCCTGACACGTAGAAGCGATCGGGTGGAATTAATTAATATGAAAACAGAAAAATAATGTTGGGGATTTCTAGATGATACCAGTAAATAATTACTTAATTCTGGGGGCCATTATATTCGGTTTTGGTCTTATTGGCATAATGATGAATCGTCGGAATATCATTTTATTGCTGGTATGTATCGAATTGATGTTACTTGCAGTGAATACTAATTTTGTCGCATTTTCCCACTACTATAACGAAATTAGCGGTCAAGTTTATGTCTTTTTTATTTTAACGGTTGCTGCCGCAGAAGCAGCAATAGGATTAGCCATAGTGATGTTGCTTTATAGAAATAGAGGTAACATTAACGTAGATAAGATGAATCATTTAAAAGGTTAACATTGTGAGTATCCAACAACTTTGTCTAATAATCGTTTTAACTCCCTTGGCTGGCTCTATAATTGCTGGTTTTTTCCGTAATCAAATTGGACGAGTCGGGGCACATTCAGCCACTATCCTAGGCGTTACAATATCTTTTATTGCATCCCTCTATGTGGCTTGGCAAATCTTTTCTGGCGCCATGCCGACTGAGAGCACTGTGCTTTATCACTGGGCGACTGGTGGCTTAATTCTTCCATTTGAATTTAACATTGGTTTTCTGATTGATCCTTTAAGTACTGTGATGCTAGTGACTGTTAATTTTGTCTCTTTGTTGGTGCATATTTACAGTATTGGATATATGGCCGATGACGATGGATACCAGCGTTTTTTCAGCTACATTTCATTGTTTACTTTTATGATGCTGATGTTAGTCAGTGCAAATAATTTCTTACAATTATTCTTTGGTTGGGAAGGTGTTGGTCTAGTTTCTTATTTGCTTATTGGTTTCTGGTATCAAAAAGAATCAGCTATTGAGGGTAGTCTTAAAGCTTTTCTCGTCAACCGCGTGGGTGACTTTGGTTTTCTCTTAGGGATTGCCCTGGTATTTGCCTACACGGGTAGTATTGATTACGAAACTGTTTTCAAGAGCGTTAACTATCTTACAAGTCAGAATATTGAACTGTTTCAAGGTCATCCTTGGTCTTTAGTCACGGTAATATGTTTAGCTTTATACGTAGGTGCTATGGGTAAATCTGCACAAGTACCGTTACATGTGTGGCTACCTGAATCAATGGAAGGTCCGACTCCTATCTCTGCATTGATTCACGCTGCGACAATGGTCACGGCTGGTGTATTTATGATTGCGCGTATTTCACCTCTAATCGAATTTTCTACAACCGCATTAAGCGTAGTTCTTGTGATAGGAGCAACAGGTGCACTCTTTACAGGAATTTTAGCACTCACAATGAATGACATTAAACGAGTAGTCGCCTATTCAACGCTGTCTCAATTAGGATATATGATGGTAGGAATGGGGGCATCAGCATACAGTGCAGGAATGTTTCACCTTCTTACTCATGCATGTTTTAAAGCCCTCTTATTCTTAGGTGCTGGTTCGGTAATTATCGGTATGCACCATGAACAAGATATGCGAAAAATGGGTGGTTTATGGAACAAGATGCCCATTACTTACATAACATATGTAATTGGTTCTCTAGCTCTTTGCGCGATACCCCCTCTGGCAGGGTTTTATTCCAAAGATACAATTATCGAAGCGGTACAATTGTCACAGATTCCTGGAAGTAGTTATTCCTATTTCTGTGTGGTTCTTGGTGCTGGCGTTACTGCCCTGTATACCTTTAGATCTTTGTTTATGACATTCCACGGCAAACCTCGTATGGATGAGCATACTTTAAGCCATGTTCATGAGTCGCCATGGGTGGTTTGGCTGCCGCTGGTTTTACTTGCTATTCCATCAATTATTCTAGGCTACATATTGTACATGCCTATGCTTTTTGATAATCCAACAATTTTAAGTTCTTCTTTATTTGTTCTCCCTCAACATAATGTGTTGGCAGAGCTTGCCCATGAAGTGACTTCACCTTTTGCAAGTATGGTGCATTCAGTATACTCGCTTACTTTTTGGATTACTTTGGCGGGGATTGCGATAGCTTGGCTCTGTTATATAGCGGTACCAACGATCCCAGGTTATTTGGCACGTCGTTTTTCACTCATTTATAAAATACTCCTCAATAAATATGGATTTGATGCGTTTAACAATCTAGTTTTTGTGAAAGGATCTAAGGGTATAGGAACTGTATTTTACAGTGTGGGTGATCAAAAATTGATCGATGGGATGGTTGTAAATGGCAGCAGTCGACTAGTTAGATGGTTATCAACTAAAGGTCGCGCTATACAAAGTGGTTATCTGTATCATTATGCTACGATAATGATTTTTGGATTGCTTGGATTTTTATGCTGGTTGATACTCGGCTGAATATAGGGTGAAGGTATGCATTATTTGCTCAATTTACTAATTTGGTTGCCAGTAATAGGCGGGGTTTTTGTTCTTCTCTCTGGAGACGATCGTAGCCCGAATATTTCACGTTATTTGGCATTATTTACCGTAATACTTTGTTTGCTACTGTGTATCCCGCTTGTTGCAGGCTTTGATCCTAAAGTGCTCGGAATGCAATATTTGGAGGAATTTTCATGGATGCCTTCACTAGGTATTAGCTATAGCTTAGGCATCGATGGAATGTCGTTACTCCTAATTGTGCTTAGCATTTTTACAAATTTAGTGGTGATCTTGGCAACTTGGGAAAGCATTACCAACAGAGTTTCTCAATATTTAGCTGCATTTTTGATTATGCAGGGGCTATTAGTTGGTGTTTTCTCTGCCTTAGATGCCATCTTATTTTATATTTTCTGGGAGGCGACCCTAATTCCTATGTACCTCATTATTGGTATTTGGGGATCAGATAATCGTGTTTATGCTGCGATTAAATTTTTCTTATATACCTTTTTAGGTTCAGTTCTCATGTTAGCTAGCTTTTTATACATGGGGTTCATCGCTGGCACATTTAGTATAGAAGCTTTTTATGCTATTAAATTAAGCATGACGGCTCAAACATTGATTTTCATTGCATTTTTCCTTGGTTTTGCAATAAAGATCCCGATGTTTCCAGTCCACACCTGGTTGCCTGATGCACATACCGAGGCTCCAGCTGGTGGCTCTGTTGTATTAGCTGCAATTTTATTAAAGCTTGGAGCGTACGGGTTTATCCGGTTCTCCTTACCCATAGTTCCAGATGCTTGTAGCCGTTATGCTGGGGTTATGATTGCCTTATCTTTAATTGCAATCGTTTATATTGCTTTAGTCGCAATTATTCAAAAGGATATGAAACGACTAATTGCCTATTCTTCAATTTCACACATGGGATTTGTAACTTTAGGTAGTTTTGCTATTTTTGCGATTGCAAAACAATCAGGACTAAGTGCAGCTGGCTTAATTTTAGAAGGTGCCATTGTCGTTATGATTTCGCATGCTTTTGTCTCAAGTGCACTTTTTGCCGGTGTAGGTTTTATCTACGATCGGATGCATACACGACGTTTAGCTGATTTTGGCGGGATAGTGAATACCATGCCAATTTTTGCATCATTTTTCATGCTTTTCTGTATGGCGAATGCCGGTTTGCCAGGAACCTCCGGTTTTGTTGGTGAATTTATGGTAATTCTTGGGTCACTAAAAGCTGGTTTTTGGGTGACATTTTGGGCGGCTACCACACTAATAACCGCAGCAGGTTATAATCTTTGGATGTATAAACGAGTAATTTTTGGACCTATAGCAAATGAAAAAGTTGCGGAACTAAAAGATCTTTCGGGCTATGAGTTAAGTGCTTATATTTTACTTGCTTTGATGGTAATCGCTATGGGTGTTTATCCTAAGCCATTCCTAGAGTACATTCATCAAACAGTAAGCCATACTCTAGCGTTAGCAAGTCAATCAAAATTGTAATCAAGGTTAACCAATATGACAGCATTACTTGAAAATATCCATGTAGCCATTCCGGAAATGATTGTGCTCGCCACCGCATGTATTGCATTGCTTGCGGATCTATTTTTACGGCATCGATATAAATCTATTTCCTTTTTTATCTCTTGTATCGGTTTAGTTTTAGCTGCTGTTGTTAGTTTTCTTTATATTGGTATGTATAAGGTGATTACCCTCAATGGCTTGTTCATTAGTGATGATATAGCGAATTTAATGAAATTCTTTATGTACATTACGGTTTTGCTGAGCTTTATCTATTCCAAAGAGTACATAGATGAGCGTCAAATGCCTTCAGGGGATTACTATATCTTAGGATTATTTTCTACTTTAGGGATGATGCTGCTTGTTTCAGCACATTCTCTCCTCACAATTTTCCTTGGTTTAGAATTATTGTCATTACCTTTATACGCGATGACTGCTATTCGCAGAACAGATAGTGATGCTTCTGAAGCAGCAATGAAATATTTTGTAATGGGGTCAATTGCTTCTGCCATGCTTTTATATGGTATTTCTTTAATTTATGGAGCAACCGGAAAACTTGATTTACTCGAAGTGGCAAATGTCATCGCTGCGAACTGGCAACAGCAAAGTACCTTACTGGCATTTGCTATAGTTTTCATTCTATGTGGCGTTGCTTTTAAATTAGCTGCTGTGCCATTCCATATGTGGGCTCCCGATGTATATCAGGGGGCACCAACTTCAGTTACCCTATTCATTAGCGCTGCACCTAAAGTTGCTGCTTTAGGTATGGCATTTAGATTACTTACAATTGGCCTAGTCGATGTGAGTTCGCAGTGGCAACATATTCTATTGGTAATGACTTTACTTTCCACAGGTCTGGGGAATTTGTTCGCAGTAGTGCAGACCAGTATAAAACGTTTATTAGCTTATTCGGCTATCTCTCATATTGGATATGCTTTATTTGGAATCTTAGCGGCAACTGCTTCAGGATATTCTGCGGCACTCTATTATATTTTGGTTTATTCAATAACCTCAGCTGCCGGCTTTGGTTTAATTGTGTTAATGTCTAACCGCGGGATGGAAATAGATAGCATTGAGGATCTAAAAGGGCTTAACAAAAGAAATCCCTGGTTGGCATTTATGATGCTAATCGTTATGTTCTCTCTTGCCGGTGTGCCTCCAACTGTGGGCTTCTTTACTAAACTGCTTGTGCTTAAAGCGTTAGTGGACGCTCAAATGATGTGGGTGGCTGTACTGGGATTATTATTTACGGTGATTGGTGCTTATTATTATTTAAGAATTGTTAAAATAATGTATTTTGATGCACCGGCACATGTTGACCCAGTAGTTATGAATAAGGGGAATACTTTAGTCCTTTCCCTTAATTGTCTATCGTTACTGTATTTAGGTATATTTCCAGGCGCCTTAATTGTAGCGTGTATGAATGCATTTGGTTCCTAAGATACCTTCATCTTTGTTCTGGATTAGAAAATAAACTGTTTTCCAGTCCAGAATACATATTTATTTAGATTCTTCAAAGAAAGTACTTGCTAAGCGTACTGACTCTCAGTATACTTGCCATCAGTTGACGCGGGGTGGAGCAGCCTGGTAGCTCGTCGGGCTCATAACCCGAAGGTCGTAGGTTCAAATCCTGCCCCCGCTACCACTTATTAAGAACCCCATTTATGGGGTTTTTTATTATGTATAATTTGTAACTGCACTAAAAGTTTGTAGTAGCCAGTGAAGCAAAGATCGCGCTCGGAATTAATTGTTTTATAGAAATCACGTTCAGAGTTAAGCTCTTGCCCGAACTTAGGTTACTATACCGTATTTGTATTAGGCATCCGTGCCCTTTTTAGTTTGTTAATACTATGATACAAGATGAATTGGAAGATTTATTAGCTCCTACAATTAATGACATGGGCTATGAGCTTTGGGGATGTGAATATCTTTCACAAGGTAAGCATTCTTTATTGCGCATATACATTGATAAGATTGATGGAATAGGGATTGAAGACTGCGAAGCAGTGAGTCATCAAGTCAGCGCATTGCTTGATGTTGAAGATCCTATTTCTGGAAATTATAGCTTGGAAGTATCATCACCAGGTATACCACGGCCATTATTTAAAAATTGGCAATATCAGCGTTATATAGGCCATGAAGTACAAGTAAAAACTTTTAAGCCAATTGAGGGTAAGCGTAAATTATTAGGGACTATTGTCTCAGTATCTGAGAACACTTTAGTAATTAAAATAAATAATGAAGATCAAGAATTACTTTTTTCAAATATTGTGAAAGCAAGTTTGACAGTATAGAGAGGCGAACAATGAGCAAAGAATTGTTACTGGTTGCAGAGGCGTTATCAAATGAAAGAGGTGTAAGTAAGGAAGTTATTATACTTGCCATTCAGGCTGCATTGGAATCCGCAACTCGCAAGATCTTTGGTTTAGATATAGGGGTACGAATCAAATTAGATCCCCGCACAGGTGACTATGAAACCTATAGATATTGGGATGTAGTCAATGAAGATGAACTAGAACATCCAGATCGCCAATTAACTGTTGAACAAGCAAAAGAACGCAACCCCGCTGCAAAAATTAACGATCGTATAGAAGAATCAATTCCTTCAATCGAATTTGGAAGAATTGAGGCGCAAGCTGCTCGGCAAGTTATTATGCAAAAAGTTAGAGAGGCAGAGCGCGAGCTCGTAATTGATCAATTCAGAAGCAAGTTAGGTCAATTGATTTATGGAACCGTTAAAAAAGTAACCCGAGATAATATTATTATTGACTTAGGTGGGAAAGCAGAAGCATTCTTGCCGCGTACAGAAATGCTTCCGCATGAAATGTTTCGTCCGAATGATAGGGTTCGTGCTTATTTATATGAAATTACGCCTCAAGCGCGTGGTCCTCAACTATTTGTCAGTCGTACCCGTAATGAAATGCTTATTGAACTGTTCCGTATTGAAGTACCTGAAATTGGTGAGAACGTGATTGAAGTGAAAGCTGCAGCACGAGATCCAGGCAATCGAGCTAAGATTGCAGTTAAAACCAATGATGGACGCATTGACCCTGTTGGGGCTTGTGTTGGTATGCGCGGCGCTCGAGTTCAGGCTGTTTCTAGCGAGCTTGGCGGGGAACGTGTAGATATTATTTTATGGGATGATAATCCTCCGCAATTAGTTATTAATGCCATGGCTCCTGCAGAAATCTCTTCTATTGTTGTGGATGAAGACACCCATACTATGGATTTAGCAGTTGAAAAAGATCAATTGTCCCAAGCTATCGGGCGCAATGGTCAAAACGTTCGCTTGGCAAGTCAATTAACGGGCTGGACGTTGAATGTTATGACTACAGATGAATTCGAAAATAAGAATTTGGAAGAATCAAGTAAAATTGTTAAATTATTTACTTCTGCACTAGAAATTGATGAAGAAATTGCTACATTACTCGTAGCACATGGTTTTTCTTCTCTAGAAGAAATTGCTTATGTCCCTAAAGAAGAATTACTGGCCATCGAAGAGTTTGACGAAGAAATTGTTGAGGAACTGAGAAATAGGGCAAATGATAAATTACTTACAATGGCTCTTTCTTCAGGTAAAGAGCTATCTGGTTCACCTGATGAATCATTACTCTCAATGGAAGGTATGTCCGAAGAGTTAGCTAACAAATTAGCATCAAAAGGAATTACTTCTATGGAAGATTTAGCTGAGCAATCTGTTGATGAGCTGTTAGAAATTGAAGGAATGACTGAAGAAAAGGCCGGAGCTTTAATAATGAAGGCCAGAGAACCATGGTTTTTATAAGACTATGGATTTATTATAAATTAATGTAGTGCAAATATGCAGTTATTTTCAGATAAAGTATATAACTGCTGAAAGGGGATTAAAATATGGCGGATGTGACGGTTAAACAATTAGCTCAAGTCGTTGGTATTCCGGTTGAACGCTTATTGAACCAGTTACAGGAAGCAGGGTTGTCTTTTAGTGATGACCAACAGACTGTGAATGAAGAGCAAAAGCGGATCCTACTCAATCATTTGAAGAGAACTTCTCTACGTGATGTGAATGTTTCGCCTGAGCGAATTACTTTAAGACGAAAAAGCTTATCGCAAGTCACCGTTGGCCATGATGCTCATAGCGGCAAAACTGTAAGTGTTGAGGTACGTAAGAAAAAAGTATTTGTAAAACGTACCCCCATAGCAGAGTTGCCTGAAGCTGAAGAACCAACTCTATCTGAAGAAAATCAGACGATACCTGAAGAGCATACTGCTGAAGTGGCTTCTGAGATGCCACCGGTATCTGAAACACCTATAGAATCAGTAGAGCAAATCACCGAACCTGCTGAAACTACAGTGGAAGAAAACCAAGCACATGAGGTAGAAGAAAATTCTCAACATAATGAAGAAATTCCTACAGACTTACCAACAGAAGTGGTTGTAAGTACAAGTCCGAAAGAAGTTATGGAAGATATCTCCATAAAAGAAGAGCAAAAATTGGAAAAACCATCTAAAAAGAAACATGTTGAGCAGCCAATTGAGTCTGAGGCCGGAGATTTCAGGAAAGTTAAGAAAAAACCTAAATATCAAACATCTTATGATCGCGATGAAGAAGATCAAGAGGGTCATAGACGAGGCGGTCGTAGCAAATTTAAAAAGCGTAAGGGTGTAGAGAAATCAGATAAACTTAAAGAGGCTGAAGAGTCTTTAACTCATGGTTTTGCTTTGCCCACCGCCCCCGTAGTAAAAGAGGTTTTAATCCCTGAAACAATTACGGTTGCAGAATTAGCAAAAAGAATGTCTGTTAAAGCCGCTGAAGTAATTAAAATAATGATGTCCCTTGGGGCGATGGCAACCATTAACCAGGTTATTGACCAAGAAACAGCGGTTATTGTTGTTGAAGAAATGGGCCATAAGGCACGTATTATTAAAGAAGACGCAATTGAAGTGGGATTAGGTGAGTCGATTAACATAGGTAGTCGAACTGAATCAAGAGCACCTGTCGTTACAATTATGGGACACGTAGATCATGGTAAGACCTCGTTACTTGACTATATTCGCCGAACCAAAGTTGCAATTGGCGAGGCAGGTGGTATTACACAACATATTGGTGCATACCATGTAAGTACTCCTAAAGGTGATGTTACATTCCTAGATACTCCAGGTCATGCTGCTTTTACCGCAATGAGAGCTCGTGGTGCAAAGGTCACTGATATTGTTGTGTTAATCGTTGCTGCAGATGATGGAGTTAAGCCACAAACGATAGAAGCAATTCAACATGCCAAAGCAGCGAAAGTGCCAATTATTGTTGCAATTAATAAGATGGATAAACCCGATGCAGATCCTGATCGTGTCATGAATGAATTAACGACATATGAAGTAATCCCAGAAGCTTGGGGTGGAGATACTATGTTTATCAATATCTCGGCTAAATCCGGTATGGGTATTGATGAGCTACTTGATGCCATCTTATTGCAATCTGAAGTTCTAGAATTAACCGCTGTAACAGACGGTGCTGCTAAAGGAGTTGTAATTGAGTCACGTTTAGACAAAGGTAGAGGTCCTGTAGCAACTGTGTTAGTACAAAGCGGAACACTACATAAAGGCGATATCCTACTTGCGGGATTTCAATACGGCCGTGTACGAGCTTTGGTTGGTGATAATGGGGATCTAGTTGATTCTGCGGGCCCATCAATTCCGGTCGAGGTATTGGGCTTATCTGCTATTCCTCATGCCGGGGATGAAGCTGTCGTTGTTCCTGATGAGAAAAAAGCAAGAGAGGTTGCCTTATTCCGTCAAGGTAAATTCCGAGATGTAAAACTTGCCAGACGCCAGAAATCAACCCTCGAAGGCATTATGGAAAATATGGCGGCAGGAGAATCTAAGGTACTTAATGTGGTACTTAAAGCTGATGTTCAAGGTTCACTTGAAGCAATTTCAGATGCGTTAGTGAAATTATCTACTGAGGAAGTTAAAGTTGAAGTTATTTCAAGCGGTGTAGGTGGTATTACTGAATCTGATGTTCATTTAGCCATAGCATCCAATGCCATTTTGGTTGGCTTTAACGTGAGAGCCGATAGTAGTGCTAAGAAATTGGCCGAGCATGAATCTGTGCAGCTGCACTATTATAGTGTCATTTACGACATTGTAGACCAGATTAAAGGCGCTTTAACCGGTATGCTTGCTCCGCAATTTAGAGAGGAAATTATTGGTACTGCTGAAGTTCGCGATGTATTTAAATCACCCAAAATTGGTGCGATTGCAGGTTGTATGGTTATTGAAGGAGTTATAAAGCGAAATAACCCTATTCGTGTCCTGCGTGCCAATGTGGTTATCTATGAGGGTACTTTGGAATCATTGCGAAGATTCAAAGATGATGTGGTTGAGGTTCGCCAAGGCTTTGAATGTGGTATTGGGGTCAAAAATTACAATGATGTTAAGCCAGGTGACCTAATTGAAGTATATGAAACAGTTGAAATTAAGCGTGATTTATAAAGATGGCTCAAAATTTTAAACGTACAGATAGAATCGCTGAAATGATTCAGCGTAAATTAGCACAGATAATACCCATGGAAGTAAAAGATCCCCGCTTAACCGGGTTCGTCACTATATCCGCTGTAAAAGTTGCGGCTGATTTGAGTCATGCCAAAGTATATTTTACTGTGCTGAATGATAATAAAGAAACTGCAGCGGCTATTTTAAATGCCGCTGCAAGTTATTTGCGCAGCGCTTTGGCACGAAGTATTACTTTGCGCACAGTCCCCCAGCTTCATTTCATATATGATGAATCAATAGAATATGGTGAACGTTTAAGTCGTCTCATCGATAAAGTGAATCCACCTGATTCTGATGATAATGAAAGTAATTAATCCTTCAGCATTAGATGGAATTTTATTGCTAAACAAATCTGAAGGAATGACCTCGAACACGGCGTTGCAAAAAGCAAAAAGATTGTTAGGGGCAAAGAAAGCTGGCCATACTGGAAGTTTAGATCCGCTTGCTACAGGTATGTTGCCTCTTTGCTTTGGCGAAGCCACTAAGGTATGTCAATTTTTGCTTGATGCAGATAAGTGCTATCAGACTACCGGCTTATTAGGAATTAAAACAAACACTGCTGACGCAACTGGTGAAATAATCGCTCGTGTTGAGGCATTTGCAGTTTCAGAGTTAAATTTACTTGCTGTATTAAAAGAACATACAGGTCATATAAAGCAGATTCCTTCCATGTTTTCCGCTTTAAAGCATAATGGAACCCCTCTTTATCGTTTGGCGAGAGAAGGGATTCACATTGAGAGAGAGGCTCGCGAGATCCTGATTAGTAATTTGGAACTTAATGCATTTGACGGTAGTCAATTTTCATTAACTGTAACGTGCAGCAAGGGAACCTATATTCGTAATTTGGTTGAAGACATTGGTGATGCATTAGGTGTAGGGGCTCATGTTACGCGCCTACATCGGGTTTATACCTCTGGTTTAGAGAGTATGCCTATGTATTCTCTAGATGAATTAGAGGCAATGTCTAGCTCCGAACGAACAGCTTGCTTGATTCCCATGGATAGAGCTGTTAGTCATTTTGAGAAAGTGATCCTGTCGGATGATAAAATTGTTATGATTCGTCAAGGTAGAGTAGTAACAAATAAAATAGGTGGAGAAAAAGCAGATTGTGTTCGTCTTTATGATGAGAAAGCACAATTTATTGGGTTAGGAGAACGAAATATCCAAGGTGATATTAAAGCGAAACGCTTACTTTCTTTTTGATCATTGGTAGTAAAATAAGTGATTAAAGCTAAATATGAAATTTTTTGCACAAAAATAATTATCAGTACTTGTTTCGTTGGACGTGCCTTGGTAGAATGTTCGCCTTTAAATGAATACTTAGTAGTTCCGGGAGTGTATAATGTCGCTAAGCAGCGCAGATAAAGCAGCAATTGTTAAAGAATACAAGCGTTCCGATCAAGATACTGGTTCGCCTGAAGTTCAGGTTTCTATTATTACTGGCCGTATTAAATATTTAACTGAGCACTTTAAAGAACACAAAAAAGATTTTCATTCTCGACGTGGACTGCAACAACTTGTTAATAAACGTCGTAAGCTTTTGAAATATTTAAAGCATAACGATGAAGCTCGTTATCAAACTTTGATCCAAAGTCTGGAACTGAGAGATTCTTATTGATTTCTGAGCAAATACATTTCGTTACGAATGTACTTTACAAAAAAATACTTTAAATAAAGGCGCAATTTTCTGCGCCTTTTTTTCGTTATAATTACTAAGAGGAAGAATACGTGGCTAAGTTTACAAAAGAAATAGCATTCGGTGACCACACGCTTATATTGGAAACAGGTGAAATTGCGCGACAAGCGGATGGAGCAGTATTAGCCAATATGAATGGCACTCAGGTATTAGCTACAGTAGTTGGCAAAAAGGAATGTGGCGAAGGAGCTGGATTTTTTCCATTGACGGTAAATTATCAAGAAAAATTTTACGCAGTAGGTAAAATACCGGGTGGGTTTAATAAACGAGAAGGCAGACCTTCAGATAATGAAACATTAACTTCTCGATTGATTGATCGTCCTATTCGTCCTTTATTTCCTGATGGTTTTTGCAACGAAGTACAAGTTATTGTTACGGTTCTTTCTCTAAATCCAGAAGTTTCAGCGGATATTGTTGCAATGATTGCATCCTCTGCAGCATTAGCTCTTTCAGGTGTTCCTTTTAATGGTCCCATTGGCGCTGCCCGTGTAGGCTATAAAGACGGTATTTACTTATTGAACCCAAGCCGCAAAGAACTCGAGCAATCCAAACTTGATTTAGTGGTAGCCGGAACTAAAGATGCAATTTTGATGGTCGAGTCAGAAGCCAAAGAGTTAAGTGAAGACATTATGCGCGGCGCCATTATGTTTGGTCATGAAATGATGAAAAGTGTGATCAAAGGAATCGAAGAGCTCGCAGCACAGGGTGGGAAAACTCGTTGGGAATGGACCGCTCCTGAAGTAGATACTTCCTTGCAAGAACGAATTTCTGATATGGTGAAACATGACGTTGAAGCAGCCTATCTGATTAAGGATAAGCAAGAAAGATATCAACGTTTGGATGAGTTAAAAGAACAAGCAATTTCTGCTCTGCAAGCAGAGAATGATGAGTTAAAAGCGGATGTGATTGGCAATATGTTTGTTGAAATAGAGCGCGCTACCGTACGTAATCGAATTCTTGATGGTGAGCCACGAATTGATGGCCGTGACCACAAAACAGTTCGTCCCATTGCAATTCGCACAAAACTTTTAGAAAGAACACACGGTTCTGTACTGTTCACCCGCGGTGAAACCCAGGCTATTGTGGTTGCTACTTTGGGTAATGAGCGTGATGCACAAATCCTCGATAACATCACCGGTGAATCAAAAGATCGATTTATGCTGCATTATAACTTCCCTCCCTATTCAGTTGGGGAAACAGGTATGGTTGGTAGCCCCAAACGTAGAGAAATTGGACATGGCCGCTTAGCAAAACGTGCTATTATCGCTGTATTGCCTGAGGCAAACGAATTTCCCTATACTTTAAGAGTTGTTTCGGAAATCACTGAATCAAATGGTTCAAGCTCGATGGCCACCGTATGTGGTACTAGCCTTGCACTGATGGATGCGGGTGTTCCCCTGAAAGCACCTGTGGCTGGAGTTGCGATGGGCCTGATTAAAGAGGGCGATCGTTATGCAGTGTTAACCGATATATTAGGTGATGAAGACCATTTAGGCGATATGGATTTCAAGGTAGCAGGTACTGAAAATGGAATCACCGCCTTACAAATGGATATTAAAATCCATGGGATTACCAGTGAAATCATGGAGCAAGCTTTAGACCAAGCATTGGCGGGTCGCTTACATATCCTCGGTGTAATGAATAATGCATTATCAGAGCATCGAGAAGAATTATCTCAACATGCTCCACGAATTACGACTATGAAAGTTGCTGAAGACAAAATCCGCACTATTATCGGTAAAGGTGGCGCAACGATTAAAGGGTTAATTGAAAGCACAGGTGTTTCTATTGATATAGATGATACAGGAGTTGTTCAATTATTTTCTCCAGATATGAATGCTTTGGAAGAGGCACAAAAACAAATTAAGGCATTAATTGCAGAAATCGAGGTAGGCCAAACCTATCAAGGTAAAGTAAGTAAAATCGTTGATTTTGGAGCCTTTATAAATCTTTTACCTGGTAAAGATGGATTACTACACATTTCTCAAATCTGTAATGACCGATCCCAAAAAGTCGAATCAGTACTGCAAGAAGGCCAAGATATTGAAGTTTTTGTTGCGGGTATTGATAAGCAAGGTCGTGTGAAGCTTGAATGGAAAGATAGACCTCAAGCAGCGGCTGCTCCAGCTGAAGAAACTACTTATCCTGAAGAAGAACATAAAGAAGTAGCGCAGGGTGGTGATAAAGACGGCGAAGAAGAGTAAAGAATTATCGTTCTTCCCCTGCAAAGGTGGAAGAACGATTTGCGTGTAATCCGGGGAGAATGGATCCATTTGAAGAATTTCCCGGGTTACGCTTTGCTTCACCCAGGCTACACTTCTAAAAAATAAAAGACAGGGAAAGATGGACTACTTGTTTTGAGTTAAGGTTAAAAATTCAGCTCGGCTTGTTGGGTTATTCCGCATATCACCAAGCATTACTGAAGTAGTCATTATCGAGTTTTGTTTTTCAACGCCACGCATCATCATGCATAAATGTTTGGCTTCAACGACCACTGCAATACCACGTGCCCCAGTAATTGATTCTAAGCAGTTTGCTATTTCTGAAGTTAATCGCTCCTGAATTTGTAAGCGTCGCGAGAAGTAATCAACAATACGGGCAACTTTCGATAATCCTATTACTTTTCCATTAGGAATGTATCCAACGTGGCACTTGCCAAGAAATGGAAGTAAATGGTGTTCGCACATGGAGTACATTTCAATATCCTTGACTATAACCATTTCACTCATATCAGAATCAAAAAGCGCGCCATTAATAATATCTTCAAGGCTTTCATTGTAGCCTTTAGTTAAATAACGCATGGCATTGGCAGCGCGTGCAGGGGTATCAAGTAACCCTTGCCGACTTACATCTTCGCCTAATTGGATTAGCAATTCTTTATATAGGTTTTCCATTATTTTTTCCTACCCAGGGGGCCATGTCATACGACGTCCGCCCAGTAAATGTAAATGAATATGAAATACTGTCTGGCCACCATCGGGATTAATGTTTAAAACTAATCGATATCCTGCTTCACTTATTCCTTCAGTTTGAGCAATTTTTTTTGCCCCTAAAATCATTTTTCCCAACAGGGCCTGGTTTTCATCGCTGGCATCATTCAGCGTAGCAATATGCTGCTTCGGAATAATCAGCAGATGTTTAGGAGCTTGCGGGTTGAGATCGTGAAATGCCATTATCTCATCGTCTTCAAAAACTACTGATGCAGGGATCGCACCTTGTGCAATTTTGCAAAACAAGCAATTCATAAGCAATCTCATTTTGATTAAAAAGGGGTATTATACATTGCATTGCTTATAATGCGACAGCTTCTCTTTGCCTTTTAATGTGTTTTTTCGCATAATAGCCGCTTTATGTTGCAATTTTGCATTAGGGTTGGGATTAATAAAGCGATTGCGACGCGTTGCATTTCTTGGAAAAAGCTTTGTCCTTAAGGAAAGGCGTTTGTTGAGTTATGAAGGCTGATATGTCTAGTGTTTTAACTGTATTTAAGAGGGGAGAAGAATAAATGAGTTTAATGAGAATTAGTAGTGGTCGTGATCTACCCAAGGAAATTAATGTAATCATTGAAATCCCAATGCATAGTGAACCTGTAAAGTATGAAGTAAATAAAGAATCAGGAGTATTATTCGTTGACCGCTTTTTAACCACCCCTATGTTTTATCCTGTAAATTATGGTTATGTCCCTCATACTTTATCCGAGGACGGGGACCCTGTTGATGTCCTCGTAGTAACTCCTGTTCCTCTAGTTGGTGGTTCGGTTATTCCCTGCCGACCAGTAGGTATGTTAAAAATGACTGATGAGTCAGGGATAGATGCTAAAATCTTGGCTGTTCCAATAAATAAATTAACTAAAATTTATGAATCAATTGAGACCCATGAAGATTTGCCACAACATCTATTAAACTCTTTAGAACACTTTTTCAGTCATTATAAAGATTTAGAAGAAGGTAAATGGGTTAAACTGGATGGCTGGGTTGGACCAGAGGCTGCATTCGAAGAGATTAGATCCAGCGTAGCTCGTTATAATAAAGAGCAAAAATAGATAAGTTAATTTTTGTCTGATGAAATTCCGGGTTTGGTAGGTAGGCGCGAAGCCTACCCCCCTGAGCCCATCGTACAATTCTAATTATAGCTTTGAGTTCAAATTGACCTTATCTCGCTTTCTTTTGAACCATATGATACTTTATTTTGTGTAATAAAAGCTTGAGGAAATTCGGTGACGTTCCATCTTTCTACATTGTTCATCATTTTGCTTTTTTTAATTTTGTTAGCTGCTTTTTTTTCGGGTACCGAAATCGGAATGATGTCGATTAATCGTTACAAGCTAAAGCATCTGGTCAAGAAAGAAAATAAACAAGCTTCGCGAGTGAATCAAATACTCTCTCGACCTGATCGCCTTTTGAGCGTTGTCTTAATCGGTAATACCCTTGCTAATATTCTTGCTTCCACAATCGCAACGTTGATTGGCCAGCACATTTATGGCGATGCGGGTATTGTTATCGCTACCGTCATTTTGACGCTGGTGATTTTGGTATTTGCTGAAATGATCCCTAAAACATATGCAGCTATTTATCCCCAACAAGTAGCATTTGCTACTTCATTGCCTTTACAAATTCTCCAATTAATCTTTGCACCCTTGGTATATATTAGCAGCTCTATGTCGAACGGAGTTTTACGTTTATTTCGCATTTCAATAGACAAAATACAAAAGGAATCCTTAACGAATGAAGAGTTACGCTCAGTAGTCCATGAAGCAGGAGGGCTATTACCTGTTGAGCATAAAAGTATGGTAATAAGTCTTCTGGATTTGGAACAAGCTACTGTGGAAGACATTATGATTCCTAAATCGGATATTGTGGGTATCGATATCGAAGAACCTTGGTCAGAAATTTTGTATCAATTAGAAACAGCAAAACATACACGCTTGCCTTTATACCGTAATTCAATTGATGATTTGGTTGGAATGATTCACGTACGTGATGTGCTAAATCTGGCTATAGAAAATGAACTGGATCTTGATAGCCTACTGAAAGCGGCCGATAAGCCATATTATATTCCTGAGGCTACCTCGCTTAATATTCAAATTTTAAATTTTAGAAAAATGAAGAGACGTAGTTCTTTTGTTGTGGATGAATATGGCGACATTCAGGGTTTAGTCACAATGGAAGATATACTTGAAGAAATAGTAGGCGAATTTACTACTGATGTGGCTGCTCTAAGCCGAGATATCACCCCACAAAGTGATGGCTCGGTTATTGTTGATGGAAGTTTAACTTTGCGACATCTAAACCGTTTAATGGGTTGGCAATTGCCGATGATAGGTCCAAAAACATTAAGTGGCTTAATAGTTGAACATCTTGGCTATATTCCTCCAGCTGAATCCTGCTTAATGATAGAAAACTATCAGATGGAAATATTAAAAGTCGGCGATAATACAATTAAAAGTATCAAGATGTTCAAAGTAAGTAAAAAGCGCAAATAAGAAATCTATTTTGTATCGCTTTCTTTTAACGTGGTTACTTGTGCCGTAAACATATAACCTCCATTGCGAATGGTTTTGATTAATGCCGGTTTCTTTGCATCTACTTCAATTTTCTGGCGCAGTCTACTTATTTGCACATCAATTCTTCGATCAAAGGGATTCAGATCACTATTTTTAGTGATTTGTAACAAAAACTCTCTATCCAAGATGCGTTGAGGTTGCAGTACAAAAGTAAGGAGCAAATCATATTCGCCTGCACTTAATAATAATTCTTCATGGGACTGCTCACGAAATACTTGCCTGGACGCTGGGTAAAGGCGCCAGTTGGAGAATACTAGAACTTCTTTTTCCTGCTCAGAGAGTTGTTTTGCCCGTAAAACACGGCGATTTATTGCACTGACTCGAGCATGGAGCTCTCTAGGTAATAAGGGTTTTACAATAAAGTCATCTGCTCCTGCTTCGAGTACTTTGATACAGGCATCCTCATCTGGGGTATCGTTTAAAATCAATAAAGGCACCGGATAATTTGTATAAAATTGATGAATTGCCTGGAGGTCATTTTTCAAAATCGACCAGTGGATTAGAATAGCAATAGGTTTTCCTACCACATTTTGGATGGGAGTAACTAATTGCTTTTGCTGAACAATATTGATATTAAATTGTGCAAAGTATTTCTTGAGATCCTCACTCACAGGATCGTTATCGATGAATAAAAGATAACTGGGTTGTGGCATTAAATAATTCCCATTTTTTTGAACAGCATTCGTCGTAATTTTGGCAAGATTAGTTTCGACTTGCAATTATTTTCGTTATTATTCTATAAGTTATTGCTACGATGTGCTGTGTTTCGCTGGAACGAATGCTATTTTAAATCGTTTAAATAAACCTATAGGTAGAAAGTTACCTTTCCGGGATACTGTTATATCAGGACAACGCTTTAGGAGTAGGGATGATTCAGAATAAAACTCAGTTTTCAAGTTGGTTTGTAACAGACAATGATCGAGCAAAGACTTTAGTCAAACATGAACTGAAAATGCTGAACAATGAGCTTCAGAGAAATATAGAAACTACTTCCAATCCAGAGACTCATCCTGAAGTGAGGTTTTTATGTCACTCTATAGCAAATAAATATTTAGATTATTTGCAATTATTGGATCAAAATGTAGCTCATATCCCCCAAAAATTAGGTCATGAATTATCTTGGTCCCAACGTTTTAATCAGATTGCTCTTTTAGAGCAAAAATTGGCCTCACCACTAGATATTGAAGAACAAATAGAACATTTACAGCAAATCATCTCTTTATATCAAGGTGTGCCATCTACGGAATTGACTAATCAGGTTTCTCTTTATTCAATGCAATTACAACGAATATTTTCTGAGCGAGAATTAAGTTTATGGTTGGAAGGATTTGTTGATTTTTTGAATAAAAGTGATATTGAACAGTGTGGATGGGGAGCGGTATTTTATGACTGGAATGTTGAACAACAACACCTCGCATTGGATTTTTTTGGTAATCCTAAATGTGCTGATTTAGTAAATGAAATTTTTTTCTATAAGGTACATCCGGATAAATTATTTGCGGGGGTAATGCACCCTGAAAAATTAGTTTCGATTCAAATGCGGCTAGGAATACTGCATTATTATATCGATTCAATGCAACAAAAACTGTATGAGATTGCTTTACAGAAAGGTTTTGGACTTGGGGTCGACTATTTTTTGCATGATGAAGAGTTACCTCAAGGTGTTCGAATTGAGACAAGTGATGTGATCAGAAAAATGATCCAATCAGCTGTTAAGAGATTAAAGCTTAGTTCAAATCCAATCAACGCCAAACGAGATAATGTTAATTACGTATCTGATCTAAAGCGCGCTTATAAATTCTGCTTTAACCCAAATCGTTTAGTTGATGCAGTAATGATTTTACAACAAAATTTATTGTCAGGTGCAGTGGGGCAAAAGAATAATATACTTCTTTTTCAAGAAAAAATGATGGCATTGTATAATCAACTTACGACCACGGAATGCTTAGATTTATATGGCTACTTTGCCAATAACGATACACAGCAATTACTTTATACTTTCTTTAATATCACTCGGGGTGGCACTTTTGATTGGTTACCTTTACTTAATAATGACGAAAAAATAGCAGTCCAGACGGTTTTTGATGCCTTGCTCTGTGTTATGGATGCGTTGCGTATCGAATTAGGGAATAGGCATTTTCTCACTGAATCATATATGTATGATTTAACGAATTCAAACTTAAAACTAGATTATCGCAACCGAGATGCAGTATTTAGAGTAATTACACTTTATAAACGCATGAACACAATCCCTGACAATGCCATTGAGCAATTATTCCAGTCTATCGAAGATTGTGAAGTAAATTAGCGTTTTTTTTTCTTTTCCAAGAGGAATGAACGTAAATATTGAATGATGAATGCACCGAGTTTTCGTTCTCTACCAGATTGCGTTAATGGAATGCCGATTTTTCGCGAAATTTTAGCTTTAAGAGCAGAGATTCCAATAAGTCTTTTCCATGAAAAACCACCTCGATTCATTATTCTAATCCTTATGATAAATAGGATGAGTATACTATTGTTTTATTCAGTTTAGGAGTTTTCAAAAGGGGTATATTATGCTTTTATTCATGATCAGGAGAAGGACTATTTATATGCCAATTATAGATATAACTATCAATGGTATTTATGTGCTTAAGTTGACTTTGCAACGGTTCTTTTGCAAATTGCAATAGATGAAAGATGATATCCTGCTTAGTCCCACCAAAATCCTCCTCAAACCAATCATATAATTTAGAGATGATCAGTTTTCCCTCGATGACACTTACCCCTCTAAGAGAATTGATGTAATTTGAAGCAGCTTGGTTTAATTGTTCTTCAATGAGTTTACCCTGGTAAACTTTTCTATTTAAATTGGGGGCCCCAATTGTGCCATTGCTTAGAGCATAATGGGTGCGAGGATCGTTCCAAATTGCCCTAATTATACGATTATTGATATCATCTAAAGTTAAAGAGGTGTCTTTAATAGTAATAAGGTTTGCACCCCAGGGGCCTATGCTGAATAATCCAGGCGAGATATTGATTTCTTGAATTGTAGTTACGGGGTAATAATTCGCGATAACCTGCACCGTCAAGGCGTTGTATAAATTAATCCAATATGCCAATTGCTCATCACGGTTGTATTTATTAATATCGATTTCTGCCATGCTTTTTAAATAGTCTTTGAGCAAGTTTAAATCTATTTGGGTCATATGGGCATAGTCAACTAGGTTGATGTTTTCTTCGTTGGTTACAATACGGCGATTAAGAAAATTTTGCCAAAGTTGATGTGAAATAACCTCTTTTGAAAGGGGGCTATTTACCTCCCATTTGGGCCATAAACTTTTATAGAAAGAGGCATTAGCCAGTCCGGAAATGAGAAGCATTAATATGAAAATGTATTTATAGCGGTACATTGTTTTAAACATGAATTATTGCTCTATTGCGAAGGGCGTTTCCTATAGTATTTCCATCCAAAAACTCTAATTCTCCTCCTGAGGGAATCCCATGCGCTAATTGGGTAATGTTTATTGATAAATCACGCAAAAGCTGGTGGATAAAATGAATGGTGGTTTGCCCTTCTACGCTAGGACTTAACGCCAAGATCACTTCTTTAATTTCTTCTTGAATAATGAGATTTTTGAGACGAGGTAACCCTATGTCTTCAGGGCCTAAACCATCAAGAGGAGATATTTTTCCCATGAGGACAAAATATTTACCTTGAAAAGCATTGCTTTGTTCTATAGCAGATACATCAGCCGGACTTTCCACCACACAAAGCAAGGAAGAGTCCCTATTTGGATTTTGGCAAAGGGTACAAATTTTTTGTTCTGTATAGTTAGCACAACGTTCGCAATGGTGAATGTTATTCATCGCTTGCTCAAGACATGATGCAAGGTTTAATCCTCTTTGTCTTTGATGCTGAAGCAAGTGAAACACCATGCGTTGTGCTGATTTTGGACCTACGCCTGGTAGACAGCGGAGCGCTTCTACCAAACGGTTTAACATATCCATAGTTAGGATTATTCCTTATCACCCTTGTCGCCGCCCATTAAATCAGTGGGAATATTTAGGCCTGCGGTTAATTGACTAATTTTTTCCTTAGATGCTTTTTCAATTTTTCGTACCGCATCATTGATTGCTGCAGCAACTAAGTCTTCCAACATTTCTACATCTTCTTCCATCATAGTAGGTTTGATTTTAACTTCAGTGGCATCATGTCGGCCATTCATTTTAATAACTACCATGCCACCACCAGCTTCTCCTGTAACAACTAATTGACTTAATTGTTGTTGCGCTTCTTGCATGCGTTGTTGCATTTTTTGCGCTTCTTTCATTAGGTTGCCAAGATTTTGATTCATATCCATTATTAAGGCCTCATAGGTTTATATTTAAATTCGGTATATTATAAGTCATCTTTCAGCGGGACAATAGAATTTTTGACCAATTCTGCTGAAAATTCTTGCTGAAGTTGTTGGAACATAGGATCATTTTTTAATGCAGCTTCTGCTTTCAGTTGTTTCTGTTGAGTTGCCTGCTCTTTTTGCTGTGCTGGAGAGGCTTGAACTGATTCATCACTGTTTAAAATAATTTTTACTTGAGTTTGATAATATTGACTCAGGGCTGTTTCAATGCGCGAGAATATCGTTGGTGTAAATAAAGATTGATGTCCTTTGGCCACACGTAGAGTTACCTCTCGCCCCTCTTTGGCGACCAGTTCAGCATTCTCTGCTGCATTGAGCGCTAAACCCGTGAGCTTGAGATGGGGGATAATGCTCGCCCAGTCGTTTGCTTCCTGATGAATAACCTGCGTTTTTTCTTCTACCCCTTCTTCTTGTGCGTTCCCTTCTAAATGTTCTGTAAGATTCAATACATCCTGAGATTGTTGTTTAGGAGCCTGCTCAGTAATTTCTTGGAGTAAAAGAGAGGGTTGCTGCGGTTCAGAGGATAAAAGCGTCGTATACGGGGCTAAAGGAGGGATGGCTTCTTTAAGGGCAGGTCTAAACGTTAGCATTCGCAATAAGGTCATATTAAAGCCGATGATTAACGTAGGAGCAAGATGAATTTCTTCGCGTCCTTTAAGTCCAATTTGATAAAAAAGTTGAGTGTCTTCAGCTGAAATATGTTGTGCTAGAGTCGTAATTTGTGAGGAAGGACTAATTAGAGGATTAGTATCCCCAAGGACTTGATATACAGCTATTTGATGAAGATAGTTAAGTAATTCGTCTAATACATACTGAAAATGTCCGCCTTCAATTGAAATGCATTGACTAAGTTTTAATACAGCTGCTGCATTTTGTTCTGCTAAGGCATATATTAATTGCAGGGCATAATCTTGTTGGGTATAGCCCAGGATCATTTTAACATCAGTTGCACGTAATTGAGTATCACAACTAGTAATAGCCTGATCTAAAAGACTTAAGGCATCACGCATGCTGCCTCGTGCTGCTTGAGCCAGTATATTGACAGCCTCAATTTCAAAATCCAGTTGTTCTTCTTCAAGAATCAATTGCAAATGCTGACTGATTAACTCTGTGGGCAAATGCTTTAGATTAAATTGCAAGCAACGAGATAAGACAGTTACAGGAAGTTTTTGCGGATCTGTTGTAGCTAAAATAAATTTGACATGTGCGGGGGGTTCTTCCAGTGTTTTGAGCAGAGCATTAAAACTATGCTGCGAGAGCATATGGACTTCATCAATTAAATAGATTTTGAAACGACCTATAGCGGGTGCGTATTGGACGTTGTCTAATACATCACGAGTATCTTCCACTCGAGTTTTAGATGCACCATCAATTTCGATTAAGTCAATGAATCTACCCTGTTCTATTGCATTACAGATCGCACACTGTAAACAAGGTTCGGAACTAATGCCTTTTTCACAATTTAATGATTTGGCTAAAATTCGCGCAATACTGGTCTTTCCTACACCGCGAGTGCCGGTAAACAGATAGGCATGGTGCAATCGCTGTTGATTCAGCGCATTTATCAATGCCTTATTGATGTGGTCTTGGCCAACCAGTTGGGAAAATGTGCGTGGTCGCCATTTACGGGCAAGTGCCAGATAGCTCATACATGTTTTCACGAGTTGGGCGGCAGCTCTAAGAGCCACACTCCGGCGCTCGAATCAATCGCTACCGCTGCTCCCTTCCGGGCCTGACGGGGTTCACGATCTATCGCCGCGAAGGGACCAATAGAGCCACCATAGTTGAATCGCGAAGATTAACAAAAAAAAGGAGGGATAGCCAGTCTTAACCAAAAAATATTTATAAAATTGATGTATGAGAAAATTACTAAAGGAATCATAGGAATAATATTCTGACTTTAGGAATTATCTGCCCTTCGCTTTAAATTTTCATTATGGGTATCTTATCGATGAAAATATTCTAAACCTTAGTCATTAATATATATTTCACTCTAGAACGTAACTAAGACACCTATCCTTTTTTTTGAAAAAAATGAAAAAAGTGTTTGACACTGAGAGTGAAATCAGTAGAATACGCAGCACGCCTTCGGGGCAGGTTCATTAAGAAGATAGAAGACAAACTGTGTGGGCACTTTGAAGAACCTTTGAGTGCT
>NZ_CDRUGZ020000020.1:0-568562 GCF_977063395.2 Legionella nigrisilvae
AGCGTTCAATCTGAGCCAGGATCAAACTCTTCAGTTCAATTCCTGTGCTAGTTTAAAACCAGCTTCTTTTACTTCATTTACTTCTAAGCACTCAAAGGTTCTTCAAAGTGCCCACACAGTTTGTCTTTCATTTTTTAATGATCGCGCCCTAAAGGCATATAATTTTAGCTTTCGCTGAATAAGATTTTGCTCAGGAATTAAATACAAGAAGATATTTTTTCAAAAAAAATCTACTATTTTTATAACATTGAGCTCTAACAAATCACCGTGAGGTGTTTGCTAATCGGGAAATGAGGAAAATTTCTTAACCACGTTTCTTAATATAATATTTAATTTATAATTTGTCAAATAAAAATCAAATAGAACAATTTTAATTCATATTCATTATAATTCATTTAACAAAGATGTGAAGCTTAAACTAAACTTAAATGAATAGCAAATAACTAATCACGGATGATGGAGGGCTAATTATGAAAGCACTATGTTGGCATGGTAAGCATGATGTTAAAATCGAAACTGTCCCCGAGCCCCATATAATCAATAAGCAAGATGCCATAATTAGAATTACAACTACGGCTATCTGTGGATCGGATTTACACCTTTATAACGATATGATGCCCACTATGGAATCGGGAGATATCCTAGGTCATGAATTTATGGGAGAAGTTGTTGATGTAACTCCAGGGAACAAAAAATTAAAAGCTGGAGACAAAGTAGTCGTTCCTTTCACTATTTCTTGTGGCAAATGTACTTTTTGTAAACGAAAGTTATTTGCTCTATGCGAATGCTCAAATCCAAACAGTGAGTTAGCAAAAAAACAACTAGGACAATCACCTGCAGGATTATTTGGTTATTCTCATTTATTAGGAGGATATGCAGGAGGACAAGCTGAATTTGTTCGAGTACCTTATTCTGATATAGGTCCTATTAAAGTACCTTCCGATATTGAAGATGAAAAGGTTTTATTTTTAAGTGATATTTTACCTACTGGATATATGGCTGCGGAAAACTGTCAAATCAATCCTGGTGATATCGTGGCAATATGGGGCTGTGGCCCTGTCGGTCAGTTCGCCATTCAAAGTGCATGGATGTTAGGCGCTGAACGCGTAATAGCCATTGACTGCATACCCGAACGCTTAAAACTCGCGGAAACGTATGGAAAAGCTGAAACGATTAACTTCGAAAAGGAAGACGTTTACGACGCATTAATGATCATGACCAAAGGAAAAGGTCCTCATTCATGTATTGATGCCGTAGGATGTGAAGCTCATGTCGGCCCCTCCTACGATTCGATAATTGATCGGGTAAAACAAGCTGCCTACATGACTTCTGGACGAGCTCATGTTTTGCGAGAAGCAATAAAATGCTGTGCGAAAGGAGGAACTTTGTCTATTCCAGGTGTTTATGTAGGAAATTTAGACAATATCCCAATAGGAATGGCCATGAATAAAGGCCTAACCTTAAAAATGGGTCAGACGCATGTACCTCGATATACCAAACTTTTGTTAGATAAAATTTTAGAAGGGACAATTGATCCCTCCAAAATTATCACCCATCGTATCAAATTAAAAAATGCTCCTGATGCTTATGAAACCTTTAATGCAAGGGAAAAAGGATGCATTAAAGTGGTAATGACCCCTTAAATAGGAGAATTAGCATGGATATTTACGAATATTTAAAAATGGATCATGAGCATGTAGCTCATTTATTTGATCAATTTAAAGAATCTGAACTTCCAGCACGTAGAAAGCAGATTATGTCTTTAATTGCCCAGGAACTGCTTATACATGCCCATTCTGAGCAAGAAACTTTCTATGAAGCTTTAAAACAATATGATTTAACTAAAGAGGATGCGACTCATGGAAAGAAAGAACATAAAGAAATTGAAAATCAAATTAAGCTGATTCTTCATTCAAAAGAATATGGTGCCCCATGGGTAAATCAAGTGAATAAATTAAAGAAAATTGTCGAACACCATGTAGATGAAGAAGAAGGAACTATTTTTGAAAATGCACGAAAAGTCTTATCCAAGGAAGAGGCTTATGAGATAAAAGAGCGGATGCATTATGTAAAACAACACTTATTGCTTTCTTTGCAAGAAAAAGAACGCCCTAAAAAACATACAACCATTAAAAAAACGGATAAAAATAAGAAAATGCATTATAAAAAAGTAGCGAAAAAAGATGAATCTCGAGCTAGAATACATTAATAAAGGTAATCAGGTATAAGGGAGTTTTTCATATGATTTTTATTGAAAAACCCTCTTTTATCCTGATTTTTTAGTTTTCACAGGTTTCTTTTTCATACTTTCTTTTAAAAGTGATACAAAATCTACTACTGAATCGTGGCTTTTTACAGCTTTAGTAACTTTTTTACCTGATTTTAAAAGGGCTTCTGTTTGTTTATCGAGCCATTTTTGTAACACTTCCCTGTATTCATTATGATATTTTTCAGGTTCCCACTTATTGGACATGTCCTTTATTAAATCCATTGCCATCTTAATTTCTTTTTCAGAAATTTTATATGTTGTGATTTCTTCTTTAGGAACATTTAACTCTTCTTCTGAGCGTATTTCATCTTGAAAATGAATTAAATACAGCAATATACTGTTTTTATGTGGAAGAATTAAACTTAAATATTCTTTTGTGCGTAATATAGTTTTAGCTACCCCTACTTTGTTGGTTTTTTTTAATGCTTCACGAAGAAGAACGTAGGCCTTCTTATTTTTACCTTCAGGGATTAAATAATAGGGTTTAGTAAAATAGAGACTATCAATTTCATCTAAATCTACAAATTCTTCGATGTCTATTGTTTTGTATAATTCGGGGCTTGCTTTTTCAAATGCTTCTTCATTTACGATAAGGTAATTACCCTTATCATATTCATATCCTTTAACAATATCCTCCCACGCGACTTCTTTTCCTGTATTCTCATCCACTCTTTGATATTTTATTCGCGACTTAGTTTTTGAGTTCAATAAATGAAAATGAATTTCATTATTTTCTTCAGTAGAAATCAAAGAAATAGGAATAGATACAAGCCCAAAAGAAATATCGCCTTTCCAAATTGATCGTGCCATTCTCTTACTCCTAATAACCAATCATTCAAAATAAGATGGACCACGAAAAGCCTACAATATTTAGTTTAGCTCTAACTCTATAAGCTACCTACCCCTTCTCATTTTTAAGTATGAACTATTTATTAGCCCTAAAACTTCGTGGATCATTTCCATGACTATCTTTTCTAAAATTCCATTTATTAAGTATGATTCTCAACCGTTTATTCAATGGTACTTGCCTTTGATGTGGCTCTCCTTCACTACGCCACTTTTGGTTTGGATCACTATGATGTCTCTATTTATATCATTATTCTCCAATCCATTATTTCATAAATTATAGTATAATTTTACAGTTGGAGATTAATTATCACTCTTAATAAAAAGGCACTGCTCTCCAGTGCCTTTTTATTTTTCTCAATTGTTATCTTAATGAATTATAGTAAGTATCTATTGTTTTTGGCCATGTTGCCATATCAGGCCAGTGATCCTTGTCAAATCCATATTCTTTTTTCAATTTTGATTGATTTATATTTAAAATAAAACATTCTTCATCAGCATTGTAACTGATACTTTTCCAGGGAAAGGCGAAATATTTTTCTCCTAAGCCTAAAAAGCCACCAAAGGATAAAACCACATATCTGGCTTCTCCAGTGAATTTATCCAATACAATTTCTTCAATTTCGCCCAAGGATTCTAATTCAGGTGATTTTACTTCTTTTCCCTTTACATCCTCTGTTCTTACAATATTAAAATTATCCATAATTTCTCTCCTTTTGTTTTTCATTAGACATTATAGGACATAAAAAAGAGAGCAGGATGAAAAATGTATAATTTTTGTCAATTAAAGAAAAAAGGGCCAAAAGGCCCTTTTGTTAACCCCCACGTGCTAGCAAAACTATAATTAAAATAAGAAGTATTAATCCAACGCCACCACTGGGGTAATAGCCCCATCCAGAACTATAGGGCCATGTGGGTAAAAGTCCTATAAGAATAACAATTAATATTATAAATAGAAGTAAATTCATATCAGTTCCTTTTAAAATGAATTTGATACATCCTTTATAATTTTAGATCAATTTTGAACCATCGCAATTAAGTTTATCCTTAATAATTAATCTTTTAACACAAATGAAATATGACCGGTTCTTTCTAAATATGCAGCACTAACATTTTTATAAGAGGAACGGTTTATCTGTTGCCGCATCTGTTCTGTTACATCTTTTTTAGTAATATTGAGTTGATTTAATGTTTTGTGCTGAAGAACACCATCTTTAATAAGCAGGTAGCGTTTTCCTTTAAAAAAATGCTCAAGTAATGCGTATTTTCGACAAAGAATAGCTAGAGTTTTATGGACCACTGCGATGCCAGCCACTCCTACTAATGTAGAAACTAAAGTAGCTGAGCCCGTTATTCCCCTACTGATTATCCCCCCTGAAATTACAATAGCTAATAGATCAAAGGAGTTATTTAATTTAAAGCGTCTATTTCCAAATCGTATAATAAGCGTACAAAAGACTAATAATAAAATGGCTCGAATAAAAATATAGATTAAATCATGATCTTGGTTTATCGAATAAATATAAGAAAGCATATAATTTCTCCATTGCATTAAAGGTAATTCTTCTTAATTTCCTCCCATTCTAGGATCCTTTAAAATTTAATATTTTCTATATTCTCTTCTAACCACTTAAGTAATAAACGATCTTTATTTTCTTTTATTCTAGAATGCTTTTTGATCCAAACTCCTAGATTATTTTTTTCCCATTGATGAATTATCTCGGGCAAAATATAACATTTTTTACAAATAGTGGGTGTATGACCTAATAAGTCTGCAACTTCTAATATAATATTTTTTAATTGTTCTGCATCAAAGTTAATTTTAGATAACCGATAAAGCACTTCCCTACAAGCCGCCCAAGTACGAAACTCCTTTGCTGTAAAGTTAAATTGGGTTAGGTTTTGCAAAAATAAGTTAACGTCTTGTGAGCTAATTTCTATAGGATTATTATTTTCATCTAGATATTTAAATAACCTATAACCGGGAATAGACTCACATTTTTTTAAAATTCTAAGGAGCTTTTTATCTTTTAAAACCACATGCCAGGGATGAGAATTTTTCCCTTTAAAATTTAAAATAGCCTGGGTAGATCTTAATTCGAGATGCTTTTTTCTTAAGGTGGTTATTCCATAAGAATTATTTAATTTTTCATGAATTTTATTCCCAATTCTTATAAAATAATTATCCAAAAGATATATTATTGCACATATAGTCTGGGTTTTATTCATAGATACTGGCTTATTTAATTCGCTTTCGACTTTCTTACGAATGATGGGTAACATTCTCCCAAAAGGAATTAGGGATTTGAATTTATTTTCATCCCTAATAACTCGCCACAGGGGATGATAACAATATTGTTTTTTTCCTTTTATATCTCGTCCGGTGGCCTGAATGTGACTATTTTCACAAGGAGAAATCCACACATTAGTATAGGCAGGTGGAATAGATAAAGAAGCTATTCTCTGTAATGTTTTTTTATTGGTTATTTTCGTACCGTCAGGATTAAAATAGAGAAAGGAATTCCCTTTTTTTAGACGAGATATCCCCGGAACTGAATCATCCCCATAAAAAATAGAACTAGAATCTAATTTATCATCCATAATAAACGTCATATTTGAATTTAAAGTAATAACAAATATACTTTGTTAATGATGCATTTAATGAGTCGAAAAGCCTTTTTCCATATTATAGTAAAAGGAAATTAAAATGATGCTTAAAGATTTTAAATGAAAATATCCACTCGCTTTAAAAAATTAGCAACTGGAAAAAAAAAAGGAAATTACCTTTAGAGAATTATTAAATAAATTTCATCAAAAAGATAATTTTTTTATAATCATATTATTAGCAATTCCTCCCGCTACTCCTTTATCTTTTATTCCAGGATTTTCCGCCCTTTTCGGATTTATGATTGCTGTGATTAGTCTGCAGTTATTAGCGAGTCGCAAAAAAATTTGGTTACCTTCCAAATTAAGCGAAAAAAAAGTCCCGCCCCAAATCAATGAGGGGATTTTAAAATTAATTCCATATATTGAATTTCTAGAAAAATACATTAAAAACAGAGCGAAATTTCTCACGTCACGATTCATTAGACCTCTTTTTGTGGTATTCATATTTATATTAAGCCTTTTACTCATGTTACCCATTCCTTACGTGGACTTTTTTTCTTCTTCGGCTATCATTATGATATCAATGGGGATTATTCAAAAAGATGGATTGCTTATCATAGTTGCTTTTATTTTAAGCTTAATATATCTCTTAATACTTTTTTACCTATTACGTGCAGCCCTTTTCTTAATCTATAAAGCCTATAATTATTTAAAATCTCTTTTTTAATTTTTAAAAATTGACGTCATGGAAGCGAAACTATGAAGCCGATTATAAAGAAAAACTTAAAAGAACGAATAATTTGGCGCTCTGTTAAATGGCCCCTCATTCTTTTATTTTTAAGTTTAATTTTTTTATTCACTAGCTACCTGAGCTTTTATCCCTCATTTCAGAGCTGGTCCCTGGTTTTAATTATTAGTGAGAAAGCAGCTAATTTACTTATCATTACCGCAATTCTTCTAGCATTATATAATTTACTCATGTTTACTTGTACGTATTACTCCCAAAAATTGAATGCTTCTGACTCTTCCTTAGCATTAATATTACAAAATATAAAAAGCAGTGCAAAAATTATTTTTATTTTAGTATGGCTCAATATTGTACTTTCCATGCTCCTTCCATTAAAACAACTGGTATATACCAATAAGATTTTTACAATCACTCTTATTTTGGCAATTAGTTGGATTGGAATACAGGTTTTAAACACCCTAGAGGATATCTATGCACAAAAGATGAGCACATTATCATTAGAAACTCGTATCCAGATAACCGAAATATATACAAAAATACATTTATTGAAAAATATAGGATTTATTGTTATTGGTCTTATTGCAGTTGCCGCTATTTTAATGAGTTTTAGTAATGTACGTAATATGGGAGTAAGTCTTTTAGCTTCTGCTGGATTTTTAACTGCCATTATCGGTTTCGCAGGTCAAAAAACATTAAGTGCTATCTTTTCAGGATTTTGGATTATTTTAAATGGTTCACTTAAAATCGGCGATACTTTATTTATTGATAAACATTGGGCCATTATCGAAGAAATTACTTTAACCAATGTTCTTTTACGTATGAAAGATAATCATCGTTTGATTATTCCGATCAGTTACTTTTTGGAAAATAAGGTAGAAAGTTTGGGACGTAAAGGAAATAGCTTAATAACCAGCGTTTATTTTTATATTGATTATTTGCTACCTATTTCAGTTTTACGGAAAGAATTGGATGAATTTTTAAATGAATCATTGTATTGGGATAAAAATATTAAACGAATACTCATTAATAAATTAGAGCAGAACTCAGTTCAAATTCGCGTTCAGGTGAGCACTACTGAGGGGGATAAAATCTCCGAGTTTCGAGCTGAAATTAGAGAAAAGTTTTTTAATATACTCCAAGAAAAATATTCGAAATATCTTCCTAAAACTAGACAAATTGGCATTGAGAATCAGGAAGAGAAAAAAGAATAAAACATCAGCATGACAGAAAAAAACATCATCAAAAACGTCATCCACCCTAGGGTGTTAGAGAGCCATCCATTCTTATACTTACCCATGATTTTTTTATTATTACAAATGAGAATAATAACAAAAATAAGCGGCAAGGCCACGATGCAATTTATTACCGCAGCAATTATTAACCCTTGGATTAAATTTACATGCAGGAAATTCATTATTAATCCTATTATAAAGGATAAAATAATGATCCCATAAAAACATTTTGCATTCTCGAAGTCATGAAAAAGCCCATTTTTCCAGTTCAATAAGCCTGAAATTGCATAAGAAGAGGAAGTAGCTAATATTGGAATACTTAGCATTCCTAGTCCAATTATTCCTAGAGAAAAAATTAACTTAGCAACATACCCAGCATGAGGAAAACTATGTACTACTGGCTCTAGTGCTTTGGCAGCATCAGCTGCTGTTTCAATATTTTCAATTCCATTAGCATGTAAGGTGATTCCAATAACCGCAATTATTGCCCAAGTACAAATTTGTGATAGAAACATACCAAAAAAATTATCTTTTCTTAATGAATCCATTCTCACAGCAGAAATTCGCACCAAACCATTGGATTTAGAAATTTTCCTCTTCTTATTTTCCTCAACCTCTTGTGACGATTCCCAAAAAAACATATATGGAGAAATACTAGTGCCAAATAAAGCAGTTAACATAAAAAAATAATCACTTGAGAATGTAAAATGGGGTATTAAGGTATTATTTAGAAGTTCGATCCAAGGAGTTTCTACTATAAACAGTGAAATAGGATAAACCAGTATAAAAAGACATAGCCACTTTAAAATTTTCACATACATTGTATATTTGAAATAAATAACTGCAAAAACAATAATCACGGTAAAAAAAACTAATGCAATGTAATTATTGATTGGAATAAGCAATCCAAGAGCCGCACTCATTGCTCCTAAATCAGCGGCTAAATTTATTGTATTGGCCATGAATAAACAGAAAACTAAAGGAATTAGTAATTTATTCCCATAATATTTTTGAATGGTAGAAGCTATCCCTTTATTTTTAGCCGCCCCGATGCGAGCACACATTTCTTGAATAGCGGTCATCAATGGCAGCATAAGGAGAACAGACCATAACTGTCCAAACCCGAATTTCGCTCCTGATTGAGCGCAAGTTGCAATTCCAGAAGGATCATTATCCGAAATGCCAGTGATTAGACCAGGACCTAATCGATTAAAAAATCGTTGCACTTTCTTAAGATATTCTTTCATGACATATCCTTTATATGTTTATTAAAATAAAAAGGTATTTTTCCTAAAGCATATAAGGAAGCTAATTTTTGCTTTTTCGGTTTTGATCCCGAAAATATGACAGTTTCTGAAAATATCCTCTTTTTATTCCCCTGATTTATTAACCAGGCAAAACAAATTGTTCCAGGGGTTATTCCATCAATGGGTTTAGAACCCGCAATACCAGTTGTTGATACAGCAATATTTCCACAAGACAACTGCAGAGCGCCCTCCACCATTTCTCGTGCAACCTCCTCACTGGTCAGATTGAACTTATCAATAGTTTGCTTTTTTACGCCTAGAATTTTTAATTTAGCTTCTTCCGAATACACAACAAAACCGGTATCCAAAACCTGACCGCTCTTTGGGATTTTACTTAATAAATGTATGATACAACCCGCTGTACAAGACTCAGCTGTACTTAATTTGAGATTATGTAATTTCAAAAAAGAAATAAGCTCCGTTAATTCTTCTCGAGTCATTTCAGTCCTTTGATTTTTTTATAAATCATACCTAAAGAGTAAAATATAGCAATTCATTGTTTTTAAGTATTTAATTAAATTCTATTATTTTTTAAAAAAAATAAAATTATGGGATATCCCTAGTCTAAAATATAAGAAAACGATCAAAAGGACATGAATATATTAGGGAGAAGCAAATGGGACTAGGACAATATCAGAAGAAAAGGGATTTTTCTAAAACTCCTGAACCGAAGGGTATAGTAAATCCTAAAGATTCTCATCTATTTATTATTCAAAAACATGCTGCCAGCCATTTACATTATGATTTTCGTCTAGAACTTCATGGGGTTTTAAAAAGTTGGGCTGTACCTAAAGGGCCCAGCCTAGATCCTAAAGTGAAACGATTGGCTATGCACGTGGAAGATCATCCTATCGAATATGGCAATTTCGAAGGTATTATTCCCAAAGGGCAATATGGAGGAGGTACTGTAATGCTGTGGGATAAAGGGAGTTGGGAGCCTTTAGATCCCGATCCTTACTCAGCTTATGAAAAAGGACATTTGCGATTTGAATTACATGCTGAAAAATTAAAAGGACGATGGGATTTAATACGCTTTAAGGATGAGAAACATTGGTTTTTAATCAAATATGACGACGAATTCGCTAAAGATCAATCGGACTATGAAATAACTGAAAAATTAAGTAAAAGTATTAAAACCAATCAAACGATGGAACAGATCGCTAAAAATTCAGAGGATGTTTGGGAGAGTGGCGGTTCAAAAAAAAGAAAAACCACACACACTAAACTTAAATCACAAACACCTGTCATTGTACTACCTGAGGGTCTTCATAAGGTAACTTTTCCTGACTTCATCCCTCCGCAACTCGCAACTTTAGTCGATACACCACCGAGTGGAGAAAACTGGCTTCACGAGGTTAAATTTGATGGTTATAGAATTTTAGCATTTAAAAATGGGGATGAAGTTGTATTAAAATCACGAAACAATAAAGATTGGACCCAGGACTTGCTTCCTATAGCCGAAGCAATCAAAGAACTACCCTATAAAAATATTATTTTGGATGGAGAGGTTGTTCTCTTAGATAAAGAAGGAAAATCAGATTTTCAATTACTACAAAACTCAATAAAAAATAAAAAATATAGCAATTTCGTATATTTCTTGTTTGATATTCTTTATTTTGATCAATATGACTTAAGAAATCTCCCTTTGATTGAACGAAAATCTATTCTAAAAAATATTTTAAATTTTAAATCCTCAACGTTGACCTTTAGTGATCATATTGTCAACGAAGGCCAATTAATGTTTGAACACTCCTGTGAATATGGTTTAGAAGGAATCATTTCAAAACGAATTGAGAGTACTTACACATCAAAGCGTTCTAAAGATTGGTTAAAAATCAAATGCTTAAAGCGTCAGGAATTTGTAATTGGAGGCTACACTCCTCCTAAAGGTGGACGCCAATTTTTCGGTTCTCTCTTTTTAGGAGTTTTTAATGATATAGGCGAACTCGAATATGCAGGTAACGTAGGAACTGGATTTACCGAATCTAGTTTGAAAACGATTCACAACCAACTCGTCGAACATAAAGCACAAAAAAATCCATTTACATCATATCCACCGGGGCATACCACCGCAACGTGGGTTAAGCCAACTTTAGTAGCTGAAATTGAGTTTACTGAATGGACTCAAGATGGGCATTTACGTCATCCCAGTTTTAAAGGAATGCGTGTTGATAAAAAAGCAAATAAAGTCACTAGAGAGCGGGAAATACCTGTAGAAGATATAAAAAAAGAAGAGAAAAAAGAAGTATCTTCAAAAGCGTCAAACAAAAGTATAGTTAAATTAACTCACCCTTCTAAAATTCTCTATCCCGAGGATAATATCACAAAACAAGATCTTTACGATTACTATGAAGCGGTAAGTGATTATATGCTTCCTTACCTCACTTTAAGGCCTTTAACCCTAGTGCGGTGTCCTGATGATTATGGAACCTGTTTTTATCAGCGTCATTATAATAAGGGAACTCCAAAATTTCTTCATCCGGTAGAGATGAAAAATGAAGATGAAATAGAAAAATATATTTATTTGAATGATACGCAAGGCCTTTTAAGTCTTATACAGATGGGAGTTTTAGAAATCCACCCGTGGGGAAGTACGATCTCCCATTTGGATCAACCGGACATAATTATTTTTGATTTAGATCCTGCTCCAGATGTTCCTTGGAGAAAAGTAGTAGAAGGAGCGCGGGAAGTCCGAAAATACTTAGAAGAATATAATCTTCAGTCTTTTGTAAAAAGTACTGGTGGAAAAGGTCTACATGTGGTGATTCCTATAAAACCAGAATATGATTGGGAAGAAATAAAGAACTTTACGAAGGTGTTTGTCCAATTCCTAGAACAAATAAAACCTCAAAATTATATTAGTAAAATGACAAAATCGAAACGCTCAGGAAAAATATTTGTTGATTATTTACGTAATCAAAAAACTGCAACAGCTATAGGACCTTATTCTACGCGAGCTCGTCTTCACGCCCCTATAGCTACTCCTCTTTCTTGGGATGAACTCAGTGATCGAATGGAGGATAATACGTTTAATATGAGAGCCCTCTTACTTCGTTTAAAAAATTTAAAAGAAGATCCCTGGAAAAATTTTTGGGATGTAAAACAATCATTGGGTCTAGATAAATTGTAATTCCTAAATCTAGCGATTCGAATGAGGTCTTAAAATAATTTAAGACCTCATTCGGAACTTATTTTTTCTTACCGCCCCCATCTTGTTTATTTACCGTACGCCAAGCTCGCTCTTCAGCTTCCTTTTTAGAAACTCCTTTTTTCTCGTAAGAGTTTTCGATATGCTCAGCTTGACGTTTTTGTTTGTCGGTATAACTTGATTTATCTCCTTTACTCATAGCAACCTCCTTTTCGTCAGTTAAGCTCACTATTAAAACAATACCTTTATTATAGTTCTAAATTTCGCCTCTTTCGGTATGTCTCAATATTAAAAGGGTTTTCCTTATATCGGTTGACAAAGAAATATAGCAGGCTAGTCTTTATATAGTGCAATGCAATATTTAAAATGATTGGAGAATAAACATGGATATGAACAAAAGGACTAGTGAAATGAAAAATAAAGTGAATGAATTCAGCGCTAACGCTCAAGAAAAGGCTGAATCAATAACTGAACAAGTGAAAGACTCAATGTCAGATATGTATGAAGAGAGTAAGAAACAATTTAATAACATGGAAGAATATGTAGAAGAGTATGCAGACGAATTACTGCAAAAAGTAAAAGAAAATCCCCTAACCTCTTTGCTTATTGCGGGTGGAATCGGATTTCTAATTTCTAGACTCTTAAAAAAATAATCCTTTATCTAAGATAGCCACTAAGCGGTGGCTATCTTATCAGAATACCTACTTATCTTTCGTTATAGACCTTCCTACAATTTGATACCCTCGCTAGGGGAAGAGATATGGGTATTGTATTGATTTTCTAGGTTATATAATTGTATCGCATTTTGCATAATTTCAACTGCCTCATAAAATTGACTTCGAGGAGTCTCAGGAAGTTGTTTTAGGTAGGCAACTGTATCGATGTTATTGGGTGCAAAAAGATCACTTGAAAGATAACTGGGATTTCGTAAAACTTCTTTCATCTCATTTTCAAGCGATAAATATTCCTCAACCATCTCTTTAACCGACCAGCCTGGAATATTATTTGAATTTTTTAATATGACAGGTAATAAATTGTTAACCATCAATAAATAAAATGTTAAAAGCATAGATAATGTACGACCAACACCATCAGGAAATGGGTGGTGTAAAACCATGTATTTTATAAATTTGAATATGGCGGTCAATTTTTCACGTTTTGAATTTGACTCCGAAATCTCTTTCTTATAAGTCATTAAGTGGGAATGGCAAACTTCATTAAGGTATCGCTCCACATCAACAATTTTTTCATCCATTTCAGAGCAACGGATATTGATTACCTGATCTTGCTTGAGCATATCCCAAATTAATACTGCTTTTTCTCTAGGATCAAAATCCTTATCCCTGGTACTAGCAATAACTTTTCCACTCTTATCAATAAAGGAGAGTCCTTTACACTCAGGTGTCTGCATGTAGAGTAAAATTTCAAAAATGCCATCAAAGGTATTTTGTTTCGAGTCCAATGCCCATCCAACTAACGAATTTTTCCTGAACTCACCTTCTCTTACAATTGTAAATAGATTCTTGACACCCGCTGTACATGAAGCATGAAGCGACTTTATAAATTCTATATCAAGAGCATCTGCCTGATGTAAATTTTTTAAAATAAAGGCAAAGCCATGTGCCATACCAAGCATGTAACCAGGCTCTGATTGCTCAAAACCAGTCCATGCTCTACGCATTTCGATATAATCTTTAAGTAATTGTTGGTCTTGTTCCTCAAACTTGAAAAAATGTATAATTAAATTCAGTAAACTTAAATTAAATATTGAGAATCCTCGAGTTGCCAGCTGATATAGTTCATTTAGTTTAACCGTTTCTAAATATTCCATAATTTCCTCTCTTTTGAGGATTCTGTAAGCTCCATGAAAATTAATTTTTATATCTTCCAGGGACTTAATAAGCAAATCGTATGAAAATTGTCTGTCATCATACCTCGAGCGCTCAACAAAAAAACGCCAAAGTTCGATACATGGGAAGTTTTGCAAGAAATAATGCGCTTTATTTTTTTCTTTGTTAGGTTCTGAGAAAAAAAATTTTTTCATTCTAAATACCTCTGTATTTTCTATTCTTTTGTTTAGATAAATTGACCCACACGTAAATGTTCATTCGAGAAAAGGTAGATATGTATCAACAAAACTATGGAGTAATTTTCGGGAGGATTTATAAATAAAAACAGTCTATTGACCTCATACGGAGCATGGATAATGTAAATTTTTATGCTTAAAAATACATAAAGCGATTAATGATATATGTGGACTGATTAACTTAAATATCTTCCTCAACAAAGACTACTGCTCATGCTTCATAGTTTATTGATTAGGAATAACTAAGTTTACCTGTCCCCCATCCATCCTTAACATTCGTCTGCTAATTGGATGAATCATTAATATTCAGGTGAAATTATATTTGGATTTTATTAAGAGATTATTAAGGATCTTAAAAAATGTAGCGTCGAATGCTTTCAAGTTAATAGTTACCAAACCGCGTCAAGGTTGAGTAATCATCAGAGGCTTAGTTTCGCCCCGCACTCGATTTCATGACTATCGGATCCCATGGCGGGAATTTCAATTCGGATGGATTCACATATAATTCTTCTTTAAAACATAAGTCGGTAGACTAAGATTTTTTAAAAATCATAGTCTACCTTTTTAGTTATTTTTGTTCACAGGTGATTTTAGTACAATCTCTACAGTTTTTTGCTGCAAAAGCAAAAGAATCTGCCGCAGAACCTTGTTTATTCGCCATTCGATCATCAGCAGCCTTATCTGCTGCTACATCGCTACTGCTAGCATTAGTAGTACAATTCCATTTTGAGTTCATATCGGTGGCAGAAAAACCTACATTGGATGATAAAATAAGAATAGCTAAAATTAATTTTTTCATGTTAATCCCTTATTTAAATTGATCTTGGAAATCTTTTACCGCTTTATTGACCTCATCTTTTGAGTAACCATAATGTTTTTGTAATTTTCCATAAATTTCCTGATGAGACCCTTCAATTTCTTTAAAGTCATCGTCAGTTAATTTACCCCAAGTTTTTTTCATTTTTCCTTTTATTTCTTCCCATTTTCCTTGAAATATATCTTTATTCACAATGTTCTCCTGATGAAAGGTCTAAAATACTCAATTAAAGAAGAGCGAATTTGTCGACTTAAAGAAGGGTCACCTCTCTTATTTTCCCACTGAATGTTTTGCAGCTTCGGAAGAATGATGCTGAGCATGTTCATGGTGACCGCGAGCTAAATGTGCATGGTGATGGCCTTGTTCATGATCTCCAGATTGATGGTATTTCGCAGCTTCATTGTGATGTTCAGAAGCTTTTTTATGGTGTTCTGCTGCAAGTGTATGGTGTTGTTTTAATTTATCTTTATCCATATGATTGTTCATTTTACGTTCCTTATTGTTTAATACAGCTTTTAGGATAGTTGCTGAATTCATAATCCCAGTCAATTTAAGGAAAATGCCTAGTATTAATTAAGGATTTTTATAAGATCTAATTTAAATTATCGACTATATTTAGATATATTATCTAAGGGAGATACACATGGACGAATACAACCAAAAAGGATCATTTACAGCTAAAGAACATTTAGAGAAAGCTTCTTGTCAAATGTTAGAAGAAGGTTTCAATAAAGTTTGCGAATTTGAACAAACTATAGAAAAACATATAAACGACCTTTCCTGGAAAATAAAGAATAAACCGATGACCTCCGTCTTAATTGCAGCAGGTATTGGATATATTTGGGCGAAATTGACCAAATAAATCTTAATCTTTATCAATAGAAATAATTCTTCTTATATTTGCTTAAGAAATGAATTCTAAATGACTTAATAAAGTTAAATATAAAGGGATTTTATTATGAACAAAAATAAGCTTCAAAGACCCCCTCAACATCAAAATAAGCAACCGGGAGTAGAAAAAAAAATGCATCCCGACCCCATTTATCTCATTCCAAACTATCAGGGAAGTAATAAACTAAAGGGAAAAAAAGTTTTAATTACAGGAGGAGATAGTGGCATTGGTAAGGCTGTAGCCTGCTTATTTGCACAAGAAGGAGCTGATATTTTTATTCATTATTTGGATGAACATGAGGATGCGAAGCAGACTAAAAAAAATATAGAAGAAATAGGACAAAAATGTTGGTTAAATCATGGCGATTTACAGGAATATTCCACTTGCGAAGAACTAGGTAAACTATGCATAAAAGAATGTGGAACGATTGATATTCTTATCAATAATATTGCGGTTCAATATCCTCAAGATAGTGTAGAAGAAATTAGCTGTGAACAAATGGAACGAACTTTTAAAACTAACTTTTTTTCTTGTTTTTATATGACAAAAGTTTTATTACCCCACTTAAAGAAGGGCTCTGGAATTATAAATACCACCTCGGTGACAGCTTATAAAGGAAACGATCACTTAATAGATTATGCTTCAACGAAAGGAGCATTAGTGGCATTTACACGGTCTCTTTCGCAAAATTTAGTTAAAAAAGGAATCCGAGTAAATGGGGTAGCACCAGGTCCTGTATGGACCCCGTTAATTCCTTCTAGTTTTGAAGCAGATGAAGTGAGTCATTTTGGAGAACAAGTGCCTATGAAACGCGCTGCTCATCCTTATGAAATTGCTCCTGCATATTTATACCTTGCCTCTGAAGATTCCTCTTATATGACAGGACAAATATTGCACCCCAATGGAGGGGTCATAGTAAATGGCTAGTAAAAATTTGTTTAATCACCATCTTTAAACTCTATATTTCTTTCGCTTAACTGGGGGAACCACTTCACTCTCGAAAATGGTTCCCAATTTGCAAAGTTTCATCTTTAATGGATATGTTTGAAACAACCTGGTAAGCAAATTGTTCTAGCTTACTCAATGGTAGATCATTTAGATGTATTAACTGTAGACCTCGCAATATTTTCTTGCTTACCCTAATTTTAAATTTAACACTCGTATGGTATTAAATTATATTATTTTAAACGGCTCACCTTATGTATAAAGGATTAAATCTTAAATTGGGCACTATGCTCCTTCTGTATTCGTTTTCTCTTTTCGCCGAGGATGATCCGTGTCGTGGTAAAAGCATGTTACTTAGCTTAATTAATAGACCTTCCTTTTCAGATAGCGCCTGTACCGTCCCTGCAAAAAAGTTACTGGTAGAAGGCGGTTTTCAAAACCAGCAAATAATGGGAGAAGGAACCCAAGTGAATTTCCCTGAATTAGGTGTTCGAATGGGTTTGTCCAAAGAATCTGAATGGGTTATCAATCCATCGAATTATATCCACCAGACAATTTATCCTTTCTCAGGAACTTCACCTACATGGTTTGGGATAAAATATCGGGTTTATTATAATAAAAATTGGGTAATTACAGGGGAAGGACTAATCTCCCCACCGAGTGGAAATGAAAATTTTGGTAGCCCGCACTTAGAAGGTACCTTTAATGGAATCCTTTATCATGAAATAAATGATCAATTATCCTGGCAAGTTCAGATGGGTATTAGTGAATTCAGTGATCCTGAAAGTTCAGGTGGACAACACTATGAAAGTTTTAATCCTGATTTTCTAATTAGTTATACGTTTAAAGAAAAAATTAATGCGTATTTAGAATTATTTGGGCAAACTAAAACAAGTTCAGAAGAATCCTTTGGGTTAATTGGAGGAGCAGGATTAATTTATCTTTTTAATTCTAAAACCACCTTCGATATAGAGTTTTATCAGCATATTAAAGGAGAGCTTTTAGGATTTGAACATTTTATAGGCGCTGGGATGACAAGGTTATTTTAATGTAGTATTAGATAAAAAAAGGGAAACTCCTAGAACTATCCTGATAATCCTTAAACTTTTAATTTTAGCTTTTATTAATACAATCAGTGGACTATGTTTAAATAATTTAAGACAGTTAAAACGAGCGTGAAATGGAATTTTTAAAACAGTTGAAAGAACTTATCAATGCAAAAATTTCTGTTTACAAAACAGCTTATTCTTTACTCTCCCTGGAGGCACAACTCGCCAGATTATCTATTGTTCCATTATTGTTAACCATATTTATGCTTTTTATTGTATTAATAACAGTATGGTTATCAATTACAGTATTAATAGGATATTCCTTTTTTTTATTTTTTAATCGCCCTATTCTTGCTTTTTTTCTTATTATATTTTTAAACATAGGATTACTACTGGGTTTAATTCGATATCTTTCCTTTAACATAAAAAACATGAGTTTTGAGAAAACACGAGCTTATTTTTTTCAAAATAAGAGCATGCAAGAGGAACTCGAGAAAATTAATAAAAACCTAGAAAATAAAAACTAATAAACCGTATTTTATTCAGCAATCTAACTCCTCCTTATTACTTGATTGAAGAATTTGAAATCCTATACTATATTAAAAGTACAAGTATTATACAGACCATCTTGCGATGGTCTTTGCTTTTTTGAGAAAAACTATGTTATACCGACTTTTATTAAATTATTTTAAAATTAGACTGTTTCAATTTCTCCTTTCTAAAATTCTAAAAAGCAAAGCCCCAGTTTCTTTAAATAAATTAAGCTTTGTTGATTATGGGATGAAGGTAATTTTATCCTTTATCGAAAGCAAAAAATTCGCAAATAAAAAATAATAGGGAAATGTTACTTTTACTACTGTTTCCCCTAGGTATATAGGGGTTACCCTCTCTTTGACTTTACTAAATAATAAACTATTATAAAATTGTGCGATGCAACAAGGAGCGTATCATGCAACAATTCAAACTGAATACATTTAATAAACTGAATCAGCCTTTACAACAAATCGCTGAATTAAATAATGAAACATTTCCAAAATTTTCTTATTTAAAACCTGAGGATTTTCAAATGAATAATCCACAAGTTTTGGTAGAAAAAAGTGTGCAAATTTTTATAGAAAATAGTCATCGAAGTCTTGATTATATGCACCAATTATTTAATATTTGGGAACATTCGTGGGAAAATATCTCTCAAGAAGCCCGTGAAAAAACCCAGGATATGATGAAACAGTCTCAATCTTATGCCTCTTCAATGGGTAAAGAACTATCTCGTTCTGCCCCATCTAGAGCATCTACTAAAAGCACTTCTAACTCAAAGAATAAGACCTCTTCGTCATATTCTAATTTAACCAAAAATGGTCAGTCCCGAAATACACCTCAACATACCGCCTCATCTGGGAAAAGGGAGGGTATGTCCCAGAAAAAAAAATAAAATTCAACTAAAATTGAATTAGGACATATTTAAACCATAAGGAGAAAACAATGGGTTATATTATTGGATGGTTATTAGGTATACCGGTGAGTATTCTTTTATTGATTTGGCTTATCTCTCATGTTTAAAAGGAAATTAACATGCACAACGAAACATTAATAAAAACGTCAGATTGCTGTAGAACTACAGTAACTCATATTAATTGGACCGGAATTATAGCAGGCGCATTTGTCGGAGTTGGCCTTGGTTTTTTACTTAATCTTTTTGGCATGGCCATTGGCTTAAGTGCTTACAGCTCTTCTCCAAATGGAGCTGCAGTAATCGCTATAGGTGGGGTTATTGGTTTGTTAATCGGGGTAATTGCTGCAATGGGAGCTGCAGGATTTGTAGCGGGATATGTAGGTCGATTTTATCATTGTTATTGTCATGGTGGAGTGCTTTATGGTTTTATCACTTGGAGCCTCGCTTTAATATTGAGTATCTTGCTGATCGGCCCTACAGCAAATTATATTTCCTCTTATGAAAATGCTCTAAGCCCCTCGTTCGCACCAGTAGAGGTTACTAATTCCGTAGTTGGGAATAAGGTTGTAGCTGGAGAAAAGAACAACAATAATCCGGGTGTATCCGTGCAAGCCAAACATCTGGCTTGGAGTGGTTGGGTTCTTTTCATTCTCTTTTTTGTCGGCGCGTTTTCTTGCTGCATTGGAGCTTGTTTGGGTATGCACTGTAAGAAAGAAGAGGTTGAGGTCAGTACGACTGTCCCTCCCCGCAACATCCCCAATGATAAAATATAATTTTATACTACCCATTTCCTTGTGAAATGGGTAGATTGCTGTCCCGCCTACCCTTCTACAAACTGCTTTATTGAGAAGGACTCTCAAGACTTAACTTAAGTTGCATCATTTTATCGGTCAAAACAAATAACAACCAAACAGGTATTTTTGACACAAAATGGGTAAAGACCAAGTCATTGTGAGTTTATGTAGAGCATGACAAATTGGATAGCTGATTTTATCCTTCAATATTTCTTGGATCGTGACCGTGGCTATCCTTGGCTTCTATCTTTCCATGTTTATCATGAATCACAAGCTCAGTGTGTTCTTTAATACTCAGCTCGCGAGCTCTATTCACAGCCTCTTCTTTAGTATTAAAGTGTAGCTTGTTTGAACTATGCGTTAAGCTGATATCCCAACCTCCCTGAGAATTAGGAACAACATGATGCTCTCTATGCATTTTCTTTCCCTCCTGGTATCTATGAATCACTTTATTGCGCTCAAATTCAACTAGAATTATTAAATTATAGCCGAATTCCCAATTAAGATTATTTGATATGTGAGCTTCACTTCATCGAATATTTCACCACAAAGAACATTAAAAAAATGAATAGTGCGATTGATTTAAGGTTTAGCGAAAGAAAAATTAATTTGTAAGAGCCATATTAAAGCACTTTAACTTTCCCGATTATTTACTAATATTAAAATATAATAGAACAGGGAGTATTAAATGAAAAAAAATGAACAGAAGGATCATCCCGAAGTTACACATATTAAAAATATCTGTGATGTTACAAAAGAAGCATCTGAAGATATTTGCAAAAAAGTTAATGATCATAAAAATGCTAAAAAAATAAGTCCCCAAAAGGCTAAGCCCAAGAGATAGAGACTTGGATTTTAACTTTGCAACGAAAAGATTTGCTAATGTTTACCTTAAATTACAAATATAAAACAGTATACTATTTCTTTATTAAATGACTTTAAGGATAAATTATCATGAACTCACTTAATGGACTTAAAGTTGCTATTTTGTTGACCGATGGTTTTGAACAAGTGGAAATGGTAGAACCTAGAAACGCATTACAAGCTCAAGGAGCACAAACCTTTCTCATTTCAAACAAATCAAGAGTTCAAGGCTGGAATCATTCGGATAAAGGGGATACTTTTGAAGTAGATATCCTCTTAGAAAATGCTAATCCCAATGATTTCGATGCATTAGTACTACCTGGAGGTGTGATGAATCCAGATACATTACGTACCTTGCCGGAGGCTGTAGAATTTACCAAAAAAATTAATCTTCAACAAAAAACCATTGCTGCTATTTGTCACGGACCCTGGCTTCTGATTAATGCTATGGCAGTAAAATACAAACGCCTTACCTCCTGGCCATCGGTGAAAATTGATTTAATTAATGCAGGTGGAATATGGGTCGATGAAGCGGTAGTTAAAGACGGTAATTTAATTACAAGTAGAAAGCCTGATGATATCCCCGAGTTTAATAAAGCTCTTATAGAGCACTTAAACAATAATAAAAAAATAAATTCTACCAAGAAGTCCCAATAAGAACTTTATAAGTTGAAAATCTTTTTTTAACTTATGTACGTTCGACATGAACTCGAAGATATTTATGTAAAATTTCTTCACATATTTTTTTATATTTTTTTCTAAAAATTTCAGTTGTTCATCACTCAATTTTTCTAAATCAAGGGTCTTATTGGGGGATGAGATTTAATTAATTCATCTAACTTTAAATTTATAATTTTATTATCACGATTTTGCGTATGCTGAATTAAAAAAACCATTAAAAAGGTAATAATAGTTGTCCCTATGTTGATCACGAGCTGCCATGTATCTGAAAATTTAAAAATAGGACCTGTAATTATCCAAATCATTATAAGCAGAAGTTACTTGGTGCACATTACTCGATGACTGATATCCCCATAAAGAGTGTAATTTGAAGATAAGCTCTTTACCCAATGCAAGCTCCTGAAAGAGCTAACATACAACACCTACCCATGGACTGCTCACAGCCGTCAAGACACACACTTGCGCAGTGCGTTAAAATTATAGTCTATAATAATCTTAATAATTGAGGATACATGGAAAAAGTCCAATTTATGATTAGTTTTTTTCAATATAATGCTACAAAAGATGCCGCTCGTTTAATTAAGCAAATCAAACCTGAGCAGATAAACTTGCTTTATAATCTGTCACCTTTTGCGATAATAGCAGAATTAATAGCAGCCGCTTTTTTATATTTTGGATTAAGTGAAGTGACTAATTCCACCTTATTAATCGCATGGCTTACATCCACTTATATTTTCTCTGATTTTTTAAAAATAGGATTATTTTATCTTTATAAAAAAAAAAATAATCTTCTTAGAAATCAAGACTTTCTAATTTTATTTAATGTAGGTGTTTTATTTTCAGGTTTGTCGTGGGGGTTTGCAAGTTCTATTTTGATACCAAGCAGTGATGCTTTGCATCAAATATTTGTCGTATTTTTAATTATTGGTGTTACGGCGGCTGCAAATTTGCTTTATTCGCCTGTATTAACCACATATCTTCTATTTCTTATTCCTGCTTTTGTCCCTTTTATTATATGGATGTTTTTGCAGGGGCAATTATATCTTATATTAGGATTTTGCGGCATTATTTACCTCGGAGTAATGGTAGTTGTTTCCTCTTTCTCCAATCAATTACTTAAATCCACTCTTATGTATCGATTTACAATTATTGACCTAAGCTCTATCAAAGCAGTATTAGAAAAGACAGTTGCTAAGCGAACTAATGAGCTTGAAAAACTATTAGCACTTACTAAGTCAACGCTCGAATCAACAGCAGATGGCATTTTAGTTGTCGATAGCTTGGGAGCTATCGAATATTATAATCAGAAATTCCTTGATATGTGGAATATATCAATACAATTCATTGCAACTCATAATGATGAGGAGGCGATTAACTATGTGTCAAATCAGCTTAACAATGCCACTGAATTTATAGAAAAAATAAAATATCTTTATGAAAAGCCTGAATTAGAAAGTTTTGATGTATTACATTTTAAGGACGGTAAAATTTATGAACGGTATTCCAAGCCTCATTGGCTAGAAGGCAAGATAATAGGTCGAGTTTGGAGCTTTAGAGATATAACCATACGAAACAAATTAGCCTATCAAGCTAATCACGATGCCTTGACAGGACTACCTAACCGCACTTCATTATATGCTCGGATTGAGCAAGCCATCACTTATGCTGCTCGGTTAAACCAGATTTTAGCTGTATTCTTCTTAGATGTTGATGACTTTAAACTAGTTAATGATAACTTAGGTCATGATTCGGGAGATAGCTTATTAAAAGTCGTTGCAAAACGTTTAAAGGAGTGTATTCGAGAGAGTGATACTGTGGCTCGCTTTGGTGGTGATGAGTTTGTGCTAGTTTTTATGGCACCTACTTTCAAAGATATTACCCTTATTGCTCAAAAAATATTAAATCAAGTTGTACAACCTATCAAATTGTCTGCGCACGAGGTGATAGTCACAACCAGTATAGGAATTAGTACTTACCCCAAAGATGGGGCTGACACAACTTCTCTGTTAAAAAATGCAGATATGGCTATGTATCTTGCTAAAAAAGAAGGCCGTAATAATTTTCAATTTTACAATAATTTTATTAACGAACAGTCTTTGAAACGTCTTGAAATTCAGACCCAAATACATAAGGCTATGGAGAATAATGAGTTTTTTATTCTTTATCAACCGATCTATAATTTAAATTCAGGCGCTCTTATGGGTGTTGAAGCGCTACTTCGTTGGCAGCATCCGGAGTTAGGCCTTATTCCCCCTCATGATTTTATCCCTATTGCAGAAGATAATGGATTAATCTGCCAGTTAGGTGAGTGGGTATTTAGAACTGCATGTAGACAAAATAAAGTGTGGCAAGATTTGGGCTTACCACCCATTTTTATAACGGTAAATGTCTCTTCTCGACAATTGAAAAAAGATAACTTTGTAAGGAGGATTGAGGCTATTTTAGAAGAAACGGGGCTTTCTCCTCAGTATTTAGAGATTGAATTTACCGAAAGTGCTTTGATAAAAAAGTCACCCGAATTGAATAATACATTACTTAGCCTCTCAAGGATGGGTATAAAGATGGCCATTGATGATTTTGGCACAGGCTATTCAAGCTTAAGCTATTTAAAAACATTTCCCGTTAGTAAACTTAAAATTGACCAATCTTTTGTTCAAGAGTGCACTCATAGTTCTAATGATGCTTCCATTGTTGAAGCAATTATTGCTATGGCTCACGGTTTAAAGCTACGTGTTATCGCTGAAGGAGTTGATACCAGTGATAAAGTTGCTTTTTTAAAAAAACTCAATTGTGATGAAGCACAAGGTTTTTTCTATAGTTTGCCTTTAGAAGTATATGAAGTTACTCAATTATTAAAAAACACTATAAACAATTTATGTGTTTTCAGACATAGGTAATCGTGACTTTGCAGCAAAAGCATTGATTCATTATTTCATCCCAACCTATTGATTTTATTAGGACTGCTAGCTAATCTTGCTGCCCTTAAGAAGAGCAGTGTTGCTAAATGACGTAAGCAAAAGAGTCATTGAAAAATCACAGGAAGAAGTTGAGCAGATCGTTGGATTGGTGCACTCATTAAACCTATCTGTGGGAACAAAAACTTTTATCATTGGGTGTATTTACCTGGCCTCTTGGATCCGCGCGCATTGGTCGAACATCAAATCACTCTATCCAATTTAAATCGGCTTATCTTTGGCAGCGGAGATAGGACCACTAAACAACAAGACAAATCTCCAAAAGCAGAACAGAATAACACTGCTGCAGAGGAATCCGAAACCAGCCCTTCAAATGATGAGAGCCATGAACCCAAAGAAGCCAAAGACATGGACGCCTTCCGCATACGGCCTACATCAATGCAACCGAACACTCTATTCCATTAGAGTCTCTGAGTGCTGGTCAATTATGCCCACATCACTGTGGTAGCAGGCTTTACTCCGTCAATCCCGGCATCCACCCAATGGCAACTTATGGAAGAACTATCCAATTGTGCGTATTGGTATTCCCAGCTTTAGAAGAGCTAGCGGCCAATGGTTCTTTAATTCACATTGTAGATACAATTCGCCACAACAGGAAAAACCCTGATAAAAACGCACCGCATGTACACTACAGATATTGGCGCGAAACAGCGCTCATAAAATAGCGCTCTTTTATAACAGCCAACGCCATTCTGGTTAAAACATGGAGCGTCTTCTTAATAAGCGCCATAAGAATAAAGAAATGGTCATCCAATTGTGTGATGCACTAGTACCTTCGGAGGGACTCGAAGATTATTTATGTAAAATTTCTTCACATATTTTTTTATATTTTTTTTCTAGAAATTTCAGCTGTTCATCACTCAATTTTTCTAAATCAAGGGTCTTATTATCGGCTGGGGGATGAGATTTAATTAACTCATCCAACTTTAAATTTATAATTTTATTATCACGATTTTGCGTATGCTGAATTAAAAAAACCATTAAAAAGGTAATAATAGTTGTCCCTGTGTTGATCACGAGCTGCCATGTATCTGAAAATTTAAAAATAGGACCCGTAGTTATCCAAATCATTATAAGCAGAATAGCAGTAATAAAAGCTCCGAAAGTTCCGGATATTTCGCTAATAAACGATGAAAATTTTTGAAACCATAATCTTAAGTTCTTCATGATTATTTCCTTGAATATGGAATAAAATTCCATTTCTTTATTTTGCAGAATTAAAAATAAATTGGGATCTAGGTTTAGTCAATACAATAAAAAAATCCTGAGTTTCGGAAAGCGTGTGTGGCTAAAGATATGTCTGTTGTTTAGCCTATAGCCTCTATGATTTTAGGAGGCAACTTAATGATAATTGGTACCCACAAACTAGAAACTGTCACTGCCTTTAGACACTGGCGAGCCTGGTCTATAATTAAATTATAACTATTTTATTTAATTTCTATCATGAGATTTAAAATTGCCAGGTTACAAACTCCAATCTTCGCATTAGTTAAGTACGCAGGCAAAATAGCATGGACTCATTGGGTAAATATACCTGGTACAGGCTATGAATATGTAGAATATGCCTCTGATATGTCAGTAAACAAAAAACCTGGGAGTGTGATAGACGCGAAAAAAAGGCAAATTGATAATCAAATGAATAAAAAAGATAATCATGGGATAAAAGTAACAGAAGCGCCCGCGAGTTATGCAGGTTTATCTGGAAAATCTCTAAGTGAAATTAATAGCTATGATTATGGAGTGGATTCTAAGCCAATTCCTTCGGGTAGCTACTTTGACAATGATGACTGGGAGGCAGCACCTGTTAATAAGGTGAGAGTTGATAGTGAAGGTAGGCTTATAGCTGTTGAAGAGGATGAAGGAAATATTGATGACTGGTATGAAGCATTGGTTAATCGGGCGAGATTTGATAGTGAAGATAGAGTTGTAGGTGATGTGGAGGATGAAGGAAATACTGATGACTGGGAGGCAGCACCTGTTAATCGGGTGAGAGCTGATAGTGAGGGTAGGCTTATAGCTGATGTGGATGATGAAGGAAATATTGATGACTGGTATGACGCATTGGTTAATCGGGCGAGGTTTAATAGTGAAGGTAGAGTTGTAGCTGATGTGGAGGATGAAGGAAATACTGATGACTGGGAGGCAGCACCTGTTAATCGGGTGAGAGCTGATAGTGAGGGTAGGCTTATAGCTGATGAGGGGGATGAAGGAAATACTGATGACTGGGAGGCAGCACCTGTTAATCGGGTGAGAGCTGATAGTGAGGGTAGGCTTATAGCTGATGTGGAGGATGAAGGAAATACTGATGACTGGGATGAAGCATTGGTTAATCGGGCGAGATTTGATAGTAAAGGTAGAGTTGTAGCTGTTGTGGAGGATGAAGGAAATACTGATGATGGGAATGCAGCGCCTGTTGTTCCAATTAAATCTGAATTAAAAATTATTAAAATTGAACTAAACAATAGACAATCTAACGTAGAAATTCTTACAAAATTACTGGATCACGAATTGTTAAAAAATCCTAGTCATAGCACAGGGAAATTAATTCAAAATCTATTAATAAGTATTAAAAATATTGATTTATCGGATCCAAAAGAAATTTATCTGGGTTTACAAGACCTTAAAGCTTATATAATCGATTGGGAAAAAAATAATTTTAATGAGGATGCAGAAAAAAATAGTCCTAACCTATTAAAACTAATGGAAGTCTTTAAAACTAATAACTCAACTTTTGAAGAGGTATTGGAATTTGCGTTAAAGCATAAGGAGCTCGCAGAGATCATCGAGGGTTTTAATATAGGACCACAAAACTCAGAATATTGAGAAATAGACCAAGTTTCACAGTAAATAAATCCAATATTAGCGTAGGTCAGGCCCTGACCCGACAATTCCTTAATTAATAAGCTATAGAAAAGTTTGAATGACAGACTTTGCATAAGTCTTGTAATTTGTTGGTATTATTTTTTCAACTCATCAATCAACATCTGATTAAGCTATATTCATAAATGGGTCATACACTGTTCCTTGTGTATTATAAAGTTGAGCTATAATTAAATTTAAGAAAAAAATTCTGATTCGGATCCACTTAATCAACTTTGATAGGAAGAATTTAAACTCTAATTCTCAATAGATGATATGGTTCATCAAATTAAACTGGCATGTTAAGAGTTTTGTTTCGGTGAAAAGGATAGCAATCATGAAACCTCAAGATCATTTAGCTATGTTGTCTCATCAATTTCCTAACGCTTGGAATCTTATAAACAAATACCGAACAATCAATTACTTTAAAGAAGAATGGCCTGCATGGTGTTTTCTGCCTTTGAATGCATGGAAAGGGATAGTAGCTCAAGAATATAATACCTCCACTCTTAATTTGGAACAAACCCGAGAGGCGATGAATTTGGCTGCCATTGGTACATGGCGTTATACTCAGGGTATTTATCGCTTTGATTCAAAATTATATAAGATACTGGCGCAAATGAATGTCAGCACAAAAGCCGATAAAACAAAATTTTATCAGCTTCCAGAATGGTCTATTTATATCGAAACTCCTGAGCTTAATTGGAATAATAATCCTTTACTAGGGTTTTGGTTTCATCTTCAGTGGGATAAAGAAAAAGACTATGATGAACTCTGTTTTTTATTAAACTCAGATAAATTTGTTTCTATTTCTTTGCCATTAAATAAATGGACAACCAATGAAATTCTTCAAAGTTCATATCCGAATTTATATATAAACAATAACAATGCCAATACCTTAAGAATTATGTCTTCTCTTGTGTATTATATCTGTACTTCCCCGAGCCCAATTTCTGATAAATTTGGGAAGAAACCAACTCTTCCCTCCAGCAAAATGTATAAAAATGAATTTAGGCTCTTTCCTCCGGGTAATGCCAATATTTGGAATGTAACTGGGGAAAGCTCAATTATTTCAGTTAATAATGAATCGTTCATCATTAACAAGGGAGATATAGGCCCCTGAGAAGTGTTTAAGAGGTAAGAACAAAAAAGATTACTTGTCTTGAAAAACAATAGCTCTAGAAATTTAAATCCCCTATTTCGGAGAGGATTTAACTTGCATATTTATAAACTGCCATGGGTCAGAATTATCTAAATCTTCGTAATATAATTTATTCCTGTTTTTTAAAGGATTCCATTGGGTGTAATATCCCTGCACTTTACCTAGATAAGGTAAGGCATTTTTTAAAATTTGATCATAGGGTAACTCCTCGGGCTCTAGTAATCCTTGGTTAGGATTCTGAATCGCCCAAATAATCCCGCTGATTAATCCAGCAACCACCTGTAAACTCGTAGCATTATTATGGGCAACGAGTTTGCGAGATTCTTCTATTGATAAGGTAGACCCATACCAATAGGCACCTTTACAATTCCCCATTAATAATACCCCAAGTTCGTCAATACCTTCTTCAATTTCCTCTACAATTAATCGATGATTTTTTTGGGGAATCCATTCATTTCCCTGAAGTTCTTGCAAAGAAAGCAATGCATCAGGACAGGGGCAATATGAATATAGAACCGTAGGTCTATATATAACTTTTTTGTCCTGTTCTAAGGTTAAATAATTCGCAATCGACGTATTTTCAGGATGGGTAATTAAATGCCCCTGGTATGCTCCAAAACTTGGAGTCCATGAACGTACTTTCATGCTACCGCTAGGACATTCTATATAGATACTAGACTTCGCTCCTTGATATTTTGCTCCCTGCGGAAGGTGTTGCTCATGAGTTCCCCACCCTATTTCAACTGGTTGTTTTATTTCTTCAATAAATCCTTTTATGGACCATGTATTTACAAACTCATCCCATTTTTTAAATGAAGATGCCACTTGAGAATCATGTTCCGCAATATGAATACTTTTGATATTGAGTGTTTTTGCAAGAGAAGCCCATTCTAATTTATTTTGTGGAGGAGAAATGTGAAGCGAATTATCTTTTGCCATATTCAATAAAGCTTGCTTGACAAAATGAGATACAAGGCCGGGGTTAGCACCATGAGTTAGTATCGTTGTTTTTTTTATTGTTTCTCTTAAATCAAGAATTTTTTCCCTCAACCAATAATTGGTCCATGTTTTAGGATTATTTAGCTCAAAAATACTTTCTCCCCATTCTTCAATAGAGGCATTTATATATAACGCATCAAGCTGATTACATAATTGAATAAGTGCGGATGACGAGATCCCTATCGAAACATCAATTACTAAATCTTCAAAATTGAGTAATGAGCCAACCAAATTCTTATAATTGGTTTTATTAATTGTGTGAACAATGACATTTACAGAGAATTTATTTGCAATGAGAATTGCAGAATCTTCATTAGTTATTATTGTGATTTGAGAAGAAGGAATATCCAATTTACCTATGAGTAAAGGTAATAATGCTTGGCCTATACAACCAAATCCTAATATTATAATTTTGTTTTCGAAAAGCGTTTTTTTCATACCCATTCCCTTGTGGTACGACGAGTTCTTTTACGTAACAAATATTTAATAAGAAATGTCACCCTATTATTTAAGCAATAGCAAAAACAACATCTTATTAAATCAAGGATTCCCTTAGTTTAGTTAAGATTTTTTAAAAAGGGAGACTCTGAGGGGATTAAACCATCTTTTTTTAAAACAATGCTGTAACTTTTTATATGTGGCATTGTTTCCCTTTTTATTTGCACTTTCTATTTCATTATTGGTATCTTTTTTATAGATCCATAATTTCTGAAAAGTAATTACAGGGTGTTTAAAGATACACCCTGTAATGTGTACAGTTATTTACGGCCCCCTTTTAAATGCGACCCTCCTTTTTTGCGATCCTCATTACTTAAATGATGACCTTTAGAGGGGGCATGTTTCTTTTCAGTACTGGGAGAACTTCCCTTCTTGGGTTCAAAATTTTTCATAATTATCTCCTTATAATGTTTAGAACAATAATTTGTTCCATCCAAATATTTAGTACAAATAATAGCCATTATCAAACAATTTATTACGAAGAGCACACTATTATTACATTTGTAAATTCCAAACAATTTAAAATATTTAGAAGCACAAATAAGGAAATACTTAAATAAAAAGGTACTTTCTTGTAGTTTCGTGTTTAAAAAATTTTTAAATTAGGACTATATTAAATCTTATTAAGACCCAAGGATTTCCTTAATAACGAAAAATTGTGGAAGAATCTAAAATAGGGGAATTGGGAATGTTCAATAGATCGATTTAATTTTGCTTGTCCGGTGCTGTTTGTAACATAACATTTAGGAAAATCTATGGACAGTATATCTTTATGGGAAAAAATTAGTAAAAGACAAGTTGATTATCCAGAATTAACCGAAGATATAGAGGTAGACGTAGCGATAATTGGAGGCGGGATTACAGGAGTAACTGCCGCAGAGCAATTAACCAAAGCAGGTAAAAAGGTAGCCCTTGTAGAAGCAGAAAAAATTGGCGGTATTACCACCAGCCTTTCTACTGGCAATTTATATATAGCCGTTCAGCCATTATACCAAACCATTGCTTCCAAGTTTGATTTTGATACAGCAAAATCTGTAGCTTTATCAAGAAAATTTGCCATAGAGTATATTGAAAAAAAAGTGAGCGACAAAAAAATTCATTGTAAATTTACTCGTCGTCCTTGGTATGCATATACGGTTAAAAATGAACAGGCTACCATTGAAAAAGAATTCGAATTGCTTAAAAAAATGGACCTTTCTGTGGAGTATACCAAAACTCTACCTTTTGATTTTAAATTTAGCAAAGCCATCGTTATGAAAGATCAGGCACGATTTAATCCCTTGCAATATGTTTTATCTATGGCTGCTGATTTATTAAAGAATGGCTGTTTAATATTTGAAAAAACACGTGTAACTAAGGTGACAGAACACAATCATTGTGTCCTCGAAACTGAAAAAGCCAAAATTAAAGCAAAGAATGTCTTTATGGCAACCCATACTCCCATTGGAATAAATCCTACCCAATTGTTTACTGCTCCTTACCGAAGCTATGTTATGGGGATTGAATTGGAAAACAAAGAATATCCGGAGGGACATGTTTGGGATTTAGACAGCCCTTTTCATTCCATATGCACCCATAGCGTTTCTCTTAAACGCCCACAGATCATGCTGGTGGCGGGAGAACATCACAAAACAGGCCAAAATCCTTCGAAAACTTCCTCTTATAAAAAATTAGAAAAATACATTAATTCGACATTCAAAGTTTCTAAAACGGTATACAAATGGTCAGCCCAACATTTTCAATCCGCCGACAGCATCCCTTATATCGGTTTAGCATCTGGAAGCTCAAAACATACATATATGGCTACGGGATATTGGGCTGATGGTCTAATTTATGGGACTTTAGCAGGAATAATAATTAGCGATTTAATATTAAAAAATTCCAATCCTTTAGAGCCTATTTACCAATCGACCCGTCACAACTTATTATCTTCTGCCGCCTTTTTATGGAAAGAAAATAGCAATGTATTGCGCCAATATTTAGAGGATTACCCTACATTGTTCTCTCAGAAGACTGAAAATATAAAAAGGGGCGAAGGTAAGGTAATTGAATACAATGATGAAAAACTTGCTGTTTCCCGCGATACTGAAAATAATTTACATGCTTTATCAGCGGTTTGCCCCCATATGAAATGTATTGTAGCTTGGAACAATGAAGAACAAACCTGGGATTGTCCATGCCATGGAAGTCGCTTTACTTGTGATGGAAAAGTTATAGAAGGTCCTGCTACCACCGATTTAGAAATAAAACAGTGGAAATAGAGTAGATTTGAACTTAAGGAAAAATCCATGTTTATCAGTACCATTTTGATTTTTTTAATAACGATATCACTTGGGGTATGGCTTTTAATGTATATCCTAAAAAATAAAAATACACCTAAAGGACTTGCTTTAACGCATGGATCTTTGGCGTTTATTGGAATTTTACTTCTAATTATTTATTCAATTTTTTATAACGCTCCCCTAGTGAGCCTACTCCTTTTTATCGCAGCGGCTATTGGCGGTTTTATTCTTATTTATAGGGATATAACTGGAAAAACGATTCCTAAATGGCTTGCCTTAGGACATGGGATCACTGCTCTTTTTGGACTAATTTGTTTATTTGCTTAAAGGGCGTAAAATAAAATCTGATTCCCTATAATGACAAAAACCACCCGAAGGTGGTTCTCGCAGTAGCCATGCTTATGGACTAATCTAAAAGCAGGTTACATTTTTAGTATAGACCCTGTTTCTATGAAAAGCAAAAAATACTGCTTCCTCTCATTAGGTTTTTGATGGTTCTCAGATGAAAACTTTCCTTTCATTTTTTTAACGAATAGCCATGATCAGGATTAAGATTTTCATCCTCTTCCCTCATCTCCTTAATAGTTTGTTTTATACTTTTAAAGTACGAAGTCGCTTTTTCTTGAGTTTTTTTATCCTTCCCTTCACTTAGAGCTAATGTCATTCGCATACTATCTTTTAAGTTATGTATTATTTCTTCATTTGATTTTGGAGGATTATCTGATTTAAGCAGATCATTTTCATACATGAGCTTGTCTATTCTTTTCTCAATATCTTCCCACTTTTTTTTCTCTTCTTTGGTTATAATCTTACCTTCTACTTTAACGGCATCCAATGATGCCATCAATTTTGCTATCTCTCGTTTATTTTGTTCAAATTTTGTTTGTCTCTCTTCTTTTTTATTACTCAAAGGACTATCCGACATGAGCAAAGCTTTTTGTTCTTCCTTTTCGGCAATGTTTTTATCCAGTTCTTCCAACACATCATCAAAGTGTTTTACTTTTTGGCTTGATGTTAAGGCGTCTTCTATCTCTTCAATGGCTTTTTCCAGTTTTCCTTTTTTTGCAAGGGAGGATAACACTTTTTTTGAGGATTCAAGTTCCTTAAGACGTAAGAGAGGAAATTTTGTGGATTGTTTCTCCTTTTTTGCTTCCTTAATATCTTTCTTACACTCTTTTATAGTTTTATCAATAGCTTTTAGATCACTCTCTAAGGAAGTTGTAGCCCGGGCCGTCGTGGTAGTAAGAGCTGTAAAATATTTACTTTCTACATGTCTTATACTTTCGAGTTCCTGAATATACTCAGAAATTGCTGCTTTTTTTTGTCTAAGTCGCCCTAGACTGCTTTGAGATGTCTTTTCGCTTGATAATTGGGTGATTTCTGCATCCATCTTGTTGTGCATAAAAAGGGTTTTATTGTAAATTTGAGTTTTATCGCTGTAATTAGCTACATTCTTAATACCATCGGATAATAAGAATTTCATTTCATCCCATTTAGTCCTGTTTAAATCCTTTTTAATATGATTTATAACATCCTGTATTATTCTATTTGCTTCACCTTGTCCTTTTTGCTCTAACTTGGCAACGATTTTCTGGTCCCCTTCATTGGTGCTCGTCTGCAGATTTTCTAACCTTTCAAAAAACTTTTCTGGGGATAAATATAAAATTCCATTATCTTCACTACCAAAAACGCTTGAAAGCAGTTTCATTTCGTCCAATGATAAAGGAAGTCTTGTTATCTTATCCGCTGCTTCCTCCGCTCGCAGCTTTTCGTTTTTAAGTTTTTCTGTGAGGCTTCCATACTCCATTGCCGTTTTTAATTTTTCCCTAAGATCCCCTGAAGGTTGATGTTTATGCTCCTCGATAATTTGAATAATCTGTTCTAATTTGGCTAATTCCCTTTGGGCTCTATCTAAATCAACGGTTAGTACTCCACCAATAACATTTCTAAGATCGCGATGTTTACTAATGAATCTAGCATAACGCTCATTTTCTCCCTTAGAAGGATTTTTTTGAGACGGGGACCACATAGAATATTCCAATTAATGTGTGTAGTTTAAATTATAGACTAATCACACAAGCGTCATTTGAGCTAAGCAGCATAATAATGAGAATGTCTCGGTATCAGGTGGTGAATAGTCTGACGTATCAACCTCCCAATATTAGAACATACGATAAGCATAGTAACATTTATATTTAGGCAAGAATCCATCCCAAAACAAAGTAAATAATTAATTTGGGATAAAGCCCGGCAATTTTAATTTTAGAAGTTATTGATTTTTATCGTCTTTAGAATGACAAAAACCACCCGAGGGTGGTTTTCGCAATAGGCATGTTAATGGACTTCTCCACAACACCTCCTATATTTTAAGTATAGACTCTACTTTCAAAAAATCAAAAAATAAATTATTTAATCTTCCATTTATTCTTTTTCTAAAGCAATCTCTCGTTGAGCAAAACAGATACATCATGTCTATAATTTACTAAAATACTTTATTTGAACCAATGCCTTATTAGAAAAGGATATTTACATGAATAATAAGAATGTGGTTGAACTGGAATATCAATTAACTGAAAGCCCACATAAATTATTACTTAGCACTTTGGGTGATTTTTTAGATCAATATGAATTAGACCTTCTGATGAAGCATAGTCAAATCGCTTCATTCGAATCAGGAGAAATCCTCCTGCATCAAGGAGAAATAATCAATAATATTTATGTTATTCTTAAAGGAACAATTCTGGTAAGCGCCCAAATAATGGGACGGGGAGTCACTAATCTTGAAACTCTTCACGGAGGCCAATTGTTAACTACCATTGGACTCAATGAGCCTTGTCCTTGTCCCACATCTTTTATAGCTACAAGCCCCGGACTATATTTAATTATTTCCAAAAGATACGTTGAATTACTTTCTCTTGATTACCCAGAAACAAAATATAAGCTGCTTCTTGTTATTGCCCAGCAAACATGCAATCGTTTAAAAATAATACATGATGTGGTGACTTCTTTTATTGCTAATTCAGATATGACAAGCTTGTCATTTTTTGAAAGAGTGATTTATTCATTAAATCAGCCCAAGAAAATTATTTTTGGTGAGAAAGGAATCGATCAAGCCCTTATTCAAAATATTCCCTCATTAAAATCATTAACCAAAGAAGAAACTCATTTGTTATGTACTCATTTTATTATTTTAGATGCTCCAAAAAATAGTACCTTAATTAGCGAAGGAGAAAAAAGCGCCTGTTGTTATTTAGTTTTATATGGCGCCATCCAGTCATGTATTATCAAGAACAGCAAGCTTGCCAAATTATCAGTAATTGGCCCAGGAACATTTCTAGCCAGCATAGGGTGTATTGAAACTAATACCTCGTTTAATTTTACATATATTACTTGCGAACATACAATTTTATGTAAGTTACCCGAAACCGCCCTGCAATTAATCAAAAATAATCATCCGCAGCTTTGGTATAAGCTATTTTATTTGATTTGTACTTCGTTTACATCATTAAAAAAATCGATTGATAAATTAGACATACGATTACACATTGAAAACTACAATAGGTAAATGTTATGTGCAGAATATTGACTTATCTTGGAAAACCGATAGTAATTGAAGAATTGCTTTATAAGCCCGATAATTCATTTATAGAGCAGAGCTATAATCCTAAATACATGTCTCATTTACTTAATTTAGCTGGATTTGGCATGGCTGCTTGGGATACTACATCACCCAATCCCAAATTTCCTTACTTATATAAAACGCCTCAATTACCCTTTTACGATAGTAATTTACGAAACCTTGCTTCTAAAATTTCTCCTTATTGCCTTTTGGCACATTTACGCGGGGTTTCTTATCATGAAGAGCAAATCGTCTCTAATCAAAATGTCCATCCTTTTATTTTTTCGAACACCAATGTCGTTCTTGCTCATAATGGATCATTAAGCAATTTTGAGGAAATGCGATATGATTTATTGGAATATATACGTCCTGAATATAAAGAAGATATCCATGGAACTACGGATAGTGAATGGATTTATTCCATATTTCTATCTCAATTACCTGAATCCAGTAATTATGAAACAGAGGAAATTATTACTGCGGTTATTGAAACATTAAAAATAGTACAGCATGTTCGTCAAAGACGAAAAATAAAAGCAAACTCCCCTGTAAATTTATTTATTACAAATGGTGAATTTATTGCTGCAACTCGATTTGTGTTTGATTATGGCTGGCCTTTACCTTCGGAATTGCCTTCTACTCATTCTTATTACCATTCATTGTGGTATACCTACGGAGAAAGCTACGGTTTTTTTGATGAGGGATATAAAATGAATGGAGGTGAGTCCAAAAAAAGCATTATTATTGCATCTGAACCTTTGACAGAGGACACGACTACCTGGCTTGAAGTTCCTGAGTATACTCTTGTGGTGGCAAAAAAATCCAATAATGATGAGATTGAAATAACTTCTCAAGACATTAACTTATAATCTAATTTATATTGATTATATTCATTTAATTTTTTTGAGCCCACATTTTACATTGCTCTGAAACCATCTTAGGCAAGGAGCCCACTTGATGAAATATTTCTAATAACAAAGAGGCGTCATTCACTTTATCTCTTACACCATCGAGTAATCGATCCACATACTCAGTATTTCCTAGTTGATCAACATATTTTTTAATTATCTCCGCAGTATTTATTATATCGTCAACAATTAAACTGCGCTCCATGGTGTACGGATTAATAAAAGTGCCCTCAAAACCATATCGGCAAGCTTCAAACCTATTTTGGTTATAAAGATTGTACACATCAGGGCAAACTTGAGTGGGTCTTTCTTCCAATAGATAAAGGGCTAAGGACTGAATATAGGCGGCAATCAATAGTGCTTTATTAATAGTTAGTGGGGCATCAAAAACTCTAATTTCAACGGTACCAAATTCAGGTTTAGGGCGGATATCCCAATAAAAATCTTTCATACTCGATATAATGTCTAAATTACGCATTTTATAATAATAATCTGAAAATTGTTTCCAATCCGTGAGATAAGGCATAACCCCACTTAATGGAAATGCATTAAAGGCTATCGAACGTGCGGAACAAAAGTGGGTATTAACGCCTTGATAAAATGGTGAAGAACCGGATATTGCAATAAGTTGAGGTACATACCGCGAAAGCGCGTGCGTAAGATAAAGGGCATCCTCTGAATTACCACAACCTATATGAATATGCTGGCCAAATTCAGTAGCCATTTTGGATAAAAACCGATATCTTCTTGAAATTTTTTTGTATCTTAATGTGGGAAATATTTTTTGCATCGCCCAGGTTTGAAATGGATGACAACCTCCACCACAAATCCCTATCTCCAAATTGGAAGCCTGTTTTAATAAATAGGCTTGCAATTCAAATAATTCCTGTAACATAGTTTGCGGGGACTGATGAATGGAAGTATTGATTTCAATCATGCTTTGGGTTATTTCAGGTTTTACTCTAATTTGATAGGATTCCGTTTTAATATTTCTAATCAGATCCTTAGCTCTAGAAATTAATGAAAAGGAGCAGGGGTCTATAAGCTGAAGTTCTAGTTCAACTCCAATTGAGGCCACTGAAGATTTTTTAAATGGCAGATTTCTTCTCATAAAATTCCTTAAAAATAAGCTCCTATGGATTAATTATAATCCAATTTGGTACCAATCTGGATAAATTGCAATGTAGAATTGCTTTGACTATTATGTAATTTATAGCTCATTGTGCCTATCAATCGGACAAACAAGGAGAGTAATGGATACTTTACAATGGCTAGAGCGGCTCATTAGTTTTAACTCCATTTCAAATAATTCGAATTTGGAAATTATTAAAACAATCGATGAGTGGTTCAAACTACATCATATTCCTTCGCAAGTTATTCCTGGCCCGGCTGAATCCAGAGTTAATTTATTTGCAACTATTCCTGCAACGAATGGGCAAACGGAAGGAGGGATTCTTTTGTCGGGTCATACTGATGTGGTACCTGTAGGTGGACAAATATGGAATACGGATCCTTTTGTAGCGACGAAATTAGATAATAAAATTTATGGGCGTGGTACATGCGATATGAAGGGTTTTCTTGCGGTGATTCTTGCTCTTACTCCTGAGTTTAAGAAATTAAAACGAGTGAAACCCATCCACTTTTCATTTACTTGTGACGAAGAAGTAGGTTGCCTGGGTATAGATTATGTAATTGATTTTTTAAAAACCAATAGGATTCAACCTGAAGGGTGTATTGTAGGTGAACCTTCTAATATGCGCCCAATAATAGGAGGAAAAGCTAGAAAACTTTATCATTGTCAAATACAGGGGAAAGCAGCCCACTCTTCTCTGGCTTTTGAGGGTTGTAATGCAATTGAATATGGGAGTCGTTTAATCAATTACATTAACTCTATTGCCCATTATATAAAAGAAAATGGGCCATTTGATAATGATTTTGATTGTCCATTCAGCACAATAACCATTAATATAGTCAGTGGTGGAATTGCAACAAATGTCATTCCTGGCACGTGTGAATTTATTCTTGAAGTTCGTTATATCAACCAATTTCCCATTGTAAATTTTCGTAGCCAAATTGAAAATTATATCAATGAAACGCTGTTACCTGAGATGAAAAAGACTTATTCAGAGGCTAGAGTTTATTTTGATGAAACTTCTGATGCACCCGGATTTCAAGCTTTGGAAAGCTCATCCATCCTTAAAGTCGTTCGTGCAGTAACCGGAATAAACGATCGATTAAAGGTTTCCTATGGAACTGAGGCGAGTGTCATTCAAAATGCCAATGTCCCCACCGTTATCTGTGGGCCTGGTGATATTAAACAAGCCCATAATCCGAATGAATTTGTAACTATAGAACAACTTAATCTGTGCGAAAAAATAATTAAAAATGTAGTTACCCTTTTTTGTACTCACCCACAAAGTAGTGACACAATTTAGAATTTTATTTATTACGAATCCGGTAAAAATAGCAATCCATCTCTAAATAACGTCCCTTTTTATAATATTTCATTCCACATTTTTGCATGACCCGGAATGAAGCAGTATTTTTTCTGTCAGCGTAGGCAATTATATAATCCGTATCAATATTATCCCTTGCCCATTTCAGAAGAGCTTTTAATATTTCGGTAGCGTACCCTTTATTCCAAAATTTTTGATGCAAAAGGTATCCTACTTTTATTTCTCCGCTGTCTAATTGGTTAAAATAAGCTTCACCAATAAATTTTTCACCAGATAGCCTAAAAATAATACAAGAAGGTAAATGCTTTTCTTTATAAAGAACTAAGGTTTCGTTAATATATTCCTTTATTTCTTTATCGCTTAAGAGGCCTTCTGGAAAAAATTCTTTGACTTTGGGATCCCTTTCTATATGTTTTAAATACTTAACATCATCTTTTCTAAGTAAGCGTAACCCCAGATGTTTGGTTTTTATCAAATAGTCGTCCATAACGTAATTTCCATATTAGGATATATATAATATACACCACTTTTTCTGCTAATTAGCCGAATCTAAAAAAAGTAATTGGATTATATTCGCTTTATAGGAGGATAGTTGTTTGAGAGGTATTTTACCCACTCCCCTTCAGAGTTCTTTTCATATTCTTTTTTGAACGAGTTCATTTAAGGCATTGAACCGAAAGTAGTTCTTTGTCTTGGAGCAACTTCAGCCAAATCGTTGATTGATCCTCATTTTCACTTACAAAAAGAACGGAGGAACTTTAATCACTAAACCTGATTATTTGGTCATGGCAACCTACCATCCTTCGGCTATTCTAAGAGCCAAAATATTTAAAAATGATAAAGCCATCTTTAATTATTTTAAACAAGACTTATTATTAGCTTATCAAAATGCGCTTTAGGGCATTACTTGTACGCCCCCTGAATTAAAAGATCAGTCTAAAGCAATAAAATCGGAAGGTCCCCTTTCAATAAACCGTTTGATTAATTGTTGCCAAAAAGGACGATACAATGCATTAAATAAAGGATGGGAATCATCAACAGGGAAACAAGGTCCATGATTCACTTCCAGTAACCAAACCTTATTACCTGCTGCCTCAACCATAAAATCAAAACCAAAGCAGGCAATTCGAGGCTGTCTGTCCTCCCAAACAGGAGCAAATCGCTTTTTCAATGCATTGACTAGCAGTTGGCAGATAAAAATTATCTCCATTTTGTAGGGTTGGACTATTGATATCTCATCACTTAAACGTTGCACTACGTTATATCGTTCGTCACTAAGATGTTCATTGGTAAGATGAGATTCCAGTTGGTTGAAATTATCTTCTTGATAAGGTTTTAAGGCGATATTCACATACCCACTCGGAAAAAGTGCTGCACCTTCGTGTGTAGATACCACCACCAATTCTCGAATAGAAAATTTATGCCCCCATTGGGGTCCCTGAATCAATTGCGGCTTAACAATATACCGTTGCAAAACTTGGGGGCCTCCCATGCGCTGATGAGAAAGAAAATGGGCTTCAATGGCGTTTAAATCATTAAATATATGGATATGTTGCCCATTATTTAACATAGATGGTTTTAATATCCAAGGAATGTTAGGAGGATGTGACTTACTGATATTAGCCAAAACAGTAGGCCAATTCTGATCATCGATATAATGGGTCTCTGGCATCAAATATTCGAGATGATTTGCCTGCAAAAAAGCCGCAAGCAGGTGCTTATACTCTAAAGTTTGACTAATCAGGGGAGAAAAATGGAGCCATTCTTCATTCACTGACGCCAGCGCAGAAAACTTACTTGACTTCCACCCCTCCGCTTTCAAAAAACGCGCTAAATTAGCATGGGTTGGTGTTTTGTTTTCTTCTAAATGAAATTTCCTCATAACATTGGTATCAATTTTTCAATTCGGTATTTATAAAACAAGTATAGCCATCATTAAATGGATCCGTGCTATAAAAATTGTAAAATTAACCGAATATGATTTTTATTTGTAGATGCACGTTTATTGCTAAAATAAACCTAAACCATTATAAGTCGAACAAAGGCAGTTGAATCATTTCCGTTGTCTTTTCTTGCTTCAATTTAATTCCTATACCCAATAATCTTATGGGCATATTTTTTCTGCAGAACCCCTCTTGGATAAGGCGCTGAAGGATAATTAAGTCAATTTTATCGTGTATGCATTCAACCGTGGTTTGCTGGAAATCATTAAATTTTAATTTAACAAACAAGCTATGAATGCCTGAAATTCCTCCTATACGCTGTATTCTTCCTTCCAGACGTCCCATTAACTCCGGTAACGCAGCAAAACATGCGTCCGCATCCGGTAAATCCTGCAAATAGGTTTCTTCGACACTAATGGATTTTCGAATACGCTCAGGATTAACTGGACGCTCGTCTATTCCACGCGCTAAATCATACAGTCTCTGCCCCATAATCCCAAACTCATTAAATAAATAATCCATTGAATGCTGTTGTACATCGCCACATGTTTTAATATTCAAAGAGTTTAATTTTTCCTCCATTTTAGGCCCTACCCCAAATAATTTGCGCACGGGTAAATCAATCATAAATGCAGCCACTTCTTCTGGCTTAATCACCTTTTGCCCATTAGGCTTATGCCAATCACTGGCAATTTTTGCCAAGCTCTTATTGGGCGCAATTCCTGCGCTCGCGGTAAGTTGCCGGGTCTGATAGATTCGCTCACGTAACTCTTGTGCCATCCAGGTAGCGCTCCCTTTACAGTTAGGAGAGTTCGTCACATCAAGATAGGCTTCATCCAAAGATAAAGGCTCAATTAGATCGGTGTATTCTTCAAATAAGGATCTGATATATTGACTTTCGTTCCGATAAACTTCCATACGTACTGGCCGTAAGATTAGGTTACGACATAACTTCATTGCTTTTCCTGTGGGCATGGCTGAGCGTACTCCATAGGCTCGTGCCGCATAATTGCACGTGGCGATAACCCCTCTTCGATCCGCCGCCCCTCCTACCGCGATGGGTTTATCGGCCAGCTCAGGAAAATCACGCATTTCGATAGCGGCATAAAAACAGTCCATATCAATATGAATGATTTTTCTTATTGGGTTCATTTCAATTTCTATTCTTTAGTTCATTCATGATAAAAACCCTTCAATCTAAACGAACTTGAGGCACCTCAGACCATCGGGTGGTATAAGCAGGTGATTTAAGCTCGGCCCGCATATCCCAAGGTTTGGAATACCCTTCAGCTGCCAGGCGAATCGTACTTCGTCCATACTTTTGATTGATTCGTTCAAATACGCTCATCAATTGTTCTGTGTGGTTTAGTTGCTCATCAGTTGGCTGATGGAACATATCCAATTGCATAGGATCTTTAGGAATCAAATCCTCAAGGCAAACCCCTGCTTTTTTATAGTAATATCCTGATTTAAAAATACGTTGCAAACATCGCTTAGCGATTTGGGTAACTAATCGCAAATCGTCGGTCGGAGTAATGAACTTAAATTCTATAGATTGAAAGTGTTGCCCCAGATCTTCTCGAAACCGATTGGTATGTACAAAAACAAACAGGCGCTGTGCTACCAATTGCTGAGTACGCATTTTCTCAACGGCTCTGGCACAATGACTACTTATAGCTTCGGCAATGGCCGAAAAGTGTGTTTGCATTTGTCCAAAACTTTTTGATGACATGATGTTTTGCTTCGGCTCGACTTCCTCCAATCCTCCACAGGCAATTCCTCGAAGCTCCATTGCGGTTCGCATTAAAACGACATTAAAACTCTTCTTCAGATGGTGAGCATTGGTCATTGCCAAATCATAGGCCGTATGTATTCCCCGTGCGATTAATTTATGTTCCCATTGTCGTCCTACCCCCCATATATCCCCTACTGAAATTTGCTGCAATAATTGCTCGCGATTCGACGTAATGTCGAAAACAGGTATCTTAAAAACCTTTTTACATAAATAATTCGCCGCTTTAGCTAATGTTTTAGTCGGTCCAATACCGATGGAAGTAGGAATTCCCGTGTGTTTTAAAATTTTCTTTTGTAATTGCTCGCAAAAAGAAGTAGGACAATCAATTGGTAAGCTACTTAAATCAAGAAATGCCTCGTCAATGGAGTAGATTTCCACATGAGGCCAGCTTTCCTCAATGGTACACATCACTCGATGGCTGATGTTTCCATAAAGCGTGTAATTCGAGGAAAAGGCTTTCACTCCATGCTTTTTGCACAAATCTTTAATTTTAAAATAAGGTTCACCCATGGTAATACCTAAGGCTTTTGCCTCATTCGAGCGCGCGATGCAACATCCATCATTATTAGAGAGAACCACAATCGGAGCATCCCTTAAGTCAGGACGAAATAGACGTTCGCAACTGGCGTAAAAATTATTACAGTCGATAAGAGCAAACATATTAGGCAAGCTCATGAAGAACTAAGGTAACCACCCCCCAAATCACCATTTCATTCTCCTCGGTAATTTCAATGGGTTTAAATTTGGGATTTGCCGGAAGCAATTGAACTATTCCCCCTTTTTTTGAAAGACGCTTCACTGTTAGCTCACCATTGACTGCAGCAATCACAATACGACCATCAGAGGGTTCTATGCTTCTATCAACTAAAAGCCAATCACCCGAAAAAATACCCGCCTCGACCATCGAATCTCCGGTGGCTTGCAAAACAAAGGTAGCTGAAGGATGTTTAATGAATTTAGTATTTAAATCGAGATATCCCTCTATATAATCATCAGCAGGTGAAGGAAATCCAGCTTGTATTTTACTGGCGAACACGGGTAATTGATAACTCTTACGATTCTTTACGTGCTCTAATTCAGCAAGCTGAGATACTGTTAAACGAACCGCTTTGGTAGGCTCACCCCTAGGACGCCCTGCTCCTATTCTTTTTCCGCCTCGTGGTGACATAATAACTCTTTTTTTGATTTACGTACAAATATCATAGACAAGGAAAAATCCGCTGTAAATCCTTTCTTAAAGGCTTAAGGCTAAAATTAATACTAAGTCATCGAGAATAATCAATTTTTTTCTTGTCAATTTTTTATTTGGACAAAGGCTGCAAAATGAGATTGACCTATTTTAACTCAATAACAATAAAACCCTTATGTGGAATATAAATGATCAACCGCTTACTGCTCTTGTATTTGGATGGAAGGCAGCTTGGTAAAAGATGAATCACCTGATTAATTACTAATTCCACAAGGAGTTTGACAGTCTATAAACAGACTTATCCACAGAAAATGTGCATAACTTAAATGAAGTTGCAGTGATTTAAAAATGATATAATTCAGACGCAGCAAGGTTTTTTTTATACATTGCTGTTTTATAATTCATATTTGGTAAAAAGATATCCACAGAAAAGGGATTAAAGAAAAAATTCAAACATAGGTATCTTATACAAATAAAAAATAAAAAAACAGTCTTGACTCCCACTATTTTTATTTTTAATTTTTGGCTCCCTACGTGATTAAACTCTTTGCTTAAAATAATAACAACAATAATCGAACCTCCATAATGTTAATAACTCAGATTGGCTTTTTTATGATAATGTTCCCAGGATATAGTGTTACTCCTGCAGTTTAATAGGGTCATTCTCGCGCAGGCGGAATCCATCCATCAAATAATTCCTAACTTTGTTTTGGAGAAAAAATTCCCGCCTACTCGGGAATGACATCAATTGTGGACGAGCATATCGGTTAGACAATTTGACCAAACAAACGATTTAAACCACAGAGTTAATTATTAATTAATAAAACCATAATGTTTTGTGGATTATAATGCCTCAAGCTGTATTTAAATTAATCAATCATGACTGTAGGCATCCTTAATAACTTAAAAGAAGTTTTTGATAATATCTGTAATCATTATCTAAAAAATCCTGTTGACGGATATATTTATGTACCATTTAGGGAGGATGAACTCTCAGAAAAAGTGAAAAAGGATATTCAAACATTCAAAAATAATAATGCAAGCAGGTTTAAAAATAAAAATTTTATCATTTTATTACACAACCAATGTGATTTATCTACTTTGCCTCCTAATACAAAAATTTATGTGCTAGGCCACGGAATTGATTGTCATCCCGATAGAAAATTATCCTCTGTCTTAGATAATCCAAATTTACCCTATGAGGAATTAAAACATCTCCCCTTTCATGATTGGCCATATTGCGTTTCGGGAGGGAAAAAAGCAGTTACAGTAGAGGATATTTCTAAACGTATGATAGCGGACGGAATAACTCAAACAGATAATATTACTATTAAATTGTGGTTTTGTGATCCAAATAATAAAGCTTACATAATGGCCAAACGATTTCTAGAAGGATTTGCTGATTATCCAACTTCTATAAGAGTTGATTATTATGAAAACAAAATTTTGTATTCCCCTTGTATACGAGAGGGTGAAATGCATAAATGGGCAAGAAATGAAACAACCACTTTAGTAGAAAGAGCAAGTTCAATAAGAGAGTCGCTATTTTTTAAACCGGATACTCTTGAAAATCAAACGGAGATTGCTGCCTGTAATGATTTAGTAGAGGAAACAAGATGTATTGTTTAGAAATAGATCTTGTTCCTTTCTTGTCTTTACCATTAATCTGATCGCTCTATCGATACAACTTAGAAGCTTTGATTGCATATGAATTCATAATCCTCCATACATTACAACCTGACTTTTATAGACATTTCTTTTGGTTAAGATTAAGGTTTGAAATTTTTGCTCTCTTCTATTGCATCATCTTTATAAGAGCTTAGTTTTTCTTTTAGCGCAACTTGTCCTTCATAACGGATATTTTCTCTAATCTCGTCTGCAGTATTCCAATCCTGTCCTTTAAACCATTGTATGAGTTTTGTAAAAAAATCACGTACTTTCGGAGGTTCTACTTCTAATGTCTTTTCGGTTAGCTGGCTAGTAAATTTTTTAATTGCACCCTGGACCATGCTTTTCGAACATTCGTTTGCTGCTGCAGCTATCTCATTTTGAAACGTTTCCCAAGCTTTCACTGCGGGGGACTGGGAGTTCGCCCCAATCGCCTTGAGCTCCATAGAAGCTAAATCAACTTTCATCTTAAATTTGTCAATTAATTGTTTATCTTTTTGCCGAACAATCAAATCGCGCAAGTCATCAATTCCTGTATTCTTTGCAGCACTGGTCTCCATAACCTTTATATCTGGAAGCTTATGTTTTTCTTTAAATTGTTGAATATCTTTCTGTGTAACCTGTTGTTTCTCACTCTCATCTGTTTTAGTAATTGCAATTATAATTTGAGAATCAGGTTTTTGTTTCCGGACTTCCATTATATAGAAGTCAGCCTCTTGTAAGGATTGTTTGTCACTTTGATCAATGCAAATCACATTGATTGGCTCTGCCCTCACCCATTGCTCCTTTTTTTGCCTATGCTTGACAGCCTCTCCATGAGTAGTTAGTGTAACGCGAACATCTCCGCTTTCGCTTTGGAATGAGTTATTTGAAATACCAATTGTAGTACCTTCGTCTGTCCTGTACCTCCTACTCGCCAAAACATTAACCAGTTGCGTTTTTCCTGAACCCCCACTCCCGAAAAAACCAACTCTCAGTTCTCTAATAGGATTTTTTGCTTGAGCCATAATACTACTCGCTTAGAAAATTCACCCTACCCTTAATTATAGCTGTATTTGACCTGTTTGCTTAAAAATGAACCACACTCCTCATTTAATGACCTAGTGCAGAAGTGTCTTTTAACCTTCAGTAATAAAGTTTTAGAAATCGAATCTGATATGCAATCAGTAGCTAAAACTAAAGTCTTTTATTTTTTGAATTATGACTATACTCAATTAAAAGAAGCGTTACCCAAAGACAAGTGCAGTTTATTTATCTCTTCAATTTTGCATGCAGCTAACAGCAAACACGGAAATTACGTAAACGGAATTTAACATGAGAATATTAAATATTAAGGTATTAAGAGGTCCCAATTATTGGAGCCAAGAGAGAAAAAAATTAATTGCTCTTAAAATAGACCTGGACGATTTAAATAATCCTGCATACATTACCGAAAACTTTTCAATGAATTTAAAAAAACTCTTACCTAGCCTCACTCATACTGCAAAAGATCATGGGAGTTTTTTTGACATATCGCAGTCGAACTACAAAACTTAGCAGTTATGCATACGAGTTTCGAAAAAGAAATCGCTACGCGTAAAAAGGGTATTTATTATATTGTTTTTTCTTATGAAATTGAAAAGGCAGCGCTTCATGCAGCAAATTAGCTGTTCCGATTAACGAATGTATCGCACTTTCCAGCAATTTGATTAGCTATGCACCGCAAATCGGGCAGGAAAATAAGAGGCAAATCACCCATTACTTGCTATTATAAGTTTCTGTTTTTCAATCTAAAGTAAATATGGCTGATATAATTTTCATTGGTGCAGGACCTATTGGTCTGTTAGGTGCAATACAATTAAAACTACAATTCCCGGAAAAAGAAATTCTCATGTTTGAAAAATATGAGGAGCCTATACGCAATCACGCGATGTATGTTGAACAAAGTTCTTTTGCGGGAATGGACAGAAGTAAGGGCTTCGGAGAAGTGCTTGATAGTATCCCTTCTAAAGTAATAATCAGTGATTTAGAAAAAAAACTAAGAGGTTTTGCCACCTCAATAGGCATTAAAATTCAATATCAGGAAATTAAGGATTTTAATGAATTAAAAAGGCAACACCCTGATACCGAGTATTTCGTAGGCAGTGGAGGTTTACGAGGTATTGTGCATCCTCAAGTTTTTAATGGAGAAGATCAGATCAATGAGCCTTTACGCTATGCGGTTGAAGTAAAATATAAAGCCTCGGGTGCAACACGACCGCTTAATAAAGTCACAGAACTGCCAGGAGTACTTGCATATACCAATCATTTAGTATCCGAGTATGTAGGCCATTTAAAAGATGATCTTACTCCTGTTTCACTCAGAATTTTTGTCGATGAACCTACTTTTAAAGCCATGAAGGACGCTACATTTAAAAATCCCTATACGCTTACTGATGAAGATAAAATTCCACAAAATCTATTTAACACCATAACTACTTATTTGAAAGCTAGGAAACACCTCGCATCTGAAAAGATCGAAGAAAACAGTTTAAAAATCTCTACCATTAGCTTATCCATTTATGCGAGCAAAGATTTTTGCAGAAAAGTGGATGGTAAAACCATCTTCCAAATTGGAGAAGAAGGATTTGCCTGTCCGTTTTATCGAAGCTTTAATGATAATGCGTTATGCATCCCTTTCTTCACTAAAGCAATGAAAGCGTTGTTCGAAAAAAAGCATGTAGAATCGAACAAATTTAACCCCAGTTCGCTTTTTAGTATTTCTTCCATTGAAGAAGATCCCCTGGAATACTATCAACATAATGTGCAAGGATTGGTAAATAGTGAAATTCGAACAATTCATTACTTAAATTTTGGCATTGAAATGCTTGAAACCTCGGTAGCTTCAACTCAATCCGCTCCCAAAATTACAGGCTCTAAATTGAACTTAAAAAGAGGAGGTAAAACCTTCTTGGATGAGATGAATAGAGCGCCTTCAAATAACATGACAGAACATACCTCATTGCCCAAATGTGTACTGATATAACTATATGAATAAGGGGTCAGACTCGCAGTTTGACCCTATTACATAAGCAAAATATTGTGGCGCGCAGATGAAATTGCTCGCCAATTTGGTAATAATATGGGGCTATGATATGTGTGATGGGCTCAGAAAATTTCTCGTGATACACGGAAAAATCATAAAGGATATCAATCATCAACAAGTGACCCCATTTAAAAACCGACCCATAGGATAATAATGTCCAATAAACTGGGACGGATATTAAGATTAAGTACCTTCATCAGATTTGCACCGTGGGTGCGAGAAGAGATTAAGTAATTCTAAAGATTAAGGGATAAGCACGAAAATGGAAATTTCTCAAAATTTTAAGGAAGATGCCAAAGCCATTTTAGAAGCAGCACCCGATTTGTACCTTATTCTATCACCACAACTAACCATTGTGGGGGCTAGTAATGCCTATCTTAAAGCGACTATGGTACAAAGAGAAGACATCTTAGGCCGACATCTTTTCGATGTGTTTCCAGATAATCCCAACGACCAATCCGCATCAGGTGTGTATAATTTACGCCACTCATTGAATCGTGTTTTAAAGGATAAGGTTTGTGACGCGATGGCCATCCAAAAATACGACATTCGCCGCCCCGCCTCTTTTGGAGGTGATTTTGAGGTACGTTATTGGAGTCCACTTAATTGTCCGGTGCTAGAAAATGGCCAAGTCAAATACATTATCCATCGAGTAGAAGATGTCACGGAATTTATTCATCTTCAGCAATCACATGATTCCCAGCTGAAAATCATCGAAACTTTGCAAAGCAGCAAAGGCAAAGCGGGGACCGAAATCTTGAAAAGAGCCAAAGATATCCAGGAGCTTAATAAAAAATTGCAAGACAGTGAACGATACAATGCCGCTTTTTTATCAGCGATTCCTGATGCGATGATATTAACCAACCAAGATGGTCTTATTGAATTTAGCAATAATCAAGTCGAAGAAATGTTCGGCTATTCCAAAGAAGAGCTATTAGGACAATCCGTTGAAATCTTAATGCCAGAACACTTCGCTAAAGCTCATCCACAACATCGTGATAGCTATTTTAAATCGCCTCGCGTGCGCCCCATGGGTCTTGGAATGGAGCTTAGTGGTAAGCGAAAAAATGGAGAAATATTTCCTCTTGAAATTAGTCTGAGCCCCTTAGATACCGCTAAAGGATTAGCTGCCATAGCCATTATTCGCGATGTCACTCGTCAAACGGAACAAAACAAATTATTACAGCAAAAAGAAAAATCACTTCGAGAAGCGTATGAGATTGTTGAAAAAGAAAAATTAGAATTGGAGTCGATTAATCAAAAAATGTTTTTGATTACTCAATTAAGTGAAACATTGCTGGCCTGTAAAAACATTGACGAAATACTTGAATCTTTTACTTCATTTGCCACTGAAATTCTTGATTTTTCTGATGGTGTCTTATATCTCATGCATAATTCACGCAATTACCTTGATAAGAAAATTACCTGGGGTAATAAGAGCAATGACTACGCCATAACTTTTTCTCCTGATGAATGCTGGGCATTAAGGAGAGGATGCATTCATCAAGTGAGTAATTCGCAACCCACTGTTATTTGTCAGCACATTAAAGAAATGCACCAGACAGAACACGCATCTTTATGTATTCCTTTAATGGCTCAATTTGAAATATTGGGCTTGTTGTTCATTGATACAAATTCAAGTTGTTCCTCTACTGAAAAACAAAGCGCTTTAATTCATGTGGTTAGCGAAACTGTTTCATTAGCTATTGCAAATATACGTCTAAAAGAATTGTTGCGTTCCCAAGCAATTCGCGATCCCCTCACAGGTTTATTGAATCGCCGTTTCCTGGATGAATATGTGGTGAAGCAAATAAGTCAGGCAAAACAAAACCAAACAAAGATTGCATTCATTATGGTTGATGTAGATAATTTCAAATGCGTTAATGACAACTTAGGCCATGATACAGGGGATCAAGCATTGGCTTTGTTAGGAAAGCTGCTTGCATCATTAACTCGTGAGGGTGATTTGGCTTGTCGTTATGGTGGAGAAGAGTTTTTATTGGTTTTACCTTACTGTACTCTAGATAATGCACAACAAATTGCAGAAACCATTCGCGACGAGGTCAGTAAAATGCCAATTACACTTAAAAGCAATGTCTTTAGTATCACCATTTCTCTGGGGGTTTCTAGTTATCCTCAGCATGGTTCTTCAATGCATGAATTAATCGAGGCGGCCGACAAAGCACTGTACGTTGCTAAAAAACAAGGTAAAAATAGAACCATCATTTTCTCTGATGAGTATTCACCCGGAAGAAAATCTTAAGCACTACACATTAAATCGATAAACTAAATTTTTCTCAGCGCATCAATCTTATGTAATGCATGAGTACAAAAATATAAAAGCTTTAGGCATCTGATACGCAAATATTGCGACAGGGAAAATATTATGATTCAAATTGAAAAAATAACGGGTGAACTCGCTAAAGCCTTGTGTCAAACCATAACAATGGAGTTGCCTGAATACTTTGGATTACCAGAAGCAAATGAGCATTACGCAATTGGGGTTACCCAACGTATAAATTTCGCCGCTAAAAGGGGTGATAACTACATTGCTCTCATTTCAATTGATTTTCCTTACCCTAATAATGCCAATATTTATTGGATGGCTGTAAGAAGGGATTTTCACCGTCAAGGTGTTGGAAAGCAATTAATAAATGGAGCTTGTCATTATGCTGTAACGCAAGGAGCTAAAACCATAACCGTTGAAACACTGAGTCCATCTAAATCAGAAGCGAATTATCTTAAAACGTATCGTTTCTATCAATCGGTGGGCTTTAAAGCTCTTTTTGATTTAAAACCCGCTGGATATGAATGGAATATGGTATATATGATGAAGCAGCTTGCGCCTTCAACAATAAACCAACAAGCTATTGTTATTAAACCCTTGGCATTGACTGATATCCCCTTGCTGGTCGATGCTTTTCAAAAAGTAAATTGGCCAAAACCTACATCATTATTTGAAACGTATTATCAAGAACAACAACAGGCTGAGCGAGTCGTATGGTTGGCTTATTTTCAAGACCAAATTGCAGGCTATGTTACGCTAAAATGGACATCGCTCTATGAACCATTCGCTCATAAACAAATCCCAGAAATTATGGACCTAAATGTATTGCCTTCTTTTCGCAGATTTGGAATAGGAAGTACTTTACTAACAGTCGCTGAAGAAAAAGCAGCAAGTCAGCATTCATACGTAGGTATTGGTGTAGGCTTATATAGCGGGCAAGATGGTGGATATGGCCAGGCGCAACGACTCTACATCAAACGGGGCTATATTCCTGATGGGCTGGGAGTCACCTATAACTATAAACCACTTGTTCCAGGAAAAATGGTTTCTTTAGATGATGATTTGATATTATGGTTTACTAAAAAAGTGAAATAACACAATGAAATTTCCCTATCAACTCATCGAATTAACCCATACTTTGGATGAAACCAGCCCTTCTTGGGAGGAAAACTGTGGTTTCTCGTCAACAATAGTATTGGATTACGCTGACTGTACCAGCGAAACTTCATTTCGCGTGCAACATCTTACTCTGCCGGCAGGGATAGGAACGCATATGGATGCGCCCTCGCATTGCTGTCCTGATGGATTGTCTATAGACCAAATTCCACTGGACCGATTAGTTGCTCCTTGTATTCTCATTGATGTCTCCCAAAAATCGCATGAACTATATAGTGTCACCCCACAAGATATCGCTGATTTTGAAAAAAAACATGGCCTAATTCAACCTGGTTCGTTTGTGATCATAAAAACCGGCTGGGCACGTTTCTGGGGTAACCCCATCCAATATCGTAACCAGTATAATTTTCCCAGTGTCTCGGCTGAAACTGCCCTCTTGCTGGTGTCACGAGACATTGTGGGTTTAGGTATAGACACCTTATCGCCTGACAGGCCCGATGATGGTTATCCAGTACATCGCATTTTGTTAAGTTCAGGACGATACATCGTGGAAAATATTGCCAATAGTGAACAATTACCCTCTAAAGGGAGTTTTGTTATGGCTTTCCCATTGAAAATAAGGCAAGCAACTGAGGCACCTACGCGTTTAATTGGACTATTGCCATGAACGATGATCTACATATCAAAATAAATTGATTTTGCATTGGACTTTGAGTTGATTAAATAGAATGAATAAAAGCATTTTTGATGACCTGGAACATTTAGAAAAAGAAGCCGCTCTTTTTGGCCTGCAATGGGAAACCAAAGCCCAAATTATGGCGCAAATTCGAAGCGAGTGCCTGGAGATTGAAGAACATCTGGAGGCAAAAGACAAAAGAGCTGCTTTGCAGGATGAAATAGGCGATTTACTGCACGCAGTATTTTCTTTATGCACTTATTGTAAGTTTGATACCGAGCTCACTCTGCGAAACAGCCTGAATAAATTTGAACAACGTTTAAATGCGATGAAGGATATTGCCAAAGAACGCGGCTTGGAAAATCTCCAAGGCAAATCGGTTATGGAGCTAATGCACTACTGGGATTTGGCAAAACAAAGAACCACGATTCCAGAAACTGCAGGTATTCGTGGCACTCCAAAAGCGCTCCACCTATGGGAAAAAGTAAAGCAGAAAGAGATAATATTAAATAATGTCTGGTGTAATCAATGCAGGAGCATAAGCAGAATTAAATCCCCGGTTGTCATGGAAGATGGTAGGACAATTAGGCTTGAAGGCGAATGTGGATCATGTGGTGCCCAAGTTGCACGCTATCTGGAAGAAGCATGAAAAATAATGATGCAGCTACCCAATGGGCTGTTAATTATCTGGAAGCTCATGATTACAAACTGGTTGCGATACAAAAAATAGTTGAACCAGCCCATTCCATCGTGAAAAAAATAAACACCTCAAAAGGCGTCTTCTATCTGAAGCAAACGCCGCCCGAACTTTATCTTGAACCCGACACTATCTCTTTGCTTCAAGCTCAAGAATGTCAGCATATCCCAACAGTCATTGCAAAAAATGATCGATACCATTGCTTTTTGACACCAGCTTGTGGTGATGTCACTTTACGCGCTCTGTTTTTAAAGGACAATGTTGATACTGACTTATTGGGACAAGGGATTAGTAATTATGTATCGATTCAAAGAAAACTAGAAAATGATATACCTCAGTTGGTTGCTTTGGGTATTCCCAATTGGCAGCTTGATCAATTTCCGTTGCTTTATAGCAAGCTTATAAAAGAAACGCAGCTGTTAATTGATGATGGCTTAACTCCCAAAGAAATCACTGCCCTTAATCAGGCTTATGGGTTCTTTGTAGAACAATGTGAACAACTGGCAGAGTATAAAATCCCTGAAACCATCAATCATTGCGATTTTCAGGATAATAATATGCTACGTTCACCAAACACAGGAGAGATAAGTATTATAGATTGGGGAGAAACAGTTATTGGTCATCCATTTTTCTCGCTTAATACTTGCTTATGGAATCTGACTTATTTTCACAATATGAAGCCGGGCGACACCCAATACCAAGTACTACAGCATATTTGCGTATCTTCCTGGTTAGGTAGTTATAAAGAAAGCGATTTAATAACAGCTTTCAATATCGCCAACAATCTCTTGGGTATTTTTGCTGCTTTAAGTTACAAACGAATATATAAGGCAACTGCAAACCAGTCAAAGACCGTCCAAGAAGAACATCCTGGCTCCATAGCGGGTTGTTTAAGAAGCTTTTTGAGCAGAAGACAATGACGCTAACCTTCGCCTCATACATTTTTAGTCACCTACCATCCAGAAGTGACGCAAAAATATTATAAAGCAAATACTGCACGGATATCCCTCTTGGCTCGTTGAAAGCAGAATGGGGTGGGATAAATATTTGTACCGTGCGTTCTATGGTACGATACCTAGTTGCTGTTGCTGTGGTTCTAACCTAATTAATATATCATTAAGTTTAGAAATAACAGTAGCAATTTCAGGACGCTTAGTCGGATCCTCTTTGGTCATTTCCTTTAAAATTTCTTTTATCTCATTACGTAGGTCAGTTTCTTCTGATGAAGGAATGATTTGAGAGTCTTGGATGTACTCAAATAAATCAAATCCCATCTTGTCCGGATCGTAACATCCATTCTTGTGTATTTCTTCAAGAGCGAAGTCAACAACCTCCTGACCACTCTGTGCATTTAGCTCATCCGTAAAGTAAGAGCTAGGATCTAAATTTGGATTTAAACACGCTATTAACAACACCCCAAGTTGAAAGATGTCTCTTGCTGGAGTTACTGGTATAGTATTTGTAGAGCTTATTTGAAATAGTTCGGGCGGTAAAAAGGCTGGGCTGCCATAAATAGTATCCTTTTCACCAACTTTTAAAGCACTATCTACATCTAAAAAATTAATCGTAGACTCCTTCCCGGATAAATAGGCACGTATGTTCTCTAGTTTAATATCCCTGTGAACAAAATTTTTATCGGAAATTTGTGTTTTATATGCTTCTAATATAGGAAGCAAGACACTTTTGACCATTGCTGCAGTATCAGGATCAGCATTACTAATAAAATCGACAATTTCTACATCTAGATCTCTACCCTTTAACTTATTCATGAGCGCATAACTTTTTGAGAATAAACCGAGTTGAGCGTGAGATTTTTTAACCTCAATAGGGGGTTGCATACCTATATGACTAAAGTTTTTAGTTTGCTCATAAGCTGAAACTGCTTCTGAGTGACTATATGGAGCTGCACCAGTATCGAGTATTTTCTTTTGGGCATACTGGGTGTTTTTTACTCTAATAGCCTTGTCCTCACTTGGCGTATAAGTAACCTTACCACTGGCTATATCAACATCAATATAACCCATAGCCCCTCTAGCTTTACTGAAAGCCCCTTTTCCAAGAAAGTCTTTACTAATAACATAGTACCTTTTAATGTTAGAATTGGTGTTTTCCTGATCAAGAATCAAGTTGTGAGTTATTTCTAGTTCGAGAGAAGGCCCTATCTTATGTTCTCCTTTCTTCTCAAGAAAAGCTAAATCATTCTTAATCAGATAATCACCTAATGCTTGTGCTTCTTGTGAGGAATTATTAATCAAAGTGGGATCAATTTTAAGTTTCATGGCGAGATACAAATTAATACAACATGTTTAAATTATAGGCCATATTTTAATTATCGGTGCTGAACCCCTTATATTGTTCCAGCAGTTATCGAAAAGCGTCTAAGACATAAAATGCCATCTGTAATGACTACGTATAATAAAAATGGATGCTGCTCCAAAGTAAGTGGGCTTTATATGCTTGGGCGATCACATCGGAAAGAATATATATATCTGACCAGGATCTTGAAAAATGTAATCAGCAAAACTATAAAAACTTTCTACTAATGTTATTTGATTCATGTTTACTTGAAGGTTATTTCCCCTTTTCAAAAATGATACAGTAATTAGATCAGGTATCCCGGATAGAACAAGAAGCTTTACATTTTCAATTCGACAAGATAAAAGGTCACTTAGAACCCATATAAAAGGCTAGTCAATGTATATTTCACAGACCATAAAATGGATCCAATCCATGGTGATCGGACTCAACTTCTGTCCTTTTGCAAAACATGAAATGGATAAAAATAGGGTAAGGATAGAAGTAAGTTCAGCTAAAAATTTTGAAGAAGGCCTTCAGGATTTATTCATGGAAATTGAACTTTTAAACGCAAATCCTGGTACGGGAACGACTTTACTCCTTTTTCCACATTTTTTAAGTGAATTTCTTGAGTATTTAGACTTTGTTGATCTTGCCAATGAAGCCATAATGCAATCTGGATACCAGGGAGTATACCAGTTAGCAACTTTTCACCCCGCATACCAGTTCTATGGAACTACCGAAGATGACGTAAGTAATTATACCAACCGCTCCCCCTACCCTATGCTGCATTTATTAAGAGAAACGATGCTTGATCAAGCAATTGCCTTTTATGGCTCCACTGAAGCAATACCAGAGAACAATATAGCGAATTTGCGAAGCCTAGGTTTAGCAAAAGTAAAACAACTTCTAACAGATTGTATGCAATAGCAAGCATGACCTTCCAGTAACCCCATACTTATCGTCATTGCACAACTTCATATGAACCACAGTTTAATGAGCAGTTCAATCTAAAGACGTTCATTTTCCAAACCAAAGAAGATGACCGCAAACAGCACAAAGCACATATAATGCACACAAAGACAATTATTGAATCACCATGAAAAATAATATAAAATTTAATTTTTTTCATCAAAGCATCAATAAGGTGATTTCATGTCTGGTAAACCGCTGCATGTTTGGAGAGCAAAATGGAACTATCTAACTCACAAAAATGATAATTTTGATGTGATAAAAAAATTATTATTTGAATATTCCGGTTCTTTTTCCCACACTCCATTAGGACAATGTTATGCCTGGGGCGGTATGTTTGGTAGATTTTTTGGAGGAAGATGGGGAACCAACCATGGAAACGAGGTCCAAAAAGCTTTAGGTGCCATTCATAATCAAACCTTGGGCGATACCTGGTGCCCTGTATCTGGTCCACAAACCGAGTCTTTTACAGAACAAAAAGATGATCTGAGTATCAAAGTGACCATACAAGATTGTTATGGGATTACCTACGAGGAGCAAAGAAAGGGTGAGGTAATTAGAACCTTTTTCTCTTCTAGAATTGAGTGTGATTTTTCTCCTTCTTTAGAGGTAAAAATAAAGGAGCTCCTGCAACAAATAAAGAAAAATTTAGGGAATAAACCCATAAAACCCGACGGAGATCTGAATCGTATATTTACTGTTATAGGCGAAAAAACGGGGATTCAATATAGCGATATCGAGTTGAAAAAAGATTATGCACGAGAAGAACGACTTGAGCGGCTACCGAAGTTGCTAGAAGCCCTTGAAAAGGAACAAAGTGCACCATCTAACCGGCCTCAAATGCGATTAACCAAATTACATCACTCTATAGACTTCTAAGGATATCCAAGCAAGAAAATTTCAATTAATTTGTAGCGACAGTTTACATCATTAAATTAATCTCGTTATAGTATGAGTAAGTATTTACAAATTAAGGATAATTAGTGAAAAAGAATATAATTTATATTATTTCGGGTCTTATTTTTGCAGGAAACTTATATTCAGGGACCATGGGAACAGATACACCAATTAGAAATTTATATATAAGAGGTGATTTAGGTTATAACTTCTTTAATGACCCCTCGGCAATGACTGCGAGTTATCTTTCAAATACTCCAATCAGTGCGCTCGATACGCATATAGAAGACAGACTGGGCTATAATGTTGGGATTGGTTATCGATTCATGCCGCAATTGAGAACCGACGTTACATTTACTTATCGCCCTTCCATTTCATTCCAAGCAACGGATGATGCACCTGAAATAGGTACTGCGAAACTCAGAAATTATACCGTTATGGCTAATGGTTATTATGACTTTGATTTAAACCTACCAGTTATGCCTTATTTAATGGCTGGTATCGGCCTGAGTTCTAATACAACCAATAGTATTTATTGGCCTTTCGTACAGCAAAATGAATTCGGTCATACCGTCAATCACTTCGCTTGGCAGGTAGGCGCCGGATTGGCTTATGCTCTCTGTGATCGTTTGTTACTTGATTTTAATTATCAATTTGTGGATCTGGGTAAATTTTCCAATACTGGACATTATGATACCGGAGGTCCTTTTAATATTGGTTTAATTGGAACACCAACAAGTTTTAATACATTATACAGTAATCAGATTCAATTGGGATTGCGATATTATATTTTATAAAAGGCCTAGTTATTTTCTTAATATTCGAGATAATTTTGCTTTGAATCAAGCTTTTCAGAAGTAAAAAAACAACAGTAACAATCTTAGCAAGATTGATGATACCAATTTATTGAAAAAATCTTCTATACTCTTTAGAGGACTTCTGAAATTAAATTGGAGAGGCAATGAATAAAACGGATCCCCCTTATAAAAAACTTTGGCGATCACGAGATAATAAAATTATTGCAGGGGTTTGTGGCGGTTTGGGAGAATATTTTAACTTCGATCCATTTTGGGTTCGTGTTTTATTTATTGTATTTTTCTTAGCCGGAGGTGCGGCTTTTCTTGCATATGTGATTATATGGCTTCTCGTCCCGTTGGAACCACTAAATAAAGAAAAGAAAATTATTAACCCGGATTTGTAAAAAAATTTTTTAAGCCTCATTTAAGGAAAAATTATCCTAGTCATACCGCAGAAAAACTGGATAAGTTTATCCTTGTGCCAGGTTTTGTTCAGGAGAATGCAGCTCATCCATTATTTCCTTTATGTTTGGATCTTGATATAAATTTTCACGTATAGCAGCAAAAGTGTTTGATGTAGGACTATTCAATATGGCTCTCAGTCCTTGAACATGGGTGTTCTCATCAGCATCAGGTTCCATTTTTGATATTTTCTTAATTTCAATTAGATTTTTTACAATATTTGATTCGTTATTATAATCAATTCGTTTAAGAATATTCTTTAATTCATTGATATAGCGAGGAGAGTTTTTCTCCTCATTGTAAAATAAGGAACTGGATAATATATTGTAAATAATATCAATATTTTCGCGTCGATCCAGAGGATCTATTTTCATTACGTCCAAATGGGTTCGTGATAAAGAAGGATTGGAGGACACTGGTCTTAAACTTTTAATGTATTTAATCCCGTCAAGAAAGGCCATATGAGTACCATCATATAGTTTCATTGATTTGTTTAATTTGTCGCAAAGCTCAAGAGAAGATAATTGAAGTTGTTCTCCTTTATTGGGATCAAAAAAGGAATAGGTATCGTCATGGTTCTTTTTGATTAACATGGAATGTCCTTCCATTTTACCAAAGGATTTAGAAAAAACCTTAAATTTTATATAGGTTCCCACCTTCAGTTCAGCTAATTTATTGGAGAGCAATGCAGCATCCACTTGTTTTTTATCTGAACTTACTTCTGAGAACGTGAATAGGGAGTAAGGGTATTTATTCAAAAAATATGCGGCAAATTTTTCAGCAGAACTACTGGTATCCAAAATATGGCTTCCAATCACCCAATCATTATTTAACTGATACAGCCCTGCCAACAAATGAATATCATTTAAATTTTGAGGAAGGAGTCCGTTTAAATCAAAAGAATCTAAGGATTCGTTCTGAGCAGAAAATCCCAAGAGATCTTCTTTAATAATATAATTACAAATTAATTCACAAAGACCTGTAAATCTAAGACGAGCCCGATTAAGTGACTCATAGTGGGCATCTCCTCTTTGTTTTTCAATAAAATCATCCTGATTATAATATTTTTTATATGGAGTAACGGAATTAGACCTATTTACTGTATCTACTTCATCATAATTGGAAACTATTTTTTCTGTTAGAATATCCATAACCTTTTTAAAAGAACTCACGGTCTCCTCATCGATGGATTCATCTCCGAACATACCTCCTTCAAGAACAGTTCGTAACTTCATAAACCGTCTACTTTCGTTTTCTGTGAGTTCTGTTGTATTTATGTAATTTGTTAAGGCAGATAACAGTCGAGGCTGAAGATCATTTAACAGTGGGATTGCTTTAACATAGATGTCTATAAAATATAATAAATTTTGCTCTTTATTTTGATTTTGGGCTAACTCTTCGCCTAATTTGAATTTAATAAATTCCAGCGAAGCGTTATAAATAGTTCCTAGCTGAGCAGGAGTCCAAACTTTATCCTCCTTGTTTTGGAATTCATGTTTCATTTCTTTTAAAACACGAATCATTCCATGGAAATCTTTTTTGGACTCTGCTTCTTTTAATACTAAGAGGTAAGTACTTTTTATCCGTTGATTTCTTTTTAAAAGAAGTTCTAGTTCCTCGATGCTGTTATCTAAAATTGCTTCTTTATCCACATCAATTGCAGTTATCGAAATATTATTCTGCAAAGAATCGCATAGGCTTCGAACCGAGTTAAAATTATTTTGGGCTAAATCAAGATGAACGAGCGTATTATTTTGTTGAAGTGCCTCACTTAGATGCTTTAATCCTTCATTACTGATTTGATTTTTAGATAAAATCAAAGTGGCCAGTGCGTTGTTAGATTGAAGAGCAGTCGCCAAATGTTGAACACCTTTGTCGTCCATCGTATTTTTCGATAAGTTCAAATGTGTGAGAGAAGAGTTATTTTTAACGAGTTCGGCTGCAACAGGATACTTTGTAGAGTCAAGGCCATTTGAGGACAAATTCAAATGGGTTAGAGCGGGGTGAACCATTAAAGCCTTAGTTAATGCTTCTAATTGTTCAGGATAAGATGCATCCAAACCACAACTTCCCAAATCCAATTTTATTAAATTTTTATTATTTTTTAATCCATTTGTTAAATAATCTGAGTAGTAATTGCCAAAAAAATTTGTTCCCAGGTTTAAATTTTTTAAAGAATCACTCTCCGTTAAAAGCTGGCTTAAACCATCATCAAATTGTAAACCACAATTATTTAAATTAAGTTCCTCAAGCGAGGGATGTTTGCTTAATATTTCCAATAAACTATTTGTCATTCCTGCAACACTACAACCCCCAAGTTTTAATATTTTAAGACTTGTATTATCCTGTAGCGCGTTTGCAATTTTAGTTATCCCTTTCACATCAAGACTGGTGTTACTTAAATCAATTTCTTTTAAAGTCGTGTTATGTTGTAACATTTCCGCAATAAAGGGGGCTTCTGTATCTCCAATGAAGTTATTTTTTAAAATCAGTGATTTTAATTGTGTATTTTTTTTTAAAGCCGTTGTTAATAATTTGATAAAATCACTGGTTACTCTATTGTCAGGTAACTTGTGGCACTCTAAATATTCTAATCTGGTATTATAATCCAAGGTCTGTATGATGTGTTTCCAGATCTCAAAATCCTTTTCCAGAGAGGATAAATCAAGTCGAGCTCTCGTTTTCTGTAACTTTTTTGCTAAGGAATTCTCATAAATATAGTGAGAATAAAAACTTTTTATGAGTGCTTCAAAAAAAAATATTCGAGCAGTTAGCATAGCCAATCTCAAAGAACAAATAATATATATTATAGAAGAATCCAGTAATTTTTTTATTAGGACACCTAGTGATTCCGCCTTTGAATAAAGTATTAATAAGTTTTTTACTTTGCAAAGATTGTGCAATTATCATTCATCATGATAACATTTGCTGCTTAATAAATCCGACAAGTCCTCAATGGTTTACTCATGACAACTACGTTACTAACCGACTCTATAAATCCATTTGATAACTTGCCGAATGAAATACTGCAATACATACTAAGCCTTAGCAATCATCACGGTATGTTGGTGTGCAAACGTTTTCTGGAAGCTGATCGAGAAGCAACTAAACATGAAGCTCAAGAATTTTTCAACCATTATCTCATAACAAAAAATCTGAATTTGGAATCAGTAAACCCGCTTAAGATAATGTACTTTATACATGTTTTTGCACTTAACTCCTTACCTGAAATAGAAGATAGACTCAATAAAATCGCAAGTATCGGTATTCTATTATTACAATTATATGAAGTTCTGAACTTCTATACCCAGCATAATCAGATTGATTTTACCCTGTCACGCGAACCCGATGTTCTCGCAAGTTCAGCACTGGCTGTCTCTCTTCTTATGACTTCCAATGATGAAAGCGATGCTCTAAGAACCTCTATCACTGAAAAAGACATTGAGAAAATCAAAGATACTGTAAGTGATATGCTGATTTTTCTTAATGGCACCAACAATGAAAAAGTCAAAACATGCTCTTTCAACGAAATTGTCATGGCGATGATGGAAGCGTTAAAAGCAGGTATGAAACACGCATCGAATAATTCATCTATTTTTAGCTTGCGCTTTTTTGGCTTTAGGCCGCCTGAAAGTAAAGCGGAAATGATTTTACGCTTGGTGGATCAATGTGTTGCAATCCTTGAACAACAGATGCTCCAATCTCAGCCCAGCTGCATCCTATTTTAGATCTTTAATAATTATTCGACTCGAGAAAGGAACTGTTTTAAGGATCGTTCGTCCAAAAATCCATACTCCAAGATTTGCCTCTGGAACTTTCTTCAACAAATGAAATTACTACGGACAAACTTTTTCTTTGTATAGCCCTTGATCAGAAGAGTACTCAGACAAGATAATTTAACTATTCTTTCTTATCGTCCGAAAATTTTTCGCTATTTTCCTGCTCCAACATATCTATCATAAGTTTTTTTAAATTGACCATTTTCTTCAAACTCAACAAGTGCATTATTAATCTGTTGTAATAGTTCCTTGTCACTCTTATTCACCGCAATACCAAAACCATACCCATAAGTAAAAGGCTTTCCAAATGTAGTAAAGATTGGAATTTGAGTAATCCAGTATTGTGCTGCCAGTGCATCTTGCAAGATAAAATCAACCTCTCCCTGACCCAAAGCCTTAATTAGCCGATTAGTCGAGCTATAGTTTATAATCTGCACATCAGATAAGCCTGACTCTTTAATTACTTGTTCATAGATAGTTCCAACTTGGACACCTATTTTTTTCTCATTAAGTACATCCTTTGAAAAGGGAATTGCTGCCCATTTTTTTAAAGCCAAATATTGAACATCGCTTGGAAGATAGGGATAGGAAAAGTTGACCCGTTCACTTCGTTCTAAGGTGATTGTAATGGACGAAACTCCGATATCAGCTTCATGCTTTTCTATACTTGAGAGTAGAGTATTTTCCATGAATTCAGAGCGATATATACATTTACGATGAATTATTTCACAAATATCCTCCATCATTTCTATGTCAAAACCAAATAATTGTTTGTTTGCTCCTTGCATAATAAAAGGAGGATTAAACATTTCTGTTGCCACTATAAGTGGGGGTAACGGATCAGCATAAGTTAAGGGTATAAGAGAAAAAAAGATAAATAAAAATTGAGTCCACTTTTCCCTTTTCCCAAAATATACTAAGCGACAGTATGTTATGGTTTTTAATAACACGACATTTCCTTATGTTGTGAACGCCTAGTTCTTAAAAAATGTATCGCATTTATTGAAATGGTACAATGCTGTCATTTCGTTTTGCGTTCAAAGGCTGTCCCGAAGAGAGTGATTTTTCAAGCAATATTTACTTTTTAATTCACTATTTTGTAATTTCAAGGCTTTTACAATATTAACAATAAAATATTACCTCTTGATTAATAAGGGATTAGAAAAATTCATTGAAAAATACCATCAACAGATAGTTATCCTACGATAACATACGTATCCATTCATAATTTTGAACATTATTTAGAAATGCATAGCAGTGATAAGAGATCTTATGAATTGCGTCGTTTCAGAGAATTAATATATGGAGAAAATATGGTGATTTTAGTTGGAAAACATTACGTAAATATGAAAACGAGAATCGCCCTCTTCTCTGCATTAATTACAAATTACCTCATTCGAGAATTTTTTAAATAATGGATTTTTATTTCAACTTGCTAGTCAAATCTGTGGTAACCCTTCCTGGAAATAGATCACCTTATCTACCCAACCTAAAATTGATTTTATGAACTGTGTAGTTCCAAACCAACCAGGAAACCCGCTAGATTAATTTGCTTCTCCTCTAAGAACTTCCAAACAACTGATTTTCCTTCTAAGTTTGGTTTTTACAAAATATGAATATTTTTTAATCCCAGCGATATACTTCTTAAATAATTGATTTATAATCCGTTACGATTGAAACTTGTAATAGAGAGTGATGTATGTCAGCAACTAAATCATTAACCAATTTTTATGGGTCATTTTTTTGGGAATGCGCAAAATTTTCTATCTGCCCCTATCGATTAACGATACAAGCCTTTCTGGACTCTGATAACCCCGATCCAAATGACCTTATTTTAGGAATTGGTGCTTGCCTCGTTTTATCAACTGTAGTTCCGATTTTGCCTGCCATTAGCTCAATAACCATCGCGATTGCTTCAATTGCATCAGTATTTGCACTGGCCTCTATGTTTGTCACTTATCCTTTTACAATATTATCTGATGCATGCAGATCCGATCATTCACATAGCCACGAATTCGCATTTTGATTAACGATGGCCGTTAATTCCCGGACAATTTGTTGCTATTTGAATTATGAAGCTTTGTTCGTAATCTTTTTATTAATATTATTGCTCGGTGGACGTTAATGGACAAACTTATGTTTTTTTCTTCTTATTGAGCCTCTTTAAGAGGCTCTTATCAAAATTGTTTCAGAATTTTCCAAACCACCAAGAACAAAAAAGATTATTTTTCGGACAAACTCTACTCTCATTATGCTTTCATTTAATTCAGAAAGGCTAAAAGACCTATATTCATAATGATTTTTAGCAACTAAAAATTGAGCCCATATTTTTTAAATAAACTCCATGAACGCACATGGGGCTCATCCGTTTTTTGCAAGTAATCAAGTGCTGATTTGACAGGAGGGTTTAAAGCAAATGCATGCAAGTAGAGAGGGTTATTTTGTTCGAACCCTACTTGACTGCTGCAACTCATACTGGACCTACACAATTAAAAAAATAAGACTTTATTTCCTTACTTACGCACCATATTGTTCTATATTTAAATAAATTGATTTATTTTTGAGGTGTTCTTATTATGTCACAGATTAAAATTGATGGTTACAATTTTAAACTGCCGGGTGATACCAAAAAACGAAATGGCCCTATCGGTCTTGCAAAAATCCAAGGAGCATTCGGAAAGCCCCCCCAAATGACTCACCTGAGGCATCAAGAAGATGATGCGTCTGGGGAGACGATGCCTGGATTTAATCTCTTATCTGAGCAAGAGCAGAGCTTTTCATTAAAAGAAACGGCCAGGATTATGCAACAAAATCATGGAAACAAACAAGAAGTGGGTTCAACCTTAACCTCACTGGTTGCATGGACTGATCCAGAGAAAAAACAACTGCATGGAGTGACCTGCAATGTTGGCGATAGTCTTACGTTTTTTGTCATTATTGGTGCTGATGGGAAGGTACGTTTTGAAAAGCAACTCAATCGATTACATGAAAATCCGGATCGAAATAAAATACAAATAGGAGTTAGCCGCTCCATAGGAGACAAAGAGGAAGAAAAAAATGGCCTAACGCATGAGCCCGATATCACACGTGAGGTAATTCAGTTAGAAGAAGGCGATAGGGTGTTTGCAATTGCAGCATCTGATGGGCTTTGCACAGATAATAAACATTTTCAAACTCCAGCGTTAACATCGACTGATATTGCAAACACTTTAAGCGAATTTATTGCAAAAAATCCTGATTGTGGTCCAGATGATATTGCAGAAGCGTTAATATCTAAAGGCTTTGCAGGTGGGAAAGGCTCAACGGATAATACTGTTGTGATTGTAGCTGAAGTTGGTGAAGAGCCTATTTCAATATTGGCTGCTGATGGACATGGTGGAGTAACTCCGCTTGGAGAAAAAGGGGCAGATGTTTCTAAGGCAATTGCAGAAAATTTTCATTCCCAATTACAAACTCAAATGAAATTAGTTAAGCCACAAGCATATATTGATGCCTTAAGAGAGGGGAATTACAAAGTCGCAGTAAATTTAGCTCGGTTGCTATATGATAAGTACGTACCATTAAATGATGGAAAAGACTTAACTGTTGAGGAGACCCTTCCTTTAATGACGAGTTTACTTGCAGAAACGGATATTGCTTTTGAGGACATAGCAAACATTTACCGTGGTGAATTATCTTTCGATTCTGATGAAGAGGCGGAGCAGCGGTTTTATATGAGTCAAATGGTGACTGCCGCTTTAACGTTATTAGCCAATGAAGCAACGTTAAGGGAGCAAGATGGAAATCAAGACCAAGAGGTTCGCCAAATAATAAGGGATGGAATTAATAAGGCTATTGAAGGGCCACATCAGGAAAAGAATGCAACCCTGGAAGTCAAAACAACTATAACTGGTGTGCAAAAGAATCAAAAAATGGAGGATTTAGTAAAAAAAGAAATGACTCCTCAGAGAGCATTTGCTTATGCTGTTGCTCATTTAATAAAAGAAAATGTTGATCAAATAAGAGTCGCAGGAGAGATACTAACTAAGTATCTCGATAATGAAGTCGATATAATAAACCTTAATGTATCAGAATTAAATAAAGAGGTAAGTAAATTAGAAAATGAGATAGGGGCGATAAGAAAAGAGCTGGAAGAGCTGGAAAAGCCACCTGACGAGTCTCCTCAAGAAGAGTTTTTGACTAAGAAAAAGGAATTAGATGAGAGGTTGAAATTAAAGATAAACCGCAGACTAGAGGTGTTTAAGTTAATAAGAGAGGCCAAGAGTCCTAAGGAAATGATAGAGGCTGAATTAGCTCTTTTATGTACTAAACCAGAAAAGTTTAAAGATAAACAGATTTTGGATAACCACCTTATGGATTTTTTTAAAAAAATGATGAGAGAGACTTCAGTAAATGAATTTTTAACAAATTTACCTCATGAAAACGATTTAAAGAATGTCCAGCAACAAATCCAAACTTATTTAGACATTTTAGATAAAAATCCCGTTGAAAAACCTGATGAAAATCCAAAATTATTGAAATCGTATAATGCTCGTAAAGATGCTGCAGAAAATATGCTTATCATTATTAAAACTTCTAGTTTAAGGTCAGGTCAAGAAACGTTAGCCCATTTAAAAGAAAATATTAAAGCAATTGAAGATAATCGTCCTGGCTTACTAGAGTTGGGTATTGTTGGTTGGGTGAAGGGTTGGATTGAAAAACTCCGCACCTTGAGAACTAAAACCAATGATCCTTTAAAGTCAGCTAAAACTGAGCTAAAAGATCTGAAACCTAGTTTTTCCGAAGCTAAACAAAAACTTGAGGGAATTAAGAAGGAACATGATAATGAACCAAAAGCGGATAATCAATCTAATATAACTGATATCTTTAAAAGCAATTAGTCGTGTAGCCCGGGTTAGCGACAGCATAACTTGGGATCTCCCGCGCATAAACCTAATTTCGCTGTCGCTAACCCGGGCTACATTTCTGGCTCTGTTAAGCCTATTCCGCAAGTAACGGTTACATCCAAAATTATGCAAGAAGTCCCAAAAGCAATTATGCAGAAATAATTATTTTAAACCCTCAATAAATAGACTTGGATGAATTATGAAGAAAATGGAAAAATATTTCTAATCTTAGCTATATTTGCTGCTTATTTAGCCCTAATATTGTCTGACTTTATTCCTACAACAAAAATACTTGAAAGTAGCAGTATGTTGTTGGGTATTACTGGTTTAGTTCAGGTAAAATTGACAGGATTTTTTAATATTTTTTTTAAAACTTTATCTGAAGCAGCAGAAGCCGGAATCTGTCCTAGTAATATTTACAGACAGATTATTTCCAACCCTGAAACAACCTGCCGCACCTTCATAAAAGAACTGATTTATTTTAATAGGAAGTTCGGGCTTGGCGATCGCCCTACTAATTTCTTTATGCAGAACGTATCTGGTACTATCTGGCCTGAAATTATCTCAAATTCCAGAGTTTTTTTGGAGCAGATCAATTTTAATGACGTATTACTACATGGCATGTTGGCTTTTCTTCTCTTTGCTGCAGCGCTTCATATTAATATTAACCAACTTGCCGAGCAGAAAATCATTATTGCTGTATTGGCTCTCATCAGTACACTAGTCTCTACCGTCATTGTAGTCTGCTAATATATTGGCTACTTATTGTAATCAATATTCAAATTTCTTTCTTTTATCTATTGCCTACTCTTTGGCGCACTTATTTCTCCCACAGATCCGATTGCTGTCATGAGCATTTTAAAACTCTAGAGACTCCTAAGAATTTAGAAATGAAAATCGCTGGAGAATCGCTCTTTAATGGTGGAATCGGTGTTACTATTTTGGGTATTGTTGAAGTTATCTCGAGCCCCCATGGATTAAGCATTCCACATTTAATGGCCATTGGATTAGCTGTAGCAGGTTTCTAAAAAAGTAAAATGTATCCGTGTTGTTTTAGGCAGTTATAAGCAATAAGTTGCAGAATCGTTACATCGCAAGTTACTTTATATTCATATGTTCTTCATCAATCTAGTTACGCACAGCTTAAACCCTAGCGGTTTACCAAAAAGGCTATAGCTTACCTCCATCTTTATCTTATTAATTTTGCTTTAATTTTATTAAAAATGAAAAAAGTAACTGTAACCAATCCACCAGCGATGATACCCAAACAAAAATCAATACCCAGAGAGACAATAGAAGTAGTAGATTCTTTGTAATGATGTATTACTGGGATGACGTGCGCGATAATTCCTCCCCCCACCAAGAACATAGCTATTGTTCCTGTAACACTTAAAAGCATCATCAATTTCGGAGCCATATTTATTAAAAAAATTCCTATTTGTCTCATCGGCTGTTTTCTATCACGCAAAATGAAACCCCAATCATCCAACTTTACGATACAGGCTACCAAACCATACACACCAATAGTCATAATGAGTGAAATAAGAATTAATACAACCACCTGATTAATAAGAGAAGTAGTAACGACAGTGGCTAGTGTGATTACTATTATTTCAGTTGATAATACAAAATCAGTGCGTATAGCTCCTTTAATTTTATCTTTTTCGAATAGATCCATGTCGATGCTTTCTTGCTTTATCTTTTTGGAATGATTATGAGGGAAAATTTTTTGGATGATTTTTTCAAATCCTTCAAAACACAAATATAATCCACCCAATAATAATAAGAAGTTCACGAGAGGAGGTGACAAATAACTGATTAAAAGCGCAGCGGGAATTAGTATTGATTTATTAAGTAAAGAGCCCTTAGTCACCTCCCAAACAACAGGCAATTCTCTATGAGCATGAATGCCTATTACTTGCTGGGCATTTAATGCCAAATCATCACCCAGCACACCGGCCGTTTTTTTAGTAGCTACTTTGGTCATAACTGCAATATCATCTAATGCAGTAGCAATATCATCAATTAATGCTAATAAACTTGTTCCTGGCATGTGATCGACCTTGAATTCTAACAATTTTATATTTTTAAAGTATGGATGTTGAAATAAGGAATTACGACAAAAATTTTATTTTTCCCTCAGGAAAAACTTCTATCATAATTCAAATCATATTAAACAATATCACTAAGAACTTTTGAAAAAATTTTTCTTCTTGTTGATGGCGTTATCTTTTTTTCATGTCTTTTGCGGTATTACCTACCACTTCTAAAGATCCAGAAATAGCTTTATCGTGCTTATCAAAAAGAAATTACCGAGAGGAAGTGACTAAACACAAGAAGATAAATACGGAAGTTAAACGGCGCAAGCTGCACACAAAAAATCTTAACCCGTAGAAAAAATTAGTAGAAGACAACAAAGCGAATTTGTAGGTACTAAAATGGTTCATTCAATTAGCCTAGAATTTTTCCAAATTTTTTTCTTCAATGATTCAATATCGTGCCATTGTATTTAAAGTTATACTTAAATTTCGTTTAATAGGGAAATGCATTGATGATGGAAGCAGAAGTTCGTCATATATATAAACCTTTGCAATTTTTTATCTTTGTTTTTATTTTAACTTGGGTATTCTGGTTCTCTTCTAATTATATACAAGTTCAAAATAGAAAAGAGTTGTTTTTTTTACTAGGGTTACTTTCTCCCTGCATCACGGCGCTACTATTCATCTTTTCATCTAAAAGCAACGCGCTTAGAAGACAATTTCTCAACAAATTATTTAATTTACGGTTGATTAAGGTAGAAACACTAATTTATCTAATCTTGATTCCACCTCTTTCATTGATTATTTCTATCTTGATATCACTTTTATTTTCCTTTTCAATAGACCAATTTAAACTTGCACAATCCTTTTCATTTCATATAGCAGGGATTCCTACTCTTCTCATTCTATTTTTGGCAGCCTGTTTTGAAGAATTAGGCTGGAGAGGGTATGGGATGGATAGTTTGTCAGCCCAATTCAATTATTTTAATAGTACTGCTATTTTTTCGGTACTGTGGGCAGTATGGCATCTGCCATTATTTTTTATTAATCATAGTTATCACTATAATATTTTGCACTTAAATCCATTGTTCGCTATTAACTTTATAATGGGTGTTATTCCATTTGCATTTATCATTAACTGGTTATGGAAAAAGAATAACTATAGCATTCCAGTAGCAATACTCTTTCATTTTAACGCTAACCTTTCACAAGAAGCATTTATGGTTGAGCCTGTGACCAAATGTATTCAGACTTTAGTGTTGATTGTATTTGCTAGTACCATTATTTACAAAGATAGAGAGATCTTTTTTGATATAAAATAACCATTAAAAAATTAATAGAATTCAATTGATACTGTTGATTAAATGTTAAAATATATCAAAGAAACGTTTAATGAAATGTTTTAAAATTAAGAATAGCTCGTTCAACAAAGAACTTACCTTAACTTATTGATTTTACTATTTCGCTTAGAAGAATCGAACTTCCGACCTTTTATTACGAATTAGAAAATGGTGGTTTTTAGCCACTTCGACACGCTATTAATTTCATTTTATTATTAAGAGCTTTTATACGACTTGGAAGTATCTGGATAAAGGTTTAACCCTGAATTATCGTTTAACAATTTAATTTCAATGCGTTCTTTCCCACCCCCAATATTTATTCTTTTAAGAGCAATAAGACCAACCTCTGAAGTACATTTAACATGGGTACCCCCACAAGCGACTTTTGAAAATCCTTCGATTTCCCAGAAACGTCTTTGATTTTTGAGGTCACTAAACCCTGTTTTAATCTTTAGATCTTGTTGTATGATCTTATTGTAATCACTCAGCATATTTTCAAATAAGAAAGAAATATTTTTATCACAGAAAAAATCTATTCTTGCTTTAGATTCCGCTATATGTGCCCCAATTTTTTCAAGCTTAAATTCCTGTGTCACAAGCTCAAGAATCAATTCAGCAGCAAAATGCAGGCGCATAAGCCTATATCGTCGAGGCCAATCAATTTTCATTGTCACTACATCACCAGGCTTAAGGTTATGCCCATCTTGGAGTACATAATAAATAAGATTGCCCTCTATTTTAGAGTCAATAACAAGGAGTCCATTAACATAAGCATGGTCACTTTCCTGTCCTCCCGAAAAAGAAAATGCAATTGTTTCTTCGAATAAAATATAATTATTATCAATTGAAACCACGCGAGTTTCTAAATCAGATTGATAAGGATTATCCCAAAATATTTTTCGCATGATGTCCTTATTTAATAGCAATGATTTTGCCATGAGTTAGCGATTCAAGGTCGCTGGAATTCAAGCTAAAAACAGCATTAGGCGTACCAGCAGCAGCCCACAGAACATTATGCTGCAGTAATTCCTCATCAATGAGAATATGGGTAATCGTTTGTTTATGCCCTACAGGAGGAACACCACCAATAGCAAAGCCTGTTATATCACGCGTAAATTGAGCATCTGCTTTAACTATTTTTTCTCCCACCCATTGCTCAATGATTTTCTCATTCACCCGATTGATACCACTTGCTAATACTAAAACAGGCTGATGTGTTTTTGCAGAATAAAATAGCAAGGATTTCATAATTTGTGCTACGTCACACCCTATAGTGTTTGCAGCGTCATTCGCAGTACGGGTACTAGCAGAAAGCTCAAGCACTTCAAAAGCGAAGCCTTTCTTAGCCAGAGCTTGCTGTACGCTTTGCGCGCTTTTGCTTAATATTTTATTTTCATCGGACATAATCTCTTCCTTATCGCCATAAAGAACATTTTTTGGTGAGCTCAGTAACTTTTGCCCAATTACCAAATAAAACGATGCCATAATAGATTAGATCGTCTTCTTTTGTTTGAGCAGTCCGTTCTATTTGCTCCTGATAAGTACCTACCGTCATTGTATCTGTGAAATCATTTAATAAAATATGTTCCGCTAGAGCTGCCTGACGTAATTTTTTTATTTTATTGGAATTTTCGGACAAGATAATAAAGGGTATTTCCGAAATAAAAGGGTGAGAACCACCTTCAGCATCTTTATAATTAGTTAGTCTCAAATCCTTTTGACCAATGGCTGAACCTAGCCCAATACACATATGAGCCAAAGCATTCATAACTTTACCAGCATCAATACTTTTATTAAGTACTGCAACTAACTTGTTTTGGAACTCGGTAGACATCTTTCACTCCTAAGTTTAAAATTTACAATATGTGCGTTATAACGCATAATATCCCTATATTATCATTGTGCGCCATAACGCACAATCGCTTAGGTGGATTATTGTGAAAAATATATACAAACATATCGCAACGACCTTAAAAGATTTACGTCAAAAGAAAGGTTGGAGCTTGGACAAAGCAGCCCATGCCACGGGGGTAAGCAAAGCTATGCTTGGGCAAATAGAGCGTGAAGAATCAAGCCCAACCATTGCTACTTTATGGAAAATAGCAACGGGTTTCGAAACTTCCTTCTCTTCGTTTATTGAGGAAATAGACTCAATTTCTAGTCAAGCAATGTATCGTACAGGGCAAGTACAAACGATTCATCATGACGATAAAAAAATCCGAGTTCTACCTCTTTTTCCTTTTGAACCTCAATTAAATTTTGAACTATTTGTTATTGAATTGTTACCAGGCTGTGAACATTTATCACCGTCTCATAGAGATGGTGTGGTTGAGCATGTAGTAGTGGTTCAAGGTAATATGGAAGTTTTAGTAGATGGGGCGTGGCAAAAACTCTCAAATGGTGAAGGTATTCGTTTTAATGCTAACCAGCTTCATGGCTACCGAAATCTTACGCCTGAAACAGCCACTTTCCATGATATTATCCACTATCCGAAAGCAAGTTAACCTTCAAATCGACTGACAGAGAAACTCAGAGAATTATGCGCCACCGGATGACCCTTCCCGTGTGACCCCGGCACCCCCTTCCACCCTCCGACAATTTTTGAAATTGAATTTCATTTTATACTTATCTAGACAAGCTCTTTAATAAAGCTTTTACCAAATCAGGAAAAAATTACTACCTTTAGAGAATGATAGCTTGCAATTTGTCGAGGTAAAAAGAAGGCCATTGATTGAACAGTCAGAGCCCTATCCGATATGGTTGAACTTCATCGCCCCTGTGGCAGTATACTACCAGGTAAAAAGAAAACTTGTGAGCCTGGTTTATTATTGGAACCGCTTAAAAAGATTTGGCTTGCTACGGATCAGCTGTGCGGCAAGCCCACAAAAGAGGCTTTATCTATATGGTTACCGCATTATCATAAGCATCATGAGTCTTCATTAGATGAGTTATCTGCTCAACTTCTGACAATGAGTGCAACAATTGAGTTTCGCTAAAGCCCATCAAATCTCGCTATGGAAAAGGTTTAAGTGGAACTAAACCCGAAAACCTTCTAAGAAAACAGATTCCGATAGCACAAACCAATGGGACACGAGCCAAGTTGGTTTTATGGATACTGTGACACAGTGGGACTTCAATCCCACCTAGCTATTAAAGAGTAATTTTACTGCACATAAGATGTGAAAGGAGCAGATATCCACGAAGCACATTGAGGAGCTGGGATAGTATAGGCAGAAACCACATGATCGACTATACTGTTCAGTACCGCTACTCGTTTAAAGTTCAAAGCAGCAGTACTTGTAACGGTACAGACAGCCTCTTTTTGAGATATGTATACCGTACATCCACCTTCAACAGCGGCATCGCGCGTATAATCCACATCTCTTGTCGTCATTCTATATACATGTGTTAGGTTTATAATTGACGAAGATATCTCTTTAACGCTAAATGGGGTAGCTACATGATGTTCACCGTAATTTCCAATACCATATGCAGCAACATTTGCCAAATCACTAACTCCAGTTACCTGAATTGGTGGCGAAATAGTAGTGTAGTCAGGAGGAAGTGGTAGATTGAAAATACTGAATTGGAAATCTGGGGCCAGCACTGGGGTAAATGCTGCTGTGAATACAGGGACCTGCTCAGCAGGTGGGGAATTACGCATGTCTGATTTAATAGTCTCAAAACTAAACCAGAGTTCATTATAGGCGTTTGTACATAATTGCACATCCGTATAAGATAAGTGATTTTGCGCTAAGTTATCTGCAAAACCAACGCAACTGGTAACTAACAATCCTAAAGCGGGTATTAATCTTTTCATTTACATTGACATCCTTTTATTATTGTCATCAATCCCAAAATATATTAATACTTTTATTATTTCAAGAAAAAATAGCTTATATCCGTTATTAACTCAGCTCTTCATCTGAGTAAAATTAGTACACCGTTGTCGCGGGGTATAGGAATTTTAAACCACCCATTTCCCGTTTTTCAAAAGTATCATATTCAAATTCTTAGCAAAAAAACACTCTATTTATTAGCAAATAGGTTGTTTCCATGCTCAAGTTCCTACACTGCCCCGAAATACTCCACTTTTATGTTTGATTTGTACACATTTATAAATCCAGTTCCGTAGTACCGTAGCCCGTATTAGCGAAAGCGTAATACGGATTTTTGGAGCCTCAACATAACCCAACGCTAATTTGGACTACGCTTGCTAGAAATGACGGCAAAGCCTCTCCAAAAAGAAGAATTAAATAGTTGGGATTCCTAAATTTCTGTTTTTATAAGAAAATCTGGTCAAATGACTTTATTGCTCCACACTATTTTTTGGTTGGATGTAAAAATCTATTGGGGGGTATCGGCTTTTATTGAAGATTATTTTCCCGTATTAAGACTTCGTCTAATACGAGCTACGCTTGCTAGGCCAGAACGTGGTAAAGCCTATGTCAATTTGGCCATAAAAATACTACGTGCCCTATTCAATTTTGCTGCGCGACAATACGAAGATAATAGTGGACTCTCTTTTCATAGAAAGTCTGGATATCCCTGCTTATGCTTTAAAGCGTTTAATGAACCATAAGATAAGTAATGATGTGACTGCTGGGTATATTATTGTTGATATTAAACGATTAAGAAAACCCATGCAGCTTATTACTGATTATGTTTTGAAGTCTTGGGGAGTAATTAAGTCTGCTGAAGTAATTGCGATACCAACTATAAATAAAGAACAAATATAATTTTACAATGTCTGGCAAATTATAAGCTCAGTAAGTTCAATTTTGGAACTCCCTGCGAGGCACTTAGATTGGACACTCACTACGTACCCAATTCAACAAACTCCATTTACAAGATTTAAAAAATAACGAGTCGCTTTAAGTTCGCCAGTTCTTTATTCGAGGTCATACCCCTTTTGATTTAAATGCCAGAATTGAATCCTTTTGCAACAGAGCCTACAGATATAGTACAGTAGTTATGTTTTAGAAATATGAGGCTAGTTATGCTTAATGACCTAATAAAGCAATTATATTCTGCGTGGCATACGTTTGATATAGGGAAAGTAGATTATGAGTCGAAATTATTTATACGGTATAAAGACAAGTTTTTAACGGAGGCAGTGGATTCGGTTTCAAAGACGAAGGTTTTAATAGAAATGGCGAGTGACAAACTAGCTCCTGATGCAGCGATGCTGACAGAATTAATTAAACATTTAGCTACGGATGCGAAGAAGACAAACGATATAGCCATTTACATTCGCATCGAGCAGATGTACAACCTGTTTTGCCTACTGTTTGTATCAAACGATGAGTTGCATAAAGTTAGCTTTACCGCTCTCAAAGAAGGTAATTTAAAAAATGGTACACGTCAAATTAGAACATTAAAAAATTACAGCGAAGAGATGAAACAATTTTTTGAATCTGAAAATACAAGGATTAATAAGAGTCATCAGCAAGCTAATAAATCCGAAAGAGGAGAGAAACCTCAGCATAAAAAAATGCCTACAAATATAAAGCCCCAGCATAAACAGTGTCCAAATCCTAAATTACAAACCATTATAAATCTATTTCCATCTCCTTTATTCAATAAAAAAATATATTCAAATTTTGAGGAGTCCGTAACCATTCATGTCGATGAATTCAAAATGTTATCTCTTGCGGACATGAAAACTAAATATTATAACTTTCTTTATCTTCCGACAGCGCTAAACTATCCTGCAGTCCATGATCAAGTAATAGTTAATTTGCTTGGTGAAAAGCATTTAGATTGGGATCTTATTTTTGCAATTTATAATAATGCCTATACTAATTTCACTTCCGCTTCAAAGGATGTCCTTTTTAGGATTTTTAAAAGATTATGTGAAGTAGGAAAACACGAAATTGCCTTGGAGGTCTTTAAAACCCATAAAGCGATTATTAATATTGATAACTACTTTCGTATGTTGCACTCTATGGAACCTAATAAAGAGGGTATAACAGTAATGTTAGAATTAGGTTTGACATTAAATATGTATCTTCCTAATGTCACATTGATGGAATATTATCTTCAAAAATATGGCCTCAATAGTAAGATAAGTAAGCACATTAAAGACTCTGTTTACTCTGAAAATGTAAAATCTTCTAGAACTACCATAGACTTACATGGTGCGCCTAAAAACGCGGTCGAAGGGATAATAGAAGATGTTGTTGAAAATTGGGAAGATGAGGAAACAAAAATTGTGGTCTCGCATGGGGGTGGGACTCATGTAGCTTTCGGTAAATTGACTCCGAGAGACATGAATGACGTCCAATTTTTCTCTCCGGTTAAAAACGCTGTTTATGAAGCGGTAAGGTGTTTACAATATAAGTGGCAAGATAAATATATCATCAGGGTTAGCCCTTATTGGAATCCAAAAGGATACATGGATGGATCAAATTCGGTCATTTCAAAAAGAACAATAAAAAATGAGCCAAAGAAAATAACTATTTTTGAATCGACCCAGCAGAATAAACAGAGACCTGGGGAAATTGGAAAAGTAAATGCACCAGTTAATGCGATTACTGCTATCCATTCAAGCTTACAGTCTTCCGATAATAATGTGATTTTTACAACAACTACTTCGGTTACACAAGAAGATTTAACCTCGAATGCTTCTCAACCTAAAACAACAGGCAAAATGAATCCCAAGGCTGTTGAATATAAACCTAAATCTGGTTTATACAATCCTCCGGTTGAGACAAGTTCTACCCATTTTAGAACCAAAGAGGAAAAATCACCGACTCAACCTACTATGGAGTCTCCGTATATGGCTGCATCAGTAACTCCATCTTTTTGGTACCCTAGCCAAGCTTTTTTCGCTTATTGTCCAACTTATCAACCTACCTACTATTATACGGAACATTTTGAGGATGAAATTAAATCAGAGACCGAGACTAAAAACCACATATAACGAGGTCTAATGGATGATCTGGACACACAGTTAAGAGATAATTGAGGGCTGACCTATTATTAAGTACTAGTTTGTTGGATAAAACCCCAGTTCGCATTTGGGTGAATAGACCGGCGGAACTTCCCCGCCCACCCCTCTCAGAACCGTACGTGAATCTCTCGACTCATACGGCTCCCATCAGGCAAAGCTTTTCCTTATACTAAAAACGCTCTAGACATAAATGCCTCCTCTTGTAGGATGGGTTGCAGCAATGCGGGGTGTGAAGGCATAAAAAGTTAGATGTTGTCATCTGCAGATTACTAAAAATTTTTTTAAAATATTCTATGGAGGTATTACACCAACTCTTACTTGTAATAGATAAGCATTTTCATTATCCTACCACAGAGTATCATGGTGTCCATAAGACTTACTAACACTTCATCTCACTCTTTAAGTTTAGGGCAGCTAAATTAAAACCACTAAATCCACTAAATATATTCATATTAGGCAATCGAGAAAATGCTGGTTTCTTTATCTGCAAAGCAAACGGATAATGGGAAGCTTTATAAACCTACCCGTTAAATTTTAAGAATTCCCTCTTCTGGTTTTCCGCCAATAGGGGTTCTTTGATATTTTTTATTTTAACCATGCCATTGAGTTGTAATCCAAAATCTCTCTGCAAGAAAGTGTCTTTTTATTTGATTAATAGTAAATAACATTACCGAACTTATTGATTATTAGCAGATAAAAGCGTATATATTAGCCAACCCGAATTATCAATAACCAGAAGCATACATTTTTTACTAAAAAATTTTTATACAGATGGCACTTTATTTCAGGATAAAAAATGGCAAAAAACACCCTTTTTAATTTTCTTTTTCATAATGAGGCAAATGTTGAATTACCTCATGGACATAAATTAGTATTAAGCATTAATAAAAGCAGCCAACACGCTTATTATCGTCTTGAGCTCCCACAAGGTCATTACCTTATAAAAGACGGGGAAAAAAACTTCCTGTTGGACAATCATCACATCAGTATTTATGAAAATGAATTTCGAGATAACCCCAAGTTAAGTCAATATCATTACACAGCTGAATTTCAATACCTTGGTGAAACCTATCGGCTCCATGTGTACTTTAATGCGTTTGATCAATTAAACCAAAACATTGCGTTCGAAAAATGGACTGAAGATGGCTATAAGGTAGTAGACAGCAAAAACATCAGGGAACAATTACTCATCTTAGCCCTAAATCATACAGAGCCTTTATTAAAAAAGGTGAGACAACAACATCACCAAAAAATTAAAGAGCTTGAAAAACGTTACCAGGATTGTGATGAAAAGCTCAGCACATACTTTGATACAGAAACTTCAACGGCCGAAATTTTAAAAATAACAGAAGAAGCCTGTGAGATATTAAGGGAACTCCTTCCGCTTATCCGCTCTACAAGCTATGCAGGAATTCTCAAATTTCATGAATCAACGGTGCGTGCCCTGAGAAAAATGGATACTACTCCATTTGAAAATAGCCACCCCCTGGCTTCTACTCCACATGCTGCCCCTGAGTCAGAGGAGATGGATGATATTCAAGATTCCGCCTCTTTACCAGATAGTCCTCTGTTGCAAAGCAAAATTGAACAAGAAGAAGTAAAGAGAACTCGGCAAACCCACCCCTCTGCCCCATCTCAAAATCGATCGCGTCATAAAGTAGAAGAAGAAATTCAGAAATTGAGTACTGATTTTCAGGAACTAAGCAAGGCTCCTATTGAAATTCAGGCTAAAAAAATTGAGCAATTACTGGCGAAAACTTACGAGATCAATTTGCTCTATGAACAAACGATCCAATTGAAATACTTGCCGCAGCTGGAGAAAATACGCCGCGAACTACAAAAATTAGAGGCCAGTTTATTACCTGAGTTACTTTTCAAAAATAAATTTGAATTGGCTGCTTTGCTAACTTCCGCCTTTTACCTACTACGTGCTGAAAAATATATGAGTGTTGCGCTGCAGACACGTAATGCAAATTTGCTCGATTTTATATTGACGCATGGTGATATCGATATCAATCAGCAAACCGTCTCTGCCCGCAAAATTCAATTTCCATCTGCAGTGCATGCGTGCTTGCAATTGGATAGCCCCTCTACCCCGATGAGCGAATGTCTTTCTCTTCTTATTAAACACGGCGCATCTCTTTTTGCCCCCGGTAATAAAGGCCTGCCTCTTGTTTATTCTATCCTGGCAGAGGAAGCTCACCCTCTATACAAAGCGCTTTTTATGACACGCGAGAAAACAATTGACTCCGCTGACTTTTTTAAAAAATTAATTCCTTTGCTCAAAGCCTATTTAGAAAAAGAAACCCTCACTGATATCGAAAAAAACCGTATAGAATCCCAAATACAAAGCTTTGAATACCAACTCGATATTTTGGAGAATGTTCAGGATCAGGATCCGAGTTCACGTTTTTTAATGAAGCGGATGAATCATTTAGAAGAAAAATATTTGGGAGATATAGTAAGAAAATTGCGACAAGATCCTAATCTAGTTGAGATAAACAAAAAACTCCAAATCGCAGCCAAGGTATTAAACTCCAAGATTAGTCGAGCACAACAAAGACAAGCAAATATTACCACTTCCCAAAATTTTGAGAATTTGGAAAAACTTTTATCCCGTGTAGATGTTAAAGAATTAGACTACGACCTTATTAAAGCCAGTGCCTTGGAAAGCCTAAATATCCAACTACAATTGATTGAGGCTAAAGCTGAACTCTTTGATCTTCAGAAAGAAATAAGAAGTACTCCAGTGATTAATAATGGAAGCAGGAAATACAAAGAACGCCTGAGGAGACAAGATGAATTACTAAGAGAAATACGCCCATTAGAGCAGAAGTATGCCGCTATGCAAAATTTTGACGAGGTAAATCGTGATTTGGAAGCCCTTGAGTCCTTAAATACGGTGATTGAATCTTTTAGTGAACAATTAGAGGGTTTGGGAGGAATGGCTCAGTTATTAAGTCAATTTTCCAGTATATTTTCATCCAAAGGTATCAAATTGTCGTTTACTGAAGAAAATGAAGAGACTCACACATCATCGTGCTCCGAAAAGGAAATAGACGCTCCGTCCCCTTCTTCTCATTAATCTCTTATTAAGGGTATAGGTATTTCAAAGTGGGTATAGGTATTCAAAGTACCTATTTCCCATTTTTCAAAAGTATCATGCTTAAAATCTAAGCAAGAAGGCCACTCCTTTTTATTACTCATGAACAAGTTTTCTCTCTGCGTGAAAATGCTCCATCTTTATGTTTAATTTGTGCTCATATATAAATCCAAGAGGACAGCAAGCCTCACGCTTAGTCCATGCTCTTTTGATTTAACTGATGTCACTAATAATTCATTGTCATTCGGCTTGATTGCTCAATTGGAGGTGCCCGAATACATGATTAAACTTGGACTGATGTTTGCGATTGTTGCTGTTGAGTCATATGCGCCAGAATACTCTGAAATTTATCTCGTGACATAATTCCTACTTGTAATGTTTTCATTTATTATCTCGTTCCCTTATCATAGTGAGGCTAGGCATTAGAATTACCAAATCAGCAAACTCTATTTAAACCTTATCGAGATTTAAAAAATAACGAGTCGCTTTAAGTTCCCCAGTTCGTTTGAAAATATCTTTTTTAACCAAATCATTTAGATCTCTGGTTGTTGTAGCGATGGGCGCGCCTGTTATGCTCATATAATTTTTAGCACTTAAACCGCCTACAAATCCTTCAGGCCCAGCATGAAATAATCTTAATAACACCTTTTCTTGCCTTGGATTAATTTTCCCTTCCGCCTCCCTTAAAATTACAGATTTCTTAATAATAAAATCAATATACAAATAAGTGTTTTGTTGCGCTTCCAAAGCAATGTTAGCAAACCAAATTAACCAAGAGGTTAAGTCTAAAGTTTTACTTGCTAAACCTAATTGCTGATAATATTCCTTTCTCTTTTTTAATAATACTTTTGCCAATACCGTCATTACTGGTTTTGAAAATCCTTGTGATAGAGCTTTTTCTGCTATAGCTCGTCCTATTCTTCCATTCCCATCCTCAAAAGGGTGGATGCTCTCAAACCATAAGTGGGCTATTCCTGCTCGAGTTAATGTCGGTAAAGGTGCTGCTCCGACTGGAGAGCTCCTTTCAAACCAATTAATAAATTGATCCATTTCGGCCAGAACACGTGTTGAGGGAGGGGCTTCAAAATGGATTTTTCGATCATAATCAGGTCCAGAAACAATTTGCATTGCTTCTTCATGCTTACGATATTGACCAATATGTTCCAAATGCTGGCTAGCCCCCATTAAAAATTGATGCCATTCAAATAAAATCTGATGTGTTAGTGGGCTAGAAATCGTTTGATATAAATTAACCATCATTTTAGCGATCCCACGCTCTGCCAAGCTAGCTCCTGGAACTTTTACAGACAAGCCTAACTCTTTTTGTATAGAAGATTGCACGCTATCTCTATTTAAATGCTCTCCCTCTATTTCAGAGCTATCTAAAGCGTCTGTACACATTAAATCAATAAATAAATTTTGTTTACCTTCCTGAGAAATGTGTTGCGAAGAACCAATAATAATACCTGCATTCTCAGTAAAAGATTGCTCAAACATAACTAATTTATCTGAGTCCCAAGTAAAATTTGGCCAATTTTCAAGCTGCCAATTCCATTTCATGATTAATAACCTCATATTTTATTAATCAAAATATAGCACAATAGTGATTAATAAAGTATGGGTTTATTAATCAGAGAACTAGGTTTTTAGTCTCTTTGGCAAGTAAGAGGGGGAAATTTTCACTTGTTTACTTTCATTTTAGGTCAGAGATAATTATTATTTTTACCAAGATCATTGTTCTACCCTCCTCCCATGTGAGTTCACAGATATTATACTTTTAAAAATGAATTGCGCTGCCGTCTAATACGGGCTACGCGCTACGCTAGCTATGCTGCGTGGTTTAGGTTTGCGAATTTGTAATGAAATTACTTCATTGAGTCGCTTATTTATTGAACATGCTGCGATATAATGTGTGATTTCCGTTATTGCTTTCTATAATATGTGATTTTATTCTAAAATAACTTTACAAGGCTTCATATCATGTACACTCCTACAGAAATTGATAATTCGTCCTTCAGAAATCTGCTTCATAGTACAATAGCCCAAATTGATTCGTTTTATGGGACTTTTAAGGATAAATATGAGACAAATGATAAGGGAAAATTGAATTTTCTAACATCATACACAAATGGTTCTTCGGCTTTTAGAAAGGATATTTTAGATGATTCAAAATATATTCTTGAGAGTTTAAAACGTAGTCCACCAAGAAATTTAGAGGAATTAAAAGGATTTTTTGAAGCTACAATAGGTAAGTTACAGAGTAAATGCCTTAAGAATGGCTTTCATGAATCTTCATTATTAAATCTGCTAAAAGAAATTTGTTCCAATTTAGAAAGCATTAATTCTAACGAATTAAAAGAAAATACAAGTATATCTTTTGGGAAATAGCGGGATCAGAGTTGGTAACAGCAAGCGTAGGTTGCTTCGTCTAATACGGGCTACGCTTGCTGGGGAGATAGCGAGTCATTTCGAATTAACTGGATGGAAACAAGGCACAGCATGCCAAGCAGCGGAAAAGTGTTTTAATGTTTGGCTAGAGGACTTTGGAGAAAATGGTAATCGAGAAGATCGAGCCATACTATCTCAAGTTCGGGCATTCTTTGAAAAGAAGGTGCAAGTCGGTTTGAAAGCGAAAATCATCCCAATAGCGAACGTCTTTATAACCGGGCTGCCTTTTATCACACGAATAATGAAGGGTTCCGTATTTTTATGGTTTTATCCGAAGTGTACAGAAAAGAAATTTGCCTAGGGTTTGAACCTAAAATGGTGAATAAAGTGCTTATTAACGCTGGCTGGATTATTCCGGGTAATGATGGCAAAGCCTCACAAAAACGAAGAATTAAAGGAGTTGGATTTCCTAGGTGTTATGTTTTTACTGATAAAGTATGGTCTGACGAGTTTTAATTGTCCCACCCGTTCCACCATCAATTTTGACAGTGGAACGTCTCTAGCCCAGTAAATAAGCGAGGGTTCCACTTGTCCCATTTGTTCCATGTATTTTTTAGTCAGGTGCAAAATGTATTAGGTTCTATCGACTTTAAAATCCTATGATTTTTACATATTTCGATTTCCTCAAAAAACAGGCTGTTGGAGTGGGGAGCTATACTTACTAATAGTATTAAACAGCGAGAGTAAGTATGAAAAGGAATCGTCCGGATCTTTCTGAGTTAGTATTCCATTGGTGTAAAAGCAAGAGCCAAAATTTTAATGAAGCTTTTCAATCACTCCTGGATATAATCAAAGATAAAAAAATTGCTGGTAATTCAACTAATGTAAAAGGAGGCTGGAGAGTAGTTTGTTTTACTGAAGCCCCTTTGAAAGCAGTTACAAGCCTGTCTCACGGACCTTATTTACCTTTTGGTATAGCAATAGACAAAAAATTATTGTTTTCTCAAGGAGGGAGGCCAGTAATTTATCAGCCAAAAGCTGACTATGAATTGCTTGCAGATGAGATTAAGTGGAAACATATGTCATATGATCCTAGAGAGGAAAATTTTTGTGATTTTACATGGGAAAGAGAATGGCGCATAAAGGCCGATTATTTTGAACTTAATGAAGATGATATAACTATAGTTGTCCCAAACCAAGAATGGGAGCATAAATTGGAACATCTTTACACTATTAATCAGGTTGAAGAGTATTACCTTTATGAGACCCTAATGGGGCCGGGATGTGGACCGATACCTGTAAAATATTTAATCTTTTCTATAGAGAACAAAAAATAAAATTATAAAATTTCTTCATTTGTCATCATTTTCAACTCATTGGCAATATACTTTTGAAATTATAGACCGAATTTTTTAAGAATAACTTTTTAAAGTAATTTATAGAAGTAGCCTTTAATATCATTTTCTTGCTTTCATTCTTCGACCCATATGCGACACGTGAAGCATTCATGAAATAGGGATCGTTTAACTTATTGATTTTAATATGCCGCTGAGAAGAATCGAACTCCCGACCTTTTGATTACGAATCAACTGCTCTACCGACTGAGCTACAGCGGCTTATGGAAAAGTATACCCAAGTTGTATGTTGATGCAACTTTTAGTAGACGTCTTAATTTTAAAATCGAAATACGCTCTTTTGTATATAAAAATAATGATTATTATTTTTTTTATCGTCTATTCTCTTAGATAAATCAACAAATAAGATATTTTGTAATAATTTTCACTAATTTAGTAAAAAAATATCCAAATAGGTAAAAAATGATTTATAATACCCTCTTTAAAATTTTTTGTATCAGTTAAAAAAGAAATTTAGTATAAATAAAAAATATTTCTGATTTTTTAATTAAGAATGGTTTTAAATTATTGCAGATGAATATAACATAGCGTCACCCAAAAATATGACAACCTGTGAGAAACAAACAGCCCGTGAAAAAGAGTAAGATTGAAACAGACAAACCCATTAAAGATAGTGGTTATAGCCGAAGATTGAAAGACCGTCATGTGCAGCTAATTGCCTTGGGGGGGATTATCGGCTCAGGCTATTTTTTAGGTACCGGTGAAGTGATTAACCTGGTCGGACCTGCCGTGTTTCTAGCTTATATACTAGGCGGCTTAATTATTTTTCTCACCATGCTTTGTATGGGTGAACTTGCTGTGGCAATTCCCATTTCAGGTTCCTTTGTTACTTATACCGCTGATTTTATATCTCCATCCGTTGCCTGTGGCGTAGGCTGGTCGTATTGGATAAGTTGGGTCGCCTATATCCCCGCAGAATGTGTTGCAGGGGGTATCATTATGGAAATGTTTACGGGTGTAAATGGTTATGTCTGGGCGGTTTGTTTTGGTTTACTAATTACCTATATTAATCTTGCGAAAGTAGATACTTTTGGTGAAATCGAATTTTGGCTGGCTTTAATTAAGATTTTAGCTTTATTTGGCTTTGTTATTTTAGCTATTTTAATATTCTTAGGCTTAATTCAGGGTCCAGGATCGGATGGATTTATTGGATCTAAATACATTTTCGGCGATGGAGGACTCCTTCCTAACGGTACGATGTCCCTATTAACCGCTATGGTTCTGCTGTTGGTTAACTATCAAGGCTCTGAAATTATTGGTCTTGCTGCAGGAGAATCAGAAAACCCTGCACGGATGATTCCCCATGCAATTCGCAATGTAACCTTAAGAATTCTTTTCATCTACATTATTCCGGTATTTTGCTTGGTATTAATTTTCCCTTGGCAAAAAGCTGGATTATCTAACTCCGTGTTTGCAGATGCCCTAAATTTTTACAATCTCAAGTGGGCCGGTGCGGTAACCAGTTTTGTGACACTGAGCGCTACCTTATCTTGTGCTAATTCAGGGTTTTATGGCACAGTTCGTGCCCTGAATGCTTTGGCTCGTGATGGTATGGCGCCACATACTTTTGCCAAATTTAATCATAATTCAGTACCACAAAATGCAATTATTGCTACCTTAATCACAATCTGGATTCTTTTAGGCGTTGGGTACTTTTTCGGACAAACCCAACTCTACATCGCCCTACTTCTTGTCTCTGGATTTACAGGAACTCTGGCTTGGATCTCCTTGTGCACTTCACAAATTCGGTTCAGGAATCGATTATACCAAGCTGGCTATACTACAGCGAACCTGCGCTATGTAACTCCATACTCTCCCTATACTGGGATCCTCGCAATCATCCTGATGTGTATTGCCTTATTCTTCCTTGTGTTGAATAAAGACCCTACTTATAAGCTTGCTTTTTACATAGGTATGGTTAGCTTTATTATTCCTATCATAATCTATAAGGTTTTTGATTTATCAAAGAAAAGGAAAAAAGCACTACACCTCAAGACTCGTGTTAAATTCCAGGATCTCTTTCCCCCCGTTTAACAGATACAAGCCCAAACTAAATTTGGGCTTGGCTTTTAAGTAAATCTCATACTACAAAAAATTTTAAATCGCTAGTGAGTGTTCTGTTTTGTTTTCTTTCTCAGGAGAAAATTGACTCTGAATCGTAGTAAATAATCCTTGAATGAAATTTTTATTTCTCTTGTGACAAAAAAAAGTACTTAATCCAGCTCGTGATCCCCTTTTCTCCTGCAATAAGCTAACACCCTCTTGACCTAAAGGATTTAAACAGATGTCTAACCGCTCTAATTGCTTTAACTTTTCGGGTTTCATTTTAGCTATTGCTTTAATAGTTAATTTATTATTGTTAAGAATTAATCCTCTAATGCTTTGATTTTCGTTAATTAAACTAATAGCACCGGCATCACCAATTATATTTGTGCCTAGATCGAGAAAATTTAGTTTTTTATGCGCTGCCAAATACTTTACGCCTCTAAGAGTAATTTGATTATTGCTTAATATAAGTCGCCGTACATTATTTCGCGCTAAACTTTTTGCGCATTCATCATCAAGCTCATTATCGCTTAAAGTGAGCTGTTCAAGAGTTGAATTTCTAATAAAAAATTTTAAACCCTGGGCGGTAATGTTTTTGTTATATACATTATTATTAGAACTCAGATCTAATTTTTTAAGAGAGGTCATGTCAGCTAGTAAGCTCATACCTTTATCCGAGATTTTATTAGTTCGTAAGGAAAGTACTTCAATAGAGCTTAGTCTTGATAAGATTTTAACTTTATCATCATCAATCATACAGCAATTCAATTTAATTCTTTTTAAATGGGTATTTGCGTTGATTGCATCAACAAGTTCGTACAAACATTCCTCGCTTATCTTTTGATCACTTAAGTCTAAACAAACTAAATCTGGTACATTATTTTGTAATAAGGCAATTGCTTCATTTAAGTGTATTTTTCTGTATCTAGGCATGAATGGCTCACATTTAATTCAAATTGGATTATAATTTAATTGCATAACCTTTTTTTGTACACAGATAAAGTATAGGTTTTAATCCATGGCTATATGGCAAGATGTTTACGCCCTTGATGATTGGCTTCTGATTTTAAAAAGTTGTAAACAACATGATGATCCAAATGCTGAAGAATTAATCAATAAACTATCTAATCTATTAGAAGAATATCATAATATTTCAAAAGTAAACTTAAAAAATATTAACACACGACAAAAAAAATTATCACAAATAGCACAGCTTGCTCAACAATATAAAGATTATTTAGGGGATCAATTTATAACCAAAGAACAAGAAAACGTAACTGAAGATAAATTTCCCTATGGATTTTTGGAATCCACTTCAAGAAAGCCCCGAAAAGATACACGGCTGAAAGGCTCTATAGATCCCTGGATTCATGGATTACTACAAAGAGCTAACAAAAAAATAAATTACTTAGATAAATTGAAAGAGTATTATAAGCATGCAAATTCAAAATATGTTGATAAGAAATCGCTACTTAAGACACTCAAGACTGAAGAAAAAGAACATTGTAAACAGAAATTTTTTCGCTTAAGCAGTGGAACCTTATTGGAAAAGCAAGATCCGGTTCATCGTCCTATTGAATTTATGCTCGATGATTTAAAAAATAAACGCAATACTGCAGAATATCCAATGAATATGGCTTTTTATCAGTGGGTTGAAAGCAATACTAAAATTCCTTTCTTCTTATGGTTGGAACAACATCCTATTAGCACTTCCACCCGAGATATCAGTAATAATTGGCGTGGTTATTATAAAAATAAAATGGGCCCTGTGCATTATGAGTCTTCAGAAAACGTATCGGTACGCATTGAACATGTGGATGGTGATTATAAATTAATGGCTCAAAAAATAAGCTCTGAGGATGTATTTGAATTAAATACCAATCAATTAGCTGATTTTGTTTTTAAGGTTGGTTGTCCGATCGGGGCAACTGCTTTTATTTGGGATACAAAAGATAAGAACCATTTCTATACACATATTCACGAATCTGGTACTTATCATCATTCCACGATGACTTCCGGTAAAAAGGTACGCGGTGCGGGGATGTGGCTAGTAGAACATGGGAAAATAAAGTCTATTGATAATAACAGTGGTCATTACAAACCCACTTCATTATCTTTTTATAAGTTAATTTATTTCTTACACAATAAGAATCTACTGGATCGAGAGATACAAATCGCTGACTTACGTAGGCCTAAAAGACATATAGAAAAAGGTAATATTTTTTCTGGCTTCGAAAATGATTATACCCCCTTAGACAGTTATCTAGAATGGGCAGAAAGTTTACCAGAAATTAAAAAATATTTACAAAAAAAAGGTATCCCACCTTTAAGTGAACGATGCAGACTTGATACTAAAGAAATAAGTTCCCAAAAGCTTTAGTTTCCCTCTGAGCACTAAAATTAATGTAACTTTTGTCCATTAGGTACTTTAGGTTCGGTGGTGATAAGGCATATCGCCCCATTCTCATCAGAAAATCCAACCAGCAAAAATTGGGAAGTGAAGCCTGCAATATTTTTTTCACCCAAGTTGACACATCCAACTACGGAGCGCCCCAATAAAGTTTCCGGGGTATAATGTGCAGTAACTTGTGCTGAGGTTTGTAAGACGCCTATATCTTTGCCGAAATCCACCCATACTTTATAGGCTGGCTTCTTTGCACGAGGAAATTCTTCCACTTTAACCACGGTACCTGAGCGTAATTCAACTTTAGCAAAATCATCGAACGATATAATCATTTTAAAATCTCTTCCTCATAAATCAGGAGCATAAAAAGACTCATAAACCAATTAAGTTGCTGAAACAACACTATTGGTATTTAACTCAGGAACCAAGCTCTTTAATAAAATAAACAATTCATCGGTTTGATTTTCCTGGCAAGCGGTATTTAGTAAACGCATTGTTTGAATTAACTCGTCCCAATTAAGTTCACGGAATTTTGCCTTAAACAATTTTTCGTGTTCTGTCGAAGCCAATTGTTCGGACTCATGGAACAACTCTTCAAATAATTTCTCTCCGGGGCGTAATCCGGTGTATTCAATCATAATGTCCTTTCCAGGCTCTTTTCCTGCTAAACGAATCATTTGTTCTGCCAAATAGCTGATTTTAACAGGCTCTCCCATATCCAGAACGAAAATTTCTCCCCCGCTTCCATTGACCATAGCCTGCAAAATCAACTGACATGCTTCAGGGATAGTCATAAAATATCGTTGCATATCAGGATGGGTTACTTTTATAGGACCACCACTTTGTAATTGCTTTTGAAATAGGGGAACAACACTTCCCGCTGAACCCAAAACATTTCCAAAACGGACTGTAATGAATTGAGTGTTAACCCTCCCATTCAGATTCTGACAATAAATCTCAGCAACGCGTTTGGTAGTTCCCATAATGTTGGTCGGATTTACTGCCTTATCCGTAGAAATCAAAATAAACTTTCCAACCCCAACAGTAATACTAGCCTTTGCAACAATCTGGGTTCCAAGTACGTTATTTATTACCGCAACACGTATTTGATCCTGTAAAAGTGGAACATGCTTGTATGCTGCAGCATGAAATACTATTTCCGGTAAAAAATCAGCAAAGAGATGATTAATTGCTACTTCATCTGTAACACTGATCAATTTAAGTTCTAAAGGAATATCTGGGAAAGTTTGTCGCAGTTCAAGTTCAATTTGATATAAATTAAATTCGCTGTTTTCGACTATGGCCAAACTCTTAGGTTTAAGGGCTAAAATTTGCCGGCACAGCTCTGAACCAATTGATCCTCCCCCTCCAGTAACCAATACTCGTTTTCCAGCAATACCCGCTGTTAATCGGTCCCATTGTAAGTTTACCTGATCTCTACCTAATAGATCTTCGATATTAACTGGCCTTAATGCATTCACTTCCACTCGTCCAGCCGCTAAAGCATTGAGACCTGGTAGGGTACTGAACGGAGTCTGGCTTTCCTCACAGCAGGTCACAATACGGCGCATCAATGAAGAACTTGCTGATGGAATAGCAATAAAAATCAAATCAATATCATACTCTTTTACTCGCTCGGCAATTTGGCTCGTTGTTCCCAAAACCGGTATGCCATGAACTTCTAAACCACGTTTTGCTAAATTATCATCAATAAAACCTACTGGCAGGTACTGATTGGAACGTTTTAAATCACGACCAAGTCCTTCACCAGCCATCCCCGCCCCGATAATAAGAACCCTTTTCATTTCAGTTGCTTTATTCCATTTGGCTCGTTTATCCCAATAGATTCTTCTCAATATTCTAAAACTACAAAGAATAGTAGTTAAAATCAGACAATATAAAGGAAATACAGAGCGAGGAACTTCATGAACTATCGAAGCTACATATAAAACAGGGATCGCCAACACAGTAGCAGAAAGAGTAGTCTTTAAAATTCGCATTACATCATTCAATGAAAAAAAGCGCCACAAACCGCGATATGTTTTAAAATAAAAGTAGCAAGAAACTTGAATCGTGGTTAAAAGAGTCAAGGCAATAAGGAAATGCGTCGAAGTAAATATTTTAGGAGAAGGGTGCATGTTATAACGCAACCAATATGCTGTAAACCATGCTACTGGAATAGCAAGAATATCACAAAGAAAAACTGGTAATTTTTTATGCAGTTTTTGCAGAAATATTGGCATTTTGTGTATCATACAAGAATCATCCTTCACTCATTTTATTTTCTTATTATCGTAAGATAGTACACTATGTTGATATGTAACTCATCAAAAATCACTTCGCACTAAGGTATTCATTAATTCCACATCTATTTCTTTTCAAGTGAAGACAAAGAGGAATTTTCATATATTTCATAGCGATAAATTGAATCACGATTATCGGTCATATAAGCTTTACTTAATTTATAGTCGTGATTGTTACTCAAAGCTTTTTTTAAACAAACATCGCTGGGGGTATATATTACTCTTCCTTGTTCAATAAGCGAAGTTAAAATGATAAATGCGGGTTTTTTATGCAGAACTTCCTTACAAAACTCCTCATACATGTGTTCCGCTGGAAAATGAGCCATTGTTACATTGTTTAAACAATATGAGTCAATAAAATTTAATGGGCTAGCATAAGGAATCAATCCGCTATCCGCTAAAACCACCCAATCGTTGGGAGATGCATAATTATTTAACCACTCTACTACCTTGCCACGTAATTGTTCTCCTTTAACTGGATTTTGGCTAAAATACTGGTAATCTGCCAAACTCATGGCTGGCACAAATAAAAACAAAACCACAAAAAAACTTAAATAAAAAAGCAATGCAAAAATGAAATCTTCTTTTTGTCTCAATGCAAAAACTATACTACGGATACCTTGTACGACCAGAGGAAGCATTAGGGCAAATGCAGGTAAAAAGAGTCGATTATCAAATGCCACTACAGGATCGGCTTTTGCTAACATAATTAAATAAACAAGACTGGGTAACCACAAAAAATAATGCCGTTTATCCTGAGACTTGATGCAAGCAGGTAAAGACAACAGAGCTAAAGGCCAAATTAATTTGAGATAATGAATATCCAAGGAAAAAGGGAAAGACTGCGATAATCCTTTACAATAGACTGAGTTGGGAAAAAAATATCCAAAATAAATAAGACGCCAAAGAAAATAAGGCCCATAAAACAATATGAGAGTGAGGCAAAATAGTAAAACGCCATACCCGTATTGTCCTATTTTTTCTTTAGGCCTATCCCAACACATCAGCAGGAAAAACAAAAACATAAATGCAGGTGCTTCAGGTCTTGTCATTCCCGCCAGAGCAAGCAAAATTCCAGCGTTTACAAAATAGACTATTCTTATGGCTGCACGTGCATTAGGAAAAGGGTTATATCCCAATCCCCTCAGACAACAATACACGGCTCCGCATATAAATGACTCATATACCGCAGTTTCCAAGCCACTCGTTGCCCATATAATCTGTCCTTTATAAAATAATAAACCCATACAGGGCAGAAGTGATTCTCGTGTGGAAAGCCAAAGTCTGCTTATTAGATAAATGAAGAAACAGGTAAACAATAGCCCTAACAGTCCAGCCATTTTTAAAACAACTACGGGGTTACCCTTTAATAGGAGTGTTAAAGCCCCTAAAGCGACCAAGCTAAAGTTAGAATACCCTTCTACTGGAGAAGTATTCACATTCCATAATATGCCCTCTCCTGCAGCCCAATGCTTGGCATAGCGCAAAGAAATATACATATCATCGATAGTAAATGACCAAATTGCTTGGATCTGTAGAATAAATAAATATATGAATAAAACAATTAGAATGCTGTCATACCAACGCACCCCAGATTTCATTGAGCCAAAGCCATAAACGTTAAAACTACAAAACACCAAAGATTGATTCGAGATAACCGATCGCTTAAAAAAACTATAACAGGGTCATCATTTTCAATGTTCTGCGTAGCAAGCCAGGCAAAACGCCACAATGCAATTGCTGCAAAAGGAACAGTTAACATAAAATAAAAAGACTCATCTCGAGCATAAATAATATAGAAAACGTAAGTAATGAAACTGGCGAAACCAATTACAAGAATTAGCCAGTGAAGCACTATAGGATTATATTTCTTCAATACCTTACGTGTAGCATGCTTAAGACCCAATTGCATTTCCATTTGTCGTTTGTTCAAAGCAATAAAGAGGCTAAGCAATGTTGCAGTAACAATTAACCAAATAGAAATGGGTAAGCCGATACCCACCGTCCCTGCCAATACGCGTAGCATAAAACCTGCAGCAATACAGAGCACATCAACAATGGGAATCAATTTAAAAAGATGGTTATAGGCCACATTAATTACTAAATAAATGCAAAGTATAATTGCCAGTTTTTTAGAGATTAACCAACCTAAAGTAAGTCCTGTGAGAAGTAATAAAAACAACATAAAAATTGCTTCGGAAATAGAAACGCTTCCACTTGCTATTGGTCTATGTCGTTTGTGGGGATGCAAACTGTCTTCGGTTTTATCTTCGATGTCGTTATAAATGTATATGGCACTTGAAATCAAGCAAAAAGCTAAAGAAGCGAGTAAAGCAGGTATAAAATATCCAGGAGTGGGTGTATAACAAAAGCCCAGCATCACAAAGACAGCTTTGGCCCAGTGGGACACACGAAGAAGCAGAAATAAATGTTTCAGCCTTTCCATGACACTCCCTTTTTTTATATCATTTATCAATTCAATCACCTTATCTGTTCCTGTAAAAGATACAGCCCAGGCAACAAGGCAGCGCATAACTTAGGCATAAGTTAAACGACCTCCATACCCAGCACATCCATCAAACGATAGTCATTTAGTTAAAAGTATCACAATCCTGAAAAAATGCATCATTTCAAAAGCTTAATCACTAAATAAAATATAAACTTTCAATATATTGAAGCAATTTAGTAAAAAATAATCAAATAACATTGCATTTATACAATTACGAAGTAAGATAAAATATACAAAAGGAATTATACACGTATATCAAATACCAAGAATGCCAATGGACGGGGGATATCATGCACTTTATTCTTACACCGGGACGTATTGAAAAATTTAACCGCCTTCGGAAAACCTATGAAGAAGAGAAACATGTTGATTTGAATGAAAAACCTTCCATGATAGGAACACCTATTTTTTTCGGTGGGACAGATGTTCTCAGTAGAAATAAACAGGTTTCATTCTTAGAAAAAGTAAACGCTGTTCTTAAAATACATTTGCTTCGCGAGCAGGACATCAAAACCCCAGCACAACGTCAAGTATATATCATTGCTGCCCGATTTATGATTGCTGCCAGTCTTTATGTACAATCACAAATCGGAAGTTCAAAACGAAACTCTGCCTTATACCGCATTATTGAGAATAATTTAGGAGTTACAGACGAAAACTTCTTGGATGAGGAAGATAAAGAAACATGCTATTTAACTGCAGAGCGACTTATAAAAACGCCCCATGCTCTAGAACATGCTAATGTGTTCCTTGAAAAAGAAGGACTTAAACCATTTAGTGAAAAGGAGTGGAAACAGTTTGCAGATTATTTAGGCGAAATGTGCCATAAAAAAGAAGTTCCAGAGCAAATCACAAAATTTCCCGTCATTTCAATCACGCAACCATTATTTGGCGCTGCTTTTGCTTATGTAGGAGCTACTGTAGGTGTCGTGCTAGCAGAGGGAGCGACTAACTCGACCACGGCCATATCTCCTCGGGTTAAATTAACCGCACTGGTTGGAAGCACCTTATTGATTTTCAGTCCTGCAGGAGCTACCGGTGTCGCCCTCTTTGCCCCCGTGATTGCCACCAAACTTTTTACATCTTTTTGTACAATCAGTTTAGCGCATCTTATGGGAACCGCAGCTGGATATCTAGGACAAGGTGTAGGGATAGGAGTAGGTTTTCCATTTGATGCAGCATATAATTTACTTTGGTCTATTTGCTCCCTCATAAGTCGTCACTACAGTAAAACCCCTGAGCTTGCCCCCATTGATGGGATTCGCATTGTGGATGGGGCTACAATCATGGCGGGCATTCCTATTCAATGGGTTGCTGAAAATGCTCTACCTGAAGGGTGTACTAAAAAAATTGTGGAAATAACAGAAGAAGGCGAGATACGTATTGAAGGAGAAGAGATAAAAGACAGTCAAACTCCCATGCAAATTCCTCCTGAAGTAATTGAAGAACTAAAGAAACAACTTGCAAGCCGCTCTACACAAGCATCCGAACCCACCAATGTCGAGCAAGAAAAAGATACAAAAGAAATTCAAAAAATAGAGGAAGCAGAAGAGATAGGAGGATCCTTCTCCCTCGTATAAGTTGTTGCATTTAATTTATTGAGATTCTAGAAAATTAAGAGAAAACTCAGAAATGCATTCTATTGCGATGCAATACCTTGCATTTCCAAGTTCCTGGGTTATGCTCCGTTTACCCAGGTTTCTTATTAAGGACGATTATCCACTTCTTTGCGCTGACTGGGCATAAAATCTTTTCGATCAAGGCCCATTGCTACTGCTAAAGCACCTGCTACATAGATAGAAGAGTACGTACCGATTACAATACCAATGATCAATGCCAGGGAGAATCCATGAATAGCTTCTCCTCCATAAATAAACAGAGCAACCACCACAAAAAGCGTCAGCATGGATGTCATGATGGTACGTGATAAAGTTTGGTTAATCGAAATATTCATAATTTCGATTGAACTGGAACGACGAATTTTGACAAAATTTTCACGCACCCTATCAAAAACTACAATAGTATCATTTAACGAGTAACCGATGACTGCCAACAAGCCCGCTAACGCTTTCAGATCAAATTCAATACCAAAAAAAGCAAAGATACCCAATATCAGCACAGGGTCATGAACTAAGGCGACAGCAGAACTCACTGCCAACCGGTATTCAAACCGCATGGCAATGTAAATCATCGTTGCTAACAAAGAAACAACAACAGCTAGGGCTCCTTTAGTCGCGAGTTCCTGTCCTACTTGTGGCCCAACAAAATCGACTCTTTGTTTTGAAGCACCCGGCAGAGCACTCATGACCTGCTCAACCAAGCGTGCTTGTTCTTTATCTTCTCGAGGAGCAATACTAATTAATACATCTTTAGAAGTACCGTAACTCACAACCTGAGCTTCCTTAAATCCTGCCTTACTCAAGCTTTCCCTAATTGAAGGTAGATCTGCAGCTGAGGAATAAGAAACCTCTATTTGAGTCCCACCTGTAAAATCAAGCCCCCACTTCAAACCATGTATCGCTAAAGCACCTATAGAAAGCACAAAGATCAATATGGAGAATATCGCCGTCCAACGACGAGCACCCATAAAGTCCACATTTGAATTTGGATTAAAAAATTCCATCTGAGCCTCGCCTTAAATACCAATAGATAATTTCTTAACAGCCCTACCACCATAGTACCAATTTACAATCCCTCGGGTGTAAGTGATACCCGTTAACATGGAGGTCAACAATCCTAAAGAAAGCGTTACAGCAAATCCACGTACAGGTCCTGTGCCCACAGCAAACAAAATGATTGCTACGATTAAGGTGGTGACGTTCGCATCAAGAATCGTAGAAAATGCACGCTCATATCCCGCATTAATTGCAGCCTGGGGTGATAATCCATGCCGTAATTCTTCACGAATACGCTCATAAATGAGTACGTTCGCATCTACTGCCATACCCACCGTTAATACTATTCCGGCTATACCTGGAAGTGTTAACGTAGCGTCAATCACCGAGAGTAAAGCACACAGTAGAACTAGGTTAAGCAGGAGCGCAATATCAGCGATGAGACCGAAAAAACGGTAATAAACCAGCATCAAGACTAAGATTAAGCCCATACCAACTTGTAGTGAAATTATACCTCTTCGGATATTTTCTTTACCTAAAGTTGGTCCGACGGTGCGTTCCTCTATGGGATAGATCGCAGCAGGCAACGCCCCTGCTCGAAGCAATAAAGCTAAATTACTTGCTTCTTTACTATCCGTAAGACCAGTAATCTGGAAATTATTACCTAAAGCATTTTGAATAACTGGCGCACTAATAACACGCTCTTCTCTATGTGTAACTCTTTTTTCCACTCCATTTACAGTTTGAATGGAATTTTTTGTTTCAACATAGACAATAGCCATACGTTTACCTATATTTTCGCGAGTTACTTTGGTAAACAAACTTTCTCCGCCCCCACCGAGTTGTATTTGTACTGCAGGAGTAGCTGTCTGCTGATCATAACTGGAAACTGCTGAGGTAATTGAATCGCCACTTAATACCACTTGTCTTTTTAACAGAATAGGATGCCCATCCATTACCAGTAACTTATCATTGACGGGTATGGCTCCAGTTTGTTTTGCAATTTGCGGATCATTATCCTGATCCACCATATAAAATTGCAAGGTTGCAGTTCCACCAAGAATTTGCTTAGCACGGGCTGCATCTTGAATTCCAGGTAAGTCAACAGCAACACGAGTTGCCCCTTGTTGTTGTACTACCGCTTCACCAACTCCTAGTTCATTGACTCGATTTCGTAAAATACTCATTGTTTGTTCAATGGTGTTTTGACGCGTATTGTTCAACTCAACGGGTGAAATCGATACTAAAATTTCATTGCCTGTTTTACTTTTAACAAAAACGAGATCAGGCATTTTTTCCTTTAAACCCAAATAGGCATTATTCGTTGATTCACTATCACGGAAATGTAAATTTATCCCCTTGTCTGCTACATAACGAATACCGGTATATCGAATTCCAAGCTCTCGCAATTCTTGACTAATGTTTTTCATTACTCCTTCATAACGGCGGCTTATCACACTTTCCACATCAACCTCTAACAGGAAGTGTACTCCTCCTCGTAAGTCAAGACCTTGTTTCATTGGGGCCGCACGAATAGAGTCTAACCATCTTGGTGTGGATGGAGCCAAATTCAAGGCTACAGTGTATTGAGATCCCAAAGCATTCTTAATTGAATCGCGAGCTAACAACTGTGAATCTGTTGATGAGAACACAACTTCAACTGACTCAGCTTGAGTAATGAGTGATTTATACGGTAGATTACCTTTTTTTAAGATATCTTCTACCTGATTTTTTAATTCATCATAATCCACAGGTGTTTCAGACGAAATTTGTACTACAGGATTTTCTGTATACAAATTAGGTATAGCGTAAATAAACCCAACAACTGCAATAATAATCAGCAGCAGGTTTTTCCATAAAGGATATTTATTTTGCATTTCCGTGTCCTGACCTTCTTAAAGCGATTTTAAAGTGCCTTTGGGCAATACCGTGCTCACTGCACCTCTTTGTATATTAATCTCTACACCTTCAGCAAGGCTGATTTTCATGTATTGCTCGTCTAGACTAACTACTTTAGCTAATATACCGCCTGAAGTAATAATCTCATCGCCTTTCTTTAAGCGGCTTATTAAATCACGGTGTTCTTTTGCTCTTTTGTTTTGGGGTCTTATAAGCATAAAGTAGAACAACACAAAAATAGCGGCGATCATAATGAGCGAAAAGCTTCCATCTGCTTGAGGCGCTGCTGTAGTCCCCGCTGCAGCTAGAGCATCACTAATAAAAAAACTCATATTGTCTCCTTTAATCTACTATTGATAATCGCGTGACATCATATAGGGAATTGGTCTTAAGGTAAATGAATCAACGCGGAAATTAAAACAGTTTTTCACAATAGCGGTTTTTATTTTGAACTATAATTCTCTCGAACTATTAAAAAGAAATTCAAATGAGCAAATCTAAGGACTATTCATAAAAAAAATTTTTTCTTCCATTCCAATGTTATCAAAGTGTAGCCTTAGGCAGCATAGAGTTACGTGAGTAGAATCTTTAGTTAGCCCAGTTTTACGTCCGTCATAGAACCTAGTCCATTAGCTAAATGGTAAATGGTGCGAAAGCCAGCCTGTCTTAATAGCATCCAAGCTCGCTTACTTCTTTGACCTGATTGGCAATAAACGAGAGTGGGTTGTAGAGGATTTAATTCATCAAGGCGGTCTGGCAACTCAGCCAAGGGAATGAATCGTCCTCCTAAATTATAATTTCTGTGTTCTGTCTCTGTTCTTACATCCAGCAATAATGCGTCAGTATTTTGTTGTAAAAAGCCGGGTAATGCATGTGAGGAAACTGCAAAAGACTCCATCTCATAGGAGGATACGCATTGAGAAAAAACACTTTTTTCCATTGTTTGGTCGTAAACACAGAACTGACATTGTTTATTTTTTACCAAATGAATCTTTTTTATCTCCATCGATAGAAAATCTATCCACAGCAAACGATTCAATAGAGAAACACCACTTTGGGTGATCCATTTAATAATTTCTGTCGCTTGCATGATCCCGAGCAAACCAGGAAGAGTCCCTAAAACCCCACCAGTTTGACAATTTCCAATTGAATCGGGGATTACTGGAAATAAACAGTGTAAACATGGGTTCTTTTTACCATAAAACAAGGAACAATGACCTTGAAATTGGTAAGCGCTGGCATAAACGTAAGGTTTTTGCAATCGATAGCAAATATCGTGAGTCAGGTAACGAGTATAAAAATTATCCGAGCAGTCAGCTACAAGATCATATTGTGAAATGATACCTTTTGCGTTCTCATCACTTAAACGAACCTCATAAGATTGGATGTTAATATTTGAATTCAAAGCCTCTAATTTCAGTTTTGCAGTGGCTGCTTTTAGTTGGTGGATGTCTTTTTCTTGGTAAAGTATTTGCCGATGTAAATTACTTTCCTCAATAACATCATCATCAATTATGCCTAAAGTCCCTACCCCAGCACCAGCAAGGTACGGGAGTAACGTCGCTCCAATTCCTCCCGCGCCAACACATAATACACGTGCTCTTTGGAGTTTTTCTTGTCCTTGAAGACCTATCTCTTCTAATTTTATTTGCTGTATATAGCGTTGTACCTCGGATGAAACAGACATACTCAGCCCTCATTGTTCCATTAAACTTAAAAGCTTTAGGGTGGATTGTTGTGGATCTTCTGCTTCTGTAATTGCAGAAATAAGAGCAACACCTTGGATACCGGTAGCCACTACAGCAGGCATACGCTCAATATTAATTCCTCCTATTGCGACTAAAGGATAATGTAAGGTACGGATCCAACGTTGTAAGCCTTCAATGCCTTGGGCGGTAAAAGACATTACTTTGCTTGTTGTTGGAAAAATAGGGCCAATTGCAATATATGAAGGACGCAGTGCATGCGCTCGTGCGACTTCGTAGTAACAATGAGTACTCACTCCCAGCAAAATCCCCTGCTTTCTAAGTGCCTCAAGATCTGCAGTATCCAAATCGGATTGTCCTAAATGCACTGCTTCAGCATTTAACTCTAAAGCCATTTCCCAGTAATCATTTATAAATAGAGTTGCCTGATGCTTTTTAGCCAGGGCGATACTTCGTCGCATTTCTTCTTCTAGGCTTTTAGTTTGTTCTTTAACTCGTAATTGGATGGTTTTGACTCCAAGATTCAAAAGCCGTTCTACCCAAGAAAACCGATCAACCACTGGATAAAGACCTAAACGATGACATGGCTTAAATGGTTGCGGTGGATCGTATAATGGTTCGGAAGCAAGATAAGGTAAATCTGCTTCATCTTCTGGAAAAGCTCCATAATAAACATTATTTTGTCCTCGACGTACTGCCTGATGAACATACATTTTTGCAATGATTAATGCATCTTCAAGTAAATGGCCAAGAGCCAGTGCACCAGTAATTGCCGCGGAGAGAATCGAACGAAGTTCTGGATATTTTGAATCAGAAACACGATTTTGAGTGAGCCAAAAAGAAGTGGTTCCATTGGTCCAATAATCATGCTGACGTGAGGATTTCTGCATAGTCGATCCTAAGAGAAATACACTTTTAGCGCCAAAAGCTAGCAGTTTATGTGCCGCCTCTTGCATGGCTTGGTGCGTTTCTACTTGGCCATTTAAAATGACTTCAGCTTCACGTGTATTCAGCACCAAAACATCGGCAAAAGAAAATCTTACAGTACCCCTTTTCTCCTCACCATCCTTCCATAATGATAAGTTAAAATCCCAAACTACTGGGCCGGTATAATGATTGAGAATTTGCAGGTCCTCGGTAGAGAATCTCTCTTCAATTTTGATTGCAGCAGGCCGATTCTCGATTTGAAATCGCTGTGTTGGCAACAGACCCAAGCCGCGAAAAGTTTTTTTATCTGCTTCATTATCCGTGTTGCACCACACAACGCTCATAATGCGGTCTCCTGATGCCAAAATGGCGTATCGATTAAAGGGGTACACGATTGTGCCGTAATTCGTTCAGGCATAAGGCCTGCTTCAAAAGCAGAACGTCCTGCGATGACTGCATGTGAAAAAGCTTCAGCCATGGTTACTGGATGAATCGATGAGGCCACCGCGCTATTTAATAAGACCGCATCAAAACCTAATTCCAGAATCCGTGTGGCATGAGAAGGTTTCCCGATTCCTGCATCGACAATCAGAGTAATATCAGATAATCGTTGGCGTAAGGTCTCCAATGCAAAGGGGTTTAGCAAGCCTTTTCCAGAACCTATAGGAGCGGCCCAAGGCATCAAAATCCTACATCCGCAATCAACTAATCGCTGACATAAAACTAAATCCTCCGTACAATAAGGGAATACTTCAAATCCTCGTTTCACTAATTCAGTAGCCGCATGCAGCAATTCAAAAGGCTCGGGTTGTAAACTGTAATCATCTCCTATTACTTCCAATTTAATCCAGGAAGTTTGAAATAATTCACGTGCCATTTCGGCTGTAGTAATAGCAGTTTGTGCGTCACGACAGCCCGCAGTATTAGGCAGTATATGGCAACCCAAAGAACGTACAGTCTGCCAAAATAAATCTCCCCCCATATTACAAGGCATTTGCCGTTTTAAAGACACCGTAATTACGTTCGTTTTAGAGGCTCGAACAGCCTCGGTCATTACCTCAAGTGATGGATAGCCTGCTGTACCTAGAAGTAATCGACTTGTTAACGGTTTATCTGCTAAATACCACATACCCTATCCTCCCTGCATCGGAACAATTAAATCAATACGGTCTCCTTCACACAATATAGTGTTGGAAAACATAGGCTTAGGAACGAACTGATTATTTATTGCTATTGCTACATGCGCAGCAATACCTTCGATTTGCTCAAGTAGTTCCTGTAAGGTACAAGATGAATCAAGAGTGAAGGATTTATCATTTATAAAAATGATCATGAATAAGCCTCCCAAAGCTCAGGGTAACAAAGGTCTTTTTGATTGCTCTTTAGTCCACGTAAAATCTCTTCTACTAATGCCGGAGCAATTAAATATCCATGCCGATAGAGTCCATTAACAGCAATAAATTGTTGGGCATATCTTATACGTGGCTGATGGTGGACTAAAGTCGGACGGCAATGTGTTACTGTCTTAATTATCCGTGCTTCAGCAAAACCTCTATGCACGTAGTAGGCAGCAGTTAATAATTCAAGTGTTGTACGCACCGAAATAGGACTGGAGTCTTCTGTTTCTAATTCGCTGGCGCCGATAAGGTAATAAGAGTTAGGACGAGGTGCAATATAAATATTATATCGTGGATGCAAAAGACGTATCGGCCTGTTTAATTGAACATCCGGTGCATACAGCCAAAGAAGTTCACCACGAAGCCCACGTAAATTTGGAAAAGTACTTTTGGCTCCAAGCCCTCTGCAATCAAAAACAAAATCAAATGGATAAAGCGCTCCTCCTGTTTCTATCTTGCCTGGATGCACCCAAGAAACAAAACTATAATCTCGCCAGATAACACCGCACTGACAAAGATGTTTTTTAAGTTCCTGCAACAAGGTCTGATTATCAAGTTGTGCTTCTTTGGGAAAATAATAAGCCATTTTTAAATGATTCAGTTCTGGTTCCAGTTGACTTAGTTCATTTTGAGGGAGCAACTGATAACAGGAATCGCTTAATTTATTTACAATTCTGGAACTAAATTGCTGCCATTCTGCTTTATCTTGGGGATGATGCACTACAAGAGATCCTTTTTGGCAAAAATATACGGGCACCTCTAACTGATTTAGAATGGACTCCCATAAAACGTCAACTGACTCCATACCCAAATTAAAAATCATTTGGTCCGCCTTATCGAGTTCAGACATGGGTGACAAAAGTCCTGCTGCTGCATTACTGCAATTATTAAAAAATCCTTCTGCCTCGAATAATGTCACTTGCCAGCCTTCGTTTTTTAAACGTAAAGCTAATAAACATCCCATAACTCCAGCACCAACAACAGCAACGTTTTTCATTTAATGAATCACTTTTCAATATTACAGCCTGAGTGCAGCCGCACATAGGCTGCATCCTTAATTTCATTCACTAACACAACATGCAATGGGTTCTAGGTCAGAATGAGGAGTTTTAGGAAGGAACTCATTTGTATAACAAGAATTAACCGCAAAAGACTCATTGATAATTCCCAAATGCTTGCCGAACCGCTCTACCTTATTCCAATCACGCTCCACATTTAAAAGCGTGCGCGAGAAAAAAGGTAAACTACGGATGAAAATTGTATGGTACATAGGAGTTCTTAATTGAGGCTTTGCCCTACATAAAAGTTCATAGGCTTCGTCGGGATTTTCGGTGGTAAAGGCCGCACCACGTTGGGTGGCATTGAGAAATCCTTTAAGAAGTTCTGGTTTTTTTAACATGCGTTCTGGCACAATAAATTGAATGGAGCAAAAACAACAACAGCCTAATCCGGCAAGCTGATCGATACGCAGAAATACCGTTTCACCTCGTAAATGTTCTAACTCAACTTTCTGAAAATTAATAAAACCAATTCCTGTATCTATGAGGTCACGACAAATAGCATCAGTAACATTCATGCCGATGCGAACTGTTTCATAACTTGAAGGATCAATCCCAGCTAAAGTTGCCAAATTATCAATAATGATTTTGCCAAACTCACCAATATAACCAACTCGTTTACCAACAATATCCTGAAAAGATTGAATGCCACTGGATTTAAGGGCAATGAGTCCAGTAGGAGGTTCATCCAATAATGTACCAATTGAGGTAACAGCATAGCCTTTTGCACGAGCAGCTAAGGTATGAATCATAGCTTTGACCCCAAAATCAACATGCCCCATTCCCACAATTTCGGTTACATCGCTAGGATCGCTTGGCTCTAAAATCGCCAGCTTAATACCCTCCTGTTGATAATAACCTAACGCATGGGCAACAAAGATGGGGGTATGATAAGGGTTTGCATACCAATTAAGTAGTAAGGTAGTTCTCGTAGATAACGCGCTCATGCCATAGCTCCTTGTATTAATAAATAAAATAGGATGGCTAGAGGTATCGCGCTAAGACTTAATAGAAGAAAGAATCTGTATTCCGCGAGTCGTAAAACTTAACAGAGCCCCCATCATTTGGATACAAAGTACTCTGAAATTAACTGGCTTAAATAATACAGATTTAAGGCGTTCTTACGCTGGTATGAACCAGATCAAGTTCAACGGGTATTTCTCAGTCGTTAATAACGACACCCCGCGCCATCAAATTGTCCGTAATGCTATCGGGTATGGAAAAAACTGTCAAACATTATTAGATACCCCACTCATCCGCTTACGGACACTTTCTCTCCAAAAGGAAGCAGGGAACATAGCTCCCCACTCCCCTTCTCATGAAAATACATCTTTATGGCAGTGAGGGTTAAAGTGACGGGTTAAAGATCAACAACTAGAATCATAAATTTTGCACATAAAACACATTATGTTGAATCAAAAATCGCTGACATAATAAAGGAGTATGATGCAACAGATGGTGTAAATAAGCCCGGGTAAATTGTTGCGAGCATGTAGGACAAACACAGTTCGCATCGATCATTTCAAAGTCCATTGCTGCTTTTGAATCCATTAGGTCCACAGTGCCAGTGTGGCTGTACACTCTTCCTTGTGTAGCTGCTTGTGCTGGCTCATCCGTCTCAATAAATTCTATCCCCTGTTGAAGCAAGCCCTGGATTAACTCAGAATCAAAACAGCCCGCTACATAACGAGGGATATTGGCCCATTGGTCTAATTTTGCACCATTCGGTTCATTCAAAATTTTAAAATAAACCCCATGGGGTAGAATAACCGTATGCTTTTCTAAGTCATCACTATGAAGAAAGGGGATGATATCCTCATTCCAATTATCCCAAATTTGTGGAAAATCACGCATGATATTTTGGGGCAAGAGTATTGCGTTAGGCTTAAGATGCTTGATTAGTTCGATAAGTTCCTCAGCGGTCAATTTGATTCGAGAACCATCATAAGGAGACTTGAGAACATAAACTTTTTCTTTATTGGCAACAAGTGAGGCGGCATTGATTATCATCACCCCTGGACATGCCAGATAATGCGCTAAATTAGATATTTTTTTAAGTACATTTTGACCAGGCTTATACAACAAACTTTCTAAGGAATAAGATGCTGCGGTAACCTTTGCCTCTTGCCAATTGGCCGTTGTGAGGCACAAACCGGCCTCTGAAGTTAAAACAGGGATAAAATTTTGTATTGCAGCCAACATTCCTGATCTCCTGATTTACAGCAATAAACTGGTGTCGCCATAACTAAAAAACCTGTATCTTTTTTCAATTGCTTCCTGGTAAAGCATCATTGCTTGTTTATGGCCAATAAATGCTGAAACGAGCATTAATAAAGTAGACTCGGGCAAGTGAAAATTAGTCATTAATCCATCGCAAATCTTAAACTCATATCCTGGGTAAATAAAGATATCTGTGTCTTTATTACAGGGCGTCAGTGTTCCATTTTGTGCAGCACTCTCAAGACTACGCAAAGCGGTTGTACCTACTGCAATTACACGATTTCCAGCAGCCTTCGTGAGGTGTACTGCCTCACACAATTCAGCACTTATTGTAAAGTGCTCACTATGCATTTTATGATCTTTGATATTATCACATCGAACCGGTCTAAATGTTCCTGCTCCTACATGTAACGTAAGATAGGCTACACTAACTCCTCTTGAACGTATGCTTGATAATACGTGTTCATCAAAATGTAAACCTGCTGTGGGAGCTGCCACAGATCCTTCATATTTTGCATAAACGGTTTGATAACGATTCTGATCCAAAATTTCATCATTTCGGGTAATATAGGGGGGTAATGGAATATGTCCTATTCCATTTAATAAATTCAAGACATCCATATCAGTTTGACAAAGAAATAAATCATCATCTCGATCGATCACTTTAATTTCTTTATTCTGCTCTAACTTGATAATTGAGCCCGCCTTCAACGCTTTACTGGCTTTAATATGAGCGAGAAAAGTAGACTCGCTAGTAATCCGTTCAACCAATAACTCTACTTTTCCACCTGTAGTTTTATGGCCATAAAGTCTGGCTGGTATGACCTTGGAATCATTCATTACCAATAAATCGCCAGGATTTAAAAAATCTGCTATTTCACGAAACTGATAATGACCATATTCACCATTCTGTCGGTTATAGATTAAAAGACGTGAGTCACTGCGATTAGCCAATGGATACTGCGCAATGAGTTCTGGGGGTAAGTCAAAGTAAAAATCCTGTTTATTCATAGAGCAACCTGAAAATAAATTGCCGCTATTATACACGGATTACAAGCATTCATCATCCCCGATGAATAAAAGAATATTTACATTGTATTAGAGGTTCCCAGGATAATATAATTACTCTTTTTTTGCGCAATTGTAACCCTTCAATTTCAGCATCAAACAGTTTGTTGTGTTGAGTTTTTGTAATTGAGCTCGTTTTGTTCTAAAACCAAACGATTCTGTTTCATCTAGCTGCCCTATTAGAATAGTTTGCTCTGGAATTCTCCTCATACGGGAAAATGGCTCTATAGAGCATTCCTTTAGAGGGGGAAAGAATTTTATTCTGATCGGAGTAGGGATTTTATTTTAGTTTTTGGGTTCAACCACGAACCCAAAAACTGCAATCTAGTTTTAATTAGGGAAATTCACGCAAGTAATATCACTTGGTCGCTATTTTTTTATATTATAGCTAGTAAAAGAGGTCTGTGAATCTAAGAGATGAAGATCGGGCAATTCAGTAGAATCAGCTAACACATTTTTATAATGAATCGGATTTCTTTCGTTCCTTGAGGTCGCAGTATTTCCAGGTGTAAACACATTACCCATATCCGAATAAGAACCTGTTATACCCATACTTTCGCCCTGTTTTTCAGAACTTGGAGAGATTGATGAACGAGTTCTCATTGCTGCTTTAACTCCCATTCCAGCCAACCCACCGATGAGCAAAAATGGTGACCAGAGAACTGCACCTACAGATTTTATAATTCCTTTAAAAGTTAATCCATCATCATTAACCACTCGCGATTTAATCATCTCGAACACATTTTTATTGCTGTCGTAACATTCTTTAGCACTAGAGTATATAGAGACCAAACCTAAAGCCCCATATAAAACAAGTCCACCAAGCCCAAAAGTTGCCAGATTCAAACCAAGTGCACCTGCAGCACCCGCTCCTGCAATTCCTGCGGTAGTTGAGGCTGCAGTAAATCCCATAGTAAGCTTGAATATTAGTGCAATGATAAAAATAGGAAGAAGCACCAAACTACCTACGAGTACTACTCCAGGACCACCAGAATAGTAATGCTGACGATAAGGGGAAGGAGAAACTACTGCAATTTGAGGACGCCGGGATGTCACCTGAACAGTAGGGCTATAAGGGGTAGTGACCACTGGCGGGTACAATGGGGTACGCGAAGCGTGATTGTGATGATGGGAGCCCCCTGAATGAACACCAGTAACTTGATTATGGTGATGATGGTTTTTATATGACACTTTATTCTCCTTTTTCTTTTTATTAAATTCCAAAATTTGAAGCAAGAAGTATAAAAAAGAAAACTTAAGGTTTTATTAATAAGACCCATGAACCTTTACAAAAAAATTACATTTCTTTACAAAGATCATATGATGACTAATAGAAAAACAGCTAGTATCCAAATTAAACCGCTCGCAACATAAGGATGTTCATATCCTTTAAAATTTTTTCTTCGGTAGAACACATCAAAAATAAGTACCGGGACAACGGAAAGAAAAGTTAGCATAAATACCAAAACTAATGAGACCGCCCCCTTCTGAAAAGGCATTATACGCACTATTAAATTTAATACATCTTGTAATAGTTCATGAGCGTAAAATATTCCCCATAAAACCCAAAAATTATAAGTATAGAGGAGCCAGGAGGCAGCAAACATGGGTATAATTAATTTGGCACCTTTTATAGCAAAGAGTTTGTTAAAGGCTTTGATAAATTCTTCTGAAAAGAACACTATAATTGAACTTAACAGAACAACCAAAGCTAATGTTACTAACATTTATCTGTTCCCTTTCTCAACATCTTCTAATACCTCCCAACGTTCATAAAGTTGGGTTAATAACATTTCATCTTCAGCCAATCCTTGATTAATTTTTGCAATCATCTGAGCATCTTGTTGGTAAAATTTAGGATCAGCCATTTTTAAATGTAACTCTGCTATTTTTGCTTCCAATAACTCTATTTTCTGGGGTAATTGCGCAAGCTCTCGTTGCTCATTGAAACTTAATTTATTTGTTGGCGTAGTTCGTTTGACACTCGGTGCTTTTGTTGCCTGATCACGCTGTTGTTGTTTCTTATGCATTTTATATTCATCATAACCCCCAACAAACTCTTTAAATTGCCCTGCTTCCTCATAAACCAGAACACTGGTAACCACCTGATTAATAAAAGCCCTATCGTGGCTAATTAATATTAATGTTCCAGGGTACTCCCCTAACATGTCTTCTAGAAGTTCTAATGTTTCAATATCTAAATCATTAGTGGGTTCATCCATCACGAGCAGATTAACTGGTTTTGCAAAGAGTTTTGCGAGTAATAACCTATTTCTTTCTCCACCAGAAAGGACCGAAACTGGTTGATTAAACCGCTCGGATGAAAATAAAAATTCACGCAAGTAACTGGCCACATGCTTTTGTTTGCCGTTAATTGTTACATAATCGGCCCCATCACCCACATTAAACATGACGGTTTGATCTTCATGTAATTGCCGACGTAGTTGATCAAAATAAGCAACGCTCAGGGACGTACCAAGTTTTATCTCGCCAGAGTCTGGCTGCAGCTCTCCAAGCAATAGTCGTACTAAAGTCGTTTTACCACACCCGTTAGGGCCAATTATTCCCAGTTTATCGCCTCGAGTCAGCAATAAGGAAAAATCACGTAAAATCGTTTTATCTCCTAGGGTGTAATTAACATGGTTTGCTTCAATCACGACCGAACCTGAACGAGTTACATCAAGGGTGAATGCTTTAACCTTCCCCACTTGATTTCGACGTGCTTTATATTCTTCACGCAATGCTTTCAAGGCACGAACTCGCCCTTCATTTCGAGTACGCCGTGCTTTGATTCCTGTACGAATCCATACCTCCTCCTCGGCTAGCTTTTTATCAAATAAATTATTTTGCTTTTGTTCGCTTAGACGAATGGACTCTCTTCTGTCCAGGTATGTTTCATAATCACAGTCATGCTGGTACAACTTCCCTCTATCTATTTCTACAATCCGATTAGTGACTTGACTTAAAAACTCCCGATCGTGAGTGACTAACAACACCGATCCTTTGAAACTTTTCAAATAAGATTCTAACCATTCAATTGCTTCAATATCTAAATGGTTGGTCGGTTCATCCAATAATAATAAATCTGGGGTGGCGATTAGCGCAGCTCCTAAAAGCACGCGTCGTTTCATGCCACCTGAGAGGTTATTCATACGCTCTCGAGTGTCTATGCCTAAACGACTGGCCATGGTCTCAATGTGCGGCAATTTGTCCCAAGCATGTAAAGTATCCATTTGTTGTTGGCATGCGGCTAATTTATCCATATCTCCCGATTGGGATAATTCATTAAAACGGCATAAAACCTCTCCTACTTCACCAAGGCTTTTTACGAGGAAATGGTAGACGGACTCTTCTTCTGCAATTGGAACTTCCTGCGTTAATCCAGCAACACGCAATCCAGAAAGTTGCTGGATTTGACCGCTATCAGGAATCAAATCCCCTTGCAGCAGTTTAAGAAGTGTAGATTTACCTGCTCCATTTCGTCCAACTAAGGCAATACGATCCTGTGGTTGAATCTGCCAATCTGCATTATCCAATAACTGATTACCCGCAATATTGAGGGACACGCCATGAAGGGAAATTATACTCATACACTAACTCTGACTTTTAAAATATGTAGCCGGGAAGCGAAGCGGTGTTCGGTTTTCTTATTATTGATTCCCGGATTGCCGTTTGGTCTTCACCAGGCTACTTGTAAATGAATTACTTCGAAGATAAAACCATTATACCATCCATCTCAACTTGAGCGCCACGTGGTAATGCAGAAACTCCTATCGCAGCACGTGCTGGATAAGGTGCCGCAAAATAACGACTCATTGCTTCATTAATTAATGGAAAATGACGCAAATCTGTAAGATACACATTCAATTTCGCAATTTGCGCCAAACTACCACCAGCGGCTTCACAAACTGCTGCTAAATTTTCTAAAACCTGTGTGATTTGTAGTTTAATATCTTCACTACATAGTTGCATAGTAACTGGATCAAGTGGTATTTGACCTGAAAGATAAACTGTATCGCCACACTGGATTGCTTGTGAATAGGTTCCAATAGCCTCAGGAGCCAATTTTGTATTTACAGGTTGCATTAATTATCCCCTTGTTTTTTTCTATAAAGACGCATGACTACTTTATTTGCTCTCAATCGACGCATGACGCGTGCCAAATGGGTTCTATCCACAACACTAATTGAGAAAGTTACCGCATTATGCCGGCCATCACGCGGATCTACATTTATATTACCAATGTTTGATCCAGCCTCAGCGATAGCAGTTGCGAGTGCGGCCAACACACCGCGTTCATTCACTACATCCACTGTTATATCAACCCAGTACTCGCCTTCAACCTTCTCATCCCACCGTAAAGCAACAAATTGCTCTGGATTGGTTCGTGAGTTTTTGAGTGTAGTACAATCACTGCTATGTACTATAATTCCTCGACCTTGCTGGAATTTTCCTACAATATTATCACCAGGAATAGGCTGACAGCACTCACTAAAATGCACCACCATTCCTTCGGTACCTTTGATTGCCAAGGGGTGGGTTTTAATTCCTTTATCCAATTCATTAGAATCTTGTGAAACTACCAATCTTTTCGCAATTACCATCGCCATTTGATTGCCTATGCCAATCGCATAAAGTAAATCATCTATCGCTTTATAATGTAAATCGCTTAATAATGCTTGTAAGGATTCAGGTGGTATTTTTGCATAATCACTAGACAACTCATTTAAAGATTGCTCAAGGAGGCGCTTTCCTAAACTAATTGATTCGGTATTCTGTTGGCTTTTCAAAAAATGACGAATATTTGAACGGGCTTTTCCAGTAACTACAAAGTTTAGCCATGCCGGATTTGGATGGGCTCCCTGCGCGGTGATAATTTCTACTGTTTGGCCATTTGATAAGGGTATACTGAGTGGAACCAGTTTTCGATTTACTTTTGCAGCGACACAACTATTACCTACTCCAGAATGAACTGAATAAGCAAAATCAACCGGAGTCGCTCCCTTGGGTAACTCCATAATGTGACCTTTAGGGGTAAATACGTATACTTCATCGGGGAATAAATCAATTTTAACATTTTCGATAAATTCCAATGAACTTCCTGTACTGCGTTGCATTTCTAACAGACTTTGTACCCACTCTCTTGCGCGCAATTGGGCTTCATTGACCTCGAGACCTGAAGATTTATAGATCCAATGTGCAGCTACTCCATTATCCGCTACTTTATCCATATCACGAGTACGAATTTGCACTTCCAAAGGGACTCCGAAAGGTCCAAACAAGGTCGTATGGAGCGATTGATATCCATTTGCCTTAGGTATGCCAATATAATCTTTAAAGCGTTGCGGTACCGGTTTATAAGTACAATGCAAAGCACCCAAAATCCGGTAACAGGAATCAATATCTTCAGTAATCACACGAAAAGCAAAAACATCAGTAATTTCGGTAAATGAGGCTTTTTTCTGACGCATCTTCTTATAAATGCTATATAAGTGCTTCTGTCTGCCGAATACTTGTTCATAAGGGATATTCAATTGTGCTAATGCCAGTTGCAAATCACGTTCAATAGTTTGGGTCAATTCACGTCGATTGCCCCGAGATTTTTCAACTGCTGATTTAATTGCCCTATACCGCATCGGATACAATGCCTGGAATCCTAAATCCTCTAAGCCTACATAAATTGAATGCATCCCTAAACGGTTAGCGATTGGTGCATAAATTTCTAAAGTTTCGATGGCGATACGTCTGCGTTTTGCATAAGGCATTGCACCAAGAGTTTTCATGTTGTGTAGTCGGTCAGCCAACTTAACGATAATTACACGAATGTCTTTGACCATGGCCAAGACCATTTTACGAAAATTTTCCGCCTGCGCTTCTGCTTTTGATTCAAATTTGATTTTAGTTAGTTTGGTAACACCATCTACAAGAGAGGTAATTTCTTCGCCAAATTGACGGGTTAAATCTTCTTTACTCACGGAAGTATCTTCAACCACATCGTGGAGTAAAGTAGCCATGATCGTTTGATAATCAAGACGCATTCGAGCGAGAATCAAGGCTGCTGCAACAGGGTGAGTAATATAGGGCTCGCCAGAACGACGCATTTGTCCATGATGCGCTTTCTCCGCGACCAAATAGGCTTGGTAACATTTTTCTATTTGCGACTGCTCAAGGTAGCATTTCAGCTCTTCATCGAGCTCCTTAAAGTAGCTCACGCAGTACTCCCTAGTATCTAACATGACCATACCCCTATACCCCTAAATTCACCCTATTAAGGCACCTTCGAATAATCACAGTCCTCTCTTTGATTTGTAGCTAGGGTGAACAAGCGGAATCCTGGAATGAGTAACCAAAACCTAGGTCCGCTTCGCCCAGGCTATATAAACAGTGCCATCTACTCTTTATCCAAAATTTCTGGGGTAATTAAACCTTCTGCTATTTCACGTAGAGCCACCACGGTCGGTTTATCATTTTCCCATTCTACCATGGGTTGATCTCCTCGAACCGCAATTTGACGTGCCCGTTTCGTGGCTACCATAACCAGCTCAAATCGATTCGCAACATTTTTTAAACAATCTTCAACTGTAACTCGTGCCATAAATCATTCTCCGGTAGCAAAACCTTGTATTTTACTGCGATGACAACAGGAAAGAAAGCAATTTTGATTGTTTATTTATCTGTCGCTTAATACACAAGCGATTTGCAATCACAATCGCTCCCAACTCCATCGCTGCTTTTTCAAAATTATCATTAACGATTAAATAATCAAATTCAGGATAATGACTCAGCTCATCTTGAGCCTTTTTCATTCGATCACTAACCACATCATCTTTATCTTGTCGTCTATTTAATAGTCGTTGTCTCAAGACTTCCAAGGATGGGGGCACAATAAAAATACTCACCGCCTCAGGAAAAGAACGTCTAATCTGAGTCGCTCCTTGCCAGTCGATGTCCAGAACCACATCGATACCATTTTGCAAACGTCTTGCAATTTGCTCCATGGAGGTTCCATATAAATGATTAAAGACTCGGGCATGCTCCAAAAAAGCACAATCATCAATCATACGCATAAATTCTTTTTCATCAGTAAAAAAGTAATCCACTCCATTACGCTCTCCAGGCCGCATGGTTCGAGTTGTATGCGAAATGGATACCTCAATATTATCCATAGTTTCGATCAACCTTTTTACTAAACTTGTTTTGCCTCCCCCAGAAGGTGCTGCAACAATAAATAAATTACCCGAATAATCACCCACAATAGTACTCACTCAATATTTTGAATTTGCTCACGCATTTGCTCAATTAAAACTTTCATTTCTACTGCACTCTTAGTCAATTCTCCAGAGTCCGATTTTGAGCTTAGCGTATTCGCCTCCCTATTTAATTCTTGCATCAAAAAATCTAGACGTCTTCCTGCGATTTTATCGCAATTTAACGTCCGACTCACCTCATCAAGATGAGTCTGTAGTCTATCTAATTCCTCACTGACATCAAGACGAGCCAAAATTAAAGCAATTTCTTGCTCCACACGTGACTCTTGCACTTCAAGTTTCACTGAGTGTAATCGGGTCAATAGCTTATCTTTTACTTGTTCTGTTTGCGTTAATACTATAGAACGTGCGCGCTTAACTTCTTGACCTAATTCACTTAGTCTCCCTTCAATATGTGCTTTCAGTGCGCTCCCTTCGGTTACACGCATTTGTTTTAGTTGCTCAATCGCACTCTTAAATAAAGAAAGTGCGTGCTCTCCTAAAATATCTGCATCGGGCACACTGGCTTGCACCACACCAGGCCAAGATAAGACACGACTAATACTTAAATCATTCGGCAAATGATGTGATGCAGAAAGTTTCTCACTTAAATTTACTAATGCATTAACCATGCCTGTATTTATAAGCATAGACTGATTATTAGAACTTGTGTCTTGATATTTAAGCTGACACTCTAATTTGCCGCGATTGATTACATCTCGCAACACATGACGCAATTGAGGTTCTATAAATCGGAATGATTCAGGTAAACGAAATGAAACATCCAGATATCGATGATTAACTGACTTAATTTCCCAACAAAAATGCCCCTCTTCGATTTGCTTTTGCACTCGCGAGAAAGCCGTCATACTTTGAAGCATATAGAATACCAATGAATAAACCTTGCGCGAATATACCCCAATTTAAAGCAATTGCACAGATACAAACCTCTTGATATGCACCTCAGCATAGCAACCACAATGATCAATTTTAAAACAATCTGACGATTAATTAAAGATCTACTTATGAAAACATATTAAGGTATATCCCGGATTGAAAACCCGGGATTAAAGAATTATTTGCTTAGCGAAGAACCAGGCCCGGATTTTGGTGGCGACTGATGATGCGACCATAGTTCACTTAACTTCTCATTCATCCAACTCATCAGTGTAACCGCAGACATCACTCGTAGACCTCGGGGAAGCCCACCATTAAAAAAACCATAAATGCCATGCTCTGCATGAATCTTCCGAGTCGCTTGGAAAAAACCAGAAGAATTTTTAGAAATAGAAGCCTGTTGTACTGTCTTTATTACATCAAACTTTTGTGACGCTAATGTTGCTCCAATTCCTGCCAATATACCAGCAAAGGAAGAAGCAGCAAAATCATTAGGGCAATATTCCATTATTCTGACTTTTAATGCAGGTGTCACCGCCAAAAAAAATGTAGAAAACATACCCTCTCGAAGCATCGTTGACAACATCCCCGTATAAAGATGAGACCATCCTCCCTGCCTCACCAGATAGGAGCCCGCCGCAAAAAAACTGTGCTTTTGGTGGGTCATGATCATCTCAGTTGGACAACTAATTGCAGCAGAACCAACTCCAGCAGCAAATGCACTAATTAGCTTTTGGCTATTAGACAATTCATATTTATTCCCAAAAAACCAATTTTGGAAAAAACGATTTAAACCAACTTGAACCGCAGTTATTGGGACCATACTCGCAGCATTTGGCAATATGCCTCGATACAATACTTGTGGATTTAGAGTAAAGGGTTCTTTTTTTTGCATTCGTGTTTTTATAGACCACAAAGGATGATCCACGAACACTTCAAAAGCCCCAGTGATACTTCCCGAGATGATGCTTTGAACTACACTAAGATTGTTTTTCTTTTCTTTAGGGCGCGTCTTGTCTTTATGCGCCTCATTTTTAGTTTGAGTCATAATATTCTCCAAAAGTGATGTCAAATTTAATTCATTACCCGCTCGCTTCCTCCCTAGAGAGGTGCGGATAATGGAAAAAAACCGCCCTAGGGAAAATCGGGTAAGACAAGAATCACTAATAAAGAAGAATGACTTTGGGAAACAACTAAATCGCAGACAAACAGAGAGCTTGCAGATAAATCTGCAGATAATGCAACACTGTATTCATGACTGCGATGACACATAATGGACACTTTTTTTATAGATAGAATTGAAAATAACATGATGAATCAATATTAATCAATATGAATATAAAAAAATTTTCATAATTTTGGGTGAATTATTCTTTAGCATTTCTGTTCCCTAATATTCAAGTTATTCCTGGCTGAATGAATCACTGTTAATCCAAATGGTATTTGTTTTATTGCGTCGTATATACTTTAGGATGCAACTCAGGGAGTTAAGCGTTATAATTCCTAATTTTTAACGAGGATTATTCCATGCGCCCAAGTAATCGAGAAGCAAATCAACTACGTTCTGTTAAAATCACCAGAAACTACACCAAACACGCTGAAGGTTCCGTCCTGGTTGAATTCGGACAAACTAAAGTATTATGTAATGCTTCGGTTACTGATGGAGTTCCTCGTTTTATTAAAGGTAAAAACCAGGGCTGGGTTACTGCTGAATATGGAATGCTTCCCCGCGCAACTCATAGCCGTACTGAACGCGAAGCAAGCAAGGGAAAGCAAGGCGGCAGAACCATGGAAATTCAACGTCTAATCGGCCGTTCTCTTAGAGCCTGTGTTGATTTAAAAGTTTTAGGGGAGAATACAATAACATTAGATTGTGATGTAATTCAGGCTGATGGGGGTACAAGAACTGCCGCTATTACCGGTGCCTGCGTCGCAATGAGGGATGCGGTAACTTGGATGGTCGAACGCGAAAAAATACGTAAAATGCCTGCATTTCATTACATTGCCGCAGTTTCTGTGGGCCTCTATCGGGGTCAACCGGTACTTGATTTAGATTATGCCGAAGACGTACTTGCTGAAACAGACATGAATGTAGTAATGAACGAAGCAGGACATTTCATAGAGATTCAAGGCACTGCCGAAGACAGACATTTTAATCGCGATGAATTGAACAACATGCTGGCACTTGCCGAAATTGGTATTCCTCAATTGATTGAATTGCAGAAAAATGCTTAAGCTTTAAATAGCTCCGGCTTTCATGTCATTAAAGTTATTCATTTGTCATTCCCGCGAAAGCGGGAATTGAGTTTTATGGGATCTTCAGCACTGCAAACAGGAGCTTCGCCCTCTAAGAGGTACCAGAATAGAATCCAAATCGAAAGATGACAAATCAAAGAGTCCAACTGAATTGAATGGCTGCATTACATAGACCTTCGGGAAACCCTTTAAAATAAATTTTTATCAATAGCCACTTCACGTGCTGTATAAATAGAGATAATATTTTTCTTCACCAGCTCAGTTAAATGCTGATCCAAAGTTTGCATTCCTTTGCCTTGACCTGTTTGGATTGAAGAGTACATTTGTGCCACTTTATCTTCACGAATTAAGTTTCGTATCGCACCGGTACAAATCATAATTTCCAAAGCAGCAACCCGTCCCCCACCATTTTTTTTCAATAAAGTTTGTGCTACTACGGCTTGCAAAGATTCGGATAACATAGAACGCACCATCGATTTTTCTTCAGCAGGAAACACATCAATAATTCTATTGATGGTTTTGGTTGCTGAATTGGTATGTAAGGTCCCAAATACAAGATGTCCGGTTTCCGCAGCAGTCATTGCCAAGCGGATTGTCTCCAAATCCCGCAATTCCCCGACTAGAATCACATCCGGATCCTCGCGAAGTGCCGAACGTAAAGCCGCATTAAAACTCAGCGTATCACGATGAACTTCCCGTTGGTTTAACAAACATTTCTTACTTTGATGTACAAACTCTATAGGATCTTCAACTGTTAAAATATGATCGTAACGATTTGCATTAATGTAATCGATGATCGCAGCCAATGTAGTACTTTTACCTGAGCCTGTAGGACCAGTTATCAATACTAATCCCTTAGGATAACTAGCCATTTCTTCAAAAATAGGAGGTAGTCCTAGATCATCCATGCCTAAAATTTCGGAAGGGATGGTACGAAAAACTGCCGCGGCGCCACGTAATTGATTAAACACATTCACCCTAAAACGGGCTAGATTTGAGATTTCAAAAGAAAAATCAACCTCTAAATATTCTTCAAATTCTTTTCTCTGCCTGTCATTCATTACATCATAGACAATTTTCATTACCTCTTTATGCTCCAGGGCGGGTAAATTGATTTTACGTAAATCCCCATCAACTCGAATCATTGGAGGCAAACCTGCAGAAAGATGTAAGTCTGAGGATTTATTTTTTACTGAAAACGCCAATAGTTCCGCTATGTCCATTGCTTAATCATCCCGATTGAATCAATAATAGATTGGACCTTAAAATCAATCTCAATCTAATGCTATTAGATTAGCTCACGAAGTGGTACTCGGCAAATATTGTTTCTTTTGTTATTGTTGAGATTTTCAAGGGTGTATCTAAAAATCATGAATTTTTATAACAATTTAAAGCAAATAAAAGAATTAATCAGACAAACTGAACTTGAATGCGACAGAAAACCTGGAAGTGTCCTTTTGCTCGCTGTCAGCAAACAACAAAGCATCGAGGCCATTAATCAATTATTTCAGCTTGGAATTACTAACTTCGGTGAAAGTTACTTCCAAGAAGCACAAAAAAAAATAGATGCATTTAAAAATAGTCCTATATGCTGGCATTTTATCGGCCCCATTCAAAGTAATAAAACCAAAGGGATTGCCACTTCCTTTAACTGGGTGCATAGTATTAGTCGATTTAAAATCGCCCAGCATCTCAATGAATACCGTCCACGCCATTTAGACCCACTCAATATTTGTTTACAAATTAATTTGGTTGAGGAAAAAACCAAATCAGGAATACCCCCAGAACATGCAGCCGAATTAGCCTTAGCTGTGAATCAACTACCTTACCTCAAACTAAGAGGCTTAATGACTATTCCGCCCCCCCAACAGGATATGCAAAGTCAATATGAAATCTTTAAGCAACTTAATCAATTGATGCATTCACTCAATCGTGAACTTGGTCTAAACATGGATACCTTATCTATGGGAATGAGTGATGATTTAGTCCCAGCTATTAAAGCAGGTGCCACTATTGTGCGTGTTGGACGCGCCTTATTTGGTGAGCGACAAAAATAAAGCGACGCGCTATAATCCTGGAAAAATTAGTTGCCTAAATACGTGTACAGGGGAATATATGTCTGGAATTATCGTTGTATTGATCTTCGTGGTTTCGTTATTTTTTTCACTCGCCATTTTCAGTTTATGGCTTCGAATCGCCCTACGCTATTTACGTGTCAGTGCCCTTCACCCAGTAAGCCAACTTATTTATAAAGTAACTAACCCTATAGTCAATCCTATCCAACTGATAACAAAACAACCCTATAAACCCGGACAAAAATATGATGTGCCCGCTTTCATTACTTTGGTTCTGGTTGAGCTATTGAAAATTCTCTGTATCAGCCTTCTTGCCTTAGGTGGATTAATTCCTATTGGATTCATAGTGATGTACATCATTGCGGACTTAATTATCCAACCTTGTGATATTTTATTTTATGCCATACTCGTGCGCGTTATCATGAGTTTTATTAATCCCAACTGGCAAGGACCAATTGCCGACTTTTTACGTATGTTAACAGAACCCTTGTTAAAGCTTGGTAGAAAGATTGTTCCCGATATTTCAGGTTTTGATTTTTCCCCCTTTATCATTCTGGTTTTATTGAAAATTATTACTTTATTTATCAATGCAAGCCTACCCTGGAGATTATTATAAAAGCGACTATACTTAATTTTAAGCAGAGGATTATCAGGATTAACTTATGAAATTGACGCTCCTCAGTAGCACTGGCTTAGGATTGCTTCTTGTACCTTTTAGTCTATTTGCTGATACCCAATCTTATTATTGTCCACAAAACCATGGATATATTAAGGTAGGGATGACTCCTGATGAAGTGATTGCAGCTTGTGGACAACCCGTAAGCCAGCAGGAATCCAATCAACCTTTGATGCAAAAAATTCCAGTACAACAACTCATTTACAATAATATGGGAACGAGTACCGCTTTTTATGGAGTATGGAATTTGCCTACAGGTAGTGGCGGAGTACAGCTTGAAATAGACATTGTGAATCAAAAAGTACGCTCCATCAAAATGAATGGTTCTGATAGCAATGCAGTTTCTGTTTGCCAGGGGGCTAATATTCAAGCCGGGGATCCGGTACAAAAAGTCTATTACGCTTGCGGAAGCCCTTCTATTGTAAATAATTCCTTTATCAATGAAATTGTACCCACAGCAACCAAACCTGTAGTTTGGATCTATCAGCCTGGTGAGTATCAACCTACTGTATCCATGACTTTTGTTAACGGTAAACTACAATCCATCCAATAAAGCGTTTATTTTTTTCATTGATTTCTATTTTTTGAGCGAATCACCATTCAACTCTATGGTAAGTTAAAGAAATAAGCTAAACTCTCAAAATTTTAGCGCAGAGAAGCACTTATTAGTGATACGTTCTTTGTTTTTTAAATATTCATTGAGGTAAACCAAGAAATGACGGCAAGTATAGATGAAATTACTATTGCTTATGGCGAAAATGGGACAGAAACAGTTAAAGAATTGGATAAGAAAATACTAACTCGTGGGGCTTGGACTACGATTATGTTTAAGTATCAAGATTGGGATAATGCTCAAAATGACTTCGGCCCTGTAAAATTTTCAATTCGCCGTTATCAAAAACGTAATAATCAATACTGGCAAAAATCTAAATTTAATATTTCCAGCGCCGAACAAGCACAAAAAATCATTGATATTCTTGGTGATTGGCTAAAATAACTCCATGTTTCTAATTGTTCGTTTGAATTTTTAAAAATTTAGAAATTTAAATAGTAATTTTTTTTCTATCATCACATTGTGCTTTTCTTCGGCACTAACCGATATCTATCTTAGTAACCTCTTAGTAACCTCCTGTAAATATACAATTTTTTCTTATAAAAAAAACGATTTACGGGAGGTTTTGTTTCATTCAAATACCCGTGTGCCCACAAAATGAACCCTGAGAATTGATTTTATTCTAATTAATCAATTTTGTTAAGGTTCAGTTAATTTTTGATCCGTATAATACGAATTCAAATTCAACAATTAATATAAGATATAGCTATGCAGACTAAAAGAGAAACTTCAAATACAAAATCTAGGCAAACCATAGTTCCATCTATATGGAGTACGTTGACCCCAATGGATTTGATAAAGCAAAGAATGCAAGACGTAAAAAATGGGAAAGCACCTGCGTTTACACCAGTATGGAATCTCCCAAATATGGGGAATTATTCCTGGTTTCCAACACCAATGAATTTTATAAGAGAACAAATAAAAGCTTCAAAATCCGGACAAATGATTACCGCAAAATGGTTCTCAACCCTATATCCCACTACATGGTTTACTACCCCAATGGATGTAGTAAAGTATAATTTACAAACCAAAACCGCGAAAACATCTACGCACACAACCACACCAGTTGTTTCAACACCAGTTGTTGCATCTCCCATGGTTCCACCTCCAGGGAAAAAAGGGCCTGATTTTCCAAAATGGATGCCCTCCATGGATCAGATCCACACACAAGTTTGGAATGGACTGAATTTCTCTACTGTTGCATTGTTCACCAGTTTTAGTATTGTATTTGTTCAAAGTCCGATAAAAACAATGTTAGTTAGCTTAACCAAGAACGGTACGATGATTCCTCCTTACCAAGGCGGAGTTCTGGGATTCTTCAATGCAATGTATGCAGGCACTTCAGCTTCTCTTTCGGGCTCAGTAATTCGAAGTGGCTATGTTTCCGGTGCTAAAGGGGGCAGCAAGCCTATAGAAGAAAATCTTCTAAAAGATGAGGGAGCTCTCCAAGAAGAGGGGAAAAAATATTCAGGAGCGACTTGGCGTTATATTGGGCCTATGGCACTTGGCGAGCTTCTGGTTACCCAAATATCCGAGTCTTTATCTACGTTGAGAAAAGGTAACATTCTTCCTGAAAACTTTAAATGGAAAACCCCTCATAACGCGTGGAGTTTAATGACGGGAGGCTTTATACCAAGATATGGATCGGGGTTGATTAACTTTACGGCTTTATGTGTTCTTGAAGACAAAATTGCCAAAAAACTACAATTTGAAGGTGGTAAGGGACATCTTATAAGCGGAGCAGCCGCTGGGGCCGTTGCAGGCGGTTGTGCATATGTCCCAACAGTATATAAAGATTACTTACTCCTGCAATCTAAGGTTACTCCTGATGGACGCCTCCACAATGCGAGCACCTTTAAAATAACTAAAGAACTATTTTATTGCTTCTTAAACGATCCAAAAACTTCATTGAAATCCTTTGGATCCATGGCTTTGAAACAAGTACCGATGCGCATGTGCTTAACTGCCGCCATATTTGGTATTGTTTCTGGTGTAGGTGAAATTATGGGACCTGAACCCTTGACAAAAGTGGTTCCTGAGGATTACCAACCATCACCTGGAAAATCAAGACATACTATGTTTGCGACCAAGGGATCAACTCCTCGAATTGAAGAAGTCGTTGAAGAGCAAACCAATGAAAAAGAGGAAAACAAAGGTTCTAAATTAAATTAATGAGCGCATCTATTACATAACAATCATTTAATTTTCAAAAAATGGTTTGTTATGTGCAAAAATAGTGTATGATAAATGCTGTAGTGTGCAATTTTAGGGCATTCTACAGCATTTAACGTTATTAAAAGGATTGAAAATGATGTCACGATTTTTTGTTGCGCCAGTTAAAGCCGCTTTTGAAACTACAGGCTATTCTATTGCAGCCGCAGCGGTTGGTTCTTCAGTTTATAAACTCACCACGATGAATGATAAAAACAAAGAAAGTCAAGAAAATAAATCTGTCTCCCTAGAGCAAGAACATTCCTCAAGTACTACAAAAATGCATTTTTGATTCCATATCCTCATACTTATTTTAATGAATAACTCAAAGATGGTGTTGTCAATTTCAATTACAACACCAATTTCAAACATAAACAGTAAGTTCTATATTAATTCCAAACCAGGATGAGAGCGTTCAAAATAGTTCTGAACCATTTGCTCTGAAACCAAATCCAAACGGGTCGGATGCCATTGAGGACTCTTATCTTTATCTATTAGTAAAGCTCTAACTCCTTCATAAAAATCATGGCCATGCATAAAATGACTGACGATATCATAATCCATTTTTAAACATTGTGCTAAAGACATTCCCCTCGCTTTGTGTAATTGCGCTAGCGTCACTTTAAGACTCAAAGGAGATTTCTGTGCCAAAGTATTATCAACTGACTCTGCCCATACTGTATTAGCACTTTGTAATGACTCGCGGATCATTTCAACTGTTGGATGCGCAAAACAGACATCAATCGAAGGTTTAATTTGGCTTACCTCCTCCGTAGAAGATGTACTCGTGAAAGCTTCCATACACCGATTGACTTGCTCCATAGGATCTTTTGATAAATCTTCATTCATTAATGCATCATACAAAGCAGGCATTTGTTCCGAAGATATTATTTTTTTAACTAATCCTGCTTTCATGGCATCATGCGAGCTCAAGCGATTACCCGTTAACCCCAAATAAATACCCAAAGATCCGGGGCATCGAGTTAATAAATAACTTGCACCAATATCGGGAAAGAAACCAATGCCAGTCTCCGGCATAGCGAATACGAATCGCTCACTGGCTATAGGGTGGCTCCCATGCATGGAAATACCTACTCCCCCACCCATCACCATCCCATCAATTAACGAAATATACGGTTTACCTAAATGATGAATAAAATGATTTAAACGGTATTCGTGCCAAAAAAATTGCATTTGTTCCGCATCATTAACTTGCCCGGAAAAATAAAGTGAGCGGATATCACCTCCCGCACAAAAAGCATTCCCAGGAACTGCTCGCACTACGACTGCATGGATAGCGTCATCTTCCTTCCACAAACTCAATTGTCTTTGGATATTAAGAATCATATTTAAAGTCAATGCATTCAAAGCGTTGGGTCTATTTAATGTAATGACTCCTAATGAACCCTCTTGATTAAAAAGTACTTCATCAGTCATGATTATTTTCCTTTGAACTGAGCAACTCGTTTATCTAGAAATGCCGCAACTCCCTCTCGCTTGTCTTCAGAAGCACATACTTTTGCGAAATGTATTGCTTCTAGATGTAAAGCATCAGTTAAAGACAAATCATAACCGTGATCAATAACTTCAATTATGCTCGCTACAGCAAGCGGCGCCATACTCAATATTCCCTGCAATAATATTTTACCGCGTTCTAACAAAGCTTCTGGTTCAACAACCTCACTAACCAATCCCCAATGGAGCGCCGTTTCTGCATTAATAAATCGCCCAGTTAAACATAAGTCGAGCGCACGTCCCTTACCAATTAAACGCGCTAATCGTTGCGTGCCCCCATAACCAGGAATCACCCCCAGCTTTACTTCAGGCTGACCAAATTGGGCTTTTGTGGAAGCAATTCTTAATGTTGCAGAAATAGCTAATTCGCAGCCCCCACCGAATGAAAAGCCATTTACCGCTGCCAATGAAGGTTTACCCAAAGTTTCCAAAAGTCGAAACACTTCTTGTCCTCGACATGCAAATTCATATCCTGTTTGAGCGGTACATTCAGCCAAGCGGTTAATATCTGCACCCGCACAAAATGCTTTACCATTACCCGTGATCATCAATGCCTTAACTTTGGGATTTGTTTTTGCATAATGAAATAATTCTTCTAAAGCATCTAATACTTCGGAACTTAAAGCATTTAACTTCTCAGGTCGGTTTAAAGTTAACGTTAAAATTCCCTGACTATCCAAATCTTGTTCAATTAAATTCATTTATTTACTCCTTGCTATTGAACATAACGCAGCCAAATTACTACCACACAATCAGCACAAAATGTGCTCCTCATCCAAAGTTGCCTTGGCTACAATTTCCCGCATAATTTCGTTCGTCCCTTCAAGAATCTGGTGCACTCTTAAATCCCTGAATATTCGCTCTATCTTATAATCACGTAAATAGCCATAGCCACCATGAATTTGCATTGCCTTGTCACAAATGCGAAATGCCACATCCGTAGCCAATCGTTTGGCCATAGCACAATATATAGGAACTTGAGGATCATTTTTATCCATGGCACTGGCTGCTCGATAAACCATCAAGCGTGCCGCTTCATAATCTGTCAACATATCAGCAAAATAAAATCGCAATGCTTGCATCTCGGTAAGTGGCTTACCAAATTGTTTACGCTCCTGCATATAGCTTTGCGTTAACCGTAAACAGGCAAGTGCCCCTCCTAAAGAACATGAAGCAATATTAATCCGCCCTCCATTTAAAGCATTCAAAGCAATTTTAAATCCCATTCCTTCGTCACCAACACGATTGGCGACAGGTACCCGACAATTTTCAAAATATACCATGCAAGTAGGTTGACTATTCCAACCCATTTTTTGTTCTAATTTACCAAAGCTCAATCCAGAAGTGTTTTTTTCAATCAACAAGCAACTTATTCCATGATGCGATTCATCACCTGTTCGGACCATACATAAATAAACATCACTGACTGAACCTCCTGAAATAAAAGCCTTAGAACCATTAAGAATGTAATGATCCCCATCCTTTACAGCTTTAGTCTTTAAAGAAGCCGCATCAGAACCTGATTCAGGTTCAGTCAAACAATAACTGCCAATAACTTCCATAGAGGTTAATTTAGGTCCCCATTTTTTTCTTAACTCAGAATCGGCATATCGATCAACTAAAGAGGTAACCATGTTATGAATAGAAAGGTAAGCACTGGTACTAATACATCCTGTTGCTAATTGTTCGAACAATAATGCCGAGTCCAAACGCGTCAATTGAGATCCACCAATATCCTCACGTGCCATCATCCCTGCCATTCCTAATTTGGCGGCTTCACGTAAGACCTCAACGGGAAAATAATGATGCTCATCCCAATTGTCGGCCATAGGAGCTAATTTGTCGCGTGCAAAGTCAGCTGCCATTTCCCGAAAAGCTAAATGCTCTGCTGTGAATTCAAAATCCATAAACTGTCCTTAGAGAATTTATTCAAATATATTGTTATTATTGCGAATTTTTATCTTCCGTGAAAGATATATGTTTCGAAAATTACCCAAAACATTTTATGAACGAGATACTATTATTGTTGCCAAAGAACTTTTAGGCAAATACATTATTCACAATCATGCAGGAGTGGAATACGTCGGAAGGATCGTTGAGGTTGAAGCATACCTTGGGGAACACGATCTGGCCTCTCACTCTTCTAAGGGTATTACGCAAAGAACAAAAGTCATGTATGGGCCTGCTGGTTACGCTTACATCTACTTAATTTATGGCATGTATTACTGCACTAATATCGTTACTGAAGCTGAAGGAATTGGGTCGGCAATATTGTTGCGCGCAATCGAACCCATCAAAAACATCCAAGGTCGAACTCAAGGCCCTGGGTTACTTTCAAGGGCAATGCATATAGATAAACACCTCAACCAGCAGGATCTAACCAGTGATACCTTCTACATCGCCAAAGCAGAGAATCAAGAGCCATTTATTATTGTAGAAAAACCAAGAATTGGAGTCCACTATGCAAAAGATTGGGCAGAAAAATTACTACGCTTTTATATCAAAGATAATGCTTTTATATCCAAGCCTTAATCCATAGAAAAGCTTTAAACTTCAGGTTAAAAATGAAGCCTACAGCTTTTTGAAGGATAATGATATGATGGCAAATTTTCTGCATCCTTGAAAAAAATAAGAATAAACAATGGAAACTCTTGCAGCACCTGTAACTCGCAATAAAAATCCACTTGCTGTACTCAAAGAATACTTTGGTTTTGACACGTTCAGAACACCACAAGAAGACATTATTAATGATGTTATTGCTGGCCAAGACGTGCTTGTTTTAATGCCTACCGGCGGGGGGAAATCTCTGTGTTATCAGATACCTGCCCTAGTAAGACCGGGCGTAGGCATTGTTGTTTCTCCATTAATTGCGTTAATGGAAGATCAGGTCACTGCGCTCAGATTACAGGGAATTCGTGCCGCTTATTATAATTCCTCTTTAACCAGTGTAGAAGCAAAAAACGTATTAACTCAATTACACCAAGATGAATTGGATTTACTGTACATTGCTCCTGAGCGCTTGATTAGCTCCTCATTTCTCGAGCGATTAAGTGATTGCCGTATCGCACTTTTTGCCATTGATGAAGCCCATTGCATCTCTCAATGGGGGCATGATTTTCGGCCCGAATATTCTGCTTTAGGTATTTTAAAAAACCATTTTCCTAATATTCCAATTATTGCCTTAACTGCGACAGCAGATAAACAAACACGCAAAGATATTGTAGATAGGTTAAATTATTCCCCCAAAAAATACATTGCTTCATTTAACCGACCTAATATCCATTACAAGGTTATTCCTAAGACTAATGCGGCGAAACAATTAAATGAATTTTTACAGACTGTAGAACAACAATCTGGAATTATTTATTGTGGCACACGTACCGGGGTAGAACAGCTGGCTCAAAAACTACAAAAAATGGGATTCAAAGCCCGAGCATACCATGCAGGACTTACTCATAATGAACGTCGGGAAGTACAAACTTTATTCCGATATGATCGCATCGATATCGTTGTTGCTACCCTCGCTTTTGGGATGGGTATCGATAAGCCTAATGTTCGTTTCGTAGTGCATCACGATCTACCTAAAAATATTGAAGGGTATTATCAAGAAACGGGACGGGCTGGGCGTGATGGTTTACCCGCTCAAGCACTTTTACTCTATGACGCAGCGGATAGCGCTAGACTGCGTTCCTGGATCATGAATAACCCACTTGACGAACAAAAACGAGTTGAAACCAATAAGCTTAACCATATGCTTGCTTTTGCTGAAGCATCTCATTGCCGTCGCCAAATTTTATTACACTATTTTGATGAGCTCTGTGACACTGAATGTCGGTATTGTGATGTTTGTGATAATCCACCAATAACTGCTGATGCTACAGAAGATGCGCAAAAATTTTTATCCTGTATTTATCGATTACGACAAAATTATGGTTTAACCTATACGATAGATGTATTGCGTGGTAGTTCTTCAGATAAAATTAAACAAAATGGTCATGAGCAGCTTAGTACTTTTGGCATTGGTAAAGATAAATCAGCCCACTACTGGAAACAATTAGCCTGGCAACTCATCCATAAAGAATATTGCCTACAAGATATAAATCAGTTTCAAGTTCTTAAATTAACACCCAAGGCTATTCCTTTACTTAAAGGCGAAGAAAAAATATCACTAACCATCCCTAATAATGATTTTCAGGGCAGTAAAAAGAAAGCCAAAGAACGACGTTCTATTCAAGTCACAAAGAGTCCTCTATTTGAATTGCTGCGTTCATTACGACGTGAATTAGCCGATGAAGAAAACAAGCCACCATTTATGATCTTCAGTGATGCAACCTTGCACGCAATGACAGAAATAAGACCTAAAAACCTAGAACAGCTACTCGCAGTACCCGGTGTGGGTCAACATAAGTTGGCTCATTATGGAAGTCAGTTCCTTAAAGCATTAAATGGATATAAGGAATAAGATATTTTTATTTTATTGATTATTATTTTTACAATTCGTTAGTCCATCTATGGATTTATAACAAAACTCTTTCACAATCAGTTCGACTTCTTTTCCATTTGTGGGAGGTTCCCCATTATTTAGCCATAAATTAATATGTACTGGTAAAGGTTTTTGAGGAATATACTTTGTTGGATCCGGTGGTGAGAAGACCCAATTTTGTATTGGGTAACGGTAATCTTCATAGTGACCGTTACCACTTTGATAATAAATCCTATTCTTGCTCCATATAAAGCCATGAGTTGAATAATTTCCATTTAATTTCAATGTATAGCTTAATGTGGTTTTATTGAGTTCAGCTATGGAAGGCCAAACCGTATAAGAACTATTGGACGCAGCAGTACTTTTTATTCCCCATTTGGAAAATTCAATATCAATTTCATTAGTTCCAGTAGGTTCAGTATCTTTTGGTGGATAATTGAATAATCCAAAAATTACATTAGGATCTAATTGGTCAACTTGTCCTACAATATAAAACCAATATTCTCCGAAACCCAAAGAAGTTGTGGTGTATAATTCAGCACAACTCCATTTACCCTTATTATGTATAATCTTTAAATGCAACCAGCCCTTTGAATCAACCCATACATTATTACTCGACCATAAATTTGGACCTGGGGTCCCAAAACCATCTCGAGCGCACCATGGTAAATTCGAAAAAAATAAAGGTTGTTTGCAATTTACAACTCTCTGAGCCATAGCAGGCTCACAATCTCCTTTTCGATCTTGATTTGGACACAATATTTTTTTATCCAATAACACCGGCGACTTTTGATTCTCAATAATATCCACTGCTTTTGAATAAGTACTACCCCATCCTAAAAAGAACATACCCAAAATAATTTTTATTTCTTTATTCATCCGGAGTAGTCCAAAAAAATAATTTAAGACCACAGAAGCTATTCTCGCTTCTTCTTTCTAAAAAACGGAAGCGCATCCCATAACTGCAAGGTAACTGTTAGCACGGCTAATATGGTAAGAATTGCTAAAAAAACCAAATGATTTTTAAAAAATAGTTTCATACTTAACCACCAGGATAACTTGCCCACAGTATAAATTGCTCCAACCTGTGTACTGTTCACCCCTGAATCGCGAATTACCGCTACGGAACCAAATATTTGGGACTGTTTTTTCTTGTTGGTTAAAGCATAATTTAGTAAATCAAAACCATGCGAATTATCGGCTAATAAAGCAATAATACTGCGTTGCTTGAAGTATGGTGATTGAGCTCCAACTATGCCAGCTATAGAGTTATTTGCACTGATGGCTGTCATACTATTCACTGCAGTATTCGAATCTTCTAAGGGAATATCGGGCGAATCACTTGGTCGAAAAGGTTCCTTAATAAAGCTTTTTGTCTTATCTATAAGCAAATTCAGTTCGCTTTCCTGAAGAACTTCTTTAGGAATTTTTCCAATAATCAGAATATCCACGTCTCTATTTTGTACAAGAGACCCATCATCAACTAGATTGAAATATAAAGCTGGATAACCAGTTCTTGAGCCAATAAGTCCTAATGCATTGAGTAAAGTAGCTATTTCTGAAGCTTGTGGATTTTTATCGATAAGTATCCAGGATTCCGACAAATCAGCTAAACGGCTAAATGGAAAACCCCCATTAATAAAAACATTTAAATTAGGCATCTCAATATAATGATAAAAATGTGACAAATCTATATTTGAGGTTTCTCTAATTATTGCATTATTAGTAACTATGTTATGCGACTCACAATGCCCGCTCATTGTTCCTCCCCCTATAGAGGCCGCATAGTCAAAAAAGAAACTCATTTGATTATTCACTTTTAACGCATATAAGGGGATGTCAAATTTTGTATCGGTATGTATTAGCCCAAATAGATTGGATAGTTGCGCATTTTGTGACTCTTGCTTACCTGTTTTGGATAAGGGATAACTTTTAACAAACATATCATTCACGCTAATGGTGAGATGGGAGTTCCCCACAGCAGGTGCCGGTGTATATTGATATTTTAATTCTAATGGAATCCCTGAATTAGGGGGTATATATAAATCTGGAGGGATATTAAAATTGATCAGAATTGGAGACAAAGAAAATCCAGATGCTTGAAGTTGTCCTTTATATTGTTGAAGTTCGGTGAAGGTAACTGGTTTGTCTGTGCGCACCCAATTTGGTGCATCGTAAGGTTTCCGAGCATTTACTGTTTCTACTTTATCAATAGTCACACTCGTACCATGAAATAATACATTACCTTGGGCTATCCCTTTAACTGCCTTTATTAAATCGTTATCATCACGACCTAGTATAAGTAATAGCTTTATGGCTGGATTATCTGGATGGCTCATCATTTCTATAGTTGGGGCATTCACTGGAGCATGACTCTTTAGAAAATCTGGATGTTCATTATTTGTTGCAAGTACAATGGCATTTTGCTGAGGTAATTGATTTAAAAGTACAGAAAAAGACTGCCCACGCCAAAGCGATAAACTACCAAACCATGAGGTCAAAATAGCCGCAGCACGTTGTTGCACTAAACTGGGTTGGTTGGCAAATACAATGGGTAATCTTAAAGGATCTTCATCAAGCGGATCAAAAAATGGTATAGGGAAATGAGACAAGTCATTATCTAATTGTAGTGTCTTTAGTGTGAGTTCAAGAAAGCTGGAATGACTGAGATCTAACCATAACGTAGTGCTTCCGAGATACTCACATACCGCCTGATAATGGCCGATAAATTCAAATTTTAATTGGTTATGATCAGCAAAATAACGGGGATCTAATGGAATTTCTACATAATTAGATTTTCCTAAATGATTGGCAGTAATGGTAATCAAACCCGCTAATTCGTCATTAAGATAAATTTTTAATTGAGACTGTATCGGAATTAATGAAGGTGAAGGAGTAAAGTGTAGTTTTAATACTGCCCCAGTAACGATTTTATCCTTTCGTAACGTAAAAAAAACGGATTGGATTGGTTGCATTCCTTTGAGCGCAATAGTATTTTTTGGGGTTGCTGCATTTTTTAAAAAAATCTTTCGTATTTCGGAGGAAGGCGTAGCAAAAGAAGGTTTTATTGGATTAGATTGTGCAGGCAAAAGAGGACTAGCTTCTACTAGGAAGGCGCTACCTAATAACACTAATAACATCATTCTCCGAAACATATTAACTTCCTTTTTAACCGCTCTTAAGAATGGATTGATCTGTTTAACGTCTAAGTCTCTAAAACAACCGAAATTAAAAATCCATTGTGATTATTCAACAACTTAGGTTCTTTACTGATAATTTTGCCAGTATATAATATTATGCCGTGATTAGTAAAAAATTGAAATATCGCTTTGGAATGTTCATAGGGCTGATAAATAAATAATTGCATTTTATTATTGTCTTCGATTTTAACAATATAAAAAGGCCTCATATCGTTTTCATGAAAACTGTAAAAACCAAATAGATTAAATGAAATTAAGTTTAAAGGCTTACTAAATAAGTAATTGAGATTATCGTATTTTTTAGATAAGCGTGGGTTTTCAAACATCGCCTGTATATTGTAGAGAAAATTATAAGCGATGATCTTGTTCTTGTCTGCATTCGTTTCAGATATAAATTTCACTCCATAACTATATATTTTTGTCTCAGTTAAATCGTAGTGTTCTTTATTCATAATCTGTATTTTTATATCAACATATTCCTTACCTAAGAAAACTCTTAACTTTAGGATTTGGTCTTTATCCAGTTCTGCAAAATAAAACATAGATGCTCCCATTTCATGTAGGTCAGTTAAAATGGCTATGTCTCTTCTAGAAGGTTTATTAGATACTAACGCAGGAGTTATGGTAGGAAATCTGAAATTTTCTCTTTTCTCACTTTTTGATAGGGCAAATTTAGTAGCTGTTAAGGAAAGAAAACTATTGTAACAGGTCCAAAATATAGCAGTATATAGAATTAATGGGCTTCTAGCAAAAACACCCTCTAAATTTAAAACGGCATAGATAATACTTATTACACTAAAAATTGGAATAATTAATTGTGCTAGAAGCATACTACTTTTAGCTGCCTGATTGCTTGATTTTTGGGTAGTTACAAAGGGAATATTTCTTCGTACAATACCCCGCAATGACTTGAGAAAAACCAAATACTTAAGTACATCATATTGTTCTTGTAATAATAGGCTATAGCGAGGACATGAAACTTTAAACGCAAGAAGTGAAAAAACGAGATAGGGAATAAATCTCATGAGGAATTCAACATTTATGGCTTTTATGGGTGCTATGCCCGTAAATAAAACGACGATAGGCGCGAAATAAAAAATTAATTTTTGCAAGCCAGTCATGTAGGTGAGCATGCTGGGCAAATAGGCGATTCTTTGGCTTATGGTCAATTGGTTATTAAACAGAGGGTTTTCTAAACGATAGATTTGCATAGCCCCCTGTCCCCATCGCGTCCATTGTTTTAAGTACGGTCCTAACGTAGATGGGGCTATGCCGTAGGCTAGGCTTTCATTATGGTATACAGATTTCCATTTTCTTGAATGCAATTTCATGGAAGTATGTAAATCTTCGGTAACTGTTTCAGTCGCGAACCCCCCTATCTCCATTAGGGCAGCTCTTCTCATAATACCGCAAGTTCCACAAAAAAAAGCGGCATTCCAATGGTCTTTTCCAGGCTGAATTACATGATGAAATAAGGCTTGTTCTGACCACAATTTATCATTCTTCATAATCCTATGAGAAAATGAATCGATATTGTAAAAATCTTGGGGAGATTGAACAAAAGCAACCTGATCATCATTAAAATATCCAAGTAATTTATCTAAAAAATTCATTTGTGGTACATGATCAGCATCAAATATGGCAATAAAATCTCCTTCAGTCTGAGTAAGTGCATAGTTAAGATTACCCGCTTTAGCATGAGTATGATGAGGCCTGGCGATATAGTTACACCCCATTTCATCGGCCAATGCTTTAACTTCTGCTCGATTCCCATCATCCAATAAATATGTTTTATGAGGATAGGCTATGTTGATACATCCCAGGATAGTTTTTCTTAATATTTCTGTAGACTCATTTAATGTGGGGATAAAGACATCTACTTTGAGGCCGGGTTTAGGTGGAATGGATTGTCTATTAGTTGGATTCCAAATACTAAAATAAAAGAGAAGCGCAGCAAGCCAACCGTATACCTCGGCGGCATAAAGCAATACCGAAAATACCAAAGCATCAGGATTAAAGGTGGTCGCCCGCCAAACTATGTAATAAGTTGTTATCAAAAGCGAAAGGCAAATGATGATATGATTTCGCTTTTTCTTGAAACCTGAATTAGTTATGTTCATAAAATCTGCTCTGAATATGACCCTTTTTCCATTAGTACACTTCCCTTGAAAAGAATATCTAATTAAGCTTCTTATTATCTAAATTCTGCATAACGTAACATTGGATTAATTGGCATATTCATATCCCCTTGCCAACCCTCAAATGAATATCGTAGATAAATTGATGCATGGCTTGGCGCATAATCTGTAGATTGTTGATAATCCAAATTTGCACCCAAAATAAAATGATTACTTAGCCGATATTCAATTAAAGTATTTATGGAGTATCCAAAACTGGAAATACTGTTGCCGACATAATCAGTTTGAGTGCCTAAATTTGGGACAAGTTCAGGGATAGGATAGTATGGACTTGAGGCTACTGTAGCAGCCGACCAAGAACCGGAGCCGCCTATTTCAAACGACCAATTTTGTGTTCGTTGACGATATGCAAGGGGAATAAATAATCCTATAAAGCTCTTGGGGCTGTAATATCCTCCTTGACCCAATGAAAAGAAATTAAGATTTTTCTGAGAAAACCAGTTCATATTCATAAGACCAATAGTAGCAACTCGATTCACTCTATTAATAAACCTGTAATAATATCCCTCCAATACGAGTAATCGTTGATTGGATGGTACATTTTTACCAGTTAAGATGCCTGCATTGACATAAGACCAAAGTCCATACGACTTTCCTCGATCATAACCTAAGGATAAATTGACATTATTGGAAACAACACCGCCCCAAATTATCCCAGTATTAGGATCTTTGGCTCCTGCAAAAGATAAGAGTGAACTAGTGACCGGACGCCGAGCCATAGTCAATTGCCAACCTATATTATGAAAGATATCTCGATAACTTAGGCTGCCAACAGGATTTACTACATAAAAGCCAATCGGTGTTTCCCCAACATCCATTGTCCAATGCTCATTTTTCCAGCCCGCGGCAACACTGTCTCCCTGAGCTTTTTGGGATATACCACTTACACAGCCTGTGTTACAGGTCCCAAAACTATCAAAAAATACCCCATTAGTAGTGCGGAATGATCCTGCGTCAAAAGTAACAAAATCATTTCTTACAAAAAGCTGTCCGCCGAAAAAAGATGTAGCCGCATGAACTACTTCATCTTGAGCATTTATTTGTACAGTACCTGGAGCTCCAACTAAACTCCAATAATCGTAATCGACTGTAAGAGTGTCCTCTAATACATGATACAGTGCAGCAGCTTCACTTCGAATACTGCTTTTAATCCAATTATCTTGAGGGTTGGTACGAGTTAAATAAGTATAGGTAATATTATCTTCAGGGAATGTTGAGGTAATCTGACTTTGAACCATAGCTTCCCGATAATCGTTTTGTGCTTCTTTTAAAGCATTGACTTTAACTTCCAACCTCCCAGCATCTTGAAATATTAAAGCATTTTCTTGATTTGGCTTGTTCTTGACTACCCGTTTTTTTAATTGTTGAAATTGTGAGTAGGCCTTTTTAAGTTCACCAATATTGGCCCAACTATTTGCAATTCTTCTACTGGTGTTTAAGTCTGTTTGACGCTTTAAATATTGATTTTCTAAAAGAGAACGTGCTGTATTTACTTGCCCCACTGCAATTAATACCTCGATTTCACCTAAAAGAGCATTTATATCATTAGGGTGTCTACTTTTTATTTTTCTATAATAGACGAGGGCTTCATTATATTGCCCATCCTCTTTAGCCCAATCAGCCAATTTAGACAACACTATATCATTGTTTGCCACTTTTTTTAGATAAGCTGTTGCGCCAGCCTTATCTCCTCTATCGCGCAACTTTTGTGCATAAGACAAGATTATATCGATTTGTAAACGTAGTACAAATTGACGCATGTCTGCATTCCATTTCTTTTTGGGCAGGGTGTTCATCTTTTTTAAAGCGAGCGCATCTTGATTTTTCATACTTAAGTAAAGTGCGTAGGCATAGATTTGCTCTGGATTAGAAGGCTGTCTGGCTTCTAATTCTTTAAATAAAGTATTTGCTTCTTTTTCTTTTGATAATTTATATAAAATTTGTCCTAAATGAAAATTTAGCCATACATTGTCTGGATCTAACTTTTGCGCCTGACGATATTTTTCTACCGCTTTTAATAATTGATTATGTTCTGCATAGTATTCCCCTTCTTTCTGCGTCACTGAACTTTGCAATCCATGTACAAATTTCAGCATTCCTGAAGTCCATTTTTCTTTTGGAAGTGTATTCATTTTTTTCAAAGCGAGAATGTCTTCTTTTCTTATATTACTTAGATAAAGCGCATAAGCAAAAATTTGATCTGGATTTGTAGGCTGTTTTGCCTGAAGTTGGCTAAAAAGGGCATCGGCTTCTTTTATTCTACCTGACTTATATAAAGCGATACCCAGATGAAAGTTTAACCATACATCATCAGGAGAAAGTTTTTTAGCTTGTTGATATTTTTTTACAGCCTCTGACCATTGGTTACGTTCAGCATATTGCTCTGCTTCTTTCTGAACTATTGAGCCTTCTAAATCATTTTCGATATATTGAAGTTTTCCTTGCACTTCCGGGGGCTTACTTTTCAAGTAAGTGATCGCTTTTTGGGGTGATTGGCGTTTATACATACTTGCCATACCCGAAATAGCATCTAGAAACGTGGGATCGATTGATAAAGCGCGTTTATAATTCGCTTCTGCTTCTTTAAAATTATTTTTTTCAGTAGCTACATCTCCCAACCCAGACCATGCTTTTTTGTTTTGATTATCAAGGTGCTGAGCTTGAAGAAATTTATTTTCAGCCTCATCAAATTTACCCGATTTTAACAATTTATCTCCCTGGGAAACGAATAATTGGGATAATCGATTTTTCATCAGAGTGATCCAATGAGCTGTTTGAACACCAGGTGAAATAATATGATGGGTCTGTAAATATAAGTATAAAGTGTTTAATTGCCTCCATGCAGTATCTTCATATTCTGGAATTTGTGATACTGCCATCCAATATTCAGCAGTTAATTGGGGTGTGGGAATATTATTGTGAAATAGTTCATCATATTTTTGTTTCGCTTGAACGTATTGCTTCGATACAACTAATAGACGGGCTTTTTGTAATTTTTGATTTTCGGCAGGTTGAGTCAGAGTAATAATTGTTAGAGCATTTCTGTAAAGAAGTGTATCAGGAACAAGCCCCTTTAATTTTTTTAAAAGTATTTGTGCCTGGGTTGGATTCCCCTGTTGTACTGCTAGCCTAATCTGGGCTGAGATAACATCAGGATCGTTGGGTGCTATTAGTTCTAAACGCTCAAGGGTTTGTTTCATTAAACCATATTTATTATTTATTTCTTCAAAAAGAGCTTTTTCTAACAGCAGGTTTTTAATATTTAAAGAATTATTCTCAGATGTTAAGTTATCATTAGTAGAAGAAGGCGTGTTGAATGCAATAGCATTATGTGTGAGTAATAAAGTAGCACAAGTTAATAAGCCTAAAAATGGTGTTTTTAAATAACCAATGAGTTTCATCTATATTTCATTTCTTAAAGTTGAAGTCGGTTTGTTAAAAATTTATTAAAAACTATCAACTCATAGAAAATATCCTTATTTTAGTTAATCCAACTATTCTCTAATAGAAATTGATTTGGTTATTCATTTTAAAGCACGATATATATATACAGAGCCATTAAATAATCCATTCTAACTGATAAGATTCAATGATGAAAGACGATAATATTCGTTGCTCAGCATGAAGAGGTTCCAGCAATTTTTTCACCAATCTCAAATAAAATACAAAAAATAGCTCACCAAATCCTCTAACTTAGTCTTGAAAACAAGGAATTAATAATGCCTCAGAATATGAACTGTATTAGTCTGGCTTGGGTGAAGAACTTAATACTTCATGCCTTTTTTCGATGAGGTCTTCCGCTTTAACAACGATTGGATTATCGTGTAGGAGTTCCCCTGGGTGTATTCGTTTACAAAGTTCTTTATAGTGTTCTAACTCCTGTTCTCGCATATAGAGCTCAAACTCCTTGTAAAAGCCCCTTCCCTTCTCATCGCCAAGAATTTCAATAAATTGGTCAAATAAACCTGTTTTGGGATTACTGTAAAAACAAATATCCGTAAATTTTTTCTGATATATCGAAGAAAATTTATAGTCTTCCCCCACCACCTTCGGTATTTGACTAAACAAAATATCCACGCCCTCTTCCTGGGAGGCATTTCTTGCTTGATGCAATAGTTCAATCACGTGTTGGCGTTTTTCTTTAGGAACAACAAGCGATCGAATTGCTGCAAATTTTTTATTTTCATCATTTAAAAATGGAGCGCCACCTACCCGGGCACCTCGTTCAGCAAGTGAGAGTTTCGTATGTTCTTCGGATAATTTTTTTAAAGTAGCAAGAACGGCGTGGCCGGTAAAACCTGTGGCCTGAAAGGCGATGCCTTCCCTGTCTAAACGTCTTAATATATCTTCAACTGTTGTATCCGATTGAAGTGTATTCAAGGCCATTAATAAGGGTTCGAATTGGGAAGCATATTCTGGGTGTTTTTCGCGAATAAAATCACTTAAATAGCCATTTAGAATCTTAACCCCTTCATCGAATAATCCCGAACCATATTTAACATCTGCATTAGGAAATTTAAGAACCTCATTCAACTTTTCTCCGCCAAAAATAAAGTAAAGTCTCCGTCTGGCATAGTATTCACTATAATCAATCTTATACTTATCAAAAAACTTTTTAATCATTTCCAGAGGAAAAGTATTTAACGGGGTAATCGTAATAACCGATTGATCTTTATCATTTTTAGCTAAGACATCCGCTTCCGCTTCTAGCAACAATGATATAGCATCGATATTATGAGATTCGACGGCTGACAATAATGCAGTATTGCCTTGAGCATCTCTTAGCTCAATCAACTGAGCTCTTTTCTCAGGTTCTCCATAGACTAAACTGAGTACGTTCCTTAATGCATCACTGTGCTTATTCATAATTGCTTTATGTATCGCTGGTTCACCTTTATTATTTTTTTTCAGGAGTAAATCAGGATTATGAGTATGAATATAACCTGCAGCATCCCCATAATTTCCTTTGGCGAGCAGCAAATGAAACGCTGTATTGCCTTCTCCATCTCGCTCCTCCAATGAACTACCTTTATCGTGCAAAAGCTTTACAAGCTCCGCTGAATTAATCTCTGCAGCTACTAGTAATGGAGTTTTTCCTTTAGAGTTTCTATCGTGGATTGAAAAATGACCACTAGAAATTAAATGATCAACAAGCTGAGTTTGGCCACTTTTTATGGCAACAAACAATACATTGTCATTTTCAACATCCTTATCCTGGATAGGGGATGGATCTAAACTGAGAAAATAATCGACTATTTTTGTTTTACCAAAATGTGCCGCAATGAGCAGAGGGGTCATTTGAAATTCATCCATAGCCGATAAAGAAGCCCCTTGTTCTACTAACCATTGTACAGCGACTAGATCACCTCTTTTTACAGCATCAATTAAAGCTTGATTTCTTTCATTTGCCGTACTTAGAGTCACTAGAGAATTAGCAATCTCAAGTTGAGATGCCTCTAACGCAAGTTGAAAAGCTGTTTTTCCTTGGTTGTTTTTCAACTCAGCTGATAGACCACTCCCTAATAAATAGGTGACACACGCTAAATGCCCATTTCTTGCAGCTACCAGCAAAGCATTTTCACCATTTTTATTCACCATGGTCAGATCAGCACCTTTTTCATGTAAAAATTGCAGGGTATCTAAATGCCCATTTTCAGCAGCCAAAATGACTGCATTTTCCCCATGACTATTTTTTTTATTTAGGTCTGCGCCTTTTTCAAGCAAGTATCCAATAATTTTTAAACTTCCTCTTCCCGCAGCAACCATTAATGGAGTATTTCCCTGTTTATCTTCTACTTTTGCGGCGAATTCTTCAGGAAATAATTTAATTACATCCAATCGATCATTTAATGCAGCGAAATGCGCTCCAGACCATCCATTTTTAGTTTGATGACGAAGTAACAATTCTTTATTCCGTGCCCTATTTAAAAGGATCTCTAATGCCGTTACATCACCTAAGGCACTCGCAACCAGGGCAATTTTCTCGAGCCCCTTTCTTTGCAAGCCAGTGGGAGGTAAGCCTTTCATTTTATCGTATTGTTGCGAGAGAACTATCTGTGCAGAAGGACTTAACTGGGGGGCAGATTTTAAAAATGGCATCGTCTTTGATGATGAATACAAGTGACAACATTCCAGAGGGGTAAATCCATCGTCATTGGGAATTTCAAGTATTGAACTATGGAAATCCTCAGCTTTTCTCATTAATACTTTCAAAATTTCAGGCTGATCGTATATTGCTGCTAGATGCATAAGGGTATTACCGTTTTCATCAGTCATTTGAAAGTTATCTTCATAAACACCTGACATATGCCATTGAAACTGAGCAAAATTTCCCTGTTTTAGCGCCGCTTTGAGAAGCTCTACTTTTCCCATTAAATAATATCCTAATCTCTCATTCTATTAATGAAAGTATAGTTCGTCCTGCATCAAATAATGTGAAAAGCGTCACATATGCAAAAAAGCTATTTTTAACCTAGGAATTATCCATTTTGATAAAAGGTCAATTCACGTAATATTGCTGTGGCATAACCTCCAGCCGGCAAACTAAAAGATAACTCAGCATCATTACCTTTAATTACGCAGCTCAACTCCTCGACATGCAAAATATTAGCGCGCCAATCTTCTTCTAAACCATAAAGTTCCAAACTTGTTAACCAAGGTTGCCAATCAAGATAGATTTTATTAATCAATGATAACGCTTTATCTTGGAGTTTGAATTTACTTTTACCTGGTAACGGGCTCGCTGGAGAGATATCTTTGTCTCGAATCCTTTGAAGTAATTCGTTATCGACGTGATTAATAATAAAAATACTGTTTGATCCTTGCAGTTTCATCACATCACCAGGTAGTGGAATATTCCAGCTTTGCTCCCTAACACGATGTGATAAAATCAAATTGAAGATCCATGAGCGTGCGGCGGAAAGATACATGCCCCGTAGGAATCGATCTTTTACTTTCCTCCCTCGAACGAACATTTCCTCTGCTTTCAGCAAATTACCGGCATTGCGACCAAAGCGCTGCTCTCCAAAATAGTTAGGGACACCATCCTTTTTAATGCGCTCAATGCGATTGAGCAAATCCTCTTGATGAGAGATTTCACGCAAATGGACAATAAAGTGATTGCCAGTTAAAAATCCTGGTTTCAATTTTTTATGATGGCGCGTATGTTCTAAAATGCGCCATCCAGGTGCTGCAAGTTTTGCTATCTCTGGTATCTGCTCCCCTGGAGCATGAATGCTCAACCATTGAGTAGTAAGGGCTTGTCTATCTTTTAAACCTGCATAACCAATGGATTTTTCGGGTTTATGCACTAATTTTGCTAAAGACTTAACTAATTCATTAGTGGTTAAGCCCTTTTTTTCTATTTTCAGAACAATATGTTCTCCTTCTCCAGAAAAAGGACTATCAAAAAACTCATTCACCTGAAAATCTTCTGGAGTGCATTTAAAACATGAAGTGGACTTTGGTAGCCCATTAACATATGCCCAGTCTAAAGAATACATTCACCACCCTTACGAAAAATTTACTTTACCTTTTACCAAAATTTGATAAAAAACTATATAAATCAAAAAAATTTAAGTGCATACTTAAAAAAAACTGCACATTTATATTAATTGTTACTAAATGGATAGACTAGCAAATGAATGCAACATTTCCACGAATACGAAAAGCGGTATTTCCAGTGGCGGGTTTAGGGACACGATTTTTACCCGCAACTAAAGCAGCACCCAAAGAAATGTTAACTGTTGTAAATAAACCTTTGATTCAGTACGCAGTTGAAGAAGCTTATGCGGCCGGAATACGTCAAATGATCTTTGTAACGTGTCACAATAAACGCGCCATTGAAGATCATTTTGACCATGCTTATCAACTTGAAAAAGAACTGGAACTTCATAACAAAAATGAACTTTTATCTATAGTTAAATCGGTAACTCCTGAGGATATGGAGTGTTTTTATGTACGTCAGGCAAAACCCCTGGGTTTAGGCCATGCCGTTTCATGCGTGGAACAAATCGTTTGTAATGAAGCCTTTGCTGTAATTCTTGCGGATGACTTAATGACTAATACAACGCCTGTTATTCAACAATTGGCCGAAATGTATGCGCAATATGGTCATAGTATTATTGCAGTAGAAAATGTTCCTCAGGAATTAACAGAGTGTTATGGTATTATTCAAGGGGCGCCCTGGGATAAAGACCTCTTAAGCATACATCATCTTGAGGAAAAACCTAAACCACACCTTGCTGCATCAAATATTGCAATTGTAGGTCGTTATGTGCTTACCCCAAGTATTTTTGAACACATTAAAATGTTGCCGCGTGTAGAACATAAAGAGATTCAATTAACTGATGCAATTAATGAGTTAGTAAAAAAGGAAACAGTTTTAGCATTACCTTATGAAGGTAAAAGATATGATTGTGGGAGTGTGCTCGGTTTTCTTAAAGCGAATGTAGACTTAGGAAAACAGCATCCTACTGAGGGGAAAAATTTTTCCAAGTGGCTTGTAGCTTAAATTATGACTGAGAATGTATATGGAACAACTTACAAAAATGAATTCCTGGAAAAAACTCGAAAAATTAGCAAAAACATATATTAATCAAAATCCAGACACAAAAATTTACTCTATATCCAGTGATAACATCACCCTAGACTATAGTGGACAACACGTTAATCCCCAAATTATGGATGCACTTATTGAATTAGCCCATGAGTGTAATCTGCATGAACAGATTAATGACATGATTAATGGAAAGCCCATTAATAATACAGAAAATAGACCAGTCTTACATACAGCACTTCGTGCCCCAGATAATAAGGTCTTATTGGTTAATGAGCGAAATATTATTCCAGATGTAGTCAATGTTCGAAACACAATGAAACTCATCTCCACAAAAGTCAGAAATGGTGAATGGCTGGGTTACTCGGGGAAGCCTATTACTGATGTGGTTAACATAGGAATTGGCGGTTCAATGCTTGGCCCTTTTTTTTGTATCAATGCATTAAGCGATTTAGTAACTGACCAATTAGGGTTCCATTTCATTTCTGATGTAGATCCCAATGCATTTGCACGAGTTACTACAAAATTAAACCCGGAAACCACTCTATTTATTATTTCCTCGAAGTCATTTACTACACCTGAAACCTTATCTCATTTTCAAAAAGCTTTCTCCTGGATCAATCAGAAACAGTATTTTAATCGGCATTTTATTGCAATCACCGCAAATGTTAAAAAAGCTGAGGAGATGGGTTTTGAAACTATTCTTCCAATATGGGATTGGGTGGGGGGACGTTATTCTTTCTGCTCCGCAATTAATTTAATTTCCTGTATTGCCATTGGTTTCGAACATTTCTCAGAAATCCTTGTTGGAGCCAACAACATGGACAACCATTTCTGTACCGCACATTTTACGCAAAACCTACCGATTCTTTTGGGATTAATAGGATTGTGGAACATTAATTTTTTAAATATTAATAACTTGCTCGTCATGACTTATTCACAAGATTTACAATATTTTGTTCCCTATCTTCAACAACTTGATATGGAAAGTAATGGTAAATCAGTAAACAGACAAGGTCGTAGAATTGATTACGCGACAGGCCCGATTATCTGGGGTGGTTTGGGCAATCATGCGCAACATAGTTATTATCAATTATTGTGTCAAGGGACTAACAAAATAGCAGCTGATTTAATTTATCTCCGTACGTTTGATGGTAGTGTAATTAATAAAATATGCCATGCCCACAAAGAAGTATTAACGAAGGGTGGTAATCATAGCGAGAATCCGCACAGTTATATTGCTGGGGAAATCCCGTTAAATCTTCTTTGCTTGAATGATTGTTCTCCCCGAACCCTTGGCTCACTCATTTCTTTATATGAACATAAAATTTTTGTCCAAGGTGTAATTTGGAATATAAATTCCTTTGATCAACCCGGGGTCGAAAGCTCAAAAGAAATAGTGCGACAGAATAATTGGATTAGTTAGCGCCAATCACTGGTGTTGGTACTGGAAAATTAATTGGTATCACTGACCTGATTAATAAAGTTTGAGAAGAGGTATTTCAATTACGGAGATACCTTTTTAACTTTGTTAGATAAGATAGCCAATGTCTAAGATGTAATATAGTTATTTTGATCTGCTCTCAACCATTCTTGACATACCCCATTCATCTTGCTATTTTGTAAAAAATTCAAAATATAAGACAATATGTTTAAAAACAAAACTATTTCTATCATAGGCGCAGGTCATTTAGGAAGTGCTTTAGCACGTGGTCTGATCAAAAGTGGACACCCTGCAAGCTTAATAACATTGAGTAATCGTGATCCCAGTAAATTAGCGCGTTTAGTTAAGGAACTAGGGGTACTGTCAGCAGAAAACAACATTCAAGCAGTTCAAAATGCAGAGATTCTAATTCTCGCTGTAAAACCCCAGTTTATGCAGGATGTATGTCAGGAGATTGCCCCTATCATGCAATCAAGAGACCCTGTTATTATTTCCTTGGCAGGTGTAATAGAGATTGATCATATCACTTGTTGGCTCAACAAGAAAAACCTTGGAGTTATTCGGGTAATGACCAATACTCCAACCGAGTTTTGCAAAGGAACATCTGCCCTATTTGCTAACTCGTTCGCTACATTGGAACAAAAGCAATTAATTGAAGCTCTTTTTAATGAAGTAGGATACAGTTTTTGGGTTGAGCAAGAATCCCTGCTCGACACACTTACAGCCCCGATTGGTTGTGCACCAGCCTATGTTTTTCTATTTCTCGAAGCGCTACAAAAAGCGGCAATAAGTCGCGGGATTCCAGAAGAAATCTCAGAAAAAATTGCTTTGGAATCAGTGGTTGGTGCTGCAGAGTTAGCAAAAAAATCAGGGCGTTCTTTTTCTCAATTGCGTGCCGGGGTAAGTACACCTCAGGGTGTAACCGCCCACTCTTTGGAGAAACTGTCCTTTGCTGATTTTTTTGATCTCTTTAAACAGATCTATGAAGCTGCAGAAGAACGAATTGAGCAAATAACCCAATCTTTAAACAGTCGAGAATAAGGTTTTTTAGTAAGGTGTAGCTCAGAAATTTTCTTAAAGTGCCCGGGTTAGGCTACGCTTCACCCAGGCTACAATTCTATATTATTAGTTGTTCTAAGCCTGAGCAGCTTAACCCAAACTTGATACGGGTCTAACCCAAGGGTTTAGTTTAGTTATAGTTGATGGTAACTTACTTATGCTGCGTTGTGCTTCGGCCCTAGTTTCATACTCTCCCACCGTCAGCACAAACCAAACACCTTTAGCATTAGTAAAATGTCTTATTTTAGCATTTCCTGCAAGTAGCTTATTATTTTTCTGAAAACGTTCTATATCTGTTTTATTATGACTTGCAGCCACTTGAATGGTATACAAATTCATAGTTGTATTATTACTGGAAGATTGATCTTTTTTATCTTTCTTCTCTGGTGGGGTTGGAACTTCAACTAGTTTTGACTCACGTTTGAGATCTGACTCTGGATTTTCACGTTGAAACTCAGATTCAGGAATTCTGGGTGCTTGTTCTGCAAGATTTTGCATTTGTAGTTTAGGAATCACCACGACCTTATCAATAATAGCTACTGGGGGCTCACTAAGTATCTCCTCGTTAAGTTCATCCAAAATCTGTTTTTTGGGTAAGGAAGAGTATACTAATTGTCGCATTGAAGAATCCTGCCAAGAAGCAATTTGGCTCTCAAGCACTTCAGGTTGTTTCTGTTGCTTTAATGCTATATCCTCTATATTTTTATCACGGTGAGACTCAGTAATTGAATGATAAAATGTTGAAAGATCATAATTCTGAGCAAAATAAAAACCGACGAGACCGGCAACAAAAGCCACACTAGCAGCAATACTTGTTGTTTTCACCAATTTTAAAGGTTCCTTTTTCTTTTGGGTAGTACATTTAAATACAAATGTTTCTAGATTGCCGTTAATCTTGGCTACATTTCCTTTGGTTAATTGATAGAACTGCTTAAACTGCGCATCAGTTAAAGGTTTACTGATCAAATGGGCAGCCATAGCACGTTGTAATACATAGGTTCTAGTTTCACTTTCATTCAATGAGCCCAATTCAATAGTGTGTACCAAATTCTCAAAAAATGAAGCGACTAAATTATTAAGCGTTGCAACAATTGAATAGTCCGATATAAGACAAAGATGGAAAAAACTAAAATTCTCTTGGCTCTTTATAGCTAACATTGCTTCTTTAATAAATGATTCTGGCAAATGTTGCGCATCATCAATCAGTAACAACACATGTGCTTTACGCTCATTTATTTGAGCTACCAACGAACTAATATCGGTATGTTCATCGCAATTAAGATGCAGCTGGGTGGCAATTTGTTGAATAATGCTTTCGCGATGACAAGGAGGCTTCACTGTCATAGAAATTGATTTGATCTGTTGATCTAAATTGCCTTGCAACAAAGTACCAAAGGAAGTTTTACCCCCTTCCTTTTCGGATAAAACCGTAATAAGCACATTATTAAAAAGAACTAGATGGTTAATGAAATCAATCTTAGCAAGCCAAGATCCTGGCTTAAATAACACTCTTGGTTGAATTACAGCCGTTACATCAGACTGAATCATTCCCTCTTTCATTTTTATTCTCCTCTTACAGCCGCAACAAGTGCATTATACAAACAATCCTCTGTTACTCCAGATTCAAGATAACAATCGCCTGGTTTTTTTATCAGTACAAAGCGTAATCGATTATTTTTAATTTTTTTATCCGATTGCATTAAATCTTTGAGTTTTTCTAAATTAATATGCGTTGGAATTTTATGTGGTAGACCTGCAAGTTGTAGAATTTGCTCAACTTGTTCGACCAATTGTTCATTAATTAAATTCATTTTATGCGACAAGACAGCTGCACAATATAAGCCAATTGCTACTGCCTCGCCATGTAACCATTGTTGGTAATGGGTATATGTTTCCAGTGCATGGGCAAAAGTATGGCCAAGGTTCAGTAAAGCTCGCTGTCCAGCTTCCTTTTCATCAGTTTCTACAAATTGAGCTTTAATACGGCAACATTCTGCTATTAATTGAGGCAACTGGGGACTCTTAGCAGTTAATCCTTGTCGGAGTGCGTCACTAAGCAGTTTAAAAAAGTCATTCCCGGCAAGCAAAGCATATTTTATCATTTCCGCCAATCCAGCACGGAATTCTCTTTCAGGGAGAGTATTTAATGTATTTAAATCAATAACTACTGCTTGGGGTTGGTAAAAACTACCAATCATATTTTTGCCCAAAGCATGATTAATTCCTGTTTTTCCACCTACTGAAGCGTCAATTTGCGCTAATAAAGTTGTAGGAATTTGAATAAGTTTTACCCCACGCTGATATGTTGAAGCTGCAAATCCAGTCATATCGCCAATTACTCCACCCCCTAAGGCTATAAGAGTGGTATCTCTGTGATGTTTTTTTTGGATTAATACATCATAAATCGCAAACAAGCTTTGTTGATTTTTATATTGTTCACCATCTTCCAAAATCAACACGTCACACTGAGCTTTGGAAAAAGCGGCTTTCACGTAGTTTAAATAAAAAGGAGCTATTGTTTGGTTGGTAACAATTAAAATTTGCGATGAAGTTACTAGAGTTTGCAGGAAATCTGGTTTTTGCAAACCATTACGGCAAATAATAATAGGATATTGATGTTCCGTTAAAGAAACATCAACCTGATCATATATCTCAAAGTTCGCCATAAATATATTTTATTATATTGTTTGCAACAGCTTTGACCGTTAATTTATCTGTTTCAAAACTAACATCAGCTAGCTCAGTATAGAATGGTTCCCTCTCATCTCTCAACAATTCCAATCTGCCTTCTAGATCAGTGGTTTGCAACAAAGGACGCTTGGTATCTCGCTTAGTTCTTTCAAATTGTTGTTGTAAGGAGGTTTTAAGATAGATTACGGTGCCACGTCCTGCTAATGCATTTCTGTTCTCAGGGGTAATCACCACCCCACCACCTGTAGCCAAAACAATGTTGGTTTTTTGAGTTAGTTCTTCAATAACTTTTTGTTCGCGGCGCCTGAAACCCTCTTCTCCTTCAATATCAAAAATCCAAGAGATATCCGCGCCAGCACGCTCTTCAATTACTTCATCCGAATCAAAAAATTCTAATTTGAGCTCCTTTGCCAAAGCACGACCTATAGTGCTTTTACCTGCACCCATGGGTCCGATGAGAAAAATATTTCGTACTTTAACTATGCTCATTTTTTATCACATACCTCTTTAACTGAAATGTCATTAATTAAAGATCGAGTCCGAAATAACTTCCCATTTTAGCATTAGACTAAAATATGATTCAAAGCCAAAAGTGGGGGATATTTGGGGCTCAACCCTAACTGTATTTTTCGCAGTTAGAAATTCCCGCCCATTATTCTACAACAAATGAGCATATTTTATAACTGTTTATCTTATTCATTTATATTATATCACTTCATTAATAAAATAATGCCCTGTTAAAAACAAGTTATGCGTAAAGCAAGCCTTAATTTGGCTGAGCTCATAGCAATTTCTCTCATCTGAAAAATTTTATTTTTCATCAAAACGAACTGCTTTTCTCCCCTCAATTGCCGTAATTGATAGTGAGTTTGTTATTATTTTGGGGGTTATGAAAATAAGCAACTCATCATTTCGAATCCCCACTTGTGTGTTTTTGAATAAATTTCCAACCACCGGTAACTGACCAAAAAATGGTACCCTCGTAATGGTCTTACTCTTATCTTGCTGATAAATCCCACCCAACACTATAGTTTGTCCATTACTGACAAGAACATTCGTCTGAATTTCTTTAGTTGCAATTGCTGGCACCCCATTAAATGTCAAGTTTGGCAATGCCCTATCCTGATTAATCTTCAATTCCATCAGTATCTTGTTGTCTGGAGTAATTTGCGGTTTTACATTTAAACTTAATACCGCCTTTTTGAAAGCTACTGCTGTTGCCCCACTCGAAGTGGCTTCCTGATAGGGAATTTCCTGACCCGATTGAATTTCTGCAGCCTGTTGATTGGCTGTGATGAGCCTAGGACTAGAAATTAATTCAGCAAGTCCCTCACTTTCCAAAGCAGAGAGTTCAAGATCAAGCAGGATATTATCGCCAAGCTGTGCCAATGCAATACCTACAGAAGCTGGTGTAGCTCCTGTCAATGGGGCAGCAACTAAATCCAGGTTTAATCGGTCCGTAAAGGGCTTGACGTTTGCCGGAGCGACTCCCTGCGCTAATTGATTCGCCCCTTCTAAAGTACCACTGAGATGGGTCGGTTTGGAAACCCCCCAACGAATTCCAAGGTCTTGAGCAAAATCCTTTGTTACTTCGACGATCCGTGCCTCAATAAGCACTTGTTTGACAGGTACATCCAACTGTTTAATCAACTCTCTAACTTCATCAATTCTGCCCCCAATATCTTGAATCCAGATGGTATTGGTACGTGTATCAACACTCACGCTACCTTTTTCTGATAAAAGGGAGTTTTGTTTGTCTTTAATCAAAACTGCGAGTTCGGTTGCTTTGGCATAATTAATTTGTATTAACTCAGAACGTACAGGCTCATTTTTTTGGATGGTTTGTTGATTTTTGAGTTGTTCTGCCTCCATTTTTTCAAAGACACCTTTTTTATCAACTAAAATCACATTACCTGATTGCCGCTTGTCAAGTCCTTGAGTGGTTAAAATAATATCTAATGCTTGATCCCAAGGAACATTATTTAATCTTAGTGTAATATCACCTTGAACCTGATCATTCACTACGATATTAATCCCCGTAAAATCAGCAAGTAACTGTAATACGGCTCGAATACTGATGCTTTGGAAATTTAAGGAAAGTCTTTTCCCCGAAAATACTTTCTTTTTCAATTTGGCCTGTTGTTCCTCTTCTGGTGTTAAAGGAATTACGTCAATCATAAATTGTTGATTAACCTGATAGACATTTTGGCCAAATCCTCCTTTGTTGAATAGAGTCATATGGGTATTTTTTCCCACTTGCTGAAAAGTAACCATTTGCACTGGGCTGTGGAAATCCGAAACATCGAATCGCTTCCGTAAGTTCGATGGAACTTTAGTATTTAAAAATTTAATTAGAATTTCTTTCCCATGCTCCTCAACTTCGGTGGGAACACTCGTACTAGAAACATTCACTATTGCTCGACCACCCTGTCGTTCAATTCCTCGAAAATCAAAATGATTGATTACATAATTTGTCTTGGCAGGGCGATTGGTAATTATCAGTGCTTGAGGGGGTTGGAATAATTCATTACTTTTGCCATTCAAAATAACAGTATAAACCCTTCCAGATATTGTTCCTGAATAAGGCACTGAATAATTTAACTCCAAAACAGCCCGAACACGTGAACCCACCGCAACAACCGAGTACCGATTCAGCGAGCCCAATTTAATTACATTGGCTTTTTGTTTTCGAGGCAACTGCAAATTGGAGTCAATAAAATCAAGGACTATGCGTGCTGGGCTTTGAGTAACAAAACTTGCAGGTTCTTGTTTTATGGGGTTTGCAAATTCGAAATCCATACGTAACTTTTCCTCTGGCAAAGGAATTACTTTGACGGATATCAAAGGATTATTCTGGGCAAAAGTCATACCCACGCTCATGCAAAATAAAATGAATAAAGTAGCTATTTTCCGCACTTTTACTCCTACTTCCCAGTATTTAATTCAAGCGTGGTAGAGTGCTTTTCCCACTTTCCTGAAGTTTGTGTTGTTTCTAGTAATTCAATTGCGCCATTCTTAATTGAAACAATACGGCCATAATTTTGTCCCATATAATTACCTACCCGGACATGAGTAATATCTTTATTAGGTAGTTTAATCAATGCCCATATTTCATTTCCTTGCGTTAAAGTACCTACAAATTTTAATGCGTCTAAAGGATAAGCTTCCAAGGGTTCCTTGGGCCTATTTTTATCGGGAGCATTTACATCAACTTCTGTCTTTTTTTGAGTCGTTGGCATAAATGGGTTTCGTCTATTACTATTATCAGGAAATTTAAAAGTTGGTAAAGGTGCAAATGAAGGAATTGGTTCAATATCCCGTGTTTTTCTTAATTTTACATCATGAATGTATCGCACCAAATCATCGTTACTATTGGAACAAGCAACCAATAGTAACGATAAAAAAAAGATAGAACTAATCTCTAGTTTTCGTCTCATCATTGTGTGCGATATCGATATATTTTGGCAGTTATGCTCATTATCAATTCATCTCCCGAAACTACTTTATCTTTATCTTTATCTTTGGAAGACACCCTTTCAATACTAAAGTCATGTAATGTTACAATACGATCCATTTCTGCAACACGACTTATAAACATGGCGAGCTGAAAATAAGTACCTACTACTGAAATTTTTATAGGTAACTCAATGTAGAAATCGTGCATTACTTCAGCTTGGGGCGCAAATAACTCAAATCTTAAGCCTGATGCAACACCTGTTTTGGAAATGGATTCCAATAAACCGGGCATCTGATTTTTTTCTGGAAGCTGTTTCAGCATTTGGGTAAAACGCTCCGTCATAATCTGCAGTTGTTGGCGATAAGCTGGCAAATTAATTAACTGACGTTGCTTACCTTCAAAATCTGTTTTTAATGTAACCTCCTGAGCTTGAAGTTGATCATATTGGGTAAAATTATCTTGTATGATTAACCAATACCCCAGAGCAATAATCAAAATACTAACCCCAGCAAGAACACAAATCTTAACCACTAACGGCCATTGTCCCAAATTTTCCATTTTCAATTCATTCAGGTTAATACCGTTCATAGTCTTATCCCGATCTGGAACTGAGGCGCAAGCACAAAAGTTAACTTAAACTCATTCTCTGCAGATTCTTGTTTGTTATTGTCTTTATTTTTATCATTATCTTGATCCTCTCTTTTAATTTGACTTAGGACAGGATCATGGAGCCACTCATTATTTTCTATATTCCTCATTAATATTGAAACAAAAGTATTCGATTCCGCATAGCCAATAACGGTTATAACATCATTTTTTCCATTTATCTGAGTAAAATAGACACCAGCCGGGATTACATTAATCAATTCATCAAATAAATGAACCATTAGTGTTCGCGTAGATTGTAAATGCTGTACTATAGACATTCTGGAAATCAGCAATTCTTTTGTTTTTTTTAAATTTTTTATTTCCTTTATTTGCGCATCCATATCATTAATTTCTTTCTGGAGCATTTCGTTGCGTGTGGTTTGATTACTTACCAACCCTGATGCATAAGAATTAATTAAAAAAACAATAAACGCCGCGAGCACAATGCATGAAAGCAGCATAGTCATGAACAACTTTTTCTCCTGCTCCCGCTTGAGCTCTCGCCATGGAAGAAGATTAATTTGCGTCATATACTCTCACTTAACTTCCCTTAGAGCCAATCCACAAGCTACCATTAGTCCTGGAGCATCATTATTTATAGAATCTAAATTCACCATCTTACCTGGAGTCATATGTGACAATGGATTGGCAATTGTCGTACTCATCCCCAATCGCTCTTGAACCAACGCCACCAAACCTGGCAACTTGGCTAATCCTCCTGCCAATAAAATATGATCTACATCGCCATCCTGACTTGTGGAATAAAAAAACTGCAAGGTACGCTTGATTTGCAACAAAATATCCTCTTTAAACGGTTCTAATACTTCCTTTTCATAATCCTCAGGTAATGTCCCATTATCCTTAGCCAACATGACTTGTTCTAAAGTCATTTTATAGTGTTCCGCAGTCGAGTCTATTAATTGCTTTCCGCCAAATTTTTCTTCTCTTGAGTAAACTAATTTCATTCCTTGTAATACAAACAAATGCGTGTAACTTGCACCAATATCGATGATGGCAATGGTTTTATCTTGTCCAGAGGCAGGTAAATCTTTAGCAAGTTGCTGCGCTGCGCGTTCTACGGCATAAGATTCGACGTCAACCACTGTTACCTCCAAACCCGAGTGGACGGCAATATCTACACGTTGATTCACAATTTCTGCTCGTGAAGCAACAATTAGCACGTCAAGCATATTCTGATTTTTTTCAGAGTGACCTAAAATTTCAAAGTCAAGATTGATTTCATCTATCGGATAAGGAATATATTTATCTGCTTCTGTAACAATCAACTCCTCCATCTCTGCGTCACTTAAACCCTCATTAATTTGGATTACTTTGTTAATGATTGAGGAATCAGGAACCGCTAGAGCAGCTTGCTTACATGAGGTATTTAGACGGTCAATTATTTTTTTTATGCACTGAGAGACTGCATCAATATCTTTAATAGTGTTCCCATCCATTGCATTTGCAGGCAGCACTTCACGGCCATAGTGTTCGACAACCAACTCATCGCCCTGGCCTGAAATTTCTAAGATTTTAACAGCTGTTGATGTTATATCGATTCCGAGAATGGAACGATGCTTGGGTTGAAACAGTCTGAGCATACTTCCTATTCCCTTGAGTCTTCCATGCATTCAAAAAATACTCCTTTGGGTTTATATGATGATGTTAACGTAACCTATTAAAAAATTACACTGTTTTCTATCTCATGAAATTCAGTCAAGGTGGACCTGTTGGCATTTTTGCCATTAAGTTAAAACAACTTGCACTCCCCAAAAACATTTAATATAGTGAAAGACCAACTTGTAATGGGATTTCGCAATTATGCTTTGAAAAAGGAGATTTTCATGACTAGGTTAGAAGAGTTAATTTATGCATTGGCAACCGTTATAGTTCGTTATCATGACAGCCAAGACAATATCGAGGCTAAAGATAAACTAGTTACTGCAGTTGATCCTACAATACACAGAAAAAAATCTCATGACCGTGCAGTAGAAATAATTCAAAACGTTAGTTTTGCTTCGTACTTGGAAGGAAAGATTATCGCATGTACAAAAGGTTACCATGGAAGGGAAGAATTCCTTTTGTTCCTTTTAAATAAAATTTGTTTTTTAAAAGAGCAGCTCGATATTAAAACTCCATTTAAGGAGCATGAGTTAAGGGCATTTCAAGAACAATTAACTCAACTATTCATTGATTTTCGAAAATTATTAAATATAAAAAAAGGAGTAAAGCATCCGGTAACACTCCAAGACTCTCGAGTCAAAGAATTAGCTGGCCTATTGAATGATCGATACATAGGAAGTAAATACTGTAATTCAGGACAACTACTTATCGAAGAAGTTCTTTTCGTACTTCATATGACGCCTGATGATTCTAATGAAGAACTTAAAGATATTGCTGCAAACATATGTTTAGAACAGCAAACTTTATTACAATGGCAAAGTGAAGCATCAAAAAAATCAACAAAAGAATCAGATAGAGAAGCGGAAAAATTAGAGCTAGAACAACTAAAATTATTAATGGCAACCCAACAATCCGAGTTTGAGAACAAGATAGTTGAGTTAAGCGAAAAAGAGAAACAACAACTTACTACTATCGATGAATTAACATTAAAATTAGAAAAAATTCAGGCAGAGTACGAGAGCTTAAAGAAACAAACCGAAGAAGCACCAACCAGACGTTTTCAGGTATACCCTCCTTTATATGGGTATGGTCTCGCTGGACTTCCTATGCTGCAAAGACAAGGAGGAAATTCTTCTCGATTTTTTTCTCCAACAATGCAAACCCCGCCCACATCATCGCAAACTTTACCAACACTAGATGATTTTGAAGAAAGTCTTCCCAGGGTAACGATTGAGTAAAGCTCGACATTTATTAACTACCCTCATTATGTTTCATTGAGTTTTCTTGCAAAATTCAATGAAACATTAAAAATTAGTATAAAATTACCCTCTTTTTTGCACAAAACTCGCAATCTTATTGAGAATCACTGTATAATACCCGCCAAATTTCATTAAAATCACATGACTCTATGAAAATGGCATACTTCTGGCGTAAAGGTCTATGGGCGCTGATGAGCCTGTCTTTTGTTTTAATAGTAGCAGGCTGTCTGTTGTACCTCTATCTTGAAAGTCAACTTCCCAACGTAGACTCGTTGAAAACTGTACAATTACAAGTACCTTTACAAATTTTCAGCAAGGAAGGTCTGCTTATTCAGGAGTATGGCGAGAAAAAACGAATTCCCGTTACTTATGATGAAATACCCCCTATGCTGATCCATGCTTTAATTGCCACTGAGGATCAACGCTTTTTTGAACACCCTGGTGTAGATGTACTAGGCCTGGGCCGTGCGGCAGTTCGTATGGTAAAAACCGGGACAAAATCTCAAGGTGGTAGTACCATTACCATGCAGGTTGCGCGTAATTTTTTCTTAAGTCGTAAAAAAACCTTTTTGCGTAAATTTAATGAAATTATGCTCGCCATAAAGATAGACAGAGAGTTGAGCAAGGAAAAAATTCTCGAACTATATCTTAATCGAATCTATTTAGGTAACCGCGCTTATGGAGTTGGTGCAGCAGCAATGGTTTATTTTGGAAAGCCGCTCAAAGAACTAAATCTATCCGAATTGGCAATGATTGCAGGACTTCCACAAGCCCCTTCAACACAAAACCCCATTGCAAATCCCCTTGCAGCTAAAAAACGTCGGGATCATGTATTGGAACGCTTACTCGAAGAACATTATATCAATGAAGAACAGTATCAAAATGCTATCAATCAGCCCATTACAGCTAAGTATCATGGTACTCCTATTGAAGTCAAGGCGCCCTACGTTGCGGAAATGATTCGTCAATCGTTATATGACAATTTCGGCCCTGATGCTTACACGAAGGGCTACAAAGTGTATACAACTATTGATGGGAAATTACAAAATACCGCCAATGATGTCGTCGAAAAAAATTTAATAGCCTATGACCACCGACATGGTTATCGAGGACCTGTTGCTACTATTGGTGAACAGGACAGCAAATCCTTACATTCCATTCAAAAAAATCTGGAAAAATATCCTCAACTGAATCATCTTACTCCAGCAGTCGTTACCGAAGTCCGAGAAAAGGAGGCTACAGCCACGTTACAGAGTGGTCGCACTGTTATTATTCCTTGGGCGGGTTTATCCTGGGCTAGACCAGCACTTAAAAATGGCTGGGTAGGAAAGTCTCCATCAAAAGCCATGCAAGTGGTTGCCGTTGGAGATATTATTTATGTTCATTCAACCAAGGATCATTGGGAGTTAGCACAAATTCCGGAAGCTGAGTCCGCAATGGTAGCACTCAATCCTAAAAACGGTGCTATAGAAGTCCTGGTTGGTGGATTCAATTTCCAAAAAAGCAAATTTAATCGTGCAACTCAATCCAGTAGACAACCGGGGTCCAGTTTTAAACCTTTTGTCTATGCCGCAGCCTTAAACAATGGTTATACCTTGGCAACATTAATTAATGATGCGCCTATAGTCGTTGATGATCCAAGTCAACCAAACTTATGGCGTCCTCATAATGTGAATCTTAAATTCAATGGGCCCACACGTTTAAAACAAGCTCTGGTCCAATCTAAAAACCTAGTCTCTATACGTATCCTTGATGATATTGGTATTAATTATACTATCGATTTCCTAACTCGTTTTGGATTTAATAAGAAAACGCTTCCTAGAGGTTTATCTTTGGCTTTAGGCAGTTTGTCAGTTAGTCCTATGGATCTGGCTGCAGCTTATGCTGTCTTCGCTAATGGTGGTTATAAAATCGAACCTTATCTCATCGACCATATTACTGACAAAGATGGAAAGATTTTATTACAAGCCAAACCCACTGTTGTGTGTAACAATTGTGACAATAATGTCGATCATTCAACTTTAGCACCCCGAGTTATTCCTGAAGATATTAACTTTTTAATGTATACCGCTTTAAAAGATGTGATTCAACATGGTACTGCTCGTGCAGCTAGAGTGCTTAATCGTCAGGATATAGCAGGTAAAACCGGAACAACTAATGATCAAGTAGATTCCTGGTTTGCTGGTTTTAACTCTGACCTGGTAGTAACAACCTGGGTTGGTTTTGATAATCCTAAATCCTTACATGAATATGCTGCAGGACTCGCCTTGCCCTTATGGATCGACTTTATGAAAGTTGCGTTAAAAGGAAAACCTGAGGGGGAAATAAAACAACCTGACGATATAGTTGCTGTCCGCATTGATCCTCACAGCGGTTTATTGGCGCATCCGAATCAGGCCAATGGCATTATCGAGTATTTTCGCAATAAAGAAGTTCCATCGGAAGAAGATCCCACGCCCATTTATAATGCGAGTAATGATCAACAACAACTTTCAACAAGCGTAGATAGTTTATTTTAGAATCAAATATAGCGTACTAAAATGCAGCGGAAAAAATCTGATATCAAAACTAGTAGATTCCGCTGCACGACTAGGGATTGCCCTACTCAAGATAAAATAACTTATCTGCTGCCGCGATGCGGTGAACTGTTCTAATTCCTTGTGTCCCGTCTCCTAATACCCAAGCGATAATTATAAACCTTTTGTCTCGCGCTTTTGGTGCGATATCCAAAGAATATTAATAATCCTTTAGTTTAATCGAATGCGCTGCTTTATTAATACGTCTCGTGGAGCGATTAATAAAAAATTTGATTAGATAACTTGGTGCCATTTCCATGAGCTTTTGAAGCACCCAGGAAAGTACATTATTCTTCTCCTGAGAGCGCATCACTTGCGCTGCTTTAATTCCTAACTCCTGATTGAGTCGAACAAAAGGGCGCATTTGTTGTTCATATTCCTTGAAAGCAATCTTATGGTTTGCATTGGCTGAAGCTAGCTCTCCAGCAAGTACATAAGCACCTATGATAGCAAGACTAGTACCTTGGCCTGACATGGGCGAAGCACAATAGGCAGCATCCCCTAATAAAATCACTCTCCCCTGCGACCAATGATCCATATGAATCTGAGCAGCAGTATCAAAATAAAAGTCAGGAGAATTAGGCATCATTTGCAAAAATTTGGGGATCTCCCAACCAATCCCTTCATAGACTCTCTTCACTATTTGCTGTTGTTGTTCTACATCTCGTAAATCAATGGGTAGTGGCGTTGTAAATCCAAAACATGCTTTAGCCTGAGGTTCTCCTGAAGCGCTCCACACCGATGCAACTCTACCTAATTCCGAGTATTGCATCTCCATTCGATCTAAATTCAAATAGTTTGGAACTGTAAACACACAGAGATATAAGCCCAAGTGCTGAGAAAAAAGTGACTCATCACCAAACACAATTTGTCTTACATTTGAATGAAGCCCATCCGCACCTATTACCAGATCGAATTCTCGAACTTTAGTACTTTGAAACTTGACCTCTACTCGATCAGAATTTTGGGATATCCCTTCAATGCTATCTCCAAAAATGAACTCTGCACCATGGACTTGATCCATTAGAATTTGACACAAAACACCGCGAATAATTTCTACATCATCACCAACACGATGGCCGAATTCATCACCGCTCATTTGTTGAATCACTTTTCCATTTTTATCGACAAGCAAGGCACCTTGCATATCAGTACTTGCGTTGGCAATGGTTTCATAAATACCCATCCTCCGCAGAACGTGTAAGGCCGAACCTCGTACATCGATTTTATAACCCCCCGTCAGCAAGGAGTTTGCACGCTCTACGATTGTCGTGGTAAAACCATAGCGCCTCAACCAATACGCAACAGTCAATCCTGCCACCCCTGCTCCGGAAATAAGTACTCTCACATCGCCCTCATGGATAGAAAAGAATCTGAATTTGAATTGAATATTAGTGTAATAAAGAAAATAATTGTAGTGCAAAAGGCAGAAATGCTGTGAAAACGAATTTACTGCATAAATAAGTATCTTAAATCCCGGGCTACGGATCCACCATAAACCCGGGGTACAACTTAAATCAGAAACAACAAAATGCTATCGACCAGCCAATGCTATAGCTGCAGGTGTGAACTCATATCCTAAATCACGTGCAACTGCCTCAAAGGTAATCTTGCCTTCATGAACGTTTAAGCCATTAAGTAAATGTTTATCATTTAATAAAGCCAGCTTAACACCTTTAGTTACAATACTTAAAACAAAAGGTAGGGTTGCATTATTTAAAGCAAAAGTTGATGTTCTTGGGACAGCACCAGGCATATTCGCAACACAATAATGAACGACATTGTCAACAACATATGTGGGTTCTTGGTGTGTTGTGGGACGACTAGTTTCAAAACATCCCCCTTGATCGATAGCTACATCGACGAGTACTGAGCCAGGACGCATTGATTTAAGCATGGCCCGAGTTACTAATTTTGGAGCTGCTGCACCGGGTACTAAAACGGCACCAATTACCAAATCAGCACTAGCAGCATATCGTTCTATCGCATCAGCGGTGGAATAAACCGTATTGATCTTAGAACCAAATTGGAAATCCAATTCATTCAAACGTTGCAAAGAACGATCCAGTACGGTCACTCGCGCTTCCATCCCCATCGCCATACGCACTGCATTAGTACCAACTACTCCTCCACCAATAACTACGACATTTGCCGCAGCGACCCCAGGCACTCCACCTAGTAAAATACCACTGCCACCTTGAGCCATTTCCAGACAATGAGCCCCGGCCTGAATAGACATACGTCCTGCCACTTGGGACATAGGAGCCAATAAGGGTAAACCACCGCCTTCTTCCGTTACTGTTTCATAAGCAATAGCGGTAACTCCAGATTCTTTAAGCATACGAGCTTGGTGAGGATCTGGGGCCAAATGCAAATAGGTAAATAAAGTCTGGCCTTCGCGAAGACGCTTGCACTCAATCGGTTGTGGCTCTTTAACCTTTACAATGAGATCTGCTCTTGAAAATACTTCATCAGCACTGTCAACAACCTCAGCACCTGCATGTTGATAATCTTCATCAGAAATACCGATTCCTAATCCAGCACCCCTCTCTACTATAACAGAACTTCCTACTCTAATAATTTCCCTGATACTAGAAGGAACAAGACCCACACGATTTTCTTGAGGTTTAATTTCTTTTGGAACGCCTACTAACATACTTTCTCCCCTAACGGTTTTTTAATTGTGCGATTAACTGTGGCACAAGCTCAAATAAATCACCAACCAAACCATAGTCGGCGATTTGAAAAATAGGGGCATCTTCATCCTTATTAATTGCAACAATAATCTTGGAATCTTTCATCCCTGCCAAATGCTGTACTGCTCCAGAAATTCCCACAGCAATATAAAGCATTGGTGCAACTATCCTTCCGGTTTGCCCCACTTGATAATCATTAGGAACAAACCCTGCATCCACAGCAGCACGGGACGCCCCTACAGCAGCACCAAGTTCATCAGCTAACTCTTCGATCAACTGAAACTTCTCAGCACTTTGCAATCCTCTTCCACCAGAAACAACTATTTTAGCACTTCCTAAATCAGGTCGTTCAGACTTACTTAATTCATGCTTAATAAATTGACTCTCTTTTGCGATAAACTCTTTGTCAATTTGCTCGATTAAACAACTAGTCTGACTTGCAGTTATTGGATTAAAAGCTGTTGCTCTAATGGTTAACACTTTTATAGAATCAAGAACTCGTACCGTTTCAATTGCATTACCCGCGTATATTGGATGTTCGAATGTATCTTTATCAATAATTTTACTGACATCGGACACTTGAGCTACATCTAACCGCGCCGCAATACGTGGAGCAATGTTTTTACCAAAAGTGCTCGCAGGTGCGATGAATGCTTGAAAAGAATGCGCAAAAGAAAGGATCAAATCGGTTATTTGCTCTGCTAAAGGATGTTCATAACAAGGTTTATCAATGTACCAAACAGCATGTGCTCCTGCAAGAGTCGCAGCCTGTTCTGCAACCGCCTTGCATTGATGACCTACAACCAGTAAAGTCGGTTGATTATCTAACTCCAATGCTGCAGCTAAAGCATTACGAGTAGATGGGTGTAAGGTTTGATTATTATGTTCAACGAGTACTAAAGTGCTCATCACTCCCCCTTATCAAAGCACTTTGGCTTCATGCTGTAATTTATCCAATAATTCAGTTACTGAGTCAACCTTCACTCCCCCACTACGGGTGGGAGGAGCAGTAACCTGCAATACCTCAATATGTTTTTTTAGTTCCAATCCCAGGCTATCAAGTGGCCTGATATCCAAAGGTTTCTTTTTGGCTTTCATGATATTGGGCAGACTTGCGTATCGTGGCTCATTTAATCGTAAATCAGTACTTATTACCGCTGGCAAATTCACACTTATTGTTTCAAGGCCTCCATCAATTTCACGAGTAACTTGAAAATGTTCTGGGGTTGCATCTATTTTGGAAGCATAAGTAGCTTGCGGCCAATTCAATATAGAAGCCAACATTTGTGGCGTTTGATTATTATCTCCATCAATAGCTTGTTTGCCCATTAATACTAAATCTGGCTTTTCATCATCAATAATCTTTTTTAATATTTTAGCGATATTTAGACTTTCTAATGCTTCTTCAGTTTGTACCAAAATTGCTCTATCAGCACCTAATGCCAAAGCATGCCGTAATGTTTCTTGCGAACTTTCTCCGCCAATGCTGACAGCAATTACTTCAGTAGCCCAATTATTTTCGCGTAAACGTAATGCTTCTTCTACAGCAATTTCATCAAACGGATTCATTGCCATCTTAATATTTTGTGTTTCAACTCCGGAATGGTCCGATTTGACCCGAATTTTGACATAGGGATCGATTACACGCTTCACTGCCACGAGAATTTTCATAATTCCTCACTGGATAATCAAAACAAACGCATCTTGCCAGAGATACCGTGCCGAATTCAAGGGTTTCTTTTTATTTAGCCTGAATTTACCGCCGGTATCTTCACTAGATATAATGCCTTAAATTGAGTATGAAACAAGTTATCTTGCTTCAATATCCCCCTTTTTTTTTCCAAAAACTAAGATTTACCTAATAAAGAAAGTTGCATATCGGACTCATCTTTTAGGAGATTTATTACTCGTTCAGCGCGATCAACGGCTAAGGCGGTTTTTCCTCCCTCAGTATACACATTGGAATTCTTTTTCACTAATTTTAACGCCTCAAAAGCTTGATCAATTTTCTCTTCAACTTTAAGTTCATCATCTTTATCTATTACACGCATTCTTAATAAAAATGCGTCTAACGCACGATACTTTCCCCCTCCAGCACGCCAGTTTCTGAAAAACTGCTGTTCTAATAATCCAAGATATGATTCGATTGGTGCCGCAATCATCTTTAATTGTGGAGTTTTAAAATTTTCACTAATACTTGGATTTTGACTTGCAAGAATTAATTCGCGGCATAAATTTTCCTCGGATGTTCCGTCATCAAACTTTTCAGGAGAGGAAGAAATTAATGGCGTTAAAATAGTTGAACCAATTTGAAGACTCATATCATAACAATGTCTTGATGCCCAAAACGTCATTTCAAGTAAACGAACCAATAAAGTAGTGGTTGCGATCGCAGAAACCATTGTAATTTTTTGCAAGGTGCTGCCAAGTTTCTGTAGTTCTTTCGAATTACTCGATTCAATGTATTGCCCACTTTTTAATAAAGCGAAATAAAGCGCATAAACGGCAAATAATTCTTCTGCAAAAACAAAAGTACCGAAACTAATAAAAACCATTGGAAGAAATGAAATTAAAGCGCGAATTCCCTTCGGTTTTATTTTTCCAACTTCGTCTAAGTAACCCGTTGATTCATCGAGTAATCTTAATAGGCTTGTATAAAAATGGCGTTCAGTAAAGGTTCGAGAGCTATTTCTTAGGTTTTCCATCCATTTTTTCAAATCTTCCCGACTATTAATCTCATCAAATTTAATGGGTTTAAAATCCTGAGGTGAAGTTAGTTTTTCATAACACAGGCTTAACGTTTTAAAACAAGCTCCATCATTGCGGGCTTCAGATAAATTTTTCTCAATCCATTTAGCTTCTGGAGAAAATTTCTCGAAGAGGTCTGGATGAAAATTTAAAGATAACCTCTTATAATTTTTTTTAATTCTATCTTTATCTGGACCGTCTTTAAGCAACAATTGATTAATTAATTTAATGAAATCTGCATCCAGCCTTAAAAGCGCTTCTTGATTCAACTCGCTGGTATAACATTTTTTTTCTTCGTCGTAACTCGCATAGATAGTAACCAGAGTTTTTAATTCAATCATAAATCCCTCCCTAGATTGGCAATAAATCGATACTGCTACTCTGGTACACTCCCTGACCTAGTTATTGCACAGTACCAGCGATTTTCTTGAACCAATTCTTCCGTTTAACATATTCAGTAAAAAAGCCAACAACTAATAAGCTAATATAAAATGCACTCATCACATCACTCAAATAATGAAAGCATAATAAGATTCTTGATGCAGCAACTAATAGGGCAATAACAAGTAAACTATAAAAATATCGAGGAAAAAGTGCTCCAAACCCTGCAGCCAAACTGATGACTGTTGTGGTATGCCCTGAAGGAAAAGACCAGTACTTGGAACTCAGTTGAAACCAATAAAAGCCAAATTCATTACTTGCAAACAATAATTCAGGACGAGCACGGCTCAAAACAACTTTCAAAATCAAACAAACTAAATTAGCTAAAAGTACACAACCGAGCAAATACCACGATCGTTGTTCATAAACAGGATTAACTTGTATGTATCGAAAATATAATCCTGCAACAAAAAACAAAACAATATAAGCAACCCATTTGCCTAAGGCAGTAAGTATCCCCAAAATGGGTAACTTGGTTTCTAAATCCAATTGGTGGAAATAAGTTGCCACAGACCGATCTACAAAATAATAGGCTAAAAAAACCAAAATTGCATAAAAAATAATAACCCAAGGTTTTTTCATAAAATTAAACAACTTTTCAAATTGTGTCATCAATTAAGTCCTTCTCTTTAGTTCTCACGTAAATACCATGGAATGGTAATAACAATCGTACGGGGGTCTCTTTCTAAAAAAAGCAAAGCGCGTAGACCTGGAGCATGAATGTTGTGTAACAAATACTCATACCATTTTGGTTCTACTAACTCAGGTATAATAAGAGCAACGAGGCGATTTTTCTTCTCTTTTCTCACTTTACTTACAAAATTTAATAAAGGTCTATAAATACGACGATAGGGGGATTTAATAATTTCCAGTCTAGGAATTTCTTTACCTGCTTTTTTGGCGGGTATTTCAATTTTTTCATGCCAAAGTTCCTGCAAGCCCTCAACACCTCCATATCCTGCATCAATAAAAACGGCCGTTATATCATCAGAAAGAAGCATTCCAAATTGAACTGCTTTTTCGGCAATCAAATCCAAACCATGTATTGGAATAATGACTATCGGGGGTGTCAGTTTCAAAGGGTCAATTTGTATGGGATTTTCAATTTCCTGAGCAATTCGTTCGTAGTGATGTTTAATACGATGCATTAAAAATGCTAATGTGGGTGCAAGAATAACGATTATCCAGGCTCCTTCAATAAATTTTGTAATAATAACAAGAACAAGTGCAATTCCAGTTACCACTGCGCCCACTGCATTGATTATTAATTTATATCGAACATGTCGGTTTTCCTTACGAAACCAATATACGACCATGCCGACTTGAGAAAAGAGAAAGGCACTAAACGAACCCACAGCGAATAAAGGAATCAAATTATTCGTGATTCCTTTAAAAACAATCAGGATGACGGCAGAAAAAAGGGCCAAGATAATTATTCCAGCTGAGAAGACTAAGCGTCGTCCACGTTCAGCAAAAAAATGAGGTAAATAATTATCTTCAGCTAGTAAACGACAGATTCTAGGGAAACCCGAGAAACTAGTTTGTGCCGAATAGGCAAGGACAAAAAAAATACTAGTAATGGAAATATAATAAAAAACACCTTTCCCAGTGGTTGCTTCAACTATTTGGGACAGTATAGTTTGATAGCCTGACTCATTCTGATTCATCGCTAAAATATGATATGCGGGACAAAGATAACCAATGAGTATTAAAAATAGAGCAAGGGCACCTACAATAATAGTCAATGTCCATTGTGCATTTCGAACTGTGGGTTTGCGAAATAAAGATACTGCATTACTCACGGCTTCTACGCCCGTCATTGCAGTCAATCCATAAGCAAAAGCAGTTAATAACATCCAAAACGATATTGTTTCATTAGAGCTCGTTTGTAATTTTTCTAGGTGATGTAGAGGCTGAGGTTGTGCTCCACTAATCCAGACATCTCCTAAACCAATGGCCAAAGCAGTGAAAAGGCTTAAGATAAAAATAACGACAGGGATCAAAAAAAGCGTTCCTGTTTCCCGAATACCTCGCAAATTAAATAGGGTAATCATCAGTAAAATAACAAGACATAAAGTAAGTGTGTAAGGATGTAATGAAGGAATAGCTGATAATATAGCCGCTACTCCAGCTGAGATTCCTACGGTTACGTTCAATAGATAATCCAATATTAACGAAATTGCTGCACCTAAACCATATTTCTTTCCTAAATTATCGCTTGCAACTACATATGCCCCCCCTTTTTCTGGATACGCTGCGGCGGTTTGTAAATAGGAAAAATACAAAAACATAAGAACAAAAACTACTAATAAACTCAGTGTAAAAAAATAATGTAATCCTATGAGTCCTGCGGGTAGTAATGCAGTTAGCATAGCCTCTGGGCCATAAGCCGTTGAAGATAAGGAGTCTAATCCAAGCGCAGGAACTCCAGTTGCTATAGACAATGCTTGTTTTTTCTTGGATCTTAAAGAAAGAGGTTTTCCCAAAATTCTATCTAATAATGGCATGTCCCTATACCTAAAAATTTTTAACCATTGTAACCATTCAATAAATCTTAATAAAGACGAAATTTAATATAGGGTAAAAGCAGGTGAGAAATGCTACAAATAGAACCTGGGTGAAGGGGCAACGGTAGCCCAGGAACATTTTAATATTTAAGCTGTAAACGATAAAAATTAACTGCATTCGTCAATAGAATTTTGTTTGCCATCCACGGATCAAAACTATCCCTAATAAGAGTAATGTCTTCTTTTTTGAAAGGGTATGGCGCGCGTGTTGAAGGAAGATCTGTTCCGAACATTAAAGCATCGGGATTAATTGAGGCGATTGTTTTGAGTGCCTTTGCTACATCAAAATCAACCCTGCCAAATCCTGATGCCTTGACCTTTACTCCGTGTTCAACGAGATTGAACAATATTGAAAGCCCATTTTTAGATAACCCCAGATGGTCTATGCTCACAGCAGGTAAGCTCAGCAATAAATCGGCTAACTCAATATATTCCGAAGGATCAACATACAACTCTACATGCCATTTGGCGATCTCATATACTCGGTGTGCCATTGCACTTAAATGGATTAATTGTTCTGAACCACCTCTTTTCAGATTAAACCGAATACCTCGTATACCTTGAGAATTCAATTCAATGATTTTTTTATCACTTACTGTGGCAGGTAATTGAGTTACTCCAACAAAGTTTGGGCCCAATGCGTTTAAAGCATTTATCAAATACGTTTGATCAAATGCTTGAAAAGATCCTGAAACCACTGCTCCACCTATAATGCGCAATGGTTTTACCATATTGAGATAATCATCAACTGTAAACTCATTAGGTAAATACGATTGATTTGCAACTAAAGGAAAACGAAAATCAATAATATGTAAATGCGCATCGAATAGGTTACTCATTATACCCCACTTTATTAGATATCCTTCTCTTGGTTGTTGACACTTTTACTTCATTGAAAATATTAACCTAGGCTGTTCTTACTAAGCAAAATTGTTAATAAACATCTCATCATCCACAATTTGTGGTTGCCGCTTCGTTTTTTGGGTAAAGAAATATTGTGGTTTAGGATTAAAGTGTAGCGAGGCAAAAGTATCCTCCATAGCTGAGTCCACTAAACTTGGAGTGTCTCTATACCCTCCCAGGCAATATCTCTCCCATTGACCATCAATCTCCATCTCAATAAAACAATGATCAGGATTAGCGTCAATACATACAGGAATCTCGGGATATAAACGTTGCATTTCTTCCTTAAAAGCAATAGCTCTCAACCGGCAACTTGCCACACCTAATTTTCTTGCTTCCTCAAGATATTCATTACCGTTATGTACCGTGACGCCAATGGCATTACGTAGTTTTCCATGATCTCTACCAAACTTAAGATATTTCATAAGTAAGCGATGAATCTGTTGATGCTCAGAAGATAAGTTAGATAGCGTATTAAAAATAGGATTTACTCGATACTGCTTGGGCATGCGAAGCAATAAATTTGTAAGAACTTCTTGCGGCTCAGCCGTGGGTTTAAGTAAGCGAATATAATGCAACCGATTTTCCTTAGAGTACTTTATTTCAAAATCGTCTTTTTTTAATCCTTTAATTGCGATATCCAATAAGATCTCGCCTGGATGTAAAGAGGGCAAGGCCTGCCAATTTTCTGTCAAACTTAATTTTTTCTGGCCTTCAAATAAAATTAGTTTTGATTCTTTTTTTCTTTTATTAATTAGCTTTTCTGTTATTCCTTCAGGATGAAACTCATATTTAATATTTACCAAATTTTCGGTGGCATTCATTCCCACTAACTCAAAATATTGGAATGGAGATGAGGGATCTTTATGAATTACTAGCTCAGAATATACTTCATTTCGGTAGTATTTGGGGGATGGGGTTTTAGTCAGTAAATCAACAGGTTTAAATATAGGTGCTCTATAGGAGGATTGGGACACGAAAGCCCGGGTATCAATACCACTTTGGTATGTTTTTTGTTTTATTGCGTTTCGAGTAGCGATTTCTTTTTTTAAGATCAGCATTTCTAATCGTACTTTTTGATCATATGCAGAATTTGCAAGCTCTACATCGATAATTGTTTCTTTGGTCTGATTTAAATTATTCACATCCAGTTTTGGTGAAAATATTGCAGCAACCTGATCTAGATGTGTCTCAAAAGATTCCCGATCATCTGCTAACTCTCGACAGACTTTATAATCAAGAAAATGGATTTTTGTTGTATCGAAGTGTTGATATTGAGCTTGCGCAAGTATTGTACCCTGATTTGCGGGTTTTAATTTGGGAGCCAGCAAATCATTAAAATCATTTCCATTGATGGCATTTTTTAGAGACTGTTTATTCTTTTGGATTAGTTGTCCATTTTCCCAGGTATATAATTGATGTCCTTCAGCAAGCAATCCAAGCATATGCTCTAAAATCAGCTTACGTTTATTCGTTGACCAACTCGAAAATGACCAATCAGAAAGAATATAAATTTGACCCGTAGGGGTTTGTTCAAGATCATTGTCAATCTCTTCGTCTTGCACGTCCCCTTGTAGATCAAGCGTAGAGGTTTGTTCAAGATCATCAACCCCTTCTTGCATATCCCCTTCAATTGAAGCATCGCTCTTTAACTTTTCTAAAGCTTGACGAATGTCTCCGTCAAAAATACCTTGGGTGCGGGCAAATGCCCTCACATTGGCGTAGGAAGTTGCGGGAAACCACTCGCCCAACCAACCTGTTTTCCTCTTTAGGATGGGTAATAAGGTTGCTATAAGCTTTAAAGCAGTATCAACCTGCAAATTTATGGGATACTTTTGATATTTTGAGGCTCGAAAGGGCAAAAGATATTGTTTCAACTCAGTTGCTTTTTTTCTATCCTCTTCATTACCCCAGCGTTTATTTTCAATACGCTCAATTTCATTATCAACCACTGCTAATAATGTACTCATTAGCTCTGTCCCAGTTGCAGGTAAAATTTGCAGTCTAAAGGGAGGAAGAAGTTGCTCTTGCGCTGTAATCATCGCTTCAAAATCGTCAAACTGTTCCTGATTTACTGCTGATTGTTTTTTACTTTGTGTTGCTTCACGAAGACCTGCCTCCAGGGTTTTAGGAAGCACATATCTTCCTCTGTTTACGAGATTAGGGTCCACTTGATTTAAAACTTGCATCACGTTCTTTGAACAAAATGTTGCATCAGAGGGAGCAATTCTGTCTCTGTCTTTTTTATCCTGCTGATTCGACCATTGAAAAAGAGATTTAATCACAGCCCAAAAACTGGTTCGACTTTTTCCTTGTTTACGTAATTGTGCAGTCACTTCAACTTGCTGTAGATAGGCTTTAAGAAATTTCTCTCTTTGTTTACTATCCGTATGTTTAAACACCAATAGGCTTGAATGAACCGCGGGAAGAACTTCAGCTTCTCCTGAAGCCCGCCAGAAGGTAACGAGTAACTGAATTAGTTTTGCTTTTCGCTCTTTTGTTGCAGTAAGAAATCGCTCAATTAATTCCTCTGAATCCTCATTTCCAGTCATTGAAGCAGCTAATCGCTTCATCCACTGAGCACCATGTTCTAAGGCTCTCTTTATTTGAGGTTCATTGAATTCTTTTTGGCAGTAATGTAGAAGTAATGAGGTCAGTTCTTCTATAGTGCTTTCTTTAAGATTTTTAATGAATTCTGCTGTTGATACGGTAAGCTGTCGTTCATAATTATGACAGATGACTCCATATTTATTTTTACCGGTACAAACAAAAACCGTAACTACTTCTTTATGTCCATGTTTATTGCCCGCCGTAGTTAGTGATTGGGCCGCCTGTTTTAAGCGCACCCAAGGTTTACCGCTATTTGAGACTACAAATAAAATATCCCCTGGTTCAATAGCACAATCCTTCATCACTAACATAACGGATTCCTAAAGCCTAAATTAGAAATGAATTACGCTAGGATGTCCATGTTCATTTCTTCCGCAGCTTTCGAGTGTAATTTCACTTGTGATTATTGATACCAAAATTGCTATGCATGTATCCTCATTAGTTCCCGCTTGTTCCATACCTTTAATCATTGAGTCAATTGTTTCGGGAGCAAAATCTAGTTCTTTGAGTCGAGAAGCCACCTCTTCTGGCTTAGAGAAGGAGAGCACGGTGACTTCAGCGGCATGTTCTTTCAATAACTTAAGATAAGATTCTCTTTGTACTTGTAAATCTAAAGAGCTAGGAGATGTGCCTTTGATTAATTTATATCTTTTAATTACGTCATCAACGTATTTAATAGCGTCTTGATTATCTCTAAGCGACTCATCTTTGCCCTTAACACGCAATGTTTCGTATTGCTCTTCAAGATTTTTTGTTTTGCCCAATGCCTTAACAAGTTCCGGCTCTAATTTTTTTAATATTGGCATTTTGTCTCCTAGACTAGTTAATTTTCGGCCAGAATAGTATCACGCATAGATCAACCAATCAACTTAGTGCCTTCAATTTAATCAATAGCTTGAAGTTCATTTTGCATATATAAAAAAAAAATAGTTTTAAAATTGAAAGACCTCATGAGGAAAGGATACTTTAGCTCCTTTTTACTTGTTATTAGAAGCCACTATTCGATAGAATCAGAATACATTGATTAGGGGTCAGTTTTTTAATGATAGAATTTACTTTAATTCAAAAAATATGTATTTGGGCCATCCCCATATTATTTGCCATCACCTTACATGAAGCAGCGCATGCCTACGTTGCATATCGTTGCGGCGATACCACCGCCAAAATGTTTGGCCGATTAAGTTTAAATCCTCTACGTCATATTGATCCGATTGGTACTGTCCTCATTCCTTTATTAGTTGGTGTTTTAACTCAATTTAATTTTGTCATTGGCTATGCAAAACCTGTCCCTATTAACTGGAACCAATTTCGACACCCCCGACGTGATATGATTTTGGTAACCCTTGCTGGACCCTTTGCAAATATTATTATGGCGTTTATATGGGCTGCCTGTGATAAAATTGCACTCATCTTAAATCCTAATACTTCCATGGCGGTGCTTTTTCTTTACGCGACAGCTCAAGCAGGTATATTTATTAATTTAATTTTGGCCGCATTAAATTTACTCCCAATTCCCCCTCTAGATGGAAGTCGAGTAGTCAGTAGCCTTTTACCCCCTAAACAAGCTATGGCCTACGAAAAAATAGAACCCTATGGCTTTTTTATTTTACTTATTTTAGTATTCACAGGTGTTCTAGGCATGATACTGACCCCGTTAATCAATCTAGGGCTTATTGCACTAAGCTCCATTTTTAAAATATGAATGGTGACGTTTTGATCGTTCAACACAAAATTTTAGTGCCTATTTTGATGTGGAAAAAATATCACTATGAATATTCTTGCTGATGCCTCACTTCCTGGATTGGACCAGGCTTTCCCTAATCCGTTCAACTTAACGAAATATCATCACCACGATGAAATAACTAAGTTACTTCCCGGACAAGATGTTCTCCTGTGTCGTTCTACTCTCAAAGTCAATCAATCTTTATTAAAAAATCATTGTTTACAATATGTTGCTACTGCCAGTAGTGGTACTGATCACCTGGATCATATTTGGTTAGATTCTCAAAATATCAAAATAATTGATGCAAAAGGCTCCAATGCCCAAGCGGTTGCTGATTATGTGGTAGCCTGTCTTGCTTTGTTGGAACAACAGCATCTTATGCATGGGGATAAAGCAGGCATTATTGGACTTGGGAAAGTGGGAACCAAAGTCGCCGCACGTTTACAAGCAGCCGATTTTAAAACCATCACTTATGATCCTCTCAAAGCAGAGCGTGAACCTGCTGCTTTTCAAAGTTGCAGTTTGGAGGAATTGTACCAAGTGGATCTGCTATGTATCCACGCTGAATTACATAATACTCATCCCTATCCTAGTACTAATTTAATAAATCAGAATTTTCTCAATCAATTAAAATCAGGTTGCGTTATTATTAATGCGGCACGAGGCGGAATTGTTAATGAGGAAGAACTTCTCCATTCTACAAAACCATTTATTTATTGCACTGATGTATACCTTAATGAACCGAAGATTAACAAACGAATTATCGATAAATCGACTATCTGTACACCCCATATTGCAGGTCATAGCCTGGAGGCGAAATATGCTGCAGTTGCAATGGTTAGTTCGGCTTTGCACCACATCGCGGGGTTAAGTCTACCACAATTTGCAGTCCCTTCTTTGCCTCAAATTTTAAGCTTTAAAAAAGACAAACCATGGTATGACACGATTTTAGAAATTTATAACCCTCTTAACGAAACATTAGCCTTAAAACAGGCTGCGGACAAGAATAGTACATTCTTAAACGTACGTACCAATCACCAAACAAGACATGATTTTTCTCAATACTTTGCTGACTCAATTTTGGATTATAAAACCAAATTATTACTTGATATATAAAAATCAAATCAATTTATGTTCAAATTGACCCCTTGATGTCCATTATTAAATCCAAACGTGTCCATTGTAAATTAGGAGATCAAATGGTACTCTTTTTCGGATTTTAAAAAAAAACAAAGGAGTATGTGTTATGTCTTTAGGAGTAAAATTATCAACCTTAGCAGCAGCGTTCGTTCTTGCTGGTTCTGCTTTCGCAAATAACGCCTGTCCCAATCTGAATGATCTTCAAGCTGAAGGACTCTCAGAAGTTCAACAGATCGGTACTAACTATTTCATTGGTTTCTCTATCGGTCAATTCAACTCTGCTACTTGGGGCTTTGCTATTGGACCCGTACAAGCAGATACAGAAGATGATGCTTTAGATGTTTCAAATGAAATTTTAAATAACATGGCTACTCCTGGATTTCCTTTAGAACTGGATAATGACACATTAGTTTGTTTATATGACACAGGCAATCCTTATGTTTATTCTGTTGCGGTAAGAGATTACGCAATCAGCCCAATGAAATTAAAACAGTACTTACTAAACGCGCATAAATAAATAAATAGAAATTTGATATTCAGAGTTCACAGAAATTTGAATTGATTTGGAATAATTAGATTTAACAAGGAGTAAATACTATGTCTTTAAGAGTTACTTTAACCTCAGCTGCAGTTGCCTTAGTGCTCACCGGATCTGCTTTTGCCGAAGAACCGGTCTGCCCTAAATTGAGTGATATTCAATCGGTAGGAATTACAATGGCTTCGCAACTGGCTTATAATTATTATATTGGTTATTCAGTCAACCATTACAATACTTCTTCGAGCTGGGGATTTGCTATTGGGCCTGTAGAAGCAAAATCTGAAGAAGAAACTATAGAAATCACTAATGACATTTTAGCAGATTTGACTGCTCCAGGGATTCCAGAGTCAGGTCAAGGTGATGAATTAGTTTGCCTCTACGAAACAAATGATCCAGATCTTTTTGCAGTAGCAATAAAAGACTATGAAGAAATGTCACCTATGAAGTTCAAACAATACATACATAAAGCTCATTAGTAAAATGTGTAGCCTGGCGAAGCGCAGCGGAATCTGGAAATTCTAAACCAGTAGCAAGTAGGATTAGTCTCCGGATTTGCGTTTCACCCCAGGCTATAAAATACTAAAAATTCCCTTTCGCAAACTCATCTTTATAAATTTATAAAAAATTATTTCTGAATCAATTTTTTTACCACATCTTGATCGGAAAAAGCATGTTTTACCGAACCAATCTGTTGATAGGCCTCATGCCCCTTGCCTGCAATTAAAATTACATCATTTTCATCGGCCTCGTTTAATGCATAAGCAATTGCTTCTTCACGATCAACCAGTTTAATGACATTGGAGGATTTTGTAATACCTTGTGCTATCTCATTAACAATGATTTGTGGATCTTCAGTACGTGGATTATCACTAGTAATTATGATTTGATCAGCAAGCTTACTTGCAACCCCGCCCATCACCGGTCTCTTACTTTTATCTCGGTCACCACCACAACCAAATACCACCCATAAACGCCCTTTTTTCAATTGATTTAACGTGAGTAGCGCATTTTCCAAAGCGTCGGGGGTATGGGCATAATCAACCAGCACATAGGGTGCATGGGAAATAATTTCCATTCGTCCAGGAGCTGCCTTTAATTGTGTCATCACATCTACAACCTTACTAGGGTGATAATCAGAAGCCAATAAACTACTAAATATAGCCAAGCTATTATAAATATTAAATTGTCCAAGAGCTTTTATTCTTAATAGATGTTGTCCCCATGGTGAGTGCACTTCTATTTCGGTGCCCTTTATATCCATAGACCAATCTACGACTTTTACATCACAATTCTGGTGTATTCCATAGGTTAATTTCTTTGCATGAGGCTTAACTGCTGCTGCCATGATTCTTTGATAAGTATCATCTTGGTTTATGATCGCACAATCCAATGATTCTCGGGCAAACAACATTGCTTTTGCGGCCGCATAATTTTCCATAGTTAAATGATAATCTAGGTGATCCAGTGTTAGATTGGTGAATATAGCTTGCTTAAATTCAATAGCATCAACTCGATGTTGCGCAAGGGCATGTGAAGATACCTCCATACACACTTGTCTGATACCTTGATTCTTATACTGATGTAATAACTTCTGTAAACACAGGGAATCAGGGGTGGTATTATCCAATAATTGAAGTTTATCAACATTTCCTTGTCCAATCGTACCAATATAAGCTGCTTCTTGTCCTAATAAACGATGGGCTTGAGCTAATTGATATGCAATTGTAGTTTTGCCGTTGGTACCAGTTACACCGGTTATATTTAAAGAACTACCAGGACTAGCATAAAACTGTTTGGCAATTGCGGCCAGCTGGGTCGCTAACTCTGGAACAGGAATACAAGGAACTGATTGGGGTAATATAGCATCCTTGGGAAAATGAGCGGGATCATAAGCAATTGCAACAGCCCCAGCAGAAACGGCTTTGTTTATAAAGAACCGGCCATCCGCTGCTGCACCCGCATAAGCTATAAACAGGTCTCCTGGTTTAATCCGACGGCTGTCATTTTCCAGACCGGTAACAATACAATCTGATTTTATGTGATGCATCCAAGGTTTTAATAAATGTGAAAGTTTCATCACCAGGTTCCTAGTAGTTCTAAAAAATAGCCAGGGTGCAAACGTAGCAAAACCTAGGCTAAGCATACAACATCCCGGTTTCCGCTACGCTTCAGCTAAACTGTTATTTACAAAGACCGGTTAAAGTCGAATTTAACCTACCAACTCATCAGTAGGTATATTAAACAAACGCAAGGCTCCCGACATCACTTTAGCAAACAAGGGAGCGGCAACTGCTGCAGCATAATAACCTTTACGGGAAGGTTCATGAATGATTACCACTACAACAAACTTAGGTTTTGATACCGGTGCAATACCTATAAAACTCGCAGTATATTTTCGGTCTTTATAACCATCCTTTCCTGCTACTCTTGCGGTACCGGTTTTACCTGCTACCCGATAACCGGGTACCCTTGCTGCTTTTCCCGTACCATCTTTTCCTAAAACTGCTTCCATCATAGACAATACTTGTTGCGCTGTTTCAGGTTTCATTACCTGCACGCCTGGAGTTGGTGGATCATTATGGAGTAACGTTACTGGAATCAACTTACCTTGATTTGCAAAAACCATGTTTGCTTTAGCTAATTGTAATGCTGTAACTGACAATCCATAACCAAAGCTTAATGTAGCTAATACAAAAGGTTTTGCATCTTTAACACTAACAATTCCTCCCTCACTCTCTCCAGGATAAGTACTTTCAGTTCGTTGTCCAAAACCACAGCGTTGCAGTAATCCAATCAATTGCTCTGGAGGACTTGCTAAAACCATCTTCGTAACCCCTACGTTACTTGAGTGTTGCAATACACCCGTTACATCGAGGACCCCATAATTATGAATATCGCGAACTGTACGCCCTTGAACACTCATCCAACTCGGATTTGTATCTATAATCGTAGACGGTGTAAATAAACCCGTTTCTAAGGCACTGGCGATACTAAACGTTTTAATAACAGAACCGGGTTCAAAGGTATCCGTAACTGCCCTATTTCTATAGGTATCTTTATCGTAATGCCCTCGCGAATTCGGATTATAGGAGGGGACGTTAGCCATAGCCAGAATTTCACCATTTTCTGTATCAACTACGACCACAGAACCCGATTTTGCAGCAAATTCTTCGACGGTTTTATTTAATTCACTGTATGCTAAATATTGCAAACGCCTATCAATACTCAAAGCCATATCCCGTCCGGGACGTGGCTGTTTTATGACACCCAATTCTTCAATAATTCGGCCTAAACGGTCTTTAATTACTCTTTTTTTACCAACAACACCCTTTAACCAATCTTGATAAGCAAGCTCAATTCCTTCCAAACCTTGATCATCGACATTGGTAAATCCAATTAACTGGGAAATACTATCCGAATCAGGATAATAACGTTTGAATTCTTTTTGAAAATTAACACCTGGGATTTTTAGCGTTTTTATTTTTTTAGCCAAGGGAGGAGGTAATTGTCTTTGTAAGTAAAGAAATTCCAATTCTTTTTTTTCTGCATCTACTATTTTTCTACTTAATTGCTGAGGCGTCAAACTCAAATATTCAGCTAGAGACATAAATTGTTCTTTGTCAGGTGAAAACTCCTTTGGATTAACCCATACTGATTCTACAGGGGTACTGATTGCTAAAGGGGTACCATTCCTATCCATGATCATCCCTCGATGAGCAGGAATATCTACAACACGCAAACTTCGGGCATTACCTTGCCCTTGGAGAAATTGGCGATGCAACACAGTGAGATCCACCATGCGCCAAATCAAAATGAATAGAACCAAAGAAAAAAAGGTAGATACTACAATCAGTCTGTTTAAATGAGTTGAGTTTTTCATGGATACTATCCATCTGTAGCCAGGATGAAGGCTATGCCATAACCTGGGTTTGATTCACAAAAACTCCCAGGTTACCACCTTGCTACACCCAGGCTACGTTACACTAAAACTAAATGGCAATGGTACTCGTTTAAAACCAAAACTTCTACTGCTGTGCTTGTAACCAATACGTATTTGTGGATGTTGGTAAAACCATTTGTAATTTTTCAGTAGCTAATTCTTCAACTCGCGCTGGTGTAGCTAGACTTGCTTGTTCTAAGAGTAATTGCCCCCATTGCAGCTGTAAATAGTGTGTTAACTGTTCTTGTTGTTCTACTTTACTTAAAGTCACTCGGTAAGAATTGGTACTGTATACAACAGCCAAAGCACTCACTAACACAGCAACTAATAATATAATCAGCATGTATAATGATTTTGACATATGCATATCAGCTAGTTGACCATTAAATAAGGTACCTTGATTGATTACTTTCGCTGCAGCGTTCATGCTAATTTCTCCCCTATTCTAAGTACAGCACTTCGAGATCTAACATTCTCTTTAACTTCAACTTCTTTTGGCATAATCGCCTTACCTATTCTTTTAAAATTAGTTTTTAATGCTTCATAACGAATGGGCACCTCAGGGGGGGGCTTGTCTCCTTCTTCTTTATCACGCATAAATTGTTTTACTATGCGATCCTCCAGGGAGTGAAAACTAATCACTGCCAACCTGCCTTTAGGAGCTAGAACATTTAGACATTGTTCTAGACAGCTCTTTAAATCATTTAACTCTTGATTTATATAAATTCTTATCGCTTGGAACACTCGTGTTGCTGGATGTTTGTGTTTTTCCCATTTGGGATTTGCTTCTTTTACAATTTCGGCCAATTGCAAAGTTGTGTTAATAGGAGCAACATTTCTGGCAGCAACAATTGCCTTGGCAATACGACCTGCAAAACGTTCTTCACCATATAATCTGAAAACTGAAGCCATTTCCTCTGCTTCGGCTTCATTAACAAATCGTGCTGCACTCATTGGTTGAGATAAATCCATACGCATATCCAATGGTCCTTGCTGCATAAAACTAAAACCTCTTTCTGGATTATCCAATTGTGGTGAAGACACCCCTAAATCCAGCAAAATACCATCTACTTTTCCCAACACCCCAGCCTCGCTAGCAAACGCTTCAATTTTTGCAAAGGAACCTTGAAATATATGAAAACGCTTATCTTGGCCAAAATGTTCGGAGGCATATGCAATTGCTTCTAAATCTTTATCTATGGCATATAAACGACCTTGTTCGTTTAAATGACGCAAAATTTCTCGACTATGACCTCCACGGCCAAAAGTACCGTCAAAATAGATGCCTCCGCTTTTAATTGCCAAGCCATCTATGGATTCATGAAGTAATACAGATTGATGCATTGCCATTTTTGTTTCCATTACAAAGAAAACGTTTTCATTTCATCGGGTAATCCACTAGTACCGGAACTTTCCTCAGCCAACCATTGTTCACGTCGGGCTTCCCAGATATCCTTATTCCATACTTCAAATTTATTTCCTTGACCTATCATCACTACATCTTTTTCCAACTGTGCATAATTTCTTAAAACTGTGGGCAAAAGTACCCGTCCATTCGCATCTAATTCGACATCTGTCGCATGTCCAATCAATAACCGTTGTATTCTTCGGGCTGCAGCATTAAAACTGGGCAGTTTCTGCAAATTATCTTCAATTATCTGCCATTGAGCCGCGGTATAGAGCAATAAACATGTTTCTTCCGTATCGATAGTCACCACTAAAGGGATTTTTTCTTCAGCACCCAGCGCAGATCGATAACGCGTTGGGATTGCTAAGCGCCCTTTAGTATCAATAGTGATGGCATTTATTCCACGAAACATTGTTTTTTTTATGTGAAAGTTTTTCTCCTTCCACAATTCTCCACTTTTTTATTATTTTACCCCACTTTTCTACACTATAGAAACACATTTCTCCATGCGTCAAGATAAAAAGTCACTTTTTAACTAATTTATTTATGGATTAGGCAACGAATGATTAAAATTTGATTTGTATAGATAAATTATAAACATCTATTGAATTTAAAACGTCATGACTGTCTTCCTGGTATTATTTAATTACGCAGAAAATTAGGAAGGATTTCTTAAAAAAGAAACCACAAACATGCGATTTAACTTAGAAGCGGTTCTAAATGAGTTTAGGTTAAAGCCGTATTGTTATAAGTTCGTAGGATAAGTTTTTTGATCTCGAATCTCAGAACTTTACAAAAGCGAAACCAAGAAAGTTTGATAATAGAATCATAATAAATTTATTAATTCATCAAGGCTGCTAATCTTATCCCTTGCAGGACCAAGTCAGGAACTAAATGATCATACAAACCTTGTTTTTCAAATAAAGAAGCAAAACCACCTGTTGCTAATACCAATGCTTTTTCTGCTCCAAAAGCCTCCTGATTTAGGCGTTGGATCAATTCGCGGCAAGCGCCAATTGCACCATAATAAACACCAGATTGAATACTTTCTATAGTCGAACGTCCCACTGAATTTTCAGTTTTAATGATTTCTACAGCGGGTAATTTAGCTGTATTTTTTGATAAAGCATCAACTGAAAGTCTCACCCCAGGCAGAATCGCACCGCCCATATAAGCTTTTTGAGCACTAATAACACAAAAAGTAGTGGCAGTGCCAAAATCAATAACAATCACATTTTGGTTTGGATGGCTATGCGTTGCGGCAATTGCATTGGCAATTCGGTCGGCTCCCACTTCTATAGGATTACGATATTTGATATTAAGGCCCGTTTTAACCCCCGCCTGCAATAAAAAAGGATCTATAGAAAAATATTTAACACACGCTGAACGCAATGAATAATCAATTTGAGGAACTACAGAACAAATGCCAATTTGTTTAATTGCCTCCGGAGAACAATTATTTTCTCTTAAAACACTTTTCAAAAAGATGCCTAATTCATCAGAGGTACTTACTGTAGAAGTATGACGAAAACGAAGCTTTATCTCTTCTCCAGCAAAAACACCACCGTAGATATGAGAATTTCCAACATCAATACAAAGAATCATAAGGGCATGCATCCAGGTTCAAAAAACACGATAGTAAATTGCGATTCTCTTATTATCAAGTTATTAGTCAGCAAAAATGAATGAATTTATAACAAAAGAATTGAAAAATATAAATGAAAAAGCCCTGCTTAACGCAGGGCAGTAGTGGAGATTATCCCGTTGATTAGTAGGGCTTAACAATCACTGTTGTACCAATATCAGCAAAATCTTGGTTTAACCATTTTGCAGCACTGGGTAAAACACGGATGCAACCATGGCTTGCGTTGTAGTTAGGTACTTCGTACGCTGCATGAATTGAATATCCTCCATGGAAATGCATACAGTATGGCATTCTTGCCCCGCCATTTGTTTCTAATGGGTAAATACTGGAAGTACAGTCTTCACCTTTTTTAGAATAAACACTGAATGTCCCAGTCACAGTACGACAGGGTTTACCTGCATCCTCGCAGAAATCCTTACCCCCAGAAGCACTTCCGGTATTTACCCTGTTACCTTCTTTGTCATAAGCTGCCCATGCTGTGGCTTTAGGGTCAAATACAATGACTTTTTTTCCTGTAGCTGGTCTTTTCATAGGAAAGTAATTTGAGCCCTTATGGTCTGATTTCATACTCATCGTATAATGAGTGTAACCAGCATCGTCAACTACAGGGACTGACCTATCCATGGAAACACAGGATGTTGCTAAAGCACACACTGGTACCAACACTAGATATTTTTTCACTTTATTTCTCCCTCTTTTTTTCTTATTTATCGGGAGATTTAAAAATAGGTTTAGTGTTTTTTATAAATATTTTTTACACAGTGTTTTTTTTATGAGCTTAAAGATTGTTAAATGACTATTTTTTTGATTGCTTTGGTAATATAAATCGAATAGCTTTCATTAACTGTTTGTCAGTACATTCAAAGCATCCACCTCGTGCAGGCATTGCGTTGAACCCCTCATCCGTATGCTTAAAGAGGACGCTCATCCCTTGTTTTAAACGCAGTTTCCAATCTGCTTCTTCGCCAATTCTTGGTGCACCTAGAGGAATTAATGGTTTACTAGCATGACAATTTGCACAAAAATGATGATAGATTTGTTCCCCTTCATTTTTGGTACCATTAATCGATTGCAAAAACTCTTGTGGATGATGAGTATTTGCATAAGCAGGGAGTTGGAATATTAGTAAAATCATTACGTAAATATTGAAACGAATCATTATGTAGTATTCTCCAAAAATTTGGCACAATATTTGCAACGTACCGCAAGTTACTCAGAGAGGGATTATTTGTGAACAAGTGCATACTAAGTGTTTTACTATTTTTTGCAAGCACTGGATTAAATGCTGATGCAATACAGTCACCTGATATACTGACGAATAAAATAGAACAACATATACGGAATGAACTTTCATCATATAAAGAAGGAAGAATTCGAGTCACAGCAGATAAAATTGATTCCCGTTTAAATCTCAAAGCATGTGCCGAAGATCAATTGGTTGTCTTTAACCCCTATCAAACTCCCATCTTAAGCACAAATACTATGGGTATTAAATGTCAAGAAAATGATAATCACTGGTCCTTATATGTTCCCGTTAAAATAACTGTATTAAAAAAAATCTATGTCGCAAAACGTGCCCTAATAAAAGGGAATCGACTTACAATAGATGACATTTATCAAACAGAAATGGATGTGCAACGATTGAACAAAGGCTATTTCACTGAAAAGGATTTATTAGTAGGACAAATCTGCAAGCAAAATATTTCACCGAATAGCCCACTGAATCCTCATAATGTTGAGGCAGCAAAATTGATTAATAAAGGAGAACGTGTTTCTATTGTAGTCAATGATAATAATTTAATGATAAGTATGGATGGTGTTGCTATGGAAGATGGTTCATTAGGTGAAACCATTAAAGTGCGTAATCTTTCTTCCAAAAAAATTATTGAAGCTCAAATTACAGATGCAAAAAAAGTGAATGTTATTATCTAAAAAAATCAACAACTAAGTAAAATTTACTAAAGATTTTAAAAAAACGGCCGATACATTTAGAAGTCAAACTTGCTTGAGGATAAATTATGTTTAATCAAATCAGTGATGCAGCTCCTGTGAAAACTCTAGAGGCAGACAATCGATTAAAAACAAAACATCAAGAACAAATTAAAAGTTTGATTGAAGACCCTTCTTCATTTGTTAGTATAAGTGACACCTCCAAACAATTAGATGCAATAAAAAACTCTCTTAAGGAAGTATCTGAAATCAATGCTGCTCGAGTTTTATATTTTAAAACCGAAATCGCTCTTGGAAATTATCAGATCGATAGTGACAAAATTGCCATGAACATGTTAAATGTAGAACCTGCTTAAATTCTAAGGGCTATTATGGATAATAAGAAAAAAGTATTGAGTAGCTGTTTGGCACAAGAAATAAACTGGATAGAAATGCTCAATTCTTTGTTAGTTGATGAAAAAGAAATATTAGTATCTCGAGAGTTTAACCGCCTTGAGGAGTTTGCAAATAAAAAACAAGAATTATCCAACAAGCTAGAAGAAAGTGCCAAACAACGGATGCAGCTTCTTAATCACACCAATCCCAATCAAACGATGAATCAGGCTTTGACTGAGTTTCTTCATGATTGCAGTACTGAAGAGGTAAATGAGATCAATCAGTTAAATACCACCCTAGCCGAACTTCTTACACGTTGTCGCGAATTAAATGCAGTAAATGGACAAGTCATAGCGAACAATCTTTATGTCCGTCAAGAAATTGTCAATACACTGTCAGGAAATCAAACAAACGCGATTAGTGTCTATACTTCCCAAGGTAACATCGAGTCAACAAAAGAAAATTCGCATCATCAAGAAGCTTAGAATAATACAATTCATTTTCCTTCTGGGTGAGAGCAAAAGCTGAACCCAGAAAAACCTCCAACAAACCTCGTTCCCAGAAACAACCTACATAAATAGAATTATTTTTACACAATAAAATCAAAAATATGTATAATAGGATAAAGTTTTTAATTTGTATTAATATGAAATTGTTTTCAAAAAAATATGATTCTTCCGTAGTAATGGAATTTTTCTCGGATCACGAAACCCAAGATAAAGCAATAAAGGAGAACTATAAAAACTTATTAGGAGAGCTTTTTAAAGAAGAAAATCAATTATTCTACTCTTCTCGACTTGAAAGTTATCCTGATCTGAGTCAACTCACCTCTCAATCCCGTTTATGCTTAATTGGTCATAGTGCCCAAGGAGAACAAGAATTTTCAGGTTGTGATGTAGAGATGCTGGTAGAACGTTTAGTGGAAGATTGTTCTTTAAGCGCCGTCAAACGAATTACGTTCCTCGCATGCCATCTTGGAGGAGCGAGAAAATTTATTGAAGAACTCCAATTAAAATTAGCTGAGGAAGGAATTTATACCGAGATAGCTGCTTATAAAGCCGATTTGATTGTGGATAGTTCGGGACATCGTTGGGTTGATTTAGGTGAACATGATGGACTGGTTAAAGCGAACAAACAAAAACTTGTGATGGGTTGGGAACAAGGACTTCAAGGCACGCCACCGAAACAGGTCGTTTTGGTCGATACTCAAGAAATTAACCCTTATTACGTCGATAAATTGTCTGAAGCGAATGATGAGGATGATGAAATGATTCTTACTTCCATAGATGATTTAGAATCTAAGCCGAGTAAGAAAAGAAATTTAAAAATGTTTGAGGGGGCAACTACGGTAACGCCCGCCTTAGAAAAAACTTTAGACTTCTCATATAAAAAGGGCTTTTAAAATTTTAAGTTAAATAAGAAAAAAAATAGCTTCTTGGATTTCCTCCATCCAGGGGACAATAGCTAAAGATTCGCCATCCCGCACGTGGTGCGGGATCTCCACAGTAAATAAAGAACTTATCGCATACGAAGTGCTCCATCCAAACGAATCACTTCACCATTTATCATCCCATTTTCAATGATATGCGCAACCAATGAAGCAAATTCATCCGGTTTCCCAAACCGTTTGGGAAAAGTCATAGTCGCAATCAAATTGTCTTGTACTTCTTGCGGCATATTCAACAGCATAGGAGTAGCAATTAATCCAGGGGCAATAGTATTTACCCGTATAGCAAACTGAGCTAATTCACGTGCAGCTGGAAGTGTCATTGCAACAACTCCACCCTTTGAGGCACTGTATGCGGCTTGGCCAATTTGTCCTTCAAATGCGGCAATGGAAGCCGTGTTAATAATGACTCCTCGCTCCTGTGAACTACTCTCCAGTTCCAAACTGCTCATGGCATGAGCTGCAATCCTCATCACATTGAACGTACCAATTAAATTTACATCGATAACTTGTTTAAAAGCTGCTAAAGGCATAGCTCCATCTTTTCCCACAATACGCTTTGCTGGAGCAATGCCTGCACAATTAACGCAAACTCTTGGGACTCCCAATTGTTCCACCGTTTGTTGCATTGACTTCTCGACAGATTCATCACTGGTCACGTCACAACTGATGAATAAATCAGCTTCGCTGTGGTCGTCTACTTGTTTATCCCATGCCACAACTCGCATTCCTCGCTTTCGCAGGTATTGAACGCTTGCTTTCCCCATGCCCGAAGCACCACCGGTTATCAATGCGATTTGATTCGTAAAATTCACTATTATTCTCCATAATTTATAGTCTGGGTGCAGCGAAGCGGAACCCGGGATTTGTTAACCCTCACTTTGCTGCACCCAGACAAAAATGAACAAGGTTTTGGCACATTAGATGCAAACTCTCCTAAAAAAACTCCTTACTCAATTGTTTGAATTCAGGAGTCCCTGCCTTTCTTAACCACTCAAAAAATACCATTTCGGAAGTAACCAAATGAACGCCTTCATTTTTCATTCGTTTCAGTCCATATTTCATATTTTGTTCACCACGACAACTTACTGCATCAACCACAACAAAAACCTCAAATCCAGCCGCTTTCATTTCTAAGGCAGTCTGTAAAACACAAACATGAGTTTCAATGCCAATGAGGATTAATTGCTTTTTATGATGCTTTTTTAATTGCTCTTGGTATTTAGGTTCACCCATACAAGAAAAACTTACTTTATCAATACATTGTTGGGGATCAAAATAAGATTGAAATTGCTGCAGAGTTGAACCAAGACCTTGCGGATATTGCTCACTTACCAAAATAGGTACGCCGATTTTTCTAGCTAATTTTAATAGCCATTCACAGCGCGAAATAAATGCTTCACTATTTAGAACCGCTGGTGTTAATTTTTCCTGTACATCAACCAGTAATAAAAGTGAGTCCTCTTTATTAAGTAACATCCTTATTCTCCATCAATTTTTAAGACCTATAAAAGCATACAGCCTGGATTTAAAACTGCAATCCAGGCTGTGCATACTAACAGATTAAATCGAGAAAAAATCTAGATTCCTGCGATATCGATTGTTTTCATTTTTACATCCATTTGCTTACTTCCTCGCTGAATGGATACGGTTATTTGCTCGCCTACTTTTATTTCGGTCAACATGTTGTAGAGAGCATCGTAGTTTGGAACAGCATGTCCATTGAGTGCAACAATTATATCACCTAACTCGATACGTCCCCAAGGATCTCTATGAGTACCGCGCAAATGAACTTTAGCGGCAGGTGTATCGCGTAAAACATCAGCAATAAGTATCCCTTTACGTATACCTAATTGACGAGCAATATTGGGCGGTACACTTTGAATACCTATACCAGACAATACAACTCGACCATTTTTAATAATTTGCGTCACAATGCGGTCAATATCATCAGCAGGGACAGCAAAACCGATTCCGGCAGATGAGCCTGAATGAGAATAAATCATCGTATTCATACCAATTAACTGCCCGGCGCTATTCAATAAGGGACCACCTGAGTTACCTGGATTGATTGGAGTGTCTGTTTGAATCATATTGCGGATTGTAACTCCCCCAATACCAGGCACCTTTCTACCTAAAGCAGAAATTACTCCCTTAGACAAACTATGATCCAAACCAAAAGGATTACCAATCGCAATAGCCTTTTGTCCTACCATGAGTTCATGCAGATGTACTACTTCAAACGGTTTAAATGATTTAAGTAAAGCCAAGGCTTGTGGCGATTCAATTTTCAATACCGCGATGTCCTTACGTGGCTCTGAGCCAACAACCTTAGCCGGAACGGTTAAATTCCCTAAAGTAATCGCCAACTTATCGGCACCTTTGATGACATGATAATTAGTGACTATATACCCACTATTATTCCACACAATTCCAGAGCCCGCGCCATCTGGCACTTGTTTTTTCTGCAACGACCGGTTGGTAATTGTGGTCAACCTGTGAACATAAACTACCTTTGGTGCTGCTTCATGAAATACGGTGACCGTATTTTGTTCATCAGGAAGAAGTGAGTTTACACCTGCGCTATGTCCTGGCAAAGCCAGAATAGAACATAACATAAATGTCATAAACCATAAGAAACGATGTTTTGCCATCAATATATCTCCCAATTAGCTAAAAATTTTGCATTCCAGCAAAAAATGAAAGTTGAATTGTAATATAAACAATCAAAAATGTCACTAAATGAGTTAGCAGAATAATTTTCAAGCAAATGTTATTGAATGATTCTTCTCCTCTTTGTTCTCATCCTTGGGGGGACTTTCGTGCTTTTTATCTTGGCTGGTCTTGCTATCTTTAGGCACCTTATTTTCTTTTTGTTTTGCTGGCGGATTATTTATTTCCTTTTGTATTTTATCTACTTCAATACGTGCAACATGCTCTACTCGCGTTTGGATCAACGAAATTCCAGCACTAACCCCAAAATATTGCATCAGAAATTGAATTGGAATCATTATCATGTCTTTAAAAGTCATGGATGAAGCTTCGATGCTTTTCACCGCTACAATTTCAGTATTATCGATATGGCGCAAATATACTTTTTCCAATAGAGCTGAATGCTGTTGGTAGACATTATCCAGACTGTCATTCCGAGCTTTTTCTTGGTTCAAAAGATATTTTTGAAAATCAGTATGTGCATCCCATAAAAGACCTCTTCTGTCCTGTAGTTGCTTTAGTTCAGTATCATAAAATGCGATCTCACGGTCAATTTCCTCTCTTAAGCGATCACATGCAATTTTACGTTCAGACGAAATTTCCCCACTGACTATAGAACCAGATTCTTTGATAATAGCCTGGGCGTAACGCTCCACTAATTCGGTTTTTTTGTTTAAAATCTCCTCTACTTTAGTATCTATATACTTAATTGCATCTTTATTGGAACCAAGCACTTGATAATGAGAATCAAATCGCTTCTCACTTTGCATTTGAGTACGCATTTTTTCAAGCTCTTTGACTTCCTGAGATAAGGCCCTACTTTGAGCCGTATCATTTAATTGCTTGTCTCTGCTTAATAAAATTTGTCTAACGAATGCAGCCAAAACAACAACTGTTCCCAATACTGCAGCACAAATAAGCGCTATACTGACTGGCTCCATAATCAACTCCTAGTATGAGACAAATGAATCAATTGAGTATGAATTTCAATGGCAAAATACTGGCTAAACATCTGATAAGAATCAATGGTTGGCCACTGTTCAGGGACACTTGACATACGGCTCATTGCCGCCGAAAAAATGGGCGGATAATGTTCTTTAATAAACGGTTTTATGTCGGTTAAATTTGAAAAATTCTTTACTAACGCAGTAGCATTTTCTTCCAAATGCGATAATTCTACTTTTTCAATAACATCTGAGAGATCCTCTTGGCCTTCTAATGATTCTTTTATCCATTCAAGTAAAGCAGAACGAGGCTTAATGAGCAATAATTGATGACTTGTTTCTATTGAAGGCTCCATCAATACAATATGGTTGTGTAGCTCAAATTTAAAACAACAAAGAAAATCCAGAAAATTGGTTTCAATGTCGTTACGCGCTTTATCACCTAACCAACGACAAATTTCATGGCGAAACATTTTTGAGAAATGTTTTTCTATTTCATCCAAAGTCGCATCATCTGAGTTTTGTTTGGGTAACACGTAAGCCGTATTATCAATTTGTAACAATCTAAGATCGGGTAATTTTGTGTCAGATATTTGTGAAGCAAGAAATGATAAAAAAACAGCCGTGGGCTTTAATACCACTATTTCATGTTGGCTATGGTGCATAATCTCTCCTTGATTTGAACCTAAATCTCTCACCAACAGATTTACAGCACACGTTTCATTCATTGAACTGCGCGTTCACTTAAGATCTTTTTTTCTGTCTTTAAACATTTTAACTTTTGTTTTATGAAAAAGTCTTAAAAACTCACTGCTCCAATATAAAAACGCATCGCTACAATCTTTAGCAAAATGATTCAGCTTGATTGATTCATCCTGAGTACAACCGGCCCCCTATTTAAAACGATAGACTATATATCGACACTTAGCGAATCAACTTTAATTCTTTCATAATATTAATAAGGTTATGAGGGTTCAGCAAGTGTGCATGACTAGAGACAGAGTTGTTATTAGCCTGTAACCAGTTGTATTTTTGTAAGCGGACAGCTAAAAGTTACTTTAAGTATTTGGCTATATTATCCCTTTTTGTACCCGACGAAATTCCTTGCGAGGGGCTCATGAAGCATTATTGAAATGGGTATTGATAAGCGGATCTCATTGACCTAGAGCATTACTTTTTTTACAGTACGCCAATAATAAACTATCGAGAATTGGCACGTGGATAAGCAAAATTTATATGAACAATTTAGTAAACCCTTGCTGAATTGGTTTGATCTGTATGGACGAAAAAACTTGCCGTGGCAATTACCGCGTACGCCCTACAGAGTCTGGATTTCCGAGATTATGCTTCAGCAGACCCAAGTTAAAACGGTTATCCCGTATTTTGAACGTTTTATGCAACGATTTCCTAACATTGGGGATTTAGCTCAAGCAAATGAAGATGAAGTACTTTCTTTATGGTCAGGCCTGGGTTACTACAGCCGCGCTAGAAATCTTCATCAGACAGCCAAAAAAGTGATGCAAAACCATGACGGTGTTGTCCCTGATAATTATCTTCTACTTAAGGAACTACCAGGAATTGGCCCCTCTACTGCAGCAGCCATTGCGTCGCAAGCCTTTAACCAACCAGTTGCTATTCTTGATGGAAATGTAAAACGAGTTTTGACGCGTTTTTTCATGATTAATGGCTATCCAGAACAAACTCAAATAAAAAAGACTTTATGGGAATTGGCTAATACGTGTATGCCTCAAGACCGCTGTGCTGATTATACTCAAGCGATTATGGATTTAGGTGCAATATGCTGTACTCCTAAAAATCCGAATTGCCTTAATTGTCCCTTACAGAATAATTGTCTAGCATATAAACATAAAGAACAGCACTTATATCCCACTAAAAAAATAAAGAAACCAGTCCCCATCGAATACCAACAATTACTTGTCTTACACAATGAACAAGGCCACGTTTATTTAGAAAAAAGACCACCGGTAGGATTATGGGGAGGTTTATGGTGTTTACCCTACTTAGATGAAGAAGATTGCCCACTTGATTTCATTCGTTTGAACTATGATTTATCAGGAGAAACACCCCAGAAACTGATTGTTTTTAAACACCGTTTCAGCCATTTTCATTTAGAAATCAACGCACTTAGTATCAAAACTAAAGTTTTAGGTAAGAGATTGTTTGAACCAAAAGGACAGTGGTTTACTAAAGAACAAATAAGCGCTTTAGGGCTAGCGCAGCCTACCAGCAAAATATTATCTTTTCATTACAATTTGTACATTTGAAATACCTTATGGTATGACTATGACTTTTTTAATTTTTTTATAATAAGTATCCAAAATTTCGGAGTCGCTGTTCTACACCCAGGCTACAAATATTATGTTTTTTAACGGAGTGAACCGCCACTGGTTAATATTTGAATCGCTACTTTTGCATCTGGTTGCCCTAAATTGGCAGCCGCATTGATCCAAAACCAGGCTTTTTTTCGGTCTTCAACCACTCCTTTGCCATAATAATACATATACCCTACAGCATATTGTGCATCAGGTAGACCTTTTTGAGCCAAGGGTTTTAAGCGGATAAATGCCTTGCGATACTCTTCCAGTCTGAAATTATCTATTCCCTCACGCAAATTCCGCGCACTAGTCATAGCACATCCTGCAAGAATAGAAATAAAAATTACAACGATGAATAGATTATATAAACGTCTCATTTATTTTTATTCCTCATCTAAAGGCTTTGCTATGGGTTCAAAGATTAATTCAATTTTGGGTAAACTTAAACTCTCTAAGGCACCATTGCGTTCAACTAAAATTCCAGAGGCCATGATGCGTTTTATTACTGCACCGCCCGGAATGCTATCCCCCAATTTATAAGTGTTCTCCTCTCCATCAGCAGAACGAATAATTACTTGAGAATCATTTATTTCATTAGCAAACAAAATTCCGACTAAAGTAACATTCAGCATCGATTTTTTAATTGTCGATAAATTATCAGAAACATACACACCAAATAAAGAAGAATGTAAAATTGCATCAAAAGAATTTTGTTTTGCAACTACCGGCATTTCAGTTATGGTTTCAGGTTCTGCCTGAATATGTGCCGGAGAAAATATCAATGTAGCATATTCGGCAATAATCAGTACGGAAAAAAGTGAAATTAAGGCGATAATAATCCATTGTGCGTATTTTGCTGAAAATAAAGCTTGAAGATCAAATTTCATTATCAAAACGCCCCTGCAGTATTAACTTGCCTAGACCTAGACTCCTCTTCGTGCTTTAGAGAAGTAGAACTTGCCTATATATAGAACCCCCACTAGAATATCCTACATAAACCGCTCTGAAAAGATCGCCCTCTATAAATACACCTCTTTTCAAAACTCGCTGATGAAGTGAATTACCAAGAGACGTAGAGAGAGGAACCTGAATGTACACGACAGTACCGAGGATGCGAGCTCTGCCTTCGATTTAATTCATCTTCTCAGTTGCGTTTGGAACTCGTTTAATGAAGAAGGTATTGATAAAAAATATTTACAGACCTAAGGACAGTCCAATGAAAAAGAATCACTTTGAAACTCGAGCCATTCATGCAGGGCAACAACCCTGCCCAAGTACTGGTGCCGTCATGACTCCTATATATGCAACCTCCACTTACAAACAAATTGCCCCGGGCGAACATCTTGGTTATGAATATTCTCGTACCCATAACCCTACTCGGGGGGCCTTTGAAGGATGTATTGCCAGTTTAGAGTCGGGGGAACGTGGTTTTGCATTTGCTTCTGGGATGGCTGCAATTAATACAATTGTTGATTTATTAGATGCAGGAGATCATGTTGTCGCTATGGATGATCTGTATGGAGGAACTTTTCGTTTATTTGACAAAGTTAAAACCCGCACATCTGGATTATCTTTTTCTTTTGTCGACATGTCGGATACACGCAATATAGAAGCAGCGATTACCCCAAAAACCCGCATGCTTTGGGTAGAGACCCCTTCAAACCCCATGTTAAAACTGGCGAATTTAAGGGAAATAGCGACTATAGCCAAACGCCATAATCTCATCACTGTAGCAGACAATACGTTTGCAACCCCCTGGATTCAAAGGCCTATTGAATTAGGATTTGACATTGTATTGCATTCAGCAACTAAATATCTCAATGGCCATTCAGACGTGGTCAGTGGTGTCGTAGTCGTGGGTGATAATCAAAATTTATCTGAAAAAATCGCTTTTCTCCAAAACTCCTGTGGGGGAATTGCAGGTCCATTTGATAGTTTTTTAGTTTTAAGAAGTTTAAAAACGTTGTCATTGCGTATGGAGCGGCATTGCGAAAATGCACATCATTTAGCACATTGGCTGAGTAGCCAGTCCAGAGTAAAAAAAGTAATTTATCCCGGTCTTGCAAGCCATCCCCAACATAAATTAGCTAAAGAACAAATGCATGGGTTTGGAGGCATGATTTCCATGGTAATTGATGGGGGTATAGATGCAGCAAAACGCTTTCTGGCTCGCTGTGAATTATTTACTCTAGCCGAAAGTCTAGGTGGAGTAGAAAGTTTAATTGAGCATCCAGCAATTATGACGCATGCCTCGATCCCTCCAGAACAACGTAAATCCTTAGGGATAGAAGATGGATTTATTAGACTTTCAGTGGGCATAGAACATATAGAAGATTTACAAGCTGATTTGGAATATGCGCTGGCATATTAAATTTAATGAGTACGATGGGTGCTGCCAGCGAAATCTGGGTTTTAACTCGACCTATAATTTCTCCGGTTACACTGCACCCAGGCTACAATACACTCGGAATACAAAGTAACATAGGAAAAATAAATGCAGACTTTACAAAATATAATTGAGCAAGGTTTTGAACAACGTCAAACATTATCCATTGATACAGCTCCTTCTGAACTCATTACTGCAGTAAATGAAGTGCTTTCGTGTTTGGACAGCGGCCAATTCCGAGTGGCTGAAAAAATAAATAATGAATGGATCGTTCATCAGTGGATAAAAAAAGCGGTTCTTTTATCCTTTAGACTTTATCCTAACCAAGTAATTGATTCCGGTTTTTGTCAGTTTTATGACAAAGTACCGCTTAAATACAATAACTATACTGAAGAGCAATTTAAACAAACAGGGGTACGCGTGGTACCTCATGCTTTAGTCCGCAAAGGGGCATACATTGCCAAAAACTCTGTTTTAATGCCTTCTTACGTCAATGTGGGTGCATACATTGATGAAGGAGTTATGGTAGATACTTGGGCCACAGTGGGTTCTTGTGCACAAATCGGTAAAAATGTGCATCTTTCTGGGGGAGTAGGCATTGGTGGTGTACTTGAACCTTTACAGGCTAATCCTACCATTATCGAAGATAATTGCTTTATCGGCGCCCGCTCGGAAGTGGTTGAAGGGGTTATTGTGGAACGAAACTCTGTTTTATCTATGGGCGTTTATTTAGGGCAAAGTACAAAAATATACAATCGTCTTACCGGTGAAATTACCTATGGTCGTATCCCAGAAGGATCTGTAGTTGTTGCAGGTAGTTTGCCCAGTGAAGATAAAAGCTACAGTTTATATTGTGCGGTCATTGTGAAACAGGTGGATGAAAAGACCCGAGCGAAAGTAAGCATTAATGAACTATTGAGAGCTAATTAGCCTATGATTGAGTCGAAAAAATTGTTAGAAGAAATCTTAGTGGAGCTTGTGAAATTCCCCTCGATTACTCCCGAAGATGCCGGTTGCCAAGAGTTTATGATTGAATTCTTGGAGCAATCAGGATTCACTTGTCAACGGATGAATAAGGGCTCTGTCTCAAACTTCTTTGCCTTTTACGGAGAATCTGGGCCTCTTTTAGTATTTGCGGGGCATACGGATGTGGTTCCTGTTGGCGATATCACAAAATGGTTGTCTGATCCGTTTGCAGCGCTGAATAAAAACGGAATGCTTTACGGACGTGGTGTCGCTGACATGAAAGGAAGCCTGGCTTGCATGTTAGTGATGGCACAGCGATTTATTAAAACCTATCCTAAATTTCAGGGAAGATTAGGTTTTCTTATTACAAGTGGTGAGGAAGGCGATGATTACGATCTAGGCACCCCTTATGTTATGCAGCTTTTGCAAAATCAAGGTATTCATATTGATTATTGTGTGGTAGGCGAACCATCAAGTAGTGAAAAAATTGGGGATGTAATTAAAATTGGTCGTCGCGGTTCACTAAGCGCCAAAATTAGGTTACATGGAAAACAAGGTCATGTTGCCTACCCACATCTAGCAGATAATCCAATCCATAAAATTAGCCCCGCCTTAGCGAAACTGACTTCTACGCTCTGGGATCAGGGCAATCATCATTTCCCACCAACCTCAATGCAAGTTACTCACCTTCAATCAGGGGGGCATGCTCCAAATATAATTCCTGGAGAACTGATTTTACACCTTAATTTTAGGTACTCCACAGAGCAAACACATAGCTCATTAAAAGAAAAAGTTTTTGCTACTTTTCAGGAGCACGATTTGAATCCCATCATTGAATGGCGTATCAGTGGCGAGCCTTTCTTGACAGCTCAAGGTGCCTTGTTAGACAGTTGTAAGCAAGCAATTAACGAACTTACTGGAATTACCCCAGAGCTTTCTACCAGTGGCGGCACCTCTGATGGCCGATTTATCGCGCCCTATGGCGTTGAAGTAGTAGAATTGGGCCCCGTAAATGCCACTATTCATCAAGTGAATGAATGCGTTTCTTTAAAGGATCTGCATCAATTAGAAGCTCTATATTTTTTAATTTGTGAGAAATTATTAATTAATGGTTAGTCTATTTTAAGAAAAGCAGTAGCGTAAGGGAGGCTGCGATCATAATTCAGAGAGGCTGATTCAACCTGGGTTCCGCAGCGCTTCCCCCAGGCTATAATAGATGATTTATTTAATTTACCACATGCCATGTGCCATCTGGCTGACGACATGCGCTACCACGTAATGTTTGTGGTCTTCCATCAATGATTGCCTTAGTTAGATATTCACGGCAAGGCAAATGTTCACGATAATACGTGCGAGTGGGTTGTACGGTATAACTATTTCCAGTGTCTGGATTTGACCAATGTACTGATCTGCCAGTGGGCGCAGTTTCTAAGGCACGTTGCATTTCCATTCTATCTACTTTATCCATATATTTACCAATTTGGCCACCTAAATAAGCACCAGCAATAGCACCACCTGCTGTTGCCGCCAATTTAGCTGCTGGGCCACCCCCAAATTGACTTCCAATTAATCCCCCAATAACCCCACCTGAAAGAGTACCTACATCTTGGTGATTCATTGATGCACAACCAACTAATAATAAAGACAAAGATGCAACAGCTATTTTTTTCATAACATATCACCCAATTTAAAGGTTATAGAAATCGGTTGTAATTCTATCATCACGGTCAGTTATTATCCATAGTTAAATGCATCCTTGGTATTCGGCCCATAACTTCGAGATTTTGCTTTTAATTTCATCGGCCTAAGTTCCCATTTCACTAGCAGAGAATACATATATTCTTAATCGTGACGTACTCGCTCAGAGATTTGACATAATAATTCATATCCTGAAGTACCGGCCGCTTGAGCAACTCGCTCAACTAAAATATGAGTCCCCCAAAGCTCAACAGGTGCTCCAGGCTTTACTTCTGAATGATCTGTTAAATCCACGGCAAGCATATCCATCGAGACTCGCCCTACAATAGGCACTTCTTTGCCTTGGACCCAAACGGGGGTATTTGCCGCTATATGCCGTGGATAACCATCCCCATAACCTGCAGCAACAATACCAATAATTGAAGGCTTTTCACTTTTCCAAAGTCCACTATATCCGACTTGAGCTAAAGGAGGATTATAATGAACGGCACTAATTGCTGAAACAAAACGCATTACAGGGAGCAGACCCAAATCAATCGCAGTCTGATTGGCAAAAGGAGATACGCCATAAAGCATAATCCCCGGTCTCACCACATCTGCATGAGTTTGGGGAAATGAAATAATAGCGGCTGAATTGGCTATACTGCGTTGACTAAACCCTGCGATTGCAATATTTTCAAACAAAGTAATTTGCTGGGAATTTTCAATTCGCTCTGGCTCATCAGCACAGGCTAAATGAGTCATCAAGCCTATTTCTTTATCCACCCAAGGGCATGATTGCAATGCATTCATTAGTTCTTGCAGGTCTTCGATTTTAAAACCCAAGCGATGCATGCCCGTATTTACCTTAACCCAAAGTTTAATGGGTTTTTCTAATGGAGTGTTTAAAAGCCATTGGACCTGATGGGGTTGATGAATCACACAACCAAACTGGTATTGAGAGACGGCCTTAAACTCATCGGGACTAAATACGCCTTGAAAAAGAATACAATGAGTTCGAATTCCTATCTTATGAAGAACTAAAGCTTCTTCAATACAAGCTACCCCAAAAGCATCCACGTGCCCTTCCAATACAGGTGCAACAACATGTACACCACAGCCATAGGCATTAGCTTTAACCATAGCAATTATTTTTTTGCCTGGAGCAGTGCGTCTTATCCGCGCTAAATTATGGTGTAATGCATTGGGATCTATCACCAATTTGGTGGGTCGTGACATCTTAATCTACCCCTTGATAACCATTAAACGCTAAGTCTTCAAAACGGGTGTATTTACCAATAAATGCTACCCGTACTTTACCAATAGGACCATTTCTTTGTTTTGCTACAATTATTTCTGCGGTTCCCTTATCAGGACTGTCTTCATTGTAGACTTCATCGCGATAAATAAAGCAGATTAAATCGGCATCTTGCTCGATCGCACCCGATTCACGTAAATCAGACATAACAGGCCGTTTATCTGAACGTTGTTCCAGACTTCGGTTCAACTGTGACAAAGCAATAACCGGGACCTGTAATTCTTTAGCAAGCGATTTGAGACTGCGAGAAATTTCAGAGATCTCTGCCGTTCTGTTATCAGCGGAAAAACCAGGTACTTTCATTAATTGTAAATAATCCACCACAATTAGCCCTAAATTTCCATGATCTTTTGCCAATCGTCGTGCTCGTGCACGCATTTCCCCAGGGCTTAAAGCTGGAGTATCATCGATAAATAATGGAGCTTCCGAAAGCATATGCACGGCAGAGGTGACACGAGGCCAATCGTCGTCATCCAGTTTCCCCGTTCTAATTTTATGTTGATCAATACGTCCCAAAGAAGACATCATCCTCATTGCCAAAGAATCGGAGGGCATTTCCATAGAAAAAACAAGCACGGGCTTTCCTGATTTAATCGCCGCATGCTCTGCCATATTCATAACTAAGGTCGTTTTACCCATGGAGGGACGTCCTGCAACAATAATTAAATCAGAAGGTTGTAATCCTGAGGTCATTTCATCCAAGTCAGACAAGCCCGTAGCAAGCCCAGTAATCGCATCGCCATTATGATAAAGTGCATCAATTTTTTCCACTGCACGCACCAAAACGGATTTTATATTTTCAGGCCCACCATCGCCGGCTGTTTGTTCGCCTATAGCAAAAACTCTAGTTTCTGCCATATCAAGTAATTCAGGGACTTGTCTGCCCCCAGGATTATATGCCGAATCAGCAATCTCTGTAGCTACAGCAATAAGCTGTCTTTGTACAGATTTTTCTCGCACAATATCAGCATAAGCAGACACGTTAGCAACGCTGGGGGTATTATTTGCCAGTTCAAACAAATAGGCTTCCCCACCCGCGTCATCCAATTCGTTGTAAGACTTTAATGCATCAAGAAGGGTCACCACATCAAAAGGTTGATCTTTCTTTACCAAAGAAGCAATGGCGCGAAATAAAATTCGATGCTCAGTGCGATAAAAATCTGCTTCACATAATTTAGTGCTGACCTTATCCCAAACTTCATTGTCCAACATTAATCCACCAATGATGGATTGTTCTGCTTCCACTGAATGAGGTGGTCGTTTTAAAGGATCAACTGTCTTTTTGGAATTTTGCAGATCATACATGGTAATGACATAATGGAATTTTGAACGATATCTATTGTAATGATCTTTTAAAAGGATGTCACCTCGAACAACCGGGCAAAAATCATACTTTCAATGAATACGATATTTTTTTGTCATTCCCACCGCTGCAGGAATGACAAAAAATAAATTTGGTTTGTTAATTATTGCTTTTGCCAAACTTGAGTACGGCCTAATAAGGAAATACCTACATATCCTCGAACTAAGAGTCTGTTCCCTTGAACAGTGAGTTTAGCACGATAGACTTTACCTGACTTTGGATCTAGTATTGAACCACCACCCCATTCATTATTACCCTCGTTTTTCAATCCCCACATAAATTGCAATCCTTGGATTTTCTTACCTTTAAATCCTCCAGGACACTTCTCGCAAATACCTGTATCACCAGGTTGTGGGTAGACCTTATTAATAACTGCGCTTAAAGTACCACCAGACTCATTAATGGTTACAACAGCTCTTTTCTTACCCGTTTTATCATCAATTGTTACCCAAGTACCTACCGGTGCTTGAGATGCTGCAAGTACTGCAGGTAAATAGAACGCGGCAACAAAAAAACCACAAGCTAGTTTCCATAAGTTCATAATTTTCTCCATGTTTACAATCATTTATAGCTTATGTCATGATCGAAAACTATGCCAGTTTTAAATAGAATAAATTTAAAAATGGATGGCTTATGTTGGATGAAATAAAGCATTGTGGTGTAATTGTAATCCCTATACATCCCCTCCCCTGTATGCATAACATAACTCAAGCTAGAGGCATAAAAAATTGTTCTACATCCTCTTCACTTAAAGTCATCGCTTTAGCGGGATCAGCAGATAAAATACCTTCTACGAGCAATCTTTTTTTCTCTTGCATCCCTAAAATAGCTTCCTCTACAGTACCTGAGGTAATCAACTTATAAACAAACACAGGGTTTTCTTGACCTATTCGATGCGTTCGATCGGTCGCTTGGTCTTCTACAGCTGGATTCCACCATGGATCATAATGAATCACTGTATCAGCTCGTGTTAAATTAAGTCCGGTCCCTCCTGCTTTTAAACTGATAAGAAAAACAGGTGTTTTTCCTTCCTGAAATTTTTCCACCATGGCCTGTCGATGCATTGTCTGACCCGTTAATTTTAAGTAATCATAATTTCTCGCACGCAATTCATCTTCTATTAACTGCAACATCGAAGTAAATTGTGAAAATACCAAAACGCGCCTTCCCTCACCCACCAAATTATCTAATAAATCCATTAATGCTTCGAGTTTGGCAGAAGTCCCATAGGCAATTTCTGCTGCAGGCAATGACAGCAGTCGGGGGTCACAACACACCTGACGTAACTTTAGTAGGGCATCCAGAAGCAGAATATGGCTTTTCCCTAATCCTTGTTTGGCAATAGCATCACGAACTTTTTTCTCCATGCTCATACGAATCGCTTCATAGAGATCCCGCTGGGGACCCACAATCTCTATAGTGCGAGTCATTTCAGTTTTGGGAGGCAATTCACGAGCCACCTGATTTTTTGTTCTTCTCAATATAAATGGTTGTACTCTTTTAGTAAGCACTTCCCGTCTACTCAAATCTGCATATTTCTCAATAGGGGTTCTGAACCAAAGCCTAAATTGTTTTGCATCGCCAAGTAAACCAGGCATTAAAAAATGAAATAAAGACCATAACTCACCTAAGTGATTTTCCAAAGGGGTACCGGTAAGACATAAGCGATGGGTCGCGTGTAATTGTTGGATAATCTGCGTAGTCTTGGTGCGCGCATTTTTTATAAATTGCGCCTCATCCAATATAAGATAATAGAACGAATAGGCTATAAATTTCTCTTTATCACGATGTATTAGTCCATAAGTAGAGACAACAATGTCATAGTCATCAAAATTATCCTGATGACGATCTGAACCATGATAAATTAAAACTTTTAATTCAGGAGTAAAACGTTTGGCTTCAGCTTGCCAATTTCCAACAAGGCTTGTGGGAGCAACTATTAAGGTCGCTGCTCTTATACGACCTTGTTCTTTTTCATATTGTAAATGCGCCAAGGTTTGTACTGTTTTACCCAATCCCATATCGTCAGCGAGAATTCCACTAAAATGACTGGTCCGCAAAAATTGTAACCAATTCAATCCATCCCGTTGATAATCTCGCAAATGAGCATCTAGCCCGGTGGGAGGCTGTACCTCGGGAATCTGAGTTAATTGGGAAAGTTGTCGGATTTGCTCTCTTAGGGTTTCAGCCCCTTGCCATCGTGTTTTAGTGGCTGCAATAGCTAATTCCGCCTCTCGCATGAGAATAAGTTGGTACTTATTAATTTGGACCTGTTGGTTTTCATCTATATGCCGCAAGCCAAATTGTAACAGCAAACGAACTAAAGGCTTAATTCGTCCCATTTCTAACTGTAAGGCCCTCCCATCATGCAAGGGCAATTTTACTAATTGGTTATCTGGCAGATTATCCAAATCATTACCACTATAACGGTGGATCAAATCGGCCACCAAAGGTACGATACTCACTGGTTTACCCTCAACCAAAATTCCCAATTGATAAGAGAAAAAATCAGTCGTATTTTCATTCAGATCCGAGTACCACTCTACATCGTCAGCATGAATAACTTCTTGATACAACGAACTAATAAACTCAACTTGCCAGTCATGACTTTTTAACTCTGGCACTAATTGACTGTAAAGAAATTCCAAATCCGCCAAAACATGTATATTCTGGACTATAAAATCAGCTTTCTTTATTTTTTCCCACTGTTCATTTTCCCAGGCTCTTGGTACCCTCAGCTTAAGTATATTCTGTACCTCATTCCATTTGGCTTTCTCAAAATCCCTATCCCGCTTATATTCAATTAAAACATTTTCCTGCTGGCAAACTATTGTGTCGCATTCTTCAGATGCAGCGATTTTTAAACCTGCATAATCAAATACAATACGTGCAGTAAATAAGGCATGCAATTCTTCTTCTGTATCATAAAGCCATGGAGATTCTTCACCAAGTTCACTAATGGCATCTAGGATAAGCACCGGTACTGGCATAACATTTCGAACTTCGCGTTCTTTAAAAACTTGGGGTATGGGAAATTCAGGGCATGTTTGTCCCATTTTATTTGCTAATAATTCTGCCTGATCGAGGGGTATTGGCGGAGCTTCCAATAAATAACCCAATTGCTTTATTGGATATGGGGTAGTTAAATGCCCCATGGTGCTTTCTAAATAATTAAAAAACCAACTGTCATCCAACAATAAAGGTTCAAGGACTTTTCCTTCATGCATTAATAACAAATTTTGACTGCCATTATGAGATAACACCCATTGGCAGGTACCTTGAATCGGCTCAATTAAATGAATTGGTTCATCCTGATTTTGTATAAAAAAAGCCCTTCCTGTAGCAAGAACCCTCTCTAATAATTCACTATTGCGAATGGTTAATGTATCAAACCAGCCTGAAACACCACATTTAAACAACAGCAAAGCCACCAGCTCATTATCATCATCAATGAAATGTTGCTTTTTGGAGTCAGAAAGACTATTGAAAGGAATCATTTTTCCATAGCCACCACGTTTTAATAACTTGGCTAAAGCTAATCTAATCGCCACTCGATGCTCATGGCCATCAAGTCTTAGTTCTATGAGATAAACTAAATGATGCGTCACTTCGGGTGCTTTGACTACAGCCGCTTCTTGGGCCCGTAAATTTTTCAACCAGCTGTCGAGTCTTCTATTTAATTTAGTACCCGATACAGATTGGGAATTTCCCTTTTCTCTGTCCCGCAAAGCGAACAAACATGCGGCGGCATGCTTACAATTATATTGGTATGCACAAGTACAATGGGCTAATTTCGTTGGCCAGACTTTTAAATCCATATGTACATCGTAAATCTGACTTGAACTTCCTTTAACTCGTCCCTTTAACAGTCCATCGCTAAAACGTATATTGAGCACATGTCCATTTTCAAAATACTCTTGGCCACGCAATAATATTTTGGGTTCAAAGACTTCTGGCATTTTTGATAGTGCTTCATTTAACATAAAATGTGCTTTTTATTGGACAAAGGATCTATTTTAGTCAATTTTTAAATTAATTAACAATTTTATCTTCAAATCTAAGATTTTTTTGAATAAGGGTCTGTTGACAATTCGCTGGATTAAGACAAAATGAGGAGCTTTTAGAACACCCGAAATGCACAAACTATGTGATATCGTAGCGTGTTAAATCTCATCCGTAATGACCAAGAGTGAGTAGCGTTTTGTCAGCAAATCCTACTTTTCGAATCTTGGGTCTTTTTAGAGTATATATAATGCAGAATCAGCTTAGTGTACTTATGGCACAAATCAATCCCACAGTAGGCGCCTTGACGTCGAACAGGGATAAAATTATAGAGATTATAAAAAGTAAACAAAAAACTCACGATGTCATTCTTTTTCCTGAACTGGCCTTAACGGGTTACCCTCCCGAAGATTTACTATTTCGTAAGGAATTTCAACAAGCAGTTGATGAGCATTTAACACAAATACAAGCTGCAACTAAAGATTGCTATGTGTTAGTAGGTCATCCTTCGCGTAACCAACAACAACTCTACAATAGTGTGAGTATTTTTCATAATGGACAAAAAATAAGCGAGTATCATAAACAAAATTTACCTAATTATGAAATTTTTGATGAAGCACGTTATTTTACCCCAGGAAAAAGAAATCCATGTATTCTAGATATAAATCAATACAAAGTAGGAGTAATGATTTGTGAAGATTTTTGGTATCCAGGCCCTACTGAAGATTTGATAGAAAATGGAATTTCGGTTTTACTCATTTTAAATGCATCCCCATTTGATTGCGGCAAATATCACAAAAGAGAATCGCTTTTAAGATTTTATGCACAGCGGGGGATATCCATAATCTATGTGAACCAAATTGGCGGCCAGGATGAACTATTATTTGATGGCCAATCCTTAGCAATCGACACCAAAGGAACAGTTTGTGCACGAGCCCCCGCATTTAAAGAAGATTTGTGTACCGTTGAGATCCAAGGAAACCACATTACAGGGGCAGTGGCTCCTCTTCTTGAGTTTGAGCCCTTAATCTATGACGCCTTAGTTTGTGGTACACGTGATTATGTCAATAAGAATCATTTCCCCGGAGTTCTAGTCGGACTCTCAGGAGGAATCGATTCGGCACTAACATTGACTATAGCAGTTGATGCGTTAGGAGCCGAGCGAGTTCATGCCGTACTTATGCCTTCGCGTTATACCGCGCAAATGAGTAATGAAGATGCATTAGCTCAAATAAAAAAATTGAATGTATCCCATTCCCTATTATCAATTGAACCCGCTTTTAATGCACTGCTAACCACACTTGAACCAGTATTTACAGGACTAGCCCCTGATACAACCGAAGAAAATATTCAAGCTCGTATTCGGGGTCTGCTAATTATGGCATTGTCTAATAAAATGGGGAAAATGGTACTCACAACCTCGAATAAAAGTGAATCCGCTGTAGGTTACGCTACATTATACGGAGACATGGCCGGTGGGTTTGCGGTACTTAAAGATGTACTTAAAACTCAAGTTTATGCACTTGCCCAATACCGGAATAGTCTTTCTGAAATCATTCCTGAACGCGTGATAACCCGACCCCCGTCCGCTGAATTAAGAGCGGATCAGACCGATCAGGACAGTTTGCCTGACTATGAGATATTAGATGCAATCATCGTTTCTTACATGGAACAGTACTTATCACCTACAGAAATCATTCAACAAGGGTATTCTGCAGAAACAGTAAACAAAGTGATTCATTTGATCAAACGCAATGAATATAAACGCCGTCAATCGGCACCTGGAATTAAAATAAGTCCCACTGCTTTTGGAAAGGACTGGCGTTATCCAATTACGAATGGGTTTTAAACGTGCCTCTCGATGTCAACCGAAACGCACAGTGGGAGATTTCCTGTAAGTGCATATAACGCTAAATTAAGAAGATTCTTTGTCGTAAACTCCGCAGAATGAAGTGGTTTGGGAATAATTTATCCAGTTTTTAATGACAAATTCCTGGGTTGGGCTACGTCTCACGCCTTCACCCAGGTTACAAAACTAATTTCTTTATAATCGACTAGGACACAAAAATTAACCATTTGTTAAAGTTTTTGATTCTTCCATGGTCGCTTGTTCCGCAGCAATTTTTCGTTGTTGCCAAAAATTTGGTAGCTTTGAAAGTGCTTTATACCTACTATCGTCTAACTTTTTTGACGTGTTTTCTGCAGGCGTCTCTTTAGCGACTTCCTCTACAACTTCTTCCTTAGATAAATTAGGTTTTATGGTTGACTCTTTTTCAATTCGAGCCTTCATATGTTTTTCGAGCAGAGCAAATTCCTTTATATTGATCTTGCCTTGACTGGAAGGTTCTTGTTGTTTTAGCTTACTTTTATTTTGCAATACTTGAGAAATCATATTATTCATTTCAACCATTTTTTCAGAAGAAATTGATTTATTAGTATTCAATTGCAACAAATAGGCTTTAAGCTGCAAAACATCTGCCTCTTTAAATTCTCCCTTCTGGTTACTTAACCAGAAATCCAGCTTAGGATGATCAGATAATGAAATTTTACTTGCATTTCCTAGACTATTTATCCACCAAAGGCTTACCTCTTCTTTTTCAGTACGTCGTAAAACGAATGTTGAAGTAATGCCTTGCTCTTTAAGATCTTCATTAGTTAATTCAAGCTTCGTTTTGGTATTTTGGGGATTAATGAGTAAATGAACTTTAGCAAGGTATTCTTTTCTTGCTGCAAGGCACTCTCGTTTAACTTGTTTTAAATGCACAGGGTTTAATTTTTCTATGTCCCGATTTTCAAGGGTGGCCAGCTTCTGAGCCAATTCTTCACCTGGAGTTAGAGGATAAACCTCTCCGGAGGAATCAACCAAAGAAAGATGCCATTGTGAATTTTTATAACTTAGAGTAAAAACAATCTTGTTTTGTTGTACCGATTGCTCTTTTGCAGTAGAAAGATTATTAAAGACCAGTACATCTTTAACTAATTGAATTGATGATAGAGTTATCGCTTCACGTTCTTCATTTAATCTATTTTTCTCTTCCAATGAGAGCTTATATTGGTTCATAAAGATATTAATTTCAGCTAATACTTCGTCTTTAAGTTCCATTATAAATTTAGGAAGTTGGCTGTCTTCAACGGGTTGATAGTCCGGCACGGCATCGATTAATTCAAGAAAGAGAAAATAGTTATAGGAGCTGTTTACATTCCATTCACCTTCACTAATCATGAGCTTTAATTCCAGCAATCGAGTATAAGCATCTGGAAAGTCTTTCATGACATTAATGGATTGTTCTATTTTTTCACCACGAGTTCTGGTGTGCTGATAAAACCAGCCTGTTACCCATGATTGTACCGGGCGTTGATAATTTTTTTCTGCTCTTCGAGCAATAGCGACTATTTTTTGGCGTCCTGCTTCGGACTCATTTGCAATGATCCCTACCACTTGTTCCACAAATTCTTTGGGTATTTTCAATGATTTTTTTTTTGGCATTTTTGAAACTCCTTTTCATGATGCAAAATTCATGATTACATTAATGTTAATTTTATACAAGTAGAAAATTATTATGCTAAATTGCTCGCATACGTATAGTCATGTTAATTTTTCTACATCGCACTAAGTTATAAAAATTGTTCGTTTTTAACCCACTCCATTAGCTGATGGCCTAGACTTGCATTTTCAAAAAGATAAAATTGAATTCTCTAAAACCCGTTGCTCTACTGAATATCATGAGCATTGGTTTAAGCTTTGTTGGCATTGGCATCTACTTACGAAGAACTCTTAAATAAGAAATACCAGTTAGAAGTATAGACTTTGTTCCAATTTTTGCCAAAAAGAGTTTCACTCTTAAATTTACAGTAGGTAATCTCAGGCAACCAGAATATTGCTAATAAATTTTACCGAAATTTAGCACACTTATATAATTAAAAAAGCACATCCATCATTCGTTTTTCAAAAAAAATATGCGTGTCTAATACTTGCAAATTTAAAGTAACACGTTAACATGATTCGACAAAAAAAAATAATAACAAAGGGATGTTATGAAATTTGCATTTTTTTCAGCTACTTTATTATCAAGTAGTATTGCTGTAGCTGCAGTACCAGTGAATGGATGGTATTCCAGCGTATTTGGTGGATATACCCACATCTCTGGAAATGTATCAAAACACCATTTGGGATTTCTATTTGATAACGTAGATTATGAAAGTGGTTTTAATGCTGGACTACGTTTAGGTTATCAAAGTAATCCAATTCGTTATGAATTAGAGTACACCTACTTACAAGCGAATACCCAAGACTTTGATGTTGACTTCATTGCTCAAACTGGAGTATCAGGGAATACCAATGCCAATGTTGGTATGGCAAATATTTATTATGATTTTGCTGATGTTATCTTACCCACAATTTCTCCGTTCCTAGGAGTGGGTATCGGATATGCTTATATTGAGACTTCTTTGGATAGTACAGGCCCCTTTGGTGCATACTCCTTTGGCGTCACGGAAGGAGCTTTTGCATATCAGGGGACTGCGGGGCTAACTTATAATTTTGCAGAGAACTGGGCATTAAATGCTTCCTATCGTTATTTAGCAACAGCCAGTAACGACGATTTTGGTAGAACTCTACAAGTTCAGATGGGTAATGTAGGTATCGTTTATCGCTTTGACCAATGTACTTATAAGTAAAGTATCTTAAAAAAAATAGGGGATAGATTAGTAAATATGAGACATTATATCCTCTTTGAAATCAAGACCCCTCGTCGTATACCATCTAAGGCGACGGGTCGTAAACAACTCACCTTAACCCTTACTTTTTTTAATACTGGAGGGGTGTTTTAGGATTTAGAATTTGTGGTTCCTGCCATAAAGTCATGAACAATACCATAACCAAAGGACCTACGAATAAACCAAGAAGCCCTAAAGTTTCCACCCCGCCTAAAATTCCAAACAATACCGCTAAAAAAGGCAGCTCAATTGCACCACCGATTAAAACAGGTTTAACAAAATGATCTGCAACAAACATCACAAGGGTGCCCCAAACCAAAACTACAATTGCACCAATCATACTGCCAAAGGAAAAAAGAACCATTGCTACCGTAATAAATACTATTGGAACAACAAAGGGGATCATTGCTGCGAGTGCAGTGATAAATCCCACTAAGGTAGGTGCTGGGAAACCAACCAAACCATAGCAAACTCCCATTAAAATACCTACTCCAAGGCCCACTACTATCGTACCATTAACCGTAGCCCTAAGTGCTCTGGGTAGTCTATCTGCGTAACGAAACCATCTTTTCCCCAAGCAATATTCTCCGACTTGGTAAATTTGAGATAATAATTGGTCTCCATCACGATAAAAGAAAAACAAACTTAACAGCGTAAAGCCTACTTGGACGCTCCGATGCGCTAAACTTGCCCCTATTTGTTTTACATAATAGCTAGTTGGTGTAAGCGATAAATGAACATTAGACAATAAACTCTTAATCATCCCTGGTTTACCAATATGTTCATCCCAATATGCAACTAATTCAGTCCCCCAAAATGGAAAGTCTCTTAAAAAGCCAGGGGCCGCACCACCTTGGTGATTTATATCTTGCAGGAAATTAATGAATATTTGTAATTCCTTGATTAACAACCCCAATAACCAGCTTAAAGGAAGTAAAAACAACAAACCGATTAAAGTAGTAAAAAGTAACGCGGATAAATTATTTTTATTTCCAAAAAACTTACACCATTTTTCGTACAAGGGGTAAGTAGCAATAACGATTATAGATGCCCATATTAATGATGGAATAAAACGATGAATAATAAATAAACTAAGGACTACAATCCCAATAGTTAAACCCATACTAATGAGTTCTTTATGGTTCTCATTCATTAAGCAAAACTCCACGCTAAAATTTGCATCAATATCCAGGCAGGCACCGCAGCTAATACATCATCCAGCATAATACCAAAACCACCACGTACTTTCTGATCAATATAATCAATAGGTTGGGGTTTCCAAATATCAAAAATTCGAAACAAAATAAAACCACAGATCATCCATTTGACCCCGTGGGGTGCCATGAACATAGTTAATAAATAACCTACAACCTCATCCCAAACAATCCCTTTATAATCGTGTACCCCCAAATCCTGAGTAATCTTTTCACTTACCCATACTCCCAATAAAAAAGCAAAGAAGGTACATAAAAGATAAACTACCCAATGAGTACCCATAAGCAATAAATACACCGGTATTGCAGCTAATGTGCCCCATGTACCCGGAGCAGTTGGCATTAAACCACTACCAAACCCGAAGGCAATAAAATATATAGGATCCTGAAAAACACTTTTTGCTAAATTTATTTGTTTCATTTCTTCTTCTCTTACTTAGCTAATCTTAAAAAGTTGGATCAAAATACAATAACTTACACTAGCCACTCCACGATGCTCTATTCATATCCTTTGGCTAAAAATGTGAGTATCCTTTTGGTTTTAACTCATGGTATTGATGATTTGCATCTTTCATTTTTAAACCTGGGTTCTCCTCAACTACTCCAATGGGGTAACAATGCAAATTAGCGTTCTTCAAATCATTTATCAATAAAGCTAAGTGATGTTCGGGTACGGTAAAACATAATTCATAATCATCACCGCCAGTCAATGCCATTTCAACTGCATTATCCTTCCAATATTTATTAAGCAAGGGATGTATTGGAATTGCATCTTTATTGAGGCATGCACCAACACCACTCGCGACACAGACATGGCTTAAATCCGCACTAAGCCCATCCGAAATATCTATAACTGCAGTTGCATAAGATCGTAAAAACTCAATTAAATCCACTCGAGGTTTAGGGTGGATTAATTTTTTCATTAATTCACCTTTATCTTGCTTTGATAGATGCTGATTTTCAAGAAATTTTACAGCTAAAGCAGCAGCACCCAATTCACCTGAAACGAAGATAATGTCCCCAGGTTTTGCTCCCTTCCGTGATATTGCTTTTCCTTTGGGCGTGGTTCCAAAAACAGTAAGCGTTATCGATAAAGGACCTTGTGTGGTATCGCCACCTATTAAAGTCATATTAAATCGGTTTAAGGAGTCCTTTAGCCCTTGCGTAAATAAATTGAGCCATTGTTCATTGAATTCAGGTAAGGTTAGAGCAAGAGTAATCCAACAAGGGGTTGCCGCCATAGCGGCCATATCGCTCACATTGACCATGACTGACCTGCATGCAATATCATAGGCATTCCATTGAGGGAGAAAATGTACTCCTGACACAAGCGTATCTGTGCTCACAAGTAAATCCATTTCCTGAGAAAGACGCACACAAGCAGCATCATCACCAATACCTAATAATACATCATCACGCTCATAATCTAGTGGTTTAAAAAAATGCTCAATAAGGGTGAACTCATCCATAGTTATGACTGATTTCGACAGAACGTACCTGTTGTGCCAAACTATTTAATACACCGTTAACATAACGATGTCCATCCTGAGATCCAAATTCTTTCGTCAGCGATATTGATTCATCAAGAACGACTTTGTATGGAATCTCAGGACAATGTAATAGTTCAAAAGAACCAATGCGCAATACAGTCAATTCAATTGGATTTAAGCCGGTAATATCTCTGTCAAGAAAAGGAGTAATACTTGCTTCCAAGGTTTCAACATGAGCTGGAACGCCATGTAAAATACGGCAAAAGTATTCTACGTCCACTTTATCCATATTGTTAACGATTCGAAATTGTGCTTCGATTTCATTTAAATCACTTCCAGACATTAACCATTGATAAAGAGCCTGAAGTGCTAATTTTCTGGCTTTTCTTTTACCGCTAATTGACTGCTTTTCCACCTTAACCTCATGAATTCTTAGTAACATCTATAAAACCTCTCTTTTAATTTTATTGAGAGAGCATAAAAATAGCGAATACTGAGTATTAAAAAATTTACCCTTTTTGGAGCCTGAGTGCCCCAAACAAGTAATACTTTTAACTACCCTAGTCTTTATTCATCTGGTCTATTGTTTGTCTGAAGTCACTTACATCTTTAAAGCGCTTATACACCGACGCAAAACGAACGTAAGCTACATGATCCAAACTATATAATTCCTTCATGACCAATTCACCAATAATCTGGGAGTCAATTTCTCGCTCTCCTCGACGGCGAATTTCCTGTGTAATCGCAATAATTGATGCTTCTAAGGCATCAACACTGACGGGCCTTTTTTCCAAAGCGCGCAACATGCCGGAACGTAAATTATCAATATTAAAGGGCTCACGCCTGCCATCACGTTTAACAATTAACGGCATGATTAATTCAGCTGTTTCAAACGTAGTAAACCGTTCGTGACATACAAGACACTCTCGTCTTCTACGCACTTGGGCGCCTTCAGCGACCAAGCGCGAGTCCACTACTTTAGTTTCTTCTGCGTGGCAAAAAGGGCAAAACATAATTATCCATAAACCGGAAACTCACGACACAAAAGCAATATTTGTTCTTTAACTTTTGCTATGGTCGCTTCATTGTTAATATCATCAAGAATATCCGCTATCCAATTAGACAATAGCGTTATTTCTTTTTCTTTAAATCCTCTTGTTGTAACTGCTGGAGTTCCCAAACGTAAGCCACTCGTTACAAAAGGAGAGCGAGGATCATTAGGCACTGTGTTTTTGTTCACGGTAATATTTGCTTTATCTAAAGCTGAATCAGCATCTTTACCGGTAATATTTTTATCAATTAAATCAACTAACATTAAATGATTATCAGTGCCCCCTGAAACAATTTTATAGCCGCGACTCATAAGTACTGAGGCCATAGTCTTAGCATTCACTAATACTTGTTGTTGATAAGTTTTAAATTCAGGCAGCAAGGCCTCAGCAAAGGAAACCGCTTTGGCAGCAATCACGTGCATTAAGGGTCCACCTTGATTGCCAGGGAAAACGGATGAATTTAATTTTTTCTCGATTTCCTCATTTGCACGACATAAAATCATCCCACCTCTTGGTCCTCTGAGTGTTTTATGAGTTGTGGTGGTTACTACATCAGCATAAGGAACAGGTGAGGGATAAAGACCTACAGCAATCAATCCAGCCACATGAGCAATGTCGGCCATTAAGAAAGCCCCGACCTTATCCGCTATAGTTCTGAACCGTGCCCAATCAAGAACGCGAGAGTAAGCTGAAAATCCCGCAATGATTAATTTAGGTTTATGTTCGAGGGCTAAACTCTCTAATACATCATAATCGATTAAACCAGTATTCGCATCCACCCCATAAGGAATTGCTTCATAAAGCTTACCCGAAAAATTGACTTTGGAACCATGCGTTAAATGACCACCATGCGGTAATGCCATACCTAAAACAACATCGCCAGGAGCTAATAGAGCCATCATTACTGCCGCATTAGCCTGGGATCCAGAATGAGGTTGAACATTAACATAATCCGCTGAAAAAAGTTTTTTAGCGCGGGCTATTGCTAGCTCTTCAGCCACATCGACATACTCACATCCGCCATAATAACGTTTGCCCGGATATCCCTCAGCATATTTATTAGTTAACACAGAACCTTGAGCCTCCAGTACTCGGGGACTCACATAGTTTTCCGACGCAATAAGCTCTACATGCTCTTCTTGTCGGCGTTGCTCATCAACAATAGCCTGGAATAATTCATCATCAAAATGTTTTATAGTATAGCTTCGGTCAAACATGAGTAATCCTTGGGAAAATGGTTAAGGTCTAACGATGATGTCATTACGTACCTTTCTAACACCATCCACGCTCGCAGCAATAATCCCTGCTCTTTGCTTCAATCTTGGAGTAGCAACAAAACCACTGAGCTGCACTTCATCTTTAAAGGTTTTAACTTGCACGGCTAAACCCGTACGTCCTAAATGATTTACTAATGTTGCTTTCACTTTAGTAGTGGTAGTCGAACTATCCAAAAACTCTCCCGTACTCTCACTTCCAGGAGAAGCAACACATGCTATGATAAGTATAGATAAAAGTCCTACAAACAGTATTTTAAGTAAGTTACGCATCCTCAAAACCCCTAAAGGAAAAACCTCCTAAGACTACCACAAAATTTACCGGGATACGAATCGTGAATATAAATTGGAAATCATGCTGTAATTTTGATTTAAAAAAACGCATTTCCTGGGCTGGGACCAAGCATACCCAGGTTGCGCAAACATAGATTCCCTTCCTAAAATTGTTCCATTATTCAGTAACTACAACCTTGGATCCCGATTCTGATGGGTGATGTTTCACCACCTGATTTTTCTTCTCATGTCCATGAACAGTGCTCTTATTTGAATTGTTCACAACAACTTGTTTTGGATTCGGAATTTGTTTGTGAGCTTGTTGGTGATGGCCGTGCACTTTATTCTGACTCGGTGTGGCATTTATTTTTTGACCGCGATGGTAAGGAAGACGAGGCCGGTAGTCCTGTGGATGCTCATCGAAACCATAGATTTCAGCCCGGGGAGGAACGGTGTGATAATAACCCGCATCATAATATTCAGGCTGGGTCATTTCACACGAAGTCAAAAAAGGTACTAACAAAAGGCAAGGGATTAAACGCTTCATGAACAACTCCTGAAACACAAATAAAAAAGGGAAGGTGCATTGCATGCAACTTCCCTATCGTCAAATAAGCTAGCTTATTTTAGAAATACTTATTTTTTTGCTGTAATCTCAACTTTATCGCCTTTAATACCTTTGTTCAGGTAATTAACGATACGTACAGTGCTATTTACATTAGTCCAACCGGAGTAAATAGTACCATAAGGAGATTGGATCAACAGGTTCATACCAGAATGGCAGTAACCGTAGTAGTACAAGCTAATGTAATGAGGTGCATCATAGTAAAATATGGTGAATGGATCTAAAGGAGCACCATCATCAAAAGAACCGTAGACGCGAACATTATCAACACTGTTATTGATGATTTCAATTTCACAATAACCTGGATACATCATTGATTTACCAGCAGGTTTATTTTTGTCAGCTTCAGTAGCTTTAGGGTGCAAATGTGCGTTTGCAGCCAAAGCTTGACCGATCAAGCTAAAACAAAGAGCAAATAACAAGGACTTCAACTTCATGGTTTCTCCTTCGTTTAATGAAAGCAGCATAGTAGCAAAGTGTTGTATTTAGTCAATAGGATATTTTTATAACCATGAAATAAATAAAATTGAAACTTATAAGCACAATATAGGGTAATAATATTCATCTTTCATGGTATAGTTGGCGGGTTTCAAAATTATCGTTTTTTTTAAGCATTTAGGGGAGTATTAATGAAAAAGCGAATGATCATAATGGGAGTCGCCTTAGTGATTGTTTTCGGTGGGATCATTGCTTTTAACCTGATCAAATCAATTTTGATTAAGCGTTTTTTTGCAAGCTACCAACCACCTGCTGTTTCTGTCGCCTCAGCTGTTGCCAAGTCAGTAAACTGGCAGCCAACCATTAATGCCGTAGGCAATTTTGTTGCATTTAACGGAGTCGATGTAAGCGCCCAAGCTTCAGGAAATGTGGTAAAAATTGATTTTGAATCAGGACAATATGTTGATAAAGATGCCCCCTTAATTACTATTGATGATAGTGTGGATCAAGCGTTATTAAAATTTAATCAAGCAGAATTAACCCTGAAAACGCTCAGTTATAAACGTCAATATGACTTGTTCAAACGTGGTGCAGCTCCTATTTCCAGTGTTGATGAAGCTAAAGCAAATCTCGATCAAGCCCAAGCAAAACTTGATCAAACGCAAGCACAGATTAAGCAAAAGCACATTACCGCACCCTTTGCGGGTAAATTAGGTATACGACAAGTAAACCTAGGCCAATTTATCAGCCCGGGACAAACTACAATTGTTTCCTTACAATCACTTGACCCCTTGTATTTGGAGTTTTATCTCCCCGAACAAATGTATAAACGTATTCAACCTAACCAAACTATTACGTTTTCCGTAGAAGGATTTCCTAATGCTCTTTTTGAGGCCAAAGTTACTGCAATAAACTCTAAAGTGGATCTCAACACACACAATATGTTAGTACAAGGTACCCTTGCTAATTGCCCTACCGCAGCAGTTAAAGATCCTGAACACTCTCCTTTAGTCGAAACCCGAAAAGAATCCATGGGCAATAAACGAATTGTTACGTGCAATTCTGATCTAAATAGCAAAAATAAAATTCATAGTTTTACCTTTGTGCCGGGTATGTTTGCTTCAATTGAAATAAGCCAACCGCCTGAGCCTAATACCGTGATTGTTCCTTCAACCGCTATATCATACAGTCTCTACGGTAACGCAGTGTACATCATTGAAAAAAATGCAGAAGGAAAGAAAAATGCAGATGGTTCTGACCTACTCACGGTCAAACGTGTTTTTGTTTCAACCGGAGAACAACGAGGAAATTATACGGTAATCAAAAAAGGAGTTAAGCCAGGACAATTGGTCGTAAGCGCCGGAGAAATAAAATTACAAAATGGCACGCCTGTTGTAATCAATAATGATGTCAAACTAAATGAAATCAGTAATCCGGATATATTGGGACAATAAATTAATTGAATCATAGTAACCTGGGTCAAATAAACCCAGGTTAATTTTAATATAGGCATATCATACCTATTACAAAAATTTTAATCAGGAACACGTTATGAAGTTTACCGATCTTTTTATCAAACGGCCCGTACTTGCCATGGTAATTAGTTTGCTCATTCTGCTTTTTGGTATCAACTCAATCTATAAGATGCAAATTCGTCAGTACCCCCGCATGGACAATACAGTTATTACCATTATGACAGGATATCCTGGTGCAGATGCAGATCTTATTGCCGGATTCATTACTTCACCTTTAGAAAAAGCTGTAGCCAGTGCAGAGGGAATTGACTATATGACCTCTTCCAGTACTCAAGGGTTAAGTACCATCACTCTCAATATTAAATTAAACTTTGATCCGCAAGTGGCTTTTACTGATGTGATGAGTAAAGTCCAACAAACATTAAACCAATTGCCCAAAGAATCTCAACAACCTGTTATATTGAAAACTTCCGATAGTTCAACAGCACTGATGTATATCAGCTTAGACAGTACGGAAATGACACCCCAGCAAATTACTGATTACGCCACTCGTGTTGTCCAACCCCAATTGCAAACAGTAGATGGTGTAGCTAAAGCAGAGATTTTGGGCGGTGCCACCTACTCCATGCGAATATTTCTTGATCCCGTTAAAATGGCTGCATTAGGGGTTTCTCCCTCAGATGTCTCTATGGTACTTGCCAAAAATAATTTTCTAACTGCAGCAGGAAATACAAAAGGTGAATACGTTGCGATCAGCATTACTGCAAAAACTGATCTTAATGACACAGCTCAATTTAGTAATTTGATTGTTAAAAGTGATAAAGGATCCATAGTTCGCTTACGTGATGTTGGCACCATTGAATTAGGTTCACAGGATTATGACACCTCAGTAACATTCAATGGCAAAAAAGCAGTATTCATATCTATAACTCCCACTCCAACTGCGAACCCCCTGACCGTAATCAGTGATGTGAGAAAAATACTTCCTTCGGTTATCAGAGAATTTCCGCCCTCCTTAACAGGAACAATAGTTTATGATGCAACTGCATTTATTCGAGCCTCCTTGGATGAAGTAACCCATACCATTATTGAAGCAGGTTTGATTGTTATCGTAGTGATTTTTTTATTCTTAGGTTCCATCCGTTCGGTACTGATTCCTGTGGTAACCATTCCACTTTCATTAATAGGTGTATGTACCTTGATGCTTATTTTAGGATACAGTATCAATTTGCTGACCTTACTCGCTTTTGTACTCGCCATTGGTTTGGTAGTGGATGATGCCATTGTGGTCGTAGAAAACGTCCATCGACATATCGAAGAAGGAAAAACTCCTTTTGACGCTGCCTTGATTGGGGCTCGAGAAATTGCCACTCCAGTTATTGCAATGACTATCACCTTGGCAGCGGTTTATGCACCTATCGGTTTCATGGGGGGGTTAACAGGTGCTTTATTCAAAGAATTCGCCTTTACTTTAGCGAGTGCAGTAATCATTTCCGGAGTTATCGCCTTAACTCTTTCTCCCATGATGTGTTCAAGGGTTTTGTCTAAAGACATTAGTAGTGGCAAATTTGTTAATTTTCTTGATACTTTTTTCAATAAACTAAAAGTAAGATATCAAAATGCATTACACAGTTTGCTGTACACTCGGGTAATTATGTTGTTTTTTGCGGCAATTGTTATACTTATGCTGCCTTATCTCTATACCCATACTTCCGCTGAAACAGCCCCAGATGAAGACCAGGGCTTCTTCTTTGTCATGGCCATGATCCCTCAATACGCGACACTTAATTATATAGAAGCCTTCACCAAACCATTTGATGATATTTATAAAAGTTTCCCTGAAACAGAAAATTATTTTACCGTGAACAACAGCAGTCAAACCATCTCAGGAATGGTATTGAAACCATGGAATCAACGTAGTAAAAGCCAGTTTGCTTTAAAACAACCATTGCAAGATAAATTATCACAGATTGCAGGCTTAAATGCTTTTGCAATTGTCCCTCCCCCCCTTCCAGGCGGCGGAGGAGGTACGCCAGTGCAATTCGTTATTAAAACAACAAATGACTTTCAGAGCTTGTTAGATGTCTCCGATAAGCTTACCGAAAAAGCCAAAAAAAGTGGCTTATTTATTTACATCGATAATTCACTGAAATTCAATAAGCCGCAAATTCTATTGGATATTAATCGCTCTAAGGCTTCAGAAATGGGATTAGATATGCAGGCTGTAGGAAGCAGCTTAACCAGTGCTTTTTCAGGCAGTTATGTGAATTATTTTAATTTAGAAGGCCGCAGTTATCAGGTAATACCCCAATTAAACCGCTCGTTTCGTATGACTCCTGAGCAATTGGGGCAAATATATGTGAAAACCATAAACGGTACCATGGTACCCCTTTCAACGGTAGTCACTGCCAAAGAACAAACTGCACCTAATGCAGCAACACATTTCCAACAAATGAATTCCGCGACCATTCAAGCAGTAATGATGCCTGGAAAAACCTTAGGCGAAGGCCTCGCATTTTTACAAGATGCGGCCAATGATACTTTACCTAAAGGCTTTTCTTTTGATTATGGTGGTGAATCAAGACAATTTATTCAAGAAGGAAGCGCTTTACTTTTTGCATTCGTTTTTGCAATCATCATTATCTTTTTGGTACTTTCAGCTCAATATGAAAGTTTTCGTGATCCGCTCATTGTTTTAATCAGCGTACCCATGTCGATCTGCGGAGCTTTAATTCCCTTGAATTTGGGTCAGGCAAGTCTCAATATTTACACTCAGGTTGGTTTGATTACTCTAATCGGATTGATCTCCAAACATGGAATTTTGATCGTTGATTTTGCGAACCATTTACAGCGCGAAAAAAATCTGGATAAACGAGCAGCAGTGGAAGAGGCTGCGGGAATTAGGTTAAGACCTATTCTCATGACTACTGCTGCTATGGTATTTGGGGTATTACCTCTCTTGTTTGCTAGTGGTGCCGGAGCAGTAAGCCGTTTTGATATAGGGCTGGTTATCGCTACAGGTCTGTTAATCGGAACGGGGTTCACCCTGTTTGTAGTCCCTACCCTATATACTTACATCGCGGAAGATCATCGCTCCAAGAAATCTGAACCCCAGTTTGATGAAGCAAAAATTCCAGATGTTCAATTGCCCTCTCATAATCATCAACATCCCTAACAAAGTCTAGCCTGGGTGATGCGCAGTGAACCAAGGAGTTCGATCTAATTGATCCCGGGTTTCGCTGCGCTTCAACTAAGCTCCAAACTTACACTTATAAATTTCCAATCGAAAATTATTGCTCACCGTATTAACTCAACTTATGGTTGATTTTGTGATAACATTTCGTCTTTTTATCAGTACAGGTTTAATCATGGATAAAATCTATTCCCCTGAAGCAATTGAAAAAGCATGCTATACAAATTGGGAAACTCATCACTATTTCCAACCTCATGGTGATGGTAAAAAATATTGTATCATGCTTCCTCCTCCCAATGTCACAGGCAGTCTGCATATGGGGCATGGTTTTCAGCATACGATTATGGATGCATTAACCCGCTATCATCGGATGTTAGGCCATAAGACTTTATGGCAACCTGGTACTGACCATGCGGGTATTTCTACCCAACTCGTTGTTGAGCGTCAACTTGAGGCCGCTGGAACCTCTAGAAAAGATCTTACCCGCGAACAGTTTTTAGAACGCGTTTGGCAATGGAAGAATGAATCTGGAAATACTATCACCCAGCAAATGCGACGTTTGGGTGCTTCAGTAGACTGGAGTCGTGAACGATTTACTATGGATGAAGGATTATCCGCCGCAGTACAAAAAGTATTCGTACAACTTTATGATGAAGGTTTAATTTATCGTGGAACCCGTTTAGTGAATTGGGATCCTAAATTAGGTACAGCAGTATCTGATCTCGAAGTGCTTTCCGAAGAAGAAGATGGTTTTCTCTGGCACATCCGCTACCCAGTCGTAAACTCAACTGAATCTCTTATTGTTGCTACCACCCGACCTGAAACGATGTTAGGGGATACTGCAGTTGCGATACACCCCGAAGACTCGCGTTTTAAACATCTTATTGGACAAGAGGTACATCTTCCACTTTGTGATCGAACCATTCCAATTATCGCGGATGAATATGTCGATAAGGAATTTGGCAGTGGCTGCGTTAAAATTACCCCAGCTCATGACTTTAATGATCATGAAGTTGGTAAACGTCATCAACTCCCCGTTATTAGCATCTTAACTAAAAAAGCATCTATTAATAAAAATGCCCCTTTGAAATATCAAGGCATGGATCGGTTTGTGGCTCGAGAACAAATCATTAAAGATCTGGATGCCGAGGGTTTATTAGTTAAAACAGAACCCCATAAATTAAAAGTACCTCGTGGTGAAAAATCAAATGTCATTATAGAACCCCTACTAACTGATCAATGGTACGTCAAAACTCAACCTCTCGCTGAGCCCGCAATTGCTGCAGTGAAAAATGGCGAAATTCGCTTTGTTCCAGAAAACTGGAACAAAACCTATTTTCAATGGATGGATAATATTGAGGATTGGTGTATTAGCCGCCAATTATGGTGGGGACACCGAATACCCGCCTGGTATGACAGTAATGGCAATGTCTACGTAGGATACAGCGAAAATGATGTTCGCTTTAAATATAAAATTAAAGACTCAACTGTGTTGAAGCAAGATGAAGACGTTTTAGATACTTGGTTTTCATCGGCACTTTGGCCCTTTTCGACTTTGGGTTGGCCTGAACGTACTCCCGAATTAGAACAGTTCTACCCTACCTCAGTTCTGGTTACTGGTTTTGATATTATTTTTTTCTGGGTAGCTCGGATGATTATGATGGGGCTAAAATTTACCGGCAAGATTCCTTTCAAAGAGGTTTTTATTACCGGCTTAATTCGAGACAGTGAAGGACATAAAATGTCTAAATCAAAAGGGAATGTGCTTGATCCCCTAGACATTGTTGATGGAATTGATCTGGATTCGCTTATTGCAAAACGAACCTCTAATTTAATGCTGCAATCTGTTCGGGACAACATCATAAAAAACACCCGTAAAGAATTCCCTGAAGGAATTAGCTCCTATGGAACAGATGCTCTTCGTTTTACTTATTGCTCTCTGGCATCCACCGGCCGAAACGTACGCTTTGATATAGGCCGAGTTGAGGGTTATCGTAATTTTTGTAACAAATTATGGAATGCCGCACGGTATGTATTGCTCAATACTGCTGAAGAACAAATAGATTTCGATGACGGAGCATTTCAATATACCCCAGCAGACCAGTGGATTTTATCACGATTGCAACACACCATCAGTAAAGTACATCATTATTTCGAAACCTATCGATTTGACTTGTTATCCAACACAATGTACGAATTTGTCTGGCATGAATACTGTGACTGGTATCTTGAATTATCTAAACCTATCCTACAAGATGAGCACGCATTGAGTGCTTTGAAACGTGGTACTCGTAAGACTTTAATTCATGTACTCGATCAGATTCTCAAAATGTTGCATCCTCTAATGCCATTCATTACAGAAGAAATCTGGCAACGTACTACAAAGTTAACCATTGATAACGGCTCAAGCATTATGATCAGTGCTTATCCTCAAGTAAACCCTGAATTCATTAATGATACCATTGAAGAGGAATTAGAATGGTTAAAAGCAGCCATTCAAGCGATACGCACCATCCGGAGTGAAATGTCCATTTCGCCGGCTAAGCTTATTCCGCTTTATATTCGGAATATTACACCCATACTTAAAGACAGAGTGGAAAAATATCAACATACCTTAAAGGCATTGAGTAAATTAAGCCAGATCCATTATTTGGAGGCAGATGAAAAAATTCCCGTTTCAGCTACTGCTGTGCTTGGAGAAATTGAATTACTCATCCCCATGGCTGATTTAATTGATAAAGAAGCGGAACTAACTCGTTTATCCAGAGAGTTGGCCAAATTAGAGAAGGATATCAATCTTGCTGAAGGTAAATTAAATAATCCTAAATTTACGGATAAAGCACCTGCGGAAATTATTGCTAAAGAACGTGAAAAATTAACGCAAGCACAACAAACCAAAGAAAAGCTCCTGCAACATAAAATCAGAGTTGAGTCATTGTAATAAACTGCAGCGTTTTTAATGGGGTGCAGATCCAAGGATCGAAACCCCAGGTTTCGTTCCACTGCCCCCCACGCCCAAAAATTAGGAAATTGAATTGTCTCCTTTTCCAACCACTCTATGGTTAATCCACCAAGCAAGAAATAAGGTAGATAAAACTCCCAAATAAACGCCTATATTGTTCCAACTGGGCCCTACCAATTGCAAAGCATCAGGGCTTTGAAAAATGGAAAAGGGAATTGCAAGCAGGACGTCCATAATAGCAGAGCCCGCGACTAAACCACAGGCAATGAGCGTTCCTTTTTGTTTACGAATCATCGCTTCTTCTTTTACAGGCATTGAACGCTGTAAACGCTTTTTAACAAACAATGCAATCATTCCCCCAATAAACAATGGAAAGGATGAAGAAAGTGGCAAATACATCCCTATAGCAACGCCTAAAATGGATAAATTTAAATAGCGGCGCAACTGAAAAAAATGATTAAGAAATATAATAATCAAAATAATTGCCGAGCCAATAAACATCATGGTCCATGGTAGTGAATTTCTGAAAACAGCTTCTGTAATGGCTGCCATCAAAGCCGCCGTAGGCGCAGGCAACGATTGATTAATATCCATCCCTGCGTGAGGCATGACCCCTGCAATCCCATATACATTAAATAATAATTGCATCACTGGTGGGATAACCAAAGAAGAAATCACCACGCCCAACAACAGCATCAATTGTTGTTTCCATGGAGTTGCACCAACCAACTGCCCCACTTTAAGATCTTGGGTATTATCGTTGGCAATTGCCGCGATACCAGTTACTACTGCGCCTATCATAATTGTAATTGCCTCGGCAGCCTTAATTTGTTCGGGCTTTAGAGGTAAGGGTAATAAATGATCCACCGCGACCAATAATAACCAAGCAGCAAAAAGCATTCCCGAAATAACGACAGAGCTTCCCGGGCTTGCTGTGACACCAACCATACCAGAAAAATAGGCGGTAATAACTGAAAAAATAAATCCGATAATCAAAACGTAAAGAACGGCAATGAAAATTAGGGTTGGAGAGTATTCGTTATCCAATCCTACTGAATGTAAAGGGAGAACCAGCTGGAAAAAGAGAAAAAGAATTGCAGCTAATGCACCTATAGCTATTAAAATATAATGTAATGGAATGTCTTTATCCGTACGTGGCACCTGCGCCGCAATACCTTTATACGTATATGTTTTCAGGGAAGTCTGAATACTTCTAGAAAGGGGTTTAACTAATTTTAAAAAAGTCCACATCCCAGCAAACAACATTGCACCTATTCCCAGATAACGCATTTCGCTATTCCATAACAGGGATGCGGCTTGTTCCGCAGGATGCTGATTTAGAAATTCTGGATAAAATTGACTGACAATAGGTAATGCAATGAGCCAGGAAATCACTGCGCCTAAAAAGATACTGATTGCCATATCATGACCAACCAGATAACCAGCACCTATCATTGTTGCAGAAAAACCTGCGCCTAAACCAAATAGTGAACGTTTTACTACAAACCAATAATTCCAACTGTTAGCAATGACTTTAAATCCAGTTTGGAGTAACTCAATAATCGCGCCTATCCCCCCACCGATTAATATATCTATTAGGCCAGTTTTTTCTGCGGATGATTTTAAAACTTCGGCAATTGCCCGGCCTTCCGGAAATTTCAATGAAGGATCATGGACTAAAATACGTCGTAAGGGAATAGAGAATAATACACCTAGAATTCCACCGCATACTGCAATGAAAAAATTGGTCATGTAATCAAAATGATTCCAAAAACCAATAATTATTAACGCGGGAATGGTGTAAACAATCCCACCTGCAACAGCCTCACCTGCCGAAGCCGCAGTTTGCACTGCGTTATTTTCTAGAATGGTAGAGTTTTTAAAAAAACGTAAGACCCCCATAGAAATAATTGCAGCGGGTATTGATGCTGAAGTTAAAATTCCAAGTTTTAAGGCAAGATACGCATTGGACATCGCCAACAATACAGTGAGTATGATCGCGAGAAACACCACTCGGATAGTAAGTTCAGCAACCTTTTTATCGGCAGCTATAAAAGGAGTATCAGCCATTAATGACCCCAAACACTATGCTTTACTTCAGGCATTAGCAAAGAAGAAATCTGGGATAAAGGTATGTTTACTGTTTGCGGACCATAAACATAGGCTGCTACCTGATATGTATCAAAGATAATATCTATGCCATTTTTTGAAAAAGACCAAATCTTATAATTTTTGTCTATAGGCTTAGTGCCTTCTTCGAGCCATTTTTTGTCTGAAATATTTTTCTCAGCAATTTTTTTACTGCAGAAACTTGCTATAGGTTTTAAATAATCTGTCTCAGGTCGAAATAAGTCCGCTAACTGAACTTGGCTACCATGGATAAAATTCAACACTGCTACAGTGTTTGAAGGATGTGCAGCTCCTCGATGATTAATTGAAATATTAAAAGCAACGCTCAAGGCTTCCTTTGTTTTGTAAGGCAAAGAGTAGGTGACATTTAAACCGGATTTTCCGGGTGCGTCTAAAGGCACATCGGCATCAGCTGAAAGTTCTTTAAAAAAACTCGTTTTGGTTTTATCGATGAAGTCTTGTACCACTGCATTAATCCGTGGATCGGTAAATCCCTGAGGATATTTAACATCAATAATATATGCGGGAGTTTCTTTTTTAATTGATATCGGATTTACTGCCCAAACAGTAAACGAGCTTACAATAATACCTAAAGAAATAATGGTTTTTAGTGGTTTTAACATAAAGTATTCCTAGTAATTATCTGGTGTAGAAACCCATTCCCCTGCAATCATCATATGATGGGATAAAGGATAGGCAAAGTAATAACATAAAGCCGCACTGTCATTAACAGACCACAATAACAAGTCAGCTTTCATGCCCGCAGCAATTGTTCCAAGTTCCTTTTGCAATCCTAATGCTCTTGCCGCTTGACTGGTAACCGCTGCTAAAGCCTCAGGAACCGTTAATGAAAAGAATTGACAGGCCATACTCATCATTAAACGTAATGAAGTAGTTGGTGAAGAGCCTGGATTACAATCGGTGGCAACAGCCATACCAACCCCTGCTCGTCTCAGAAGTTCTACTGGAGGTTTTTGTTTTTCGCGCAAAAAGTAATAAGCGCCAGGAAGTAAAACAGCAACCGTGTTGGCTTCTGCCATAGCAGATGCCCCTTGCTCATTGAGAAATTCCAAATGATCACAAGACAAAGCACCAAATTCTGCTGCAAGCTCGCTTGCCCCGAGGTTGGATAATTGCTCAGCATGACATTTTAAAGGGAGATTTAAATCACGTGCAGCTGTAAAAACTTGTTCTGTTTGCTTCAGAGAAAATGCAATGGACTCACAAAATACATCCACTGCATCTACCAAATTCTCTTCACACAATGCAGGCAGCATTTCATGGCAAAGAACATCAATATACGCTTGGCTGTTTCCTTGAAACTCAGGACCTATTGCATGCGCTCCAAGAAAGGTTTTTCTAACTCTTAAGCCCGTTAGATCTCCTAAACGTTTAGCTACTCGCAGCATTTTCAACTCATTTGCCAGATCAAGGCCATAACCTGACTTTATCTCAACTGTAGTCACTCCATCAGCGCGTAAAGCAAGAATTCTGGGCAGAGATTGTTGGAGCAATTCCTCTTCAGAGGCTTCTCGAGTGTGGCGTACTGTAGATAAAATCCCTCCTCCCGCCTTAGCAATTTCAGCATAACTCACTCCTGCCAGTTTCATTTGAAACTCAGCATACCTATTTCCTGCATAAACCAAATGAGTATGACAATCAATAAGCCCTGGGGTAAGCAATTTCCCCTGACATTCTTCTTTGTGTTGCGCTTCGTAAAATTGTTTTGGCAATTGGGCTTGCAACCCACACCAGACAATAAGACCGTCTTTAATCGCAATAGCTTGCTGGGTTAATTGATTTCCCTGAGCATCAATGGTCGTTGCATTTAATAATAATTTGTCGCAGGCAGCCATTAATGATCCCAATGTTGAACTTGATGAGGAGGTTTAAGCCATGCTTTATGATGCTTAGTATCATAAATATCCCATTCTTTAGAGACATAAGTTTTTTTGTCTACATCCAACAAAAGCCAAGTCAAAAATTCGGCAACGGTATCTGGGGAAATCAGTCGATTTTCATCTTTTAAGCGTTGATAAAAATTAATTCGCTCATAATCAGGATTTTCTTCGCTTCGCGCAATAACTTGCATTTTTGTATCAATTATTCCTGGCATCACACTGGCGAATGCGATTGAATCACATTCCAGTTGCCAACACTTTGTTAGCATCGATAAAGCGGCTTTAGACACGCAATATGCAGCCCAGCCTCTTATCGCGAAATAAGCAGCTCCGGAACCAATATTCAAAACTCGGCCATGAGTCAATTTATCGTAAATCATTTGTGGAAGAAAAAGAGCGGCATTCAAGTTGGTATTTAAAGCTTGATTCCAGTCTTCAGAATGAATTTCCTTGATAGGTACCAAGGGATTTAAGGTTCCTGCATTGTTAACAAGCGCATTAATTTGCTCAATATCCTGTAAACGTTTTTTTATTGACTCAAGACCTTCACGTGTGGATACATCAGCGCATATATATTGGATGTTTTGAGAAAAGGCTGCTGTTTCTTGCAATGCCTTCTCTCTTCTACCTACAACTAAGATTGATTGTTCTCGTTTTGCCAAAGAAAAGGCTAATGATCTTCCTATCCCACTTCCTCCACCGGTAATAACAATCACAATATCCTCTTACACTTTTTTATTTTACATGCGAGAAATAATACCAGACATTGAATAAAGTTGGCATAATTTTATGCGCATGATTGAGTTATCAATAAAAATGAAAGAAGAATCTAAATTTTTAGAAGGAATTTAATGGAACTTCGTTTAACGATATTTCAAGATGTTCATTTATCTTTATAAATAATTTGGATTCTAGACCTTTAAGCCCTAGCTCCGTATCCACTAGAACATTATAATGACTACAATATATCAATTTCCCTATTTCAAGGCCATGCATAAAGATACCCAGCAAGCCCTACATATTATCAAAACAAATTTGGATTTCTTTTGTGCTCCTTTTTTAAATCAAAAAGAATTTCAACATTGGACTTTGAGTTCCGGACAAGAACAGAATATTAGAAATCTGACTGATTCCTTGATAATTCCTTTAACTAATCCTACTTCATATATCGCCGAGTTTATTGACGCATTAATCGGGAAATCGCTTGAACCCAAAGATACTTCGTGTTTACGTTGCGGCGAAGAACAACGCCTTATTGATTTATTGGAAAAAAATTGGTCTTTAAGACGCTCCATCCTGATGGTTGGTAATAATCCTGCAATTCAAAAATGGAACCATGACCATCCGCAATTAATAAACAAAACAAAAAAATTTTTTACTATATATGAAGCTGTAAACGCAATTGAAGAAAAAATCAAAAAACTTGACCCCCAATTTAAGGAAGATGTTGAATATTCATTAACTTCTTTATCTTCAATAAAACAAGAGCTTTATCATTTTATTAATGCACAAAACAAATATGAAGAAGCTGATTTTCAACGACAATGCTTTAAATTGATTCAACAAGCGAAACAAGATTTAAGGAAACGATGGGGGGGTAATCGAGAATTCAACCCTATTCTCTTTTTAATTTATGAAGTTTCGCATTCTGTTTTTTCCACAGGTAATCCCTATTCCTTTTTCAACGATCATTCCAGTATTATGAACTCATTGAGACAATTAGAGACAACCGTGGCTCTTCTATAGTACAGAAAAGGTCTTATATTTTTCAGTCATTTTATTTTGCACTGGTAATTCTATATCCAATCCTTTATGCAATTGCTCGATGGACTGAATAAACTTCCAGTCGTCATTACTCAATGGATTCTTCGAATTAAAAAAATGAGTTCCAGTTGATGATTTAGAGAAATCGAGCTTATAAAATAAGTAAAGCGTTCCTTGGTTCCCCTTTTTTTGCTCTTGCTCCAGGTAACCTTGAACCAGCCTTGTATAACTTGGCTTCCAATAAGATGTGGTCATCCAAGAATGAATAATTTCAGCAGCCATAACTAAAAATGGCTCCGTTTTAGAAAGTACATAATTTTGTTGAATTAAACAGCGAATTAAATGAGGTATGAGTTCCAAATTCTCATTCTTTGCCGCCTCTAAAAACAATTGAATAAAGAATTGATACCAACGATCTTTATCTTTAGAAATATCCCCCTCTCCTAATCTCAAACTCGACATAAGGTCGTTTAGGGCTTCATAGGAATCTAATCTAAAGGAAGTAAGATAATAATGGATCGCTCGTTCCTCATCATTCAGAGACAAAGTTCCTCTATATTGATGACACCCAGAATAAATTCTAGCTAAATAATGAACCGCCTGTTTATTTCTGTGGGTGAGAGCCTGTTGTAGATACTCTAGTCCGTTTTGAAAAGTTATCTCATCTGCTTGCAATCCTGTATGAAATACACCTAAACAAAAAAAAGTTATTGAGGTTATATCCGCTGAGTTGGTATAAGAAAGCGTAGATAGCAAACGTTTAACAATCTCTGCCTTGGTTTCATTATCTACACATAATGAACAGTCTAAGATGGTGTGATTTTGCTGATGGGTATTCACGTATGCCATGTGCATGGCTATTCTCCACAGGTTTTTCATTTCCTGAATAGATTGATACGGTTGAAGCGTGAAGAACTCCATATTTGAACACCAATTGCAGCTAAAACAGAGCATTCTAACTTAATCATCTATTTTATTCCATTTCGACCGGGTCACATTTATTTTTTAATCCAATATATCAAAAACAAACCCATCTGTACTAATTTTGGCCATTATTTGATATAATTATATTTAAATCAGGTCATTTTTAAAGCTGGTGGATATGTTCTCGAAAGATAAATTAATCAAATCGCTAGAAAACTTTGAGTCAGAAGGCATTCAAGACAAATCGGGTGGACATACCGCTGGGGTTTACAAAAAAAAGCCAAAAAACACTGAAAAAATTAGTGCACGTAATAAAAAAATTTGGTTCGTTAAACAAGCCTATTCTCCAGATGAGCCCTTAGAACTGGAAGTAATTTCAGGTGAAGTTTATCGATTCTGGATTGGAAACACACAACCTAAAACTCGATTAGTAACTGACAAATTAGGGAACCGTTATGTAGCCTCCGAAGGCGTTCCTGGTTTCACAACCTTTAAATCTATAATGGAAAAAGGATTAGAGCCTACAGACTATAAGACTTTTGCACGGATTCTCGTTAGTGCTTTGGTTCTTGCTGAAACGGACCTAAAATCAGATAACATTGGTACAAATTCTAATGCCAGAAGCGTTAAAATTGATCATGACTCTTCTTTGTGGCCATTTGTTAAAAAAATAATGTCCATAGAAAATGATGTGAATCAAATCAATTTTAGTTTCGAAGATCTGGATGATATTTTGTCACCCAAAGTATTCCATCCCGTTATATGGGCAGGAGGTCTTAAAAAAGAAATAAAGGAGAAGCTTAAAAAAAATGAACTATTTAAACAAGAAATATATCTTCAAATCTTAAGAATACTTGTTTATCCACCAGAAACGTTGGATATGATCCAAGAAGTGAATGCCCCAGCAGACCTTGAATTAAAAGAAGAGATTCACAGCTTCTTTCAGGAGCGTATCAACATACTAAAAACTGAGGCTTTAAAAAGCAAAGAATTTAGAAAATTCGTACTAAATTTAAACATGGACACCTGCGAGGCGGATTTCAAAGAAGAATTGAAAGAATATTTTTCTGATAATAAAGCCTATGCGGGGACAGATACATCTCATTCTTTTAATGATTCCCTTTTTAAAATAAAGGCCGAAGTACAAACAGCCCAAGCAATAGAATTTAAAGATATTTTCATTTTAAAAGAAAAATTAAAGTTAGACGCACAAAATCCTGAACATCTAAAATATTGGCAAGAAAAAGTATTAGCAGATGGAGGAACAAAAATCCAATATGGGGATTTAACTTATAAGGTTCCTATGAGGATAGCCAAAATGATGCAGCTTAATACTGGTTCATTTTCTTCCTATAAGGATTTCAAAGATGAAATCGATAGAATTAGAACAGTTCATGGCTTTGCTTTATTTTCGATATTTACGGGAATTAAAAATAAATTAGTGCGGGATAAAACAACCCAAATCTTATACGAAGCCGAAAATATAGAAGAAGTTAATCTAGACGACGATCCGGGCATGCCTTCCAGTGATGTAGTAATAATCGAAAAGTAGTAGGAAACTAAAAAACTTTATAACTCACCTCTGGAGCAATTTAAAAATCCATATGCAATAATTACTGCTGACGTAAGTAGTTTACTCTGTAAAATAACCCCGGAGGTCTTATGTCTCAATTAAGCACATTACTTGGTAAATCAGCGGAACAATTCCCTGAAAATATTGCCTTGATTGTTGATCAACGGTGCTACAGTTACCAACAACTCAACGAATTAACCATACCTCTGGCTGCTTCATTATTGAAGAGAGGTATTTCACAAGGAGAGCGTGTCGCTTTTCTATTACCAAACTGCATCGAGATTATCCTATGCTACTACGCCTGTTTTTCAATAGGAGCTATTGCTGTCCCGGTTAACATTCGATTTAATAATGAATTGATTCATTATGTGCTAGAACACAGTAATGCGCGTATTTTTATAACGTCACCAGAATATTATAATCAGTTAGATGAAAAAATATTAAAAGTAATAAAAGAATGCTATCTAACATTCAAATCAGACAATTATCCTGGAGTGCAAGACTTTCAACAATTACTCTCATCTGCGACAGCTTCTCCAGTAAATATGGAAATTGGATTAAAAAAAAACGCTTTGCTGTTCTTTACGTCTGGGACTACGGGACTACCTAAAGCAGTTGTACACAGCCATCAAAGCTTATATCAAGGGACGCGCAATCAAATCACCCAAATTAAGATTAATCATGAGGATAAAACCTTAGTAATGTTTCCAGTGTGTTATTTAATTGGACTTGGTTCACAAATTCTTCCTTTTCACGCTGTAGGTGCGACAGTAGTGCTATTACCTGAATTTCATCCAGAGAATGCATTAGCAAAGCTCCAGGCTCATCAGATTACAAAAATCTACGGCTTTCCTAAGCTATATTTGGAGCTCATTAACCACGTAGAGTCTTCAGATTTTAAAATTAACACACTTAATTTTTGTTTTTCAGGAGGCGATGCAACACCGGTTTCACTTCAGGAGCGATTTAAAGAACTATTTAATATCGAAATTACCGAAGGTTGTGGTATGTCTGAATTACAGATCTACGCCATGAATCCACCCTATGGAGCAAAGAAAACCGGATCCATAGGCTTCCCGATAACCAATATGGAAATATGCTTAATAGATGATAAAAATAAAACCATTGTGACGCCCCACAAAATTGGCGAGCTAATTGTTCGTGGCAAAAGTATGTGCTCGGGATATTGGCAAGATACGACTCTGACAGCAAAAACTATAAAAGATGGCTGGTTTCATACCGGTGATTTAGCTTATCAAGACAAAGAGGGATACTATTGGTTCGTCAGTCGTAAAGTAGATATTATTCGCTATAATGAGGAACTTATCTCTCCTATAGAAATTGAAAATATCTTTTATCAACTTGATGGGGTTAAAGAAGCTGCGGCCATTGCTTTACCCAATACTAATAAGCAAAATAAGGATCATATTGTTGTGTATGTCACATTTAAAACCAAAGCGTCGCAACTCACGCCACAAACCTTAATGAATTTTGCTCATGCGTCACTCCCAATAAACAAACGTCCCTATCAAGTGATCATTTTGAACCAACTTCCTTATGGTTTTACTGGGAAAATCGATCGCAATAGATTGAGAGTCCTGGCAAAAAATCAAATGAACTAGTGCCGAAGTCAAATCTTTTTGACATGTTATAATGAATTCAATAAGTAAAAAACACGAGAGGCAAGTTAAATGAAAACTACTGTGGGCTACAGCTTCTTTCTGGGATTTATCGGGTTATGCCCCATTGCGTCTGCAGCAACAATCCACTGTCCTGCGGTCATTCAAACAAATCAATCTTTACAGCAGGAAATAACCCCGTGGAATGGATTTATGGATAATTTGAATAACACTAATCATTTTGAACGGATCACCTTTTATTCTGGACATCCTAAAGACCATGCAAGCCTTGCACCGGATACTGAATCTTCTAAAATTAAAAAACTAACCTGGACATTTGGTGAGCAAGAAATTTGGATTGCTTGTGAGTACACCCAGACTCAAATTCAGTTGATACAAAAACTACCTGTAGGAACAAAATCGTGTACTGTAACTTATAATGCAAATTTTTCGAAAGTAGTTGCCATCCACTGTATTTAAGCTCAGAGTTATGAAAACTAAAATGAATTTAATAAGTAGGATCTAAAGGATAAGGATAAATGCCGATTTTTATAAACAAAGATAAATTGTAATATCATAATGATTATAGGGAGAATTTAATGTTTGAACATCTTTCCAATTACCAACGTGCCAATCCTGCACTCTGGCAAGGTAGAAAAGATACAATTAATGCGGAGCGGTTCTTTCAAAAAATTATTTTTCCTGTTAAACAAACTGATTTAATCACTAAAGAGAAAAAAACGGTTTTTCTTGGTTTCGCCAGTGATGCAGGTGTCCTTCGAAATATGGGCAGACCAGGAGCAAAATTAGGCCCGGATCAAATTAAAACTCAATTAGCAAAACTCCCTTGCTCTATTGATAAACCACTTTTCGATTTAGGAACTATTTTTTGTGAACAAGATGAACTGGAAATAGCACAAACTCAATTTGCTAATTTAATCAGTTTTTGCCATCAACAAGGGCATCAAACAATTGCCTTTGGAGGAGGACACGAAATTGCCTGGGCACATTATCAGGGTTTAGCGCCCCATTATTCTAAGTTAGGTATTATCAATTTTGACGCGCATTTTGATTTAAGACCCCATCAAAAAAATCAGCCTGGTACATCGGGGACCCCTTTTTCACAAATTGCAGCCTACTGTAAAGAAAATAATCAAGCTTTTAATTATTGCTGTATGGGTATTCAAAAAATGGGAAATACGCCCTCCCTTTTCGAACAAGCAGATGAACTTAATGTTAATTATTTAACAGCAGAAGAGTTATATGGGAACAGCTTAGCTTGGCACTTGGCTTTTCTTGATGATTTTATGCTCAATTTAGATCATATTTATCTGACAATTTGTTTGGATGTTTTAGCAGAGTCCTTTGCACCCGGCGTCAGTGCGCCTCAACCCTTGGGCCTTACCCCCTGGCAAATTTTACCACTCTTGAAATACATTATTCAAAGTGGCAAAGTAGTTAGTTTTGATGTTGCTGAACTATCACCGCCTTTGGATCAAGATCAAAAAACTGCTAGACTGGCGGCTCTTATTATCGCAGAATTGCTACATACTATTTAAGGAGTCAATTTCATGAAGAACACATTACTCTGGAGTACTCTATTTGCTCTGCTGGGTACTCAAGTACATGCAGATGTTACTCAGCCAGTGACACCAACGCCTCAAAGTCCAGGCGCAGTACAACAGACCCCTCCTACACCAACACCTCCGGGTCAAAATATACCTTCAATAAATCCAGCACAAGCCCCCACAGCACCGATTAATTGTGAGTATAAAATTCCTGCAGAAACTAAAACTATCGATCAATCCTTGGTTTTAAAATGGGCAGGGAAGGCAGTTACCCAAGCGTTTGATTTTGATCCAAATAATTTGGAGGCTCAACTGCAAAAATTGCAACCTTGCTTTACCGAGCAAGGCTGGACTGGATTTAACACTGCTTTGCAAAAATCAGGGAATTTAGAAGCCATTAAATCTCAAAAGCTGACTGTAAGCAGTCAAGTAGATGGGCCAGTTATTTTAACAGAAGCAAAAGACAATCAATGGAAAATTAATTTACCGATACAAGTTGTTTATCAGAATGAGAAAGAAAAAGTAACCCAATTACTCAGTGTTGACGTGACTATTGGTCGTAAAATGACTGGAGACTTGGGAATTACCCAGATGATTGCTGCTCCAAGAGGAACAGTGACTCAAAAACTACCGCCTGATTTTAATCCTAACCCTGCTACAGTAATGAATCCAAATACGGAAAATACTTCAACGCCAACGACCTCACCGGCCCCCACAACTGCACCAAATCAAGCTACACCGTCAACTCCAACGACAACAACCCAACCCACTACTGCAAATCCGGCGGCGACTCAGACCCCAGCTACCCCTGGACAGCCTACTTTGCCTGAAAATCGCTCCACACAACCATCACTACCACCTAATACTCCTTAATTTGGACTATTGTCTTTCCAGCGTTAGAATGGCAGCCTGGGTGAAGCGTACGCGGAACCCGGGAAGAATTTACTGAGGAGCTCGCCCCTTACTACGTTAGAGGTGACTTTTATTCTAACGAACATACGTACTTATCACCAAAGCTATAGTTGGTTTTTAGGGAGATGAATAAATTCATCTCTCCCTTATGCGGATACAGCAGGTTTATTGGCACCCACTTCATTAGGATATTCCAGTACAATAACTTTTGTGCCTATTTTGAAAAAGTTTTCACTTAACCATTTTGCAGCACTTGGGAAGATACGTACACAGCCATGGCTAGATGGATGTTCTGGAACATCGTAGGCTGCGTGAACGGTATATCCTTGATAAAAGTAGGTACAATAAGGCATTTTAGCGCCGCCATTTTTATCAACAGGATATTCCCCAGACTTACAATCGACTCCGCGACGGTTATAAACTTTAAATGTTCCGGTAACAGTTCTGCATGATTGATTTGGATTTTCTTCGCATACATCAATACCTGCGGATCCACCCCCAGTCAATAATCGATTCCCATCTTCATCATAAGCAGCCCATGCGGAAACTTTTGGATCAAAAATAAAGCGTCTCTCACCCGTTGCTTGAATCTTCTGCGGATAATAATCACGACCTCGTTTATCTTTTGTATAATGAACTGTTCGATGCACATAACCTGCATCATCAGTAATTAAAGTAGATGGATCATTCTCAACACAGGATGTTAACCCCCCGATACATAGTAACAAACCTGCCCAAAACAACTTATTCATTTAAATTTTATCTCCACTTAATTAAAACTTTTCTTGAAATTCTCATTTCCCTACACCTTGTTCCCTTCGAATAGTTACAAAAAAATACTGCAGAATCTAGAAATTAATCAATCCATTCTAGACCTGCAGTTAGAAATAAGTAGTGATATTTAACTCTTATTTCCATCTGATAGCTTTATACATTTAATTAAAACTTACGATTCTAATTTTCTGTATTTAATGCGTGATGGCCTATCTGCTGCATCACCCAACCTACGTCTTCTATCTGCTTCATAATCACTATAGTTGCCTTCAATAAAGGTAATTTGTGAGTCCCCTTCAAATGCCATCAAATGGGTACAAATTCTATCTAAGAACCATCGATCATGCGAAATCACGATGACGCAACCAGGAAAGTTGAGAATAGCCCCTTCCAACGCACGTAACGTTTCCACGTCCAAATCGTTACTCGGTTCGTCAAGTAGTAATACATTCCCACCACTTTTTAATAGTTTTGCTAAATGAACACGGTTGCGCTCTCCCCCAGAAAGTTGGGCCATTTTCTTTTGTTGATCGGTGCCTTTAAAGTTAAAACGACCTACATACGCACGGGAAGGCATTTGAAAACTACCTACTTGCATTATGTCATGACCATCAGAAATCTCTTGCCACACTGTTTTATTGGGATCTAATTCATCACGTAATTGATCTACATAGGCCAATTGTACGGTTTCTCCGATACGAATAGTTCCGCTATCTGGCTCTTCTTGACCTGTAATCATTTTCAAAAATGTAGACTTACCCGCTCCGTTAGGACCAATAATCCCTAAAATACCCCCTTTAGGAAGTTTAAAATCCAAATTGTCGATTAGGATTCGGTCGCCAAATGATTTGCTGATTTTTTCACCTTCAAGAACGAGGTCACCCAAGCGCTCCCCTGGCGGAATGTATATTTCGTTTGTCTCATTGCGTTTTTGGAATTCCTTCGAATTCATTTCTTCAAATCGGGCAAGACGAGCCTTATTTTTAGCATGACGTCCTTTAGGTGAGGTGCGTACCCACTCTAATTCTGCTTTCATTGCACGCATATGGGCATCTTCTTGCTTTTGTTCCATCTCTAGGCGAGCTTCTTTTTGCTCAAGCCAAGCAGAGTAATTGCCTTTATAGGGTATCCCCTCACCACGATCGAGTTCTAATATCCACTCTGCAGCATTATCCAAGAAATAACGATCGTGCGTAATCGCAACAACAGTACCCGGAAAACTTTCCAGGAAATGTTCTAACCAGGCTACAGATTCTGCATCTAAATGGTTGGTTGGTTCGTCAAGCAACAACATATCGGGGTTAGAAAGCAGCAAGCGGCATAATGCGACTCGGCGACGCTCACCTCCGGATAATTTACCGACCACTGCATTCCAATCGGGTAATCGAAGTGCATCAGCTGCAACATCTAATTTTCTATCCAAATCCCAACCGCCACCGGCTTCAATATCGTTTTGCAATTCACCTTGTTCAGCAAGCAGCGTATTCATTTCATCATCGCTCATTGGTTCTGCAAAACGCATACTAATTGCGTCAAAGCGTGCGAGTTTTTCTTTCATTTCCTTCACGCCCTCTTCCACAACTTCCCGTACCGTTTTATCCGGATCCAATTTAGGTTCTTGTTCAAGATAACCGATTTTAATTCCTGGTTGAGGTCTTGCCTCGCCCTCGAATTGAGTATCAACCCCCGCCATAATGCGTAATAAAGTTGATTTACCCGAACCATTCAATCCTAAAACGCCGATTTTAGCGCCAGGGAAAAAACTCAAGGAAATATCTTTTAAAATAAATCTTTGGTTTTCAACAATTTTACTGACACGATTCATGGTAAAAATATATTGTGACATAACTACTCCGTCTTCTTTAAACTGTCTTTATAGCCTGGGGGAGGCAATTAAAAAATTCATCGTCTTCTACCAATCAAGAATTACTTTGCCAGATTGGCCTGATGCCATAATTTGAAATGCATGTTGAAAATCATTCACTGGGTAACGATGCGTTATAACAGGTGAAATATCCAATCCACTTTGTAACATAGCAATCATTTTATACCAAGTTTCAAACATTTCACGTCCGTAAATACCCTTAATTACTAATCCTTTAAAAATAACTTGATTCCAATCAATAGCTGTTTCTTGGGGAGGAATACCTAACATGGCGACATGCCCACCATGGTTCATCGCTTTCATCATATCATTAAGCGCCATGGGATTACCTGACATTTCCAAGCCTACATCAAAACCCTCTAGCATTCCCAGCTCTGCAGTGACATCTGACAGTTTTTCATATTTAACATTTACTGCACGAGTTACACCCATTTTGCGGGCTAAATCCAAACGGTAATCATTCACATCCGTAATAACTACATGGCGAGCCCCTATATGTCTTACTATAGCTGCAGCCATAACTCCAATGGGTCCAGCACCGGTAATCAATACATCTTCTCCAACTACATCGAAAGCCAAAGCACAGTGAGTTGCATTACCAAAAGGATCAAGAATCGAAGCCTGTTCGTCGGTAATATTATCTGGAAGAACAATCACATTAGTGGCCGGGATAGAGAGATATTCCGCAAAACATCCAGGCCGATTGACACCTACACCTAAAGTGTTACGGCACAGATGACGTTTACCTGCACGACAATTTCGGCAAAAACCACAGGTTATATGACCTTCTCCAGAAACTCGTTGTCCAACATGAAGTCCTTGTACTTCCTGCCCTACTGCAACAATTTCACCAGCAAACTCATGGCCTACAGTCATCGGTACGGGGATGGTCGCTTGCGCCCATTCATCCCAGGAATAAATATGGATATCAGTACCACAAATCGCAGTTTTTTTAATCTTTATTAATACATCGTTGACGCCGTATTCAGGCATAGCAACATCTTCCATCCAAATTCCAGGTTCCTTTTTCGCCTTGACTAATGATTTCATAAAAGTACCTCAACAAAAGCTCTTCTTTAAGTTTGAGAAGAGCACTTTACTAAATAACAGAAAATTCCTTACCTACGGTTTCAAAAGCTTCGATTGCCTTATCCAAATGATGCAACTCATGTGCTGCAGACATTTGAGTACGAATTCGAGCCAACCCTTTAGGTACTACAGGATAAGAAAAACCCACCACATAGATACCTAAATCCAACAGACGATTTGCCATGCGTCCTGCCAAGCTTGCGTCACCTAACATAACGGGGATAATTGGATGCTCTCCCGGGATTAACTTAAATCCTAATTGGGTCATTCCTTCACGAAAATAACGGCTGTTTTGTTTTAATTTCTCAGCCCAGTGATTATTGGCCATTAAATTATCTAAAACGACACAAGAGGTATGCGCAATAACAGGAGCCAAAGTATTTGAGAATAAGTAAGGTCTAGAACGTTGGCGCAACCACTCAACTATCGTCTTGTTTGCTGAAGTATAGCCGCCAGAAGCACCGCCTAAGGCTTTACCCAAAGTACCCGTTATAATATCAATACGATCACTCACGCCAAAATGCTCTGGAGTTCCTCGACCTGTTTCACCCATAAAGCCTACTGCATGTGAGTCATCAACCATAACCATGGCATTATACTTGTCAGCTAATTCACAAATGGCTGGAAGATTTGCTAAAATTCCATCCATAGAGAAAACCCCGTCGGTAGCAATCAAACGAAATCGCGCACCTTGAGCAGCAATTAATTGTTCCTCTAATGCCTTCATGTCGTTATTTGCATATCGATACCGCGCAGCTTTACACAAACGGACCCCATCAATAATACTGGCGTGGTTTAAAGCATCACTAATAATCGCATCTTCTTCACCTAATAAGGTTTCAAAAAGCCCAGTATTCGCATCAAAACATGAAGAATATAATATGGTATCTTCCTTGCTTAAAAATTGACTAATTTTCTGTTCGAGCTGTTTGTGAGGAGTTTGGGTGCCACAAATAAAACGCACAGAAGCCATACCATACCCATACTGAGCCAGTGCTTTTTGTCCTTCAGCAATAAGTTGATGATCATTGGCTAAACCTAAATAATTATTAGCGCAAAGATTGATTACTTCTTTATGATTTACGGTGACAGCAGCTTGTTGCTGGCTGGAAATAACACGCTCCCCTTTATATAAGCCTTCGCTCTTAAGTGTCGCTATTTCAGTTTGCAAATAATCAGTAAATTGCTCAAGCACTGCATTCTCCCCTACGTTAGATTGTTTTTTTCTCCAGTCATTCATCTCGTGACTGATGTATCGGTAAATATAAATCGGTTAAGAAAACCATTAAAAATTGCAGATCATAACAAACTTTAAACAGAGTCACCACGAAATTTGGGATTCAGACATTATTTCTTAGCGCATGCGCTATTTTTTTGCTAAGATGTGTAACAGTTTTGAACGTGTATTGACAATTCACTGCTGCCATCTCGTTTCACAGCATATTTTGCGGAATTCTAAAATCACTAAAAATAGATCACCGCGAATAAATCGCGAAAGAGCAATCTTGGCAAATGATAGTCAATCTTAACCTAAAACAATCAACCCGGTAGAACAAATGAGTTATCAAAGCGCACGCATTAACATGGTCAAACAACAACTTCGAACTGGCGATGTTTTAAACGAATTCATACTTAATCTATATGATATAGTACTCAGACACGAATTCGTTCCCGAGCAATTTATCGATTTTGCTTATTCAGATATGCAAATACCTCTGAATCATAATCAATGCATGCTTACGCCTTTGGAAGAAGGAAAAATCCTCCAAGCCCTGGATTTGCAAGGCCATGAAACAGTTTTGGAGGTAGGAACCGGCAGTGGATTTTTTACTGCTTTACTCAGTAAGCTATGCAAAAAGGTAATTAGCGTAGATTATTTTGCCGATTTCACGAGCCATGCAGCACGTGTATTAAAAAAACACCACTGTAATAATGTCGAATTAATTACGGGTGATGCCAGCCAAGGGTGGTTAGAAAATGCTCCTTATGATGTGGTTGTGTTCACGGGAGCCAAAGAACAAATAAATGAGACTCAAAAATTACAGATACTTCCGGGCGGAAAATTATTTGTTATTGAAGGAACATCTCCTGCAATGCAAGGCCGATTGTACGAATTGGATCATAGTGAACATTGGCATGAAACACTGATTTTTGAAACAAACATTCCTTTGTTGATCGATAAATCTATGCATAAACAATTTGTATTTTAGGATTTGGTTTAAATGAAAAAATTGTTGATTTGCTATCTTATGGCTTTTGGTCTGTTGTCGCCAACATTTGCTTCAACGGACTTAATGGATATCTATCATCAAGCTCTTGAAAATGATCCTATATTTAAAAATGCCTATGAAACCTACATGGCTAATAGGGAAGCTGTGCCTCAAGCATGGGCGGCATTGCTTCCCCAGGCCGGTCTTACAGCACGAACATCGCGAAATTTCCTTCATGTTAATGATGGCTTCTTTACTGTCCAAGACGACTATTACAAATCTAGAACCTGGCAATTTTCCGCATCTCAGGCTATTTTCAATTACCAAGCTTGGGCAAAAGTAAAACAAGCAAGAGCCTCTGTTAAAGCAGCACAGGCCACTTTTAACGATGCAGCTCAGGATTTGATTCTTAGAACAGCAAAAGCCTATTTTGATATACTGTTTGCCCAAGATACCTTAAATTTTGCCGAGGCAAAAAAGCGTGCAAACATGCGCCAATATGAACAAGCCAAACAACGTTTTGAAGTAGGACTTGATCCAATTACCTCTGTATATGAAGCAAAGGCGGCTTATGATCAGTCAATTGCTACAGTGATTGCTTCCCGTAACAATCAAATCAATCAAAACGAAAATTTGAGGAAATTAACCAATCATGTTTACGAACTCATAGCGCCTCTACGCGATGGAAAAATTCCTCTTATTAAGCCAGAACCCAACGATGTAGATGAATGGATAGATACAGGGCTTAGGCAAAACTATAAATTACTGTCTGCTAAATGCAATCTTGAAGTAGCCCGTCAAAATATGAAGGCACTCTCTGCAGGAAACTGGCCTACCGTGGCGATCCAAGGCAACTCCACAGAAACAAACAATGAAGTAAACACTTCCAGCCCGTTTTTACCCGCAAATCAAAAGCAATCCAGCGTGGGTTTGGCATTAAACTTTCCTGCATTCCAAGGAGGACTTGTACTCTCGCAAACACGGCAAGCAAAACATAATTTTCGAGCCACCAGTGAACGAGTCGAACAAACTTATCGAGATGTGGTGGTAAACAGCCGGATTGCCTTTAATACCATTACTGATGGAATTAGCAAAGTAAAAGCGGACAGGCAAACTGTTATTTCCCAACAAAATTCATTGGAAAGTACAGAGGCACAATTTGAAGTAGGTACTCGCACCATGGTAGATGTGGTAAATGCCCAACAGCGCCTCTTTGAAGCGCAGAACCAGCTTGCTAATGATCAATACAGTTTAATTAATGCTGTTTTAACTCTAAAATATCTTGCCGGAACATTGAATGTAAATGATCTTGAGTTGATAAATTCATGGTTAGAAACAACTCGTATTAATGGATCAATTTCTACTGTAAGCAAGACCAAAATCACTAAATAACACTTTAATTCAGGTTTTTAATAATGTCCAATCCCTCTCAAGTTGAAAAAAAATTACTCCATTATACAGGTAAAGCAATTGCAGATTTTAATATGATCCAGCGTGGTGATCGCGTCATGGTCTGTTTATCTGGTGGCAAAGATTCTTTTACGCTCTTAACGATTTTAGATCAATTACGCCGGCGTTCTGGTAATAAATTTGAACTTTTCTCTTTTACTCTGGATCAGGCCCAACCAGGTTGGAATGATACTGCCGTGCGACAATGGCTTGCTGATCGTTCCATTCCGTATGAAATCCTAACTCGAGATACTTACAGTATCGTAAAAGAAAAAATTCCTGAAGGTAAAACCTATTGTTCCTTATGTTCACGATTACGTCGTGGGATTATCTATCGTTATGCCGAGGAACATGGCTTCAATAAAATTGCCCTTGGTCACCATCGTGATGATTTAGTTCGTACGTTAATAATGTCCATATTCTATAATGGGGATATCCGCTCAATGCCTCCTAAATTGCTTAGCGATAATAAAAAACATATCGTCATTCGCCCATTATGTTATGTGCAAGAGAAAGATATCATCACCTTCGCCCAGGAACAATCTTACCCAATTATCCCATGTACACTTTGTGGTTCTCAAGAAAATTTAATGCGGAAAAAAGTAACCCATTTAATTAATCAGCTTGCAGAAGAAAATCCCAAAGTTCCTAGTAATATCCTGCATGCGCTGCAAAGTATTAAACCCAGCCAGCTTATGGATCAAAACATGTGGAATTTTAGAAATCTTGAGAATGAATTAATTACCAACCAAACAATTAATACCGACGAAGTCTTTGGTACTGAAGAATTCGATCCAGTTGAAGTCTAAATTACTGACCCTGGGTGAAGAGCCCAGGATTACCTGCAAAACATCTTCCTAGTTTCACGCGACACCCCCGTTATAACTTTCTATTTATTGGTCTTATCCAAACCGAATTAAACAAACATAATGCTCAAATATAGATCAATAAGCTGGTATCAAACACAAATCTTAACAAAACCGTAACATTTTAATAACATTTTTGTTACAATGATGTTTTATTAGATGGCACTTTAGTCTAAAATCAGAAAATTCTACGTAACCCTTTTACTTTATTTCGTTAATAGAGGATTTTACCCCATGTTTACAAATTCAACGGTTGACTCCCGTATATTTCGAATTTATGCAAAGCGTTATTTTAAATTTGATTTTGTAGCAGCCATAGTCGTATTTCTAGTTGCCATACCTTTATGTCTGGGTATTGCCTTAGCTTCAGGCGCACCTCTTTTCTCAGGAATTTTAAGTGGGGTTATAGGCGGAGTGGTCGTAGGTTGTATAAGTGGCTCGCACGTTAGTGTCAGCGGGCCAGCAGCCGGTATGGCCGCGGTGGTAGTTGCTGCTCTTACCCAACTTGGGGATTTCAATACATTCTTAATTGCCCTTTTTCTCGCAGGTATCCTTCAAGTGGTTATAGGAAGCTTACGCGCTGGATTTGTTGCAGACTATGTCCCCTCAAATGTGGTGCAAGGCTTATTATGTGCTATTGGTATTTTATTAATAATCAAACAGCTACCGCTAGCATTTACTCTTTCTGCAGATTTCAATGAACTCAAAATGCATTTGTTAGAAACAGCAGAAGAGATCAAGTTGAGTCCTATTCTTGGGTTGTATCAACATATCAATACAGGGGCGATGTTGATTACAGTTCTTTCGCTCAGTACTTTAATTTATTTTGATCTAACCAAAAATAAAATACTAAAAGAAATACCTGCGCCAATACTCGTCGTTATTTTGGGAGTACTACTTAATGAATTTTTTCAATGGACCAACTCAAGTATGGTTCAAAATTCTCCACAATTAGTTAACATTCCGCATACAGGAAGTTTTGGTGAGCTAGTTAATAAATTGGAATACCCCAATTGGGCAGCTTTAACTAATCCCAAAGTCTATCTTTATGCTTTTATTATTGGCATTGTTGCTTCTCTTGAAAGCTTATTGAATCTTAAGGCCGGAGAGAAACTGGATAAAAAACGTCGTCATCCCTCTTCAAACCGAGAATTAGTTGCTCAAGGGGTTGGAAACATGACCGCAGGCTTAATTGGTGGAATTCCCGTTACCTCGGTAATCGTACGGACCTCTATTAATATTCAAGCGGGCTCGAAAAGCAAAATTTCAGCTATTTTACATGGTATTTTTATTTTCTTTGCAGTGATGTTAATCCCTGGTACTCTAAATAAGATTCCCTTATCTTCTTTAGCTGCCATTTTAATTTACACCGGGTATAAGCTAAATAAGCCTTCAATTTATCGCTCCATTTATGCTCAGGGAAGTGATCGATTTATTCCATTTCTCGCTACCGTGATCAGCATCATTGTGTTTAACCTTTTGACGGGTATTTTAATCGGATTAGCAGTAAGTTTATTTTATATATTGAAATCAAACAGCCAAGCACGAATTAATATTCTTAAAGAAATTCATCCCACCGGAGAAATTAATCGTTTAATGCTTCCGCAACAAATGACTTTCCTTAATAAGGCAGCTTTGGTTGCGGAACTTGATTCCATACCGAGAGAGTCTCAATTAATTATTGATGCGCGTTATACTCAGTATATTGATAAGGAAATTACGGAGCTTTTAAAAGAGTTTAAAGAAGAGCAAGCTCCCAATAAGAAAATTTCATTGAATCTTATTGGCTTTAAAGAACATTATAAGATTCATAATTATATTGAGTTTATCAATGTAACCACCTATGACGTACAATCGCACCTATCTCCTGCACAGGTATTAAATATCTTATATGAAGGAAATCAACGCTTCCTTAATGATAGCCGGATCCACCGTTCAAACCATTTGGACATTAAACTCACTGCTAAAGGGCAACATCCCATTGCCATTGTTCTTGGTTGTATTGATTCCCGGGTTCCTGTAGAAACCATTTTTGATGTGAGCTTCGGTGATATTTTTTGTGTCCGAGTTGCTGGCAATGTCGTCAATAATGACGTTTTGGCCAGTATTGAATATGCCTGTCATGTTGTGGGTGTTAAACTGATTATCGTTCTGGGCCATACTCGTTGTGGTGCAATTCAATCTGCTTGTGATGGGGTTGAAAAAGGCCATATCACTGAATTACTGAACAAAATAAAACCCGCTATCCAGGCTGAAAACGAAACTGATACGAATCGTCACAGTAAAAATAAAACGTTTGTAGATAATGTTACTGAGTTAAACGTAGCCCATACCATGCAAGAAATTTATGATCGCAGCTCTATTTTGCACGACATGATTGAACAAAATGATATAGCTATAGTGGGTGCGATTTATAATGTTCAAACAGGTAAAGTCCACTATAAAAATTATGAGTATGAACTAAGTCAACTTGGTGAAAAAAATTACGCCCACTTTGCAACTAAATTAAATACATTATTAGAAGAAGCTAAGATTAAGGAATAGCCTCTAAGTAAATCCAGCGAAGTAGGACCTGGGAGCTCTTTATTTAACCCTGGGTTCAACTTCGTTGGGCCATTATCTCACATCAATTCATCTGTTTTTGAACAGAAACCTTCTGTATAATGCATTGGAATTCAAGAACAATACTATTTTTCAGGAGCAGAAATGCGTGCGTCTCAATGGTTTTTAGCCACTCTCAAAGAAACTCCCAACGATGCTGAGATTGTTTCTCATCAATTAATGCTGAGAACTGGAATGATTCGTAAGCTGGGTTCAGGCCTTTATACCTGGATGCCTTTGGGTTTAAAAGTATTACGTAAAATAGAACAAATAGTACGAGAGGAAATGAACCGCATCAACTCCATGGAGTTACTCATGCCCGCAGTGCAACCTGCAGAGCTATGGCAAGAAACAGGACGTTGGGACACCTTTGGTGGCCAGCTTCTTACCATGAAAGACTCTAATGGTCGAGAATATTGCTATGGCCCAACCCACGAAGAAGTAATCACGGATATTATGCGTAATGAATTGCAATCCTATAAGCAATTACCCGCAAGTTTTTATCAGATCCAGACCAAATTCCGCGACGAAATCAGACCACGTTTTGGGGTGATGCGTGCACGAGAATTTATTATGAAAGATGCCTATTCGTTCCATTTAAATTTAGAAAGTCTTCAAATGACCTATCAAGATATGTATCAGGCTTATTGCCGTATCTTTGATCGCATGGGTCTTAAATATCGTGCCGTTGAAGCAGATACAGGTGCTATCGGTGGTTCTGCATCTCATGAATTTCAAGTATTAGCTGATTCGGGTGAAGACTTAATTTTCTATAGTGATCACGGAGATTATGCCGCAAATATTGAACAAGCAACCAGTCTCAAACCTAAAAAAGCAAATCCTACCACTCAAAAAATGATTCTGGTCGATACCCCAAAACAAAAAACCATAGCTGAAGTGTCAAACTTCCTGGGTGTAGCGAGTAGTCAAACTATTAAGACCCTGATTGTAAAGGGAAAAGATCATCCTATGGTTGCTTTAGTTTTAAGAGGTGATGACGAACTCAATGAAGTCAAAGCCATAAAAAATCCTTTGGTGCATTCTCCCTTGCAATTTATAGATGAGGAATCTATTTTAACTAACCTGAAGACACCCATTGGTTCACTGGGTCCGGTAAATTTACCGATTCCTGTTATCGTAGATTACCATGCACTGGCTATGGATTCATTTATTTGTGGTGCCAATCAAGCAGACAAGCATTACCAACATGCTGCATGGGATAGAGATGTGCATGAATATCATGTTTACGACTTACGTAATGTAAAAGAAGGCGATCCCAGTCCAGATGGGAAAGGGGTACTGCGCTCTTGCCGTGGCATTGAAGTTGGCCATGTCTTTCAGCTGGGCGACAAATATGCCAAAGCCATGAACGCTGCAGTCATTAATGAACAAGGTCAATTAGAAACTATGTTAATGGGCTGTTATGGTTTAGGTATCACTCGTGTAGTTGCAGCCGCAATCGAACAACATCATGATGAAAAAGGCATTCTGTGGCCTCAGAATATTGCCCCCTTCCAAGTAGTCATTATTCCTTTGAACGGAAATCGCTCCCCGTTAGTCCAAGAACAAGCAGACGCGTTATATGAACGTTTAAAAGAGTTAGACGTCGATGTATTAATTGACGATCGCAATGAAAGAGCTGGCGTATTGTTTGCGGATCACGATTTGATTGGTATTCCACATCGTATCATCGTAAGTGAACGGAATATGGAACAAAACTGTGTGGAATATAAAAACCGAGCTAATGGAGAAACACAACTACTAAGTTTGGATAATGCAATTGAGACAATCGTTCAACTGGCTTCAAATAAGTAGATTCATCTTAGTACCCTGGGTTTTGTCGAAAAGACGTAACCCAGGCCACTTCATTTCACCCAGGCCCCAAGTTTAGAGCGTATTTCGTTCATCTCCAGGGTTGCCTTCAGTATTCAGATAAGTCAATACCTCATTGTTTTTTAGTGCGTTTATTCCGATGGCAGTAATTTGATTAAATCCTACATCTAACGTGTAAAGCGTTGTCGTTTCAGATAAGGCTAAAGCCCCCTCATCTCCAATGTAATTATGACTCAAACTCAGATTTTGAAGTGGTATCGCTTTAGCTAAGTTTTTTGCCCCCTCATCTCCAATAAGATTATTATCAGCATATAAATTATTTAGAGAACTCATTGTTGCGAGAGCTGCAATACCCTCATCTCCAATTAAATTATTGTCGATATTAAGCAAAGTAAGGTGACTCAAATTTGATAAAGCTTGAGCCCCTGCATTGCCTATGCTACAACCCGCAATAGAAAGCCACTCAAGTGAACTGGCATGAGCTAAAAAATCCGCTCCTTCATTTTGTAACGGATTATTATCCAGAGTGAGATAAAGTAAATTAGGTTTTCTTGCTATAATCTCGACGCCGTCTTTATCAATATTATTGTTTTCTAAATCAATAAAGTTCAGGGAGAAATTTTTATCAAGAAACTCGATACCTTCATTCCCTAAGCGGTTATGGCTTATATATAAACTTTTTAATGTTTGATTCGCAAACAATGCTTTCGCACCTTCTGCCCCTATTTGACTTCTTTTGAGAGAAAGATGAATTAATGATTTATTTTTTGCTAATGATTTAGCTCCCGAAGAACCTATAGGATTACCATCCAGAGAAAGAAAGATCAATGAAGTATTATTTGCCAAAGCTTGCGCTCCATAGGGACCAATATGATTGTTCCCTAAAAGAAGGTATATCAAAGAAACATTCTTTGCTAATGCTTCAGCTCCTAGCGAACCAATACGGTTGCCGGTGAGAAAAAGATATCGAACATGAGTACTAGTAGAAAGTAATTCTGCCCCTTGGTAACCAATCTGATTGTCCGATAGACTTAAACGAGTGATTTCTGGGTGCTCATTGAGATAGGATAAAATGTGTGGAATATCACGATCGCGGAGACTGCACTGATCCAGGAATAAACCTCCCTCGCTAACACGTAGTTCTATATTTTCAATACATTCATTAGATGAGGAATCATAAATTTCTATTTTATCGTTCGCAAATAGGGGTGAAATCATTATACTCAATACAAGTATAAGACTTAAAGCTGCTGTTCTCATTATGAAATCTAGTCCTTTTGTTAAATCTGCTATCCTAATAGGAACATGGAGTTGTATCACGAAGAACAATAAAAACCAACAACCCTACTTATGAGATTTCGTAATTGCTAGCTCCAGGTGCAAGGACTCCATAAGTGTTCGTTTCTTCAGGGGTAATTCGAAAATTTTCAAAATCTCGGATGAAATTGGCGATATGATACGCTAACGAAAAATTAGCATGTTCCCCAAAAATATCATGATAAACCCCTTCCGGAGTTTCAGCTAATGCAGGGCAACACTTTTTGAGTAGAAGATCAGCATATTTTTTATTGATCTCTCCCCATTTCTTCAATATGACATTGGCATGAGTGAGTCGAGCCTCATTTGGGAAAATACTTAATTTATTGAAATGATATAAATTGCCCATTAGATAAAGAACAAAAACTCGGGTTTCCATATATTGCATTGGCATAGCATTCAATACCGAAGGAATGAGAAGTTTAAGCGCAAGGAATTTACTATCTTCTAAATTCCGGATTACAAATAGTAAATTCCAACTGTTGTACAAATACATCCATTCTTTCGATAGATAAAATTGACTGACTCGTTTCTGTAATAGATTTACTATTAAGTCCGGTAATAGACTATATTTTCCATCCTCTGTAATTGAACTTTTCTCAGGCAAAACTAAATTTCTAAAGAAATAACAGTGAGGAGGTCGAAGGTATTCTAACATGCGAATAAGCGTAGCTCCTACAAACGCATTGTCAGCCGGTTTTCCATCCTTGGTGTATTGTTCTTCCCAAGTTGCTTAATATATTTAAGCTCACATTTTTAACTGAATCATCCTGCATTTGGCCTAATGGAGGAGGACAAATCTTCGCATTCCACAATGCTAATCCATGTTGCCTAATAAACTCTTCTGATTTTTTAACAAGTTCTTCCTGGCTAAGCTCCTCATCTCCTAATGCACGAATAAATGCACCTTCTGTGATTACAGGATCAACAGAAACTAATTTTAGGCTTTTAAAAAGAGAACTATTATTCTTATTTGAACAAAAAAAGAAATTGTTGATAGGATTTCCAGGATAAAAAGTATTCCTTTGTTTTTTTGTAAAATTATATATATCTTCATTAAAAGTGAAGCTGTTTACCATAGTCACTGCAAATGCTTCAAATAAACATAATAAATTCAGTTGAACTTGCAGCTGCTCTGTCATTATTTTTAACTCATGATCGCTAATTAATTTTTCTCGCTCTATAAAAGCAAGTAATTCGCATATGGGCGGATTGTTTAGCAATCCCTCCTTCACAGAATCAATAAGTTGCTCTAAATTAATGGATTTTTCGGTGAGTTTATCCAAAAAACTCTTTAACCCCTGGTCGCGAAGTTCAAGTGAATTTAATCTAAAATCATGTAGTATTTTTTGATAATGGATGGATCAGATTGTTGCTTTAAATGGTTAATCACACGAACTAAAAATTGATTGGCTAAGAATTTTGACATAAAAATCTTCTTATTTTTAAGATAGATAGTATATGTTTATTAATTTAATTGAGGCAACTTTTGCATTTCATAGTCCTTTGAATTAATCAATTAGATTTGGATATCAGTTTAATTAAACCCCAAGAAAACAATTGCTGGTTCTACCTTTAATGCTCTTCATTGTTGGGAGGAACCACAATAGCAAAGGGTTCGCTTCTGCTACCATCGATAACTTTATCTAATAGCGTAACTCGTATTAAAACCTTCCTTGTTTTACTGTCATCAGAACATTTTGTCTCATTCGGCTCTCTTTTACAGTTTGAAACCTGGTGTACTGTATCGATAGGACTGTTATCGCTATCTATTACTTTTTGATGCTCCAAATCAATAAGCACTAACTCAAGGTGGCTTAGTTTCCATTCTTTTCCTTCGGGAGTATACCCAACGCGTCGTTCATGAACTAGGGTAACTTTTTGCCCTCTTTTTAAAGTAGTTTGATACTCCCATGTGGGCTGCTCTACGGTTAACTCACGTTCCACAATGTCATTTCTTTGTTGAAATGCTTTTTCCATGTTGAGATAACCCCATCCATAAGTTCGATTCCAGGCTGAACCCATGATTTTAGTATGTCCTGTATCCATGGTACCCGCATCAGTCCACGTATCTGCACTATTAATGAGTAAGGCTTTGATGGCCATGGGATTTTGAATCCCTGCATCTTGTAATAACAAAGCTGCCGCACCTACATGAGGAGCTGCTGAGCTTGTTCCCCCCATAAGACGATACCCATCTCTATAGTTCATCGCATTGGAATAGACGAAACCATATATTTTAGGATCGGGAGCGCAGGTCATCGTATCATGGCCCGGAGCAGTTAAATCAGGTTTACGTCTACCAAAGGGTGTAGGACCTCGACTGCTGGTATTCTTTATATGATGTTTGGTTCTATCTACGGTTTTCACCATCGTTTCATTTTCGGCAACAAGAGTATTCATATTGGCAATGGTAAGCGCATTATAATTATCGCCTGGGACTGTTAATGTGGAAGCAAAGGTAAATTGATGCGCGGGTTCTATGTATCCAGCATTTCCTGCCGATTTTACCCAAAGAATTTTCTGAGTATTTACTACATAATCTATGACTTTTGCAAGCCCACTCCACTCAGGACAAGCAGGGCAATTTAAATCAAGTCGACCATTCCCCATGCTGTAATTAATAATGGTGGGTTTCAACTCAGAACGATTCAACATCCAATCCAAAGTTTCCATGGTACGCATAATACTTGCAGGATCAGCGGTTTCCTCTCCTGCTAATCCAGAAACGATGGCTGAGGCCCCATAAGCAATTCCCTTATATTTCTCATGAGTACTGGCATAAATACAGGCTACGCCGGTTGCATGAGGTTCTTTTACACCATTAATCAAATTAGAATATCCAGAGCCTACATCTTGACGCACTACTAATCGTTTACTGGCTAAAGCAGGATGTAAAGGATCTACCCCGGTATCGATAATGCCTATAATACCTTTTTGACCCGTATAACCATGAGCCCACCAATTATTTACATTAGGGTAAAAGGATGATGGCGTTAGTTTTAAAACTTGCGCTGTAACATCTAACTCTGGCATAGCTGCTGGATGAGAAGAAATTTGTGCTGCTGCATTTAAACCCGCAATACGATAGACTAAGTTACGATCTCTAGGAATTTGTATCCCTACTGCAGGCATAAAGCCTAAATCTTTTATATTTACATTAGGAATTTTTTTTATTTCTTCAATAAAAGATTCTTTTTCAGAGAAATCATGTAAAAAAATCAGAAGTGACAAAGGAGCATGTGAAGAACTTCTGGAATGTTTCAAAGTTTGGAGGACATCGGCGTCAATAATAGCTCTTGCCGAAAGAATAGGACTTACACTGATTAAGATTATCGCAAGATAAGATCTTTTGAGTATCCGCCACATACACCATCCTCATTTTTGAGTTTCGATATAATAAATAAGTTTCCTTCTCAATGAGCAAATCATTGTTATCATCTCAATGATGAATAGAACGATTTTAAAGCAAGGAGTTAAAAGAAGAAAGCACTCTGTTAAAAAATATAATTTATACAAGAACATACTGCTCCTCAGTAATCGAGGAGCTTTCTTGAGTTGATTAGGACGAGACTCTTTTGGAGTTCGACGCTCGTTTTTCCATAAAAAATCGAGTGAGCAAAAAACCAATAATAACACCTATAAAATTTATCCAGTAAAACGGCCAGACAAAAATTCCCAGCCCTACAATATTGGGACCTGGACAAATTCCACTAATTCCCCAACCCACACCAAAAGCGATTGCACCAAGAATAAGTTGCCAGTCAACTTTTTCTTTGGTGGGTAATTCATAACGGGTATTTAATAAAGGTTTAGGAAGGCATTTACGTAATTGGAATAACAGAAAAGTTACCAATAAAGCAGTAACAAAAGTGAGGTATAAATTTATTTTAAAGGTAGCTGCACCAATTTTTAAGCCAGAAATAATAATGTCGGGACTATACATTCCCGTTAAAATTAACCCTAAACCAAATATCAATCCAGCAATTAATGAGATTATAGATTTCATATTAGCTCCTTAGTGCACTAACCAAGAGGTGATTATTGCCACAGGAAAAAAGATAGCCACCGCGATGATGGAGCGTTTACGTAATAGAGACAGTCCACAAAGCCCATGTCCACTGGTACAACCACTACCTAAATAGGTACCGCCGCCAACTAATACCCCTCCGAGGAATATGAGCCAATAATTGGTTTTAAAAATTGCTAGGGGATCGGACACAGTTATTAACAAATCAAAGAATAATCCACTTAAAAATAACCCCATAATAAATAAAAGATTATCGATATTGGGTCGATAAGTAGCAAAGTTCCAGGCATTAAAAAGTATTCCGCTGCAACCTAGAATTCTTCCTCGAACCAACAACATTACTCCGGCAGCTACTCCAAGAAGAATTCCTCCAAGAATAACATTCATTTCAACGATCATTAGGGTTGCTCCTTTTATAAAGAATCTTTTTTATGATACCTAAAAAATTCTTTTATTGCTTTAAATACAATAAACTACGATCGTTTTTTTTGTTTATGCAAAAATTCTATCTTAAATTGAATTCCTTTTATTCTAATGTTAAATTTTGTCACTCAATTATTAGAGATAAATATAATGACACGGACGTTTTTTACTTCATCATTCATGCTGTTTTGTTCCATTGCCTCTGCACAAGATCAAGTGATTGAGCATTTTTTTAAAGATGTAAATCCCTCAGTATTGTCTTCCAAGACGAAAAACAATATACAGGCCACCCATTTTCGCCTTGTTGAAATTGACCTCAGCCAACTTTACGCTGAGCTGGAGAACGCGCCACATCGAGATGAATTAAAATCAGGAGCTGGATTACAAATTGCCCTTCCTCTGCCTGATGAAACCACAAAGCTGTATCAGGTTGTTGAAAATAGCACCTTGCATCCAGAGCTCAGTGCAAAATTCCCCACAATCAAAACCTACGATGCTTATGGGATTACTGATCCAAGTGAATTTGTTAAGTTGGATCTAACACCCCAGGGGTTTCATGCAATGATTTTCAGACCAGGACTAAGTCCGGTTTTTATTGATCCCTTAAGAAAAGGAAACAATCAGTATTATATGGTTTATAGTAAAAAGGATTTTATAACTTCAAAGCGCTTAAAATGCGAGGTCCATAGTCAAAATCCATTTGCAACCTCACCTGTTCGTTCAAAACATTTTGCTCGTTTTAATCCTTGTCAACTCAAAAAGTACCGCTTGGCCATGGCTGCAACAGCAGAGTACACCCAATTTCAAGGTGGAACCATAAACGATGCATTGGGAGCAGAAGCAACCACAGTGAACAGAGTGAACGGCGTTTATGAAATTGACATGGCAATTACTATGCAAATTATTGCTAATAATAATCTCATTATTTATACCGATCCTAATGATCAACCCTATACACACGGTTCCCCCCAAAAAATGATTAGAGAAAATCAGAAGAATGTGAATCAAGTTATTGGTGCACCCAATTATGATATTGGTCATGTTGTAGATTCAGCAGGAAGCGGTCTCGCACAATTATCCAGTGTTTGTATTGATGCATATAAAGCAAGTGGAGTCACGGGACAAACCAAGCCTGTAGGAGATCCTTTTGATATTGACTATGTAGCTCACGAAATAGGCCATCAATTTGGAGCAAATCACGTACAAAATAACAGCTGCCAAAGAAATGGGCCTACAGCTGTAGAACCAGGAAGTGGCAGTACCATTATGGGTTATGCGGGAATTTGCCCCCCGAATGTTCAAAAAAATTCAGATGCGTATTTTAATGGGATTAGTCTTCAAGAAATGGGAGCTTTTGTTTCTAGTCCTTCACATACCTGTCCTGTTACTACAGAGATCCCTAGTGCACCGGAGATTTCTAGTGTTAATGGAGGGGTTATTATTCCTGCTCAAACACCTTTTGCTTTGACTGCATCCGCAACTAAAAGTAAGGGCAATGGAGTATTAACCTATACCTGGGAACAAATGAACAATGAAGTTTCTCCCCAACCTCCAACTAGTACAGCAACAGGAGGACCCAGCTTTAGAAGTTTTTCACCACAACCAAAAGGTACTCGTTTTTTCCCAAGTCTCACCGCACTCAGCAATGGAGGTCCGTTTACCTGGGAAGTTTTACCTTCAGTTTCACGTGTTATGAAGTTTAGAGTTTCAGTACGCGGGAATACACCAGGGGGATCTTGCAACGCATATACTGATACCACTGTAACCACCACAAGGAGTGCAGGTCCTTTTATCGTGACCTCCCCCACCGGTAAAGGTATTAGCTGGATAGGTTTATCCCCACAAACAATTACTTGGGATGTAGCAAATACTAATTTTTCTCCGGTTAATGCCAAGAATGTAAACGTTCTTTTATCTACTGATGGCGGTAAAACATTTCCCTATACTCTTTTGTCTAACATACCAAACGATGGGCACGAACAAATCTGCGCACCTAATTTAAATACCACTAAAGCCCGGATTATGGTGCAAGCAAGTAATGGAACCTTCTTTAATATGTCAAAAAATAATTTCTCAATCACCGCAGTTCCGACAAAAGCTCCGGTATTAACGGCAGCCGAGCGTGATCCTATGAACACCAGTACAGCATTTGTTTCATATGCTAATTGTATTTCCATATCCAATGATGTCTATACAGTGAATGGTTTACCTGGCGCCACGGTAAAGTTGGATATTAAGAACCATCGCTTCGTTATTGGAAACATTCGATCGGCCAAAAGGATTCCTCATGTCACGATTACTGCGACCAGTGAAAATCACGTAAGTCAAACTTCAAACCCAATTACTATTCCCAGTATTTTATAGAAAAGGCTTTAATATGAATAAACATTCCCTATCAACAATCCTCGCTTTTATCTTATCATGTAATGGATATACAGGCGTTTATTCTGGTCTAAATTTAGGTATTAATTCAGTTACAATAGATAAAAGCTTGAGCTATCCTCTTGAAGAAGTCACACCTACTTCTTCCAGTTTTAACAACGCATATACTAATTTTCATGGACAACTTACAGCAGGATATGAATTGCTCTTTAGCGCAAGATTTTCTACTGCGTTAGAAGCAGATGCAGATCTGTTCACAGGGAAGTCACGATATAGAATCAATGAATGGTTCTTTAATAATGATGTTCATGCTGAAGAACATTTAGAATATGGATTCTCCCTCTTTTTATTGCCTGCATACCAATATAATGAGTCAGCTCGTTTTTTCGTAGGACCTGGAATTTCAGGAAGTCGTTTTGCGGTGAGCATGAACAATACTGCAGGGAATGTGGGAGTTAGCGACAATTTTAAAAAATGGCTAATCGGTGGCGGTTTAAAAGCAGGAGCCATCACAAGGCTCAATAATAATCTGGATCTACTCTTAACGTATCAATTTATCCAGTACAGCAGTACGGAACGAACTCAGATTGAACCATTATCTGATGAGACACTGCAAGGACGCTATAAGCCTTATGTAAACACTGTATTAATCGGTCTGAGAGTCAATTTACCAGCAATAGTCCATACTAAATGATAGGTATTAATGGTGCAGGTTGAATCAACTCAACCTGCACGAGTTACCATAAACTTTAAGAATTAATTATTCAACAACACCCAAGCATCCCTCCAAGCCAAACCTACGCCAGGTTCATAATAAGCTGGGGCTTGCGCACACCATCCTGAATAAGGCCAAGGTTTACACTGATACCGCTTATGATCCGAACGCCCCATAACTACGGTACCTGCTTTGTAATTGTTAATGCCATCCGGATAGATGTAATCGACTTGGCCGTTAGGCTCAATAAAATCAAGGACCACATGATAATTTTGGGTTCCACTATCACTTAGATAAATTTTATTTGCCTGATCGGCCTCTAAAACGACTTGTCCCGTCTGAGGATCTAACCGACCAATGTGTACTAAATTTGAATTAGCATTAACTATTTGTCCCAGAGCCAATGGCCATTGAGTTGCCTTATTATTACTATCAGTGACCGTTAAGCTATTATTTTCGACTTCAACTTCATTCTTGAAGACACGTAATACCACTTGGGTATTTACCGCAATATCTGCTGAACCATAAAAATCTTGCAATTCAAACCAGGAAGTAGGTAGAGAAACATTATCTATAAATACATCACTACACGAGTAAAATGCTTCAGGGCTATCTGAACGCTGCCATATTACATACACTATTTTTTTACCACTCATATTAGTAGGTAATGGGCAATCCATTTTGTAACGTCCGTTAGCGAGAGTTACATTAGTTATCGTACAAAATGGGCTAGCCTCTAAATCAGACCACTTCAACGGCTCATTAAAGTTATAACTGTCTTTCGTGATATAAAATTTAAAATACTTTGTTTGATGAGGCGCACTCGCGAGATAAGTAAAGGTAAAATGACCATTAGAATCAGGTTTAATTGTAGTTGTAGTCCAATCCGCTCGAGGAAGATTAAACCCTTTAAAAAAATCTCTTCCACCTGCGCATAGTTGCCCATCAGCAATAAGATCTTGATGGCGATCATTAGCTGCCGCCTGATTGATTTCATTCCAATTATACAGTGGTTGAGCACCACCTAATTCGACAGCCGCGCGACACGCAGCAGATTTTGGATTCTCAGGATTTTCTTTATAGCATTGATAAGATCTTGAAATAGGTATTTCCATGGATCCATGAGCATGTAATCCATAACTTGCGCTAAATAGTAGAATACTACTTAATCTAATAAGTCCTTTCATTATTATTATCACCCTCCTTTGGAGTAAAAAAAATTTATATTTATTAAGTACAACCATTCAACTTATAATTAATGAGATTTATCGTCAAGCTCATTCAGCGACATTCAAGGTTGCTGTCTGAATGATTCAGCCCTAAAGCGGTAGATTAACTACAACAGACGCGAATTACATCGAGCCTATTGTCAATTATTGAATACAGCAACTCTAATGTTTGTTCATTGAAAAAGAAGAACTCATTGTTCTTCTTTGAGTCAGTATGTTTTCTAAGCATTTAAATTTAATAGAAAGATACAATGAGGTTTCATTAGGATTTATTATAAAAAACTGGTACTAAAAATATAAGCCTTCCACTTAAAGACAATCTTCAACATATTGAACTTCTTCATGGTTGCCACTATAGATTAAAGTGATTACCTTGCCATCAGATTCAAATCGAATACCCCGATTATCGGGTTTTTCAAAAAAAGTGAGATAATGACCTTGAGGATCATAATGATGGGGTTCTATGGATAATTTACCTTTATATAGCGCTTGGACATGAGATTCAGTATCTCCAATCTTTGCGCCTTTTGATGTCAAATACTTAGGAGAATTAATGTTAATACGCACAATTTTATTACCTGAAACCATGAAGGATACGTTCTTTACCCCATTCAAAGTGACATAAAAGCACCCTTCATTTTCAGCTTGATCGAGATTGGGTTTTGTAGCGTTGAATGTTTTCCCAGTACTACGTTCAACCTGTTTCAGGGTCATATTCATTTTAATAGGACCTAAACCATCCGGTGAAAGAGTCCATTGTGTACTATCCATTGCAAATAATGGATTCAATGAAGCCATCAATAAAATAAATGGTGCGATTCGTTTCATAGATTTATTCCCCTACCCCAATATTTACTCAATCAATCCAAGTGATGCTCTGAAAATTTAAATTGACATATTGAAGGCTAATTTGGTATGTTAATCCAATAATAGATAAAATTTAGTCAAACTGCTATCCATATGAATCATCGCGATACGAACAAAGGCAATAATTATAGTGCAGTGCTTACTGCAAAAGTATCGCCATGCCATGATTTCCTTCAGATAACAACCTCTTTAGTACACATTATTATTATTTTGCCCTCTTTACCCTAGAGCGGTTAGCTTTTTCTATTCCCAACCTCTCTAGGGAGGAAGTCTTGGGATACTAGAATAACTGTCTATACTGGAGGGTATCGTGACTCGCACCAATTTTTTTAAATTAAATAATACTTGTTTGCCCTTTTTGATGTGGTTTTTCCCCCTATCATTTTTTGCGCTTCAATTTATTTTGCGTCTGTGGCCAGGATTAATGATGCACGAAATAATGAAACAATTTTCAATAGATGCATCCAGTTTTGGGCTCTTAGCTGCATTTTATTATTATGGTTATGCGGGAATGCAAATTCCTATGGCGCTATTACTCGAAAAATTTGGCACCAAAACAGTAATTTTTATTTTTACAGTACTCTGTGGCCTCAGCGCCTTACTCTTTACCTCAACTGATAATTTCTATCTAGCCTTGTTGAGTAGATTTTTAATTGGGGCGAGTTCTGCTGTTGGCTTCTTAGGAGTGTCCAAAGTTATTTCGGAATGGTTCAGTAGTACTCAATACTCTCAAATGGTTGGATTTTCATTTAGTATTGGGCTGTTAGGGGCGGTATATGGAGGCAAGCCAGCAACCCAGCTCATTGAGACTTACGGTGGTCAACAGGTTGGTTTATTACTTGCACTCACTTGTATCAGTATAGGAATTTTGGTTTATTTAATCTTACGCACTCCAAAGAATATTAAAACAACAAAATCCAATGCGATAAGCCTATCTTATTTATCGGTTTTATTTAACTCAAGAATATTATGGACGCTTGCCCTGGCAAATTTGCTCATGGTAGGCGCACTGGAGGGTTTTGCAGATGTTTGGGGGGTAGCTTATCTTACTACAGACTATGGTTTTGCTAAATCTGATGCCGCCCTCCTCGTTTCATTTATCTTCGTAGGCATGCTGTTTGGTGGCCCCGTGTTGGCATTTTTGAGTAAAAAAATAGGAAATTATAAAGTTATAGGATTTTGTGGAATTGGATTGGCCTTAACTTTTTTAACACTTCTCACAGGAAATGTGAGTAATTGGTGGATACTTAGTATTTTATTTTTCACGGTTGGGATCTTGTGCTGTTATCAAGTAATTGTATTTGCAGCAGGCTCTACACTGGTTTCCCCAAAACATTTGGGAATAACTATAGCCTTTTTAAACTGTGTGAATATGTTTGGCGGCTCAATTTTTCATACAGTAATAGGCAAAATAATGAATTATTACTGGGAGGGAGGTATCACTGAAGATGGCCTAAGACAATACAGTATCCAATCTTATTATCATGCATTAGTGCTAATACCTTTGTGTGCGTTGATGGGAGCAGGATTAATCTATTTGATTCACAAAAAGGCCAAGAATCAAATAGGGGTCATGTCTATTGAAAAGACTATAACTTCTTAAAAGGCCACTAATTAATTGATTTCAGCTGCATTATAAACTCTTCAGCAATTTTATAATGCAGGCAATTATTTTGTACTTTTTCAATATAACCTAATTCTTCTAGTCTATTTAAAGCTGGAAGAACATCTGGAGACAACTCATAGCGGAATCTGGGTACAGAAGAATTCAATATTGCGTCCTTATCGACAACAAAAAATTCTTTTATATTTTTAAAATTTGGATTGGTCACATCATTTTTAATCACACTCATGAAATGAGAGTATTCATTAAAAAGTTTATCTAAATCCAATATTTTTTTTTGCTTTATATGTTCTGTTTTATTCTTATTCTGCACGAATTTTTGTACTTGCCACCCACCTAAAGCAGTAGTAAAACAACCGCTTAAAAAGCCAAATAAAAATGAAGTATTCATGTTTTTTAAAATAAGAGATTGATGATGCGAAGCATGATCATTAAACGATTAAAAAGTTGATTAATTATATATCAAAATAGGAATAAAAGTAACGATACTTTATTTTAAGATCTTGCATACTTGAGCCAGATCCCCGCTTGCTTTTTCAATTAGGCATTACTAAACTACCCCTATTTTGTTCTGTTTAAGACTTGTCTGCATGCTATATGACCACTATGCCAGAACTATTGCTTTACCTAACTCATCAAAAGAGGATAAATATGCTTCGAAAATTCTTCATTGTTTCTATTTTGGTTCTAGCTGGCGTATTGACTGCCTGTGGTCCTATCTATAATACCCAATACAGTTATGTTCCGCCAAAATCAGATATAGCAAAAATGTGCACTGCCCAGTGTATTCAAAGTAAAAATGATTGCCAACAAAGTTGCCGAGTAGACAATGAAAATTGCCGCCTAAGAGCTCAACAAAATGCGATGTTTGAATACAAACAATACAAAGAAGACCAAAAAAGAATGGGCTTACCGATTAGTAAATCTATAACTGATTTTGATCGAAGCAATAGCTGTACCAATTCGTGTCAATGTGAGTCTACGTATCGTGATTGTTATTCCGCCTGTGGCGGGGAAGTCAGAGAACATAAAGTATGTGTCGCGTTTTGTGACAAGCATTAGGCAAAGCTTATAATTCGTCCCGACGCTCCGATAAAGATAAAATTTTTTATATTTAGGGCAAAGTCCAGACAAACCAGCAATTTATTGATTCAGAATTGCTGGTTTTTTCATTTTAAAAGCTTTGGAAACCGATCTATTTGGCGTCCTTAGCCTATAACAAATAGGCCAATTATTTTACAATTTAATAAACCTTTGCCACACTTTAGTTGACCCATTGTAACGAGTAGAAATAATAATGAAGAAAATAATCCTTTATTTTTTAGCTTTCATTGGCACTTTGGCTATATTATTTTTTATCGCTCAATGGTTTAGCATAACGGGAACGACGATGTATGAGGGCGGTCCTGTACCCATGCCAGCGGCAGTCGGAAAGCAAGAGTATGCTGGTGGCTCTGTAGCAATGCAGAGCACAAGCCCATCTTCTGGAAGCCAACCATCAGATCAGGTTATGCGAGGTATGATTATTCGTAATGCGAATATTTCCTTGCAAGTTAATAACATTAACACCGCAATAGAAAAAATTTCTCAACTAGCAGAAAATTCAGGTGGCTATGTTGTAAGCTCCAATGTAACTCAGGATAACGATGCAACCAATAATACTAATGCAAATATTAGTATTAGAGTACCTGCCCAAGGCTTACATAAAGCCTTAACTGCATTAAAGTCCCTCGCAACCCGCGTTATGCAAGAATCAGTAACTGGTGAAGACATTACCCAACAATTTGTTGATTTACAAAGCCAACTGAGCAATTTACAAAAAGCCAAAGAACAGCTCTCCAAAATTATGACCAGCGCAACAAATACATCTGACGTTTTGAGTGTCTTTAAGCAATTAAGCGATACCCAAGGACAAATTGATGTCATCCAAGGACAAATTAAATATTTTAAGGAATCAGTAGCTTATTCATTAATCAATATTAACCTAAGCATGAACCCGATCGTTCAAACAGAGCAACAAAAACAATGGAAAATTACCGAAACATTTATTAACTCATATCATGCCCTCATTGATCAATTACGCAATTTTACTTATGGCTTGATCGCTTTCTTTGTGTATGTTTTACCCTTACTACTATTATGGATTTGTATCGTTTTGATTGTTTATTGGATAGGTAAAAAAATCTGGAATAATCTTAATAAGAGCTAATCCCGCGAACTAGGAAACTGTATTTATGAACAATCAGTCTACATGGATTGAACTATCATCTTACATACTGGAAAAACTGAAGAGAGTGTTTTGTGATCAAGGCATTTAAATCAAAACAGTTCCTTGCTTTCATAGTGGCAGGAGCAATTTCAGTTATGGTAAATTTCTGCAGCAGAATTCTCTATAACTATGAGTTCAGCTTTTCAATCTCTATTATCTTGGCTTATATTACCGGGATGATCACCTCGTTCATTCTGGGTAAATTATTTGTATTTAAGAACAGTCAGCAAACCTTTTTACGTTCGATTATGTTTTTTATCCTCGTCAATTTAGTTGGTATGGTTCAAGTTTGGCTGGTTAGTTTGTTTCTCGCCGAACATATTTTTCCTGAGTTGGGTATTAAATCATTTCCTCTAGAAACAGCACACGCAATTGGACTTATTTTCCCCACTTTTACAACGTATCTGGGACATAAATTTTTTACCTTTCGAGAACATATTTAATGCATTCTGTGCGTTTTAGCAAAAAAGTTTAAAAACTCAGTCAATCTTTTAACATCTTTTAAACCAATAGCATTATAAATACTTGCCCTGGCACCACCAACACTGCGATGACCTTCCAAATACAATAAGCCTGCCTTTTTTGCTGACGAGAAAAATTCCGCCTCCACACTGGGATTGGGAAGGAGAAAAGGAACATTCATTCGTGAACGACAATCAGTCGATACCGAATTATGATAGAAATTGCTTTCATCGATACATCTATAAAGTAATTTGGCTTTAGCCAAACTTCGTTTTTCCATCTCGACTACCCCGCCTTCTTGCTCTATCCAATCACATACAAGCGAGGCTATATACCAGGCAAAGGTGGTAGGTGTAGCTAAAAGTGAATGATTTTTATCCTGCATCGCATAATTAAATACAGCGGGTGTTTCAGGTAAAGCCCGATCTAACAAATCACGACGGACAATCACCAAACTCATACCCGAGATGCCAAAATTTTTTTGCGCACAAGCATAGATACACCCCAAACGATTAAAATCCACCGGCTTTGAAAAAATATTGGAACTCATATCACTGACCAATACCTTATCGCTTACCTGTGGGAAATCGGGGAATTCAACTCCACCGATTGTTTCATTATCAGTGAAATGCAAAAATGCGGCATCGGGTCGGAGATCCCATGTTTCCTGAGCAGGAATAGTTGTAAATTGCCGATCTTTACTACTGGCAGCTAAATGTACTTGTATGTATTTTTGTGCTTCTTTTATAGCCATACCCGACCAATAACCGGTTTCAATATAATTGGCACACTTAAAGCCTCGCGTTAAATTCATCGCAATCATTGCAAATTGAATTTGGGCACCACCTGGTAAAAATAGAACCGCAAAATCATTAGGTACGTGGAGCAAACGTCGAACTGAAGCCTCCAGCCTCTCCCCTAATTCCAAAAATTGGGGAGTACGATGACCAATCGATAGAATTGAAACCCCTGTATTGTTCCAATTAAATAGCTCTTTCTGAATAATATCCAATACCTGCACAGGTAGGGTTGCAGGTCCTGCGTTAAAATTGATTGGTGTATCCATATTGGGTTCCTTTATCATACACGGCGCTCCGCTAAGCCTTTTAGTTGAATCTTTTAATTATAGAAAATAATCGATTGATTTCTTGGTTTCCTACCTTCCCTAAAGATTTGAAGTGTTCGGTGAGTATTTAGAGAGACTGCAATAAGAATGGATTACTCGAAGGACAGTTTCTATTGGATTTTATAATTAGATAATCTTGATTATTTAAGGAAGTAAGCAGATTAGTATAGGGTTGTTGATTGCTGGTGCATACATTGACATTACTCACTCCCCCCAACAAAACCCGGCCGCTCCAACTTGAAGCCATAATGCAGTTAAAGGCGGCTGAAGATCCTACATAAAAACAGGTGGCAGTCTGGGAATTGGATGAATCGACGGATATAGTTACATTCGACAGATCTACCGTATTAGGAGGTGCATTACCTCCTGTACCCAGAGCAATCGTTCCTGATAGCGTTACAGCGTGCTCACTATTAATTAATGTCACATTATTATTTGAATCATAGGTAAGCACAATATTAGTGTTAGGAACTGTAACCGTATAAGTAGAGCCAGCTGGAACCGAAGGAGGATTGGGATTTGGATTTGCATTAGGAACCCCTGAGCCTATAGGAGGTAAGCTCGTACTTGTAAAAGTGGAATTAAACAATTGGCCACTGAGCGCCGGATCATTTTGACTAATATAACTAGCAGATACCAGAGACAAGTTTTCGCCGTTAGAATTGGTCCAGGTAACAATATGATCCACTTTTTTATATTTAGAATTATTGGTAATCGTCCAGGTACGATAAAAAGTAGAATCAAACTCAGTAGTTATATCGGAGCCCGTTGTAATGGCATTATACCCTGCAATAGTGGAGTAATTACGTAACTCTTCCATTTTTTGATTAAATAATTGAGTGGACAAATAATCTTGATTGGTATTGGCCTTAGCTTTAATAAGATGCACTTCAGTCTTGCTACCCGCTACCATCCCAAAAATTAATAGTGAGGTAACAACCATGGCTTCAACCAGTCCCAAGCCTTTCTGTTTGCAAGAGGTTGAGTTGAATTGATGAGCGTTCATCGTCTCTCTCCTCACCTATAAATCCTTAAAAATCTCGCCAAGATCCTGGAACTTTGACAAAAGCCCCCACTTTGTTCAATTGATTCAGGACTGCTGTGTTATAAGTAATATTCGGTGAACCAGTTGAAGTGATTGAACCTTCGACTACGGCTCCTCCGATTATATCCAATGTTCCCCCCCCACTATTATTCCAATCTCCCATTACATAAACCATACCGTAAATTGTTGTAGTACCATTAGACTGCAGAGGCCCGTTAACTACTAAGACAACCGGATTGGTAGGGGAACCTATCGTGGCATTACCTGAGAAGCCGGCTGAACTTGTTCCAGTTTGGTTAATCCAAATGGATTGACCCACCACTCCATTTAAAAGACCACTGTAATCGGTGTTACTACTATTAGTATAGGTAATATCTGCAGATTGTTGCGCTAAAGTTTTTGTTGTTCCAAAAAAATTACTAAAAAATTGATCGGAGCTCAAACTGCTTAAACTTGAATCGTGGTGCACCACATCAGCCTGAAGACTACCACTGTTAGAGCCAGAACTTGCATTTGAGGATGTGCTTGCCGAGCCGCCCAGAACCGTATCACCTCCACTCCAAATAGTTGTCCCTGTTGTTGTATTACTAATAGTCAAAGAACCACTCAAATTTACATTATCTTTTACAAGGAGTGGGACAGGTGTAGGTGTCGGTACAAAGGGATAAATCTGCATAATTTGAACTACAGTAGTTGAGGCTAAGTTATTATCTGCCGTTCCCTTCGAAGATACCGTAATGCGGTTGAAACTATTATATACTGGATTGCTATAAGTGACGGTATAATTTGTATTATTACTAAAAGCAACATTGGTTATTTGAGAGTTGGTATAGGTATCTATAAAACCATCATTGTTCGCATCAACACGAATGGCGGTTTTATTTGCTTCAAGATACGCTAACCCATATTCTAAACCCGCTTCAGCAGCCATGAATGATTGGGAGGTCCGATAAAAGTTATTTTCTATTTTTTGATCAAAATCCACTGTTTTACTGGTTAATAGTGCCGTGATTGCAATTCCCAGCAAAATCATCACCGATGTAGCAAGCAGGACATAGCCACGTTGAAAGTTCATAGCAATATACCCTCCTCCTATAATTCAGGGCTGAAATTTATCATTACGTACTCGTATTTCTTGGACAAATGTTCGGCTTACTGAAGTATCAGAAATCAAATTCCCTGTTAGCGTAACTGTAACATTTCGTATCGTAAGTGTGCTGACTCCATTACTTAATGTGATAACCGTAGGTGTCAGGGTAAATGATAAATTAGTCACTTGGATCTGATTAGGATCTGTCAAATTGATCCAGGTGCCATTAGTACAATCAAAAAATGAGTCTGTTGCTGCTCTAGCTTGTAAGACATTATTTGAAAGTCTAAATCCAAAGCGTTTATCATAACCGGCTGAATTTAATGAAGGCATAGTGCCATTTGAATCGATATCATAGGTGAATAAGATACAGCTGCTTACAGGGACAGTAATATCATTAGCAGAGGCAATAAAAGGATTCGTAATCGTTCCAGTCCCTATATCATTAGCAGCATTTGCAGAATAACCTGCACGACGGATTTCGATAACCATCATATTCATGGCAGAACGTAATTGTTGATCCAGTCGATTAATTGCTATGACACTGTAAAAAGAACGCATTAAGGAGATATAAATTACAATACTCCCCCCTAATAAGAATAAACCTATACCAATTCCAATTAGTATTTCGAGCAGGGTATAACCCTTGTGTTGTTTAATCGGTATTAAGGACATGTTTGGTATCCTGAAACAGTATTAGAACACACAGTTACCAACCCCATACTGTTAGCATTAATTCTGGCAGATTTATCTGACAAAGAAACGGTTATAGATCCTCCAGAAGTTATTGTTCCATGGAATCCGTCAAAAATAATGTAAGGGGCAGAACTTGTTCCTGAAAATCCAGTTATAGAAAGAGCAACCGGGTTACCTGAGTAATCACTACTTCGAACAATTGTTTGAATACTTTTAACCATACAACTATTTACTACGGTGCAATCACATGGAGCAGTATCACTAAGCCCATAACACCAAGTTGTTGGACTAAAACTAAGATAATAGGTATTTTTTGTAGTAAGAGCCTCTGATTGCGCAATTTTAATAAAATTATACAATTCCTCCGTTCCGGTCCTGACACGCTTCTGGTTCATAAAATTTGTGTAGGCAGGAAAAGCAATACTCGTAATAATGACGAGAATTATTACGGTAATTAATAACTCAAGGAAACTAAAGCCCATTACTTTATAGGTGCCAATCCTTTGAACGGTCATAAAAAGAAACTCCATTTACTTTATCATCCATGCAAAATGGGTAATATATATTATTAGTTTAGTCTAAGATTAAAGAGGGTAATTCAGGAGAGCCTTTAAAATGGATAATTTAAAGAATAAAATGGGATTTTCATTGATGGAGTTAGTAATTGCCCTCGCCATCATTGCTATTATTGTTATGATTAGTATGCCCAGTTACTTTAATTATGTGATGCGTTCTAGACGCACAGAAGGGATTAATACTCTAAACAGTATCCAACTTGAGGAAGAAAAATACCGTGGTCAAAACCCAACTTATGGTACCTTAGCAGACGTTTGGAACGCCGTAACTACTACAGAAAATAACTACTATTCATTATCAGCTACTAACAATACCGCAACGGGGTATACTCTTACTGCAACTGCCCAAGGTGCCCAAGCTAATGACACCCAGAATGGCGTTTCGTGTAGTACCTTAACCTTGACAGTTAATGGACTTAATACTACCAGAACTCCACAAGCTTGCTGGTCTCAATAAAAGGAAATGAGCCCTAGCCATCATTCAGCCTTGGGAAGGAGGGTTTATATCTTTTATACATGAATGATTTTATTTGAAATGCAATGAAAAACTGACATTTATTGGGACAAATCTCTCCATTACATGCAATTCATTTTCATGTCCTATACTTATTCAATAATAACACTCAACTGTGTGAGATATAAAAATGGAAAACACATGGAAAGATCAGTTGCATCAAAAATTAAAAAAACAGTTCGGTACGAAAAAAGGTAAAGAATTTGCTGAAAAATATCTTCCTGCATTACCAATGAGTTATTGTGAACAACACACAATTGAAGAAGCAGTAGAAGATCTCTCTCAAATTGATAATCTATCCCTACAAAACCCCTTGGCGATTGTGTTTTTTGAATCAGCACGCGGGGAACACCCGTTACACATTAAACTATATCGATACGGCGGCCCTATTCCCTTATCAGATATTTTACCCATGATTGAAAACATGGGATTACGCACTTATACCGAAAGACCCTATAAAATTGCTTTAGAACCCAATCAATTTATTTGGATTGGTGATTTTAATGTTTCTTATTCCTATCCTAATTTACTCACGCTGGATCAAGTTAAAAGCAATTTTAATGAAGCCTTAATCAAAATAAATGTCGGGCTTTGTGAAAACGATGGGTTTAACAGATTGGTGTTAGGGGCGGGATTATCCTGGCGTGAAATAATGATTATTCGTGCCTATGCCAAATACATGCAACAAATTGGATTTCGTTTTAGCCAACAATATATTGAAAAAACCATTGCTAACTATGCACCCATTGCCAACAAACTTATTGAACTTTTTTGTTTAAAGTTTAGTTTGAAACAAAACACTAAAAGTAAAAATAAACGCATTGAATTGGAGAAAGAAATTCGAGCGAATATTGATGCGATTACCAGCTTAGATGAAGATTATATCATTCGTTTTTTTTGGTCTTTAATCAAAGCAACACTTCGTACCAATTATTTTCAGTTAGGCGATGATGGAAATCCCAAAGATTATTTGTCATTTAAACTCAACTCCGCCAAAGTTCCTGATTTACCACCTGGGCAACCTATGTATGAAATATTTGTGTATTCTACACGATTTGAGGGTATACATTTGCGTAGCGCCAAGGTGGCTCGTGGTGGTATTCGCTGGTCTGATCGGCCCGAAGATTTTCGTACAGAAGTTCTGGGTTTGATGAAAGCTCAAAAAGTAAAAAACTCAGTAATAGTACCTTCTGGAGCCAAAGGAGGCTTTGTTTTAAAGAAAGCAGCTCACCTGCTTGATCGAGAGCAGATAAAACATGAGGTCATTGCCTGTTACCAATCATTTATCAGAGGTTTGCTTGATCTGACAGACAATTATGAAGAGGACCGTGTTGTTTCGCCCCGGAATACTATTTGCTATGATGACGCTGATCCTTATCTTGTTGTTGCAGCCGATAAAGGAACCGCCACATTTTCCGATATTGCAAATGGTATATCTAAAGAATACAAATTTTGGCTTGGAGACGCCTTCGCTTCTGGAGGATCTGCGGGCTATGATCATAAAAAAATGGGAATTACAGCGCGTGGAGCCTGGGAATCCATTAAAAGACATTTCCGTGAACTAGACATTAATATTGAAAAACAAGATTTTACGGTGGTTGGTATCGGCGACATGAGTGGAGACGTATTTGGTAATGGCCTAACCTATACCAATCATTCTCTTTTAATTGCAGCCTTTGATCATCGTCATATATTCCTTGATCCAAATCCTGATGGTCGTAAAACTTTTGAAGAACGTCAACGCTTATTTAATTTGCCTACCTCTTCATGGGAAGATTTCAATCCTCGATTAATTTCTAAAGGTGGGGGTATTTATCCGCGTTCAAGCAAATCGATTACCCTTACACCTGAAGTAAAAAAAGCACTCGATATTCAAGCAGACTCGCTACCCCCCAATGAACTGATTCGTGAAATATTAAAAGCCCCTGTAGATTTATTATTCAACGGCGGTATTGGTACCTATGTAAAAGCATCTACTGAATCGAATGCAGATGTAGGTGACAAAACCAATGAATTCTTACGTGTCAATGGTAATGATTTGCGCTGCAAAATTGTGGGAGAAGGGGGTAATCTCGGATTTACTCAACTTGGAAGAGTTGAATTTGCGCTTACAGGGGGACTGATCAATACCGATTCAATTGATAATTCCGCTGGAGTAAATTGCTCTGACCATGAGGTGAATATTAAGATTCTCCTCAATAAAGAAATGAATCAAGGCAAGCTTACCGAAAAGAAACGCAACCAGCTGCTTACCAAAATGACGGAACAAGTCGCCCAGCTGGTTTTACAAGATAATTACAACCAAGCATTGGTTCTAAGCTTTTCTGCAATAAACGCTCTCGCTTACAGTGGTTTATATCAAGCTTATATTAAGGAATTGGAGGGATTGGTACATTTAGATAGAACCGTCGAATTTCTTCCGGATGATAAACATCTCTTGGAACGTAAAGCTGCGGGTCAAGGTCTAACGCGCCCAGAGTTATCTATTATCATGGCCTATACAAAAATTTATATCACGAGTGAATTATTAAAATCCGACTTACCTGATGATCCTTATTTTGCAACCATTCTACAGACCGGATTCCCATCCATGTTGCTGAAATCGTACGCCAAATCCATGCAAACACATCGTTTGCGACGTGAAATTATTGCCACCCAGCTTAGTAATCAAATTGTGAATAGCATGGGTATTACCTTTATGTATCGTTTACAAATGGAAACTGGACAATCAGTTGCAGACATTGCCCGTGCTTATATTATTGCTTCAAAGGCATATGGAACCGAGCAATTACACCAATTAATTGATTCGCTTAATTACAAAGTCACAGTACAAACTCAGTACGAGTTGCTTCACCACGTCAGACAATTAATGAATTTGGCTACTCGATGGTTCTTGCACCATAAACGTTTAAGCGGTGGAATTACTAATAATATTACCCACTACAGTCAATCTATAGCCAAACTTGAAAAATCAATTCCTAATTTGATGGCTGGGGTTACAAAAGAATATTTAGAAAAAATTGTTATTCAATTTGTCGACATTGGTTTACCCGAAGAAGCTGCAAAAAAAATCGCTACTACCCGTGCTATGTATACCGTATTAAATGTAGTGGAAGTAGCGACACAAAATAAATTTGATCTAGGAAGAACTGCTGAAGTTTATTTCAAAGTAGGTAGCAAATTTAGTCTGGTCTGGTTCCGGGACCAAATTGGTAATGATTCTCGTGAAGGACATTGGAATAGCCTGGCACGTTTATCTCTACGTGATGAATTGGACAATTTGCAACGTCGGCTCAGCATTGTCATTCTGAAGAATAATCAAAAAGGGCTGAGTTCAGAAGAACTGATCACTTACTGGTTCTCAAAAAATCCCTTTATTCAGCAACGATGGGAAAGATTGCTGGAGATGTTACTCGGTAGCTCAAGCATTGATTACACGATTTTCTTTGTTGCACTACGCGAATTATCCACCTTAATTGCAGTAGAGTAATAAAAAATCCACCAATTGATGTATGAAGATAGGTACCATTAAAAAAGACTACCGTTCCCCCGAAAGAGGGAACGCATCTCTAAAGAGGCCCGCTTTCCACTGACGCGAAGCGAGTCCAGGAATCCTTCTTAAAAATATTCGAGTTTCCTCTTGCAATGAAAATTGATGCCATTGTATTTCTATCTCCGATAATGATATTTTGATTGGAAACAGTTTAATGTTAATGAGTTAGGAGATCTTTAATGGATGAAGAATACAGAAAACAAGCTAAGTTACAAATTGCACAAGCCAAATATCTTGAGACAGCATCTCTAACCAAAAAAGCAGTAATCCGAAGATACTTACAAGGAATCAATTTATTTCTACAAATTGTTAATAAAACAATAACAGATTTTGAAGATCTTTCTTCTGCTTACCATGATCTGGCGATCCTCCATTTTAATAGTGCTCAATATGAAAAATCAGCGCAATGTTATATGGATGCTATAAACCAAATACTGCAAACCCCTCTCCATGATAAAAGTTATAGGAAATTAACTGAGTTGTATATGGATTTAGCAGATGCATGTTATGAATCATTAAAGCAACCAGCAGGAGATGAGGCTATGGCGAATGCCATAAAAGCATTCGGCTGTATTAAAGATAAAACTTTTGAGGAACAAAAGATTGGTGATCCAGTTGTTAATTTCAAGCAATTCCATGGACATTATGAAAAGAAGCTCTCAACGGATTCATATATTGCTTCTTCCAAGTTTGCTAATCATGAACATTTACTCAGTGAAGGACAATTTGCAAAACAAGAGCAAGCACTTTTTGAACAGTTTGAAACCATCTCCATTCATGAAATTCAACAAATTGACCACAATATAGAAAATATGTTAAATCAGCTTTCTCTATCTGCTGATAAACATCCATTTACTCCTGTTTTAATCAATGAAACACCTAGCGATGGCGCATACCGTAATATGGCAATGCAACTTTTAGCACTGGCCAAAGCCCATATTCAAAATCAACGGCTAGGAGATACCATTGCAACATATAAGCAAGCACTTAAAACACTACAAGCGATAAAAGTACCGCAAAAAAGTGATCAGCAGATAATGCAACATTTGGAAGAACAAATACATCATCTATCGAAGAAACCTGATATTTCACAATCACAATTCCTTGCTGCATCCCCTTCTATATCGCAAGAGAGTCAGAACTCTATTTTCGTAAGTCAATCTGGGGCTAGTTTTTTTTATCAAGCGTTATATCCAGAAACAAAAGAAGAATATCCTGAGAGTTTTAGTAACGATGTTGAAATGGATGAAGGCAGTGGTAATGGAATGATCCTGTAAAAGAATATTATCTTAACGGTTATTTTTTCTTAAGCTTATGACCTATCGCTGAAGGGGCATAAGCTTCCTATCTTGCCCTTTTATGGTTCTTATTTGCACAATTCGCGTATATTTAATAATAGTTCTCTAAGTCAGTATTGGTACCATAAAAAAAGTCCAACAATCGATGGAGAACCGATGAAAATTACTTCCTTTGTAAATCAACTTAAAACTAAGAACTTTGATTTTGTAAAAAAAATAGATCCCCACGGTACACACGATGACTATTTAAAAGATCTAATAAGAAGGTATCAAGAGAGATATAACTCTAAGTTACTTCCTATTATCCAGCAATTTTCTCAGGATAATAGTTCCAAGACCGAAGTGATTATTGCAATTTATAATTTCATCAAACATAACCGCGGTGAATTAATCGAAATTTATAAATATGCCTCCCGCCAACTGTCTCTGGAAACCCCGGAAAAAGCACACTATCAAGCGATTAAAGATGATGTATTTAAGTTATTACAACAAGGTAGAAAATTCAATTATTGGGCAGAAAGCTTTATCGTGAAGGAAAGTTTTGAGTGTAAAGCTCATCTCCTTTCAAGAGATATTTCTGAACAAGAAAAATCAAAAGCTCGTCCGTATGCCGAAGATAACTTGGATGTGACTAGAGATGTACACGCGCTATTAAATCAGCAAGGGTTAGCATTACCAGATAGAGTGCAAAAAGAATTCTTAGACCCTCAACATCGTGCATGGGGAACTTTATATCCTACTACCAAAGCAGCCTTGGAACCCATTCATGATGCATGGGAAAAACAACAACCCAAATGCGAAGATTTAACTGTAGAAATTGAGTTTGATGAAACAAAAAAATCTCAAGCAGTGATTAAGAATTATTATTTTTCTTATGAAGAAGCACTATATTGTATGCTTACAACCAATAATCAAAACGAACTTTGTCTTAGTGGCACCACACAACCTTTTTCCTCTGGCACCCGATATATTTACTCTATGGATATAGAAGGAAATTTATTTGTACATCCTGATGATGAATATAAAGAGGGGAAACGGATTGGTCACCCGGCATTTACCCGTGGAAATGCTGTAGCCTGTGCAGGAGAAATTACGGTCAAAGATGGCAAGATAACTGAAATCACAAATGGAAGCGGCCACTATAGACCTGGGCCATTTTGTCTCTATAGAGCGGTGAAGGCCCTATATGATCGTAATGTTTTAGCGAGCAATTGCATTATTCAGGATCTTAGAGGCGATTTCTTTATAGAAAAAGAAGAAATTGATTCCTTTGATAATTCAACAAAGAAGAGAAAAACAAGTCGACTAACGTGGGAACAATATTCTGCTTGTTATTCCGAGAAGACAAAATCCTCTCCATCTATCCCTACAATGAATTTATCCGAAAAACCTAATCCTTTGCCAATAATCCAAGGATTAAGAGCAATACACCAGTATGTGCATGATTTGGGCAAAGCAACCTGTTTATTAAGTAAAACTAAAGGGAAGGACTATTATGAACGTCGCAATTCGTTTAAGAAGGTATTGGAAGCGTTATCTAGTGGAGATTACAAGTTAATTTTCGATTGCATTGATACTCAATGTATTAAATTTCAAAATACGTCGGTAAGAGATAATTATGTTACTTTGCTAATTGAACTAAAGACACACTTAGTAAACTCCAGAAGGTACTCTATCGATATTTTAGATAATCAATATCTTGCTCGTAAAATCCAAAGTTATTACACAATGTATCAACAACTCGACAAATGTACCGATGCTTCCCGTACTTATACGGAAAAACATTCGTTCTTCTCCAGCAATAATGAACTACGCGCAAACCAAGTGGAGGCTATAAATAGCTTCAAATTTCAAAGACAAGAAATTGACAAAGAATTTAGAAAGGAATTTGCAAAGCCAGATGAGGTTGCTCAAATGGAATCAACAAATAGCTATTATTTCTAAATTAATTATAGAACTCCCACACCATGTTTAATGGGAGTTCTTATTATTTTTTCTTTCTTAGTGTGTACCATGTACCTTAGTTTAATGCCTCTGCTTCCTGCACTAATGCATTCATTAACTCATTTACACTTACATCCCTGCATAATTGAGCAGATTGACCTGCCCACAAAGACATAAAATCAATATTGTTTTGTTCTTTTGCTTTTTTTCGCATCCCGCTCGTTAAGGTATTTTGAATGGGATAATCCAGGATATTTAGTGTTTTAGTATTCATACGCTCGATAAATTGATTGCGTATACCTCGTGCTAATTTACCTGAAAAAGCTCGTGTAAGTACAGTATTATCCTGCTGTTGTGATAGTAAAGCGTGTTTATACACCCCGGGAATACCGGACTCCAGGCAACTCAAAAAAGCAGTGCCCATTTGTATGCCTTCGGCACCCAAATCCAGTGCGGCCCTAATTCCTCTGCCATCCATAATTCCACCCGCAGCAATGATTGGAAGGTTAATTTCATCCACCAATTGCGGCACCAAGCTAAACAAACCGATCAATCCCTCCTCTGCTGGCCCTATAAAAGTTCCTCTATGTCCGCCCGCTTCACTTCCTTGAGCAACAATCGCATCGATGTCACATTCTGCAAGTTGGTGTCCTTCAGCTAAAGTGGTTGCTGTACCTATTAAAAGAGTGTGATTCCTTTTAAATTTGGCTATCCATTTCGAATCCAACACACCAAATGCATAACTAAAAATAGGAATTTTTTCTTCTATTAAGACATTTATCTGTTCCTCAAAGGATTGTGCATAAGGTTCGAAAACGGGTTCAATTTCTATATCTAATTCAAGACAAGAGTGTTTGATATCCATACACGATTTTCGAATTTGTTCGGTTGTGGCATAATGATGCTCGGGAATGAACAGATTCACTGCAAAGGGTTTATTCGTTAATTTTCGTATTTTTTTGAGTGCACTTTTTATTTCAGCAGGAGGCATATATCCCGCTCCTAATGAACCTAAACCACCTGCATTACATACCGCCGCGACGAGTTCCGGAGTAGTTGCACCTCCTGCCATAGGGGCCTGGATAATTGGAAATTTGATGCCCATTTTTTGAGTCAATTTTGTCGGCCACATCATGTGTTCATCCTTTTTAATTTTATTAATCATAAATTTAATGTTTAATGAACACTATAGTGCAGTTAAGCTGAACTATGCCAATTTACTTTTACAACTGTTATTCTAAAAGCTTAATTGCAGAGCAAGTACCTGAAAAAACCATTAAAAAACTAACGGTTGCTGGAAAATGTTCTGCGATTTTTTTAGAATGCTATTTTGCATTAAGGAAGATAGATTTTTTCGGCTCTCTTCAATTTTAATAAACGTCTGGTGCATCAAGTTAGGAGGACGCTATGAAAGCACAAGCAATATCATCTTTTGGTGACGCTTCAATCTTTGAAACGATTGAACTCCCCACTCCCCAAATTAAACCCGGCTATGTGCTCATTCGAGTTGTAGCAACTAGCGTAAATCCCGTCGATTGTAAAGTTCGCTCTGGTAAATACAGCCAAATTTCTCCTCCATTTCCTGCCATTTTGCATAGTGATGTAGCAGGTATTGTTGAACAAGTTGGTGACTACGTAACTGAGTTTGCTGTGGGCGATGAAGTTTATGGATGTGCGGGAGGATTCCTCAATGAACCAGGTGCTTTAGCAGAATTTATGCTTGCTGATGCCCAATTAATTGCGAAAAAACCTAAAACCTTGAGTATGGTTGAAGCCGCTGCATTACCTCTAGTGGCCATTACTGCCTGGGAAGCATTATTTGAAAAAGTTAAAATTAAACCGGGACAAAAAGTATTAATTCATGCTGGTACTGGAGGAGTTGGACATATTGCGATCCAGCTCGCCAAATGGGCTGGCGCGGAAGTATACACAACGGTATCCTCCCCAGATAAAGCAGATATAGCAAAATCGCTTGGAGCTAAAGAAACGATTAATTATCGGCTTGAATCCGTTCAAGATTATGTTAATCGACTAACTCACGGAAAGGGATTTGATATTGTATTTGATACAATCGGTGGAGAGAATCTCGATAAGTCATTAGCTGCGGTTGCCTTATATGGAAATGTAATTAGCATTCAAGCCGCTTCAAACCACGATCTCTCACCCTTACATAGTAAATCGGCAAGTCTACATGCAGTATTCATGCTATTGCCATTATTACGCAACATCGAACGTGAACGTCATGGCAAAATTCTAAAAGAGATCGCAACATTAGCGGATCAAGATTCTTTAAAGCCGCTTATTGATCCTCATCTTTTTTATTTCGAGAATATTGATAAAGCCCATGCATTACTCGAATCAGGTAAAGCCGTAGGAAAAATTGTAGTTCAAGCGTATTAACACCATAGGCCAGAATAGCGTAGCGAAAATCGGATTTATTATCCAGATTGGGCTGCGCTACACCGAGGCTATAACTCTCATTCCTGCTTTATAGACGGAAGCAAATTCTTATTAAGCTCACAGTAGAGAATGGTACTTGCTATCACTGCTGCAGGCATGATCAAGAAATTTAAGATAGGTATAAAACTGGCTATATTTATAGAAAAACCCAATCCAAGGGAACGCATTTTATTACGAGCAACGATTCTTCGCGCCTCTTTGAAGCTAATCAGATTATTATCCATGGCGAAATCCTGATATTGGATACTTAGTATCCAAGCATTAAATAAAAACCATAAGAGAGGATAAATCGGCTGGATAAAGGGTACAAAAAATAAAATAACTATAATCACAAATCGAGGCAAAAAATAGCCAAGAAACTCACCTTGACGCTTGATACTGCGAAGTACCACTTGATAAAATGATAAAGAAGGAATTGCACTCCCAAACAGTATTTTTTGTGTTTTCTCCGCTAATAATCCGTTTAAAGGAGCTGCGATTAGATTAAAAAATACAGTAAAAAGCGACAAAAACATTAAGAAAAAACTCAGGATAAAAATGATAAAAAATATGCTGCTAAGAAAACTTAACCAAGAAGGCAACTTATCAAGGTAATGATAAGCATAAGGCAATACATAGTGATGTATCAGATAAAACAATCCGGAAAACATTATAAAATTAATTGCTAAAGGTAATAGCACAAAACGTCTTAAGCCTGAGGTAGAAAGGGTTCGAACTCCTCGAAGCATATAACCCATGCCATAAAAAAAATCCCACATGTTTATCCTTAATCATAATCTCGTTGTCGTACAATGAATCCATAAAAATCACTTCTCGTATAGCTTAAATTATTTTGTCAAAAACATCATATCTTTTAATGGCTGTTTACATTTCGCGCGCTTAGGCTAAAATGGCCTTATTTTTGAGTATTGAAGCGCAACATACACAGGAAATAAACAAAAATCAGGATAGTTTGACCCAGTAAATGGAAACAAATCCTAATGATTTGATACAAAATAACAACAATTACTCATAAAAACATCATTAGAATTTAGATAGGGGCTTAATCATGCCAAAACTAATACCCACACTTGTTACTCTAGCAGCACAGAAAATCGAAAAAACGAATCCTCATCTTTTTTTTACTTTGTACAACAATAAAAAATTACCTCCTGACTTGGAAAGTCAATACATTACTCCTTTAGTCCAAAAGCTTGTTAGCCAACATAAGGATATTTATTTGGCTAATGTAAAAGAACGAGATGAAATGATTATGGAACGTTCTTCCAATATTAACGAGAATTGTTGTTATAGAAAATGCGCAATTCTTGCTGCGATGGCCCTTGGTGCTGGAGTTCATCTTGGTATTTATTATATTCTTCGCGCAAGCGAAGTACCTTATTCAACGAGTTTAACTTTTCTTACTACACTACCTGCCACGGTAATAGTTACAGGATGTTTCAGTCCTTGTGCCTCTATATTAGTATCAAAATTGATTGCACATTGCAGCATCCCTAATGTTCCTGATGAGGTAGTTGATTTAACTGAGGTAGTTACTCACATGGAATCACAACAACAACCGAAAATTAGCTTACGCTAAAAACGTACATAACTGATTTATTTTATAGTCTGAAACAAACTGCCATTCATTGAAAAAATTCCGTGTAAAAAGAAAATCTATTAAATTGAACTGCGTGGAGGTAGGAAAAAGCGTTTGCCGTTAGTTCTTTCCACTGTGTCATCTTTTGTAACAACGTTGTTACAATTTCACAACATTTTGTTATATCCCTGTTACATTCATTATTTAGACTCAGCAGCAGATAACAATTAAAGAGGGGAATAAAAATGATGATCAAAAAAATATTGCTGTGCGGGATGTTAGGCGCGGCTACTTTATTTTCCACTACATCCTTTGCTTTTTATCATACCCATGATTATTATCCACGATTTAAAAATTTTCGCCATCACCATCATCATTCAAGATGGAGAAATGCTCATCGCTGGACGCCGCCAAGAGATTATATTGTAGTGGAAAATGGTGCACCCTACCCTCAATACCATCAACACCATTGATTAAAAAACTCTTGACTAAAAATTGGGCCAATTGGCCCATTTACATAATTAAAAATTACTTACAGCCAACTCTTTTTATTCAGCCTCATAAGATCTGATAAACTTTCCGTTACTAAGAACCCTACGAATTATTTTGAGAATTCAATGAAACTGTACATACCCCTAGGTATCTTTCTCTTGATTACGACTCTTGCTATTTATGCTTTGTTAGCTGTGTATATTATAAACAATGCGGAAAAAGATGAGAGAAAACGTGCCGATATTATATTAGTTCTTGGAGCAAAAGCCTATCGCAATAATTCCTATAACCTTTGCCTTGTGGCTCGCGTAAAACATGCAATTGATTTATATAAGGCTAACTATGCTCCAAAACTACTTTTCTCAGGCGGTACGGATGTGGAAGATGGCATAAATGAAGCACAAACCATGAAAAAAATTGCTATATCTTTGGGCGTACCCGAAAAAGACATTCTGCTTGAATCCGAATCAACTTCCACATTCCAAAATCTTCTTTATTCTAAAAAATTATTGCAAGCGAACCAATTTAAATCCATTATTTTAGTCACTGAACCTTTTCATGCCCCACGAGCCATTCTAGTAGCTCAAAAACTGGGCCTCACCGTATTCAGTTCTCCTGCAATAACAAGTGCCTGCTGGATAAAGAACAAATACAGCTCACGTTACTTTCTCAAAGAACCCTTTGCCATAATTTTTTATAAAATGAAAAATAGGTTATGAGCCTATTTATCTAAGAATTTAGTGTGGTAATTGAACTTTATATTCAGAACTGAAGTTTCCTTAGGTACTTAGAATGAAAGGGCTACCCTAAGGTAACCCTTTATGCTTGGATTATTTTGATTATTTACTTTTAGTACAAGTCTCTGATCCAAGTTGATTGTCTGATTGCAAAACCCAATTAGATTGCAATGAACCATCGGGTTTGATTTCTATCATTTGAATACCAATTGTGTCCGGTTTCCTTGGATCCCAAAATGAAGAGGCAACCACATTTGTTTGATTTGGATGCATAACACCGGTACCGTAAAGAACAGGATCTCCGTTACTATTATCCCATTCTAACGTATAAGTATCCCCTGTTTTGGATACGGTAAGAGGATAAGTTGCAGTATTATTTGCCGCATCAACACGTTGACATTGATAATCTCCTAAAAAAGAAGATGTTCCGGTCTTACTTGTTGAAGTGTCACTCGTAGCAGGAGTAGTTGTCGGAGTACTTGAGTTACTTGGTGTACTCGAACTGCTAGGAGTACTCGAAGGAGTCGTGCTCGTGCTCTCTGTATCTGCATAGGCTGTTAAAGTGGGTAGGGATAATGCAGTAACTAAATAAATACTTTTCATTACAGTTTTCATAATAAATTCCTTTTCTCACCTTTATGCGAATATTCACTATTGGGTTGATTTAGTACAGGTTTCAGTACCACCTTTATCCTTATTGCTTTCTGCAAAAACACCATCCAAAGTGCCATCAGGTTTCACTGTAAAAATTTGGATTGTTGTTACAGAGGGGGACTTTGGTTGCCAAAATATGTAGCCAATCGCATTATTGACGTTTTTATTAAATATGCCTTTACCAATGTAATATGGGAATACGCTTCCAGTAGGAATACCGGAGATTTTATAAACATCACCATTTTTCTTGAATACTACAGTTTCAGTACCATCATTGGGAGTTGTAAAAGGATCGTGGTACGAACATTTATAGGATCCAGAAATATCAGGTGTATCTGCAGAGTAGATACTGGGTGACACTGCTAAAATACCTAACATGGTTGCTAGGGACAGTTTGTTGATGACACGCATAAGAACTCCTTTTCTTAATAACTTAAAAATGATTTTAAGATACCAAAGCTAATAATAAATATATGTTACGCAAAATGGAAAAGCAAATTTCAAATGGAATAAATTTTATATAAAACAATCGTTTTCACTCGATGTTGTAGTTAGTTCGATAGATAAGAAGTATAATCTTCCAACTCTAAACTTTGCTTCTCATCAAGAAAATTGACTATTTTTTTCAAACGTCCTTGATTAATGGCTAAGGTTTCAAAAAAATCAAACCTAACCGGTTTGCCAAGAACAACTAACTTTTTTTTCTCCGCAGCTTGACATTTTGTGTCTCCGGAAAGCGACCATAAAGAATGTTTGTCACGCAAATCCTTTTCGCGATGCTTTTTATATTGTTCCAAGCAAAATAAGTAGGTTGCTGAATAAACAATTTTTGCTTCTGGGTTTGTTAGGATTCGGGCTTGTCTATTCACTTCGGAAACAAAACTTAAGCTTGCGGCAAGAGATTTATCTTTTTGAGTTTTAAAATCTGTCTCTAATAAATGAAATGTTTTCTCTATTAAACTATTTTCGGTATCCTTTTGCTCCAATCTGGTTTGCTGAATAAAGGGGTAAAGCCAACGACTTTGGTTCGTAGCACTTAGAAACTCGACACGTAAAGACGGAAGAAAATGAGCAACCCTTTGCAAAGCTTCAATGAGTTTAATTGAGCGAGTATCAATGTATTGATTATGTGTATTAAAAAATTGGGTGCATTCAACTGTATTTTGAGTTAACCAATTAAAAATTGCCAACTCAGAACGTCGTTCTTCATCTGTAGTATGGGAACGAAAATAAATCAAGGAAGGCAATAAAGAACATTGTTCAAAAGTGCAATATCTATGAATTAGATAAAAAATAGTTCTTAATAAAAACATCACATCTTTTATATTTGCAATTACTTGAGGCTTTTCTGAAGATATCCTTGCGTTTAACCGTTCGAGAGGATAATTATTTTCAGTGACCTCCTTATACCCTAACATTCGACTAGCAGAAATAAGTAAAGGCATGAGTTCGGTTACCCTTAAGCGATTTTCAGCTAAATCATCAAAATGATTGTATAACTTTTCATACAGTATAGGATGAAGGAAATCCGCCTCTAACAAATTCGCTTTAGCCAATGACTTTTGGAATAAAAGCCAAGGCCTGACGTGCGTACCCGTGGCCCATTGGTCATAAGCGACATTTCTAATAACCCATAGCCAAAATTGATTGATGAGTTCTTTAACAAGAAGCATCACATTCGAATCAACCTCTTTTTGATCCTCGAGTAAGGCAAGCATCTCAGTTTGTCTTGAGACCAACTCTACGATTTCTTTGGGAAATTCTAATAATTCAATACTACTTTTAAGTTCACCCATTCGTAGTTTTAACTCACTGACTTTCATTCTTTTACTCCATGTCTGATTGAGGTGATTAAGGGAATACGAAGAACACTTAACAGGTAAAACAAACAAAATTTGACTGACAATTGTTTCAAATTATTGACATTTTATCTAAATATATAACAAAAAATTTATTTTAAATCTATAGCATTATAACGGTTTAATAGTACCGAATTTTTCTCAATTATTTGCAGAGAATCTCAAAAAAATTCACCTGGATTTGAAGAGGAGTCAATTTACATAGAAACTTGACCAGCTACTAATTGGATCTCTGACTTTGTTGCTGCAGAAATTCGATCACCTGGCAATACAATACCTACTAAATTTAGAGGATCCACAGACGAAATAATTTGGGGTTCCCCATCAAGTTCCTCTTTTCGCATAGCACGTAAGGAATCAACCGCATAAGGTAATGCAAATTGTTCGCCTAAAAATCCGTCAACAAAACGGCCTCCGCGTACCTCACCACGTAATTCAAGACGTCGCAAAAAAATCAATAAATCTCGCCAGCGAGGAATATTTTTCTCACGGACGAGCAAATCACGGAATATCACACCGTAGCGTTTCAAAAGCATCCAGCATGCAGCTTCCACACGCTTTTCATAATCCGCTTGTGCGTGAACATGCAACAAAGACCAACGTCCTGTACTCAGTGGAAATAGTGGTCTGCTACGATGTCTCCTGCTGTTTTTACGTTTGGTACTCAGCAAAGTACGTACATTATCAAAGCTATCGGCGGTGACCATTCCCGCTGCAACCAACTCCCATAACCCATTTTCTACTTCCACTTTTAAATTTCCCGTGCCACGCACAATATCGGCATAAAATGAGGCACCATATTTTTGTAAGAATTGATAAATATTACGTGCAGGATGACTCAAACTATCTACTTCTTCGATATTATCCACAAGTTCATGAGGTGGAATCCAATCGGCTTCTTCGCGGACAAAAAATGTAATCGGTGCATTTCGAGTTGGTGTTAAGCGCCTTGATTTTTTTGTTTCTTCTTCATTAACCACTATGGAAGGATGAGGAGACATTCGTCCCCATCCCACCAGACCACTCATACAGAGCTTATCCAGCATCAATAGATCGTAATTGTGCACCCGTGCAGGAAAGATCTCTGATTCCCAGGCATTTGCAGCAAGTTCAAAACCTTGTAGTTGTTTGATAACCTCTAATAATCCAACCTCGCCACGCATTTGATTTCCTTTTGTCACATGTTGCCATTTCAACAACCAGGACATAAATTGTGCCCGTGTAACGGGTTTGATCTGTTTGCGCAAGGATTCTGTAGTGTAACGGTGAATACGTGCGAGTAAACGACGCTCACACCATTCGACTTCTCCAACATGCTCTGCACGAAAATTCCCCCGTAATAGATATCCGCTGGCTTCCAATTTGAGTAAAGCATGTTCAACATCCAAAGAAGAAAGCTGCAAAAAGTCACTAAGAATTTTTGGGGTTATGGGACCTGTATGTAAAAGCCAACCGCGTAGAGTATTTAAAATGCCCTCATCTTGTGAGCTGGGTTTATGCTCAATATCAGCAATTTCGTTAGCAAATGTTGCTTGTGGGAAAATGCCAAGAAAAGTTTTCTTTTTTTCCGTTGGCACGTAATAGTTTTTACCGGCAACTGAAGCTAAAGCAGCCCTTCCCTGGTGCTGTAACTCAATAAAATAATGTTTCCATGCGGGCAAAGTAGATTGGTACTCAGACAATTGAATGGTTTCAGGAAACAGAATTACCGCTTGTAAGATATCATGTAATTCATCTGCAGAGCGAATATCTGGCCACGCTTGTTCTTGTACCTCAGAAATGGCTTTAGGATCGAGTTTACCCACCTCCTCCAAAAGTGATTCGGGAAGTACTCGGCGCATTTCGACTGCGCGCGAACGTCGTTCTTCTAAAGGAGCATCATCTAAAAATGCGTAGGGATTAGCATTTAAAATTTCATGGGAAAATACCGAAGGAACGGGGGTATCCACTGCAAGACAAGCGATATTCTTGGACTCAATAGCATGGATCACCTCAGCAAATCCATCAATATCTAAAGCTTCCGTTAAAATATCTTTCATGGTCTCTTCAATCAGTGGATGCTCAGGTAAAATAACATCAAGTCCACCCAAATTATCCTGACAGGCCGCAGCATCGGGAAAAACAGCGGCCAATAAATCATCTGCTAACATACGTTGGATGTTTGGAGGAATTTTTTTACCCCCCCGAAAACGTAATAGTGCTAAAGAACGGGAAGCCACTGCGCGAAATCGCATGCCCAATAATGGGGATTGTAAAACTGCTTGAGTCACAACTTCTTTTAACGTGTTGGTATGCAAGAAATGAAACACATCAGATAAAGGAAAACTATGTTGTTCTGCCAAAGAAATATTTAACCCATTATCGGTTGCCGCTGCCTGTAATTCAAAATTAAAGGATCGACAAAATTTCTTGCGTAGAGCTAATCCCCAAGCTTTATTGATACGCGCACCAAAAGGTGCATGAATTATTAGTTGCATTCCCCCACTTTCATCAAAAAAACGCTCTGCAATTACTGTTTTTTGGGTTGGAACGGCTCCCAAAATTTGTCGACCTAAACGAATATATTCAAGCAACTGTTCCGCAGCGGAATTATCCAGTCCACAATGATTGATTAACCATTCAATCGCAGATTTAATTTCAGGATAATTTTTTATATCAACAATTTGCGGACTTTTTTCTGGCAATAGTTCATTGATTTTTTCGCGCATCTGCGAAACTTGTAGTGATAATTCAATACTCCGTGCAGGTGCTTCCCCCAACCAAAAAGGTACGCTTGGCGGCGCTCCATGTGCATCTTCCACAAGTACGCGCCCATTTTCGATACGAAGTACTCTCCACGAGTTAGTCCCTAATAAAAAAATATCCCCACGGTTACTTTCTACCGCAAAATCTTCATCTAAAGTGCCCACCATTGCGTTGTCAGGCATCGCAATAACCGTAAATAATCCATTGTCAGGAATAGCACCCCCACTAGTAATCGCAGCAAGTCGACTTCCTCGTCGTGCTTTAATCATATGATTGACTTGATCTCTGTGGATATAAGCACCATAACGTCCTCGAGAACCCGCGATTCCTTCGGATAACATCGTAAGAATTTCTTCAAACTTTTCCCATGTTAAATGATGATAAGGGTAGGCGTTTTTAAAATAGTTAAAGAGCGATTTTTCTTCCCAATCCTGAGTAGCACAAGCGGCCACAATTTGTTGCGCCAAGATATCGAGTGGCTCTTTTGGAATGATTAGCTGATCCAAATCTCCTTGTCGTATTGCGTAGACCAGTGCAGCACATTCTAATAATTCATCGCGGGTGGTGGCAAAAACACGTCCTTTAGAAATCGCAGCATGCCAGTGCCCTGCCCTTCCAATGCGTTGTAATGCGGTGGCAATTGCACGCGGGGAACCTATTTGGCAAACCAGATCAATACTTCCAATATCGATACCCAGTTCTAAAGAAGCAGTAGCAACTAATACTTGGAGCGATCCATTTTTTAATTTTGTTTCTGCTTCGAGTCTTAATTTTCGCGATAAACTACCATGATGAGCTAAAACCTTATGCTCACCTAAACGTTGTTCTAAATGATGAGCAACCCGTTCTGCCAATTTTCGCGTATTGACAAATACCAAAGTAGAACGATGTTTTCGGGCATAGGCAGCAATTTTTTCATAAATCTCATCCCACATTTCATTGGAAGCAACGGCAGCTAATTCGATGTCTGGTACCACAACGTGCAAATCCAGCTGACGTGCATGCCCTATGTTGACTAATTTTACTTTAGTTTTCTTAGCACCCGTTAAAAAATGGGCCACTTTTTCCAAAGGTTTTTGTGTTGCTGATAATCCAATACGAATAAAGGGTTTTAAGGTGAGTGCTTCCAAACGTTCAAGAGATAAAGTTAAGTGTGTACCTCGTTTGTTGTTGGCCAAAGCATGTATTTCATCAACAATCACCGTATGGATACTTGCCAAATTAATACGACTTTTCTCGGCGGTTAATAAAATATAAAACGATTCTGGGGTAGTAATAAGAATATGCGGTGGCTGCTTAAGCATTTTTTGTCGTTCACTGCTAGGGGTGTCCCCAGTTCTCACGGCCACACGGATTTCCTGAATAGGCATTCCTCTTCCCTTGGCTAATTCAGTAATTTCTTCTAGGGGTATAAGTAAGTTTTTTTGTACATCGTTACTGAGTGCTTTAAGAGGGGAAACATACAAGACTTCAGTCATATCCTGTAAATTTCCGGATACCGCCTTACGCACTAAACTATCCAAGCATGCTAAAAATGCAGCCAGAGTTTTTCCCGAGCCCGTCGGCGATGAAATGAGGGTATCATTACCCGCCAAAATAAAAGGCCATCCTTGCTCCTGGGGTTCGGTAGGTTGTCCTACTTTCTGGATAAACCAATCCTGAACAAGCGGATGGGCCCAAGCAAGGCTCTGATAGTTTGGTGAATTCATGAGATTAATAGTAAATGAGCAAATTCAATACATAGTATAGGCGATATTACTCGAGTATAGGATCTCCTCCGCCCTTACTTTTTAAGTATTTATCTCTATTACTCAGCATCAATAAGAATTTGCTCAACTTCCTTATTTTTAAATACTACATGTTGATGTAAACCCGTAGCAATTATCGCTGGGGCTAATTCCTTCATGGTTTTAATTGCTTCGTTTTTTTGTATTTCGGTACTGTATTGGTGTTCAAGAACCTTTGCATTTGCTAAAAAAGCAGCAACCGTACCTTTTCTTACAAGGGTGCCGTTGATGGATATGTTATCTACTCCATCGGGTATAATATCTTCTGGGCTAATTGAACCATTATTTGTCATGTATTTCCCCTTATACTAACTCGTCTTTAATACCCTTTCACAAAACTTTTTTTTAACATTAAACTTAATCTATTTATTAAATCACGAACTCACTTTAGCACCAATTAAAACTTAATATTTCTTATTATTTCAAGGTAAAAAATGATTATTATTGTTTGTGGTACTTCATCCTCAGGAAAGTCAACTCTTTGCCAAGAATTACAAAGCAGACTTGATGAGGGTTGGCTCAGTTTTAGTACGGATGGATATTTGGGTATGCTGGGCGATAGATTTGATGGATTACATCCAGATAATCCCCAAGTATGTGTTCCTAATGATATTTGTTATGCACAAAAACATACTGATGGAACTTATGAAATCGTGCCGGGAGCATTGTGTTCAAAACTCTATTTAACGATACCCAATGTTTTGAAGCTCCTCGGTGAGGAAGGCTTCAATATTATTGTTGACTCCTTTATTACCACTATAGACGAATTTAATGCCTACAAAAAAACGTTAGAACCCTTTGGAATTTTATTTGTTTATCTTTATGCCTCAGAAACAGTAATTGCACAAAGAGAGGACGCTCGAGGTGATCGGTTAAAAGGCTCGGCGCTTCATTGGTTAAAGCGATTCAACTTCCAGAAGTATTGTGAATTATGTATTGACACGGAAGAGCTTAATATTCAGCAGATGTGCGATGAAATTATTCGACTTAAGAATAGCAAATTTCCAATGTAGCCTGAATGCAGGTGCAGTGAAGCCTTCGGCACCCAACTACGTCAAAGGAATCCAGGCTGGGCAGCGTATTAGGATGGGTGAGTACCCAGCATGCCTTGCTCGCGCAATATAAGGGGTGCCTAATCCGCCTCTACCTAAGATTATATCTCGATTTTTATTTTAAGCGGATTAAAATTGAACCAAAGAGATCTAATTTTGCACTTCACTATTAATTTGTGATCTAGTTGTGCTAAGATGCCGCTTGCCTTCTCTACCATTTAGAGAAAGCTTGAATTTTATAATGAGAGCGAGGTTGATAATATGGCATTTTTGAAGTTCTTTAAAAATAAAGCGGCAGATCTTGGGGGGTTGGTTACAGATAAACCTCAAATTTATACTTCAGTTAGAAAGTTAATTAATCAGTTAGATGTGGAAATTGATGCAAACAAAAAAAAACCACTTCCTAGCGATGTTTTCAATGCGTTACGACAATTGAGAGCTCAGCTCGAATCAACAATGACTAAGTTTGACGAAGATTATGATAATGGGATACGACTGCTTAATTATAAATATCGTGTCAAAGAATTTGCCAATGAGTGTCGTTCTGCTATTTATAGTTGGGAACCTACCTTGATGGCACATACAGGGGTTGGGAATAAGCTCAAAGCATTTATTAACGCCGTTCTGGAGCATTATTTTGGCGAACCCTATTTTACAGTAGAGAAAAACGATCTTGGCTTGAAAAGAGATATGAATGAAGCATATACCACTACAAAACAAGCACTCACCAACGTAGCGATTGAAGGTCCTGAAGATCTTCCATGTGGTTTCATACTAAGCTAATACGGATTTTATATATAACCTGGGACTCACATTCCAGGTTATATTTCAAGCAGCTTACTCAATAACATTAAATTCAGTTTCCACAAAATAAATTCTTCATATTAAATTATCCTCCTGCAATAAGTGCTATTATTGGTATAATAATTAGAAATTCAAAAGGAAGTGTATTATGCGCCGGGGCGTATCTACTAAGCTCACTCATTTATTAGGATTGAATCAATGAGTCGCATGCTTCTTTTTACCTGTGGATTAATTATCATCTGGATAGTGGGTTATTTCCTAGTGATAGGAAGTCATGTTTTGATTCCATTCGTGATCGCCGTTTTCATTTGGTATCTTCTTAATACCATAAGTAATATCATTCAACGAATACCCAAGGTCCCCAGTTGGCTCAGTATGATTTTTGCCTTTGCCATACTTGGAATATCTCTTTTAATTTTTATAAATATCATTACTAATAATGTCACTAGTGTCATCGCGGCATCTAATCGCTATCAAGAAAACTTATTAACAATTTTTAACAATATTGATCAAAAATTTCATATCCAAATATTAGCGAGTATGAACAGCATGATCAAAAGTCTAAATTTCCAAACGATTTTCACCAGTGTATATGGAGTATTCACAACACTTGCAAGCTCTACTGTACTCATTTTATTGTATGTTGCCTTTTTATTTGTGGAACAACATTTTTTTCTAAAAAAAATCGATTCGCTGTTCCCCTCTTTGGAAAGTCGTCTCATAGTGAACAACATCATCAGCCATATTGTGAATAACACTCAGACCTATCTGGGGATCAAATCCATTTTGAGTATTATTACGGCACTTTCCAGCTGGATAATTATGAAATGGGTTAAATTGGATTTTGCAGAGTTTTGGGCACTTCTCATCTTTTTTCTTAATTTTATTCCCAATATTGGAGCCATTATTGCGATTGCTTTTCCTGCTTCTCTGGCTCTGGTTCAGTTTGCCAGTTGGATTCCTTTTGCTGAAATCACTCTGGGTTTAGGAACCATCCAATTTATTGTTGGAAATTTGATTGAACCCCGTTTTTTAAGTAATTCATTAAATTTAAGTCCATTGGTTATCTTAATTGCATTAGCAGTTTGGGGCGCAATATGGGGAATATTAGGAATGTTTCTCTCCGTACCCATCACCGTTATGATGATGATAATCTTTGCTCACTTTGAAAAAACCAGACCTATAGCCATTCTTTTATCTCAAGACGGAAATATCTTCAAAACTTATGAACTATTGCCAATAAATAACTCTCCTGAGCAAGATTGGATTAAGTATTAGAGCTGACAAGATAACTTATTCTATACTTTTAATAATCTTGAATTCAAAGGACCTAAAATGGATTTTATTAAAAAGACCATCGAACTGGCTAATGAGAATGTAAAACAAGGTGGGAGACCCTTTGCTTGTTTAATTGCAGAAAACGGTAAAATCATTGCGGAAGGAACAAATCTGGTAGCCCAAACGAACGACCCTACTGCCCATGCAGAAATTGTCGCAATAAGAAAAGCTACCGCGAAACTGCATACGGAACACCTTTTTAACTGTGAGTTTTATATTTTAGCCCATCCTTGTCCTATGTGTTTGGCCGCAATGTATTATTGCAGCCCTTTAAAAGTAACCTTTATTACATTAAGAGATGATTATAAAAAATATTATATTGATGATCGCAAATATTTTACATTAGAGAATTTTTATGATGAATTTGCCAAGCCTTGGCAAGAAAGAAATTTACCCATGTCCTACCATGCTCATCCTGATGCAATCAAAGTATATGAGCTTTGGCAGAAGCTCAATCAAAAGAGTGAAAGTAATATAAAAAACTCGTAGATCTGTGGCCAGGCATAGCGAAGCGGGGAGGATAAACTTCCTGTCCTCTTCGCTGCAGTCAGGCTACATAAGCCATGTTACTTTGTTTCCCAGAATGCAATATGAGCCCCTGTCGGATCTTTAATAATCGCAAAGAGTCCCATATCTCCAACATGGGTCACCCCTTTAATTTCTTGAGCTCCATTCTGTTTTGCTTTTGCTAAAGTATCAGCAACATTATTTACTAAAATATACGCCATCCAGTGAGGAGGAATTTCATTTTGTTGATTTGCAGGAATTTGCCATATACCTGCAAATTCTTTATCGTTGGCTTGAATTAGGGTATATGTCATTTCACCAGAATGTATTTCTTTGAATTGCCAGCCCAGTACTTTGCTATAAAACTCTTTCGCTTTGTTTACATCCGCAGTAGCTAATTCATTCCAACAAAATTGACCCATAGAATTTTGTGACATAATGATTTCCTTATTTTATTTGAGGTGCATGAATAATGGCTCATAATTGCAAAAGATGTTAAAAAATATGAGCTAAATAAAAACCTGTCTCAAGCTGCTGTCGCCGCTTTTGCTGCCTCATGTGTCTCCTTCTGGGTAACTTCTAAATTAGGAAGGATTTGTTGGCGGAATGCAAAAAGATTCACCTCCGCAGAGGTAGCAAACAATCCAGGTCGATAAGGTTTTTCTTTTTTATAATAGACCTCATAAAGCGGCGCAATAATTTTTTTATCTATCCACTCCATGAATTGATTGAGATATTTTCCAGAAGAAAGCGTGGGAAGATCTTCAATGAATTTCCCTTTGAGCCTCTCAATTAAAGCATCAGTGTTTTTTTGGTTATCGACGGCAATTGTTTGTATTTGTTCTTTTGAATTATCCAGATTGTCTAAACGCAGATCTTCTTGATTTGTTTTAATTTTTCTTTCTAATTGCTCAATTTGTGCAGAGTACTCTCTGAATGGAGTAAGTAAGCTTGACAATATATCATTTATTTTACTCTGTTCCGAACCTTCGGTACAATTTTCTCGTTTTATTTCTTTATCTATACTGTCTTGAATTTGATTAACAAAACTCTTTTTTTTCTGTACGAGTTCCCTTTGTTTTTGCAACAAATCCATTAATTTGCCAAACTCATCAATTTTCTTAAAAGGACTTTCTTTTTGCTGCAACTCTTTAAATAATTCGGTTGCATTCTCTATATTTTCGCTGCTCTGACAAGCCATCGTGAGTTGAGTATAGGTCTTATTATAATCTTGGACTTGTTTTTGGATCTCTGCATTGAGAAGATAAGTTTTCCCTTTATGGACCAATTCTCCTTTTTCATTGAGAGTAAGAAGAGAATACTTTGAGAAATCACGTATTAAAACACTAAAGTCTATTTGCTTTTTAATAAATTGATAAATAGCTGTTTTATCTTCTTTTAACTGATCAAAATCCCTTTTTATATGCTCTAAAGATTCCAGAGATATTACTTTTGAAGAGATTGATTCTGTAGAAAATGGATTCCTAAACTTTGAGGTTAATCTAGTATGAAGAATATTATAGTGTTCCACTTTCTGTTCAGTAAAGAGATCCAGAGTATAAGTATTTTCTTGATGTAAAAGAGTTCTCTTCTCTACAGAAAACTGTGTGTGGTTAGCAAACTGTTTTTTTATCTCTAAAAGTTCGAGCCTGTTTTGTTTTTGCTCTTTCAAGAAAGAAATAATAAGTTTTTGAGTATTTTTTAAAACAGCAAATTGTTCTTTTTTATCGTTAACTGAAATGGGATCTAATGAAAAGTCTTTATCATTCAGGGCACTTTTTAATTCTTTAAGAACACGATTATATTCTTCAACCAATTTTGCAGTTGTAACATCCAAAGTATAAAGTTCACCTTGATATTCTAATGCCGAATTTTGTACGCTAAGTTTAGGAAATAATTTTGAAAGTTGGATTTTTATATCTAAAAGCTCGCTCCTATTCTTTACTTGATCTGATTCATACGCAACAATATATTGCTCGATTGCAGTTTTGCTGGTCTTAAGAAGCTCTAATTCACGTTGAAAATCAACAGCCTCCGCGTAACTGGCCCATTTCTCACCCGTTTCAAAAGCATCAGTAATTTTTGCATGTGCCAAGATATAATTATCTATTTTTTCTCTAAGAGAATCAGAGAGAAGATATGATTTTTTTTTATAATTAAAAAAGGCGCCTTTAACCGTTAATTGGGGAAAATCGGTTTCAAATTGTTCTTTTAATTTTTTAAGATCGGTACTTGCATTCTTCACATTGCGGACAATAGTGCAGTTATCCGGGAAAAGGGCTAAATAACCTAAAGTATAACTTAACAATCTATATAGATGCCATTGTGCCAATGGATTATCTAATCCTTTATTGAAGTCATATTCAAGCACTTTTTGATAATTATCAAATCGTCGGTAAAAATCATGTGGGGCCTTTGTTAATGCTTCATAGAGATTAACTCTTTTTACACAAAACTCTAAATCTTTTGCAACTAAATCTTTGATAGTTTGCTGATGAGTTGCGATTATGCATTTGACTTGCTCAAAATCCTTCCGTTTTTCGCTTAATTGAGCAATTATATTTTGTCTCTCTATTATCATTGCCTCTCTGGTGGTCAGATCATCGTCCCATTCCATAGAGGAAGTGCATAGTTTTGGCTCATAATCAGCGGCGTTGAAACTAAAATTAACCAATTTTAATTGGGTCGCTAAATCAGCTTTTCCCCTTTGCGGATTAAAATAAGCTGCATCAATAATATTTTTTATAGAGGACCATCCATTATTGAGCGCCTTAAGCTCCTCCACCTGTTGGGCAATCTCCTTATCCAGTTTTGACAGTTCTACTTTGTCTTCAATTAGCTTACAAACCTGTTCAAATTCAAATTTTTTCTCATTAATCTCATATAATTGGTTAGCCATCGCCGAATATAAATCAGCATCAATTCGTCCACTTTGTAAATTTGCATAGATTTGGCTTGTTTTTTCACTGATTAATTCAATTTCAGAGAGAAGTTTATTCAACCGCTCCAAATCCAAAATGATCATATTTTTTAGCTGAGGATCCAAACCCTCTAATTTATATTGGATTTGAAAGCTACGTTGTTTTAATCTGGCATAGAGCTCGGCAACGGCGCTTTTATTTCTTGCAAAAAGTCCACCATGTATTTTGTAGTCTAGTTTAGGAAACAAATCCTTTTCAATAGCTGAAAGATCCGTTTCAACCTGGCCTATGTTTTCAATACCTGCTTTCATCAGTTTGTTATATTTCTCAAGTAAGAGAATACGCGCGCTCCTGGGCATTGACTCTTCTAGACGATGTTCTAGAGCTTCCATTTGTTCCTGTAAATGAGCAGTAATGGCATTAAGTTTATTAAATAAAGATTTGGCTTTTTCATTTATTTCTACACAGCGATAGATTTTTTCCTGCGGTTTAGCCAGTTCGGCCAATGCCTTTCCTTCCTCTATCAATAATTTTTCTCGTTCATACTCCACATCAGGTGCGTACTCTTCGATTTGAACTTTTCGGTGTCTTTTTCGGTGCCTTTTTGGCATTCGGCTAAGATTCTTTTCGTCATTTTTCATAATGAGAACTCTTTATTAATTGTACCCCACAGCAAGTGATTATAATTTATCCACATTAAGTAATTATTAACAATTTGTATATTTTTTATAAATTCTGGATTAATTTAAATATCGGCTAAGCAAAAGGTGTAGCTTGAAATGGGTAATAAGGAATTGAAGTAGTACAAACATCCTTAGCTCCAAAGGAATAAAATAATTTGCCTTTATTAATTGGTTTTACTCCGCTATGCGTCAATACTTATCAATAACGATCAGAACCTAGGTATTGTCATGATTAATTATAGGCAAACTCTGAAATTCCTTCTGATTGCTGGGAGTCGAGATCTAAAATACGATAAACATCCTGAGAGGTCTCCTCCTGGGGATGGAGTTGTTTTTGATAAGCATCCTTTAATCGATACCCTACATAAATAAGCGTTACTCCCAAAGCAATTGGCCAGGAAGCCACGGCCGCAGTAATAAGAAATGTAATTCCCCCCACATTGAATGCTAAGCTTTTCCAAAATTCATAGTAATTTTTGCTGCATTCATCATTGAGATTATTGAGGATTTGGCGGTGTTGCTCATCGTCTACTCGAGCTCCATTTGCTAATTCACGTCGTATTGCAATAGAGGTTTTTTGATATTTTTTATATTCTTCGGAGGTGTTATACAAAGCATTACCTAGCATACTGAATAATGCTAGCCCGGCTAAAGCAAGTGGACCGGTACATAGCATACTGATTGCGAAACAGGTGGCGAGTAGATTTGCTCCTAGTATATTAATTGCAAAATAGGCGCACTGGGTTTCCCATTCATCATTGACCACATCAATTTGGCGCTGGATGACTTTTCGTTCAAACAGGGTTGCATCCTTTAATTGGGCCTGCAATTCTCGCACGTGATCGTGATATTTACTGGCTTCAAAAAGCCACTGAGCTAAAAACAATAGCGTATCGAACGTCAGGAAGGCAACTGTGATTAGTGGAACAGCAGCATCCGCAATATGAAAAAAGTTATTATACGTTGTTAACAAACCTACTACAGCCCATACCAAGTCGCTCGCCATAATAAAACCACGCTTTTCCATTTCGTGTTCGAGTACTTTCTTTGTCGATAATTCCTCCTTGGTTGCAGCTTGAATGATATGCTTAAGTAGTAAGAGTAAATTAATCAGGAAACGCAACGTATAGAGTAAAATACCCAGATCCGTAATGGCTTTGCGTGAGTTATTTAAGAAATTAAGACCTTCGATAAAGCTGTATTGATTACCTAGAATTTTATTAATCTCTTGAATCAATTCGGATACAGAACTCTTTTGAAGATAAATAATTACATAATTTGCAAGACCACGGCTGTAAGAAAATTGAGAACGCCGGGTATTTAAGGTACCGACATTTTGACGTAGCTTGGAAATACGAATAAAAGAAGAAAGATAATCTAAAATGCTTGTTTGTATGCCTTCTGTTAGAAATTTAGGGAAACTATCAATTATTTTTTTCTTTTTTGGTACGCGGTCTATATTGTAAAAAGCCTCTATTCTCTGACGAAGTTGTTTTAACGTTCTTAAATCAGAATCTACAAAATCAACCTGATAATAGGAAATCAGCAAATCACATAAAAAATACAGATAATGGACGGTGGCACTCTCTTCTGACCAGGAGGACCTATTCGATATAATTACTTGATTTAACGTTAAAAACTCCTCCTTTAATTGAGCCAAGTGAAACCCGTCTTCTTTAAAGGAAAAATCACTTGGTTTTAATGAATTATTAAAAAAAGTATGCTTTATGAGACCAATTTTTGATTTTCCCATAAAAGAACTCTTTGAAATAAAGTGTGAAGAATTGCTCAATTGTACTATGGGTTATTGAAAACCGATTAAATCAATACTGTTAAGTTTCTGCAAAAAAATAGTTAAAATAAAAAAATGATCCAAATTCAAAATTTAAGGATAATTTAAGTACAAAGCCTCCCCCTCTTTTTTTTATAAAAACTAATTGATAAACTCACACCCCAAATAACCATAATCCCGAGATAAAGTTGACTGATGCAAGTAATTCCTCTGATTCCATTGAAAAGCATTCTTTAGAAAAAGAGAAAGTGGTTATTATTATTCCAACGCATAACGAAGCGTTGGTCATTCAATCAACAATAGAACAAGTATTTGCATCAGTAGAACAAATTGAGCAGTATGATATACATGTTTTAATTTTCGATAGCGCCTCTACAGATAACACCAAAAAAGTCGTTACTTTGCTACAGAATAATTACCCCAAATTACATTTACAAAATGAACCAACTAAATCTGGACTGGGCTCTGCTTATTTGCAAGCCATGAACTATGCATTAACTGTTTTGAATGCGGATATTGTTTTTGAGTTTGATGCGGATCTTTCCCATCAACCCAAGTATATTCACCCTATGTTAGAGATGTTGCAAACATGTGATTGTGTGCTAGGAAGTCGTTATGTTGAAGGCGGGAGTATTCCGAGTAATTGGGAATTACATCGCAAACTTTTTTCCGTTTTAGGTAATTATGTTGCTCGATCTGTACTCACACCAAAATATAAGGATTTTACTAGTGGTTTTCGTGCCACTCGCCGACAGCAACTTTTAAAAGTTCTGCCTGATCAATTTCTTACAAATCACTATGCATATAAAATGCAATTATTGTGGCTTTTACATAAAAACAAAGCAAAAATTCGTGAATATCCTATTGATTTTATTGATAGAAATAAAGGATACAGCAAGCTGCCTAAAAACAGCATTGCCGATTCCCTGCGAGTCGTTTTTTCTTTACGTTATCATGAAATTAAACGTTATTTAAAAATGTGTCTCGTAGGCTCTTTAGGTATTTTAGTACAGTTTATTAGCTACAATGTGTTGCGCGAATATTTTCAATTCTCACCTTTTGACGCCTCACAAATTGCAGTATGCGCCGCAATCATCAATAATTTCGTTTTAAATAGCAAAATCACCTTTAGCGTCAAAAAAAAATCAGCATGGCCATTAAAAATAAAGCGTTTATTACTTTTTGCTATTTATTCCATATTTATAATAAACTTACAAAGTTATTGGTTACGCTTAGGAGTGCTTTGTTTTGGCGCTGGACCCTTACGTGAAAATATAATAATGGGTATCGGCATCGGTTTAATTTCTCTTTTAAATTACTATACTTATTCTCGTCATATCTGGGCAGAACAATATGTTCCTAGTAATTAAAGATAATTATTGTCATCAGAATGAATCGACAAGAAACAGTATCAATGCCATTGGGAAAAGGATATCCATCAGGGAAAAGAGCAAATAATAGGATTATTTCGTGGGAATTTTTTAGCTCGCGACGCGTTTATCTGTTTGTAACTCTGTATTTTATCATTTTACTCCTGTTGGCACCTATTAATATATTATCGCTTGATACGTATTATTATTGGGATTGGAGTCGTCACCTGGCATTATCCTATTACGATGGCTCTCCCATGATTGCATATTTTATTAGGTTTGCCACTTCATTATTCGGAGATAACCTATTTGCCCTGAGCTTTATAGGCATCCTATGCATTGCATTAACGAGTTGGATTATTTATAAAAGTGCTCGCTTTTTTTTATCCTGCGAAGCAAGCTGTGTTGCAATGTTATCGTGGCTATTTTCCCCTCTGGTCACTTTGGATATTTTAAAACAAACGACCTATGATACGCCCCTTGTTTTATTTTGGTCATTAACCGTCTACTATACTATAAAATTTATTCAAACCAATAGAATAAAAGAGCTCTACTTAATTGGAATTAATGCAGGGCTGATGATGTTATCCAAATATAGTGGCATCGTTTTAATCCTTTCTCTGCTTATTTTTTTAATTTTTAGTACTTATCGCTCCATCTTTAAATCGAAGCATTTTTATTTTGCTACGCTTCTCAGCATTATTATTTTTAATCCTGTGATTGTCTGGAACTATCAAAATCATTGGCAATCATTTATCTATCAGTTAACGACCCATACACTTAAACCAGAAGTAAATCCTCTTTTTCATACAATAGAAACTTTTTTTACCCTATTCGTCCCTTCATTAAATATAATGTTGCTTCCTCCATTTTTAGTAAGAACTCAAAAGCTAGATGAAAAAAATGCATTAATTGTGAAATTATGCCGTATTATTTGTATTACTTTTCTGTGTTTTTACTTATACACCGCAAGCCAGGCTGGGATTCGGGAATTCTGGCTCACTCCTTATTTAATCAGTAGTGCGATTTTATTGGGATATTGGCTTACAACATTCCCTTATCGTAAATTTGCTATTCTATTACCTGCACTTTACGCAATAATTAGTTTGTTCGTGATTATAGATAACACCTCCAAATTTAATATTATCAAATCAAAAAAACTTATTTTTTATAATTTAATCCAAAAATTTAATGCGACACAGCCCCAATTACCGGATACGATTTTTACTTCAGGTTGGTTTGCAGCACGCATGCTCTTTTTTCTGCAAAACAAACCCATTATTTATACTTTGGGTTGTGACAGTCCTCAAAATCAATATGCTTTATGGAATGCAGACATCAATAAAAAAATTGCAAATAAAACACTGAAAGAAATAATATATATTGATCAGTATGATAGGAAGATTTGCTTAGCTCAACATTTTGATCAATGTCAAAAAGTACCAACTCATAAACTTCCTTTCAGGCATAAGGAATATGCGCTTAATGTATATAGATGCCGAAATTTTTAAAAATGCACTATGGAAGTATGGATTTATAGTGGGTTAATCTTTTTTTAACGTATTCATCGAATTATGATACCATCCCCGGTTATTAGAATTCTGATAAGGACTATCGATGCTTAAATTATTCTTATTTTTAATTACATTGGTTTCTTCAGTTTGTTTTGCAGATAATAAAGAAATTGCCATCACCATGGATGATTTACCCCTGGTAGCCTCAAGAATGGATACCCCAGGGAATCGTCAACGATCCACCGAACGGTTTACCCAAATTGTGCAAACATTCCAAAAATACAAAGTTCCAGTCACAGGTTTTGTGATTGCAGGAGCAATCGAAAAAGGACAATGGGATTTCTTAGAACAATTTCGTAAAGCAGGCTTTATGTTGGGTAATCATACTTACTCACATTATAATCTAAATCAGCTGAGCGCTGATAAATATATAGCTGATGTGTCTCGTGCCGATAAGATTCTTACGCCTATAATGACTGAACCTAAATATTTTCGCTATCCTTATCTCGCAGAAGGAAAAAATGATAAAAAACAAAAAGTATTAGATTACCTAAAAGAACATAATTACACCATTGCTCCTGTAACCATTGATAGTAAAGATTTTGACTTTAATGAAATGCTCTATAAAGTCCCCTATCGTTCTCGAGAAAAATACATTCAAAAAATAAAGCCACGATATCTAGCGTATATCTGGAAACAAACATTAAGAGCGGAAAAAAATGCTAAGGGTGAGAATGCCAAACAAATATTATTAATTCATGCAAACCTCCTTAATAGTTATTTATTAGGAGATATTTTGGAAATGTATCAAAAAAATGGATATAAGTTTATTAGTTTAGCTGAAGCTCTGAAAAATCCAGCACCCATCATTAATTTTTCTCCTTCTATGAAAAAAGATACTTTGGGAGAGCAACTGGAAATTGAACTACTGAATCTTCCAAAATCAAAAGAAAATTATGTGACGCCTTAGTAGATTTCTCACCTGGGTGCGGCGAAATGGAGTCCAGGTATTTCTAATGCAGATCCCGGGTTCCTTTTCGCTGCACCCAGGCAAAACAACAATGTGAATATGTAAATTAGTCAGGAGATTATATGTTAATAATTGCTATTGTTCTTTTTCTTCTTGCAATAGTGTGTGGTTTTTTTCTGTTTACAGCAATACTTCAAGACAGACCTATAAATAGAACGGTGAGGAATTTGCATGCAGTTTTTGCAACCTTAGGATTACTTATTATCATCGTTCACACGTTTGCATTTATGACTGGCAAAGCCACGCTTCTTGTCGCGAGCTTAATTCTTTTAATTCTTGCTGCATTAGGTGGGTTAAGCTTGGTTGCTCTTGCGAAGAAAGGAAAACAGATTCCAAAATTGGGAGTGCTGGTGCATCCAATAATGGGTCTTGCCGGATTTATTTGTTTGATATTCTATGTATTGCCTTAATCATTCCGGTTCGAATTTATATTTTAAACGCTCACGAACCGATTGAAGTACAATTTTTGACGCTTTATTGGGTGATCCCGAATCAAAAGGTGGTTCGGGATCATATTCCAAACCGAGCTGTAAACTTTGCGCTACGTGTTCATCCGTAAGTTTTGCAGCAAGAAATAAAGCCATATCGATACCCGCTGAAACCCCAGCTGCAGTAATGATTTTCCCATCTATTACGAATCGTTTATGCGTGGGTATAGCCCCCCAATTTTCTAATCGATTCATTACTGCCCAATGTGTTGTTGCTTTAACTCCAGATAAAATTCCTGCTGCACCTAGGATCAAACTTCCAGTACATACCGAGGTAGTCCATAAAGTATGCTCATGTATCATTTTGATCCATTTAAGAATCTCAGGACAATCACGTAATGCAGTGGCATTACCAGCACCAGGAATCAACACAATATCAGTCTCTGAGATATCCTTTAATGCATGCTCAGCAATTAATGTAAGTCCAGAACAAGTACGCACCGGCCCAGTATTTAGAGCAACCCGCTGCACAATCACTTCTGGCAAACGACTAAGTACCTCATAGGGACCAATGGCGTCCAGAGCGGTCATTCCTTCATAAAATAAAAAAGTAATGTGCAGTGGTTTAGACATACTTTATCCTTTTTTAACAAATTGAGATTTTAATTTCATGGCACCAATTCCATCAATTTTACAATCAATATCATGATCCCCCTCAACCAAGCGAATATTTTTTACCTTAGTGCCAACTTTTACTACTTGGGACGAGCCTTTAATTTTTAGATCTTTAATCACTGTAACCGTATCACCATCTTGCAGAACCTGACCATTTGCATCTTTAATTACTCGTTGATCGTCCTGGCTTTGTTCTTCGGATCCATCCTTTGCCCATTCATAGGAACATTCCGGACAAATTAATTGATTTCCATCTTCATACGTATATTCTGAATTACATTTAGGGCATTGAGGTAGAGAAGACATATTTTTTTCCATTCACAAAGAGAATAATAGTATAGCAAAAACTCGATCAGTCTCCCACAACAGTACTAAGCAGGTGACGTTCTTGCGCTTGATAACGATGCTCATACAGATAGATCCCTTGCCATGTACCTAAAGCTAATTTCCCATTTTGTATAGGTAGAGTTAAACTGGTTTGAGTTAATACAGTACGAATATGTGCAGGCATATCATCCTGACCTTCAATTACATGTTTAAAAAGTGGATCCCCGTCAGGAATTAAACGGACCAGGAACTGTTCCAAATCTTTGCGAACTTGAGGATCATAATTCTCACAAAGCATTAAAGAGGCACTTGTATGTTTAAGAAACAAATGACATAAGCCTTGTTGGATTGGGGTTTTTGACAGCAAAGTGGCTATATCAGCAGTAATATCCTGCGTTCCTCTTCCTGAAGTATGAAATGTGATCGCGAATTGTTCGATTTTCATAAGATTAATGATGATTAGTTATAGGTTCTTTTTACTATCGCAAAATTTACGTTACGATTCAAAGCAAATTATCAGGATCGACCATGGAACCAATAATAGACAGTACTTTGTGTCTGGATTTATCTCCTCGTAGCAACGTAACCTGCTTTATTGGTACTTTAAATAATTCGGCCATATACTTTAAAAGGGTTTTATTAGCGCGCCCCTCAATAGGTGGACTATTTAAGCGTATTTTAAGCGCCCCCTCATAAAGACCAACAATCTCTGTCTTTTTTGCACCGGGTTGAATATATAAACGAAGAGTTAAACATTCATCATCGCGTTGATACCACACTTATTCCTTTACCCTTGAAGTTTTTAATAACTCAAAATTAAAGGATTTATTCATGGGTTACAAGATAAATGGGCTTAAAGAAGATCAGATCCTGGGCTACAGCGATGCATTCACCCAGAGAGGATCCAATCAATTTTAGTTTGTAAGGCTAATAGCAGAAGCTATTTGTTCTACACTGTGATAAGTATTTCCAAGCAATAGGTTCTCACTCTCTAATCTACGTCGATTAACTTCCTCCATGTCCTTTTGAGCTTCTTGCATTTTGCGAGTATTAGCAAAGAACGAATCGACACTATTTGCAATGCTTGTTTCGTTTTTTCCAATTTGAGATTGGAACCATGATTTAACCTGAGGGGCCGGACATTCTTTAGTGATAAGACGCACAGGAAGTTTGCCATCACTTAATGGTTGAGCCAAGTTATCTCCTGCTTTTTGTAATCGTTCCAGTAAAGAAGAATCATCGCTTGCAATTGCATGGCGTATCGTTTCGTCACGAATGATTGTCAGCATTTTAGTGTATTTTTCAATTTTCTCTTTAGCTGCACTTTCCACGAGCTTCTTGGCTGTTACATAAGCTAAATTCTCACCATCAAAAATAATGTGTCGATCTTTTGCAAAAAGTTCTAAAATTTCTGGACGACCTGTGGATAAAATAACGCTCATAGTCGTTTTAGTGGCCTTAGAGTTTTCAAAGCTGAAATCAGGGTGTTGGGCAATAAACTCAATCAGATCTAACGGCGGTGTTAAGAGGAGGACGACTCGCATCAGAAGAGTTCTTCCATTCGTATTTACTGCATTGACTAAATCAGGATGATCATGAATCAATGTTTTAACTTTGTCATATTCTTTTTTAGTTACAGCTTGCCATAATGCTTCTTCATGTGGTGACATTTTCCTCTCCCTTTTATAAAAAATTGCACATATTATAGCAAAAAAGAGGCATGATGTGGTATAAAATTTCAATTATGATACAAAAATCATTACATCCCCAAACCACTTTGGGGGCTATTTTGAAACTGAAACATAGAGGCGAGATTATCTTTTACTTGATTTAAAGGTTCATAATCAATGCCTAAAACGTTACATGCCTCACAAATTTTTTGAATTTGAGATGGATATGCTTTTTCAAAGCCAATGGATTTTACATCTTCAATGAGCTGTTCGATTCTTTTTATTTTTTCTGCGATTTCTGGCTCAACTTCTTCGTTTAATTCATTTAAAACTGTGGATAATTCTTCAATCATTGATTCATAATTACGCTGTTTTTCTGTATCAAACTCAATGAGTTCAGTGCCATCCCTTATAGTATTCATAAAAAATCGATAGCGTTGAACGTGTAATGAATTTCGAGGCTCTTCACTGGGAGCAACTTCAGACTCATCTTTTTTAAGACTCGCAAGTTCAATAACTGATGTACTGGGTTTCGCATCGATATTTTGCTTTTCGGACAAAGGAACACTATGAGTTTTTTCATCAAGAATATCTTTCGACTGCCCATTCATAACCTCGACCGAAGAACTACTCGATTTTAAGTCCACATCTCGCTTTGTAGCCATAAAAGGAATGGAGGTTTCTTTATTAAATACTTTAGAATCCTGATGTTTTTCGGTCTTAAGCTCATCCGTAAACGAACTTGATTTAAGACCAAGGTCTTGCTCTTTGCTCGGAGGTTCGATTACCGGTGGGCTTGATTTTAAACTCACATTTTCTTCAAATGCTGGCTCAGTAGGTATAGGGAGAGAAGTTTTAGAATCCACATCAAGGGTTTCTTGAACTAGAGAAGAATTTATTGGAGCTAAGGTAAACATTTTTTTTATTAATTTTACATTAATATCAACACGTTGTTTTGCATCTTCTGCCAATATTGGTTCAACAATACTCACTAAATTTTCTAGTTCTTTATTACATTGGTTTAATAAAGCCTGAGTGGAATCATAATTCTTAACTGTTTTTAATTCTTCTTTATATTTTTCTAATTGCATTAAGCTCATATCCAGTTTGTTGATTTGCTCCTCATTCAATTCATCAACAGGACACTTTTTTAATTCATCTATGATTAAACTCAAGCTAACGTTTACATCCTCTAAAGCATGCTCCCGGGAAGTCTCGTAATGGACAGATAACTCCTCCATCGCCTGTTTCCATTCCCTTTGAATCGCTTCACTTTCTTTTTGAAAATTCAGGGTAATGGTTTGATGTTGCTCATAAATCTTTTGTAATTGAGGTGATTCATCGCGAACTTCTTCAAAAAATGAGTTCAAAGCATTTTGCGCTTCCTTAAATTTTTCTTCTTTGATCTGATGTTGTTTTTCAAGGATTTGTATTTCTATGAGGGGTTCTCCATCCATTGAAGTTGCCTCATGACATTGCGCATCCATTGCCTCTCTTAGTACAACTAATTTTTTATAAAGAGATACCGCTTTTTGTTTTGTTTCTTCGCTAATACTTTCATCTTGATCAATTACATCTAATGCCTCACGCATTAAATTTAAATGTTGATCATAAACCGCATCGATTCGTTTTATTTGTTTTGTGTGGTAGTTATGAGTAATCCGTCTCATTTCATCTTCATAATATCGATATAACTCCATATTAGTTAAACCATAAAGTGATTTTTCCCATTCAGAAGTGGGAGGAGGAAATGATTTAGACACCTCAGATTGTGACATTGATGCCTCTTTTTTTCGAGGAACAAAGACAAAATCCTGTTGATGTGCTGCAGCCTGAGCTTGTTCTTTTTCGATTTCCTCAAGTAATGCAATTTCCTTCGCCACTAAATCTTTATCTTCAAAAAGCGAGCGGATGATATCGAATCGCCCAGTTACCGTAAGAAAAAATAGTAAATTGTGCTCACACAAATGAATAAATTCACTTAAAACTTGTTCATTTTGACGAATTACATCGTTTTTATTCTGGATCGAATTGACCCTACGCAGCCATTCTAAATAAGAAATCAAAAGAGGATAGGTTGCTTCAGATAATTCACGTTGTTTTAAGATGGCATCACTGGGATTGCCCATAACCCGTTTTAAATGCTCGTCTGGTGATATATGAAGAATTCCCATCACTCATTACCCGTTAATTGCTCATATTTCACTAAAGTATAGTATTTTTTATTCTGTGCGATCTAATTATGACCAACTAAGTAAGGATTTTTCAATTGAATAACAGGATTTAATCGTGTAATAGTAAGCGAGTAAGTGTCAGTGGCGTACGTTTTTAGGGAGGTAATTCATTACGCAGTAGCTTAAAAATTTTGCATTGGTAATCTCAAGATCCCGAAAATAGGTTATTTCTTTTAAATAAAAATCAAACGTCTCCTGAATCGCTTCAAAATAACCTTTGATAACTACTGAATAACGCATTTTCTCGGTGTAATGCATTTCAAGTAATTTAGAATACAAAAAAGTGACTTCATAAGCACATTGTGCATGTGCCATTAACGCAATATCAAAACAATTCGCTTCAAGTAATTTAACTTTTAGCTTATTTATATGCGCAAGTATCTGAGAAATGTAGAAATTTATTTTTTCTATCTTTTCTTTGTAAACATCGCCTAGTACGTCAGGAATGGAATGAACCATATCTCGTAAGAAATTTAAATCTGCAATGTAATTTCCTAACACATTACTTTTCTTCATTTCTATAAATCTGGCTTGCCATTCCACTAAATGCATCACAATACGCTTATAGGCAATTAGGTCCTTTTCTTTCGCATGCTGTTCTGTAGGAAATGGGTTGCTGGTTTTTATATGCTCAATTTGACCCATCACCATAAAACATGCATTTTTTATATCTTCAAAAGTTAATGATTCAAAATCACTTGTTTCAATTTTTTCGCTTATACTATCAATAACTTTTACTACATCTTGAGATAACATTGCTATTCCAAAATTTCAACAGCACCTAAATTTGAGTATAGTTCAATATTTAAACAAATAGGGCATTTGGAGAAGTACTTATATTTAAATAAGCTTTAATTGGGAAGCGCGGTTACCCGCGCTACAACTTATTAAATAACTAGAGTTACTGATTCGAGTACTGTTTCATGATTATCAAGAGATAAAGGTGATAGAGGCACCTTAGATTTGGAAGGCACTTGGAGAGTCCCTTTCACTGCTTGTTTTGATTTAACCGCCATTAATTCTTTTTCAAATTCCACCAGCTGTGCCATATCTGTAATTCGCAGCGCATAAACCCTTTCTTTGCTCCCTTCCTCGACAATTTTCTCATTCAAAAATGCAACTTGTTGTTGCAACGATTCAGCTTGCTCTTCTAATTGTTGTCGTAATTGGTCAAGTTGCCCCGCTAAGGCATTCTGTTTTTTTTCAATATCCGGACGGAATGCATCCTTTAAATTTCTCATCGGTCTTTTTCTTAATTCCTTAAACTCTCGCCGCAAATCATCCATAGTTTCGGGTGTAAATACATAGCTCCACATGTAGGCAGAAATATTGCCCCATAAACTTTTAGGCTCTCTTCCTTCCATAATCCGTTCATGCAAGTCCCGGAATCCGATCTTTAACATTATATCTTGAATTTGTTCTATTTCTTCTTCTTCTAAATCAGGAAAATTAAATTTTTTAATCAATTCTCTGTCATGAAAATGTTTACGAACGGGTTCAGGGAAGGAATCTAAATTTTCAGGTATCTGCTCTGTTACCAATTCTTTTAAACTAAAAATTTCATTGACCTGATGCTGAAATTGCTCGGGAAACTTAGCCAAACTTGCCTTATTTCTTGATTCCCATTTAAGTAGAGGTACTTGTTCTTTTATCAATTGGTTTAAAGCGCTCAGTCTATCATTTGTTTCAATTAAACGTTCTTCCAAAGAATCTCGTTGCTCCTTTAAATGCTGAGTTGGTGAATTATAATGAGTAAAATGTCGCAGTAATGGATGTGAACCGGTGCCTTCAATCACTAAATCAAAATAATGAGTAGAGCCATTATCCCCTTCCTTGAGTTTAACATTGTCAACCTTAAAGCCATTTAGTCCATTAAGTTTTTCATGAAGGTTTTCAGCCTTACATCTTAGATACTTACTTGTATTCAGTAGTTCTTTATGTTCCTGACTTAACGATTCACAAAGATGTCGCACCTCTGCGCGTAATCGAGCTACAGGTCCCTGTAATTTAGAATTTTTCCTTGTGAGTTCGTTCATTTTATTCGAGAGAACATGATACATTTCATGAAAAGCAAATATCGAATTGCTTTCTGCTCGGACTGCATTTAATGAATCCTTAATTGCAACCCAATCCCTATTTTTCTGTAAACCTTTTTCCGTCTCTTCCAGGGCTTGGACCGCAGAATTCAATTTTCTTTTCGTTACTGCGCAAATCGATTCTTCTTTACAATCCTGTATGAAATCAGCATCTAATTTATTTCGTTTTGAACCAATAACTGTTAGTCCATCAAGAGTTTTCAAAGTTTCTTTAATTAGGGTACGTGTATTCTTGTGCCCTAAAGGAAATATCCATAAATTTTCAAGTTGCGATTCATGTTCTGCCAATACTTGGTACAAATTTCTGATTGCACTTTGTTGGGCACTAAGTTTTTCAGCTCCCTTTAATAAGTCGGTGTCTGCTAACCTATGTACCGCACTCAATATATCTTTAGCTGCGTCAGTAACAGCGGTACGTTCGAGCCAGTATCCTAAGCCCCGGTATTTTTCATTAGCCCAGGAAAGACTTGTTTGCAATTCATCAACAAGTTCTGCGAGTACTCCATCAATATACACTGCTTTTAATTCTTTCAGCTCGCTTGGTTCCTCAAGGCCCGTTTCTTGATATACACGCAACAACTCTTGAATTACAGGTTGCATGGCGTACTTTTCACTAAATCGTTCTTCAGGCAAGTCTTTAGTGGCATAATCCAATAAAAAAACAACGAGATTATCTAAATTTTTTACATTCATCACTTGCTGAACCAATATGGATCGTACAATGTTCTTTAAATGAGGATTATTTTCTATAATACCGCTAATATCTTTCGCTAATAATTTCACTTGGTTTTTAGCGAACGCTTCCCGGTAGCTTTCTACATCACCGTCGGTAAATCGTAACATCGCTCCGTTTATATCTAATCCGGACTCCACATAACGGCACGATTTTTTCTTCTTGGCAAACATTTCTTTCTTGCCTATGCGCGCAGCCAATCGATTAAATTTTAATTGCTCAGTTAAAGATACCTGATCCAGATACTGACAGCGCAATGCATTCACTGAACCTTCTGTTAAAAAGCCCTGCGCTTTTTCTTTGAGAAGCACACGATGCTGCTCCCAAATAGAACGTGCCGCAATTTCGTAGGTGGCTATTGAGTGCTCTAATGCGTTCGTATGTAACTTCTTATTTTCGGTACGACGTATATATGGATTAGGGTATTTTTTTCCTGGATCAGAGTTTTCTAAGCATTGATCCCAATGCTCACTCAAAGAACGAATCAAATCTTCTCGTTGGAGTACTAACTCGGCATCTAGTGTTCGCCATTCGGACTTTGGATAAACAAGATGTAAAAACTCTTTCCAGTCTTGGAATTGTTGCAGAACAACTTGTTGTATGTCGGTTACTTTTTGCTTGTAATGATTGGTCACTGCAATTTCTTCATTTTGTTGGCGTTGCAGTTCTGCCAAAGAAAGAAGTAGTTCTTTCCGTTCACTTTGGGTCCTATAGAACCCAGATTCAAGAACGAAGGCGTCTTGTTTTTCAGTAAGTACCACATAGGTAGCTGGCTTACCCTCGCCACCAACACAGCGAGTGATTCGTTTCGCTGCTCGTAAATCTAAAGAGGTATGAATCGCTAAAAATCCCTTTGGATGCGGAGTTATAAAATCAGCGCTTTGTGCCAGTGTAGCCATAGTAATCGTTATTGTATTTGGTTTTCCTGACTGCTCATTCATCCATTTTTTTCGTTCTGCCACTGATTCAGTACCAGTAAATGCTGCAATATGGCTTTTACGAAATTGGTTTTTTAGTTTTTCTTCAAGAAATTTTACTTCATTAACATCGTTCGCGAATAGGACGATAGGTTGCCCTGCTTGTGCTTGCTTAATCGCGGTTTTTACAGCACTTAGGTGAGCTGTTTTATTTGCAATAGATTTTGTAGTCAGTTCCTCACGTTTGTTTCTTACATGTGATGGAATGGTGCATGCGATATCTATATCGAATTTATTACATTGTTCCGCTAATCTCTCTTTTCGATTTAAAGTGTTCGAGAGACTTAAAATGCGTCCTTGTTTTTTATAGTGCTCAATGCATTCCCTGGTTGATACATAATCTACACAATGGAGCTCAGGTTCAATAACGAACTCCCAGTCCGGATATTTCTTTTGCAAACGTGCATGCAGAAATTGATGTGTCACAAAAGTTAAATCATTTTGAGAGGCTTTTTGATTTAAGGGAATAGCAACATGCCGTGCTGTTTTAGAAGGAGGAATAATAAAATCTTCCCCTTCAATGAAACGTTGTGCCTCTATAGCGGCATTAATCCATAGGCTAAATTTCTTATCCGGTAACGAGTTTAACTGTTTTTTATGCAAACCTGTAGGCGCATGCCTGTCTAGGAACTCTTTTAACTGGATTATATCTCGATCTTCGCTCCAGCCTTTTTCGAGAGTTTTAAATCGTTTTTGATTAATGAATTCATTAATTAAAGGATAAACCCAGGTATAAGAGCTGCTCTCATCCTCACCTTCGTACTTAAGAGCGAGATGAAACAAAGTCTTTTCGTCTAATTCTGAGAAATCAGAACCAAAAAGGATTAAATTACTCGATACAGGATGACCATCCTTATTACGTGTCATGTCTTCATTTTCGGTTTTGGCACGAGAGCGATATGAAGCCAGATCCCCTATAGTAGAATAATTTATTCCACCCACCTGATAAGTTCCTTTGGGGGAACTCACTTCCACACATCTAGAAGGGATCCCTAGGGAAACAAAAAAATCTTCATCCTGTTGATAACTCTGAATCATCAAATCACGGTTTGGGGCACAGACATCAACAGACCCACCATCGGCCTCAACCCATTGCATTACAGAAAACAATGCAGTGGCTATCCTGCTTTCATCGGTATTGAGTTCCATCAGCATATTGCTGTTCCGATTTTTTATTGCCATTAAAATAGCAATAAGCTGGGTGGTATCAACAAAAACTCCTGTAGCTCGAGAGTACTGTTCACGTAATACAGCAAGCAATCTCAATTGAGCTTTTAATTTCTCCTGAGCATCCAAAGGGGATGTTCTAAGTACAGAAATCAGAGTATCGGACAATTCACGTAAGTCTGAGCGACTTACTAGGGTCAAATCCTCGTAGACTGTTATTTGATAAGTTGATGGATCATTTCCTACAGCTAAAGTTAAAGGTTTTTCTCTTCCTATTGAATTAATATAAATTACTTGTTGTGCTAAATCATATTGCTCCTGATCACTTAACTCAGTTCCTTCAACAATATTTTTAATATTGGTAATCACTTTGGCAACGCGCGAAGTATCAAATTGTTCATTAAGAACTTGGTTGGTGTCTTTTAAAATAATATTAAATGCATTTTTTTGCGGTACCCGGGCAGATTTAGGATCCTTATCAAATGCCTCAACATAAGCACAAAGATCTTTAACATATCCATGTAATACATCGATAAATGATTCCAGCTCTGGATAAGGAGGATAATCGAATAATTGCGATAGTTCCGAAAGATTTAGTGAATTTAACTCAAGTCCTGATTGAACTTCCAACAAGCGATGAAGATTTGCATCCGGTGTCTGCTCACCCAATATAATTAATATTTTGGCCCAATTACTTAAATCAGAATCATCTGTACGTTCTAACGTACAGAGTAAATTATAATAACGTGTTAACTCATCTTTAGCGCACGTATTACATGATTTCATTAATAAAGTAAGTAAAGGGACCAGTGAGCCCACCTCGGCTTTCGACTGAATAACCGATACTGTTTTATTAATAACTTTTTTTAGTAAACCTTCATTAAGACTCGGACCTGCTTTCTTTATTCCATTGATTAACGCATTAAACAAATCTTCAGACTGCTGTTTATCTACACCTGCTAAACATTTCAATCCCATCAAGTTTATTAATGGGAATAAGGATTTCTGAGTTAAATTATGGCTGAATGAACCACGCAATAGAAGTTCGAATGCCTCTTCCCCAAGAATTTCGCGGTGTTTTGTTAGATAAGCAACCTCGCTTAAGGCATTTTGTAGCTGGCGTGTTGAGTATTCCGGTGTTTCTTTTAATATTTTGCATAAAATTGCTAAGGGAGATGACACTGCACCCGTTTTTTCTTGATTTAAAGCATCCAGTAAATTAGTGATCTGAGCCACTGTTTGCGAATTTTTTTCAAATACTGTGGACTTAATTAGATCGGTTAGTAAGGAAATAGAACGGTGAAATTCAATGTTGCTTCGGTTTTTAATACGAATTAAGGAATTAATTAATCCATTCACTGCCTTTAATTGTTCTTCCAATTTCAACAGTGCTTCGTCAGTAGGTAGTTCAGGGTCTAAATCGTCAATTTGCTTCAATAGAAAACTGTCAAACTCTTTATTTGATGTTTGTAATGTATTTATAGCGGTTCTTAAACTGGCTTGGCAACCGGCCTCTATTTTGGGTTTCAAAACTGACATGAAGGATTTCTGTATAAAAAATGCAGTACCCAAAACCTCATCCATTTGTTTTTTTTCTTCTGGAAATCCAGATAAAGTCCATAAAAACCACTTACTGCTTAATAAATTCTTTGCGTCTTGTTCTTCCTCAGCCAAAACCTCGAAAACTCTTTGAGCATTAACAGGACGTTGTCTCAAATACCACCGTACAACTTGATGAGAACCTATCCAGGATTCCAAATATCCGTCTAATTTTTCGGGAAAATTTTCAAACCTCTCTTGGAGTTGCCAATCATCATAAGTTTGTTCGAGTATGTTAAAAAGATTAATTACTGGTTCGCTAACATTATCCTTTCCTATTTTTACCTCAGGCAATTTAGAACAAACCATTGTTCGAAGTACCTTATTTTGCGCTTCAATTTGAGGTAAACCCTCTAATTTCTCTTCTTCCTTAATCACTGAATTTACAATTTCTATCAATTGGGCAACAGAAGGCAAGCGATAAGATGCTTCGATGTTGATATCGATGAGAATCTCTAATAGTTGTCCTCTAAGCTTGGCAGGCAAGAAGTGCATAGCTTCTGCTAAGGTCTTTATTTTTACTTCAAACTCACTATCGTCTTCGTCATGTTGTGACGCATTAGATACTTCATCGCTCAAAAAAGAGAGGAGTGTCACAAACGGAGATAATGACTCAGGTTGGTCATGAAAAAGCTCAGATAAAAAAGTATCTAATTTAGAAGGAGGAACTAAATGTTGAAGCAACGAAGAAAAAGGAAATTTCTGAATGGGTACTGTTTGAGTTTCTTCTATACCCAAACGCCGTTCGTAATTGCTGAAGATGGATGAAGCTGCTTTACCATATTTCATCCCGAGATTCAAAGCAAGAATACATGCTGTATTAAAATCACGCTGTGCTTGTTCTGATTGTGGGACGTTCGATTTTTGGGTGAGTATCAGGAAATCAATAAGCCTTACCAATTCCTCAGCAGTAGGCATTAACTCCCAACTGATATTCCCTAGAGCAGTTAAAAAAACAGAAAGGACCATTGATACCTGGTCTCTTTGCTTCTCAAAGTGATTGGCTATTGACGAAAATTTGTTAAGCAAACTTTTAAAGTGGGGATAAGGGTTTTCTGTTTGAGTACATGCCTTCTGCCCCGTTGTCATTAACGCAGCGATATTGAGTAATAATACTTTATTCTGGGCACTCCACTTTCGATCGTTACTAATTTCACGCTCAATCTTTTGATATACATCCAGACTAAATGCCCACTCCTGCGTGCCAATGAAACGATAGAATTGAGTTACAGCCTCTTCATAGGGAAGATCTTTTTGACTAAACCAAACGCTCAGATCTTTAGGCGATGTTGGGGTTGAATAATCAAGGTCTTCTTCACCGATATCGGCTATTAAATTCATCTGCCTTGATACTAGTTTATAATGGTTATAACGACTGGCATGATAGGCACCCTTCAGATCTAACCGATCTAAACAAGTCAATTGCTCTTCTGGATCACTACTGTTATTTATTATGAACAGTAGATGATTTAAGGCAGGCTTCATAAGATCAATGTTTTCTAATGTAGAGGAGAAAGGTAAGGTCAGTTCATTCTTCTCCAGCTCTTTCAGAAAATAATCATAGGCTTCAAATAAATCGTTAAATTCAGTACGAGCACCTGTTGCTTTATGTTTAGAAACTAAAGTAGTCCACCATATGTGCTGTTCAGGGCTTAATTCACTCAACTTTTTAAGATTTGCCAAGCCTTGGCGTGACATTAGGGCAAGATAGTCTTCGGGTTTATCAAGAAATAGCTTATTAAAGTCTTCCAACAATTCCTTATCGTGTAATTCCTTAAGATGGTGCAATAACAGGAAAACACCATCCGTTCCAGTATGAATAAACACTTGAGCTAGACCTTTATAATTAAGGTCAGATAAAGGTATTGTCTGGAGTAATCTTTCTATTTTCTTCAATTGGGGTGCATTAGTTCCTGTCACCTCAGACAAGAAGATAAGAAAAGCTTCTTGGAGTTGTTCGGGCGAACTACTCTCATTCAATAAATTATTGAACTCTTTCCTATAATGAGCCTTAGCTTCCAAATCTTTTTTCAAGAAACTGAATTGGCGGTAAGAACCAACAACAGTCCGTGGATTTTCTTGCGCAAAGTCAGGAACTTGCGCCAAAGGACCTTGTTCTGGGTGTTGATAAGGTTCATCATTATTTTTACGCTTACGTAGCGTCGCTTTTTGGTATTGATGGGCTTCATGTTGAACGGGAATTTGATATTGGAGCTGTAAACCCATACTGGGACTTTTTATACCCTCGATCCAATTTTTTTTCGCTTTTCGTATTTTATTGGTATGCGGATCAAAAAAATTTGCTGCGTTAGAGAGCTCCGCTACTTGTTGTTGGAACTCGAGAGAAAATCTTTGTCGTTTACTAAACAAATAAGCATTATCAAAAGCAAGTTGATATCGGGTCTCTGGAGGTTTAATTTCAAATTTGTAAAGTCTCGTACGTTCTGGTTTTGAAACGAAATCAACCCATTTATTGAATTCTTCTTGGTTAAATGCATCACACGTAACAGATAAAGTGACCTCGCCAGAAACCAACTTATCTTGCTCGTAGGTCTTTTCTAAATAGGCAGTAAAATTCTCGATATTATTAAAGCTATATTCGCCTACAGTGATTCTCATGAAACCATGTCCCCCAAATAATAAATACAAAGACTTTATTATCCAAATAGTGCGCAAATATATCACATTTTTAATGAATAAAATACGGAAAAAGAGAGTACTTACTTAGATGGATGATTAAAAAACATCCAAAACAGCATTCAAAAGCTGCTTGGTATAAGCTTCTTTAGGGGATTTAAAAAGTGATTCACAACTCCCAAACTCGACGCCCACTCCATTCTTCATAACCAACACTTCATCGGCGATATAGGAAACCACTCCCATATTATGCGTGATAAATAGATAGGATATGCCTGTTTCTTGCTGTAACTCTTTTAATAAATTAAGGATTTGGGCCTGCACAGAAACATCCAAAGCGCTGGTTGGTTCGTCACAAATTAAGAGTTCTGGTCCAGTAGCTAGAGCGCGAGCGATACAGATTCTTTGTCGTTGCCCTCCGGAAAATTGATGGGGATAACGATGTAAGCTGCTGCTTGGCAAATTCACCTGATTCAGTAGTTCTTTTTGTCTTGCACTGATTACTGACCGCTTCATCCCTTGGGCATGCATGCCTTCGGCGATTATTTCACCTACTGTCATGCGCGGGTTCATGGAAGAAAAAGGATCCTGAAAAATAATCTGTACTTTTTTTCGATATTCTCTTAATGAGCGCCCTTTTAATGCCCGCACATCCTGTTGTTTAAAGTGTATTTCGCCGCCACAAATGGGGAGTAATCGTAACAATGCACGACTTGCAGTGGTTTTTCCACATCCTGACTCCCCCACTAAAGCTAATGTTTTTCCTTGCAATAAACGAAATGAGAGACCATCAACTGCTTTAAATAAAACTCTATGACGACTGAATAGGCCTTTTTTCTGAATAAAACTTACGCATAAATCATTGACTGTTAGTATAGATTTTGTCTCTGTAGTTCCTGCATCCCAAATAATTTTGTTTTTTTGTAATGGCGGTAACTCTTCGAGGTCAGGATAGAGATGACATCGTACCAATCGGCCCTGTTGTTCTTGTAATTGCGGCTCCTCTCCCGGACAGCGTTCGAAAGCATAAATACAACGAGGATGAAAACGACAACCTGTAGGCATTTCATCTAAAGCAGGCACCAAGCCACGAATTACTGACAAACGTTCCTCGCGTTTTGCTAAAGAAGGTATAGAAGCCAGTAACTGTTGTACATAAGGATGTTGTTTCACTCGCGAAAAAAAATCTTCTACCGAGGATTGCGCTACCACTTGTCCTGCATACATCACACAGACGCGTGATGCCATGGCTTTCACTACTCCTAGATCATGAGTAATCAACAATAAACTCATTTCATGATTTTTTTGGATTTTTTTTAATAAAGCAAGAATTTGCGCTTGAATTGTAACGTCCAAAGCGGTGGTTGGTTCATCAGCAATTAAAATATCGGGTTTACAAGCCAATGCCATGGCAATAACAACACGCTGTTTCTGTCCACCGGATAATTGATGGGGGTATTGGTGAATTTTAATTTCTGGTTGAGGCATTTCCACTTCATAAAGCAAAGATAATAATGCATCTTGCAATTCTTGGTTCTTAAATGAGTTGCATTTTACTAAGGCCTCGGTTAACTGTTCTCCTATGGTCATTACTGGATTAAGTGCAGTCATTGGCTCTTGGAAAATCATAGCCATTTTGCGACCTCTTAATTGACGCATCATGTGTTCTGGTAAATCCAAAATGTCTTGCCCATCCACATGGATTACACTATCAACGCCATAAACACCGGATTTAGGCAACAAGCGCATTAACGCTAAAGAAGTGAGGGATTTGCCACACCCGGATTCACCCAATAAAACTAGGGTTTCACCAGGATATAAATTAAAGCTGACTTCATCCAAAGCAGGCACCGTTTGATGGTGTTGTTGAAAAGCTACAGATAGTTGATGAATTGCAGCACTGTTTTTTTGCATAGGTCTTCTATTTAGCCTGGCCTGGTCATAGCATCACCGCATTAGTTTGAGGATTCTTTGTCATTCGAAGGCAGAATTAATTCTTCGATTGGCATGATGTCTTGTTTAGAAATGGATTCCGCTTTAGCGGGAAAGACAGTTTTTCCTCAACTTAGTGGTAGTTAATCAAAGATACGCCCAGGCAATCCTCTTTACTCTCCCAGATTAAGACTCGCCAAATCCAGGCCTCCATAACAACTCTTGGTTTCTCCCGCTTGCAGAACAGGGGATCTTTATAATAGATTTACAAAGGAACTATTCGTCTTTCGCCTACTGTATCATAATATATGGTAAAATAAACCTAACTTTTATTTGAGAAATACCCATGTCAGAAAACTATACTGCCCAAGCAATTGAAGTCCTAAGTGGACTGGAACCTGTTCAACGACGCCCCGGCATGTATACCGATACGACGCGTCCAAACCACTTAGCTCAAGAAGTGATTGATAACAGTGTGGATGAAGTACTGGCTGGTTTTGCAACTCATATCCGAGTAACACTTCATGAAGATGGTTCTATTGAAGTGGAAGATGATGGGCGCGGCATGCCTGTGGATTTACATCCACAGTTAGGGTTAAGTGGTGTCGAAGTCATTATGACTCGATTACATGCCGGCGGTAAATTTTCTGATAAAAATTACAGTTTTTCAGGTGGATTACATGGAGTGGGTGTTTCCGTGGTAAATGCTCTTTCTGACCGTCTTGATGTGACCATAAAACGTAATGGAATTGTGTACCAAATGTCTTTTGCCAATGGCGATAAACTATGCGAGTTAAATGAAACAGGTCTCACTAAAAAAAGAGACACCGGTACAATTATCCGTTTTTGGCCAAACCCAAAGTATTTTGATACAACTCGTATCTCCGTAAAACACTTAACCCATGTGTTGCGTGCTAAAGCCGTACTCTGTACGGGTTTGTCTATGACTTTTATTAATAAGGCAACTAATGAAGAAATGCATTGGTGCTTTGAACAAGGTCTTATTGATTATTTAAATCAGTCATTGCCTGATGGAGATTATTTACCTGAAGAACCCTTCATAGGTGAATTCAAAAGTGATGAAGCAACGGTGGACTGGGCCTTGGTTTGGTCGAATGGCTCAATTAGTGGTTTTAGTGAAAGTTATGTAAATTTAATTCCAACCATTCAAGGTGGAACCCACGTTAATGGTCTACGCTCCGGATTATTTGATGCTATGGCAGAATTTTGTGAGCTAAGAAATTTACTTCCAAGAGGAATAAAGCTTACAGCAGATGACCTGTGGGAGCCCTGCCAGTATGTATTATCGGTTAAAATGAAAGAGCCACAATTTGCAGGTCAAACCAAAGAACGCCTAAGTTCCCGTCAAATTTCTGCTTTTGTTAGTAATGTCGTTAAAGACGCTTTTGCACTATGGCTCAATCAACATCGGAACCAAGGTGAAGCAATCGCCTCTTTGGCCATCGATCGCGCACAAAAACGTTTAAGACAAGCAAAACAAGTAGCACGTAAACGAGTGAGTCAGGGTCCCGCCCTCCCAGGTAAGTTAGCGGATTGTTTGCTTACTGATCTCAGCCAAGCTGAATTATTTTTAGTGGAAGGTGATTCCGCGGGCGGTTCAGCAAAACAAGCCCGAAATAAAGATTTCCAAGCAATTTTACCGTTACGCGGAAAAATTCTTAATTCATGGGAGGTTGATTCATCCCAAGTTTTAGCATCTCAGGAAATTCATGATATTTCTGTTGCTATAGGAGTGGATCCTGGCTCTTCTGATCTAAGCGGGCTTCGTTACGGTAAATTATGTATTCTCGCAGATGCAGATTCAGATGGAGCCCATATTGCTACTTTAATTTGCGCTTTATTTTTACGCCACTTTAAACCCTTAGTTCAAGCTGGGCATGTGTTCGTTGCGATGCCCCCACTTTATCGAATCGATGCAGGTAAAGATGTTTATTATGCACTGGATGATGAAGAAAAAACTCGGATTCTCAACCACCTGACACAAACATCTCGCGCCAAACCGAATGTCCAACGGTTTAAAGGTTTGGGTGAAATGAATCCCATCCAACTACGTGAAACGACGATGGATCCCAATACCCGACGCCTGGTTCAACTCACTATGGACGATGAGGAAGGGGCTGAAGCCATTATGGATATGATGTTAAATAAAAAAAGGGCAGGCGATAGAAAGGTCTGGTTAGAAACTAAAGGAAACTTAGCTGAAGTTTAATGTTTGTTGAATTTTAGCTTCATTTCCACCTATGGAACTGGGATTTCTGAACCTGCCTAATTTTTAATTCCTGGTTCCGCTACCATTTTAACAATGGGATAATATTAGAATAATCATCAGTCCATAAAAATTGTTCATCAGAGGTAAAAAACTGCCAATTCGTTTCTTTCACCATTTGGAAAGCCAAATGGTCATTCGCCGTCAGCAAAGCCCACTCCGAATCAAATTGATTCAATGCCAAAGTACCTTTATTATGGACATAAAGCACCCTCAGCTGTAAAAGCTTTCCTGCAGCATTAATTACCGGTAATAATTGCAAATGTCGATTACTTAAATGAATCAATATGCCACCGTCTTTTGTAATTTTCTGTTGGTATAACTTAAAGGCTTCAAGAGTCAATAAATGTATCGGGATTGCATCTGAATTAAAAGCATCGACAATCACTAAATTTTGGGAATGTGCAGGTAATTGCTCCAATGCTAATCGTCCGTCGTTTTTTATAATGGTTACACCTGAACAATCGCGTAAGTATGTAAATAATTTAGGATTTTTTGCAACATTAATGACTTGCTCATCAATTTCAATCACTTTGATCCTATCCTCTTTTCGAAATTGACAGAGCATTGTACCAATGCCTAAACCAATAATTGTAACTGTTAACGAGCTGTTTTGTTGTTGCATGGCAACCACGACGGGGTTAATTGCTCCATAATAAGTACTCATCCCCTTCGGTTTTTCTCCTAAAACTTGCAGTCCATGCACAGTAGACTGACTCACTAAGACATGTGTACCTTGTTTATCAATCACTTTTTTTATCCCATAAAAATTACGAGCCTGTATTAACATTGTTTCAGTTTGGGAAAAGGGTAAGAAAATAAATCCAAATAAAATCAATAACGATACAATCAAACTGCTTTTACTTTTTTGCCAGACAACGATAATAATTAATGCCAAAAGAGCACATATTTGAAAAGATGAAAAACCTCCAGGCCAATGGATACCAGAGAGGCAGTAATGAAGCAACAAAATAATCAGAACGGCTATAGGAACCCACCAACCATTTTTCTTGGGCAATTGTGGTAAAGCAAATAAGCTTAATAAGATTGCTAAAGGGTATTCATAAATTCCATTGAACCAATGTGGCGCCAAAATTCCATTAAATACTCCGGCTAAAACACCCCCCAGGGCCAAACAAAAATAAAATAATGTTAGCAATTGAGGCTTAGGCCTATCTAAAAATAACTGGCGATGACAAAGTAGGGACAAAATGAAAAAATTCAATAAATGAAAGAAAATACTTTGCCAAATATTTATTTGCCCCGCATTTAAAATAAATCCAATAATGGGAAAAATAAGGAAAAAAATACTATTTCGTACAATCCACGGGAACGAAATCAAAGGTTTATTCGTAAATGCAAGGACAAAAGTAAGTAGATATAGGGCCAAGGGGAGCACCCAAAACAAAGGAGTTGCGGCAATATCCGTAGTAATATATAGAGTGACGCCAAGCATTAAACTGCACGGAACAAAACTTAAAAAAATCCAATTCAACAAGCTTTTCCAAGGCCATAAGGTAAAGAAATTATTTTGTTTTTTTAGTGATTGATAACGATTAGCATAAAGAATAAAGAACAATAGAACCACATAAATTCCATAACCAATACTCCATAAATAAAATTGATTTTTTAATCCAATAAAACGCTCTATAGCCCAGGGATAAAGAATTAAAGATAGGAGACTTCCGAGGTTAGACGCAGCATATAGAAAATAGGGATCGGCCGCATTCCTTTCTTGGGTTTGACTGTAGGCAAATTGTAATAATGGAGCTGAAGCACCAATAATGAGTAAAGGTAACCCCAGTTGGGTTAACAAATTCGATAAAATACTCCATTCAGGAGCCTTATCAATAATCAAAGGCCGGAATACAAGAGGCAAAGCTATAAAACTCAAAAGAATAAGAAAACTATGGATCGCACGCCATATTATAGGTTTATTAAATAGCCCCAGAACAACAGCATATCCATAGGCGAACAGCAACAACATCTGAAAAAAAAGCATACAAATAGTCCAGACAGCCGGTGTTCCTCCATAAACAGGCAACAAAGATTTAGCGACCATGGGTTGAATACTAAATAACAGAATGGCACTTAAGAATAAGCTAATGGAGAATAAAAAACGCACCAAGCATCCTTGACTGAAGAACTCTCATAAAGAACATTGTAAGGTTACATAAATTGTTATTCAACTTATCCTGTTTTAGATATTGTTACCCTTAAAAGCGGGAAGGAAACAGATTTTGGGTAATAAATCATTTCCTTGCCGAAAATCAGGGGACATTTCCTGGTCTGGAAAAACCGAGCCCTACTTCGTTTCACTTAAGCCGCGATTTTTAATTACGGTTTATTCATTTCCTGAGAGATGATTCGCCAATACGTGTAAAATCCTTTTCACCAAAAATTGCTGATCCAAATTGATAATATTTAAATTCCAACAAATTATTGCTGGGATCTTTCAAGAAAAAAGATTGATGTTCAATTCGTGTACCTTTAAAACGTGTTTTCAATGGAATCTCAAAAGAAATCTGCTTTTTTTTAAGGTGTTCCACAAAGTCATCAAATTCATATCGCTCCAGAAAAATTAAACCAAAATGTCTTGGATAGATGCTATCTTGTGGAGGAAGAATAGTGTCAATTTTATGGGCTACAATTTGGTGGTTGCCAAACTCAAAAATCAATGCATGCTCCGATTCACGCCCTAATGAAAACCCTAATTGGTGATGATAAAACTGTTTCGCCAAGTCGAGGTCATGCACTGGAAACGCAAGATGAAATAAAGTGTTCATCATACTCCTTATAATGGGTATTCAAAAAAGAATAACAAAGCTAATTTATGCTTAAGAGATAAAATTTATATTAATTAACAGATAAGTGTGTAAAAATATTTACCCTATTTAATCCAATTTCAACATAAAATGCATTTGAACTCTATTTTTGATTACATAATTCACGTTGATGTATATTTAAATACCATAGTATCAACTTATGGATTTTGGACCTATTTGCTTTTATTTGCAGTGATTTTCTGTGAGACTGGACTTATAGTAACACCTTTTCTACCTGGAGATTCCTTGCTTTTTGCGGCGGGAAGTATTGCAGCCCAAGCCGGAAATCCATTGAATATAGCGATATTATTTTTCCTACTTTTCCTTGCTTCAGTTTTAGGAAACCAACTCAATTTTATGATTGGACGTTTACTAGGACCACGAATTTTTGCTGCGGATAAATCCTGGTTACTTAATAAAAAACACTTACAAGAAACTCATGAGTTTTATGAAAAACATGGAGGTAAAACTATCATTTTTGCCCGTTTCCTCCCCATCATACGTACTTTTGCACCTTTTGTAGCGGGCATAGGTTCGATGAGGGTTCTTCATTTCACCCTTTACAATTTAGTGAGTGGTTTTACATGGATCCTGAGCCTATTAAGCTTAGGTTATTTCCTAGGATCAATTCCCATCATAAAAGAAAATTTCTCGATAGTAATTTACAGTATTATTTTTATTTCTTTATTACCACCTATTCTCACTTTATTGAATCGAAAGCGAACTTAGGGCAAATAAAAAGTAACCTGGATCCGCATTCAGGTTACCATAATCAATTATATTGGTAACCTACATCAGGGATCAAAAACTCTTGGAATGCCGCCAACAGATTAGAATAATTTTTAGAAACCTCTTTTAGAGTGATCTTGTAGTTTAACAGATTAGTTAATAATTCATGTAAGAGCATAGTCCTAAATGAGTGAGGATGAGTTCTACCGTTTTTACTATCACTCAGATAATGAATGAGCATTGTTTTTGCTTGAGCAAGGGACATCTCAGAAAAAAACTCACCCCCAGCCTTAGAAAACTCATAATCAAACTTACAAAATTCACCATTAAATTTCCGAGCTCTTCTCCTCCCGGAACTTCCATGTCTATGAAACAATGAAAACACAATCCCATCACTGTAAGAACAATAGTCCAGCACCGATCTATTTACTATACGGACTAACTGAACCAATTCTTTTTGTTCCGCTTTTGAGGTTTTCAATTCTAAAGGTATTGCTTCGGGTTGACTAAACAGATTATGTTGAGCGGAAAACTGCTGGTATTTATTCGGTTTTTTGTTATGTTTTTTTACAACATTCATGCGCAGCGGCGGAGTTTTCTCTTGATCATCCGCTTTCTTTTTCTGCCAATCCTCTTCTAGACCCTCTAATGTTATGAAATCAGTTTCTCTCTCAGTTTGTTTTTTGGGATGAGCTCCCAAATCCAGAGCGTTTATTTTTTTGCTACTTAAACCGAACGAAGTGCTTCCTAAAGAATCCTTAGCTTGAGTTGAGGGCTTTGATGATTTAATCATTGTTACTTTTGTAGTCCAATGAGTATTATTCTGATTATTTAGCGTAAGTGTATGTCGATTGGGCATGTCTTGGTAGTCATATCGCTGCCTCCCATTTTCCAGAGTATGTAGATTCACTTCAAATGCATTCGCTAAATAATCCAGCTCCAAATGAGTTGCCCACACAAAATCCTCAGTGATGTTTTGTAATGCTTGAATTATAGGAGAATTCAATTTTGGTTCGGTTTCTGATGTTATCGTCTCTGGAGCGACCTCTTCACCATAAATCAATGAGATAAATAATGGTACCAATACTAAAGCTTCATGTTCCGCCAAAATGGTGGATTCATTAATTTTTGCTAACGCTTTTTTAATAGGGGTGGATGAAAGAAATTGGTTGAAACGTGGGTCTAAATGAGTCCCATGATACATTTCAGCAAATTTCCTATAAGTACTTATTGCTACCAATGCCCTATATTCATCATTTTTTTCTGCATGTATGCATGCCCAACGTAATTCCTTGATCTGTAAATTATAGGTAAGTAATCTTAACGCTCTTTGCAATACATCGAGTAATTTATTATCGGGCTTGTCCAAATCGAATTTAAATATGGCATTATAATAATCCCTTATAGAAGGATCTAATTTAACCCATTTTTCAAATGTTATTCCATTACCTTCTTGTTGAATAATGTTAATTAAGCCAATTGCGAAAGCATAATACCCACAATTACCTTTAGCAGGGTTATCGATTATCCGTTCTTGCAACTCTATAGTAAGGTTCTCCTCGGGACTGGGATTAGCCTTGGGTTGTTCCTTGCTAATTACAGTTTTACTCATAGACATTGATTTTTGCTCCCCCCGATTTCACATCTAGGAATACAAGATGTTCACATATTATGCTACGAGAGCGATCAACTCGCAATAGGAAGTATTCTGTTTTGGAAATAAGTAGGCTACTCTACAATCAGCAATTGCGAAAGCATGCCCTTTTGAATCCAACCCTTTAAATAAGAAGCGGCTTTCATACCCACTTCTTCAGGTGGGATCCATTGACATAACCCTTCACAAAGAGCACCGAAAGAAAGTCCTTTTGATAAACCATCCAAAGCCCAAGTCTCTTCTTGAGATAAACTATAGAATTGAATCTTATATTCTGGTGCACGCCAGATGACCCATGCTGTGCATTCTGAACTGTGCTGTAATTCAGGAAGATCCCTATCATGAACTAGAGACTGCCAAAGAGGAATTATATTCCATAAGTAATTGGTTTTTTGTAGGGATGGATGAAGTATAAATTGTAGATTTGCCCAGGCTTCAGGAGGGATAACAGCCATATCCTCAACCCGTACAATTTCTTCATCAGCCGCATCAAATGCCCAGTTCATTTTCCATTCAAAATCAGCAAGCTCTGCTAAATAGGGATATTGTGAGTAATTGTGTTTAATGAATTCAGATAATCCATCACCATACCAACGAATAGATCGATAAGGTGAAGGATGGGCATCTATATAATAAGTGGCTAGCGTATTAAATTCTTCAGTTCCTAAATAAGCATACAAAGCAGGGAAATTAATACTTAAACATTCAATAAGTCGAAGTCTGTACGCATCACGATAAATGTCTAACCGAGTATTTACCGAAACAGATTCAGTTTCCACAATAGAATCATGAATGTCTGCCTGACCTGACAAGAGAAATTTTTGAAATTGTTCTTCTAATTGTAAAAGTCCACTCATGCTGGCACCTCTTCGGGCACGATTGATTCAGCGATTCGCCTTGCATGATTGATTTCCGCAAGCAATTCTCCAAAAGGAGGCATGTTATCATCTCGTTCAATCATCGACGATATTGGCCCCAAGCGCTGTAATGTAGCAGCATAAAGATCCCATACGGGTTGAATTACTGGTGCATCATGCGTATCAATAATGTAATTACCATGATTTGAATGACCAGCTAAATGTATTTGAGCAACTCGTTCGGGAGGCATCGCACAAATGTAATCCATGGGGTTAAACTGATGATTCACAGAACTAACATAAATATTATTTACGTCTAATAATATATAACAATCTGCTTGTTTTACAATTTCCAGAATAAACTCCCACTCGTACATCTCAGATTGTTTGTAGGTAAGATAGCTGGAAACGTTTTCAATTAAAATGGACCGTCCTAGAAAATCTTGTACTTGTTGAATTCGCGATACAATATGGTTTACCGCTTCACGTGTATAGGGAATAGGCAACAAATCATGGGCATTAATTCCATTAACTCCTGTCCAGCATAGATGATCGGAAATCCATTCCGGTTCGATTCGGGTTGCAAGTTCCTTTAATTGTTTTAAATAGCATTTATCTAACGGATCCGCACTTCCTATGGAAAGAGAAACACCATGCATTACAACAGGATAGTGGGCGCGAATTTGGTCAAGATAATAAAGTGGTTTTCCACCAGGAACCATGTAATTTTCAGTGAGTATCTCAAACCAATCTAAATTAGGTTTTTGCTCCAAGATTACTTCATAATAGTCGGGTCGTAATCCAAGTCCAAACCCTAAGAAAGGCATTTTCTTAGGCACTGTATATTTAAGGCTATCCATAGGTAAAATCCGAGGGAAGAGGAAACCAGGCATGCATTGCACGCCTGAGTAATGCGAAACTCAATTGAAATTATTGAACAACAGTACCACCAGCTTTTTGGCAGTCTTCTTTAGTCATTTCAGCCATTCCCTTGCCTTTGCAAGCATTTTGGCCTTTACAAGCATTGTCTGCAGTTTTGCAAGCGCCTTGTCCTTTGCAAGTGTTTCCACCTTGGCATTTTACCATACCAGCAGAAGCATCATCAGCAGCAAAAGCAGGAGCAATAGCGAACATTGAAGCAGCCCCAATTGCTAAAGCAACGCCTGTTAATTGTAATTTGTTCATTTACTTAATTCCTTTTAGATTAGTTAAATAAGCTATAGGCAAAATATAATTTAGCCACTTGCATTTTAAGAACTTACATTAATTTTTGTCAAGTTCAGCATTGAAAAATAATGGTTTTCATTAAATTGCAAAGTTCAATGCAGCACAGGCTTTATCATAAATTTCAATCATGTCCTTCATATCAGTGCGCGTAAAAGGATGTAAATCAACAAACTCCCTGATTGCTGTTACCTGACGCATGATCGCAGCACGTTGCTTATCGCTGCGCAAGTGAGGAGCAATGCGGGTAAAATTTTGCAGCATTCGGATTAGAATTGCTGGATTTTTTCCACCTGACTCTCGAATCATATCAAAAGCTGCACCCACTAGACGAGAAAATGTTACAGGCATTTCAATGAGTCGAGTACGGCCTGCTCCATCTTGCCAGGATTCTCCAGTTTCAGGCAGATCAACTAAAACACTAATATTATTAGTAAGCCAATCCACACACGCAATCCCGGTAAAAGTATCATTAATTGCATCGCCCAATGCACGAATACCAATTTCAACAATTTGTGCCATAGCAAATTCAGGATCTTGTGATAATGTACGATTCGGACCGATGCGCAAAGTCTCATGGATGGTTTTTATTAAAATAGGACCTTTTTCATTTGGAATAATATCAGCTAAAGTTGTCTCCGTAATAATAAAATGACCTGGACGAACTTTTAAAATAATTACCGCATCTTCCCGGGTTGCCGCTTTGATTAACTTGCTGTAATTAATTGACTGCAAATAGCCTGGGTTACTCGCAAGAACCGAATAACTCTCATTCAAAGAGCGTTTACGTAATACCTCAGGGTGCTCCTCTGGCGCGATATTCGCACTTTCTTTGGTTCGCTCCTTCCGCAATGCGACATAATTAGTAATTACTCGAGTCAAATCTTCATCAACTTTAGCAATTAAATTTCCCGTTTGGATCTCTTTACGGATATTTTGGCTAAAGGTAATTAATGCTGCAAATGAGAGGATCATCATTAACACGGCAGTTAATGTAGTCAAGTGAGGTACAAATTCGTGCCCATCCTGATATCGCACTACAACCAAGGTAAATAAACTAAAAAGAAAAGTAGAGGAGAATAAGCCTATTGTTCCTTGTCCATTTTGCTCAATAATAAATCGACGTAGAAGACGTGGACCAAACTGAGTTGAAGCCATGGATAAAACCAGAAGTACGACAGAAAAAACAAGTCCTAGAACAGTACTCACTGCACCAATAATAGCAACAAGCATCACTCTGGCATCATCAACATCACCTATTGATAACCAGCTTGGGTATTTGATATACCCTTTATGAGATTGAACATCAAGAAAAATGGTCAGTGCAAATAAGGCACAAGCGAGCACACAGATGCCCAGAACTGCGATACGCAAATCCGTTCCAGATCTCGCATCGGCATCAAACTCACTGTAATTATGAGACACGATTCCTTTCTCCTGTTTTCCCTGATAAAAGAATTCTAAACTTGAATTAAAGATTATTATTTAAAGCCTCCATCCTTGCAATTAAAAACATGTCTATAATAAGAATAATTAAAGGACTATTAATAATAAAATATGAATCAACCTCTGTTCACACCCAAAGAAATTTTTGAATTTATTAAGCAATATGAACCTTTTAGTTTCCTGAGCGAAGCATGTCTTTCAAAACTTTCCCGAGTTTTGGAAATAGAATCTCGAACTGCTGATTCCCTTTTAATTCAAAAAGGGGAAAACACGAATGATCTTTACATTTTAATAAAAGGCCGTCTCTACTATCAGATCACGGATACAGAAGGTAATGTGACGTTCCAAGGCGAGTTACAGGAAGGAGCCATCATCGGGGAAATGGCTCTTTTATCTGATTTGCCCCGCTCGGCCAATGTTTATACATTACGCGACAGCATCATTTTAAAATTATCGAAGGAAAATTTTTTAAAACTATGTAGACGATATCCTGAGCTGCTCAATAAGATAACCCAATTTACCATAAAACGATTAACCAATTCGCTACAGGGAATTCACGCTGCCACCTCACGTAATAAATCCATAGCTTTAATCCCTATAAGACCAATAAAAGATCTAGAATTTCTATTGCAAGAAATGATTTTTCGTTTTTCTTACGGCGAAAAAATACTTTTATTAACCAGTAGTTGCTTAGAGAAAAGACAAGGTCTCTTGGATGACAATGGGAATATGAGTAATGAAGGAATTTTATTAATTAACCAACTTGAAAAGGAGTATTCTTTTATTTTTTATCTAGCTGACGAATCGATAACCAATTGGACTAAATTTTGTGTCCGTCAAGCTGATTCGCTCGCTTATTTAGCCCTTGCAGAAGAACATAATGCTGACTTATCCGAAGTAGAAGATTATGTATTAAATATGCAACATAATTTTATTAAACGGAATGTATTAGTGCTTCTGCATCAAACTGCAAATGCCCCCAAAAATACAAAAAGCTGGTTAGAAAAACGCGTCGTTAATGGTCATTTTCATGTCCGAAGCAATACAGATGAAGGAATTTCCCGCCTAATGCGAATTTTTACTGACAATACCATTTCCTTAGTCCTCAGTGGAGGTGGAGCGCGAGGACTTGCGCACATAGGTGTTTATCGCTTATTAGAAGAGCGAGGAATACCGGTGGACTACATCGCGGGAACAAGCATGGGAGCCATGCTCGCCGCTGTTTTAGCAAAGGGATATTCTTCTAGCGAGCTTTTAAAATTTGTTGAAGAATATTTAATCAAAGGAGCCAAGATCGATTTTACCTTCCCGTATATTGCCATTGCCACAGGCAGAAGAGCCACAGACAGCTTAAGAGAACTCTATGGCGAGGACAGTCAAATCGAAGATTTATGGCTTAACTACTTTTGTGTCTCAACAGACTTAATCAGCAAAAATTTATATATTCATGATAGAGGGCGATTGTGGGAATCGATTCGTTCGAGTATATCTCTACCCTTTATTTATCCGCCCGTATCATTTGATGACAAGTTGCTTATTGATGGCGGTGTATTAAATAATATACCCATCGATATCATGAGACAGTATTCACATAGTAGTAAGATTATTGCCTCCAATGTAAATAATAATAACTTCTTCAAATTAACTCCTATACCGTACTCACTTTCAGGCTGGAAGTTGCTTTACAATAAATTTATGGGAAAAGAGTCCATATTGCCTATTAATTTAGGTGAGTTGGTGTTGCGATTATTAACCATCAGCTCCCATCAAAATACTGCTAAAATGATGGCCATGGCAGATTATGGGATTACTTTAAAACTAGACCAATACGGTATTTTGGATTTTAAAAAATACAACGAAATTACTGAAGAAGGATATGAACAAGCAAAAGCCCAGCTTACGGCTCAAAATCTTGCAGAGCTATTAAACAGCAACTTTCAATCTCCTGCTAGTAATGCGATAGTTTAATCTGTGAATGCGGGCTATTTTTTTGTCTTACGTGCCATAACCTGATCAAAGATAGTTCTTTTTTCTGGAGACAAAGACTCTCTCCTTAAAGCCATCATTTCTTCAAGAGAACCTTGGATACAATCTGGAGTAAGACGATCGAGAATCAAAAAGCCATTTAAATGATCAATCTCATGCTGCAAAACTCGAGCATAAAATCCTTCTTCTATACTCTGATGAAACTGGCCTGATTCATCATAATAGCTCAGTATAATTTTCTCATAGCGCGGGACCTTTCCGGATTTACTAGAAACAGAATAACATCCTTCAAAATCGTGATGCATTACAGAATCTGACGCGGGCTCATAGCTTGGATTAATCATTATATGCATAGGATAAAATTTATTAACATTATCTCTTAATAAAGTTGCCTCTTCTGGAATGTATACCGCAATGATTCTTCTCGGAAAGTTAACTTGGGGAGCTGCTAAACCCACCCCACCTAGTTCATATAATTTACTTTTCATAGCAGCAATTAACTCTTTGTCTGCTTGACTTAATGGAAACAAAACCTCATGGGCCTTATTCTTTAGCACCTGACGGTATTCAGGTTGCTCCACAGTTACTATATCCATAGTCATACTCGTTGAATTCCCAATTAAGAAAAAAAATAGCATAATGCCTAAGCATACTCTGTACATCATAATTTAATTTAATTCATTTTCTTTCGTTAATCACAAAATAATTATTAGCTGTTGTTTTTTAGCGCAATCTTATCCCAAAAAAGAGAGTGATTCAAATTAGGAGTTCTTTAATTTTTGTAAATATTCAGCGTATTACCCAGCATAGGAGCTGTGCTAAAATTTCCTCTTTTTCAAGCCTTCTACTTTATGCTCACTACAAATTCGATACATTTGCGTCAATTAACTCAATATGATGAGACAAATTTCCTATTGACCATGAAAAAAAGTCGGGATTTCCACCACCCTTTTGTGATCGCCCCCCAAACTCATGAGGAATTCCAAGCCTACCTACACAAATTTCAGAATGAGGAGCACCGATGTTTTTTGGCATTAAACCAACAGGAACACATTATCGGTGTCTTCAACATTAATGAAATAATTCAAGGGGTATTTCAAAGTGCCTATATGGGATATTTTGCATCCGTAACTTATGCAGGCCAAGGGTTAATGAGTCAGGCATTAAAACTGGTTTTAAAAGAAATTTTCCTCGAACTAAAACTACACCGGATTGAAGCGAACATTCAACCAACAAATACTGCATCCATCCACTTAGCTACTCAAAATGGTTTTCTGAAAGAAGGGTTCTCGCCAAGATACTTAAAAATTAATGGCGTATGGTGTGATCATTTTCGTTTTGCTCTCACCTATGAAGATTGGCTAGCCAATCAATAGCGGTTACCAGACTCTTCCTAATAACTGTCGATAACCTGTAACGACTTGATCGGCAATTAAAAAATGATTTCGGTCATAAGTTGTAGTCAAACCAATTACCTGCATCCCAGCGGCTTTAGCTGCTTTTATTCCATGCAAGGTGTCTTCGATGACTAAACAACGTCCTGGGAGAACATTGAGACGTGTTGCTGCTAATAAATAGCCTTCAGGAGATGGCTTCCCGCTCTGTACATCCTCCGTTGTGACAATTGAATCAAAATAAGTCTGCAATTTACCCTGTCTTACTCTAGAAAGTACTGCCGCTATTTCACTACGGCTGGATCCACTACAAATGGCAATTTTATTTACTTTAGAAGCAACTTTAAAAATAAATTGCTCAAAGTCTACAATTAGGGGTAAAGAGTCGCGGGTATTAATAATATGGATGTAAAGCTCAGTTTTTTTCTGAATCAAACGTTTGATTTCTTCATTTGACCTATGAATACCCACATTGTGCAATAGCTTAGGGAACAATTCTTTATCTGCTAGGCCCAAATAATTTTCAACGTACTCAGAATAACTTATGCTTATTCCTAGTGGCTTAAGAACCTCACAACATGTTTCATAATGAAGAGGTTCACTGTCTAAAATAACCCCGTCAAAATCAAAGATAATTGCATCATACATGGTATCCAAAATTCACCTTCATTCAGCTAAGCCTTAGAGAACTGTAGCATCATTTTATCAGTACATAAATCTGATAAGAAAATTGGTATAAAACATAAGTGGTCCATATTAGAAGTTTTTTACTATTAAAGGTTTACTCTCCGGATGTTGTGTTTTTAAATCAGTACATACCTCCGTACTGGGTGAAGGGCAAGATTGTTCTTCCCAGTACTCGGGTGTTGAAACCGGCATCCCTAGACCGGCAATAGCCGTAGATACATCTGGATATATCTCTCCATCGGACAGAGCTTCCGATTGCTTTTGCAAAGAAGTACCGATTATACCTGTATATTTTCCTTTTATTTTTCCTGTTTCTTGATCAATGAACATCACATAGGGAGGAACAAAGAGTGACGATTTATTATTCTTATCTTCTATCTTATAAACCCGGCGTGTTTCACCATAATCAAAATCGGACCTAATACCTAAAACTGTTTGAAAAAAGGCTTTGAAATTTTTTCCATGTCCAAACAACCAACAATCTTGATGTGCTGCACGTTCAATAAAAATTTTAGTATCTTCTATTTTGTCCCCAGCATAATCCAAATCTTGATACACATCATCACGCTCCTCGAGAAGAATCTTATTGCCATGCTCCTGGATTTTTTCAACAGCAGTTTTTCTCCTTTTCTTGAGTAAGTCAAAGTCTTGATCACTAAAAATCCACAGTGAAAGTTTTAAAAGAATTTTTCTGATAGGAGTTGTCCAAAAAGACAGCTGATTATATAACTTCTGCATATCTGCTATAGAACGAACATCATAACCAGAGGGTGCATCACTGTTTTCCGCTAAAAAAGGAAGAACAGCAATCTTTGCATTTTTAATTTCTTTAGGAATAACCAATCCAGCGGTTTGTAGTGCTCGATTGAGTGGAGAAACACCAATTGAAAGGGGCAGCTCGTTTGGAAAATAAAATAATAAATTGCCCGTGGATTGACTCGTTCGTTCCATATTTCTCATTGCTTCTTCAGAAAGCGCTGCATTGGGATTTAAACCAAATTTCTTTTGCCCCCAACTTGTGCATTTTCCATGACGACTGAATAAGATGTGACTTGTAACTTGAATTCCTTTTATTTCAAAGAAGAGTTTGTCTGTTTCTTTAATTTGTTTTAATAGCTCACTAGATTGAGCATCTTGGCTTTTGTTTAATAGTTCTATAAGACGATTAATTTCTTTTATATATTTTTCTTGAATTGTTTTTAAAATCTCATCGCGTTGTTTTGGTTCTTTAATTTTATCCAGTTTTAACTGTTCAATTTTAATTAACTTTTCAAAGGTCATGCTTAATCTTATAAACAAACAAAATATTCATTTATTATACAATCGAATGATTTATATGATAAGCGAAATTTTAAATACCGTTAATCTCTTAAACGGGCTACTTATATTAATCGAGTGAGCTTATGAACTTGACAAAGCAGGAAGATGAACCAGAATTTAAGAACCATAAAGGGATTATTTAATATTATGGTTTATATGGAGAAGATTATGGCTACTTCAAAAAAATTTAAGGAAGAAAAGGCCCTAATGAGTGAAATTGATGCAATTTATAGGCGTCGCGCTGTACGTAATTATAAACCGCAAAAACTAGATCCAGCGCTCATTCACTCATTGCTTGATGCTGCTGTGCAAGCACCTACCGCTATGCATGAGGAGCCTTGGTCCTTTGTGATAATCCAAGATCAAGATATATTAAATCATTTATCAGACATCGTGAAATCCCTACTTTATACGGAAGCCCATAATTATTCTAAAATGCAGATGAAATATCTGCAAGATTTGGTTAATAATCCTGATTTCCATGCATTTTATAATGCAAATACACTCATTGTTATTTACAGTAAATACCATGGTCCTTTTGTAGCGGCAGATTGTTGGTTAGCAGCTGAAAACTTGATGCTGACAGCGTGTGCTCAAGGGTTGGGTACGTGTGTTATTGGTCTTGCTGTTTCAACACTCAATACTCCAGAGTGGAAAACAAAACTGAATCTCCCCGCTGATATTACAGCCATTGCGCCAATTATTGTAGGTATTCCGGCTGCTGAAACGCCTGAAGTGGCGCGTAAGTCACCAGAAATTCTAGTATGGAAATAAAGTAGATCAATTACCAAGAGCGCGCTACTACTGAATTATTTACCGAGCAATAGTTCAAGGTGGGACTTATGTAACTATCTAACTCGGTTTTCTGTTTAGAGTTTAAATAAAAAATTCCTGGCTCACCGCAAACGATGGCCAGAAAACAAGATCCTTCTAGAACATGTAGTTAGATTATAAAATAACTCCATAAATCATGAATTTATTTTATCTACCAACAGATCATGAGTGGCCTGTTGGTACGTGTTTAAAAAATTATCCTGAACGACTACAGCCATATCCTTAATCGCTTGGACCGTTTCTGTTTTTTTAAGAGTTCCGGTTTTAAATTGCCATTTAGCAGGTAACTTCAATTTTGTGCTCAATTGCGAAAGAGATTGTTCTGTTTGGGGCATTTTTTGAACACTATAAGACTGCATAACAAACACATGACCCTTAGGATCGATAAGTTCATAAACAGGTTTTCCAGCTTCGTAGATCCAGGTGGTTTTGCGCGCAACCTTTAGAGGCCGATAAGGGGCTTCTAATAATAAATCTTTTAAAGGAATATGGAGTATACCGGCTTCTCGCATCGTTAATCCGTTAAATGTTTTTACATGAGTGTTCACTAAATTGGAGTTTTGCATGCCATCTATCATCCAGTAACGAGGACCATTTAAATGCACATGGGTAGATCCCGTTTCTTTTTTTACACTTTCAGGAGTTATTTTGTCCCAAATTTTTTGTGGGCAATCATTAAGACCAATAGTATTGTATACCGCATAATCACTTATGCTTTTAGCAACAATAATTTCACAATAACGTTCCCCACGTAGATGAGATTTTTGAGCTGCCAGTGAGAACGTCGGAATCATAAATACGATCCAGAAAACACGGCTAAAAGAATGTGAAGAAACAATACGACGCATGGTTACCTCCTGTAGGGTCTATTGCAGATTTTTTAAAATAATACAGAAAAATTTGCTAAAATACAGCGGCAGAGGCAGTGATCGCAAAACTCAACCAAATTTGCGTTTTATTTCTTGACCCAATGCGATTGTGCCAGATGACAGAATATAACTGATCCGAATCCTACGAGTCCACCCAGAATAACATGCGTCAACCGTTCCGATGCGACACTCGCCGAATGAGTGACCAACATGACTGTGGTTGCAACAAAGAAACAACGAAAAGAATAAGCGATGACATAACGACGAAAGGCAACCAAAGTTAAGAAAATGCCACATATGGCAAGGGTTAAGGCTAATGGGGTGCTGGGGAGAATCAATCCGAATAAGATGCCTAATGGAACACCCAGTGATACCCCTATGATACGTTGACTCAATTTTTTTGGAGAGGTCGTTACATTACCAGTAACGACACTGGCAGTGCCCCAAATCATCCACTGCCCATTGTCCATTTGAAAATATTCAACCAAAAAGGTCGAAATACAAACAGCAATTGCCATAGCGATCATATTTTCAATATAAGGATTTTGCTCCCCGAAATCATTCAACCTTCCTAATCGCAATGGATGGTAATGAATCTCACGCTTTTTGTAGTATGTTCTCATTTCATCAAATTGAGCAAGCAATACGGTAGGTACTAATGCGAACAATAGATAAGGTAAAAATTGAGGAGCCCGATGTAACATTTCTGTAGGATTAGTTTCTGCAGCAAACTCTGTAGCAAGAATTATGGCAGGAATAAAAGTCCAGTTCCCTAAAGGACGCAATTTCTCCCCCTTTATTGTAACCAAGATCACTGTCGTAGCTGCGAGGGTACATGAGACGATATACAGTACAGGGATAGGTTGGGTTAAAAAAAGGAAATAAAACATTACAATGATGATAAACCCATGAAGTAACACTCCTAATGCAGTCAATTCAAGACGCTCTTCTACAATAAGGGTTGACATAGTTAATACTGAGGTTTGAAGCCAAATTGGGTTATGGTTATGCAGATAAATAACGGCAAAGGGCACCAATACGAGGATCCCTCTCAGCAAAGCTCCAATCTGAATTTCATCTTTGAGCACCTGTATCGTCTTAGAAATAACATGCATTAGAGACCTTTTAATTCATCTACTGTGACAATTTGCGCTATTTTTTCCAATAATTGAATGGAAAATAGATGTTCCTCCTGATTTGCAGCAGCACAAATATCTTCTACGATACACACATTGTAATCCCGGTCATGGGCATCGCGAGCGGTACTTTGCACTGCCCAGGAAGTACTTACCCCCCCTAGTATCACGCGTTCAATTTGATTTGCTCGTAGCACTGCTTCGAGGGCCGTTCCATAAAATGCGCTCACCCTAGGTTTTATCAGTACTAAACTAGTGCCAATCTGTAATTCAGGATGAAATTCTGTTCCTTTAGAACCAAGCTTTAGCGCATCCAATTCGTGAACCTTACCAAAAATTGGTGAATTCTTTGGTTGTTCCGCATAATGTGCACTAAAACCCACTTTCACCATGATGGATATCCATTTTTTTAATTCTGCAATTTCAAGAGCTTTATTTACTTTTTTAATTACATCACGCTCCTTAGCGTGCGCAGCTGAACGTGCAATCTTGCCTTGCGGATGCATAATATCCATAATATAGTCCAGACCTATAAATGCGGTACGCATCGTATTACCTCCTTTAAATACCCTTGTATATGACGGCGAGTCCTTCTTCGCTTGAATTGTCCATAAAAACTATGGGCGCATCTTATTAAATTCCTCATATTGACATTTACTCATTGATTCATATAAAAAATCAATTTTTTTCATATTGTTCTTCTTGCATAAATCAGACATAATTTCATGAATTATCAAAGAATAATGATTTATTATGCCAATTAAATATACAAAAAAAATCATCAGGATCTTCTCTAGCCAAAGTCAAAAAGCGAGTAAGCTGATGGTTCTGCAATTGCAGCACACTGCCCACATAATAGAACATAGCAACCTAGCAATTCTAAAAAGAGACTGATTTAGAAAGGACATTTTTTATGCAATGGAAGAGGATTCTGCATTTTTTCTTTAGTTTAGTAATTTTATTAATCGCATCGTCAGCCCTGGCCTACGATGAACCGGTTGTAAATTTGGGTTATACAAGTTTTTATGATGGAAGTCCTCCTTCTGGCCCTGGTTTCTACTTCCAAGATTATTTTCAATACTACACCTCCAATCGCTTTAACGACAACAAAGGCAACCGACTTCCCCTGCCCCGTACCGATCTTGATGTTGTTGCAAATATAACCCAGTTTATTTATGTAACCACAAAAAAAATTTTCGGAGCTAATTTAGGTTTTTCTACACTCTTACCTTGGGTAGTTTATGACCGTGTGGATGATGGATTGGGAAATACCGTACTAAAAGCAGAAAATGGCCCTGGGGATTTGTGGATTGGACCTGCACTGCAATTTGATCCCATTATGCGAAAAGATGGCAAAGGACCTTTATTTGTTTCGCGCCTCGAACTGGATATTGTCGCCCCGATTGGACGATACAGCAGCATTAATGCAATTAATGCCAGTAGCCGCTTTTGGTCTATAAATCCCTACTGGGCTTTTACCTTTTGGATGACTCCTAAATTATCTACTTCAGCTCGGTTTCATTATCTTTGGAATGATGTCAATCATAGTCCTAATGTTGCCTTTGGACCCAATGTGAATTCCATTCAAGCTGGACAGGCAATTTTTGCAGACATTGCTGTAGGATACGCCATAATAGATAAGTTTACTGTAGGCGTAAATGGGTACTTTTTTAACCAAATTACGGACACCTTGGTGAATGGGACCGCATTCCCAGGACGTAAGGAAAGTGTTTGGGCGATTGGTCCAGGGATGGTGTATAGCCTTAGCAAAAACCACTTTATCTTTTTAAATGTGTATTCTGAACAAGATGCGAGAAATCGTCCCCAAGGAACCAATGGAATCTTGCGTTTTGTGGCTCATATCTAATGCCATTTAAGTGAAGCCCAACAGAACCAGGGAATACAGCAAAAAGGGCAACCTAATATTAAAATGCTGGTTTAACTGAAACTCTGGTTTAAGTGGTATTTATTGATTTTGTGGGATTACTTAATATAATTCGTTGTATTCATTCGATTTCCAGGAAGAAATTACCTTGAAAATTGGTATTATCGGGGGTTCTATAGCAGGCTGCGCCCTGGCCTTATTATTAAAAGATCGATTCCAAGTTACGGTTTTTGAGCAAGTAGATAATTTACATTCACGGGGAGCAGGTATTACGATTTCTACCGAATTGCTGCACGTTTTGTTCGAAAAAAATCTTATTGATCAAGATACCTTATCTCATACATTCATTGCTCGCAATTTTTATTGCCAAACAGATAACGAACCAGTTTATGGTAAATTTTTATGGCAGCAGGGAATTTCTATGGCAACCCTGCACTGGGATACTTTATTTACCAATTTACGAAAAAGGATACCAGAACCAATATACCGTGCTGGCATTAAAGTCGTGGACGTGCAACTAAAGGATAAGGGGTTTGGGCAAATTACTCTAGAATCTGGCGAAACATTGCAATTTGATTTAATTGTTTTTGCAGATGGCATTCAATCGATAGGAAGACCCATGATTTCCAATTTGAAGCCAGAATATTCCGGTTATGTAGCTTGGCGTGGCACCCTAGAGTTTGAACAGATTAAAAATAAAACGCTTTTTAATGAACAGGTACTTTATTACTGTTTTAGTAAGGGACATTTATTAACTTATCCTGTATATCATCACCAAACGAATAAATTAAACTGGGTTTTTTACGAAAAAATAACTCTTGAAGATCTACACGACTTGGGTTCAACCTCCTTAATCGACTTCTCTGGTAAAGCCAAAAAACATCTTTATCAATTAGCACATGATAAATTACCTCAGGCTGTTGCACAAATCATTCTTGATACGCAATCTCCCTTTATGCAAAAAATTGTTGATGTCTGTGTTGATCGTCTTGTCACCCAGGGAGCACTGTTATTAGGTGATGCGAGCATTATATTACGCCCTCATGTTGGGAATGGTGCTTCTTTAGCCATTCAAGATGCATTAAGCCTTAGTGAGCATCTGAGGAAATGTGAGGATCTTCAGCAAGCAATTGTTGAATGGGAGAAAGATTCTCTTCCTAAACGAATTGCGATGTATGATTTATCAAAACGGATGGCTGATGCCTTAGTCTTACACCCCGTAAAATGGCAAGAAATGAATGAGTCAAAAATGTCCTCTTGGTGGGAACAAATCATTCTCGGAGAGAAATGGTATACATCTCCGGTGGAAAAGACTTAGGAATACTCCGTTAAGGTCCTTGGGGCATATTTCACCCAAAAACGAGAAGGGAAAATCTATAGTTCCCCTCCCGTGGAAAATTTCTAAAAATTCCCTTTACCGTTTTCGTAAGGCGAGGGAGGAATTAAACCTTATCAAATACAGCAGGATTACTCATATTCCATTCTTGCCACGTTCCTTGGTACCCCTTCAAACGCTGTTGAGCGAACTGATAAAAATGGGCTAAAAATAAAATTCTTTGCTCATAAAAAGGAGTAAGGTACGCCTCTGCTCGATTAACTTCAAACAAATTATAATAAGGGGGTATTGATGCATGTCGTGCAATAATTTCTTCAAAACTCACTTTATCTGCATTTTTCAACATATCGAACATCACAAAAAAGCTCGTTGTCCGTCCTTTTCCTCCTCTGCAATGGATATGAAACCATGTATCTTTAGGGGCATTTTGTATTATCGTTAAAAATGTATCAACCTCTTCATCAGATGGTGCACTGTGATCCGTAACATATAAGTGATGATATTCAAAACCTAATCTTGAAACTAATTCCGCTTCATTTTTTACCTTTTTTACCGAGATAGTTTTACCACCGGAAAAATCCTTAGAAGCAAACTGTTGTGAGGATAAAATCCCCCGTATCTTTTTCTGAGTTTGTAACGACTTCAACCAATTTTCTTGATCTGTGAGGCTTTGAGCATTTGTTTTGCCTCGATTGATCCAATCGTATTGACTGACTAATGTAATTGCTTTGCCATTAAGATAACCATGGCTCTCCTGCCGGAGATCCAACACCAATACAGGTTTACTCCTTGGATGTCCATGCCTAACAATATAATCAGAAATATCTTTCCATCCTTTTTCACTTGGCTCTTCACTTCCAGAAATGGTCAATTCGTTAACGCCTAAGATATTCCCTTGATAGGCCTTAGCAATCATAGAGGCATCACGTAACCATTTTAATGAAGAAGATGAAAATTCACTGTCTTGCACAATACAGGGATTATGGATACTCGCATCGCATATCCTCGTTTCTGTATTTGTTTTCGCAAAACTTAACCCCTGAGTTAACAATAAAGTATTAAAAAGAACGGTAATGCGCTTCAAATAGGTCATCCATAACCCCTTAATAAAGAAATAAACCATTCTATGTTAATTTTTTTTCCTACTGCAAGACTATTGGTTCAAAATTTACCAAATTTATTTGCAACTCACCTGCCGAGGTTTGTTCCACTCAGCAGGCTACTTTAAGTAAATAAATGAATTTATTATTTTTTCTCAATTTCCATCCATTTTTTATAGAGTCTTTTCCAAGCATCTTTTCTTTCTGGATTAACCCAATCATAGCCTATTAATTTCCAATCCTCATCCTCTGGGTTAAAGCCAAGATTATGAATATAGTCTGCATCACAAATAAAAAATTGATTTTTAAATGGCAATAAAAAGCCTCCTTGGGTGCGCTGATGCGCTTTAGCTTCTGTATACTGTGCAAACCATAAATTAAGAAAACCACCACGAATAAATGGCAATTGGCATTTTAAATCGGTCCAAGAATTAAAACCTTTTCCCATGGCGATAACCGCTAGTGCATGTTTACGTTGAATATCAGCTTGAATTATTTCCCCGAGAGAACAATTTCTAAATTCAGGTAAATTTTGAAAGCGTTTTGCGGCATTTTGAGCTGTTAAGAGATCTGTTGCGCGTAGTGATTTCAATAAAATAGACGCTTGAATCTTACATTCTACAACGCTAAATGATGGGTGTGGCTTATTCATGTGAATCCCCTTTGCTATGGCCAGACACCCACTACTCTAGCAACAAAAAGGTTAATGAATAATTAATAATCAATTACTAACCAGGGTGAGATCCTCTTTTGTGGGTATAGGCGCCCCATGAAGCCTATACCTATAGTACTTGATGAGTGGATATTTGTAAATATTTTATCCGTTTTGAGTTTTTATATCCGTTGTCAAAGTGAAGATACCGGATTATGGCTTTGCCCTCACCCAAGCCACACGGGGTATCTCTCGAATACTTGCTTGGAATCTGCGCTACAATAAGCATAAATAAAATGAATAACCGTCTGTGCAAAATGATCATTCCATAAATTCAGATGTCCTTTATCAGAAAGCTCAACCCACTCCTTGGGTTGATTGGCTTGATTAAACAAAGTTAATCCTTGATTGTAAGGTACCACTCTATCCAGTTTCCCATGCAACATTAAAATGGGGACATGAATGTTTTGAATTCGTGATAAAGAATCATACTTATCAATCATAGGCATCGGTAACCAGGAATAATGGTAGCGAGCCAGAGCAGTTAAAGAGGTATATGGGGATTGCAGGATTAAGGCGCAAACGGGAAACTCTGTCGCCATTTGTGTCGCCACCCCAGTTCCTAAGGATTCTCCGTAGAGAACGATATTTTTTTTCTTAAATCCTTGATGTTGCAAAAATTGCATTGCAGCTCGTGCATCTTTATATAATCCTGATTCGGTGGGTTTACCCGGATTTCCACCGTACCCTCGATACTCAAGTAATAACACGCCAAAACCTTGGGAGAGGAACTGACGAGCAAGAGGCATCCGATAACCGATATGTCCTGCATTCCCATGTAAATAGAGAATAATAGGTTTCTTATCCAATGGGGGTTTATACCAAGAACTTAAAGTCAATCCATCCGCAACTCGGATTTCAATGATTTGCATATCTTCTGCCTGAAAATCTTCAAGATTTGGTTTCTCAGAAGATGGGAAATAAATGAAATAACGTTGCCAGAAATACGCGACGGTAGCAATTAAAATAAAAAGAATCAGTCCTACCAACCATTGCTTTAGCATTATTGGATTCCATCCCTATTCATTGAGTTGATTGTAAAAAAGGATAATCTGTATAACCTTTTGTACTACCTCCGTATAAAGTTGAACGATCCAATTCATTCAATGGCGCATTTGTCCTAAATCGCATAACCAGGTCGGGATTTGCAATAAAATATCTTCCAAACGCAACGAGATCAGCATATCCACTAGTGAGGACTTCATGGGCCATCTCTAATGTATAACCATTATTTACCATCCAAGGACCGTTAAACTCTTTGCGTAATGCTTGGAAATCAAAACCATAATAATCGCGAGCCCCTTGGGTTTCTCCTTCAATAATGTGCACATAAGCTAATTCAAGTCGGCTCAGTTCTTGTACAAGCGGAAAAAATACCGTTGAAGGCGATGTATCGTTGACTCCATTAGCATGACTGACTGGAGCAAGACGGATTCCTGTTCGATTTGCGCCAATTTCAGCGACAATAGCATCGGTCACTTCAAGCGCAAAACGCAATCGATTGGCAATTGACCCCCCATATTGATCTGTTCGCTGATTTGTCCCATCACACAAAAATTGATGGATTAGATATCCATTAGCTGCATGAATTTCTACCCCATCAAATCCCGCTAAAATAGCATTCCTCGCAGCAGTTCGATAATCTTCAATTATACGGGGAATTTCACTAAGCTTTAATGCACGCGGCGCTCCTACTTCGACAAAGGTACCGTTTTCAATAAAAGTGCGCTGCCCTGTTGCCGCAATAGCAGAGGGTGCAACAGGAGCAATACCACCTGGCTGCAGAGAAGGATGCGAGATTCGTCCGACATGCCAGAGTTGCAAATAAATAGCCCCCCCTTTTGCATGAACAGCATCCGTTACTAATTTCCATCCCGCAATTTGTTCTGAGGAATAGATTCCGGGGGTCCATGCATACCCTTTTCCAGTCGGGGAAATTTGTGTGGCCTCTGCGATGATTAAGCCTGCATCTGCACGTTGCGCATAGTACTCTGCGTTAAGTTCTGAAGGAGTATCGATTCCATGGATCGAACGATTTCTCGTCAATGGAGCCATAACAATCCGATTTTTAAGAGTCAGACCTCTTAGATTGAACGGACTAAATAAAATTTCATGGTTCATGATTTTTTTGCCTCGTGCAGTTATTCATCAAAATAATTCATTTATTTGTTTTCGCTTATTAACCATTCTATCTATGTTTCATTCTAGATTATAGGTAAGATATCCCCATAGATGATCTCATTACCTTTTATAAGGATATAGAAATGTATAAAAATATAATAGTTGCGATTGATGATAGTGATACGTCAATGCAAGCCTTCGAGGAAGCAATTAAACTGAGTAAAGTGCATCAAGCAAAATTAAGAATTGTACACATTGCAAATGAATTTTATGCTCCTTATGTTGGAACTGGGGTGGATTATGAGAAGTTAGAAGCCTCATTCAAAGAATATGGTCAACAATTTTTAGATAAGATGAAAACCATCGCACGCAAAAAGCATGCCGAATGTGAAGCGCAACTGATTGAAATGAATCCATCCGAAGAAAAAGTTCCAGAAAAAATCATTGAAGCAGCAAAAGATTGGTCTGCTGATTTGATTGTCATAGGTACGCATGGTCGTCGTGGCTATCAGCATCTACTGCTTGGTAGCGTCGCAGAAGGTGTTATTCGCAATGCTCCCATCCCGATTCTTCTAATCCGAGGCAAGCAATCCTAATTGGTTAGCGGAAGGTTATTCTTCATTGGTATTCCCAGAATAGAAATGCGTTCGATTAAGGTCATTCCCACACCGTTGGCAATGACCTTATAATCACCCCAATAACTCGATAAATACTACAAAAGAAGTGAGGATACTACCTCGTGTATTCATAGCCGATTTTTAATTATGCATAGTATCCTCTCTTGCGTTTGTTATAATGCAGCCCAAGATCACTTATTGGATTTATTTAATGCAAAGACCGAATAATGAGTATCATGAGTTAGAGCGGCATTTTTTCTCACTGATTAGCTTAAATTGCCTGAATCATCCAACCATCACTGCTTTTGAAACCGGAGTTCTCGCAGCAGGACTTAATCCTGCGTTCGTAACCCAAACAGATAAGGAATTTTTAAACGATCTTGCACACTGCAGATCCCACTTCGCTCAAAAAAATTTACCTTGGGCTATTGTTATTTCAGAGCATACCCCCATCGACACGCAGCAAAAGAGTCAATTTCTACACGATTATGAATTAACTGACTGTGGTGTTGCCATGGAATTCAATCTGTTATCGAGTTTGTTACTCCCTTTGAATCATCAACTTGAATTTAGAGTACTCAATGACGATCTAAATACCTGGGGTATTCCACTCATCCATGGCTTTCAATCAACTCCAGAAATTAACCAGGTTTATACACAAAGACATGATTTAGCGTTGCAAAAATGTCCAGATCTGTATCACCTTTCTGGTTTTTTTGCAGGAGAAGTTGTCGTATCTATGACCTTAACAGTAAAAGAACACTTTGCCCGCATTGATGATTTAGCCACAATGCCCCACTTTCAAAAACGCGGCTTTGCTACTGCAATGATGACTTATGCCTTAAAAAAAGCATTGGATTTAAAAGTTCAAACCTGCTTTTTAGAAGCATCGAGTTCAGGACTTAATCTTTATAAACGTCTTGGTTTTGAACCACTTTTTATCAATCACTACTATGAGCTTAAGTAGTTGCTGCGAGGCCAAGTCGACCCCAAAATCCTGAATTTAAATTAAGAGTTGCGCCACGTCATCCCTAGAAAAGGATAATCATGTTGAAATATATATTAGTTTTTTTATATACCTTATTTTTTTCCAATGTTTCATTGGCCAATCTTGATTTAATTACTTGGAAAGGAATTTATTACAAAGCCGTCCCGAATCAAAAAGGGATTACAAAAAAATACTGTCGGGAGCACTGTCCAGGTACCTTCATTCACACCATAAAGGATGGAATTGTTCATCCTATTGTTACTGATAAAGGCATTAAACTAAAACAAATTTCCTTTAACATCGATAAAGTAGACGGTATTTATCTTCTCCACGGTAGTTTGATTGCATCGAGAACAACAGCAACAACATCTTGGCATGATCGAATTGATTATTTTTTATATAAACGCAGTGAATCAGGAATAACCCAGGGAGTTTGGTATAGCGATCAGTGTAAAGGATTTTATAAAGGACTTGCACTCAATGACAAAAATAAATAATTTGGTTTTGCGGAGTTCAAGAATTATTAAGGGGATTGTTGTCCTGATCTGGAAAAGATTCTTGCTCAATTTTATCTGCTTTTCTTTTTTTCTTATCGTCTAAAATGCGTAAAACGCCTAAGTCATTATTTGCTAGTGAGGGAGGCGTAGTTGTTTTTTTTCTCCACTCAAAAACATCAGTTTGTAAATCGGCTTTTAAAAGTGGAGAGATATCAAATTTTACAAAATTCTGAACTGCTTTTTTACGATGAAATTCAAAAGTTTCACGACAGGATGGATTCCTTAGATCCATCATAAGAAACTCTGAAGGCTCATTTTGCAAAATATCCAGTCGTTCGTCCTCCTTCTTTTCGAACCAATTTTTTAATCCATTATCATCAAATTCTGGCGGATAAAATGCAAATTTATTATAAACAGTAAGTGATTCTGCAGTAGGACTTACGGTCATATCTTTCTGGCCGCTATGTACGAAAAAATCCAAGGCATGGACCATCATTAAATTGGCTAGTCCTTTACGGCGATAAGGCTCATCTATAAATAAACTAAATAATTGAGGCATCATTTTAGAGTTTTTAGTTAACCTTAATTCAATAAAACCGATGACTTTCCCATGGTCTCGTAAAACCAGCATTAAATCACATCGCTGGTTAATTTTATTATCACTTTTATGTATAAATTTTCCTTGATTCTTAAATAACTGAATTGTTTCATCCTCTAACACTTCATTATTCTTAAAATAAATTTCTGCCATGGCATCGTCATGCTTAACATAATGTAAGAAGTCGGATAAATCATTTTCATTAGGATAATCAAGAACATAGTTCTCTTTTCTAGGAATAGAATTAATATTTTTATCCACTGAATCTTTAAACATAAAAAAATACTTAATGACCACTAATAGTTTAATTTTAATCCAACTATACATAAATTCAACATATAGATTTACTTTAAGCCACATCATTTATCCCTTTGGTATATACTGTATAAAACCAGCTCGTTTTTTCTACTAATAAAATAATCATCTTAATTGAGGGGGAGTGGTGGAAAATAAACAATGGCAGTTTTCGCTCTGGTATGTTCTGATAATTTTCTGGATTATCCTCTTATTCCAGAACTTTTTTTTTGCATCACATCCTGTAGATATAGGTTATAGTGATTTTATCAAACTTTTAAAAGCAGAAAAGTTAGACAATGTTGTACTTACCGAAGGCTACATTACCGCAAACCTAAAACCTGAAGGTTTAACAAATCTACTTCCAGAAGATAAGCTTAATGAAATAAAAGAATACGGGGGTAAAGACCCGCAAGTTACTACAGTTCGCATTAATGATCCGTCTCTTGTATCCACTCTTGAGGCAGCCAAAGTAAAATTTAAGGGAGAGGCTGAGAACAAATGGCTAACCCTGCTGCTCTCGTGGACTATTCCCGCATTACTTTTCTTTGCTTTGTGGAGTTTTTTATTAAGACGGATGGGTTCAGCAGCTGGAGGAGTTTTGGATGTTGGAAAAAGTAAAGCCAAAATCTACATGGAAAAAGAAACCCATGTATCATTTCAAGATGTTGCCGGAGTAGATGAAGCAAAAACCGAGCTTATGGAAGTAGTCGAATTTCTTAAGAATCCGGAGCATTATACGCGTATTGGTGCTCATATACCTAAAGGAGTTCTTTTAGTTGGACCTCCTGGAACAGGAAAAACCTTACTTGCACGAGCGGTGGCCGGTGAAGCAGGAGTTCCATTTTTTTCAATTAATGGCTCAGAGTTTGTAGAAATGTTTGTTGGGGTTGGAGCGGCTCGAGTACGCGATCTTTTTATCCATGCTCGTGAAACGGCCCCTGCGATTATTTTTATTGATGAACTTGATGCCCTAGGGAGGGCACGAGGTGCATATCCTATCGGCGGAGGACATGACGAGAAGGAACAGACCTTAAATCAGTTACTTTCAGAAATGGATGGCTTCGATCCGAGTGAAGGATTAATTTTAATCGCCGCAACGAATCGGCCCGAAATTCTGGATCCGGCATTATTACGTGCGGGACGTTTCGATCGCCATGTACTTGTCGACCGACCCGATAAAAAAGGGCGAATAGAAATTCTGAATGTTCATCTGAAAAAAATAATACGGGCCCCGGATGTTGATCCCGAAAAAATTGCAGCCTTAACCCCAGGATTTTCTGGTGCTGATTTAGCAAATCTAGTCAACGAGGCAGCACTGCTTGCCACGCGCCACAATGCAGACTCTGTAAATATGGATGATTTTACCAACGCTGTTGAACGAATTGTGGCTGGTTTGGAGAAAAAGAATCGCTTGCTCAACCCCGAAGAGCGTAAAGCAGTCGCATATCACGAAATGGGACACACATTGATAGCCCTCTCTTTACCAAATGTAGATCCAGTCCATAAAGTTTCCATTATTCCACGGGGTATAGGAAGTTTAGGTTATACCATTCAACGTCCTACAGAAGATCGTTATCTGATGACCGAAGAAGAATTGAAATGTAAAATGATGGTCTTGCTCGGAGGAAGGGCTGCAGAGTTTGTTGTATTTGGTCGATTTTCAACAGGTGCAGCAGATGATCTTGCCAAGGCAACAGATATTGCACGAAATATGGTCATGCGTTACGGTATGGACAAACAACTTGGACCTGTAACTTACCAGAAAGAAAACTCACCCTTTCTAGAGTCCCCTATGACCTATCACGAACGAGAATTTAGTGAAGAAACCGCATGTGATATTGATACAGCAGTCCGCAAAATTATCCAAACTGCATTTGACGATGCCGTAAAAGTTATAAAAAAACACATTAAAATTTTAGAAAAAGGGGCAACATTGTTATTGAAAAAAGAAACATTAACTGAAGAAGATTTAGCTAACTTACATATCAAGTAATAACTGCCCAGGCTGTCTTCGTCTGGACGCGCTTTGTTTCATTGAGTCTTCATAAACTCCTCTAACTTAATGGCTTTAAAGCATTCGTTTTATCAAAATGAATTAGTCCATCAAACTGATAAGGGAGTCGCGTAAAAAAATAATGGCTGAAGCGCTCGGTATCTGGGAGATAGATCACGCCTATTGCCCGTTGCAAGCGAGGAATATTGAGATAATGTTCCAATTTTTCATTATTTTGTAAATTTAAGAAAAAATTCGGGTATTTTAATTGGTGAAAAAGTTCCTCAAAGCTTCCTGGCAAACCAGGTCTTACTTGCTTTTTCTCTCCAGGTCCCCCCCAATCAGATGCAGCCATAACAGTCCCTTCACACGTTGAAAAACCAAGAGAATAAGAATGTATGCCATATTGCTCACGTATTAACTGACCTAAATTCAATTCGTCACGTTCCCCCATTTCGGTCGCACGGGCATCTCCGATATGAGAATTATGGGCCCAGATGATAATTTTAGCCGGTTTATTGAATCGTGATTCTAAATGATCCGCTAACACATTAATTGTTTCGGCCATATGAGTATCTCGGATATTCCATGTAGAGATCCGACCTTCCAACATAGAACGATAATAATTTTCTGCATTTTTTACCAATCGAGCATTTTGAGTGGCAAAAAAATACTCATCCGCCACAGCAATGCCATCCCGATGCAGATATTCAAAAGCACGGTGCTGCAATTCCACGAGTTGAGCCACTGCTTCATTAATACAAGCTTTCTTAATTCCTGCGCTAATTAAATAGCCATACATTTGAGGATCTTGATTAAGATGATCAAAACACGCATAACGATGTTTGGCACGTTGTGCTGCTTCAGGATCGACTTTATCTAAAAAATCAATTACCGCTTGCATGGAGGAATTTAAACTATATAAATCAAGTCCATAAAATCCAATTTTTTGTGCTGTAGGCAAGCGATCATTGTAAAGACGTAGCCAATTAAGAAAAGGCGGAATCGTGGTATTACGCCACATCCAAGTGGGAAATCGTTCAAAAGCATCCAACGACTGCTCACTATGCGCTATACTCCCTTCTCCTTGTAAATAACGATGGACAGGGTACGCATCAGGCCAATCGCCTTCAATTGCAATCGCCATAAATCCGCGCTCTTTGATCAGACGTTTGGATATATTGATACGAGTCTGATAAAATTCATAAGTTCCATGGGAGGCCTCCCCAATCAATACAAAACGAGCATCTCCTATTTTCTCAAGCACCGCATTATAATCTTCATCCTGGGCATCTAGGGCAACAACGGCCTCGTTCAGTTCGTCGATTAACTTTTGCAGCGCATCCCTATTCATAGAGCCTCCTCCGCATAATATTAAAGTTATGCATTATTCAATTACCCAATACAATATTGCTCAAACCATTTTTTGGCTAAGTTTGAAACCTCTTGTAAAGTCCCAGGCTCCTCAAACAAATGAGTTGCGCCAGCAACTAGTTGCAATTGGGTGATACAACTCATCTGAGCCATCGCTTGCTGATTAAGTCCAATTACCATCTCATCATCGCCTCCCACAATAAGTAACGTAGGCGTTTTGACTTGTAGTAAATAGGCTCCTGCTAAATCAGGTCTGCCACCACGTGATACAATGGCTTTGACCAAATTAGGTCCCTGAGCTACAGCAACAAGTGCCGCAGCCCCTCCGGTGCTCGATCCAAACAAACCAATAGGAAAATGGTATTCAGCAAATTCTTTAGTACACCAATGAATTACATCAAGAAGCCGAGAAGCTAACAAATGAATATCAAAACGAAACTCTCGAGTTACGTTATCAATGACCTCTTCTTGTGAAGTAAGCAGATCAAAGAGCAAAGTTGCATATTTTCCTTCGTTCAAGATATTTGCCACAAATTGATTGCGACTACTGAATCGACTACTCCCACTTCCGTGTACAAAAATCACCATCCCTTTCGCTTCTTCAGGGATAAATAGAAACCCGTTCAGATAAACATTTTTACTGGGAATGGTTACTGGATGTTGGATGTCTACCGTATAAGCGTTCATGGGAATTCCTTTTTCTGGAACCGATATTATCCCAAAGTATAGACTTATTCTTGAGATGAGATGCGATGCTAAGCCGGTAACTTATTTCAAATTAGGCAACAGCAATTTAGAGCTGAATTATTGCATAGTAAAAAAAGAGCCTATATGATTAAGTTGCGTTAAAATTATGTCAATTTGATGCGATAAATGAGCTATTTCATAACTATAGATTATTCGTACACGACAGTCTTTATACGAGGAGCGGAGTATACATGAAGTAACTGAGCCCTCAGAAAGGAAAATAACCAGCCATAAAAAGGCAAGTTATGAAAATGCTCTAATAAATAACTTAGGGATAAGGAATTATCATGGGCAAAAACAACAAGCAGACAACTTCATTTATAAGAAAGAAGAATTTTGATATTCCTACAGGATTGGTTGCTCAAAGAAGAGCGGAATTAATTGCCGCCAGAGAACAATCTAGATTAAAAGAAATGGCCTCCATTGATACCGCCCCAAATAATCTTAATCCGAAACCACTCTCTCATCTTACTAAATCTAGACCTCAAATAGGGCACAAAAAGCCTTCACGACGACGCAAAACCTCAGAATCAACATCGGATTTTTTTAAACAAAATGAGCAAATAAGCAGTGAAGTAAGGGAGATAAAGGTACCAGTAGACTGGTTGAATGCGTTGAAAACCACTATATCGGATGCATGGCTTGCCTATAATAATTACTATAAATTGGGTATTAATACTCGCCAAGCTAATGGTTGGTTTAGTTGGTGGCGTCATACTGAGGATGGCCAAAAAAGAGCCGAGCGAATCAATAAAGAAGCACAGGCAAGCGATGATCCTCATAAAATTATGGAACAGTTAGAGCTATTTTTCGAAGCGCCCTTTACCCGCTATGAAAACCACTCTTTCGCCACTTATTTATTCGAAGAATTCAACAATCTGTTAGAACGTCATGAACAGAAACCTCGGGAAAGTGTAGTTTTTGATAAAAACTATTGGCATAAAATTTCAGAGCAGTTACACCTTTTAATGGCCAAAGAAGACTACCACCACAACTCAGAAACTCCCGTTCTGTGAGTCTCAGTTCAAATATAAGGGCAATTATTCATGCATAATCAAAATTCTTGGGCTTTAAAGGCTCCCATTGATACTTTTTTCTTTGATTGTGATGGAACGCTTTCCCTTATTGAGGGCATTAATGTCTTAGCAACAACCAATGGAGTTGGAGAGCAAGTTCATCAGATTACTGCACGATGTATGGGTCAAACCGGTATGACTCCAAGTGATTATCGACAACGCTTAGAGTACGTGCAACCCACCCGAAAACAAATAGAGGAGTTGGCAAAGCACTACAGACAACATATTGCTCCTGGGGCACAAGAACTCATTCAACTATTACAACGTTTGAATAAAAAAATCTATATCATTTCGGCTGGAATTAAGCTGGCAGTAGTTCAGTTTGCCAAGACTTTAGGAATTCCAGCAAGCAATGTACTCGCAGTGGAAGTATATTTTGATGAGCAAGGTAATTATGAAGGATTTGATGTACAAAGCAACATGACGAAAGGTAATGGGAAAACGGTAGAAATTGCCTCAGTACTTAAATCCGAGGAGCGCTCTTTATTGGTAGGGGATGGGGTAAGTGACTGGGAAGCTCGGCAAATAGTCACCCGATTTATTGGTTTTTCTGGCTTAAATCCTAAAGAGTGGGTAAAAAATCACTCAGATCTTTACATCAGCACTACTAGCTTTTACCCAATAATCCCTTTAGGATTAACTCAGGATGAGTTGAACGAATTGCCTCCCCAATATTATGCTTATTATGAACAGGGACTTACAGAAATTTACAATTCTAGCGTTCTGATCAAGGGAGATACCCATGTTTATCATTCAAATTCTTGATAATATATCACCACAAGGCTTGAGTTTGTTTCATCATGACATTTATCAATTAGGTCTCAATCCTGTTGATCCTGATGTCATACTAGTACGTTCCCATAAATTACATGATCATCCATTTTCAAAAAACTTAAAGGCAGTAGCACGAGCAGGAACGGGTACTGATAATATCCCTGTTGAAATACTTACCAATATGGGGATCCCCGTATTTTATGCTCCTGGAGCAAATGCTAATGCCGTAAAAGAACTGGTAATGGCAGCAATGATCATGGGTTATCGACATTTAGACGAAACCCGCTCCTTTATTAGTCAACTGGCTAAAGAGGATGATCAATTATTCAGTCGAGAAATTGAAACGAATAAAAAGAAGTTTATTGGGCATGAAATTTCAGGAAAAACTTTAGGTGTAATTGGCTTGGGCAATATAGGTGTTAAAGTAGCTAATGCAGGTCTGGCTTTAGGGATGAAAGTACTAGGTTTTGATACGAATATGACTTTGACTAATGCTTTGGCATTAATGCCGGGTGTTGAAAAAGTTATGGAAATGAATACCTTACTTGCTCACTCAGATATTATTACCCTGCATATCCCATTAAATGCAGCGACCACGAATCTAATTAATGAAGAAAATATTGCCTTGGTGAAACCTCATACCTTATTACTCAATTTTTCTCGCGAACAAATCGTTAATGAAGTTGCAATTTTGCAACAGTTAAATAATCAGCAAATTATGGGATATATCACAGATTTTCCAACAATTAATTTGGCGGGTCATCCCAATGTTTTGTCCTTTCCTCATTTGGGAGCAAGTACTCAAGAGGCGGAACAGAGTGCTGCAGAAATGGTCATTCGCAATATTTGCAATTATTTAGAACATGGTATCATCGAATATTCAGTTAATTTTCCTAATATATCCCTCTCGGCGACGCAGGTACCGAATTGCTACCGTATATTAGTGACCAACAAAAATACCCCAGGAGCCATGGGTAAAATCACCCAAAATATATCCAAACTAAAATATAATATTGAGCAAATGGAAAATAAATCCCGTGGGAAAATTGCTGTAAACCTGATTGATATATCTGGGCCTAAAGAATCATTACCCCCCCTATGCGATAAATTGAAAAGCATCCCCAATATAATAGATGTACGATTGGTTTCTAACGCTCACAAACAATAAAATTAACTTTTTTTGGAAATACTTTATTTTCTTTACTACACTTTTATATGTTGTTCCCTTATTTGGATATTTTTTTTATTTTAATAAGGATTGCTGTGCATAACATTGAATTACTCGCTATTCGTGCTCATAAAACCAATGGCATGACGGTTTGTTTAAAGCCCAAAATTCCTTATATCATTACCCCTTCCCTGGTACATGAGATTCGTAAACTGCAAAATAAAATAGCAGAGCAGTACTACGCCAAACCTTGGGATGGAGTTTACTACCTGCTTTGGTATTTACATTTTGATACAACGCCCTGGAAAGGACTAGACTTTCACTTTATTCATGAAGCACTACTCAATCACCATGAGCATAAAATAGAACTCTACATCGAAAAAATATTTGAATTACTTTTTATTAATTATGTGGGTTTAGGGCTTCCCTTAATTAACTGCTCTTTTGTAAACAGAAAACTAAGCGGCATTTCGCAGGATTTTTTCTATTTAAATCGAATAAACTTCATAAAGCGATATAAAGAATTCGATAGCACATGTTACAATAAACAGCCTTTTACTAAGCTGAATTTCAATTCTGAAATAAAAAAGGCCTCCTTTCCGATAAAAATTTATACTCGTAATAATTTCTATGGGTTTGATGCTATTGACTTGCACTTGATGAAAAAAATTCTGTGCTCGCATCGGTATTCACCCATTTTGCCACAGCAACAAAATGAGATAAGAGTGATTTTCAATCAAATAAGTCAGGAGACTATTGCAAGAATTTATCAATTGGCCTCAGAAAATATCCATTTAATCGAGCGGTTCTCTTTGATTCAATCTGCAAACCAAAAGTAATTATCACATGAGAAATACATGCTTTTGCTGCGCGTTCTCTAGGAGCTTATAAAATAAAAAATAAATGACAAGGGCTCACATTTTAAAAGCAATAGAGTATAATATGTAAAAAATTTATACACATCAAGGTCAATTAATGTTCGGACTGAACGAAAAAGTAGGAAAATCTTTTTTTAAGGAGGCAAAGCCAGGGGAGCTTTTTGTTACCAGTCGTTTTTTTACTTTGCAAGGAGAAGGACCTTTTCGTGGTCATCCAGCCTATTTTATTCGTTTAGCCAAATGTAATTTAGCATGTTCTTTTTGTGATACTTACTTTGAGATGGGAGAATGGAGAAGTTTTTCTTCCTTATTAGAAGAAGCAGATACTCTAATTGATGCTTTTTTTCAGAATCGAAGCCTGCCAACTCCTTCCTGGGCGCAAGGGCATGCAAAAAAAATAGTTTTAGTCATCACCGGTGGAGAGCCTTCACTACAACAAAATTTATCAGCATTTTTAGAGGAAGCTAAACCATACTTCCAATATACTCAGATCGAATCCAATGGCATCTCTATTTTATCTGACCTTCCTACAAGCACGATATTAGTAGTGAGTCCCAAGTGCTTGGAAAAAAATGGGAAATCAATTCGATATTTAGAACCAAATACCAAAATGTTGGAACGAGCAGATTATTTGAAGTTTGTCATGTCAGCCCCGGAAGATGAACAATACAAAACTTATAGTAGAATACCTGCATGGGCACTTGAATGGGCTGAAAAAACCAATAAACAGGTTTTTGTGAGCCCTATGAATAGGTACCAAAAAGAACCTCAGCGTGTTCGTGCCATGCGTGATAAAGGACGCGATCTAACGTTGGCAGAACGTTCGGAAATCAATGAAGTAGTGAGCTTTTGGGAGCCTGGTCTTTTAGATCTGGAAAAAAATCAACGCAATCATGAATATGCAGCAGAATATTGCATGAAATATGGATTTATTCTTAATTTACAAATCCATTTGTTTGCAAGCTTACCTTGAGTCAGTTAAGGGGCTGAACCCTTTAAAGAAAAGCTCTGGATCCCGCGAACTAGCCGCGGGACGGAGAATAAATTTATAACTTTAGCTTTGGATCCAGCGGACTACCCGTGGATTATATTAAATCATTAAGCAGAACATACCATATCATGACCGCAACATGTTGGTGATTTAATTTGTCCACAGCCGTGAGGACATTTTCGAAACTTGCACTTTACCATGGTCTGTTTTTACAACATCGCTAACCAATGGGGAATTGCATTTGGTACATGTTAAGTTTTTCACACCCATTCCACATTTATGACATTTGTATTCCATCACAATTTCTCCTTATCAGAATAAATTTCTTTCAACCCAACAATCTAGCAAAGTGTATCATTACCTCTCAACGAGCCTCGTTTTCTTGGTTAACTATAGCCACAATATAATGTTCTTGTAAATCTAGATCAGCTTTTTTGGGGTTTACCTTAATGCCGCATCCAATGCTTCATCAATATGGTGTTCATCGAATATCTGTACACCGTGCTCCCTTAAAAGAGCAGCCGTAACGCCCTCACCTTCCATCAATGTACGTGTATATGATCCATCATAAATCTCCTGCGCACCGCAAGAAGGACTTCGGGACTTCAAAATAGCAACACGTAGGTCATACTTTTTTACAAGCTCAAGTGCTTTTTGTGCTCCTTGAAGAAAAAAATGAGTCACATCCTGACCATTTTTTGTTTTGACTAAAGCATTTCTATTTAATACATCCGCACCCGATTTTTTATCCTGAATCTCAGCGGGAGCTCTTGGTGTAGGTAACCCACCTGCCATTTCCGGACAAAAGATAATGATTTTCCCCTCCTCAAACCATTGCTGTAAGAGTGGATGATTTTGCAAACAATCACCCCCATCATAACGAACTTTATGGCCAAGAAGACAAGCGCTTAGGAGTATTTTAGGCATTATTTTTGTATCAATTAAATCACATCGATTACGAAACTATAGTCCATAGCACTGGGTGAAACAAGGCTATTACAGGGTAACTTTTCGTAATCTCAGTGCATTAATAATCACCGAAACCGAACTTAATGCCATTGCCGTTGCAGCGATAATGGGATTTAATAGCCATCCTGTTACAGGGTATAGGACTCCCGCTGCCAAGGGAACTCCTAATCCATTATAAATAAAAGCAAAAAATAAATTCTGACGTATATTGCTCATTGTTGCCCGAGACAGATGGTGCGCTTTAACAATTCCATTTAAATCACCATGGAGCAAAGTAATACTGGCACTCTCAATTGCAACATCAGTACCTGTGCCCATCGCAATACCAATATCCGCAACTGCCAACGCAGGGGCATCATTAACTCCATCCCCTGCCATTGCCACAACAAAACCTTTCTCTTTAAGCTCACTAACGATACGACGCTTATCTTCAGGCATAATTTCAGCAATCACGTGATTAATACCTAACCGACTTGCCACGGCCTCTGCAGTTGCTTTACTGTCTCCAGTGAGCATATAGACTGCAATTCCATTTTTTTGCAACTCAAGTATGGCATCAGGTGTGCTCGACTTGATGGGATCCTCAACTGCCAGAATCGCAACTGTTTCACCAGAGACAGCAAGAAACATGACGGTTGCTCCCGTAGCACGTAACTCATCCGCACTTTCAATAAGTGATGGGTTATTTGTCCCATGTTCTTGCATCAATTGCAGATTACCAAGTGCAATTTTTAAACCATCAACTTTGCCAATAACCCCTTTTCCCGAAATCGATTCAAAATCTGATACCTTAGCAAATGATAATTGCTTCTCTTTTGCTTCAGAGATGATTGCATTAGCCAGTGGATGCTCACTTTGGTGTTCGAGTGCAGCCGCTAAAGCCAATATTTCATCGGCTTCAAACTCTTTATCAGTAAGAATTTGGGTTAATTTTGGGTGGCCAAGCGTCAAAGTACCTGTTTTATCAACAACGAGTACCTTAACTTGCTCCATTTGTTCCAAAGCGACAGCATTTTTCACTAAGACCCCATTCTGCGCCCCTTTACCCACACCCACCATGATGGACATAGGGGTTGCTAAACCGAGCGCACAAGGACAAGCAATGATCAGTACTGAAACCGCAGCTAGTAATCCATAGCTGAAAGCGGGTTGCGGGCCTAGGAAGAACCATGCGAAAAAAGCAATTATTGCGATTAAAATAACCAGCGGCACAAACCAGCCTGAAACAGTATCGGCAAGTCGTTGAATAGGAGCACGGCTACGTTGCGCTTCACTCACCATGTGTACAATGTGTGATAACATGGTATCGCTGCCAACATGCTCGGCTTTCATTATAAAACTTCCATTTTGGTTTATTGTAGCTCCAATTACTTTTGAACCCACCTCTTTACTTATGGGCATCGATTCCCCAGTAACCATAGATTCATCTACATTACTGCGTCCTTCGAACACCTCACCATCTACAGGAATTTTTTCGCCAGGCCGAACACGAAGTTTGTCCCCCACTTGCACTTGATCTAAGGTTACTTCTTCTTCATTTCCCTGCGGATCAATTCGGCGGGCGCTTTCCGGAGCTAAGTTTAATAAGGCGCGAATAGCACCTCCAGTTTGTTCTCGTGCTTTTAATTCCAGGACTTGTCCCAGTAGAACCAAAGTGGTGATGACTGCGGCCGCTTCGAAATAAACATTGATTATCCCTTGAGGACGTAGGGCAGCAGGAAAAAGATCAGGGAATAACAGCGCTATTGTACTATAAGTCCAAGCTACACCTATTCCTATAGCAATGAGGGTAAACATATTCAATTGCCGTGTTTTCAGGGAAATAAAACCGCGTTGAAAAAAGGGAAAACCACAGTATAAAACAACCGGCGTTGCCAATAAAAACTGAATCCAGGCAGAACGATAAGCCGAGATTAAATCATGGAATATATGTCCACCCATCTCTAATACAAATACTGGTACACTCAGTATAAGTGCAAGCCAAAACCGATACTTCATGCTCTTGTATTCAGGATTTTCTTTTTCTGCAGAGATGCTTTCCGGTTCTAAAGCCATGCCACAAATAGGACAATTCCCAGGTCCAGATTGACGAATCTCTGGGTGCATGGGACAGGTATAGATACCCGTTGCAATTCCCTCCATGGTGCGCTGTTGATGCATCTGATGATGCTGGTGACATGCATGAGGAACATTTAAGGGCTTTGAATTTGTTTTCTGATGCTCGTGTTCGCATTCTTCGTGTTTCATAATTTCCTTATCCCTATTTTTTGAAAAGTCCACGTCCCTATCCCATGAGAGCAATGCATCACTTCGATCCAATGAGCATTTAGAGAATTTTTTTAGTTTGCAATCACTCAATATTGCATTTTTTTTCAGAATGTTCCAGCTTCATATCCGAGCAGAAAGGGCATATTTTATTCTTTCCGCTCAATTAAATACTATAATAATTAATATTCATCTATCCTAGGTCTGTAAAATATACAGTGCTAATACTATGCCAAATGATTTATTGATAGTAGGTATGGGCCCTATCGGCCTCGCTTCCGCATATGAAGCAGCTAAAAATAAAAAAAAAATATTAATCATTGAAAAACGTTCTGAAAGCACCGCCGCAATCAGGCCACAAGTAATTGCTTTAAACCCTCGCAGCAAAGCACAACTAATTGCTATGATCGGACAAGGAGAAGACCTTGATGAAAGTGATATTTCTTTTTTAGATTCTTTAAGCACTTCTGCTGAGATCAAGGTATCCTCCGTTCAGCGGTTCATTTTAAATCGAATAAAAAATCAAAGTAAATCTGGCTCAATTGCACCGGTAGAGATTTTATATGAGACTACACTGCAAGAAGGCACAGTTGATCTTAAGAACGGTGAGGCAACTATCTCGACTAACGGCCAAAAACAAACAGTTCACTTCAATCATCTGGTAGGGGCAGACGGCTCCAATTCATCTACTCTGGAATTAGTTAATGCAACACTGACTGATAATGAAAAGATCGAGCGCAAAACGCCAATGGCTATGCAACATCTGGAAGGAAGTTATCATTTAGGAGCCTATGTAAAAATCTCATTGAAGAATGGCAAAGAATTAAAATTATCTGAAAAAGAATTTGCCTCATCCTTTTTAGAAAATAAGCAAGAGGGGCATTCGACTGAAAATCAACTTTACTTTTTAAGATTTGATGAGAGTTCCTATAAAAATAAAAATAGCGGAAGAAAATCCGTAAAATTGGGATTTATTGGTGAAGTTCCAAAGAATATTTTTAATCAAACCCAAATATTGAGCCAGGAAATTGAGTCTTTAAATATACAGGCCGAAAATTTGGACAAAGAAATGAACTCCAATTTTGAGATCCTAAATGAGATAGCGAAGCTTAAAGAAAAAAGGCAAAAATTAGCTTTAAACTATGTTAAAAAAGCTGTCGCAGATTATTTAGAAATTGATGAAAATGACTTAGATGTAACGATTACTGCGAGTAAGAAGCATGCTGCAAAAGATAATTTGAAAATTTTAACTTTTCAGGGAGGAAGCAAGCAAGCAAATAAAGCCGCCATTCAAGCAAATGGTCATGGATTCTATTTAATTGGGGATGCCTATTTTACACCCAATTATCCAGCAGGACATGGTCTTAATAATGGGTTAGAAGCCGCGAAGTTATTAGGTAAAATTCCAAAGAATTCAGCGGATAATGAAACTCCCGAATTAACATTACACATATCCAAATACAATGCCCTATGCTCCAATAATGCCCGGCTAGCATGCTTGTTTATGCAAGGTCTTCGCTGGTTTAGGATATTAGGCTTGGGCCGCATTTTGATAGGTGAACTATTGGAATATGCGGTAGAAAAGGGAGAGAAAGGAAATAAAATTGATTTGAAAAAATATTTATCTCACACAATCTTGGTCGATGATGCAAAACCAGAAGATGTTATAGAAAAATTTCTGAAGAAACTATTTAAGATACATAATGTAGGAGTCACAGCTGGTTCAGCTAATTCAATTCTACCGACGCCGGATCCTGCTAATGAGTCCGTGCCGCTCGAGATTGACCCTGACGAGGATCAAATCGATAAGAAAATACAAGAATGGAATGCTTTTTTAACAAATAATCCGTCAATAGTAAAACAATACCGAGTAGAAATAGCCAATCAATTAAACGCCCTCAATGAAGTTTTAAAGACTTATAAAAGTGAACTTTTAAAATTAAAATTCAAAGAATTACAGGAGGATTTTAACAAAGTTTTTGATAATCATAACCAGGAATTAATTAACTTGGCTAAAAATGCACCAAATAAATGGGATGCCTCAGGTCGTAGCCCACTATTTCACGCGTTACAATGTGGCGATCTCGGAACAATACAAGCCATCTTAAGGGCAGGTGCTGATCCTAATAAGGCATGCAAATATAGTTCCGAAACTATCTTTACTCGCAGGGTTCTTGAGAGTCCTGAAATTGCGCGAGAGCTACTCGCTCATGGTGCCAACCCGTTTAAACCAGCTAAATCTTCTGTTTTTATCCTCTCATTTTTAGCCAATAAAGAATCCCGTAATTTTAACCCTAAATTTGGTATCGAATGCCTTTTTTCGCTGTCCGCTCCAAATTGCAAAATGCAAAAGTCTGCTGTTACCAATATAGCCGAATCACAAATTATAACATTAAAGGAAATGCTTCAGGATAAATCGTTTTATGAAAAATACTTAGATGAGCAATATATCGAAACATTAGTAGAAAGGATACTTACTTTAAAGAAGATTCCCAAGCCGGATAAAAGAGATGAGCAAATTAATTTAATAAGCGATTTTGTGGACAAATCATTAGATAATGTTCTTGAATCCAAAAGAGGCTTTTTTCATTTTTTCAGTGTTTTTTTTGGTCCATCTAAAACTGATCGCAATGGAACGGAAATCGAACCCCAGGGAAATGACAAAGACCAAAATTTAATAAATTAGAATATGATTGCCCAAGCGCCTTTCAAAAGTTAACAAACATGATGGCAAATTAATTACTCATAACGAAGATAATTTTATATCATCGAATTAAATCTTCGACGATATATGCCTCTTTTGCTACTACCTTCGCAATCAGCTTATTAAATTCATTAGCAATTAACTCTTTGCAATGGGTTGTTACGGGACCATTAATCGAAATTAAATATTCACCTTCCTGATTCCTAGAAAATAAAATCCATAAAGTTCGATTGCTTACAGGACGATCTTCACTACCAAAATGATTTGCATATTGAAATTTAAGATTCGTATTACTCGATTCTGAAACCGCTTTACTGAAAAAAGAAGGGGTAATATTCACCAAAATTCTCAATCGTTCTGGTTTTTTCAAAGGGATTTTTAAATTAAATAATTTATTAATTTTGCGTTTAAATAAGGCATTAAAACGAATTGCTTCAGCCCAACTCAAATATTTAAGGTAAAAATCAACAATCCCCGAATAAAGCTTACTTCTCTTAAATTGTTTCGTTAACCAGAGCTTATTCCATCTATAAAATAAATAATGGCTCATTGTTAATCCCGAATCTTTAAACTCACTGTTTTTAATTACATGCGAGCATTTTTGAAAAGAAGCAGTTTTTAATTGTTGTTCATCAATTGACCTAACAAAATCGATGAAGGTGTATTGATCATCTACTGCAATATTTAAACGTTTATATTCTGAGAACAAACCCACAACTGCATTGTATTGACTGCCTTCCCTTCCACTATGAATTTGAATAAAAGGTATTTTCTTCTGTCTGCTGAGCTTATAAAAGACAAGATGACATGCAGCGATTAGTCCGGTGCTCACATTCATATTATTAGTTTTATGCCATTCTAGAAATTGCTCGGCCTTATTGGACTCAATAGGATAATGGAATAAATACTTTTTCTGACTATCTATAGCCATAAAGTGTTTATGTCCAAGATACAACATTTTGAATCCTTTATTATAATTTTGCCAAAAATTAATTTTATGTTTTAAATTCGTCTCATAAAGATGATTATTTTTTTTGACAAAATTAAGAAACAAATCTTTTTCGGGCTCTACACTTAACGGCTTCCCTTGTGCCAGCATTTCATAGTATTTTTTAAATTGACTCAAGACAAGATCACAGGAAGGACCATCCACTATGATGTGAGGGATTATCATGTGCAATTCATGCAGATCGCTATTTATTTTATAAAGAAAAACTCTTATTAGTGGTTGATCTGTTAGCGGAATCTCGCGCAACATATTATTTTGAAATTCTTGATTGAGTACGATCTCTTCATTGTCTAGGGAGATGTCTTTATAAATTAATTCAAACTGTCCTTTTTTCTTTAACACTTGGGTGGGCACTTCGGAATCAAAGCTCAGCCAAAAAGCACTGTTGTTTTTTACTACGGCATCAAATGCATGAGCGATATAATCCTTATTCAACTTGCCTTGAATCTGTAATTGCGTTCCAACGTTATAAGAATAGCCTTGCCTATTAAGCACCCAAAAAATGTATTGAAAATCACATAAAGGAACCTCTTCACCCACGAGAGTTATAGCGGCATTAGGCATTGCTTTATTTTCAAATTGAAACAAATTCTGTAATTCATTCGCAATATTTTTAGCAATCTTGCTAATACTGGGCTCATTAATAAAGTATTCTATTGATAAGTTAAGGGTAGGAGTTTGTAATTTGTCATGAATACGATTGCGAATTTCTATGGCCATTAGTGAGTCTAACCCTAATGAAAACAAACCATCATCCACTTCAATTTGTTCTAGATCGTCTAACCCTAAAACATCCACTGTAATTTCTCGTAAGATCTGACTCAGGATGGCAATTGATTCTTCTTTGGTATGCTGACGAAGAGAGTTTAATAAATGCTGATCGGCGGGCTGAGAGTGCTTCATAAGCTCAACCAACCATGCATTTTTCGGAGAATATTTAAAATAAATGTCCCAATTGATAGGACATACACCAATTTGCGGCAATTGAAGGGTTAATAAAACATCAAGAACATCAATACTATCTTTATCTAACAAACTAAACCCACGTTGTTGAATAGCCTGGCTTAGATTTGCAGTCATCCCCATTGAATGGAAAGGTCCCCAATTAATGGAAAGTCCTGGTAATCCTTGTTGCTGTCGTAAATATGCCAATCCATCGAGAAATCCATTAGCTGCCACATAATTTGCTTGTCCTCTGGTACCTAAGATAGAAGCGAAGGATGAGAACAAAACAAATAGATCTAGAGGAATGTCTTTGGTTAATTGATGCAAAATTAGAGCACTATCCATTTTTGCACTTAATACATTTTGCATCTCATCATCATTTAAATTAACTAACAAACCATCTTGCACAATACCTGCGAGATGAAATATGCCTTGTAGTGGTTTGGAATTCTGTTCGATATCGTTAATGATCTGTTCCATTTTCTGATAATTACTGGCATCTGCCTGATAGTGTTTGATGAATACTTGCTTTTTGCGCGCTTGCTCGATGATCCTTTTAGTATCTTCTGAACTTTCAGATCTACTGGTAATGACAATGTGTTGCACGCCCCTATGAATAAGGTACTCAATTAATGTTTTTGCCAAGGCTCCAGTACCACCTGTGATCAGATAGGTTGCATCACTTTTAAATAGCTCTTGATGTATGAGATTTGCAGAAACCTGTGCTTTCTTTAATCGAGGAATATAAAATGTATCTCGGATCGCAAACTGATTTTCAACGCTGTTGTTGGTCAATAGATATTTTAATAGCTCTGGCAACGTACTTTTGCTATCCAAATCAATTGCATAATTTTTACCAAGCTCAAGTTCATTACTAAAAGTTTTCCAAAAAGCACATGCCATAGTATGGTAGGGATTTACCGTATCTGTTTCATGAACCGCATATGCATTTTCTGTGACTAATGTGAAGCTTTGAGGTCGTGACTTAAACATTTTTTGACAGCAATGAAATAAGTCATTGAAATGGCTTTGATTGTATAAGAATACTATATTTTTATTCTCAATAGGTCCCAATTCATCCAGACTAGATATGAATTGATAATCCAAATCACCGAATAGTTTGTTTGCCCGATCCGGTTCTTTGGATATCACAAATAACTGGGGAAGCTGCATTGGTGTCAGTTCATTGTACTTAAATGGACTCCATCGAGTTTGATACAAATTTTGAAGATAAGATTCATAAGGAATAAAATGGCTTTGCGTTACCCTTCTTAATTTAAACTGTTCAATTTCACCAATGAGTAAACCTGCATTATCATAAAATTTGACATCAAAACACAATTCATTATCATGCTCGGAAGTTTTCTGGGTTAAACAGCTCCATACACTTCGAGGAGCTTCATGAATTGTAGTCATTCGTGCAAACGTATATGGTACATACGTGGAATGCTTAAACTGATTTTTTTTAAGTAATAAAATACTTTGCATTACACCATCAAGCAAAATAGGCGGATAATAATAGTTGATCCCTTGGCTGAGTTTAGTAAGTACTACTTTGGAAAGAATGCTGTCATTTCCAAGATAACTCTCTTGCAAAACCTGTAGTTCCTCTGGATAAAAGAGAGCATGATTTTTAAAATGCTCATATATTTGCGATCCATCCAAGCTGCGCTCAAAAGATGATTTTAATTCATTTATATCGACTGACACAGGAAGCAACGGCGATCGTGAATTGATTTCCATTTCAGAAAACAATTGCCAATTATCATCTTGTTTCGCAAAAATATTGATTTTGTATTGTTCGACACTCTGTGGTTTGACTTGCAACTGAAACTCTTGGGCCTGCTTTGGATATAATGGACGCTCAATATGAAATTTTTCAATTGAAAACGTATTGGATTTCAATACAAATTTAGCGGCTGCCAAACCCGACTCAATAAAAGCGCTAGCTGGGAATATAACTTTGTCAAAAATAAAATTCTGCTTAATGTACGTTAAATGTTCTAAGTCCAGCTTGTTACTAAATAAAAACTCATTGCCAGGCAGCGACAACATTTGTCCTAAAAGAGGATGCACTACATCAGTAGGTGACTTTATGGAGCTTTTTTTCTCAACCCAAAATTCAGTCGCATCAAATACATAATGAGGTAAATTAACTTTGTTAAATACCTGGCTACTGTTTTTATAGTATTGATTCCAGTCGATCGATTTCCCTTGCATGTAACTTGTCACAATAGAGTGGAGAGGAGCATCTTGAACATCAAGAGTGATACCTTTGCCGTTAGATTGAGCAAACTGACCTGACTCCAAGATTCTACCTGCCTCTTGAGCCGTATGGGCAATTAAAGCCAACCGATAATTATAATGTTCGCGGCAGGTAGCTGCTGTAAAACAAATATCACTAAACGCTTCTGATGTTTTTGCTAAATACTGCTGATAACTTTGCACTAAATGTTCTAAAGCGGTTTGTGAGCTCGCAGACAGGACTAATAATTGGGCATTAGTGGATTTAACGGGTTCCTGGGCCGCAGGGTTTGGAAATTCTTGTAAAATAAGGTGAGCGTTCGTTCCACTAAAACCAAATGCACTGACCCCTGCACTTCTCAATTTTGAATCCGTTTCCCAATCTAGGTTTTGTAAGGGAAGCCGAGTATCCCCTAGGTGAATGTGTGGATTTAATTTTTTAAAATGGAGCAATTTATAAATTTTCTTCCTTTGCAGACTGATCACTGTTTTAATAACACTTGCCACGCCAGCTGCACTTTCAAGATGTCCAATATTAGTTTTTACTGCACCAAGATATAAAGGATTATTCTGAGTGTGTCCTTTTCCATAAACCTGATTAATTGCATGTACTTCAATAGGATCGCCTAAGGGTGTACCGGTTCCATGTGCTTCTATATAACTGATATCACCACTGGATAAATCCGTTTGACTTAAAGCTTTTAGCATTACTTCTTCCTGGCTTTTGCCATTAGGAACAGTCAATCCTGCAGAACGTCCATCATTATTTACTGCCGAAGCTTTAATAACGGCTAAAATGGTATCCTTGTCGCGTAAGGCATCGGATAGTCTTTTTAATAGCAGTACGCCGCAGCCCTCCCCTCTTGCATATCCATCTGCATGCTCATCAAAAGTTTTACAGTGACCATCAGGAGCTAACGCTTTAGCTTTGCATAAAGTAATATTTGCTTCCGGCATTAAAAGCACATTGACCCCACCCGCAAGCGCATAATCAATTTCTCTGTTTTTTAAACTTTGACATGCATAATGAATCGCTACTAAAGATGAGGAACAGGCTGTGTCCACACTGATTGATGGGCCTTTCAAATCAAAAGTATACGCTACCCGTCCTGGAATCAGATTAGACACATTCCCCGTTATCGAGTAAACACTTAGTTCTTCGTTAGAGAAACCCGATTTTTCTAGCTGTGCGTAGTATTCATTGGGACCTACACCTGCAAAAACTCCCGTTAAACTGCCCCGTAATGAGTCAGGTAAATAATTTGCATTTTCAATAGCCTTATACGAACATTCTAAAAAGATTCGTTGTTGAGGCTCCATTAATTTTGCCTCACGAGGACTAATCCCAAAGAAGTTTGCATCAAAGCATTTAATCTTTTCGATTAACCCTAGTTTATTAACATAAGATTTCCCTGGCGCATCCATATCGGGATCATAATATTTTCGATTATCCCAGCGCTCAATGGGTATATCTTTCATTCCACTTTTACCCTCTTCGAGTAGTATCTCAAAGGCCTCAATATCGCTGGCATTGGGAAAATTGCAACTCATACCAATAATTGCAATTGCATCATTGGTTTGTTCTACTACAGGTTTGGGACCTTGTTGGATAACTAAATGTTTCCCCAATTCAGACTCTATATGCTGAGTCAATTTATTAATTGAAGGATAATCAAAACCTATTGTCGCAGTCACTTTAAGGGTTGGTGCTAGTTTTTCTTTGAGCTTGGTTGCCAACTCGGTAATCATCAATGAATCAAAACCAAGCTCAAAGAATCCCTCATCTTCATCCAGCTCATCCACCTGGGTAAGCTCAAGAATTTCTTTACAAATAAAACACACCAAATCCCTACAAAATTGGAGGCGTTTCTCTGGATTAATTTCCAAATAGTCATTAAGCCATGAGGATAAATTCTTATTTGCAAATTGTTCTGAAACGTGCAGATTATCCGCTAAATATTTATGGAAACCCGGTACGGGTTTCGGAACAAAATCAAGCATAAATTTGAGATAATCAGGAGAAATAATAACTGCATGACTTAACTGATCATTAATAAGAATTTTAATGAACGTATGACCTTGTTCATTACTGATCAAAGACTGTTTTAATCCTTGGTCTTGAGATCGCTTTTTAGCCATCCCCACTTCGCCCCAAGGCCCCCATTCAATTGCAGTTCCAACCAATCCCAAACGTCGGCGCTCCGCAATCAAAGCGTCTACGAAACTATTAGTGCCACTGTAAACTGACTCTTTATTACTGCCAAATACGGAGGAAATCGAAGAATAGATAACAAAAAAGTCCAGGTCGAGGTTTTTAGTTAATTCATGCAAATACCAACTGCCTTGCACCTTGGCAGAAAATAAATAATCGACATCCTCATTGTTATGCTCCAATAATGGGGCTTTAATTGCTACACCTGCTGCGTGAATAATGCCTTTTAACAATCCGTCTGCATTCAATTCAAGAAGTAACTCATGTACTTTTTCTTTGTCAGTAACATCCAAATTTACAGGACGAATAATTCGCCCGGTATAACTGTATTGAATTTTCTTAATTGCTTCTTTTACTGCGGGTTTCTCCACATTTCGCGAACCAAGAATTACTTCCCTTGCACCAGCTGAAAGCAAAGCTTGCGCCGTGATTAGGCCTAAACCACCACAACCACCCGTAATTAAATAACGGCCTTCTCCATAAAGCGATCTTCGCTTATCCACGAGTTTGGTTTTTTGCAATCGCGCAATAAAACGTTTGCTTTCTCGATATGCAACGATGTGTTCATAACATTCCTCAAAATTATGCCTAATTTCATCGACAATTTGTCCCGCATAATTTTCGTCTTCTGTTTTTTCGGTATCAATCAAAATAGTATTCAATTGCGGCAGCTCTAATACTAATGTGCGGCAAAACCCAATAAGTGGGCTATCATTCAGATTCAGCGCCCCTGCTGCCAGTTCTGCTATTGCATTGGATGTAAGCACAATAAGTTGCAATTTTATAGCTTTATGATCCAGCTCTTTAACAAGTTCCAGTAACTTTTTAAGGGTGTTTTTTTGAAAATGGATACTGGACCCAATATCTTCAGTTTTAGGAGCATCCAAACCTACCGCAAAAATAATCCCATCCAATTGCTTTAAGGGTGGACTCTCTTCTTCAAGGTGAATATCTAATCCCTGGGCAATAAGGCGGGGAGCAAGTTGTTGTGCGCCAATTAAAAGCCAATTATTTCCTTGCATTTTACGATTAGTGCGAGTACAGAGTTGAGGCAGCCATTGCAATTGAAAACACCAATCTTGAGGTAAAGGGGCATCTTTTAGTTTGTCTTTTGTTTCAAACCAATGTTCTTCGCGAGCAAATTCGTATAAAGGAAGTTTAACTTTTAGAAACTGAGTGTTGAGTGACTGATAAAACTCAACCCAATTTATAATCAACCCTGCTTGAAAATCTGCCTGTAATTCCGTCAATGACTTGCTTTGTAGCAAAGAGGCGGGATTCCTTTTTTCCTTTTTGATTTGAGTGATGGTGTACCCATTGTTCTCAATCACGGCAGCGGCTTCTTTCGCCGTACGTGCTTTAATAGCAACCCGAAATAAGAAATGGCTACGACACGTTGCAGCGGTATAGCATATATCCGCAAATTCCTCTTGCGTATTTTCTAGATAATTTTGATAACTTGCTAAAAGTAACTCTAGCGCTTTTTTACTTTTGGCGGAAATAAGTAATAAGGACTCTTGAGGGAGTGTACGTTTCTCTATGGTTCGTACAGGGGCTTCTTGGAGTACGATGTGTGCATTCGCTCCGCTAAATCCAAAGGAACTCACCCCAGCACATCGTAATCCTTCTTCCTTGACCCAATCCAGAGTCTTTAATGGAATAACTGTATTTTTTAACTCAATTTCAGGATTTAATCTCTTGAAATTAAGGTGTTTAAATATTTTACGAGCATGTAAACTTAAAACAGCCTTAATTACACCGGCCACTCCAGATGCACTTTCAGAATGGCCTATATTGGTTTTTACCGAGCTGATGTAAAGCGGTTTTTCCTCACTATGGTATTCACTAAAAATTTTGCTTAGTGCATTCACTTCAATGGGATCAGCCAATGGTGTACCGGTACCATGGGCTTCTACGTAATCAATATCTTTGGGTGATAAATGTGATTTAGCGAGAGCACTGCGAATCACCTCTTCTTGAGCAATACCATTAGGAACAGTAAATCCGCCACTCTTACCATCGCTATTAATGGAAGTTCCTTTAATTACCGCAAGAATGTTATCCTTGTCTTTTAACGCCGTGCTTAATCGTTTTAAAACGATGACACCACACCCTTCACTACGTGCATAACCATCCGCATCCTCACTAAATGTCTTGCAGCGGCTCTCGGGGGATAACATCCTGGCTTTTGAGAGCGTGATATTTGAATCGGGAGCAAGTAGGATATTTACTCCCCCTGCAAGAGCCATATCACAATCGCCATTTTGCAAACTTAAGCATGCATCATGAATGGCGGTCATCGAAGAGGAGCAAGCTGTATCAATGGCCTGTATTGGTCCGTGGAAATCAAACGCATAAGCGACTCGACCCGGTATCGCATTTAAAACATTTCCTGTGGCAAAATAAATGTTTAGATCTTCTAAACCAACACCAAGGCCTGCTAATAAACGTGGATATTCATTCGTACCACAACCAACAAAAACTCCAGTTTTACTGTCTTTAATTGTAGAAAGAGATAAGTTTGCATCTTCCAATGCATGATAGCTCGTCTCCAGAAATACGCGTAATTGTGGGGACATGAGTTTGGCTTCACGAGGGCTGATATTAAAAAAATCTGCATCAAAATTTTTTATATTTTCAATTAAGCCAAGTTGTTTGATATACAGACGGCCTAAAGCATTAACGTCCGGATCATAAAATTTCTCATTATCCCATCGCTCCAAAGGAATATCCGCCATACCGGTTTCGCCTCGCTCTAATAAGGACAAAAACGCCTCTATGGTTTCTGCTTTAGGGAAACGACAACTCATGCCAATGATCGCAATAGGTTCATTGCTCAGTATATTGACCGTGGGTTGTCGGTACACAGGTTCTGGCATCTGGACTTGATGTATATGTCTGGCCAACTTGTCCAAACTAAGAAAAGCAGGAATGGACATCTTATAAGAGAAGAGTTCATAAACACCCTGCTCCAGTGCGGTTAATGACTCCTGGTTGAATCCTAAAGAGCCGAAATCCTGATGTTCTCCAATGGGTTCTATTTTTAAAAGGAATTGTATGTAAGCAGCCAGTTTCTCTTTGATGGATTCTATTTGTTCTTCTTTGGGTTGCAAAGATAGAGTAATTAGCCCATTTTTCTCCCTCGTTTCATGCCAATAGGGTTTTCTATCAAAAAAATAAAGTGGTAAATCTGCTTTATTAAATTGCACATCTTCAGGATCAATTTTTATATTAAATCCCGCAAAATAGGCCTCGTGTATCAGCTTGGCGTCAGGAGATAATTTTTGGATTTCTTTTTTTATAGTGACCTTTTGAATCTCATAAGATTCAGATTCGATCGTGTGAATCAATGTTTCTTTATCCTGAGTCACAATGGCGCAACGATATTTATAATGATCACGACAGTTTATAAGGGTACAACAAATATCATGTAAACTTGTCGACGTTCCTCGAAGATATTGTGCAAAACGTACTAACATCTTCCTTAATGAATACTCACTATTTGCTGAAACAACAAAACATGTTGCTTGTCCATCATCTAATGATTCTGGTGTTAAGATATCATTGTCTGCTTCTTCAATGATGGCACTTACATTAGTGCCACTGAAGCCAAAATTAGATATTTGCACATGTCTTTTTTTATTTTTTTGTTTCTTAAAAGGAAGTGCTTGTACGGGTAAAATTGCGGGTATGCTTTCTGGATCTATAGTTTTATTTGGTTGAGTATAATGTAAATTGGCAGGAATTGTTTCATGCTTCAATGCACCAATTGCTTTAATCAGTGAGGCGACCCCAGATGAGGCAATACTGTGGCCTATATTACTTTTCACTGCGCCAATAATTAGAGGTTTATCTTGAGTATGATACCCTTTGTGGATCTGTTGGATTGCATTAAACTCAACTGAATCACCAACAACCGTACCTGTTCCATGAGCTTCAATATAATCAATGTCACTTGGAGTTAAATGAGCCAGCGCCAACACTTCATGATGCATGGCAATTTGTGACTTAATATTTGGAGCAACCAAAATCGTCCCATCATCACCATCCTGATTCATGGCAATACTTTTGAGTACTGCATGAATGGTGTCTTGATCTTTAATCGCATCAGTTAAGCGTTTTAAAATTATTACCCCACACCCTTCGCTTCGCACATAACCATCAGCATGGATATCAAAGCTGCTGCATTGATCCTGTGCAGATAACATATTTGCTTTAGTTACACTGATAAAACTTTCAGGGCAAAGACTAAGATGAACTCCACCCACAATAGCCATAGAACATTGCTTCATTCTCAATGAGGATGCTGCAACATATAGCGCTGCCAATGAAGAGGAACAGGCTGTATCTACAGCCATACTGGGACCTTTTAAATTGAGAAAATGTGACAATCGTCCTGGAGCAGCGCTGCTGGCCGCACCAATTTGGGTATAGGCATTAAATTCGATATTGTCTTTATAATTGAGCTGGCTGTAATCCTGGGTTGAAGCGCCGTAAAATACCCCGGCATTTGAATTATTCAATGAGTCTAGTGGGATATTGGCATGATTTAAAGCACGAATTGCCACCTCTAAAAAAAGACGATGTTGCGGATCCATTTGTTTGGCTTCTACTGCAGATATTTTAAAAAAAGATGCATCAAATAATTGAGGATTATTAAGAAAGCCTCCTTTACGACCAATTATTTTATCGGCTTTCTCCCGATCTGGATCATAATATTCATCAACATCCCAACGGTTTTTTGGCATTTCTTTAATAGGCGAAAGCCCCTTGAGCAACATCTCATAAAACGTCTCAACATCTTCTATATCTGAATCAATACCAGGAAATTGGCAATTCATTCCTATGATGGCAAGAGGTTCATTAAGAATGTCTTTTAGATCAAGTTCCTGGTTTTTTTTCACCACTTTAAAATACTCCCATACCACCAGAGACAATGCCATTAAGTTTAATGGCGGTGACCACCAGAGGCAGCACATAAAATAAAAATAAAAAATAGCAATAATAAGGACTTATAACAAGACACTGAATTTTTGCGTGGTAGGATAAACACACCTTGATTTTGTTTATTACTGAATATCAGTTTCCTTTATATGTTTATACAACATATCCCCACTACCTTTATTTCATCTGCAAACCATAACGTCATGGCTCAAAATTTATTCACAAAGTGGCTTGAAAATGAGCATCATGACACTCATACTTATTTAATAGCACAAAAGATTCAATAGAACAAAAAAACAGAGCTAAAATCTTCTTTGTCGCAGTATTGACGGGGAGTTGTATTTGATAAATACAACACTCCATGGTAGGTTATTTATTTAATGAAACATTTAATCACGGAAAATAACATTAAAACGTATGGCCAGGCTTTAAAGCAAATTCGTTCATTATTAAAACTAGGGAATCCTCATCCCTCAGAAGTAAAATTAATTAAAAATCAGATTCAAGAAAGCTATAAAAGTTTTGCACATATTATTTTTGATAAGTCCTTTTTGAATTGGGGGTTATGGAATAAAAAAATATATAATGAATACGCTTCCTTAAACTTTGATTTTTCAAAAATATGTACTATCCAGGATATTTATTCTCCTTTACTTCTCTATCATCTGATAAGACCGTTAATCAGGATGCAATTTTTTGATAAAAAACTGCTTGAAATTGGGTGTGGCAATGGAATTGGTTTAAAAGTTAGTTCTCTATTACTAAAAACAAAATATGCTTTAGGTGTTGATTTAACGAAAGAATTAGTTAACCACGCATATCAAAATTTCTACAAAGAAAACACAATTAATTATATTCAATCCGATGCGGAACATTTGCCTTTTGAAAATAACAGTTTTGATATTATAACCAATCTTGAAAGCTCACATCTTTACCCACAAATTGAGCTATTTTTTTCAGAAGTAGAGCGTATTTTGTCGCCTAATGGTTTTTTTTGTTATTCTGACCTTAATATTAAAGGTAAATTACAAGCAATGAAATTAGACGAATATCTTGAGACAAGTACCACCTTAAGAGTAATTCAAAAGGTAGACATAACGCGGATGGTTCAATCGGCTATTTATCATCGCTTGATTGTAAATGAACAAAAAATATTAGCCTATATTAATTCGATGATCAGTGAGGATGAAGAACTTCAAGATTTCGTTAGTTCCATGGGATTAGCATTTCTTCCTTGGTGGTTCTTTTTGTTTAAAAAAACAAGTCTCCGTCACATTGCAAAAAAAGAACGAAAAAAAACGCTTATTTATGGAAAAAAATATTATTTTTATTACTTGATTCAAAAGGTTAATCAATGAAAATCATGAATGTTAAGACCATCGAATATGTTTATGGCGAAGAAGAGAAAATCAAGAATATTCTATATAAATCCAGGGAACCTCTGCTCATAAAAATAAAAAACTTTAAGGGTAACTTTAATTTAGATTATTTTGAAAAACACATTCATGCCGATACAACCTATGCTACTTTTGAAAATAACCGTCGTGTGGCGCATCAACCTGCTGATTTTGGAACAATAATAGCTAAAATCAAACAAAATATGCCCTATCGAATCTTTGGGCAAATTCTTACTGAAAAACAATCGGCCGAGATTGAAAAGCATATACCCCTTTGGCAACATATCCCCTTAAGACCAAGATACTTTAATAAGACCTTAAAAGTAATCTATTTTTTTGGTGGCCAAAATACTCATACCTATATGCATTATGACCGAGAGCATTGCAGCAATCTTCATGTATGTTTCAGTGGGAGAAAGAGATTTTTACTCTTTACTCAAGATCAGAGTGAAGCGATTTATAAACTTCCTTTTGTGAGCGATAGCTTGATCGATTTTAGTCGACCTTTAGAGGAAATTAATCAGCAATATCCCAGATCACAACATGCTGAAGGATACAGGGTTACTCTTGAAAAAGGCGATATGTTATTTATGCCAAGAAATTGTTGGCATTATACTGAATATCTCGAGCCCTCTTCTTCTGCGTGTTATATTTTTTATCCCAAAAAAATCCTGCAGATTTATGGGTATTTTACAGGATATTTTTTTCTCGGTTTTAAAGAGCCAACGGGCTTTTTAATCAGTAATTGGCCTATCGTTAAAAAATTTAGCGAGCGCTATGCCTTAGCAAGTGGAGTAAAAAAATATCTAATGAAAATGATAGAGTTCATAATATTCCCAATCATATTACCTATTGTAAGTATCCTTGCACTCATTGCTCATAAATTAAAGCCACGGCGCGTTTATTAGGGAACAGGATTGGACCTCGATGCATTACTGCTCACTCATTCCAAATCCATCTATTTTTCGATCCGTGCAGGAGTATGCTTGGATCTTGAGGAATAGAGGCTAAACGCTTCCTAATTTTTTACCAATTGACAAAATACATTCATCATCGCAATTTGCTCAATATTCGTTGGCGTCGCTTCAAGCAAGAAAGGCGAATAGACAACAATTGCTAAACACTGAGCTCGCGAGATGGCAACGTTGATTCTGTTTTTATCAAAAAGAAAACCAAGTCCTCGAGGCGATTCATTTGCATTACTTGCACACATACTTAAAAAAACGATTGGCGCTTCTTGGCCTTGAAATTTATCAACGCTTCCTACTTTAGCCTGTTCACCAAGTGCATTCTTCAATTTATTGACCTGGTGATTATAGGGAGCAACAAAAAGGATATCCTCCCAACTAATTTCTTTTTGTGAGCCATTTTTATCCTGAAAGGTTCTGCCTAATAGTTCCTTGGTTAATAAAACAATTTGTTGGACTTCTTCATCACTCGCTTGGGTATTTCCTTCATGAATGACGGGTACCGGAATAATACCGGCCTCTTTAGTTAACAAGCCCTGATATCCCGGAGGAATTACTATTAATTGGTGCTCATTTCCAGGAGCAGTTTCCAGTTTGCTTTCATAAATCGCATGGCTGATAAATTGATTTACTGCAGGATGCATTCTATAAGTTGTGCCCAGAAAAACTCCCATAGAATCTGGAATTGTTGGGGTCGTGTGTAACAAGTACTCTAATATGGATAAACCACTTTCTTCAGGATGACATCCCTGGGAGGGTTGGCCTAACTGCATTTGGTCGCCCATTAATACAATATTGTGGGTTGCACGACTCATCGCAATCAAATTAGCCACACTCACTTGTCCTGCCTCATCAATAAAAAGATAATCAAAAGCACCAGCTAACTCTTCTCTGCTAAACCCCCACGCTGTAGTACCTACAACACACCCAGGTTTAATGAAATGAACCACCTCTTTATTCTCCAGGACTGCAATATCCGAAGCCTTGATGTTCCCATCGGTATTACGGGTACAAGCAAAATGCCCTTCTATCCCGTTTTTGCGGCAATAATCAGCAGTACTCACTAACAAATTATTGATTGCTTTATGGCTATTGGAGGAGATGCCTACTTTTTTTCCTCTTTGAATAAGCTCGGCGATTAGATGTTTTCCGGTATAGGTTTTTCCAGCTCCTGGAGGACCTTGAAGTGTTAAATAACTATTGTTTAAATTTAAAACGGCCCGAATTAGCTCCTCCAGTCGCTCCTCAGGATGATGACTTGGTGCTATAGCAAGTCCTTGAGGATGATTTTTAATTCGCGGATAAGACCTGTTCAGAAAATCCAATATCGCAGTATGTTCAAGTAAGCCTTGCTCAAATAAAGCCGCCTGTTTGGCAATTGCATCGGGAATCGAATGGGGATCTACGTATTCATTAGGGATCAAAGTAATTGGGTCATCCACTTCATTTTTCATTTGCAAGACAATAATCCCATGCTCCAAATCACTGTCTTTTTCATAATAATTGACAGTGACGGTTTTCCCCTCCTCTGTTTCCTTACCTAAAATAAAATATTGCTGGGCTCCCCCTTTAAACTCCTGTTCTGGATCAAAAAAATACTCATAAGCTAAAGTTCGTGACTTAGGTGTAGGCTTATAAGGAGGTTTAGGGGTTCGTCGACAATAGGCCAAACAATCAATATCATCGAGTAGTTCTTCTCCAGTTAATCCCAGGCGTTCAAACATTCGCCAAAAGACGGGTTTAGCTTCACGTCTATGGAATTCAATTGACCAGGCTAAAATTAAATGGATTTTGGCTAAGGATAAGTTGCCGTCTGCCTTTAAGCGTTCAGCGTTTGCGAGTAATCGATCGCGTAATTGAATACGCTCACCCAACTCTTTTTTGACCTCAAGTTCAACAGGTTCGGTTTTTCCTAAATAACTTATGCCTTGTTCTTGTTGTCGGGCTCTCAACCAATCAACCAACTCTAAAGTGGAATAACAATCATCAATATTATAATCACGAATATCATTTAATATTTTTGAAGTTTGCCAATTTTCTCCATCGGGATTTTCTCGCCAATGTTCGTAAACAACGACTGAATCCCCTCCAGATCCCACTTCCGTATCACGTTTGCTTCGGTATAAATGCTCTACATTTTTAATTGAATAACGCGGCTCACCGATAATTAGAGAGGCTTTAACGATTTTATATAAATCAACAAATACTTCATTGCGTAAAAGTTGATCCACTTCCTCTTCGCACACGCCGTATCGTCCCATGAGACGACGACATGCGGAAACTTCATAGTTGGCATAATGATAAATATGCATTTGCGGATCTTCTTTCCAGCGCTGAAAAACCCACTTTATAAACGCTTGAAAACTTTCTTTTTCTTGTTCCGAATTATGAGCCCAGAAATCCTTGTACTGGCGTTGACCTTGATCATCAAAATAGGCAACCCCCCAAAGGTATTCCAATCCTCCATCTTCGAGAGGAAATCCTTCGATATCAAAAAATACATCATGTGATGATCCAAAAGGTAAAAGTGCCAAACCTTGTTTGTGGCCGGGGACATGAGGGAGTATTTTATATAGAGGAATATCCTTACCCATACTTTTCTTTTGGATTTTAGCTTGTGCTTGCAAACGTGCAAAACGATCCGGTTTAATTCCTTTGACCCAGGAGCACTCTGCATGAGCTAATGCAGTCATCGTCTTAATACCCGCCGAATACAACTTTTTGATTTGTGCTGCCGTAATGGTGGCAACTTGAATTAAATGATCAGCATTGATTAATAATTCTTCAGCATACGTGCTCCATCTTCCCCAACTTTTAGATGCAGCAGGATCAGGACATGCAGTAGGATTAAAATTTTGCTGCGCCAATAAAAACTGATGTTTCAAATTCTGGTAATAATAAAAAAAATCTGCCGTACGGAAACGTTTCTGTTCCTTATTCCCTAAAACGACAGTGAGATATTCTGTTCTACAGCCTTGCATGGCTTCAAGCATTTCTGCATAGCAACATAATTGCAACAGAAAACTAGGTTTTACCGAACGGGCAAGTTTGGTATCCAACACCTCATAATTGTACTCACCAAATCGACTTTTTCCTGCAGTTTTTATTAGAAAATCTGCATAACCCTGAAAGGGAAGCAATTGCAAATGAGCCTGATAGATCACCTCGATTCCATCCTTCATCGCTGTTAATGTTGCCTCATATGAATTCGGGTGTTGAAACAGATTCGCAACGGATAATCCTTGCTTTTCAAAAAAAGCCAAGAGCTCTAATTCATGCTGATGACCTAAATGTTGCAATACATCAATTAATTTATCGCTCTCATCAGGCGGCGGTAATAAATTAGGATGTACCACGGCAAGATGTTCTATCCAAGATACAAAAGGACTCTCCATAAATTGAGTGAGATCGGAGGGTGAAAAAACTAATTGATTGGAGTGAATGTACATTTCGGCACAATTGAATAAGAGAGTTAACTCAAAAGTATACCAAAACATGAGCCTTGTGAAATATTAAACTAACTTATTGATTATAAGCACTTTAAAATTTGGCGTAAGCGACTTGAAAATAGTATAAAATCCGGCACTATAACGCGCATTTAAGGACACTCTAGAAAATGATGAATAAAAACGAAAAAATTCCTACTGAAGAAAAAATATCCCCTGAAAATCAAAAAATAATGAACCGCACCATTGGCATCCTAACTACCTCTATAGCACTGTATGCCTTACTTCGCAAAGGCAATTACCGTGCTGCTTTTTTGTTTTATGAGAAAAGTGGCGGAGGTGGATTTAATATTTATAAGGAACTGGAACATGGGAAATTAAAGCGCTGTTTTGCCATTGACTATCATCCGTTTTGGGATAAAAAGGCCAATCAATCGGTATGGAAGTTACATTATCATCGGGGTGAAAATGAAAGCCAAATGAAGAAACATAGACCGCATCAGGGAGGGTGGTAACCTTCGTCTTGATTAACTTACTGTTGAGGATAATAAATTTGCACGGGATCCTTCTTTTTATCTACCACAGCAAAAGAAGTCAACTGATGGGGTTTTGCGGTTGTTTTGTTCATTATATCCCAAACGGTATAATCTCGAATTATTTCAGCATCCCCAATGAGCGAACGATGACACCGCCAAGGGACTGCTTCGGCACACATAATCGCAACTTTATAGTCTTTTATTAAATGATTTAAGGCATCAATTCCTTCAAGAAAATCCTTCGTTTGCATATAATCAGCAAATCCACGAAAACTCGCATTTCGCCATCCAGTATTAATAGAGTTTTTTTCAACCTTACGCAAACCACCTAATTTAGCAATGTGTGTGTACGCAATTTTTTCTTTGGCGAGCGATTTTTCAAATTCTCCTTTATTAAACCATGGAACAGTGCGCGATCGAGGTATTGTTCGCACATCAACAACATGAGTTATTTGATGTGCTTGAATTATTTCAAGAAACTCCTGCAAAGTATGTGTTGAATGACCAATCGTAAAAAGCTCAGGCATAAATCCCTCCCTTAAATTTACATTGCTCTCAAATATCCTCAACAGGTTGTTGTTCTAAAGTCTTCGCTCCAACCCAACGTGGAAAAAATGGACGCAGCTTTTTGATAAAATCATAGGCCATCAATAATGCGCCTAAAGCAAATACAACATCTCCAGGAAAGCGTAACCATTGCCATAATAAGGTTGTATTATAAAATTCAAGGCTTCGTGAATGAGCAAAACCATGCTCATACACATCCATCAACTGCGCCCACCCAATAGGAAAGAAATTCAAAACAATCCATAAAACAAGCCCCAGGTTATATAACCAAAAAGCCCAGATTCCTAAACGATCACTCCATGGGTAGCGATCTCCAGCGGCATAACGTAAGCAAAAATAAATTAAACCAAGACCCAGCAAACCAAATGCCCCGAATAATGCGGTATGGGCATGGTTTAAAGTAAGAAAAGTTCCATGCTCATAATAATTTACAAGTGGGGCATTCAGCGTACCGCCACCAAATACTCCTGCACCCACAAAATTCCAAAAAGAGGCCCCCAAGATATAGACATAAGCCAGATTATAGGTAAACGCACGTTCTCGTTTAATTAATTGACGATGTTCAATGGAATCAATGATAAGAAGAACCAAAGGTAATACTTCAATAAAGGAAAACATTGTTCCTAATGGCACCCACAGATCCGGAGTGCCAGTCCAATACCAGTGATGACCTGTGCCAATAATACCGCCTAAGAATATTAAAATGGTTTCAAAATACATTGTTCGTTCCGCTAAAGCACGCGATACCAGCCCTGTTCCCATTAAAAGATAAGCCGTAGCACATGCTGCAAAAAATTCAAAAGACTGCTCCACCCAGAGGTGAACCACCCACCAGCGCCAGAAATCCGTGATTGTGAACGATTTTTCAATTCCGGTTAAAGGAATCATGCCAAAACAATACAATACAGCCACATTTATCGTGCTTGCCCAAAAAAGATGCTCTAAACGAATACGACCGGTCCAAAACTCAACCGTAGCAGTTTTTAAGCCATTCCACGTAGGCCACATACCTCGGAACACGATAAAACTCCACAAGAAAAGCCCTAAACAGAATCCAATTTGCCATAATCGACCGAGCTGCAGATAGGATAATCCCTGATTACCTATCCAAAACCAAGATTCATTCACATATCCCATAATTCCCAAGTAATTACCGATGATTGCACCGCCCACAATAAAAAGAGTGACCCAAAAGAGAAGGTCGACTAGCAGACCTTGTCTTTTCGCCTCTTTCTTACTGATAAGCGGTGCCATAAAAACTGCCGCGCTCACCCATGAAAGAGCGATCCAAACAATCGGTGTCTGGATGTGTACATCACGCAAGAAATTAAAAGGTAAAAAATCATTGATATTTATTCCATAAAAACCCGTACGTTCTGCATAATAGTGCGCCATAATTACACCTACAGCGATTTGAATCAGCAAAACCAGTGCCACAATTACGAAATACTGCCCCACCTTACGCTGACTCGGGGTTAAGGGCTCAAATCCCCAAAATATAGGTGTTTTCAATGCGTCATCAGGCCCACTCAAAAAGCGATGATAAATATAAAGTACTGCGCCAAACCCCAAAAATACGAAACAAAATGATACCCACGTCCAGAAAAAAGTATTGGGTGTGGGTGTGTTACCCATTGAAGGTTCATAGGGCCAATTATTGGTATAAGAACTGTTTTGTCCTGGTCTATGGGCAATTGTAGTAAGGGAAGAATAAATTAGAAAATCAGCCGTCTGTAGGGCAGTTTGCTCATTCAAGCTGTACGCTTTGGTCCAACCTGTTTCTGGATCATGATTAAGTAGAGTTTGTGAAATTTGATTCCGCAATTGCACTATCGCATCAGCTACTGGCTGCGACAACATACTGATTGGTTTGCTCAAATCTGTCTGTTGTAAATCGCGTTGCATTGCTTGGCGAACGACGTATTGTTCCCCTTCAGCCAGATTCATAAAAGGTTTGCCAAAACGTTGTTGTGCTATTTTATCCTCTGTAATTCGTCCCAGGCTTACTAAATATTTTGCCGTATAATCCTCGCCAAAATAAGAACCCATTCCATAAAGACTTCCATAATCCATAAGGTCTGCACGTTGAAAACCTGCTTTACCCGCGACTATATCCTCTGCAGTCATGACGACCTGTCCCGAAGGGGATTGAAATTGCTGCGGTAAAGGAGGGGCAAGTTGATAGGTTTTATAGGTTCCCCAAATTAATATGATAAAGCAAATAATGGCCGTAATTAAAAGAACCCATTTTAATACGTTTGAGACTTTATCCGAGTTTATGGGCTCAGCGATTGAATTTGAGGATAGATAATCCATTCGACACATTCCTTATGTGAATATAGAGCTCATTTCCTACCATAAAGTTTTGCTCTAGTGCATCTTTGTTTTAAAAGAGCGAAGCTCCTCTAAGTTGAACACCGCAGAAACCGAAATAAGCAGCAGTATACAGCCTATCCCGCTAACCTGATAATTTTATACAAGATTTATCATAAAACAAAGTCTTCATAGGATTGATTTTTTAAACCGAAGATTATTTTAGTACCCTTTTTTCATCCAGTTTTTTTAATAATAAATGAAAATAAACAAGCCCTGCATAGGGATACCATTTCGCAGTGATTTCCGCTATTTTTTTATAATCTGGCTTCTTATCAAGATGTAACATTTGATATAAATTATTTTGTGCACCCACATCATCACCAGGAAAAATATCGGTTCGTCCCAAACCGCGTAATAAAACATATTCAGCCGTCCAACGTCCTATTCCTTTAAAACGACATAAAAAGCTAAGGACCTCATCATTTGATTTATTTTCCAAAGAACTAAAACTTGATTGATCGTCCACAATGGCCGCTGCGATTTGAATTAGAGTTTCACTTTTATGAGTGCTATAGCCTATTTTTCTAAGTTCAGAAACGGTGCAATTTGCCACTGCATCCGGTCTTGGAAATGCATAAAGTACTCGCTCTTTTTCCTGTAGTCTTATACTTAAGAACTCGGTCAATCGATTTTGAATATGCAATCCAGCGTCTAGAGATATTTGTTGACAGGAAATCGCATTAACCAGTGCTTCAAAAATGGAGGGAAATCGGGGGGGTTTAAGACCTTTAAATTGGCAAACAACAGGTTGTAATTGAGCATCTTGTTGCGTGATTTGATAAAAATGATTTAAATTGCATTTTAACCCCAGAAGCTTCTCCAGTTCATTACCAATGCGGTTTACAAATAACTCGGGGTATTCGCTCTCAATAGTGAGTAATAGTTGCGCCTCATTTAGTTCTTGTGTGACAACCACTTTGACAGGCATGTTGTCCATAACTAATAGTCTTGTGTAATGTTGCCCATCCCAGAGATCCACATTGTTTTTACTTCTTCTGCGTAAAGCAAAAACTGTATAATCCAATCTAAATGGCGCAACAGGATGTAAAATCAAAGAGGTGCTCATGCTCATGACCAAACCTGCTCTTTCGTTGAAAATCTTCATTAATTCTTTTAATACACTAGGCAAATAAAGCTATAATTTCCACTAGAGGATCTGTACTCAACATATTTTAGAGAGGAATGCATGGCTGCTTTTTATGATGATCTTATTTGTTATAAACAACTCCATATAACCCATGATGGGAAGCTCAAATTCTTCCTAGACAAGCACAGTACCAAAGAAGGAACCTGGGGTAAACTACAAGTTCACGCTGGGGAAATTGATTTTGTTTTCTTAGACGGACATGGAAACGAATTGTCTCGCCAATGCCTAAATGAAAAAAACGCACAAATCATAATCCCCCCTGCTTCTTGGCACAAGATAATACCCATCAGTCCGGTTTTTAATGCCTCTTTAGACTTTTATTGTAAACCCCATCGCTATTTTGATAAAAAATACAAATTAGGTAATGTGCATTCTGATTTATATTATGTTTATACCACCTACTTCCAGCACCAAAACAAATTAAAGATTCTTGATGTAGGTTGTGGTTCAGGAAGAAACCCTCTTTTCTTAGGACTTAAGGGGCATGCGGTAACTGGAATGGATCATAATGAAGCGGCTATAGAAAACATTCGTCAGATCGCTCATGATGAAAAAATAGCCACACTTAATCCTGTATTGCATGATCTCCACCATCCATTAAATCTTGAAAAAGAAGCTTATGATTTAGTCATTGCAACCGTATCCCTACAATTTTTAAATGCGGAACGCATTCCATCTCTTTTGCATGAATTACGAGATGCCACCGTAATGCAGGGATTTCATTTTCTGGTTTTCCCGATTGGGTCAGAGCAATTTGAATTACCCTCATTCTTTACTTACTTGGCCGAACCCGAAGAAGTTTATCATGATTATCAAGACTGCGGCTGGTCCATTTTAGAATATAGAGAAACCATCGGGAAACTACATAAGCTTGATGAATCAGGCAAGCCAATTCAGGGTCTCTTTGGTCTTTTGCTGGCGCAAAAAACTTTGTAGCAAATTTTATAATTTCAGTGGATGGGGTGTGAACGCTTATGAAGGGTTAGACTATCCTTTAATACAAACAATAGGTATAAGCTTGGCGACCTTTTTGGTTAGTCCGGATTCTTGGGCCGAATCAACAACGAAATCCACATTCTTGTAGGCCTCTGGAGCCTCCTCTGCTACGCCCCGATAGGAACTACTGCGGATTAAAATGCCTTGTTGTGCTAATCGATCAATGATTTCACTACCCCTCCATTGCTTGGTGGCTTGATGTCGACTCATGGCACGTCCTGCACCATGACAAGCAGAGCCAAAAGATTTAAGTTCGGCACTTGCTGTTCCCACAAGAACATACGATGAGGTACCCATGCTGCCCCCAATAATTACCGGTTGGCCTACATGGCTTAAAGCTTGGGTTAATTGAGGATTTCCAGGACCAAAAGCTCGAGTGGCTCCTTTGCGATGGACAAATAAACGCATGGTCTTACCATCTACCTCATGCGTTTCCTCCTTACAGGTGTTATGTGATACATCATAGATGAGTTTGATTTGCGTTCCTGGTATCTCATTCTGAAAAACCTCACGCATAAAATGAGTAATAATTTCTCGATTTGCTAGGGCACAATTAATTGCTGAACGCATTGCGCCTAAATAACGTTCACCCATCGGGGAACGAATAGGCGCGCAGGCTAATTCTCGATCAATAAGTTGAATACCATATTGCTGTGCATGAATTAACATGGAACGCAGAAAATCGGTTCCAATTTGATGACCTAATCCGCGAGAACCGCAATGAATACTCACTACTACGTCTCCTTGAGCTAAACCAAATGCAGCAGCGGTTTTTTCACAATATACAGTTCGTACTTCTTGAATTTCTAAATAATGGTTGCCTGAACCTAAAGTACCCATTTCATTTTTTTGTCGTTTTTTGGCTTGTTCCGAAACATGTTCAGGTAACGCCCCTGCTACTCGACCATTATCTTCGATTCGTTGCAAATCTTCACGTTCACCATATCCTTGCTTGACAGCCCAAACAGCGCCACCACGCAGCATATCATCCATTTGCTTCATCGTTAGATTAATCCGGCTTTTACTTCCTACGCCTGCCGGGATATGAGCAAAAAGTGAATCTGCCAATTGTTCCTTATAAGGATCAAATTCTTCCCGTTTAAGACCTGTAGATAAAAGTCGTACCCCACAAGAAATATCAAAACCCACACCCCCAGCAGAAACCACACCGTCATTATCCGGATCAAATGCAGCAACACCTCCAATTGGGAATCCATACCCCCAATGTGCATCAGGCATCGCATAGGAACCACGAACAATGCCTGGCAAAGTTGCTACGTTACTGACTTGTTCATGGACTTTCATATCCATATTAAGGATCAACTCTTCTGAAGCAAAAATAATCCCAGGAACGCGCATCTTCCCATGTTTGGGAATTCGCCATTCAACATCACTTATTTTTTCTAACAGATTTAGATCCATTGGTTCCCTACCTTAATTCCTAAGAGCCTATTGAGAGCCTATTGAAATAAATTTAAGTCTTATACATCAACAACACATTGTGCGACCCAAGACTTATTGTCGTGAAACACTTTTAATTCGGTGAACGTAGCACCCTTGACTTCTACTGCGGGTTGATGTCGCTTGATATCCACTGATTCTCCTGCAATTATAGCAGTTAACTGTAAATCCTTGATGGAGACATCGAACTGGCTAAAAAGCATGTTATGAACAGCCATGTTATAAATGATGGCATTTAACCAGTCGACAAATAAAATTTCCTGGCTTGGTGCCTCACACGTTATATGCAATGTCTTATTGGGTTGGACCGATTGGGCGTTTGTAATCACATTGGTCAAAGCTAAAGCTCCCATAGCAAACGCCGCAGATAAAGTAGAACCATATCCTCTTACCCCGATATCTGATTCATGAGAAAAATGTTCCCATTTTTTTTTCGCAATCATTAGAATCCTGTTTTTATAACTTGAGAAGGACCTGAATTAGTAAAACCCTAGTCCAGGAGAAAAATACCTTAACCTTTAAAATAATGGCTATCCAAGTCTAATATTTCTACTGAAAACATGATATTTAATTGATTTTCTTCCGATCTGAAAAAATCCTTTAATGAATCAAAAATCTCTTTAGCTAGGTTTTTTTTCTTAGCATCTTCTCTCCCAGGGAGTATTTTCAGAGTTAAATGTACAAATGCATTTTCAATTCGTTGATCTCCAATAAAAAATAACGGATGCACCATACATCTGCTCCTACAATTTGATAATTGAGTAGGAAGTTTTTCTGCAAGCAAATGATGTAACTTATCAAATAACTGATTTAAAGGCCGAGTCTTAATATTACTGCTTAATTCCAAAATCAAGTGAGGCATAATAATTAAACTTAAAATGGGTATAGTAAATCATAACGTGGCTTGAGGAGATGTTGCAAAGTAAATCAACTTTCTTGCCTAAAGCATCAACATTGAAACTCTTCTGTAACCTGCAGATTTTGGTGCAAGGCATGTCGGTTACGGAAACACCGTCTAATGAACACCGCAGAGCTCTATTATGTACATTAGCGCTTTGCATATACGGCTATAGACAGAATTACCATTCCCATCCCTATAGATTGTCCAGTAGTCAAACGTTCACCAAGCAACATCCAGGCAATAAGTACGGTAGCCAAGGGCATCACCGCGGTAGATAATGAGGCCATTACACCATCTACTTTCTGACATCCAAAATTCCAAAAAACATAAAAAAGGCCAGAGCTTAAACCTAAAATGATTAGAATAAGCCAATCTATTGGATGGATCGTTAAGTCACTCCAAGAACTAAAACTTAAACAAAGTATTAATAAAAGGGCATTCATAGCATTGAGTAAAGAAGAAATCAGAAACACCGGCAGAGAATTAGCATGTATTTTGCTTAAAATATAATAGGTCGCTTCGGGCAAAAGAGAAATTAAAACAAGTGCATCTCCAAAAAAAGAATGGTTCGCTTCAATTCCAGCCAGCTTATTGTAAGCAATAATTATTAATCCCAGTGTGGCAAATCCTACACAAATAGTTTTTTTCCCTGAAATTTTTTCACCCAGAATAAGCCAAGACATGATCGCGATGATGGCTGGCAAGGCACTGGTAATAATACCTGCCACATTAGCATCGGTATAATTTAATCCCCATAAGATAAGGAAATTAAACAATATTCCAGCGGAAATTGCCTGAGCCCCAATAAAATACCAATCTCTTAACTTCAACTGAGAAAAATAAAACCTAACTGGTTTGTTTTTAGCGGCTGTAAACCAATGCAAAGGCAATAAAATGAGCGCAGCCAGAGTAAAGCGGAGTGTTAATATAAATACCACGGGAATCGAAGAGAGGACATACTTGGAAAAAACAATATTTATACCCACCATAATTTGCGCCAAAATAAGGAAAAACATACCCTTGAAAAAAGAAGCATTGGATTTGTTCATAATAAATTACTTCATTGAATAAAATGAGAACGAATTCATAGCTTATCAAGTTTGAACTCAGTATGAGTTATCCATTTCACGCATTTTATGTGCTGATAACGCTTTTGTTCTCCATTGAGAAGGCGATTCACCAAATACTTTACTGAAGCGTCGACTAAACGCAGACAAATTTTCATAACCTACTGCAAGAGCGATGGCTTCAATGGAGCGATCTTGTGAAGCAAGTAATTGCTGAGCATGATGCAATTTTTTAAAGCGCCAGTACTCTGCCACACTACAACCTAGAGCAAGTTTGAATCGCCGTTGCAGTTGACTGATGCTGAGATAGCAATATTGTGCCACTTTACTTACATTAACTGCATGGGGAAAATTCAAATCAATCCAGTTTTTTGCCTTAATCGCAACGGGATCCAATTCAGGTGTACACGATTTAGTGGCAAAATGAATAATTAATTGATTAATCAAAGAATCAGCAAAAATATCTCCTTCATGCTCTGCCAAGTAGTGATGTGTAAAGGTGATGAGTTTTTTAATATTGGCTGTTAAATCAAAGGCATGCGATCTACCCTCTTCGAAAAGATGATTTTCAGTAGGCACATCAATCACTAAAAAAAGATTTTCCGTACTCCCAGCAAAACAATGCCTTTCATTAGGTGCGATGAATACTCCAATATGCTCCTTTACAACCCCTGAGTAATGACCAGCTTCTAACTCCATAGAACCGGAAAGAGGAAGAATCCATTGTGCAAAATCATGAGAATGACTACAACTTTCAGTATGATAGGAACGAAGCTCCATGCGATGGGTAATCAATTAATACTCACTATGTAAATAGTTCAAATTAAAGCGATTAGTATATCAGGAAATGGAGCATGTAGGATGATTAATGAACAAATTTTGCTACTACAATTTAATTACCAGTACATCGGTAGGGTGAGAAAACAATTGATTTTCTGCAATAATTTGAGTCTTGGAATGTTCCTTACCATTTCCATAAAACCGATTTAATGAAGGTTTTAAAGTATCAAGCATGATGAATTCCGCCTCTTGTGCTTTTGCTATTTGCTTCGCTTCCCCAATTATTTGCCTACCTAAACCTAGACCGCGATAGGGTTTGTCCACATAAACATACATTAACTCACTCACAGCAGGCGCTTTAAATTTTTTATTGCTAAACTCAGCAGCCATTTCTTTGGGAAAAATAGCAAAAAGCGCGACAGGCTCACCGCCCAATGTTCCTACATACACATAATCCTTCAAGCCATTAAGAAGATTCTTACGGTATTCAACACCTTTATTCCGAATATATCCCCATTCACCCTCAGCCCAAGCTGCAGCCAACGACAAATGCTCCATACACTCGGATAATCGAGTAAATTTCAATTGATGATTAAATAACGTGGTGCTAAAAAGTAACATCTTACATCCTAATGCTTGTTTCTGAATTCGAATATTAAACTATAAACAATAGAGAGATAAACTTTTTTCAACGAGTTGCTAGGATCGAATATTCATTTCTTTAAATTTAAGATTATCGAACTAGAAGAAATAACAAGTCGCTAATAAGACCTATAGGAATCGTATATACTAGAATCTATAATCTTAATTAAGAATTGGAGCCTTTGCGTGAAGTCTGTTTGGAAGAAATTCAAAGAGTTTTATAATGCCTCAGCTGAAAATAGAATAGGATTTTACAACTTTCTTGCCTTTCTTGTTATTCCTATTCTCGGCATGACAATTTTGTATGTTCTAGTTCGTATTTTTTGGATAAAAGCCTGAGCAACCGCAGCAATAGGGGTTGCCCAATAGCCTAACTATATAGTAATTACAAAACTATTTTGCTTGTTCAATTTTTATATCGTGGGAACCTGTTCTAGATTCCATTTTTTTAGGTAAATCCACCCAGAGCATTCCCTTTTTAAAAGTTGCCTTCGCTTTAGCTACATCAACAGTTGAAGGTAAAGAGATAGAGCGTTCATATCGACCAAAGCTAATTTCTCTGGAAAGATATTTTTTACCTTCATTTTTTTTCGAACTGGATTTTTCGCCACTAATAGTAAGCACGTTGTCAGTAATAGCTACCTTAATATCTTTTTCATCCATACCAGGCATTTCTAATTGAACACAAAAATGCTCCTTGTCTTCCACAATGTCCATTGAAGGGGCAAGATCCAATTTTTCAAATTTCCCCCAATTAAATCGGGATGGAGAAAAAAATTCATTAAAATCGCTAAATAATCGATCCACTTCATTTTGAAGATTTAAAAATGGATTTTGTGAACGATTAATTTGAATTGAAGATCCTTTACTGGTACTGGAACTTTTGCTGGGAGTTCCTTTCTTAAATTGGGTTACTTTGCTCATGATACACCTCCATATAATCTATAATTGTGGTACATCCACCAGCTTTGTCAAATGCAGTCCTAAGCAATAAAACGTACCTTTTTTTATCCCAAGCTTGCATCTATGGTACTTCATAACTAAGATAACCCTGTATGTTCTAATGGTTGACCAGAATAAACTACAACCACCATATAGATTAATATGAATTTTCTTTGTGTAAGAAATGATTAGGTAGATGGGTTTCTCCTAATACATGTCGAAACAAAAAACTAAAAATTTTGCTTTTCGTTGGGAGTAAAACATGAAAACCCCCAATTCAAGAAATTCACAAATGGAAAAGCTTTTAAACCTAATTCATGATTTAAATCAACCTCTAACAGCAATTAAAGCCTATCTCGGCGGTTGCGAACTTAGACTACAAAAAAACGACTTACATCCAAAGCAAATGATTGAAGTTTTGCAAAAAATTAATGAACATACTGAGTTATTAAAAAATAAAATTGAATTCATGAAAGAGTTATCTGCTCAAGATCAATTAATAGAGCCTGTCAATCTGCAGAGCATGATTCTAGAGATTATTTCACTTTATTCCTATGAAATAGAACATCACAAATTAAATTTAATCTTGAATTTCGAAAAAAATTTTCCCAACTTACGTATTAATCCATTTCAGGTTAAACAGATTTTATTTCGTTTATTAACAAAGTGTATTTATGCTATAGAACAAAATAAAATTTCTGAGGCAAAAATAGAAATTCAAACAATCAAGGACCAAAACACAGCAAAAATCATAATAAAAAGTTATTTTTTAATTCGAAAAGAAGACTTTGAAAGTGACCTTGCTTATTGTCGCTCTTTTCTTAATCTGGAAAGGAGCAGTTTATCAGCGGAATTATTTGCTGATAGTATTGTTTTTCAACTTATAATAGTTAATTAGGGTAAATGGATATGCCTACTAATGCGACAGTTTTTGTTGTAGATGATGATCCTGAGATATGCAAATCATTTCAATGGTTATTTGAATCTATCAACCTTCCCGTGCAAACTTATAAAAATGCTAAAGATTTTCTTTCCAGTTATACCCATCAACCTGGGTGTTTAATCATCGATGTGCGAATGCCCATAATGAGTGGTTTAGAATTGCTAGAGCATTTGAACTCTTCACATGCTCAGCTACCAGTAATCATCATTACAGGTTATGGGGATATCTCTATGGCGATCCGTGCTATGAAAGCAGGGGCAGAAGACTTCATTCTAAAACCAGTCAATCATCAGCATTTACTTGAAATCACCCAAAAATGTCTTAAAAAAATTAAAAGCAATAACCCATCCCAATCTAATATTGATGAGCGTATGCAAAGCTTAACCAAACGTGAAAAAGAAGTTATGGAGCTGGTTGTTGAAGGGAAGCTTAACAAACAAATTGCTTATGAACTTGATATATCCATATCAACAGTAGAAGTTCATCGTGCAAATGTGATGAGAAAAATGGGGGTAAAATCTTTAGCAGAGCTTATAAAAATTAATCTGATACACGCAAAAATTATCGATCCCAACCTTTGCATCAATTGACGTATAAATAATTTTTGTGAGATACATCAGTGTATGAAAGATTGAGCAGCAATGCATTTTTTAACTTACAATTATCAAATTTATGCAACTAAAAAAAGAGCAATTTATTTTATTAGTCGAAGATAATACTGCAGTCCGAGAGGCTTTGGTTTGGGCTTTGGAATATGCGGGATATGAAACGGTGACTGTGCAAAATGGCCAAGAAGCATTAAATTTACTGGATAATGGTTCTTTGCCCATGGCAATTTTTTTAGATTTGATGATGCCTGTTCTCGATGGCTTTGAATTCCGAGAGAAAAAAAAGATATCTCAGCGGATAAGACATATCCCAACAATTATAACTTCCGCTAAAACCAATTTGGAAAAAATGGAAAAAATGCCGTATGAAATTTTTTTACCCAAACCTTTTGAACTTAATGATTTATTTCATGCTCTTAAAAAAATCTTGTAATTCAAATTAAAATATTTTGATGAATGGATCGATCAATGTATCAAGCATTTATGAATTGGAATTTTAAACTTAGGTTTAATTTACTTTGATCGTATATGCGACTTGTTCCATTCTTTTAGAGAAATAAGTCGCTATATTAGTTATAGAGTGGATACGAACGGAAAAAAACTTTAAATCCGAAAAAACAATTCAGAACAATATAATAAGCAGCAAAATTGTTTTTCAAATTCAAAACTAAAGGATTTATAAGAAAAAAAAAATTAAGTAATACATTCGGTGAATTAAGGATTACCCTATATTTGTTTAAGGAACTTATAAAATGGATTCAAAGATTATCGAAGAGTCATCATTCCACATTCAAAAAGAAATTAAAAATTTACAAGACCGTCTGTTATTTAAAAGAAATAAGTTAAATGAAAAAGAGCAAGAAATAAGTTCTCTCCATTCTGAAATAGAAGAATTAAAAGATCAAATTATTGAATTTTATGATTTTAATTCTTCAGCATTTTTTACGATCGATGAGAATTTTTTAATTCATGCTGTAAATTTTCAAGGTGCTCTTTTACTCGAATACGACCGTAACCAATTAATTAACAAGAATTTTTTAAATTTTGTAAATCATCTTCAAGAAGATACTTTAAAAAAGTGCATTAAAGATCTCATTAGAAACAATGTTAAACAAGTTTGTGAGTTGGAATTATTACAAAAAGGAGGAAAACGTAAATATATAAATATCGAATGTTTCTTTACCAAGGATAAATTAATCCTACTGCTCCTGAGAGATATTACTTATATACGCCAATTAGAATCACAACAAACTCAATTAAACCAATCAATAGAGACACTTAATAATTTATTGAAAAATGTTTCAGATGCAATTGCTACTTTAGATAATGAATTTTATTTTAAAATAATTACTCCATGTTTTACTAAATATTTTTCTAAAATTTTTGCAATTGAAATTGAGCGGGGAATGAATTTCTTTACGCTTATTTCTACCTTTTCAGAATATAAGCAGCAATTTATTCATGCTTGTCAACAAGCTTTATTAGGGATTGGAACATGTATTTTAATTGAAAATACGGGTGAAACACCTGAAACTAATTTTTGTATTGAATTAAATTTTAATCCAATCCATAACCACTTTTCTCAAAAAACCGAAATTATTCTGCTTATTAAAGATTTGACCGATATTTTTTTACAAAAAAAATTAAAAATGAAAGAACAGGCCAAATTAGTTGATTCAATTCGCTTAAATACCATGGAAGGAATGGCATCGGCATTAGCTCATGAAATAAATCAACCTTTAACGGCGATTTTTCTGTATAGCCAAATGTGTCTCTTGAAAATTAAAAAACTAGACGAAGAGAATAAATTAAACGCTAATTTATTAGCCTTAATGAATAAAATAATTACACAAGCCAAACATGCTAGTGAAGTAATGAAACGTTTGAAAAGCTTTATTTATCAAGATGTATATTTACTCGAATTAGCGGATTTGAATTCATTAATTAAGGACACAATGATTTTTCTAGATTATGAATTAAGCAATTCAAAATTAAAAATCAATTTACAATTAGATGAAAATCTCCCTCAAGTTCACATAGATAAAATTCAAATAATGCAAATCATTATAAATTTAACCCGCAACAGCATGGAAGCAATGCAAGAACTCAAAAACCATACTCCTGAACTCACCATACATACAAAAAATGAAGAGAAACATATTGAAGTTCATTTCCGTGATAATGGGAAAGGTATCATTCCCGAACATGTGGAGAAAATTTTTAACTCTTTCTTTACCACCAAAAATCAAGGGAACGGCTTAGGTCTTAATATTTGCAAAAACCTCATGGAGGCCCATCAAGGGAAACTTTCTTTAAAAACTCATAATGGAAAAGGCGCTTGGTTTGTTTTTACGTTACCCAAATAGCATTCTCTTTGTGTAATGGGATGCTGTTGCTGATTAATAATGATACACTATCAACTTTAAATTATCACAATAGATTTATTTCGACATTTATTGATTAAAATAGGACCTTTATATGAGAGCAACATTGGCAAGAAACATTACGTTAACGAGTCTTCTCGCGGGAATTTATATAAATACCTCCTTTGCTCATGCTCATCATGAAACAAGCTCCATAGGTAATCCTGTAGCCGCAACAAACACTACCAAAATAATAAAGGTAACTGCCTCAGATGATATGCGCTTTACTTTTTCAGAAAAACCCGAACTTCATGAGGGTGAGATCATCACATTTGAAGTCACAAATATAGGTAAGGTAGCTCATGAATTTTCTATAGGTGATGAAGCAGAACAAAAAGAACACCAGAAAATGATGCAGTCTATGCCAGGAATGGTTCATGAAGATGGCAATACCATTACAATTAATCCCGGGGAAACCAAAAAATTGACTTGGAAGTTTCAATCCAACTCAAAACATGAAGTGGTTTTCTCCTGTAATATCCCTGGTCATTTTGAGGCCGGAATGTATATGAAAACAACCATTGCAAGAACTTAAATAAACTACTAAATCATAAAAATTGCATCTCTAGGAAGAGGAACTTTGTAAACATCTTTAATTTTGATAATTTAATACCTAGGTCCTCTTTTTCTAATTTGCACTATACGTGTTTTCCTTAATTTCATCAGTACGATCAAGGATGTTAAAAAAAGTAGATAGAACTTAAAATGGCAACAATTGTTGATAAGAAGCTCAATAATACTTTATTCCAAAAAATAAAAACGATAGAATGATTTTTAAATCGTTTTTTATTGAAAATCAAACAGACTTACTGATATACCAGTATAATACAATGTTTCATAATAGCTTAGTTGGCTGTATCTCTATTAATGCATCGAAGTAACCTAAAGAATGGAGTCATTATGGATAATAAAAACATAGAAACGGTTGAAGAAAAAGAAAATCAAATTGATGGAATCGTGGTTTATCTTTTGAAAAAATATGCAATAAAAAACGAATTTTCAACAAAAGTGGATGCAGATTTGCCCGAAGAAATGGAGGCGTAGACCGACGGGTCATATGAGCCACTGTTCTGTTTAATAACATCAAATAAAAGGAATGTGGATTGAACAAGAAGTTCCGCAGACCTCTGGCCCGCGGAATTTCTATGTGGGTTTCATTAACTTATCTAATCTTACAACGTTTTTTCTACAGCGGCCAACGAATATAGGGTAGGACAAATAAAACTAAACAACTTATACTTCATCCGCTAAAAGCCCCTTCTGTCCTCTCCTTGTTTAAAGACTACCGCGTCTCGTCGAAGTGTCTTAAAAACAGTTTCTTGAATGGAGCTAAATGTAAAAAATACTCCTGTTCTTCGCATTGAATAAATCCAAGACCTTGCGTTCATTAAACCATTTTACAGTTCTTTATTTTTTCTGACCTTGTGATATTCCTTAATGCTGTGAGTTCAAAGCAGTGTCTTTTGTTGGAAAAAATTTTAATGAAAACTATGTTTTAAGCACATGCAAAAGAAGATGCCCCCAGGATGATTCATTTTAAAATCTAGGTACTTTTATACAATGGTGGGTTTTACCTAGAAGTTAAGGTAAATGGGCAGTACCGCTTTCCTAGCTGTTAGGGTCGCTAAATTAACCTATCTGATCGGAAACTGATAATTTAGAGCAATTTCTGGAATGAGAAAATAGGAGCCGGGATCATCTATTTGAGCTCATTCCTTTAAAACCCATAATGATTAAGAGCATTAATAAAGTAAAAGGTGTGATAAAAATCATCAACAAAGGCCACAGATTGGAGCCTAAAAATAATGCAAAAACTGTATAAACAAGTAAAGGCAGACTAATGAACAAAGGAATGCAAGCAAATCTTCGCCATCTACCAGTCCATTTCCATAACAATCTGAGCTGCAAAATCCAGTATATGGGTATCGAAAAACAGAGTAGTTGTACGAATAAAATATCCCAAGTTGAAAGGGATTGTTTAGGTTTCACTCTGGCTTGCTGCTGCCGATTCAGCTCGTTTACCCATGAAGCCTTTGGATTCGATAAACTATTATTATCCTTTTGCCAGGTTGCTGAAAGTGGTATGGATTGGGTTTTTAACAGCTGCCAATTTGCATCATAAACCGAGACCTTTACGGAATCGATCTGGGTTTCTTTGTAATAAGACACCCAGGCAATAGCTTGATCTTCACCTGCAGGATAGGCTGGTGACGGATTCATACGGATATTGGCCTTTATTTCCTGTCCGTTATATATTCCCATAGCCTGGAAACGTAACGGCTGTTCACTTTGATAATGAATTAGAATATACAGCGCTTCGTCTTGATGTAATAGTGCAGGTGATACTGGACTTGTTTCTCTCAGTTCTACATTCAAAGCCCTGACTGTAGTAGCATAGGATAACATAAGCCCAATCAAAATAATCAAAATAAATTTAGTTCTGAATGATTCATTGAGCGGGTAAAGTGCTCTACTAAAGAAACGACTCCATGTCATGGTATACCTTGAATACCTTAGTTAATTACAGATTAGTATAACAAAACATAGCGGTCAAACCAGAACTGTCTGACAAGATGTTGGAGAAAGGTGAAATGAAATCCCGTATATGTTTGTATACGGGATTTCATTAATCAGTGTCGTGTTTTTTCCTTTGCTTGACCGAACAGCCAATCAAAACTTACCTCAAGCTCATCGGCAATTTTATGCATAGAAGGAGTATCTAGAGCAACAACTCCATATAACAGCGCTTCTATTTTATATTTAGGTAATTCAAACAATTTAGTACATACTTGAACCCGCTCTGTCATTAAGGCTGGAACACCTAGTTCATCAAGCTCATAGTTCAAACGTTCAGTGAGTTTTTTGTTTGACATGTTAATCTCCTCTTGCCTTTTCATCAGTGTAAAACAATTAAGCTTAAGGATTGATTAACATAGAAAAGTTTTTTAAAAAAAATAGGGATAAGCCGCAGGACATCAGAATATGACCTTAGACTTTGCGTGTGCTAAGAAAAATTAAATAACACCAAGCCATTATTGTCTTCGCCATTACTTATAGCGCAAAACCAATCGACAACTAATTTTTGTTTATGGCGAATGGGATCGAAGAAATCCACATGTAGTGTTGCAGTATTATCCTCAAAAATACTTAAGCGGCCAGAAAGCGTTAAAAACTCTCCCGAAGAACTCTCTATAAAAATTTTCATAGACGTAGTTACAGCATCCATTAAATGATCATTAACATTCTCTTTCCCATGAAAAAACTGAGTAAAATTAAATCGAGTCGTGGCACCCTCTAATTGTTTTCTTATTTGTGTCTGAAGTTCCGGACCTTTTACTTCACAGTTATCAAAATGAATAATTGCTCGGACATCATTCCCACTCTCAACCGCTGCCACTAATTGCAGATAATTAGTGATATTGTTAGTAGGAGTGAGCGGCGTGACGATGGTTTGCGCATTGGCCTGACCCAAGAAAAGCAACAGTAAAATTCCCACTCCACGTGATTGCCAAATTCTCATATATCCTCCGTGACTTCTATGCTTATTTGGAATTATTCTTATATAGAGAGAAACTAATCCCATCATTATTCTGCTATTTAAAATAGGAGACTTTAGATACATTAAGTGTAGATCTATGTTTCATTTTGTCCATATTTTATATTTTTTATACAGTTGCTTTCATTTACAGATTGTGATTTGATTTGGTAAAGGAATTAACTAATTAGTAAAATGATATACGCCCTCTTCGTGCTTCTCCTAATCTTTCTACTAATTGTAATGCAAAAGCATTTTATTGCATCTAATCGAATAATCCCCGCTTTATCCTCTGAGGCCTCCAACGATAATGCTTTAGAGCATGAAGATTTGTTAACTCTGTTTGATAAATTTAATTATCAACACGATGATGGGGTGTGTCATGGTTTTACTTTAACCTGGGCTCAAGAAGCAGCATTAGGACTAGATTATCAATTTTATAGCCGTCTTAATCTAATCAAACGAGAAAAACAAACTTTACCCAATAGCTTATACGCTATAACAGAAAAAATAAAATCAAGCCAAACTTTATCTAAAAAAGAACAAAAACGGATTGAAATAAGGCCTTTTCTGGAAGCCATATGTCTGGCTCAGTCTCCTGATAATTATTACGAATTCTATTCTCAAGCACTCCAGCAATCGAATATTGATACCATCTACAAAATGATCCAGCTTCATCTGTGTAGATCTCAAAGTACGGTTAAAAACTTATTTGGTAAAACAATGAGTTTTACATGTCCTACAGACCTCAATAAATTTTTACAAAAACTCAGTGAAATCCTTTTTATTAAAAATAATGTCGTAGTGGTATGTAGCAGTGAAGAGCACACAGTAGGTTTTAAAAAGTACAAAAATAATGTATGGTTATTCATGGATATCAATCACTTATATGAACAAAGCGAAGAGTATCCTTATCAACTTTTAACGAGCGAAGAACTTTCCCCAACCCTATATCAGTCCCTTTTTGAGACTAGTAAACAATTAGTATTTCACTGCTCTTTCATTGCAAAAACCGGCCAACGAAATTTAACCCAACAAATACAATCTCTCGATGCATTGTATCCAGTCAATTTTGAGGACACCAAAATCAGTAATTGTCGTGGCTATGGTCCATTAGCCATCGGGGTTCAAAATGACGATCGCCATACAGTCTGGAAGATACTGAAATTACATAATAAATCGCCTGTAATCAGCCAATCCGAATTAGAACATGCATTCTTTTATGCTGCAGCCTGCAATCGTCCTCACATGATGCATCAACTGATGGGTATTCCCAAGATAGATATAAATAGTCCTTGTGACAATGATGGTGCCTCGGCCCTTTGCGTTGCCTGTACGTATGGAAATGAAAGTGTGGTGCAATTATTGCTTCGCAATGGCGACATTAACGTTAATATCAAGAACTCCAAAGAAATGACCCCTTTAATGCTGGCCTGTAAATCAGCTTATACCAAAAAAAATCATGCATTATTTAAATTGCTTTTAGACGCTGGCGCCGATCTCACGCTCACGAACCAGAAGGGAGAAACCGCTTATGAGATCGCAGAAAATCACGATAACCAAACAGCACTGGATGCAATAGCCTTTTATAGTTCAAGAACCCATCATCAATTCGATCCAGATAGATCACCTGAGCGGCTCTCGACAACAAAAACAACATCAAACACGATACTTTCGTTCTTCAAGCATACTTTTTTTGATACAAAAAATGAGGTTTTCACTGCCAATGAGGTATTACGTCCTGCTAATAATTCAAAAGTTAGGTAAGATACAAAAACTCTTAAATCATTTTATTCGAGTGTACCCTTGTCATGATTTCGTAAATTACTATACTATTTTATTTATTAGTTCATAAGGATATAAGCTAATGCAAAAAATAACACCTTGTCTATGGTTTGATGGTCAAGCTGAAGAAGCGGCTAATTTTTATATTTCTGTTTTTAAAAATGGGAGTATTGAACAAACTTCTTATTACGGAGAAGAAGGTTTTAAAATACACCAGAGACCTATCGGCAGTGTTATGACCGTAATTTTTAAGATCAATGGTCAACAATATATGGCTCTTAATGGTGGTCCTCAATTTAAATTCAATGAGGCCATCTCATTTATAATCAATTGTGATACTCAGGAAGAAATTGATTACTTTTGGGAACATCTTTCTAGCGGTGGAGAGGAAGGACCTTGCGGTTGGCTCAAAGATAAGTTCGGTATTTCCTGGCAAATCGTTCCGACTGTTTTAGATCAATTAATGAAAAATACAGCTACATCAGGAAAAGTGATGAAGGCTTTATTGAACATGAAAAAACTGAATATAGCCACACTCAAAGCAGCTGCAGAATAATGGTCAATCTAGCATTTTGTGACTGTAAATAAAGTGCTAGTTGTATGATTTTTCTGGACTTAAATTTAAAAGTTATCCAATATTTTTAGTAAGTTACTTACTTATTCAATTATCAAAATTAAATTGAAAGAACCCTTTTAATTCTCCAAAAAATATGGCATCTATGCATCTAGCCAAATAATATTAAACTCTACAAACTAATAGAAGTCTTATACACATTAAATATTTGGGACCCTGCTCCATTTTTAGATGAAGTCGAGTCCATTGATATGAAATTTTAAAGCGGAAATACACACAGGAGAAGGATAAAGATATGAATTTCGAAGAATATAGTGTTCAAAAAAACCAGGGAAAAGATGTAAATCTCAAAATAATGCCACAAGAATTTGAGGTAAAAAGGCTCTGTAAAAGCTCTTTATTTACAAGTTCAAGTCTTTATAAACATAAAAGGAAGCAACCCTCATGAATGAAAATAATGATTCAGTACAGTTACGCTCAAACGAAGAATTAACCAATTTCAGAAAAAAACATTTTTTGCCTACCGCAGGATTTTACCACAAAGAGCCAATCCAGCTCGTCAAAGCACAAGACACGTATGTATGGGACTCAGAAGGAAAACGTTATCTAGATGCTATTGGTGGAATTGTTTGTATCTCAGCCGGACATAATCATCCTAAAATTAAAAAAGCACTCATTGAAGCACTTGAAAATGATACCATTCAACACACAAGTCTTCTTTATTTAAATCAGGCACCTATTGAAGCTGCCGAACGTTTGCTTGAAGAAGCACCTTATGGTATGGACAGAGTATCTTTTACTAATTCCGGTTCAGAAGCCAATGAATTGGCCATCATGGCAGCACGCCATGCGACGGGAGAAACAATGGTCGTGAATGTGCGTCATTCTTATCATGGTGGAACCTCTGCTGCACTTGCCTCTTGTGGCCATTCAATATGGCGATTTAAAGCGCAGCCTGTTACAGGCGTAACCTCTGCAGTTGAACCCTACTGTTACCGCTGTCCTTTTAAACAAAAACCAGATAGTTGTGATCTATCCTGCGCAAAAAATGTTGAAACAACCATTCAGAATTCAACGCATGGAAAAATCGCAGCTTTTATTCTTGAACCCGTGATGGGTGTTGGTGGCTTTATTACACCTCCAGATGAATATTTTAGTGAAGTTGCCCGTATTGTGCATAATTACGGTGGCAAATACATCAGTGATGAAGTTCAGACCGGGGCCGGTCGTGGTGGCGGTGATCTCTTTCTCACCAAAACTTTAGATATCGATGCAGATATGGTGACTATGGCTAAAGGCTTAGGTAATGGCGCTCCCGTTGGCGCTGTGCTTATGAAAAGTGACGTCGCGGAAACAATGACTGGCAAAACATATTTTAATACGTTTGGAGGTGACCCACTACAAATGATCCAAACCAAGCTCACTTTGGAAATTATTAAAGAAGAACAACTCATTGAAAATGCACGTGCCATGGGAGATTTATTAAAAGATGGTTTTTGTCAGTTACAAAAGAAGTATCCTCTCATTGGCGATGTTCGTGGTCGGGGATTAATGTTGGGAATTGAATTAGTTAAAGATCCTCAAACAAAAGTACCTGCATCTGATGAAGCATTTCAATTAATGGATCTTTGCAAGGATAAAGGACTCTTAGTTGGAAAAGGAGGACAGTTTGGTAATGTTTTCCGAATTGCACCCCCTTTAACAATTAACCGAGAGCAGGTCAACTTCATACTTGAAACACTCGATCAATCTTTAGCAGAACTGACCCACGCTTATACTCCGTAATAAACTACCAAAGAGGTTGGTCATTCTCAGTGGTCATTCCCGCGCAGGCGGGAATATCCCACAACTTAGTAAAGTATTAAATTGAATGGATAGCTTCTCACCTGCCGAATATTACAAACCTCAGAATGCCATTACCTCAGGTCAGCCTGACCAATGTGAATTATTTCGAAAGGAATTTGGAGAAAGCTGCCTTTAGGTTGTCACATTGGATAAAGATTACGTATCAACATATACTTCGCGTACTAGAGCTAACCATGCTTTTGCTGCCTCAGAAAGATACGCACCACGTCTCCAGGTCATTGCCATATTCCATTGAAACTCATCTCCTTTCAGTAATGGATAGGAAACTTGGGGATTTGACTTTTCAAGAGCGATCATTCTTGGTAAAAACGCCACACCAAGACCTGCAGCAACCAGCTCCAACATAAAATCAATCTGACTGCTTTGGGAAACTACTTTAGGCTCGAAACCCGCCTTATGGCTTGCATTCAGTATGATTCGATGTAAGGCAAAACCACTACCAAATAAGATAAACGGCGTATCTTTAAGCTCGGATAAACCAATTGCATGCCGACTTGCCAAAGGATGGCTCGACGCCAAAAGAGCAACTAAGGGCTCACTACGGATTAATTGACTATCGAACTCATCGGAAGTTGTTAATAATGTTCCTGCAAAATCGATTTCTCCTGCTCGTAAACATTCGGCAAGCTTTACACTTCCATGTTCGATCAGTTCTACTTCAATACCAGGATAACGTTGATTATAACGTGCAAAAAGAGGCGCAAATAGAGTACTGCTACCCACTGGAGCAATACCAAGACGTAATTTTCCTTGCTTCAAACCACGAAGTTCATCAAGTTCTTTTAGAAGATCATCGCACTCTGCAAGCAATTTAATACCTCGACGATAAACAATTTCACCCGCAGCGGTAGGAACACTACGCTTTTTAAATCGCTCAACCAGAGGAATACCTAGTTCTTCCTCAAGCTGTTTTATTGCTTTACTCACGGTAGACTGAGTCGCAAAAAGAGTTTCTGCTGCCTTAGAAAAACCACCTTGCCGAACAACCTCAATAAAAGCACGGAGAAGTTTTAATTCCATAATTATTCCATTTTAGAATCATTATTAGTCTATAAATTCATTTTATTCATAATATAAAAAAGTGTAAACTTAATTGAAATTGGAATAATCAAAATGAAAAAATATATAACATCTAAAATTCAGCACAATGCAATACTTCAAGTTGGATTAGTATGTCTTTTCTGGTTATCAAGCGAACTGATAGTTCACTTTTTAAAGCTTCCCTTTTCAGGAGGAATTTTTGGTTTGGGGATGGTTTTACTGCTTTTAGCTACAAAACGTTTAACCCTCAATCTCATAAAACATGGAGCGGAATTAATCCTTGCAGATATGCTGCTTTTTTTTATTCCAGCAATACTTGCGATACTTGAGCATCACGAGTTTATTGGTCTTTTGGGCCTTAAAATTCTCTTTGTTATTTTGCTAAGTACTTTATGTGTCATGTTAGTTACTGGGACTGTTGTGGATTATTGTTATCATTGGAGGACTAACCGTGTTAAGTCACATTCGCTCTGAACCCATAGCGCAAACCATCTTCTGGTCCTTTATAACCATTGGCATGTATTTTATAGCCAAAAAATTATATATACGCTGGTCATTTTGGTGGTTAATGCCCCTGATACTAACACCTGCAATTATTGCAGGCATTATTCTTTTGCTCCATCAAAACTATCAAGACTATTTTCGGGGCACCCGATGGATAGTCCAATTAATTGGACCGATGACTGTTGCCTTCGCCATTCCTATTTATGAGAAACGTGCCCTTATACGTCAACATTGGCTTGTACTTTTAATTGGGGTATGTGTCGGAAGTTTTACCTCAGTATTAACAAGCTGGGGATTAGCTAAGTTGGTAGGACTTGATAAAAATATAAGCTTAAGCCTATTGCCTCGTTCTCTCAGCACGCCCTTCGCGCTTGAAGCATCACATAGCATAGGCGGCAGCCCAGAATTAACAGCGATATTTGTGATTATTACAGGGATATCGGGAGCGGTTATTGGTGAGCTCCTTCTCAAACGTTTTTCATTTCATTCAACCCTAGCTCGTGGGTCTCTTTTCGGTGCTGGAGCACACGCAGCAGGTGCTGCACAAGCTCATAAAATAGGGCCTCCCGAGGGAGCGATTGCTGGCTTAGTGATGATTTTAGTAGGGCTCATAAATGTACTACTTCTTCCTCTTACTCGTCATTTTCTGCACTAAGCATTAGACTCACAATAAGATTTTGGAAAATATTTGAAGATTAATCCGCGGCGAGCATACTTTTTCACAAAAAGTTGGAGAAGCACGTAAAAATAGATTCCATTAATACGAAAAAAGTTTTAAATTCTATCAACGCCTACTAATACTAAGAACAAGTTTACCATGCGCTTAAGACTCCTTTTTTTATTTATTTTTTTTGTTAATGCTGCAATGGCAAGTCCATGGTTTACAGGACCATTACTTGCTCCGGCTGGAAAAACAATCCCCAGAGGCCATCTAAATTTTGAACCCTATGCATTTTATAGCGGCTATCCACAAGGGTTCAGAAACTTTGAAGTTGTTCCTATTCTCAGCGTGGGAGTTTTTAGTTTTGTAGATTTACAAACATCGATACCATGGGATTACAGTTGGGATAATGGACAGCATGGAGATGGTGTTGGAGATTACAGCTTGGCACTGGGATTTCAAGCTTTGCGACAACAAGAAGGTTCTTGGCTTCCCGATCTTCGCATAGTAGTACAAGAGGTTTTTCCTACAGGACGCTTTGACAATTTAGACCCTAAAAGATTGGGTACTGATCAAACCGGTTTAGGATCCTATCAAACCTATCTTGGTTTTAATTTTCAAAGATTGTTTCAGTTGAAAAATGACCATTATTTACGTACGCGTTTGAGCTTGGTCGGAGCAAAATTTTCTGATGTCGAAGTGCAAGGAGTGAATGTTTTTGGTGGTAGCGCTACCACCGAAGGGAGGGTAAAACTGGATAATAGTTATTCTGCTGACTTAGCCTTTGAGTATACGCTAACCCAAAATTGGGTTCCGGTTTTTGAAGTTTTGTTTGTCCACAACCCCAGCAGTAATTTTGAAGGTAATCCCGGATTCACGCCGGGGGGGACTGTGGCAGGTATTGGAGGAAAAGCGAATGAACAAGTGTCACTCGCTCCTGCTATTGAGTATAATTTTACCTCCAATCTCGGTCTTATTGGTGGAGTTTGGTTTTCTGTAACTGGACCTCATGCAGCTAAATTCGTAACTGGTGCTCTTGCACTTAATTGCTATTTATAAAGCTGTCGTTGACCGCTTCTTACGCAGCAGGAGCGGTCAATAAGCGAGCTTCGCTTCCTTCTTCCGGTAATTGCTTAGTAAGCCAATGATCTTTTAAATCTACCTCTCTATCCGTTTCTACCTGGTTAAGGAAACTACTGAAAAATAAGGTTTTTCCTGCAGCTAAACGCCCGAGTCCTATAAAAATCCCTAAGCCAAAAAAAGTGACACTCACAATCATCGCGATATCAGCTATTAGACGGCGTCCATCGTGGCGATGTTTAAATTCAGAGTGGGCGGCATTAATTATATTCTCAGCTTGCTTTTTTAGGGGAAGGTCTGACAATCGGATATCCAAGGCCTTTCTATAAAATTGATCAATTGATTGTTCGTATTCGCTTTCATATTTCTTCTCTTTACTAAGAGCAATTTTTTGATCTCGGAACTCTTTTAGAGTTAATAGATCCTGAAGCAAAACTGGAGTGAATTTTTCATATGATTTTTGCCTTAGAATTACTTGCTTAAGAAGTTTATCTTGTAAAAGTGCCTTCATTAATTGAATTTGGAGCGGCTCTTTAATGCCATTAAGGATTGGTTCAAGCCGGTATAGAAGCGGATCTACCAGTTGTGTTGGAGATTCAGGTGAAATAACTTTGACCTCAAGTAGCTGTTCATATATGTATTTGGTCCGTACTAATTTCTTATGAATTTTTTTGGCACATTCAGCAGTCAATTCAGGATCTAATTGCTCAAAATTTTCTATGATTATGGAAAATGATGGATTGTCAAATATACGTTTTTTAGCATCTACAGAAGTTGCTTTCCTTAGCTCAAAATATAATTGATACAAACTATCCTCTGTTTGTTTTATTTTATATTCATCTTGAAACGGGTCGGGTGGTAATTTTTCAATTAATTGCTTTAAGAATACAAAGTTTCTTCTTTTCTCTGTAATCTTTTGGGCTGAATTGATTTTTTCAAGGTACGTCTTAAAAGCAAGCGCTGTGGAGTCTTGCAATTGAGGCGCGTAATGTTTTTGCTCTTTTTCCGGAAGCCTTTGATATTTTTGTTCTAATACTTTAAGCGCTGCATTGGGGTCTTCTTCTTTTGCAAAATCGTGCAGAAGCGTTAGGAATTCGCGTAAATTTACAAGTTCACACTGAGCCTGTTCAACAGCTTTATGAGCCTCAAAAATAAAGGAAGTTTCATGCGCTAACTTTTGCAGCTCTGTAAAAAACCTCTCTTTGTCAATTAGATCCACATGTTCTTTAAACTGACGAACCTGTTCTCCAAAATGGTAAATCGTACGTAATTTAATGATTTTCTGTTCAATATTATCTTTACGCTTTTTAAAACCCACCTCTTCAATTTGAAATGCTTTATCCATACGTAGCCACAATTCTTGATTATTCGTGACTCGTCGAACCAAAGCACTCGGCATTTCTGCATTTAACTCTTCCAAACATAGAGTAACAAGTTGCACACCATTCATTTGGTGCAGCTCCTCATCACTAATAGGATAGAAAAATGGACTTTCAAAAACCTCGACCGGAAGCTCCTGAATGTTACTGGAGTGCTTTGTTAATTCTTCATTTGCTTTTTTAAATCGTTCAACAGCTTCTTGAAATAAAGTGACTGTAGCATTCATCTCCTCCCATGAGGTTTTAGCTATTTGTTGCTTTTTTAAATCTCGGAGTATTAAAACTACCTCAGTACCCGCAGATAGTAAGTTACTTATTTTGCTCCAGTAAGTATGAGGTTGATGGATTCTACATTCTGCAGCAGGATGTTCGTACGGTTTAAACGGCAAAGAACAAAGATCGGTACTATTTAAAGCATATAAACGTCTTAGGATGGTACTCTCACGATACTGGGGCAAAAAAGCATGTCCCTCATTAAGCTCGGTCTTTTTATTCGAGTAATTAGCAAGAATATTTGTTGTTTGAGAAAAATTGTGTTCCCAATGATTAAGAGCCTCTGCGTTTTCAGCTAAATAGTCTACATATAAATTAAATTGTTTCGCCAGATCGTTTAAATCTAATTTCGAGTAATCAATTAGATTGATTTGAGCAAGGGGTAAGAGATTTTTTTGTATTCCGGATATCAGTTGAGGAAATGAAATTTCATCGCTGGTTGTTAAAGTGATAGGTTGAGTAAATTCTTTTGCCCGGTCTGTAATTTTTCTCAGCTTATCAATAGACTCTATACTGATAGAAACTGGCTCATCGCATAACACCCAGCTTGTACTTAAATCAGATATCTCTTCTAAGGATGATGGGAAGGGATTTTGCAGGGCATTTATTTGGATCTCAATCTGTTGAAGAAAAAATTCCAGTGCTTCTTGCTCTTTGGTAATGGGCTGTTTCTTAAAATGCTTTTGCATAATCAATAGCTTTTCCAAGATAACTTTGCTTTCTTCCTGTAAATCATCGTATTGATTTTTTAGCAACAGTTCCTGATGTGTTTGGTTCAATTTCGGATCAATCCCAAGCTGCAATTTAAATAACTTTTGAATGCGATCAATAGCTTTCTGGTACGGAAGTGGAATATTTTTTAATTGCTTAATTTCTGCAATCTGATGTTTCAACGGTTTATAACTATCCACATCACCTTGTTGTAATTTTTTAATCGTTATTAACAAATTGGCCTGTAGGTTTGAGAGAGCAGATTGACTCTCAAAATCCATTTGCCCCTCAATAATGAACACCTGATAAATACGTTTCAAATAAGTATCAAAATCAAGTGTAATGTAACTTAAGGGATTATTTTCAGTCGCTACAGCAGTTTTTGGTTTGGAGAGCAGAAACGCTAATAAATCTTTTTTATGATCTTCGTCAGCCAGAAGCCGGAGTTGCTCTAAAGTTTTTTTGACAGATGGCCAATTCTCATCGTTAATCGTAACTTGCATTGCGCCGTATTTATCCGGTGGGAAAACACCTTTTTCGCTTACAAGTTTGGCTTGATATACTGGATCACTAAAATATAAAGACCCAGCAGCAGTATACGTATCTGAAGCGCCCTTTAATGAATGTCCTTGACCGAATTGATCATGGTCTTGTTGTACATTATTAGCATACTTTTTTGCCCCCATTAAAAATTCTAACGGGGAAGCGGCAGGTGCTGTTTGTTCAAGACCAAGCATGAGCAAACAATCTGTGTCATTGCGGTGAAAATAAAAATGACCACTGAAACCATTAGCTGATATTTTTTTTCCATAAAAATTATCTTGCCCCTCGCCACCCATAGCGATATTAATACCAAAATCCTGGGGAGTTTTGATAAGACCGGGTAATTGTCCCATTAAACCCAGCAAAAAACCCTTTCCTTCGACAATTTCACCACCCATACCGCGACGCACATTATGTGTGGCTGAGCGGGAAAAAACATTTTTTCCATCAGGAGGGAAATAATTTAATAATTCTTCCCTATTTGCTCCGGTTAATCCTTTATAGTCAAGAATAATACGACTGGCATGCGATAAATAATCAGCAATAGTTAATTGATCCGAGGGAGCTTGTAATTTCGATGTTTTAGATAAATAAGGGCGTACTTTGAAATCACCCGATGCTAAACAGGATAGTAATAACTGCGTCATATTAACGGCAATATCATTCTTAGGATTATAAATGAAAGTTTTTGCCCATTGCTCAGCAACAGCAGCTTGATCGTGTTCAATGGCACACGAAAGGATATCGAATTTTTTATAAGACATTTTTTTAATCAATATTGAATTTTAAGCTGGATGATAACAAAAAAAGCGTATGGATAGCAAAAAACCCAATTGTATAATTGATGATCCAGTAAAGTTAATTGCTCCTTTTGCAATGAGGTACCTCGAAGCAGAACCCGAGTAATTTTTCTTTGACAAAAGACACCAAGATTCTCCTTTCCCCGCATCCAGGCTATAGCGCATTGTTTCAGTGGCTAATATTTGAAAAATTACTATAAAAATCAAGCAATAAAAAATGTTGGGATAAATGGAAAGAATTCGAGAATTATTATATTCTTAATCTTGAGTTTCATACTCAAGTATACAAACAATTTTATAAGGATAGTAATAATGAATGCATGGAATAGTGTAATTTTTGTAAAAAGTAACAAAGCAATGTCTGATATGAATGCTATGGCTAAATGGGATGGCGTAGAAAAAATGTGGTCTACAACAGGCGAATGGGATTGGTGCATTAAATTGGATCAAAAATCATCCACTCCTGAAAAAGCTGAGGAATTTGTTGCTCGTATGCGTGCAGGACATTGGGTCACTGAGACCAAAACCAATTGGTGGAAAGAAATTGCCGCAAAATAGTAGTGTTATTAACTCGGAGCAGAATGCTCCGAGCCCCGCATTTTTAGCGGCCTTGATACTCCCTTGACCTCATCTCCCAAACCAAATCTGCTTCCAGATGAAGATATTCAATACACATTTATGGTATTATAGCCCTGAGTCCAGTTAGGAAACAAACCAGAACATGTGAATGTCACTTTATGTCAACTTCACAAAACTATGAAAGCAGGTACTAAATATGTATGGGTTTTTTGATTTTAAGACATTAAATATGTCATTAAAATTAACAATACAAGATAGAGTGTTTCTCTATATGTTTAATCAAGCAAATCGTGAACAAAAACTTGCGCTAATTAAAAATCAGAAGATTGAAACCATTGCCCGCCTTACCTATCACGTCCCTTCCATCGAAGAATTTTGCAAGGATCAAGAATTAGTTGAATACTGGGGAAAAATATGGTGCGCCTATGGTGTGGCTTTAGCACAGCAAAAAAATTTACCCTTGGTGATGTTTTTTTCCCAACCCCAATTAAATCAGTTTAATTTAGTACGAGGTGCTTATTTTTTTCATTACTCACAAGAAATAAGAAAAAATATGAAGAACGATTTTGGATTTTCCGAAGTTGAATCGCTCAAAATTGCCATTCGATACGGTTCTGTTCATGCAATTCAGCGTTATAATGAATACATTTACCATAAATTACAACAAGCTAGTACTGAAGAATCCTACACTCTTTATCAACAACTAATCTCCAATAGCAAACGGATGCTTCCCTATTACGGCAGTTATGGTTATATGGTTTTGGCGGAGGCAATATCTCATTACTGCTTGTGGTTACTAAATAATTCTAAAATGGAAGAAGCTCAAATTGAATATAAGCATGTTTTAGATGCTTTGGATTATGCAGAATTAATTTTAAACGAAAGCAAATACAGCATTCAAAATGCAAGTATAGGTGCAGGCCTTAAATGCAGTAATTCTAAGGGGTTTGAATTACCCTCCCAGGCCAAAGATTTTTTTATTGCATATTATACCAATGCTCTTGCAGAAATCTCAGCTTCCTGCTCGAGTAGACCGCAACTGATCTAAAATAGAACAAATGGTCTATATTATAAATAATACAATGAATCCTTATTTCTGATAAATAAGGGAGGTTATGATATGTCCCCTAAAATTTTTATCTCTTACGCAGTTACTCCCAAAAAGGAACTGGTCATCTCAAGTTATCATGAAAAAGTCCAGTCCATGGTTAATGGTTTTGCTTTAATTAAAAAGGATGGCTTAAAGTCGGGAGACTTAAAAAAACTAGAAGAATCTCTTCCTGAAGAATACGATAATAACGATGTAAAAAATAAACTCCTGGGATTATTAAAAATTATTAAACAGAGTGAAGATTTTGATACAGTAACCTATAGGGGCGATTTAAATTTATGTACTCACAAAAAAGAAGAGTTAGCCCCCTTTTTGTTTGACGGGACCTTAAATGACTTTTTCTCAGGAAAAGGGGTTAAGTTAATTTTAGAGTCTGCGAATGTGGAATATGTCGAAGGCGCTATAAAGTTTGCAGATACCATCCAACTAAGCAATGTAATTTTGCAAACTAAAACGGCAACTAAAGATGGAATATCGAAAACGTACCCACCTCTAAATGCAGAATCATCTATTCCATTACCTGAGTCCGATGCGCTTGCTCAACCTTCTATTAGTATTAAAGACCCTCATGCTTTAAGCGATGCGTTAGGGAAAGTAGGGATTTTTAATACCCCAAAAACGGAAACCAGTCCTAAGTCGACAAATGATCTCCCTAGGCCAGGATTTTCAACTGAAATAAATGAATGAGTGATAACAGAGGAGGAATAAAAGAGCCTCCTCATTCATTTCACGAACCTTTATCTTATACCTGAATGTAACAAAGCCATAAATTCATAAGGACTCAGTTGATTTGAGAAATACGTTCCTTGCCCATATTTACAACCATATTGCTTCAGCTGTTCTCTAATTTCCTTATCTTCTACTCCATCAGCCATTACCTCTAGCTCTAAGGTTTGTGCTAATTTAACAATCGCTTCAACAATTTTAGACTTCCTCTTGTCTTTAATCATGTTCAAAATAAGTGACTTATCAATTTTTATTTCATTAATTGGCAAATTGGCTAAATAAAGAATTGAAGAATAACCACTACAAAAATCATGTATTGATAGCTTCACGCCTAAATTGCTTAATTGATTTAATACTTCAATTGATTGTTCCTGATCCGATAGACACGCCCGCTCATTAAACTCTAAGGTCAAATACTCTGGAGCAATTTTATTTTCTTTAAGTAATTTCTCTACAAATTCTGGTAATTTTTTATCAACCGCATCCTGAACAGAAAGATTAACCGATGCAAAAATTTTATGTCCTGCCTGATGCCAAAGTGCTAATTGTTTCGTAACATTTATTAACATGAACGAGGTTAATTGCTGGGTTAAACTCGATCGCTCAATAAGTGGCATAAATTTTTCCAAACTGAGTAAGCCATATTGTTCATGTACAAAACGCACCATGACTTCAGCACCAATGATTCTACCTGTTTTCAGCTCCACAGCAGGTTGATAATAGATCTTCATCTCCTGGTTTTCTATAGATTTCTTCAAGGCATTCATCACAATTCGGTTGGTAGTAAAGTCCTCTTCCATATTTGCATTATAAATAGCAAAAGGCTTTTCTTTCTTTCTTGCATGAAAAACTGCCGTTCGTGCATGACTGATTAAAGAAACGTTATCATCTCCATCACGAGGATAAATTGCAGCTCCGGCCGTGGTACCAATATTTACATGGATACCATCTACTATAAAATCAAGAGTCGTTATCTCAACAATGTTTTTCAATAAGGTGTTATAATTAACCTGTTCATTCAATCTAGGAAGCAATAAAGCAAATTCATCGCTTTCTATCCGAGCTATAGTATTTATGCCCATAGTCGCTTTCAGCATAAAAGGGTTAATTAACATGTCTTTTAGTTTTTTAACAAACTGGGTTAAAACACTGTTGGCATTAAAATCACCGAAATTATCGTGAATGACCTTAAAATCATTTAATTTTAATATAATAACCGCCAATTCATGTAACTCCTCCATTTTATTAATGGCTTGTTTGATTTGCTCACTAAACAGGAAGGCATTAGGTAATTGTGTGAAATAATCATGTTCACTTTTATATTTTAGTTTTGATTCGAGATCGCTACTTTTATATAGAAGAGCTTCCGTTTTATCTGCAACAAGTGATTCTGTGGTGTTCACCAATCCATGGAAAAATGATTGCCCCCAATAAGCAAATAGAAAAGGAGTTAAATCAAGAATCCAAATGGCAGGATTTGTTGTTTGCGCCCTAATAAAACCATTTAGATTGACAAATCCTGTGATTTGATAAGACACAACCAGCGAAGCGATTAAAATACTACAAATCGAAATGCTTAATCCTATATAAGCATATTTGTTCACATATTCTTTTAAAATAATTGAACTTCTTGCGATATTGTAATTTATGTCCATATAAGTAATGGTGACGTGTGTCCATAACTTAATTTTAGTACTTTAATTTATAAGTGGGTAACGATTAATAAGAAGAACCAACAAATTATCGAAATTATTCAAATAACTGGGTGGGTTTGGGCTTTACTAAAAAATAGGTGGGCATATCCCCTATTCCTTTGACTAAAATGGTTCCTCTTTTTTCAAATTCAAAAAGATCTTTCAGCAGTTGATAAGTTTCTTCACTCACATGAATTCGATCGGACTCACCATGAGACTCCATACGGCTTGCTATATTGATGGCTTTCCCCCACAAATCATAGGCAAATTTTTTCTTGCCAATGACTCCGCCCACTACAGCTCCAGTATGAATTCCTATGCGAAGATGAATGGGGAAAAGAGAGTCTTCATTTACAGAACACTACAGGTAAAATGAGGGACGCTTTTAGCAAATGCGTCCTGGTGGTAAGTGGAGCCATCGTCAACTCGTGCACTTAAGGATATTGTGTCAAATTTATGCAGCTGATTCTTTGGAGGCAATAAGATTCCTCTCATAAAATCGCAACTAGATCTAATATCTTTCTCTGGATATAACCAATTTTCATTTGAGGAAGTTATATATCTTTGGGCGTTTGGTTTTATAATATGATTGATTTTTGATACTTCAATTTCATTTTACTCCCTAGATAATATGAAATTAAAAGAGTACTAACCAATGTTTTTCTTATGAGCTTTCTGATCTATCGATTAAACTGAAATACATTAAACATTTTATATACAATTAAGGAAGTTATGGATGTACACGAGACGCTATTTCGTTGATGCATTAATTAAAGCTATTAAAGAAAATAACTTCGAGGATGTGATAGACCTGGTTAGGTTAATCAATGAGCGATCGCCCGCTTCTTTATTTGCTTGTGATGAAGAGAATAAAACGCTTTTACATCTGGCCTTAGCAACTGGTGATGAGGAACTATCTAACTTTTTATTTAATGAAATGAAAAATAATAAAGTGATTTATACAAAAGACCATGAATTAAGAACGGTTTTTTGGTATGCAGCAAAAGATTCATTTTGCGATATTTTTATCAAGCTACTAAATCAGGCAAAAAAGGACGAGCAACAAACTTTGATTTTTGCATGTGACATATATAAATCTACACTTTTACATAAAACAGCTTGGCTTGGTCAGCTTAAAATTATAGATATCTTATTTCATCATGTCATTTCAGATAAAGATAATGAATTTATTAATCAAGCTGATGATGACGGTAATACGGCATTGCATAAATGCTATCAGGTACTTCTGGATTGCAGGAAAGAACAACCAATAGATGAGGAGTCTATAAAAAAGCACATTCAGATCATAGTAATACTATTTAAAAATGGAGCAGACCTACATCTTTTCAATAATGAAAATATCACACCTTTTATGTTGCATAGGCAACTTCCTATCCGCGATCAAGAACATATTTTGCTTTGTCTTAAAAGCGGAGAGAGGGCACAATTTTTACGTGCTTATGCTCAGTTATTCGAAGAACAAAAAGACAAATATGATCCCATGGTAAAAAGTATTTATATACGATATAGCGGAACTCTTAGCCTGGTCGAGTTAGTAAGAGCTAATTATTTATGTAATCCAAGAATGATTCCAAGAGCATTATATCTGCAAAGTGTGAGCGTACCAAAAGATCAAATATTATCCTATGAAGCTAGGGGGTATGCTTTTATCGAGTCAGATCAAAGATCTTTTGAATCAGAAAAAGGTAAAGAAATAGTTGAAGATCGTGGTGATAAAAATGACGAAGACTTTGTCTTAATGATAGGACAAGAAATCATCCCGGACTCCATATTAGTGGAGATGCCGCGAGCGTTCAAAGATAATTTAAAATCAGACACAAAGCTTAATACAGTAGCAAGGAGCAATATTTCGAAATCCTTTCCTTCATCTTCAATCACTTATCACTACCAACATTCAAATAATGACAGGCTTGTTTTGAATTGCTTGATTAAGCAGATGGAAGATTATTTAGCTGACTTACAAAGACGCACTCCACAAGCTGATCCATGTTTTAGGGCGGCAACAATAAGTATGTCAGGTGGATCTATTTGTTGTTCACTAGTTATTATATTATATTTTATTTATCGTGCTGTTGATGCCTACCAATATTTAAAATCTCATAAAGAAGTGCTTGACTATGAAACAAGAGGATATTATAGAGAGCAGGTTGACTTATACGGGGCTCTTGCAATATTGACACCTTGGCTTCTTCTTATTCCTGTAGTCGGGATATCTACGTGCTCTGCTAATTTTTGGAATATAGAAAAAAAGATTGCAAATCTTGAATATCAACGCTTTATTGAAAGATTGGAACTCATTTCGAATAAGCTGGCTGATATGCAAGGGCTTCACGCCCCAATTTATCATGACATTCACGTGCAATTATTGCGAGATATTGGCTTATTAAAACAGGATCAGTACCTGGAGGATACCATTAATATATTTACACGTTGTATTGAGGCATTAAAGGTAATACGACGAGACGTAACAAATAATGAAAAATTATCAGCATATTCAATTTTTTCACGTAGGGAAATTGTTATTACAGTAAATGAAAGTACACCGTTACAACATATTCCCCCATCCAGATTAACTTATGGAACACTATAAATACTTTCTGACTTTGCAGCCAAAAAGCATTGATTCATTATTTTCAGCACAACCTATTGATTTTATTAAGACTGCTAGCTAATCTTGCTCCCCTAAGAGGAGCAATGTTGCTAATGACACCAGCAAAAGAATTACCCATTGTCATTAAAAATCTCAGGAAGAAGTTGAGCAGATCGTTGCATTGGTGCACTCATCCAACCTACCTGAGGGCACAAAACCGTTTGTCATTGGTTGTATTCACCTGGCTTCTTGGATCCCGCGGGCACTGCTCGAGCATAAAGTCTCTGTATCCAATTTAAAGCGGTTTATCTTTGGCAACAGAGATAAGACCACGAACCAATAAGACAATCTCCAAAGGTAGAACATAATAACACTGCTGCAGGAGAACCTGCGCCGAGCCAATCAAATTAAGAGAGCCATGCGCCCAAAGAGCCTAAAGGACATGGACGCCTTCCGCATACCGCCTACATCAATGTACAGGAACACACCATTCCGTAAGAGTTCCTGAGCGCCTGTGAACTATGTCCACATAGCAGTGGCGGCAGACTTTATTCCATCAATCCCGGCGTCCTCATTAACATCAAAGGGCAAAATCTGGCCTCTGTTGATAAATACTGGACTGAGAAGCTACGATGTGCTTTATGTAATGAAATCTTTTCAGCCACCATCCCAGCCCATGTCGATAAAGAAAAATATCATCCGAGTTTTAAAGCAATCTTGGCGTTACAAAAGTACTACATGGCCATGCCATTTCATCGGCAAGAATACGTTCTATCACTTCTTGGTTTTCCCATTCCGGCATCTACCCAATGGCAACTGATGGAAGAATTAGCTGGTTGTGCGTTGTTGGTATTCCCAGTCTTAGAGAAACTAGCGGCCAATGGTTCTTTGGTTCACATTCGCATGCGATTGGTAAAAACAAATACGCCGCCGCTGAAGGGGTCATCAAGAAACTTTTGTCGGAATAAGGCTTTCAAGCCATCGATGCCTTTTCTAAAATCAATGGGTTCAACAGCAAGTAACAACCGATGTTGTGGGGTAATCTGCAGCATCATTGCTCCAGAAATCCAGAATGAGTTTTGATACCCTACTCAGAGGCACTGCATTGATTTTCAGTATACTGCCACAGGGACGATGAAGTTCAACACTACCAAGCGCATCGTTATTCGATAGAAACTCTGAATCAAGCCTCCTCGTAGGTTTTCCTTTTACCTCAACAAATTTCAGGTCCGTTTTCTCTACAGGCAATAATTTTTTCCTGATTTGGATTGGACTAATCCCTAAATGACTGCCGATTTTCGAAGGAGTATAATCACCCAATAATCCCTTGACCTGCTCCCATAACTCATCAGGAATTTGCCCGCGCATTGTTCGTGAGGCTCGCCAGTGTCTATAGGCTTGTTTGACCGTGTCTAATAATCACATCACGTATTATTACATTCGACTTCTTAAACTGTGCTAATAAATCAGACCCCTTCCATTGCACTTGAGCTAATCGATTTATTGCGTGAATGTTTTCATTTACTTATCCATTAAAAAGGAGCTCTAGAATTAAAAAATTATAGTTGATTAAATGGATGTCGGCATTACAAATAAGTATATTTTGGGATATAAAGTTTTAGAATGAACTTGTAGCGTAATCCAAGTACTTTGCAGTATCTTAGATTACGGTTGCTACCCTCAATCGATATTCAAATTTCTATCGCTTCGGGCCAAACGCCACATTGAACCTGTCCAATATGTTTTTTCTGTAATAACAGCATTACCAAACGAGATTGACCAATACCGCCCCCAATCGTTTGAGGTAAAGAACCAGAGATTAATTTCTGGTGCCAATCAAAATCCAACCGGTTTTGGCAACCAGTTAATGCCAATTGATATTTTAAGGTGGACTCATTAACTCGAATACCCATCGAAGAAATTTCAAAAACATCTGAAAGTATTGGATTCCAAACTAAAATATCACCGTTTAGTCCAGTGAAACCCACTTCATTCACTGTACTCCAATCATCATAATCCGGTGCGCGTAAATCATGGGGCTTGCCATCAGATAGTGCACCGCCAATTCCAATTAAAAAAACTGCTCCATACTTCTTAGTAATAGCCCGCTCTCTTTCTTTAGGGGATAAATGCGGATATAAAGCGAGTAACTCTTCTGTATAAATAAAATGAATATATTCAGGGAGAAATGGTTTTAAACCATAAAAATCACTCACCATTTTTTCCGTTTTCTTTATTGCTCCATAAAGTTCAATAACGGTTTTTTTCAAATAACTTAAACCGCGATCATGAGCATTTATAACCCGCTCCCAATCCCATTGGTCTACAAAAACTGAATGGGTTGCACTTAACACTTCCTCATCAGGTCTTAAGGCACTCATATGAGTATATATACCTTCTTCAGCTTGAAAACCAAAGTCTGCGAGCAATTTCCTTTTCCATTTTGCTAAAGAATGAACAATTTCAAAGGAACGTTCTGGCATGGCTTTAATTTTCACAGAGACTGCTTGCTCTGTGCCTGACAAATTATCTTGTACGCCATCCCCGACACACGTTAATAATGGTCCCTGCACTTCAATAAGACCTAATCTTTGTTCTAATTCGCGAGAAAAAGAAGTCTTAACAAAGCTTATTTGTTTTTGTTTTTCAATAAATGCCTGCTTCATAATACTACCTTTAAAATTAATAAAGTTGATATTATATTGCTTTTTTTATGTATTTTTGTTCTAAATTTAAAATAAACCTAGATAAGAAAAATAATATTCATTAAAATAGGATTATTATTAGAAATAATTTAAAAAATTGCCATGAAAGACCTTGAAAATTATCAAATCGATAATCTGGACCAAAAAATACTTAACGACTTAATGAAAAATGCGCGTACTGCGTATGCGGAATTAGCTAAAAAATATGCTGTAAGCCCCGCTACGATTCATGTCCGAGTAGAAAAAATGCGTCAAGCAGGAATTATTGAAGGGGTGCATGTGCATGTTAACCCTAAACGTTTAGGATATGATGTCTGTTGTTTCATTGGAATTACTCTTAATCATGCGAAAGATTATCAGGCCGTCTTAAAAAAACTGGAAGATTTAGAGGAGGTCATTGAAGCTTATTACACTATTGGCCATCATTTTAATATCTTTATTAAGGTAATGTGTCAATCAATAGAGACCTTACAGCAACTTTTAGTCAATAAAATTCAGCTTATTGAAGAAATTCAATCAACTGAGACGTTGATCTCATTACAAAATCCCATCATGCGCTCAGTAACCCCATAGTAAGATATATAATATTAAAAGCCTGCTTAGGAGACAGTCGGAGTTTTCAGGTCTGGACTCGGGTCTTCATTTGTTATTGTTTCAGCAGATGGAGATTCTAATTCACTCAGCGATATTGTTGACAAAGGTTCCTGTACCTTACCCAGTTGAGTCGATGACATAGTAGTCATCTCTATCTCATTATCATCGAATTCTGGAGACTCTGTTTTGGAAGCAAGAGATTCAGAAAATTTACTCATAAAACCGGAAAAACCACTCACCAAGGCATTCACGGATTTTTCTTTTAAATCAGCCCCCTCGAAGCCTTGATAGAAGGACTTTAACCCTTCTACTGCTGCGCCAGCATAAGCTTTAGTCATGGTCCATAATTTTGATGGGAAACTTTGTGTTGAATCATCAAGAATTCGATTCAAATTTTTAGTGACATTTAAAGTATCTTTTCCTAATTTCTCTAGAACATCAGGAGATACGTTTTCTTTTTCTCCAAGGACCGTGCGATGCAGGAATGATAAGCCGGTGCTTTGTAAGGAAGTAGCAGCGTTACTCAATTGCAGTAACTCTAAGGATCGAACTGTTTTTGAGAGGTCTTCTTTAGAAATGTTTGGGGTTAAATTTCCCTCCAACGTCTTAATATATTTTTCTTCTTCCTCGATGATCTTTTTTCTCGCTTCGTTTATTGGGCTGGCATCAGGGTCGTCTAACACTTTTCGATGCTCTGCTCTAATATCCGCTATAATGAATTTGGCCCTCTCTTTCTCATCCAACGTACTCATGGCAAGTGATTTATTGTATCCCTTCATACCCTGGTCGAAGCTTCCTGCCCACATTTTCGCGGCAGTATCAAAAAAACCCTTGCCCTCTTCAAATCCCTTTAGTGCACCTTGACACATGCCTATAGTGCCTTGAACACAAGCTTTTGCAAAACCTATCGCTTTATCTTTCAGGGATTTGGAATCATCAAAAGCAAATCCGGTGGCCAAATTCCATGCGATCCTAATTGAATCTGTTGCATTGTTGAGCACAGCCTTGGGGTCAATCTTTTCATCCTTAGTTCGTTCATAAGTGGTTATTACCGCATTACTTAATAATTGAGCTGTGTTTGTACTGCTACGCAAATCTAAAAGAGATTTATGCGCTTGCTCGGACTTGGTTGTATCCGACAAAGCCCCTTCTAATTCATTGACACGCGATTTTATGCCTTCAATTAGTTCTTCCTTTGCCTGTCGATATTGTGGAGGCATCGCCGAATGCTGCCAATCGGAAAGATTTTTACGTATTTCGGTAACTAAACGTTCAGAATCCAATTTACTTTGCATAATCATTTTTTCTATCAATATTCCATACCCAAAAGTATAGCTTAATAAGTCGATATATGCTCCTTCTGGTGGGCACTTAAGCATCGCTTAATAATCATTGTGTTAATATAAAAAACACCGCCGCCGTGGTAAATAAAGATGAAAAACGCACTAACTGGTCTACTGGTTGTACTTTTATTGCCCTTCACTGCGCTCGTCAGTGTTGCATTAGTTGCATTGTTGCTTGCCATGTTTGCCCTTGTTTTTCCCGTTGTTGTTCTTGGTGGTACTTTATTAGGAGCAGGCGCTCTCTCGGAGAAATTTACGGATTGGCTGTTCCCGAATCAGAATAAGGAGTTAGATCCAGGCAAAGGACCTCTAATTGCCTCAATATCCACAACCCTTCTCTTCCTTTTATTACTCCCAGCACCCATTGCGGCTGGGGCGATTCTTGCTGCAGGGGTTGTTTCTATTTTATTACCACCTGCCTTAGCAATAAGCAGCGCTTACTTTATTGCAAAAGATGCAATAAATCGTCTTTTTACTGCGCTTAATATAACTAATGACGAACCTCCGATAAAACACAGCTACAGCAAATTGCCAAAAAATTCAAATGAAGTTCGAGAAACTTTAAAGGATATCCCTTATTTTGGTTCTTTGTTTGAACAAATACCTTCACCCTCCACCTCAAAAAATGAAACGGTGGAGCCTAGTTCAACTTCGCGGTGGGATCCGTATTAATTTACTTATTTTCTTTAATGGCATTTCTCATAATTACAATTTTTTTGCCCTCATTTATAAAGAGTATTTTGGTGATTTCTACTCCAATAAAGAAAATTTGAGATGAGTAAAACATCCATATCAAGATAATAATTAACGATCCGGCAGCTCCAAATACAGAAAATTTATGAAATTGAATCAGGTAAAACTCAATTAGAATTTTACCGCAACTAAATAATACCGAAGTGATTAAAGCGCCTAACCACACATCACGCCATTTCAAAATCACATCAGGCAGAACTTTAAATGTCATGGCAAATAAGAATGTAATTAGAACAAAAGAGAACACATGACTGATTATAAAATCCATTAAAATACTTGTACCTACAATATAATTTAAATACTTACCTAAAATTGCTAAAAAGGTACTGAAAATTAGGGAGACTAATAATAAAAATGCAACTCCTAAAACAATTACAAAAGGAAAAAAACGGTTTTTTATCTTGGTAAACCATGTTTTGTTAGGATTAATTTTAACTCCCCATATCTCATTTAACCCCACTTGAATTTCCGTGAATACTCCCGAGGCACTAAACAAAAGGATAATAAAGCTTGCTATTTTTGTTACAAAGGAATTGTTGGGCTTATTCGCATTTTGAATTATTTCCTGAATTTGTAATGCAGGTTCTCTTCCTATTAAACTGCTTGCTTGAGACAAGATTTGGCTACGAGACGCTTCCTCTCCAAAGACCATCCCCACAATAGAGATACAAATTAATAAAATGGGAGCAAGCGAAAACAACATATAATATGCAAGTGCTGCAGCTTTACTTGAAACTCTGTCTTCACTCCAATTATTAAATAGCTCTTTTAAAAAACTCCAAAAGCTCATTAAAATCATTTTCGTCCTTGTTTTAGCTGAATTATTTAATATTATTTTGTTACAATCTGCAGCTATGTTTCTATTTAGAAAATAGATAGACTTTTATAATCTTGGATAATGATTGATGAATCAATTTAAATTTTTAAAAATAATTAATTATCAACTAAATACTTACGAATTAATAGCAGCATCCATCCAAAATGACATACGCCATCTCCAATCCAAGCTAATTAGCCAACAACTATCAAAAGACGAAGCAAATGCTCTAGAACTCTCTCAAGAATGTCTAAACCTCCTGATTGAATCAACTTTTTTACAAATGTATTCCCAACTCGAAGCGGGCTTGTATCTTGAGTGCAGGGCTTATTCAATTAAGAAAAAGGCCAGCATATCTCGATTTGAAATGGCCCTTAGAGAGCTAGGATACGATGTTGGTGGTGTGTACTGGAGCGCCTTACTTGATATTTCTAAAATTCGAAATTGCTTATTACATGGAAATGGAAGGTTAGATTCAGACCGATATGGAATCGATACCCAAGAGACGCTACATCTTCTAAATTCAGCTACCCATACTTCTCTACTTGAACTTATAAATCACCAAGAAGGTGCCTCTAAAATAAAAATCAACGAAACATTTCTTCATTACTGTTTTACGCAAATAAAAAATTTTATTAAATCTCAAAATAGAATTGAATAACGAACATTTACAATGTTTTATTTTTACTCAAGAATAATGAGAATTAATTACTTGAAACCATACTGAAATATATGGTTATTTACTGCATAAAAAATAATTTTGACATTTCTTCACTTGCAGATGCACACCACAAAATATTTAGTGCATCCGTATACTGCAGGGGTTTAATAATACAACCCGATACATGTAAATCTCGGGTAATGAGTTTTTCTTCCGTAGTATAAAGGCTAGTAAGCACAAAAACCTTAATATCCCCAAAATCAAAACCCTTCCTTAACTTTTTCAAAAAATCGATGCCGTTCATTTGAGGCATATTAAGATCAAGCAATATTACATTTGGCTTGATCTTATTTTGACCATGACGTCCATATAACATATCCAGTGCTTGTTTCCCATTTTTTGCTACAGCAATCTCAACTGCCTTGTTCATTTTGGTAAACTCACGTTGCATCGTCTCAATATCAACTTCATCATCCTCTACATATAAAATATCAACCGGAGTAGTCATGCTGTATCTCCCTATCTGTTCCATAGGAGCGAGTGACTTCTCCCTATGTACTCTTTTAATTATAATATAGATCAGCGCTCCCGTTTTTTTCTGAGGGTTATCCTAGGATCAAACTAATATTTACCCGCAATTCGTTTCATTTTTAATCATAATTTTCCAGAATAATTATTTATAAGTAATAAAACGTTGAATCATATAAATAAGCTCCTGCGCAACTAATAATATAAATGATTGATAACACTCCAGTTTGATTAATTTAAAATCAACTACTACACTAAAGTGGCATTTATCACAAGGAGGTTTGTAATGAATAAAACTATCAATTTGGTATGTGTTGCTTCAACAATGCTTGGCCTAGGTGCTTGTACTACAACGGAAACGGTGAATTCACCTGGATATAGAACTAATTATGCCTATTCTTCGGGTTATGTTTCACCGGGGTATACAAGAAGTTATTATGGGGTAGGCTTGAATAGCGGTTACTATAACAGCCCTTATCGTTACTATAATACTTCTTATGGTTATGGTTACAGTCCTAATTATTATTCTGGTGCAGGGTATTATTCCAACAATTTAGGATATGGAATTGGAACAGGATATTACTCCGGCTATAGACACTATAATAGACATATCGGATATCAGAATAATTATGTTGGATATGGAAATAGTAAGTATTATAACCGCCACATGAGGTATCAAAGCAACCAAGTCGGTTATCAAAGTGGTCAAGTAAATTATCAAAAAAGATATAGACATTCCCAAGTTAATTACCAAAGTAATCAGCTAGGTCATCAAAATACCCAGCTTAATTATGGTCAAGGTACTTACCAAAAAGGGCAGATAAATTATCAGAACGATCAAGGTACTTACCATAAAAACCAAGTAAATTACCAAAGTGGTCAAGGTACTTACCAAAACCAAGTAAATTATCAAAGTGGTCAAAGCAGTTATCAAAAAAGCCAAGTAAATTATCAAGGTGCCCAAGCACAAGGAAAATATAAAAAGAACCAAATGGGCCCTCAAAATGGGCAGGTAGGTTATTAATAAATTAATAATAATGAACGTAGGTTAGGACTTGGTTTTGTCCTAACCTTTTTTGTTAACCGCTATGAACATACTAACCCCGCCAAAGATATCTATAATTAAAACAAATAGAACTTAAAAGGTATGAAGAATTTAATTCTAAAGTAAGGCAATAAATACTTTTTACTCAGAAAAAGGAAAGATTAAAATGTTAACAGCTGCTTTTATTTTTTTAGTTATAGCTATCGTTTCAGGATACATTGCATTTAAAGGAACCGATCCTACATCAACACCGAATGCTAAAATTGTATTTTATATTTCTACACTGATTTTTCTCTTATTGCTTATTATATATATTTTTCACTCACCCCCACCAGCCACTACAGAAATTCAAAATCCTCTTTTAAATTAAGTAGGGGAAAGGTTTTGCTTCATCTAAGGTGCATATTTTGCCGCTTTAAAATTAAAGAACATTTTAAAGCAGCTAATCTCAGATTCCAGAGGGCCATGTTTTATTGGGTAAAATTAGTATGAAAAAATTCGTCAGAAACAGGAACGAATTGAGGGTCCACAGGAGTTTTAGGAGCATAAATACTTTTAGATAATAATGATGACTTGCAGGGGTTTAGCGAATGCGGCAGCTTCGATGCCGCTTCTTTATCGAGTAGTACCGTAACGTTTTTATGAGCAAATAAAGCAGTAGCCGGGATTTCTTCATTCGGTGAAGAAGCAGCATAAACCCTTGAAATTATGTCTGCTTTGGCAAAACCTGTCGCTAACAAATAACATGCTTTAGCGTTTTGGATGATTGTTCCGATACCCATCGTTATAGCATGTGTTGGTACTTCACCTTTAGTCTTAAAAAATCGTTGGTTGGCTTCACGAGTCTTATCATCTAACTGGATTAATCGTGTCTTAGAATTAAATGCAGATCCTGGCTCATTAAAACCAATATGACCGTTTAAACCCAAACCTAAAATTTGAATGTCTATGCCCCCCACCTCTTTAATCTGTTCTTCAAATTTTTTTGCATGTTCCTCAATTAATTCAAGCGGCACCGTGCCATCAAGCATATGAATATTTTCTTTTTTAATATTCACATGATTAAAAAAATGTTCATGCATATAGTAATTATAAGATTGATTATGGCTTGGCTCCAAACCCCAATATTCATCTAAATTAAATGTAATTACTAATGAAAAATCTAAGTGTTCTTTTTGATGTAGTCGAATTAACTCTTTATATAAAGGCTCGGGAGTGCTCCCTGTTGCAAGACCTAAAACCGTAGGTATCCTTTTCTCATTATTTTCCATTATTTTCTTTTGAATTGCTCGAGCAGCCTTACTTGCCATTCCTTCAGGTGTTTCCCTAACAAAAATGCGACTAAACATAAAAAACTTTCTCCGTGAGTTCGAGGCGTAATAACCTATATAATCCAGAATTTATAATAAAACGAATGGCTACTAAAAGCACGCTTCTCACAACCGCTCGTTCATCTCATTCTTATATTTTGTTACAATGCATCATGTGCAGGATGCCAATGAATAGTAAAAATTTGATTTATCGACTTACGATTCTAGCTAATTGAGCAAGGGAACTCTTGGCATTTCCTGAGGAGTTAAGTTCTAAAGAATCTCTTTAGATCCTTAACTGGAGTTAATCCCAAGAGGGGACTGAAATGCTAATTAAAAATATCTATGTTTATAACGATTCAGGGATGAAGGAATTAAAACATGTGCAAGTTACCGATAATGGTGTAAAGGTACTCTTCAATGTAGATGAGGATTTGTCGCCTCTTCAAGAGGAAAAAACAATTGACTCTAAAGGCTCCTATTTCCTAATGCCAGGATTGTTAGATGCGCATGTCCATGGTCAAGGGGGTATTGATTTCGCTGACTTAGATGATGAAAAGAGTGATGAATCGTTGGAGTGCATTGTTAAAGCACTAGGAAAAACGGGACTTTCTTATGCATTGGCAACTTTAGTATCTATGCCAATATCCGCCTTAAAGAAATCATTGATAGAAATAAATGATTTTGTTTTGAAACAAGAACTTTTTCCTATTGCAGGTCAAACTCAAATCGTGGGAGTTCATCTAGAAGGACCCTTCATCGCCAAGAGTTGCAAGGGAGCTCATGCTGAAGAGGCGCTGCAGGACAGTATTTCTATAGAAAAATTTAGAGAGATTATTAGCGTAGCACCGAATATAAAACAATGGAAAATTACCCTCGCACCCGATTTACCAGGCGCAGAAGAATTTATCAAACAGACAAAAAATCTGGAGCAAGAAGGCATTTTTGTAAAAGTATTTATCGGACATTGCAATCCACCCGATAAAGAACTCATTGGGCGCGCTGTTGCAGCAGGAGCTTGTGGATTTACGCATCTCGGTAATGGTTGTCAAGAATCATGTAGCCGAGAAACACGAAAACTTACTTTAAATGATGCAAAAAGCCACGTGGTCCAATGGATACTTGAAAATCCTGAGCGTTGCCCTGCGGGCGTGGAACTTATTGCGGATGGAGTACACCTATCACCTTCATTTATTTCTCTGATACAGAATACCATTAAAAACAAAATTATACTGGTAACAGATGCCCTTGGTCCCACGGGTTGTAAAGATGGAGTCTATAAACTAGGGACCTTGGATATTTGTAAAGAACAAAATAGTTTCTATTTGGCAGATAATAAAGGCGATTTTCTTATGAAAAAAGGAATTTTACCCTCTGGAGAAGAAGGATCCGTTAAAACACTGGCAGGCAGCGCAGCTTCATTATCATTTTGCGCGCAAAAATATTTTGAATCGATGCCAGATGAATCGCCAGAAAATCGTATGGATTTTATGTATACCGCACTTATCACCAACCCCAGAATAACTTCTTTATCTAGGGAAGGGATTCACAATTTATCGGATGACAAAAATTTTTCTATTTTTAATAGAAATGGACAACTTATTTTGAGTTCATGTCATGGCAAAGTAATAGAGCATCAGCAATTAAGCTGGCCTATAACGGGTATGCTGCAATGTGGCTTCTTATCAAAGCCCCCTACTGTCCAAGATTCACCCGAACCCGAGACCTATTGGACTTACAATTAGCGCGAGTATAGCTCTCTCCTGTTTAAACTTCATGGTTTACGCGTATGCTATATTTAATTAAATGAATCATTGCTAATATTTTAAGAAAAGATAGTTAGAGCCTATTTTCAAGCTTACATCTCTCAAAACATGGAGTATGTTAGATGAGTACCCAGCAATCCATTCGTATTGGACAGTCAGCCGCAAAAGAACCGCATACCGCAGTCAAAGAGTTTCATGCTGCAGTATGTCAACCTAATATGGAACTTGTTCTCTTTTTTTGCTCCAGTTTTTATGATCTTAATGCCATAGCTAATGAATTAAATACCCTCTTTCCGAATGTGAAAGTAATTGGATGTACAACCGCGGGTGAAATTGGACCCAATGGTTATACAGATCATACTCTTTCAGGTGTTAGCTTTGCATCCGATGGTTTTACAGCCGTTGCGGGTTATCTAAACGATTTAAAAAATATAAATTATAATAAGGGACAGGTATTTGTTAATAATTTGCTTCAACAACTTGAAGCGCGAGCTCCTTCTACTAATTCTGAAAACAGCTTTGCCTTTTTGTTAGTAGATGGATTATCGCAACGCGAAGAACAAGTTACTAATATTTTACAAGATATTTTAGGGGAAATTGAGCTTTTTGGTGGCTCCGCCGGCGATGACCTTCGTTTTGAGAAAACATGGGTTTTTGCGGAAGGTGCCTTCCATACAGATTCTGTCGTTCTTATCTTGGTTAATACAATTTATCCTTTTAAGTTGTTCAAAGCTCAGCATTTTGTTTGTGGAAATGAAAAGATGGTCGTGACCCAAGCAGATCCCGAGCGACGTATTGTCAATGAAATTAATGGTTATCCAGCAGTAGAAGAGTATGCCCGCATCGTAAAAACTCCAGTGAATGAACTGGATCCCATGCAGTTTTCTTTAACACCCTTGGTGATACGCATCAACGGAGTTGATTATGTGCGCTCGATTCAAAAAGCTAACCCAGATGGAAGTTTAATATTTTACTGCGCAATCGATAACGGTTTAGTTTTTATGGCTGCTCATGGAATTGATCTAATAAAAAATGTGGAGCAAACCTTTCAAGAAATTCAAACATCTATCGGCAAGCCACAATTGGTCCTAGCATGTGATTGCATACTGCGAAATTTGGAGATGCAACGTCAGGGATTGAAAGAGGACGTAGAAAAGATTTTTCGGAACAATAACGTGGTTGGCTTTAGCACTTATGGAGAACAATTTAAGGGCATTCATATAAATCAAACCATAACAGGGCTAGCAATAGGAGCATTACGGGAAAATCACGATGCCTGAGAAGAGTCTTAATAATACTAAAGAATTGCAAGCGGAAATTGAACGCCTCAATAAAATTGTTAAGGCATTGATTGATAGAGCTGAACAAGATATGAATGCTCCACGGACAGATTTTGGAGTATTTCAAAACACAATTATTCTTGAAGATAAAGTAAGAAAACGCACTCAAGAGTTAGAAGAGTCACTCCAAATAAATGCAAAGATAACTCGTGATTTACACCAAGCAAAAAAGGAGGTGGAACAAAGTGAACAGTATTTACGTGACATTACATCTGCACTGGGCGAGGGTTTATTAGTCATCAATAAAGAAAATAAGATTGAGTTTGCGAATGACGCAGCATGCAGTATCTTAGGCTATACAGAAGCTGAAATGCTGGGTCAAAATGCCCATCAACTATTTCATCATTCCTACCATAGTCTTATCCCCTATCCCATAGAGGATTGTAAAAATATGGAAGTGATACAAACCGAAAAACCTTATATAAGTGATGAAGATTATTTTTGGCGTAAAGATGGATCATGCTTCCCTGTTTCTATAATTACTACGCCCATTCGATTAAAAAAAAATACCAAAGGGATTGTGATTGCATTTCATGATATAACTCAATCAATACAAGAGCGAAATCGTTTACGGGAAATGCAAGCAGCTATTGAACAAAGCCCTGTATCCGTCCTGATCGTTGATAAACAAAGAACGATTATTTATGCCAATCCGCAAATCATCAAATTAACAGGCTATTCTCGGGAACAATTATACGGCCAAAAAACAGAAATTTTTCATGGAAAAATGACACCTAGAAATGTATTAGCTGATTTATGGAAAAAGATTCAATCTGGCCGACCCTGGAATGGCGAACTTCTCTACCACCGAAATAATGGAAAGCCACTCTGGCAATCGTGGAGCATTGCCCCTGTTTTTAATACTCATGGAGAAATTCAACATTTTGTGGGTGTAGGGGAAGATATCACTGAAAAAAAGAAACTCCAGGTATTGCTCCAAGAAATGTCTTATCGGGATGGATTGACCGGGATCGCCAATCGTCGTCGATTTGATGACTTTCTTAAACAGGAATGGAATCGTGCATTGCGTTATTCCAAACCCTTATCCATTATTATGATGGACATTGATTTCTTTAAGCGTTACAACGACAGCCTTGGTCACCTGGCTGGCGATGACGCTTTGAAATATGTCGCTCGAGCATTAAAAAATAGAGTAACCCGAAGTACTGACTTGCTTGCACGGTATGGTGGTGAAGAATTCACTTGTATTTTACCCGATACGCAAATGGCCGGCTCACTTAAGTTCGCCGAGTCTTTACGACAAGCTGTATTAAAATTGAAACTCCCACACCCTGATTCAGTTATATCTCCTTTTATAACGATTAGTGTGGGTGTAGCCTGTTGTCTTCCTAAAGAAGATAACCTAAATTACCTATTAAATTTTGCAGATGAAGCGCTGTATCGTGCAAAATCGCAAGGACGCAATCGGGTCGAGTTCATTGATTTAACCTAGAGGGTGGATGAGAAAGAATTCATTCATTGGTTTTGGGCGATATGATATTAGGATTCTTACTGATGTAAGATAATTTACTTATACGATTGCTGGTTTTGTACTGTGGGTTTTAGGTAGGCTAAACACAAAATGCTTGCAACCAATGCAGTAATACAACATAAAACAATGGGCAAAATAATGGATACAACAATCAGCAAACCGCCGGCAAAGCAAATAATAGCATCACCTAAGGTCCGCAAGCTTAATTGTGCGCCCATAACTTCGCCCTGAATGGTAGTATGGGATCGATTTGAGATATGTATAGTCATGGTTGTGGTAACACTGGTGATGCTAAACCCAAGGAGTCCAAAAAAAAGAATCATAATCGAAGGATATTGAAAAGCAATCATGGCAGCAAAAATCAAAGTGGTTGCCATCATCGCCAGAATTATAATTTTATGAATCGGCATACGTTTTGAAAGATGCTGTGGGAGCCATGAAGCACCTAAAGCAAGTGCGGCTGATAATACCGCATTATACCCTGCAATCATGCCTGGGGACATATCCCATTTTCCTGCTAGATAAACTGGCCCAAATTCATAAAAGATATCTACGGCAAAGGTAAACAGGGTACTTATAACCAACAAATGTATCAAATGTGGGTGATTTTGAAATAATAATTTGAATTGTCGGATAATGTTGAGTCTATTCCATATACTTTCTTTTTCAAGTTGGTGCAAAATTTTATAGTCAGGTAATTTCCACCAGGAAAGTCCCAGTGTGGAAATTGAAGCCATTGCTGCAAAAGTAAAAGGGAGAGACCACGAAAACCAGGGGACGATGGATGAGTTGGATAATAGTCCACCAATAATTGGTCCAATGATGTAACCTACTCCGGCCATACTGTTGATCCGGCCAAAACTCACATACTTGTTGATGGTAGTTAGCTCCGACGCGAGTGCCCTTGCAACAGCAAAAGTCCCCTCCATGAATCCCGTTAAAAAGCGACTGAATAATAATAGCCAAAAGCAATTGGTCCAAAAAGAGATGACTGTTAGGAGATAACCCAGTGTGCTGCCCGCCAAACTAATCATCATTATTTTTTTGCGGCCGTACAAATCTGAACTTCGCCCCAAAATAGGGGAACCAATGAATTGTCCCAGCGGAAAAATTGCAAGAGTTAGCCCGAGTAAAATACGTCTGCTGTTTTCACTCCACCCGGGAGAAATAATCAACTGGTCTGACGATTGTAAAAATAGAGGCGGCAAAATGGGATAAGCAATAGATGAACCAATAAAACTGATAAAGACGATCAGTAAAATAATCCAGAGTTGTCTTTTTTCTTGAGTTGTTTGCGTGTACATGTTCCTTCTTGGCCATTGAACTAACCAGGGCTATTGACTTAAAAGATTTCGATTATTCTAACTTTTTTTTCTCCATAGGTCGATATTTTTTCATAAAGAACATTATTGAATCATATTTAAAACTGACCGTAACTTACAGCATTACAGTCATTTTCAAGCAACGCTTTAAATTGCTCTACCCATGTATTATCAACAAAATCAGGCAGCACTAAATTCTCCGTGGGACGCATTGTGGCTTCAAAATGTTTATACAAATAGGGGCGATAATAAGTAAGGGCAGGGACTTGCAAATCTATTTGTTTGGCTTTTTCATCATTAACCCGTACACGCAATATATCTTTAAAATAAATATTCGTTTCAAAATTAAGCATCTCATCATCCGACATGACTCCACCTTGAAAGATGAGCGTTTGCCTACTTGCCGCAGATAATCGTGCATAATAGTCCTTTTTCTTGGCTGCTAAATAACGTTTCGCATTTACATGATTGCCAATAAGCAAGGCAATTTTTGCAGAAAATCCAAGGGAATAGGCCAGTTGGGCTCCGAGCCATTCATGATGCACCACGCCTAAATCAGCCATCATATTTTGTTGGGTACCGGGAATAAAATGTCCAATATCATGAAATAAGCAGGCAAGAATAACTTCCAGATTATGCCCCGCTTGCTCCGCAAAATAAGCACATTGTAAAGCGTGTTCTAATTGCGACACAGACTCTCCTATGTAATCCATGTCTTCGGCGCAACCCAAATACTGAAATGCCCTATCAATTTTTTGGTTTATTGAGTTCATTTACATAACTTCGGTTGCGGTAATCGGATTAGCCACATTATAAATAGCAGCACCTGCGGAATAATCTTTATTAGGATCACGCTCACAGTCTGGAGGAAATTTGTCTCTTTTATCCTGATAATAAGCGTCCCGTTTAATCCCACCTTCAGCAAATTTGCTAAATGTGATAAACAGCGCACGCCGAGGTTTATTGCTACGATTAGCCTCAGAATAATGGGGTAAATAGGAATCAAACAATATAACGTCCCCCGTTCTACATTCAATTGGAGACCATGAAAAAGTCTCAGCAATCTCTTTACTGATGGATCCATCCACCTCTTGAGGAAGAATCATAGGTTTATTCGCACCGCCCTGGACTACTTGCAAACACCCATTTTCTAAGGTGCAGTCATCTATAGCCACCATCATGGTAATGTGAAATCGTTGATTAAAACTAATAAAAGCAGGAGCATCTTGGTGCGGCTTAAATCCTCCTCCGCCTGGGAATTTATAATTAATTTTTTCTTTGAAAATAGCCGCTTTCTCTCCCATTAATGAAGAAACCAAGTTTAAAGTACGTGCACTATTAGCCACCTCATACATACCTTGATGGTAATCAATAAAATTTTCGACGCGACAAAGCTGGCGCTCCCCCTTCGCATTTTGCTCAAAATATTTCATCCATTTTCCTGGTGTTTCGGGCCAAGAGGTTAATTCATCACACCAGGTTTGCAGTTGCTGCTTCAACTCACTAAATAAGAAATCCCGTATTACTATAAATCCCTGCGCGCTCCAGAAATCATATTGTTCTTCACTCAGTAGATAATCCATATTTTTCCTTACGACGTTGTTAGCATTGTATTTTCAGTAATTGGTTCTGATAACGTAACCAATTTAGCTTCTTCCTTTTCTAAATATATTGTTAATAACCAGCCCAGCAGAACGGTGCTTGCCAGGATAGCTAGAGTCAGATAGATACCCAATCGAACTTGAAATACAGGTAAAAATACGGTGCCGATGAACGCTCCGAACTTACCTGTCCCCGCCGCGAGTCCATGACCGGTGGCTTTAAATTCAGGATTATAAATTTTTGCAGGCAGCAGATAAGTTGAAATTCCTGGTCCAAAATTTATAAAAAAATTGAAGAGGATGAAGCCGACAAAAATCGTACTGGTGTTGGGAAAGAGGTAACTTATGCTAAGAATTAATAAGCCCAAAAACGAAAACAAGAATCCAGTTTTTTGCAATTTAATCAGGGGTACGTGATTTACAAAAAAAAGGACTGCAAAAGCGCCTAACGAAACAAAAATATTGACCACTAAAGTGCTTTTCAAAACTTCGGTTTGTGCGCTTAAAAAGCTCGCTTCGCTCGATAAGTTAAATGCTTGTAAAACATAGGGGGTAAATAACCCTATTCCATAATAAGAAATATCTAATAAAAACCAACACAGACAAAGACACACAGTAATCTTTATCATTCGAGGAGAAAATATGAATTGGTAGTTTGTAAGAATAGTATGTTTGGAATACGGCTTTAAACGTTGATGAACTTTCCATAAAAAGCTTTCAGGTAATTTGGCTCTAAATAACAACCCTACCACAGCAGGAATCGCGCCCGAGGCAAATATCCAGCGCCACACATCCAATTGTGGATGAAGTTTAAAGAGTAACCAAGCAACGAGGACACCTACAGGGGAAGCAAGACAATTGATAAACATCGCCGTTGCAATGAATTGGTTATTTTTATGAGGTGGGATCATTTCGGCCAAATAGGCTGCACAAATAGGATAATCCGCACCTACCCCAAAACCAAGTAAGAATCGGAATACACAAAGAGAGGTGATATTCCAAGCAAAGGCCGAACAAATCGCGACAAATACAAAAAAAATCAGATTTATAATGAGCATGCTTTTCCTACCCACCATATCTGCCAATCGGCCCACGATAATTGCGCCAAATACTGCCCCAAGGGGAGCTGCAGCCTGAGTAAGCCCAATCATAAAGGAGGAAGGATGATACACAGCATTAATAAAAGGTTCAGCTACTGAAGCGATATATAAATCATAACCATCAATGAACAAACCCAAGGCACAAACTATCCAAACATGAAGGGTTAGGGATTTATTAGTATTTTCGTCCATGAAAATCTCTATTAGTAATAAAAGATTGAACTTTTATTATGAAAGCAATTAGTTGGTTTTTAACACAATCGTATCACAAAAACAAATAAGATCATTTGACCAAAAAAGCAAACGGCCTATCTTAACAAAGCCCAATTTACTTCCTAAATTTTAGAAAAATAAGACACAAAGACATGGACTTAACTTAAATCCACAAAATACCGATCGTGGTATTATTTATACTGTTTATCAGAACCCTTTAATTGAACAGTTCAGTGAAGGTGGGCATAAGTGTCGCAGGCCCTCCCCTTATGGAAAGGTGGGTGTCCCTCACGGTTCCTGTTTTTTTGACTTTTCGATCTTATGACTGCTGTATTAGGAGCCCATTCTCATTGAAGCGCCCTCTCTTTCAGGCATTACAAAGTCACTAAGAGGTTGATTCGATGATTGGAATTTTCCACCTTCATACACACTTCCATTTCCATTGTATAAAGTACCATCTCCATTGGAATAAGCGAGCACTTCATTTTTCTCATTAACCAAAATAAAAGAGCGATTTGCTTTAGCTTGAGCTCCAAAGAAAACACCTACTTCTTCCTCAGAAGGAAAACTTAAAGTGAGTTTTCCATTTTTTTCTTCAGGTTCTTTATACCAACTTTGCTCGCTGTATTTTCTTTTATAGTCTTCAAGAATAAGTCTGGAGTCTTCGCTCTCAACTCCAATTTTTTTCATAAATCCTTTCTTCAATTCTTCTGCCATTTGCTGGCTGCTCATTTGCAAAAACTCTTTATGCTTGTTCTCGAGTTTCATTTTCTCTTGCATGTCATTTTGATTTAAAACACCCAGATCTTCCTGTTTTTTCTTTAAATCAAGTAATCGTTGAATCTCTTTTTTAAGTTCTTCTTGCTTTGCACTCATCACTACCACTCCAGCTATTTTTTAAGTATTTTAGTCTAAAAATCAATCAAGATTTATTTTAAATTAAACTTTTTTACAGATTTATTACAAATGACTTATTCAAAATAATAACTCAATTAACGAAAACAAAACTCCAAATTATTGGCTCAATGAAGTAGATTTTCCTACTATTTCCTCTTCAAAAAATTGAAGGGGAATATTTTTTACTTCAGATGGAATTAACGAACGCTCTAAGTACCCAAAAAGAAGGTCGTTAATAATCAACGCCAGTGTAGATAAAGCTAAAGTGGTTAGGAAAAAAGCTCCATAGTCCATATCAAACTGGAATGCGATCAGGGATGCTAGTAGTAAGCCTAATCCACTGGCCATTCTACTTCTAATGGTTCTATTCCAATAAAATGCCCCATTCTTTTCATATCGCATTCTTTGAATATTTTTCAATTGGGTAAGACGTTGTTCCTTATACTCGTGATAATCTGAAGCTTTTTGTCGAAAATCGTTGTACTTGTAAGGAGAAAAAAAGCAATTGGCATCTAAACTTATCCCATTAAAGCGTTGGCAGCTTAATGCAACAGACAGCATATCTTTAGGGTTAAGAAGATAATTTTTATCTTCATTCTGAGCATTAAGAATCATTAAGAGTATTTCATTAGCAAGTTTATCAAAAGGACTTTGATTTTGTTGACCGGCATTGCGCATTACTATTCCTTGTTTTTAGCAGACACCTATCACCTGTGATCTCAGTACAGGAGAAAGCTAAATATAGTGTCACAAATTTAAAACTGATGGTAGATAAGCTCCTTTTTTAAGCAACGAGGGCAGAGAAATTGTTCTATAATTAATCATATCCATTCTTGTTGGAGCCCCACTATGTTAAGCCCATCAATTAGAAAATACATGCACACTCATAATATTCCCTATAAGACCATCAGTCATCCTAGAGCATATACCGCATCCCAATGTGCCCAGGCAGCCCATATTAAAGGAAATCATTTTGCTAAATCTGTAGTGGTTAAATTGGATGGCAAATTTGTATTGGTTGCAATTCCAGCCAATACCCGTCTCAATTTAGACCTATTCAAAAAAGAGACCCGAGCAAAACGAGCAGAAATTGCTAAAGAGTTCGAATTTCAAAACAAATTTACTGACTGCGAAGTGGGCGCGATACCCCTTTTAGGTGAACTTTATAATATGGAGGTCTATCTGGCCGATAGTCTTGCACATAAAGAATGGCTTGTCTTTAATGCGGGAAACCATGATCAACTGCTAAAAATCAAAGGTGAGGACTTTTTAAAATTGGTTCATCCAAAAACCTTATTGCAGTGTTGAAAACAGTTTTCGATGGTAAGAAATTTCTAGTTCAACAGTAGACTTTTATACATACTTTAAGCACCGAGTGAAATATGGAAATTGCTGTAAATATGGGCCGTTAGTTGGAACAGTAAACCGTAAAAACGTATCGCTCTTAATAAATACTTAATGTTTGTACTATATGATTATAAGTAATTCATTTTCGGGTAAGAAGTATGTCACAGTCGAAGGAAGAGCAATTTAAAATCGTTGATGAGGTTCGACTTCTTCTCGACGAATTACGAAGCTTAAAAAATACGCAATTTCAAAAAATCAAACAACCTAAGTTTGAGCAAATGGTATTCAACGGACTCGTTAAAAGATTTTCTCCCCTCGCAACTGCCAATAATTTTCTCACTTCATTAATGCCAACTGAACGACCAAATCAAAATTCAGATTTAGAGGTGGATGAGGTCAATGAGCTTTGGAAAGATCTTTGGAGAATTTTTTCTCAATTAGAATTAGACATTAACTCACTTGTCTCACTCCCTGAAAATGAGCGTCTTCCCAAGCAAAAAGCCATTTTTACAGAAGCTTTAAAAGAAATAGGCCCCAAATTCGCGAGAGCAATTGAGCTTGATACCGATATAAAATCCTTTGAGTACAGCAAGAAAACCTCTTATGCTGCGATGCAGTCTCTTGCACAAGAAAAGATGGCATCCATTAAGGAGCGATTGGATACTGAACTTAGTATCGAACCCTTAAAACAAAAATGGCAAGAGGTAGAACAAATTATCCGTAAAGAATTTCAACAAGAGCTCCCAACAACCCATGATTATGTGAATCTTTTAAATGCCCTTCATCAATTAGAGGACCTGGAAAAAATCCCGCAAAACAGGTTGTCCAAGGGACAAAAAATTGAAAAGGTAGCTCCTAAAAAGAGAAAAATTAAAATTCGGGATATCGTAGACGGTTTTGAAGATGAGACCAGTTTGCTTTCAGAGTTAAACGCCTCATTGATTTCTACCATTACCAGCAATTTAGAAATTCTCCACATGCTAGAAACTACCCAATGGGAAGAGCTTAAGCTTAAACCCTTTCCCCAGAATGAAGCGATTAAAAAACTTGAAGATTTTTATCGAAAGGCACTAGGCAGTTCTTCTTTAACTATTCTGGAACGTTTTTCTCAACTCACTGTAAAAATTCGTGAATTAAAACACGAAATGTTTGGTGAGCAGAGTGAAGAGGCAGAACAGTTAAAGCAAGAAGCAGACGCTCAATTACTGCAACTCGAAAAAGACATGGATAACTTTTCTCAGGAGACTGAAAAACTCAAAGCAATGAAACTAAATAGAGAGCATTACCTGCGAGCTGCAAATAAATTATTAGAAGAGCAAAATAAATTATTAAAAGAAAGACTGGAGAAAATTAATCCCATCATTAATAAAATCTTGGCCATCGATAAGGTATTAATAGACTTCAAAAAATCCGACCAACAGGAAGAATTATTTTCTATCAAAAAAGCAGAGTTTTATAAACACTACGAGCCATTTTTAAATGAAGTAGCCGAGTTTGAAAAGGAACTGCGTTTAAGATTAAAGAATAAAAATGGTTCGGAAATTGAGGGACTAAAACAAGAATTAGATGATTTAGTTCAACAGACACTCAAGACGCATGAAGAGATCAAGGAAGCTACCAAAGCAAATCTTGGAAATTACACTAGCCTATTAAATCATGTTTTTAAATTAGAAAAAGCTGAGGAAAGGGCAAGAACTATTTTCAAAAAGATTGAAGAGAGAATTCCCGAACAAAAAAGAGAAAATCAAATAAGGGAAGAGTTCTCCATTAAAAGAGAAATGCTTCTTGAAATTAATGAAACCTTGCGATTGTCTCATACTCAATTTAAAGCTGAAGAAATACAACAAGAGATAATCAAGTTCCTGGATGCTAAAATACACCGCTTTGAAAAAGCTTTGACCGACGCCCCCATTAAAAAAGTTGAAGAAGAGTTAGAAGCAATTAATTCAACACTGGAACATTTAAGTGAAACCCTAATCAAGGCAAAAGTATCTCAAACAGTGGCTCAGCAACACTTTAGAGCTTTATGTAATAGGTATCGATTTAGCAAAGATCCTCTATTAAGCACCATGGAACAGTTAAGGGATGCTCCCCATTATCGAGATATCCACCTAACAATCGATCTTAACCAACATGATCGGTTCAGAGAAACTCTTGATAGAGAAGATTTTCTTATTGCTGCGGAAAATTTTGACTTTGAGGGATGGGTTACTCATCTAACTATTTGGTCACGAGAAGAATTAGTCGCCTATTGCAAACAGCTTGCCGAATTTGCTGAGATCGCACTTATAGGAGGTATCGAAGCCTACTCAGCACAATACAATCCAGCAGCCATCGCATCATTTGAAGATGCAATGTCATTTGGTGCTCAATCGCAAGTGAATCCTCTTACCCTCTTCCGTCAAATGTCTGCATTTATTTCTGTCGCGGCTGACAATACGGATGAGCTTGATAGAATAATTAAATCCATCTATTCCAGCTACTCATATCTAAAAAGGGATTTTACAAATCAATATCCCCCTATCAACCTAGATGCAATGCCAGCATTTCTCACGAAACTGGAGTTTTCAGAAGAGATTGTTAGGCAAATTAGCGATGAACGACTTTCGCAGATATTGATTGATGTAAACAATCAGGGAGATCTTGAAGCATTTTTGCGTCAGGAACTGCAGACTTATCATTACCTACAGCGAGACATGCAGCTCCCAAGTGAGGAGCAGTTTCAGCATTCGAATCTCTCAGATTTATCTGCATTACGTTCCAGCCGGGATCTCATTGCCACCATTCTCAAAGTACATTACCTTACTGTAATTCAAAAGCACATTGAAGTAGAACAAGCTATCGCTCCAAAATCTAAAGTAATGGACGATTTACTCCACTTTAAACAGTCTGTTGGATCCAAACCTATTTACGCTTTTCTTTCTAATAACTTATTGGGTGCAATAGAAAATAGCTTAGAGAAACTAAAACAGGAGCAGATTTATAATAGTTTTAATACGTTCTATGAAATACAAATGGGTGCACTGGGCCACTCCCTATCTCAAGGTTTAGAAGATGAGCTCACTCTAGATGCTCCGGAGAAATTAATTCGACTCCAAGAAAAAATTAAAGCAAACGCCGAGAGTCATTCATTAGATCAAGCGTCGCTTCATTTAACAAAACTAGGATTTCCCCAAGATTTTTATTCCCTCATTGAAAAAAATGCGGATTTTTTAAAGTGGTCTGAGTTTTTGCAAGAGTCGTTGGGAAAAATGGAAATTCCATTCCTTTCTAATGAGGATAAACAATTCATTCAAGAGGTCTCTCATCCCTCTTGGTTGAGGAACCTAAACGAAGAAATAAAGAGCATTATTTTAACTGAGCCCCAAAATGCAGAGGACTGTTTTAATCGGGTCAGCAGGTTAAATCAGCTTTCTTCACAAGTTGAACGGTTATCTGGAATTCAAAAAAAATGGACACAGATGATTGACTGCGTGCTAACCACTTATCCCAGTGAATCAAAAACTTATAATCCCCGTTTACATGGAGCCCAACAAGTGGATGAATGGGTTCAAATCAACGCAGTTATTAACAACCAACAAGTAAAACAAAACTTAATAGAATATCGAACTAATCGGGCTCAATTGGAAAGAATTAAGAGGCATGGGTTTGAAACCAATATTGATTATAAAAATCTAATAATGACGTTACAAGGCAATAAATGCATTTTGGATGCAGGACGCGAACAATATCAAATGTTAAAAGACAGACGCGAAAAGGCAGTCGGCGAATTACCTACAAAATTAATTGCAGCACTAGAAGTATTGGGTGCATTAAATTTTGAAATTAACAATACTTTTAACAAAGATATGACTCAAGAGCAAAAAGCTTTATTGCTGGCTATAAATGGAAATATGGTTAATCTATGGCGAAATGGACAAAAAATATTAAACGATCTTGAAACATGCCACCTAGGCAGTGAGGAGCTTGAAACCGCAATAACTGATGCATCAACTTTTCTTACGAGTTTACCTTATACAGTCTCTAAATGTTTTGATGAGGAACACTATAATGAGCTTGATGAAGCAGGCCTTGATGAAATGGATAAAATCTATAACATGGTCATGGAAGCCATAGCAGAGTTCTGCGAAGAATGGGAGATTGAGTTTGAATATAACCGTCCCGTAAGTCAAGTGACACAAGATTATAAGAAAAGAATCAGCGAAATCACAAACCAAATTGTAATTCCTGAAGATGAAATAGCATTAAATCCTAAGAAATAGCAGCTCACTATTTTATCGCTATACATACTCACAATAAAACCTAATCAAAAATTAAAATAAATTAGGTGGCGTCTTTACATCTGCGGCACTCCAGGCTTCGTGAAATTTTTTTTCTACTTGTTCCGCATCTTTTGTGCGTCCCATTTTTTTCAGGCTGTTCGATAAACCCCAAAGAGCCCAACCATTATTCGGATATTGTTTTAAATCAGCCTCATACATTTTGATTGCCTCTAAAGGACGGTTCCATCTTAGATAAACATCACCTAACAGCTCTTTTATTGGAACATACCAATCTGGTGGTTCATGGTAGCCCATATCATGCTGAATTGCTGAAGCGATCTTCAATTGATTGATGCTCTCTTCCTTATTACCCTGTATAGCCTCTAAACGAGCAGTTAAAACAGCGGCAGCAATTTTTAAAAGCGATACTCCATTCTTTTCCAAGTTTTTTTTACTTGGACCTTGCTCGATAATTGCCTTTAACTCAGTTAATTCCTGTTGTGCTTGTTTTATTTGATGTGTATGGGACAAAGCCATCCCTTGAGCGTAATGCCACATACCCAAAGCATATTGATATTCTTTAGACGGTTTAGGCTCTTTAAGTAAATCATCCCATAAAGCAAAACGCGCCTGAACAAAGTAAGGAATAGGAATAAACCATTGCAAAGAGGCTTCATTTTTTAACCAGTCATTAAACGGTGGTGCAAGCATTTTTCGTGCTGCCCAGAGTGCTAATTTTTGTCGCCCTTCCATGGTGGCAGTGGTTCTTAAAAAATCATAGTTATGCATATAAAGATAATTAATCTCAGGAGCGAACCCTTGTTGCCTACATGTAGTATTATACGTATTGAATGCATCAATTGCCTTTAGATTGGACTCACTTCCTTGAGCATATTTTCCAGTAAGGAAGTAGATATGTGCCGGCATATGGACTAAATGTTCTGAGCCAGGAACTAACGTGGTTAACCTGTTAGCACTATCCATCGCTTTTTGGGGCTCTTTGGAACTTTCAATTGCATGAATGAAATAATGATTCGCACCAATATGTTCCGGCTCATTCGCAAGGATATTTTTTAAAGCGTTAACAATCAGGACTGTTTTGGGATTTTCTTTGCCATCGATCCCCCAAAATTTCCATTCAATCACCTCAAAAAGGGCATAAGCGTATAATGCCTTTGCGTTATGATCAGTAGGATAATGAGCAATAATTTTTTCCATTGCTTCAGCATAAGCAGCCATTTCAGTGGAAGAGGATTTATCAAAATTAGTGCTGGAGCGATGACAACTAAAAGTTCCCGAAGATTCAGTTTCTTGCGGTCGCGGTTGATGTTTAAAGCGCTCCATAAGAGCAAGAATATAAGCGTTTTCCTGGGGCGTCATGTATTGTTTGAGGGAAACTGCCTTTTCAATTGCCTGTTTTGCATCCTGATATTCATGCCCTGTCATTGGTGCATTAATTTTAGAACCTGTTGCCAAAGCAAATCCCCAATAACACATCCCACACTGAGGGTCCAATCGCATAGCTTCTTTAAAAGAACGAGCCGACTCCCCCCATTCAAAACCATAAAAAAGAACCATTCCTTGGTTAAAGAATTTTTGCGCTGATTTATTGTTCGTAGAAACATTAAAATGAAACGAACCCAGATTATCAAAAACAGGAGCCAAAGGCTTAGACAAAGGAGCTTCAGCAAACGATAAATTGGAATAACTTAGGAGGGGAAGACACAGTAGTAACAAAAATTGATACATTAGAATCCCCCATTCCCTTATTAAATTTTAAAACCCAATATTTTATCAAGCAGTTCAAAACGATTTTTTAACTCAATTAATAGTAGATATTAAACCAATAGTAAAAACAAGAGCAGCCAGATTGCTCACAGCCATACTTTCTTAGTCGAAGTAAAAACTCCAAAGCTCTCCCACGGAGGTTATACTATTTCATCAACGGTTAAATCAAATTACCCAGCAATAAACTAGGATTATTATTGTTGCTTGCAGGATTCAGTTCATTTGTAATAAATCTGATTGCAAAGGTTATTTTGCCTGCAGTCTAAATCAAGGCACTGGTAGCTTTGGATAGAACTTCATCCTCACCCATTCGCTCCATAATAATGTACATGCACACTCCCAAAAGGATGACCCCATCAATAACGAGAACCACCGGGCGCATCGAACCATCGAACAAAAGACCTGTTAAAGCGACGGCCCCGGAAGAAAACAATAACCGGGTAGACATAATGAACGAAGAACAAACTCCTTTGAGGTCAGGTAAAATTTCTAATGATTTGGCAAATGTCACGCTCATTGGGAATGCGCAACCAAACGCCATCCAGCACATTGCAAATGTAATCAATCGTGGATAGCTTGGATATTGAAATGCAAAATAAGTAAGCAGTACTATGGATAGGATGCAACATACCATCCCTAAGTAGACCGCTTTTCGGCTGCCTATTCGATTAATTATGTTATTCGCATAAAAGCTGGTAAGCGAAAAAATTAATACAATTAATCCTTGCTGCATTGCGAATTGAAAATAGGATAATTTACACGTACTAATATAATAAAATGAAGCACTACCCACAAAAGTTAAATAAGCCGTAACTAACATGTTCGGCATGCTGGCATAAATTAAAAACTTACCATGCGCACACACAGTTCGATAATCATTAAATATAGTCGAAAGCTTTAATGGCTGCTTTTCTTCTTTTGTTTCAGGCAATTGCCATACCAAAAAAAGCCATGAAATAAGAGCAATAATTGCAATAAACGTAAAATTAGCTCTCCAAGTAAAATAATTGATCAGCGTGCTGCCTAAAATCGGAGCTGCTGCCATAAAAATAGTGACATAGGCATTAATTTTACCAATATAATTTGCAGCTATTGCACCATTATATCGATCAGAGATCATGGTAAATCCAAGTACTACGGTACTACTAGCGCCTAAACCTTGAATAAAACGCCAAAACATCAATTGGTATATTGAAAATGAAAAAACACAACCTACTGCTCCAACTAAAAAACAGGTTGCTCCAAAAATCATTAAACCACGCCTTCCTAAAGATTCGGATAATGGCCCGTATAACAATCCAGAAAGACAAAAGGCTAAAAAATTAAGGCTTAAGGTACTTTGTACTTGGGCCTCAGTACTTCCGAAGAACTTCATAATACTAGGGAAGCTGGGTAAGGAAATATCGATTTCCATACAGCAACCCAATAATGAAATAATAATGAGTGACACGAGTGATAGTGGAAAGGATCTTGATGCCATAATACTTATCTTCTTGATAATAAACAGGGGGCGATATTTAGAAGAATACTTCTCAAATCGTCATACAAACTGCAGCAGTGCATTGTAGCAATATTTGTCAACCTTGAGAAGCAATCGGAACGGTTAAAGATGAACTGCTTTGTAAGCGACTTTGCATATAAACAAGGAAAAATAAAATGATTAATCGTTCAAAATTATTTCTTTTCTCTGCGCTCTTTGGGTTAAAAAACTATTCGTTTCCTGTTAAGCTTCGCTTGGTTTTTTGAATTTAACATAGGTGGAAATAATGAAAATTATAAATAAATCAGTATTTATAATACTGGGTTCTTTATCTATGACAACCATGGCATCAACAAGCAGTGCTAGTTTATATGAAAAAATATACAGGCTGGCAGAGCAAATTTATTATACTGAGCATTCATTAAGTCCAGAACAACGCCAAATGACGGAAGAGCTATCCAATCAAATTGAAGCCGTCATAAGTATACCCAATGATGTTACCTGCGGAACAAAGAGTGATGTTTTTCAAGAAGCGTACAAATGGTCGTATAGTTCTGATGGCTTAAATGAAACATCCTCTGGAGCAGAAAAATTTGCCACTTTCATAATAAGTAAATCCTGCCCAGCCGCCTACTTTAAGGTTTTTAAACCCGCCTATAAATTTGCTTACGCAAGCGATGGCATGAATAAAACCCGCTCGGATGCGAAAAACGTTGCCACTAAAATAAGTGATTACGAAGCTACAAAGTATTACACTAAAAACTCATTGCAATGTTATATCGACAATTATAAGTTTGCCTATTCCAGTGGCGGTATGAATAAAACTCGCTCGGAATCTGAGATTTTTGCTAACCAACAATGTTTGGGATAATTACTGGATAATAATTTAAGCGGCTATCAAAGATAGCCGTTTTGTTACATTCTGATTGTCCTAACGCTGGTAATTTGAATTTAAAGATCAAAATATGGCGCACATTGATCTCAAAAATCACCCTATGTATGCTTGATGATCGTATTTTAATTGAGATCAATTAATGAAAACTAAAATTTTACTCGCTATTTCCTTAATTACCGGCATTTATTCTGCCCACGCTAATAATTGTGGCACTTTGAATGTTTCTGTTTTTAATAAAAGCGGTCACACCTGTACTTTGCGAGCAATGAATTTAATAAACGGTCAGATTATAATAGGTCAAGCGCCAGGAATAATTGCAAATGGAGAAAAAGCTCCCTCTTTCACACTTCAACAAACTTACAGCGCGGGTCCTAACATTCGCCTTGAATACGAATGTGATAATAAAACAATAAGTATCGTTTCACGACAAGATTTATGTGCTATGAATGCAGGTGCTATTTCTGGTAGCTACTCGAGTTCAAACAACGTTCATGCTGATTTCCTTACCACTATAGGCAGTTGGTGGAGCTCTCTTCCTGGTGAAATCCACTGGACTATTGGCTAATTAAGCAATTGCGAAGAGGTGTATTTTAATCCACCTCTTTTAACAAACAGTACTGAACCGCTTAGAAATTTCCATAAAAAAAACTCCTTAGCGCTCTACCCCCTAGAAGTTATAAAATTCATGATGATAGCTACCGATTCATCGATTAAGTATTTTGACGTATCAATCACAATTTGCTTGCTATCCCAGGGTTCATAATTTCGATCCAGAACGGCTTGCCATGTAGGAAGTTTGTGTCCTTTTATATCCGCAATGCGTCCTTCTACTCGACTTTGATGAACTTGTTCATCGGAACAAATTAATTCGATCTGGATAAGATCTGAGTCCGTTTGTTTTGCTACTTGTTGCCAAGCTTGGCGTGTTATCGCGATAGGATTAACCGAGTCCGCCACAACATTTAATCCTAAGGTCAAATTTTCACGAGCAACGGCATAACTGATTAAATATCCCTCTGAGCCCACTATCAACTTACCTGAATAGTCATCCAGATTAATTAACGCCTGCTCAATAGTATCTACTCGTAAGTAAACTGCCTTTAAGCGCTGGGCAATAATTTTAGAAATTGTCGTTTTGCCCGTGCCAGGTAACCCACCAAAAACGATTAACATCATAAAATTGTCTCGTTGAATTTTTTTCTCATTTTCCTTTTTTCTTAAAAAACTGCAACTTTATCATCACAAAATTTGCATTGAGTTTTGTTGATCGAAATACCCAAACCTACTTTTTGATTCAATTATTTGAAATTGGTTACCAAAGCAGTATAATTGCCACTTTTTTATCCAGCATGGTGGTTACAATGACAATATTAGCGGTTTGTGGACCTATAGGTAGTGATTTTAAGACGTTCAGCCAACAATGTTATTCTTTATTAAATAAAGATAAGACCCTATTGATTGATAGTTCAGAGTTTAAATCCAGCAATTCATTATTAGCTGCCATCGAAAATGTCCAAGGCGATATCATTATTTTTGGGGCTGATATTTTTTTAGATGAACAATTACGTTCAAAATTGGACATCAAAGTGTTTCTTGAGCTGGATGCAGATCTGTGTCTAAGTAACTATTTGAAATCAATCGGTGCAAACATAAAAAATGTTGAAGAGCACATAGAATTTTATTCTACTCATATTAAACCTCTAAATGAAAAAGTTAGATTATCCGCCAAATATGCCGCTCTGCGCCGCCCACAAGAAAGTTCAAATCATACATTAATTGATTTGCTTATTAATAAAGATGATAAAACATTAAAAAAATCAGTTTTACCTGCTGTAACCAGAGATATGTTCTGGAAAACTGAATCGCAAGAGCAACAAATAGATAAGCCTATGAGCACTACCCACTCTAACCTTTCATATATGTAATCAATGTATAAACCTGAGGAATCGTCACTTTTTTAAGTAAGTGGCATTCCCGCGCAGGCGGAACCCCATTAAAACAAATAGGGTAAAGAATTAAATATTGATAGATTCCCGCCTGCGCGGGAATGACATTATAAATCTTGGGAATTTATAGCCAACCTACCTTTATTGGGCGAAATTGCATTTACATTATAAATTTAACAATACACCCTGTTTCGGTTTAATCAGTTCTACACCAATATCATTTTCTTGAAACAGCTCCTCTAAAATCTGCCTTCCTACATCGTCCTTAGAGTTTGAACCATCTCCAAATCGAGGTTTGATGTGAGTTACAACAACTGGAAGTCCTCGTAATGAATTTTTTAAATTTAGAGGATCAACGATCGACGCCAATTGTCGCAATTCAGACATGAATAAGTTTGGTTTTAAATGACCGAATAATTTGTTATTGGGTTGGGAATTTAAAAATGAGCATTCGAGCATGATGCCATGAAGCTGCCTATTTCTTATAAGTGGTGCAATCTCGTGCCAAATATTCTCCATGTTGGTCGATTGCTCCGTGCTATCAGCTCCCGTGTCGCCAAAATATAAAAGATATTGATTATTGTAACGGATTAAAAAAGCACTTGATGGCATCCCACTATGACTCAAAGGAAACGCTTTTACCTGCAGATCCGTTTTAGGAATATCAATCCACTGGAGTAAGGGCAGATTTTGATAGTGTTGATAATTCAAATGCGGAATGTCTCCTTTATCCCCAAAATTACCCCACACCGACCAATTAAAAATATTTTTCTGCAATGCCAGCATGGTTTCTTCGCGAGACATAATTGTTTGCCCCTCTCGCAATTCGGGTTGTGCCATCACCAGCCCCATAAGATGATCAAGATGGGCATGAGAAATGAGATACACAGGAATATGTTTTTGCAGCAAATCTTCAATATTTTTATGGCGGACTGATTGTCTTTCAATTGCAACTTCTAGTCCATGCACCAACGTCCCCCCGTCAAGAGCCACATAATCCTCACTCTCGATCGTCTTTAATAAGTAAGCAGATAAATTTCCATCTTTCAAACCACCATAAACCCCCAGAGGAACAAGTTCAAAAGCAGGTGCACAAAATGCACTCTGAGAAAAAAACAAAATAAACATTGAAATTAATAACTGTCGCATATGGATTTCCTTAAATGATGCGGTAGTTTTGTAAATAATATAGAGGTTAATGAAGGAAACAACTTAAATCGATTAATACAACAAATTTATCCTACTGTGGGAAACATTTATACTCACGCAAAGATTGAGGGATAGATTCCCGCCTGCGTGTGAATGACATATAAACCGTGGGAATTGCCTGATTAACCGCGGGAATTTACTCAATATAACTATTTGTTCGTCCACTCAGCAAATGGTTATCTACTTCTTGGGTGTAAGAATTTTAAGTGGTATCCTGTCCACGCATCCCCCCTGTTTTAGATCAAATTTAGTATGTGTACCGTTGCGGCGGTTAAACGGTAACCAGGAGGGATTTCTTTTCTGCAGGACGAGAATCAAAAAGGAACTAACAACATGCTGAAAACGAGTCAAGTGAGTGAAAACTTGCGTCAATCGGGTATTCGTGCCGCAAGCACAGAATGTGAAAAAATTGGCGGTATAAATTTAGGGCAAGGTATTTGTGATTTACCAACCCCAGCGGTAATTAAACAGGCAGCTATCCGTGCGATTGAACAAGAAAAAAATGTGTACTCTGCTTGTGAAGGGGTGTTCCATTTACGGCAGGCTATTGCCGATAAAATTCAAACATTTAATAAAATTCCAGTTCATGCCGAAACAGAAGTTCTGGTGACCCACGGCTCTACTGGCGCATTTATTTGTGCGGTGATGTCTTTGTTTAATCCTGGTGATGAAGTTATTTTGTTTGAACCTTTTTATGGCTACCACAAAAATATTCTGGAGCTATACCAAGTGAATGTTAGAGCAGTACCGATTAATTTACATGACTTTAGCATTCAAATGGAGGATCTTGAACAAGCGATTACCCCTAAAACTCGTGCGATTATCATTTGCACACCGTGTAACCCCTGTGGCAAGGTGTTTTCTGAGCAGGAATTATTAGCGATTGGCAAAATTGCAGAACACTATAATTTAGCGGTTATCACCGATGAAATTTATGAATATATTACTTACCCAGGTCACAAACATATATCCTTTGCTCGTTTAAAAAATTTTAAAGAGCGCACCATCACGATTTCAGGATGTTCAAAAACTTATAATATGACAGGATGGCGGTTAGGTTATGCGAGTGGTCCCGCGCATGTAATTGCCAAAATGGCTTTAATTCAAGATTTAGTATATGTGTGTCCTGCAACCCCATTACAACATGCAGCGGTCGATGCGTTTAAATTACAAGACAATTATTATCAAGAGATGTGTCAAACTTATTTGGAAAAACGAGATCATACTGTACGTGAGTTACGTGACATTGGTTTTGAAGTAACTGTTCCCCAGGGCGCTTATTATATTATGGCTGATTTTTCACGCATGGGCTTTAAAAATGATGCCGATATGACCCGCATGCTACTGGAACAGGCCAAAGTTGCCGTGGTTCCGGGACGTTCTTTTTATTTAAATCCAGATAAAGGGAAAAATGTAGTGCGTCTTTGTTATGCCTTAAGTAAAGAAAAAGTGGCACAAGGGTTGAAACAGATAAAGGATGGGTTAGTGCTATGTCCTTCCTAAAACATAAGTACCACACATAGCATTTTTTCATAGAAGATGTATGAAATCCCTGTTCTTTAAATTCAAAAGTTCTGAAGTAGTGTATATAATGGCCGCAAACTAATAAAAACAAGAACAGGGACTTATCATGAAGCGTTATTATTTTAATAATTCAAAAAATTATATTGACAGCAACGAACAACTTTCGACTGAGCAAATCGAACAATTAAAGGAAATCATGTCTTTTTTTCCTTATCACAATAAGGATAATTGGGCAGAATTATTCAGGTCATTTCAGCCAGAAAAATATCCTTCTAAATTAGTAAATATGGCTGCTAACGCTTTTGATCACCATGGCTATACCATGTTAGGTTTGGCTTGTGAGTACGGTAAAGATGTTGAAATGGTCCAAAGACTGATTGATATGGGTGCTAATCCCGATATTCCTGATCACAACATGAAAAAACTACCCTTGCACCGCGCAATCAATAATCAATTGTCCAGTTCTAATCGTGATTCATTAGAGGCGGTTGCGGTGGTCCAATGCCTTCTTGAAAATGGGGCTAATACTCAAAATAAATCCTTTCAAAATTGTACCCCTCTTTTTTTTGCTCAATCCCAACAATTTAATGCTGCAGCAAAACTCATGAAGGACCATCTTTTCAGTTCTAGAGGTTATGGAGTGGTGCAAAAACTATTACTTTCAGGAAATACCTATGGTTTAAAACAAAAGTTGAGTCACTCTAACGATTTAGCATCCTTCATTACCACATTGAAAGGCTGGTCCCCTGTATTTGCTGCCATCCACCATAGTTATGCGCACCAAAATACACTGAGTAATCTCACACTATTAAAAAAACATCATGTTGACTTTAATAGTACTTACTACCTTAAAACCTATTCAGGTATACCTATATATTGTTCGATGAATCCAATTGCTTATTTACTATTACGCGGCGGTGACTCAAGGCTAATTGGCGCATTAATTAAGCACGGTGCTGATCCTGAGCATCCCTCCATAGCTGTAGTTAAAAAAATTATTGAGTCCAACCCTACTCATAAAGCATTTAACTATGTAGTTAAAAATGATAATAATCCATTTGATGTTAACTCAAGGGCCATGCTCGATCTATTTGAATCAAAATTTACTAAAGGGAATCAAGAGAGAAAAATTATTGCAAATTCCTCCTATTCACCGGGATTATTTGAAGTAAAAGTCAATGCACCAAGTGAAGATGGAAGCATGACGGATGAAGAGTTGGCGAATAGTATATTCGGTAAGGGATCACTTACTGCAAAAAGATATAATTAATATCGATAAACGACAGATACTGGGCTGCAAAGCCCAGCTTTTGATGAATATACATTTGGAAATTAGTGACTCATTGGGTGAATCAAAGGTTTTTAGCTGTCAAGACTTAGGGTAAATAGTTTATATATAATTTGTCATCCTGCATCCACTTCTATAAATTAAATCGGAGGTTACTCTTTGTTATTCGGTTCTAAATTTTTTAAAAAAGCTCCTCTCGAAGTATCGGCTTACCTATATTCTCATATAAACACTCCACAGGATTTTTTAGCCGCATGGCTCGCGAATAACGGTTCCAAGCGACGAACCAAAAGACAGCAAAGAGCGATCGAACTTGCTTTATTCGACAAAGAAGGGATTGAATTTTATCCTGCTAAAATCAAGTTATTAAGAACACTAATCTCTGAAGATACATTAACCGAAAGTGATCCAGAACATTTAGCCTATTTAGGTAGGAAACTGACAACTCAATTGAATGATCCTAATTTAAGCCTCCAGCAACTGATGCAGGGTATAAAGCTAACCGCCGAGATGAATAAAGTATCACTTCCTTCATTAGATATCCCAAGTACATTATCTTCACCCAAGTTCTTTCACCTATTTTTTTTAAGGAACGTTTTAATTGAATCAGTGAGCAAAGAGGATCTGGAAGCCTTGATGGATGAGTTAAAAAGCAAACTAACGCCCTCAGATCCCGAGATGAATTGCCGCTCCATTGCATTTTTATCGAGCTTGGCTCACAAAGCGGATAAAAAAGATCTTATGCTTTTAGTTGATCCTGTAAAGAGCATACTTGACTATAACGAGAGTTGGCTTAGTGGTGGGCTAAACGAAGTGCTAGCCATACTTGTAACCAAATTGGATAAACAAACATTAGCTCCTCTTGTAAACTCAGTGAAACAGCACCTTGATGAAAAGAAAGGACCGTTTATAGCCGCATTACGGTATCTAGCAACATTAGCACCTAAAATAGAACCAGAAATGGTGGAACCTCTGGTTAATTCGATTAAAGAGATTATGAATGGTGCGAAAGCTGGCAACCCTTTAAGGAGAGAAAATTCTCAATATGTTTGTACTGAGGCACTAAATTGTTTCGCTAAGCTAGCGCCTGAAATGGACAAGAATGCACTGGAATCTCTTATCGAACCTTTGAAAAATCAACTTGAGGCTCCTTCATTGAGTCTTTCCATAGCGGCTGCAGAATGTTTGTCAGCATTTTCTTCCCTGATCACCACGGAAATACGTCTCACGCTGTTAGAGTCTATTCAAAAAAAACTAAACGATGATAAATGGAATATAAGATGTATTACCTTAGGGTATTTACCCAAACTTGCTCCTGCAATGGATAAAAAAATGCAAGAAGATGTGGTCAATTTAGTGGAAGAAACACTGAATGAAGATAATCCAAAAGTGAGAGCGAGTGCCTTAGACTGTTTGGCAAAACTGATTTACTCTTCGAGTAATGAGATAGACGAACACTTAATTAATTCAATAAAAAATAAACTCAATGACCATGAAGCCTTTGTTCGTTCTGCCGCCATACAATGTATTAAAGCGCTTGCACCCCGAATGAAAGCAGAAATGCTGCAGCCCATTACCCAGTCAATAAAAAGCATGAGTAATGATCCCGATCATAATGTTCGAATTTTAACATTATATTATTTAGTAGCATTATGCCCGAAGAAGGGGAAAGAAATTCCAGAAGATTTTATTGAGGTAATAAAAACCAAACTGGATGACACAAATGGACATGTCCGCGAAGTAGCATTCGAATGTTTGGCAAAGCTTGCCGCAAGTATGCACAAAGAAACTCTGGAAAAACTATTCGATCTGGCGCAAAAAAAACTCAATGACACTAAGCTTATCAATTCTAAGACTCTGTTAAAATTTTTACTAGCAGCCGCCCCCCGAATTGACGCAAAAAAACTGGAAAACCTTGTCAAACCCATACTAAGCAAACTCAATGACCCCGATCCCAATTTACGTCATGCAGCACGGCACTGTTTAATAGCTTTTGCTGTCCGAATAGACCAAGATCCCCTGAAACAGCTTATTGGTGACTTACAAAATAAACTCGATAGTCAAGATACAATAACACGTAACCAAGGATTAGATTGTTTAGCAGCACTTAGCTCTTTTATGGATAAAAACACCCAGGAATCCCTAATAATTCCAGTGAAAAGTACACTGGTTTTTGAATGCGCCACAACGCGCATTGCAGCAATGGGTTGTCTTCTCAAATTCATCTCAGCTATAGACAAAGAAATGATAGGCCAACTTATTGATCCAATAAAAAACTTACTTAAAAACGAAAACCCTGATATTCGCATCATGGCTTGCCGTTTACTTTGTTATATTCTGATTAACAACCACCTTATTTTCAAAATGGATACCCCACCAACCAGCACCTTAGAAGAATTACTCGTTCAGACTGTGGCTGACTGGGTTACACGAATTCATGCAGTGACAAACCAACTAGAACCTATTGTGGATAATCCAACCTCAGTCATTCCTTCATTTTTCTTTTAAATCCTTGCTAGGGGTTAAGCAGCACAAACCGGTTGATTTAACGTTGTCTCTTGCTTATAGAAAGGATTCGCATGCTCTTGCTGCTGGCCTTGGACAAAACGGATCAGGCTTTCAACATCAGAGTAGTTAAAATTAAAGGAACCGAGAAAGACATTGTCTCTACCGCTGATTGTTCTTAATTGTTGGTATTGCGTTTCGGTCAGTGAAACTTTATAGCACGATAATATATTGTTTGAACCTAGCCGTCCTGACTCCATACGAGCAAGTGCCTCGGGCGAGGAATAAAATTTGCGGGTTATATTAGTTTCTTTCGCTAAATTCCAGATATATATTTTCTGGTAATCACTGGATTTTATTTGTTCGACGATCGGAATGAAAAAGCAACGTAGTTTTTCATCTTCAAGGTTTTTTTTAGGTGCTGGATTAAAAAACATATTATCTCCCTTTAAATAGCAATTCAGCGCAGCATAAACGAACGAATCCTCAAACTTCCATATAATTTTATTTAATCTTCGAATAATTATGCTTTAAGTCGAAAATATCCTTAAATTAGATAAGGTTAGAAGTTTTTTTCATGTTCTGTCCCCGCGATGAACCTCTTCAACTTAATATAAACTTAATTTTTATATCATAAAATAAGCATAATGATCAATTTTTACGAGAAACAATGATATGAAAACAGAGCAAACTGCACTTGCCCATATTGCAAAGGAATGGAGCATTTTAAAAGGGATGATCAATAGCAGTCAAGAAAAGAGGTTTTTTAAAACTGGCAGTAGCTTAACAGCAATTGATGACTTTTTTAATAGGATAGCACTGGATCGTCAGCCAATGAATATCAGCGAATTGGCTGAGGCGTTGCAGGTTTTAGAACATTTAACTATCGTTACTGCAGACCTTAAAAAAGTTTCTTTTGCTAACTGGTTGGACCGTAATCGCTACCGGACTTCTCAAGACATTGGTATTGAAAAGAGGGATGATAGAAGTGTCGCAGAGAAAAAAGATGTTCAATTTCCAATACCGGAAAATTCTTCTCTCTTTCGTCTGCTTGTCAAAACACATGATACCTTAATTAGTCATTATGAATTGGCCTATTTTCATGCCCAAGGGGAAATTCCTTGCAGCGAATTCACCTATAGCCAAAGTGATCTTAAAGAGTCACAAGCTATTTATGATATAGAAACAACGACCCAGGACGAAGTAACGAGCGATAATTCTACAGTGATTAAAGATCTTGTACGAAGAGGAGTAACAATATATGGCGCTGCAATTATTCCGAGGAATATCGATGATCATAAAGATGCTATTCTGATGGAAGCTATAGAAAATTTTGCAGGTGATAAAATTAGTGTCCCCCATTCACGAGCAAATAAACTTTATAATTTCGGTGGTCAATTTTTACATGGCAGCCTCTTGCGGGAATTTACTAATACAACCAAGTTGGTTGAAGGTGACATTCAAGGCATAGAACGTGGTCGAACGACTGGCCACATCAATTGGTCAAAAGATGGTAATGGTAAAATTTATGCGACGATTAATTTGAAAATCCTCACGTGCTCTTATGCAAATCCTGCTGACGAGTATAGTCCTCAACAAATTTTTGCAATGGGTAGTGATGGTATTTCTTTGATAGAGCTAAATGACAATGAGCTCGAAAAATCTATGGAACAATGTGCTAAAGAAGTTAGAGGTGAAACACAGGACAATATAGTCCCTATTGCCAATATAAAAGCAAAAATCGAGATGGTAAAAAATGAGTCCGGCACAGGTTATATGCTTAAGGTGAGCGAATTTACTCTAAAATATAATACTCCTGACTTAGTTTCTACAAAGGCAGATGAACCTTTAGAACACATCCTTTACCGCAAAAATTAATCGTCTTGTTCATCCTTTGTGACAGTACTAAATTCAGGTAAAAAAAGGTGTTGTTCTTGCTTACCTTATTGTTCAGGATGTACATTCGAATCTAATGCAGAATCGTCATTATTTTCTTTTTTTTGCTCATCCTTGCGGCTATTTTTTTCCTTATCTACTCCTTCTGCTCTCTGGAGTCTGTTTTTGAAATCATTTTGGTGTTTAAAGCGTTGTATCTCAGTTTTTTCTTCATCCGTGTACCATTTCCTGACAAATAGTAGACGAACCACCCTTATAAACAAATTCTTCACATTTTTCGGTTGGACTGCGAAATCGGGAGTAACTTCGCGAGCAAACTCCTTAAATGCTCTTTCATAAGCTTTGAGCATAGCATCTCTCTTCTCTACATCTGAGGCTGTATTCATTTGATTGGGAATTTTTTTTATTTCAGATAATTTCTGTGAAAATTCAAGTACACGCGTAATTGATTTCTCAATAGCAGCAATATCAGATTCATTTTGCGGAGTAGCAAGCTGGGCCGTAAGCTCCACATGAGCATTATTTAAAAGCGAGCTTATATTGTCCATTCTTTTTTTTACTTCTTCTAAAGAATCTTCCTCGGCGAAATACTCCTCGATAGAGGAGATATCGGGTATGCCCATTTCTTCCCTAGCAATAATGTTCTCTCGAAGATCAAGAAGTTTTTTTCGCAATTCGATTGCCCCCATCTTATCATCTAGGGCACTGGTTTTGACAGAACCTTCGAGGCCATATTGTTCTTCAAATTCTTTAAGTTCTCTATCTCTTATTAGTATCTCGTAGTCAGCTAATCCCAAGTTTTGATCTTCTTTAGTAAGTGCGATAACAATAGGAATTCTGTTGTTAGGATCCAGTTCACGAATTTCTTGCACCGCTTTTTTAGCAACCTCAAATGAATGCGAATTTTGTCTATCGATGCAAATCACACAAATTTGTGATTGTTCAATATAATGTTTTGTTATGTATGGAGCGATAGTATCGTATGAGCCTGCGAAATCCAGTAATCTAAGTTGAGATCCATCATCAATAGATATACTGTACGTATCAATTGACGATGTGTGTATGTTCCCCGGTGAATTTTCGCCTCGCAACGCATTACAAAGTTTTGTTTTACCCGAATTTGTGGTCCCACAGACCATTATTTGAAAGGAAGGGTTTTTACCGTGTTGAACTTTTGCTTTTGCCATGGATAAAACTCCCCGTCCTATTCATTATTATTTAGTATAGTAGAGACCTATCAGCAACATGGGCTTATACGAGAAAATATAAGTAAGCCTAGGCTTATTTCGAAACTCAATACTCTCCTATCCCTGAAACCCATTTCCATGCATCCTCATCTTCTAAGATTTGTCCGGGCTGACAGTCAAAAGGTGGAATCAAAAAGACAAATTCAAGAACCCCTATCTACTTATCTCTTTCCATTTTGGAAAAAAATGGTTTTAAAATGAATACATTCTCCTGTGACACTAGACTGGCTAAAATATGCTCTATCGATGTATTTTTTATATCGTCTTTGCTTAAATTATACAAATTGGAGAATGTAATGTCTTTTGAAAAATTACCCGTCGAATTGCAAAAAATGATTCTATCTAATCTTGATGCACCCGAGCTAATAAAAACAGCTAAGGTTTCCACATCCCTACACAAACAAAGTTCAGAACTTTTAAATGAGCTCCATGCAGGTTATCCAAGAGAACGAACTTTAAGCACGACATCCGATTACTATGCTGTTGGAGCAAAAGTAGAGATTTCAGAACCTTCAAATCTATGGGATAAAGGTTATCCATATAGGAAAGAGCGAAAGGCCATTCCTGAAAATGAAATCAAAAATGCCATACCCAAACAAGGCACAATGAAATTGTTCCGCACGCAAAAAGAAGCACAAAGCTATGCCCTAGAAACCGCAGAAGAAAACCACTCTACGATTGAACGGATGGCAGCTGTTTTTCATGTGAAATTGAAAGAATCCATAGTGAGTACTATTACCAAAAATGAGATTACTCCCGCTTTATATACCCTCTTCAGACAAGGACCCAAAATCAAAGCAACTGAATATGTACCAGTGGATGTGAGTAATCTTAAGTTTCTTTCCGGTCAAGTTTCTGACTATCCTGGTATAGCATTAGCAGGTCAAGAAAATAAAGAGGATCCATGTGCATGTGTACTCATGTAAAATTCACCTGCATTGATATTATTGATATTAAGGAAAAGTTAGAAAATAAGTTTTACCGAAGATTTTTTCTTTGGTAAAACTTTTTCATAATCAACTTCTCATATTCTTCTGCTTTGGAAACATTCTAACTTGAAACTTTGCTTCACTAGCTGGCTTTATCTCTACTGCCTTTACTGAAAACAGGCTTAATCAAAAAGATCAATCGTTTTTAAACAACTATACTCTTAATCTCGAGAAATTCATGGATGCCAAAATCAGCGTATTCCCGGCCATTACCAGACTGCTTATAGCCCCCAAATGATGAGAAGGCGTCCCAGTCCGGATAGTTTATTGATACTGTACCGACCCGTAATTCTCTGGCTACAGCCCGGGCATGATCTATATTTTCTGACTGGATATAGGCAGCAAGTCCATAGATGGTGTCATTGGCAATACGGATCGCATCCTCCTCATCCGTATAAGAAATGATCGACAAGACTGGTCCAAATATTTCCTCGCGAGCAATTTTCATTTCGGGTGTTACGTGTCCAAATACAGTGGGACGGATATAATAACCCTGATTCAGAGGTTCTGGACGACCTAAACCACCAGTGACAAGGGTAGCACCCTCCTCCAGTCCTGATTGAATCAGAGCCTGGATTTTATCGTATTGCAGTTGACTGACCACTGGACCTAGATCAGATTCAGGGTCTTTAGGATCACCGGTTCTAAAAGCTTCAGCTGCTACTTTTGCGATATTCAATGCTTCTTCGTGCCTCTCTTTGGGTACTAGCATACGAGTTGGTGCATCGCAGGATTGTCCGCTATTTCCGAAGCAATTTTGCACTCCCTTAGTGACGGCAGTTACAAAATCAGCGTCTGGCAAAATAATGTTAGCCGATTTACCGCCAAGTTCTTGAGTCACACGCTTGACTGTATCCGCTGCAACTTTGGCAACGATGATACCGGCGCGGGTTGAACCGGTGAAGGAGACCATATCCACATCAGGATGGGATGCCATCTCTTGACCAACCTCCTGCCCAGTTCCATTAATCAGGTTAAAAACCCCTTTAGGCACGCCGGCAGCATCCATAATCTCCGCAAAAATGATGCCGCTTATGGGTGCAATTTCGGATGGTTTTAGAATTACAGTACAGCCAGCAGCAAGGGCTGGGGCAACTTTACAAACTATTTGATTGAGCGGCCAATTCCATGGCGTAATTAATGCACAAACACCTATGGGTTCCTTAACAATGGTGGTTCTACCACGGTTTTCACTAAAGGTATAATTCTTAAATGCAGTAATAGTGGCTTCCAGATGGACACGACCCACTAAGGCTTGTGCATCGCGAGCAAATGCAATGGGTGCCCCCATTTCGTCGGAAACCGCCTGTGCTATATCCTCAAAGCGTTCGTTGTAGAGTTCAAGAATGTTCATTAGAAGTGCCATACGAGAATTGTGCGACGTTTTGGAGAACGTTTCGAATGCGGTCTTAGCTGCAATAACTGCCTTATCTACATCCGCCTTAGAGCCTATAGCAATCTGAGTGTAAGCCTTTTCAGTGGCGGGATTAATGACGTCAAGAGTAGCTGGAACAACAGGGGGAACCCATTGACCATTGATGTAGAACTTTAAGTGATTGCTCATAATAGGCTTCCTTTCTGCAAACAAATTTCATGAAGAGAGTAGACTAATAAAATCCTTTAGTGGTTTCAAATCAATTCAATCAGATTTTAAATTTTGTTTTTAAAAACGCTCAGAGCAAGGACCTATACCGAGAAAACGTGGTGATTTTGAAATTACCTTGCATTAAATCAGACTTTTCTCAGTAGTAAAACCTAACTCACTTCTGTAGGTAATTTAATTATAAAATGACATCCTCTGCCGATATCACTTACAAGAGAAATGTTTCCCTTATGAGCAGTAACAATTTGTTGAACAAGCCATAAGCCCAGCCCCATGCCATTTTGAGTTTTATTTGAAAGCAATTGCATATAAGGCTTAAATACTAGCTCTTGATACGATCTAGCGATACCTTTACCTTGATCCTTAATTTCTAAAATTATCCCTTTAAAATCTGGCCTCAAATTTATCGAAATGGGTTGTTCAGGAGCATATTTAATTGCATTATCAATGAGATTTGTTAAAACTTGCTCAATACGAGTAGGATCCAAAAAAACAGTTAGAGAAGAAGGAACATTAGTTTTTATCTCACATTTTGCACTACGACATTTTCCTGCAAATTTCTCAACCACCCTTTGAATCATATTCGATAAATCGAAATACTGAAGCTCTAAAGGTATATTTTTTTCGTTTAACACCAAGGTAAAATCTAAAAGCTTATTAATAAGAATCTCTAAACATAGACTCTGATCTTTAATCTTTCTTATGAGATTCATGAATTCCTCAACATGCTCCATAACATATTTTTTATCCATTGAAAGAATTCCATCTACATAGAGGCTTAAAGCAGTAATAGGGGTTTTAAGTTCATGAGAAGCAATTGAAAGAAAATGCTCGCGGCTCTTTAAAGCATTTTCCAACTCCATAGTTCTTAATTTAACTTGATTTTCTAATTCATTATTTTGCTTCTGTAATTCCTCTTTTAGCACTTTTAATGAAGCATTCTCCACCATTTCCCATTGTCCATCTTGAAGAATCAAAGCGAATTGGTGACTTTTTATTACATCAAAAATTACTTTTGAATCACTTTCACAAGTACGATAACAACATAGGGCTATGATTTTGTGATTATACAAGGTAGCACACACTTTATTTTCGAAGCATAAAAAATCATTTTTTGCTTGTGGGGTGGAAAAATTAGTAGGTCCTCCGGCAACGCGTAAACCAGTATATCCTTGTTTTAGTGCATTTTTTTCTAATGCCAGTATATTAGCGAGAAGTGGTTCGGCTGTTTCAGCACAAGCATTCCTAAAACAAACTTCTCTTTCAAACAAAAGCATTTGCCCTTTATCTATTTTTGTCTTTATGTCAGGGATATCCTGAATCAATCGGTTATAAACAATATTCGTATCTTCGGAATTTATCCAGACGCAAAGTTCATTGTTATTAAGACCCTTTTGAAAGTATGGAATGAGCACTTCCATCAAATCTTGAGGTGTTGTATAAAAATTACAAAAATGCGTCCCCCATTTTAGCAGACCAATCGCAGGTATGCCTGAATCTGTAACTATTTTAGACTTTAGAAAAGTCGGAGTACAAACAGCTTCTTCTGTTGCATTTTGATTCATATTATTCACTTAATTCTGATGATTATTTATATATTTTTTTAAGTATGTTAATAGAATTTGAGTATTTAGTGGTTTTTTTATTAAAACTTCATTTTCCTGCATTACTAACGCATCAGTTTTTGTACTTGCTGACATTATTATAGTGGGGATATTTTTTAAAATAACTGATTTTGCTTGTTCTTCACGAAAGGCAAACCCATCCATTCCAGGCATCATTAAATCTAAAATAATTACAGAGGGCGAGATATTATATTTTAATTCTTCTAGGGCATGCTCACCATTACTAACCATAGCGATACTGTATCCTAATAAATTAATAAACCAAGAAAGAGCGTCTTTTATCCCTAAATCATCTTCAATAAGAAATACATCAACTTTTTGGAGGGAATTATTTTTTTTGAGGAGGTCCATCAAACCCTCTAATCATTATAAGCCTTAAAAAATTTTCTTGGAAATGTTTGGATTCACCAATAATATTAAATTTAAAAAATGTTTTAAACAAGAGAGCTCATAAAAATCTGAAATTTCACTTAATATAAGAACTCCTATAAAATTCCTCTACTCTTTGATACTAATTCTTCTTTAATTTACCTATTCTGTGTTTAATTCGGACCAATTGGTTTTGATTTATTTTCAGTAAAAATTTCGACCCGATCTCGTCCATTTTCTTTGGCATGATATAGGGCGATATCAGCTTTACGCGCAATCTCTTCTAAAGAAGTACCTTCTGTAGGCGCTTCGACTAAACCAATTGAAATGGTTATAGGCGGTAAGTTGATATGTTTAAATGTAATTGAGGTCTTTTTTACTTGTTCGCGGAAAAAATTCATTCGTTCACTGGCCTTACTCACAGAATTATCTATTAAAATGACTAAAAATTCCTCTCCACCGAAACGAAAAATTACATCATAACCTCGAAAATTTTCCATTAATGATACGGCAAGTTTTTTTAAGACCTCGTCGCCTGCGGCATGACCGTATCGGTCATTAAAGTTTTTAAAGAAGTCTATATCAATCATTCCCACTGAAAAAATACTTTTGTTCCTAATGGCCCTCTCTATCTCTGTAGGAAACCGCTCTTCTAAATATCGACGATTGAATAAACCAGTTAGCGGATCATGGATGGATTGATCGCGTAATGAATCACGTAAATTTATATTTGCGAAAGACAAAGCAATGACTTCTGATAACGTAATGACTAATTGTTGATGATAATAATTCGATACGGCAGTATTTTTTTCCGAATTGAGATTTAATATACCAATAAATTTACCTACAGCAATTAAGGGAATACATAAAGATTTGCTAATCTCATTAGAGATATAATGACGGCAATCAAGGTGGGTGCGGAATTTATCTACAATATAGATTGTTCCACTCCTTATGGCCCAACATTCATCAGAATGAAAAGATAGCTTTAATGTTTTTTTATCGCCCCACTCCGTAACGGTTTTCAACTCACCAGAGGTAGGATCTGCAATCACAATCCCCCCTCTCCAACCTGTAAATAATTCATCGACAGTTTCATTGATTAAAGAATAAGCTTCGGATATATTTTGACACATCTGTAATTTTTCATTGATTTTATTAATAAGCATCATTGCATGTTCACGTTCTTTTAACTCTTCATTGTTACGTTTTATAAGATTATTGCTCCGTGTTAGTTCATGAATGGATTGATTAAGTTGGGCTTGGGTGGTGTTGATAACTTGAAGCATTTTATTGCAATCCTTGCCCATCTCATAAATTTCATCCCTACCTGACATCTCAATAGTTTTTGAAAAATCTTGTTTGGAAGTAATTATGCTTAATTGATCTTTGAACGAGTTGATTCTTCTTAGGATAGAAAATTTTAATAAGAAAAAAACAAGCCCCATAATTATCAGGCCAATAAGAGCAACTATGAATATATACAAATGAATGGTGCTAAGCCCTTCTAAGAAAGTTTTACGAGGAAAGGTGGTTCTCAAAATGGCGATTGGTTTACTGTTAATGTCGTTCAATAAAGAATAATAATAAAGAATTTTATCATCATGCGGAACGATGTAGTAATCATCTACAGTCTTTAATTTGTTGAAAATTTCTTGCAGTTCTGTGTTCTCAGCTATATCTTCTAAATAATATAACCTAAGCTGGACTTGTAATGTTTTTGCTAAACGCTCTAAATCTTTTTTTTCAAAAAAATAAGCTAAAATAACATTCCCGTTTGGTTTTTGGGTAGTCCCACTATCACTTACGGCATATGAAGTCAAAAGTAACAAACCTTCTGGGATGCGAATAAAGCCAGTCACGGTATCTTGAGGGCTTTGATGTTGGAGAATTATTCTATTTTTATAAATATAATCTATTAAATTTTTTGAAACTGGGACAAATTGTTTCTGCTTTTTGTCTAAAGCGTTTCCTTCAAAATAACGGCCTTTATTATCGAAAAATAAGATAAAATCACTGTGCGTATCCAAAAAAGATACTTTGTTCATTAAATTAATTTTTTTAAATGATGTATTTTTTCCTGCTAAAAATTCATATGCATCATCCCAATGTGCCCAATCGATCGTGATCAGCGCCAGGCTTTCTTCTATACGTTTTAATGCTTCTTTTGTGCGTAATACCTCTTGTTGAATATCTTTTTTCTCCATAGCTTCATAATCATTCAGCACAATTTCATAAGACAACCAGGTGATTGAACCTATAATAATCAAAATAGTTGAAAATGCGATTAAAAACATTTTCGTACTTAGATTCATTATAAGACCTCGATCCTGGATATAACCTGAATTAATACTCTAACTTTAAATATAACGAATGAATAGGATAAACTTGTGTTAATGCTTTGTTTAAAGGCCGTCAGGATGGGTGCAAATATGCTTATATTCCCCACTTTACTGAGAAAATTTTCTTTAATTGTGTAGCAGTTCTTCAAATTCCGTTTAATTGTTAAATCCTTTTTAAGGAATGCGTTTTAATATTATAGAATATTTCGGCTCTCTGGAGAATGAGGGGAAAGATAGAGTTAAATTTTTCTCTAAAATTGTTGCCGCATAGAATGTAATTCTCCTAAGCAAATAAGCCTTTGGGGGATGATCTCGCTACCAATTAATCCCTATAAAAGGAGTGTTTCCAGAAATCAATTTTTGAATCAGTTTAGTTTATTTCGGCTTTCTTAAAACCAAAATGGATTATAATTATACAATTCATGGTAAAAGAGTAATAATTTGAAAGCTCGCGCAGAAAACAATACAGGGTATCTTTATGTGATTAAAGCGGGTTCTGAACCTTCTTCAAGCATTTTTGGTGCCTTAGTGATTCATTTACAAAAAGCTGGATTTTTAAATAATTCTGAAAAATCGATTGTTTTCAAACACAATGCAATTTATTTTCGCCATAATTTAAATGAAATTAGTGCTTTTATTTCTGAATTTTTACCGCTTATATTAGATTTTAAAAAGGCAGATGGACCCATTGCATTAGATGAAGAAACTGTTTTTGAAAAAAAATTTATCCATGAAAAAGCGGGTATCGTTTTTGAGCGATGCGAAGAACCCGTAACAGTTAAGCTAAGAAATAAAATTCGCAAAGCAAAGCATGATCTACAAAATTTGGATTTTGACAGTTTGTCTGATAATAAAATTACTGAAATTAGCGGTAACTCGGCTTCCTCTGCAAAAGAACATTTACTAAAAAAAATTTCGGAACATCAAGGTGTCTGCATTGGCGAGACCCATTCTGAGGTTTCACATAAAAAATTTTTAGTTACTTCTATGCCTAGCCTTGTAGCCTCTGGAATCAAACAATTATTTGTTGAGTTAGGATTTTACGATACTCAAACGGCTTTATATGAAAAATTTTTCCAAACAGGCTTATTACCCAAAGCATTATTAGTCGAATTAATTAATCAGGATCTCAGCAATCGCATTATTGCAGGAAAAAATTCCGATGATTTTTTATATAGCTATAGAACTAACCCATACTCCAGTTTAGGTATTATTGTCATGGCGCAAATGCTTGGTATACACGTTATCCCTATCGATAGCACTGAGGCTTATGATGGCATTACTGGCTATGCCAAAAAAAATGAAACTAAATTTTCAAAAAAACGTGCCTTGTCAATGAATCCTACCGCCGCTGAAATTATTTCCCAAAGTCGCGAAAAATATATCGCAGTTGTGGGAGCCAATCATAATGTTAGCATGAAAGAATTGAGAGCTCCTGGCGTTTCGGCGCTGCTTTCAATTCCCAACCTGGATTTAAGGGACATAACGGTGATGGATATTAAAGAGGATCCCTTTATTCGAGCCAGTTTAATTTATAACCTTCATCGAGTTTTAATGGGTAAACCAATCAAACCTTTTGAACCCATCTCAGCAGCGCCACAAAATTATCTAGATTGTTTTAAACTAATCTATTTAACCGAACTAAAACGAGAGATAAAACAATTCTCGACTGAACCTAGGCTAGCCTGGTATCAAAAAAAATTAGAGAAGTTAGATTTTCTAAAAAAAAATGATGATGTTTATCATTTATTTGAGGATATTATGCTCAAATTGGAAGATGAGGTGAATGAATATAAAGAAGCTCCCGCTCAAGCTGCACCGAAAATTTTTCCTTTTTTATTAGAAAAATATTTAGAAGGTGAAGACTTGCGCGGTTCTTCGATAAGAGAAACCAAATTTCCTGAATCCATTCCACCTTTATTAAACGCACCTGACTATAACAAAACGCATGAAGCGTTTTATTCGTCTCAAGGAGCGGATAATCATGAAGCGATCGAACGCATTAAGCATATTTATGATGATTATGTATCAAAATTTACTGCTGTTCAGCTATCAATGAAGGATAAAAAACAAAAATTTTTAGAAATTGGAGAATTAAAGGTTGAATTTATCGAGCTTATTAAATTTTTTACCAACAACTGGAATCAGGATGATAAAACTCAATTATTTAATTCCATGCAAAAATGGGAAAATCAAAAGCCATTTTTAATTTATCCTCTTGAAAATAGGTTTTATAATTTATTTACCTCAACTAACACCTGGAATGAGGTAAAAGAAATTTTGAAAGGCGAATCGGGACTTCGCTCTTATTTTTACAAATAACCAATAGCTAGGTTTGATGGTTCATTATACATTCAAAATCATTGAGTAGCTTTCGTCGTTAATTATAGCGAATTGCAGTTCCCTGTTCCCCTATCACTTTTCGATTTTAACCCGTATCAATATTTCAAAAACTCATTAAAATTTCTTCAAAACCTCCGAGATTTCAAATGAGCATAGTATGAGGAGCAAAATAATCCTCGCATGATTATTCAACTATCCAAAATCTAATAAGCTACTATGTCCGCTTACATGCTTATCAGCATGTAAGTGAACTTGAAATTTCAGCCTCAACTTCCATCATTGATTTTGATTTGTTTACAGAAAAACTTCCTAAGAAAGTTAAAGGTAAAAGACGTGGTTTATTAAGCGCTAAGTAAAGCTCGGACTCGGGATTTTGAACTATTTTTCCTAGGTCCTCTTCTCTATTTTTAAGATTTAATACGGCATCAACTATACCCTGAAGTTTTGTACCACTGTTAATCCAGTAGGGGTTCGAACTCTTTTTTCCTTCTTGCAAGCGAGCCATAACCTCCATGATTTTTAATCCCATATTTCCCTGCTTACTTAAGAAAAGTATTGCTTCATTATAGGAAATATCCTCAGGAGGAAGATTAGTTATTTGTGGGACAAAAATAAGTTTTCCTGTTTCTAACCGACTTGCGAATTGTTGTTTAAGCATTTCGTATAGATTATTTAAATGCCCATCAATGAAGGGGAAATGTGCTATCAATTCGTTGAATAGATAAGGTGATGTACTAAATTTAGGGAATGGAGTTTTAGATGCAGAATTGAAGAGTTCATTCAGTGTATTTATTGTCTCAGGTGTAACTGCTTCTTTCCCACCTTTGTTTATTCGGTCAATAATCTCTTCAAAGGAAGATAAAAGCCCTAAGTGGGTGAATAATGCAGTAACATTATTGGCTGCATCACGAGCAGACACTTGGTGATTACCGACCTTGATCATAATCGATGGAGATATATCCACCGGTTCATCTGGATTAGCACCCAAATAAGGTCCTACGTTATGAACCATTTCAGTAAATAATGGCATCATTTTTGAAAGGTAAGGATCCTCTTGTAACAACGCAGATAGGATATACTTATAAGATTTAATTTGCTCTGATAATGTTTCTAGGGTCACTGTTTTGGAATGATCATTAAACTCTTTTAATAGTTGTTTTTTTTGTCCTTTACTTAAGTCTTCATCTTCAAAAAAGTTTAAAAATGTTGTTATGTTAGCTTCAGTAGCTGTTGCAGGTAAAATGAAATGAAAATGTTCATTCTTCTCTTCCTTTGATTCTTTGCCAAAAAGAAATGATAAGTGTTTGTTATGAGTATAATGAGCAAAATCGTGCATTAATCCTTCGCCAATCGATAAAACTGAGTATTGGCTTAATAGCTTTTTATATTTTTTTTGAAAATTTTCTAATTCAGCTTCAGGTACATAAACGCTAATAAAAGGGCCGCTAATTTTGATTTTCTTAATAAGTGAATTTTCAGGAAATCGTTTTAAAAACATAATTATGTCGTCATGATGAGTTTTGCCCAACTTTACCTCAATTTGACCTTGATTGCAACACATTGGATTTTCTTGAAATCAATGACCCTGTATATTACTTCGATTGTTTATATATACTAGGTATGTGGTCGAAGAGTTGTGTAACATGAAACATTGAAGAACGAGCGAAATCTATCGTTGGACCATTTTTACTTTATAAATGACATTCTCAAAAAACATTCTCTAGGTCGTACCCAAAGATGGTAATCCCCGATCCCAATGATAAAGTGCTTTGTACACTATCATCTCTTCCCTTGTTTGACTATGACGAGCTTGACCAATAACTTCATATAATTTTTGGTTTTTATAATGTCTGTAATTTCCGTATATCCTCGGATCAGTTAACATTGGCTCTACACCAATAAAGGGCATTTCCATCTAGACCACGTTAAGAGTACCTTAATCTCCATGACCACGGAGATGTTTCCAATTTCCTGCATTAATCATCCAACAAAAAGTTGTTAACATTAATTTGAAATCAGTCAACTGAATAAATACTATAACGAGTCATGACTAATTGAGCTTTACCAAGGGAGATGTCAGTTCCTCCTGCATAGCTTTTTTGGCTAACAATACTTTGGTATATTCGAGCGTATCGACTAAGGCTTTATCAAAAGCCTTTTCATTTCCCTTCAATAATAAACTTGTTGCATTAATTTGATCAAACCCATCAATAAATGTGAATTTTTCCCGCACTTGCGATAATTCTAATACACCTAAAAATTCATTAAAAACGTGACCCCCACTATTGAATAAAAGACTTGACATAAAACACTTTAAAAAATTAGTAAATTTTTCTTGGGTATCAAAGACCTGCTTCTTTTCGTCCTGAAATTTTATCATTAGACGTAATTGGCATAATATTGTTCCTGATATAGAGCAGGAAAACGGATGAACCAACTTAGAAAAATTCAATTCAGGCCATGCAGCTTTTGGATTATAGGTATTTTGGTCCGATGGTTTAATAAAAGTAAATCCCGATTCTGCGTAAGCAATATCATTACGTGGTACTGGCATGGTGGTTTTCATCAAGCCAAAATGATTTGAAAAGAACGGTGATTTTCCAGAAAGAGACGTTGAAGTTGAACTGGAGATCGGTTTATCCTTAACCACTCGGCCTCTATTCTCTTCTGAGAAAAACCCAGTTCCATATAGATTCACAGGAACTTCAGGATTTCTAGCATGCAACACCCCTATCCAAGATACCCGGAGAATTAATAAGACTTTTTCTTTCTGTTCTGCGGATAATCCCTGATAATTTTCATGATGCTGAACTTTATGGAATGCGTCCATGTATTCCGTAGCAAAACCGTCTGTTTTGGGAGAAATCTTCCCATCGATAAAATCGTTGAATTTATCTCGACTTTCTTGAGGTAACGCATCATAAAGTACATTATTATATTGTAAAATATCTTTCTTGTTCATTTGGTCTAGAGAATTTACTAACGTTTCAAAAGCCAAATGGGTTTCAAAATAACGGCGAGAAGCATCTTCATCGATGTCTTTATTACTATATGAGATCGTATAATCTTTTGTTAATTGACTCTTTTGAAACAATTTTTGGATGTATGTTAAATCACTTGAAGAAACCACGCCTTGAATATAGTATTGTTTCAAAATATTGCAATGTGATGGGTCTTCTTTATATTTATCCATCAATAACAGTAATGCTTGCCCAAAAGATATTGTGACCATAAAAAAGCTGGAATGAAAATTAATTTACCAATAGTATAAATCTTTTACATTAAGTAAAGATTAAGAGAAAACATGGAATTTTTTAGTTTATTTGAGTAATTATGAAATCACAGTTAGAAACAAGCAGTAACACCTTTTTTGGATTCCGTTCGAAACTGCAAAAAATCGATTTGAAAACTACTGCAATCGATGAAGTAAAAGTGAGGTTAAATCGAACAAATAAACTATTTGGTAGTTTTGGTGAAACACTGGTTATTTTCCATGAGCCAGGTACTGCATTAGGACAATTTATTGTTAACTTCCAAAATGAATTACTTAACTATTTCACCAAAGCAGTTCAAAATCTAGAGTCCAAACAATTCGTAAGTGAGAAGGAAGAATCCTCGCAGCCCACTTTTTTTGCTCCGATTACTAACCCCCATACTACTATCGCTGCATTAAGAGTGATTGATTCATACGATGAAAACAGCTGGAATAATTGCCTTGTGCAATCCTATTTGTATACCAAACTAATGCAATATCCTCCCAAAAATGAAGAAATTGAAATTATTGAACGATGCAAACTTCTGATTTTGGATAACAGGAATTTAGACAACGTCCTTAATGAACTACCTCCAGCTCTTTTAAGGAAAATCTTAAGAATAGAAGACGAAGATATTGATGTTCTTCATTTTATTAAATCCCAAAGCCATAGCTCTTTAATTAATACCACAGCAGAGCAATCAATAGTTAACCAAATTCTTAACAATCCTAGCATTGAGTTGGAAATGGAATCCATTTCATTAAATGCAAACGGAAGCTTAGGAATAAAGTGGAAATTAAATGAGCAGATTCTGGATTTGCGAGAATCTCTTATTCAAATAGGTGCAATTGCTAAGCACGGTTCACAGGTACTCACAACAACCATAGGATATTTTCCAAATTGCTCTGAGGATTATCGCAATGAAATAAAACAAGTACTTCAAAACATAATTTTAAAAGTAGAATCGGGGTATGACTGCACTCCTAAATTTCTTTTAAATTTATATGAGCTGCAATTGGTTCAGTTTTCACGAAATGATTTACATCCTAATTACATTAAAAAAACTTTTTTTCTTGAGCAACAACATATTTCAAATATAATCCAGCAGCAAGAGTTTCCTGGCAACGATTTCCCTAAAAAAGGGTTGCTCTAATAAATGGCCCTTTCCTTTGAGCCAAAAAACTTTATAAGATGCGAACCGCTCCAGGATAAGCAAGACCTACGCTTGCTGAGAAAAATAGAAACACGGGGCTGAAAACTTTTTGAAATCGCATGCCTTCATAGATCATGCAATAAGATTATAAAAATATTATATAACCTAAATACAAATATTCTATTTTTATGTAAATGAGTATTTATGCTAGATTTCACTCTCGCTCTTTAAAAGGAAAACAAATGCCTTTTTTCTATAAAAAAAATGCCCAGATCCATGTGACAAATTCCATGGATGAATTGATATCTCATTCATTTCCCCTGGATGAAAAATCAGCGGGAAAAAGTGCTCATTATCAGGCTGTTGCCCCTATTATTTTTTCTTCGCAATACAAGCATTCTCTTTTAACGACAAGAAAAGACATACTCTTAGGGCAAGATTTTATAGATTTCATAGCACATCATAAGTTAACTTCGTTAGATAAGTATAATGGAGTTGATCTCTTGTATCTTTTAGCCTTAAGCCATGATACAGCTTTGCGTGCTGGAGTTTGGAAATTAGGCTCTCGGTCACATCTAAAAGCCACTGAAATTATCAGTAGACTATCAAAATTAGACGATCGCTTACCTCTTATGAAAGAAGCTCTGATAGCATGGAAAGAATTGTTTCTAGAAGCCAAATTTGCATTGCAACAAGAAGCAGGGATGTACCCAGATAGCACTCAAACTATGTTGAGTCAGATGAATTTATATGTTTCTACAAAAAACGACACAAATAATGAACGTCATAGAGAATCTCAGAGCGATCAAACAAGATTAGAAATAGAACGTGAGCAATTTCGTTTGTTGGAAAGAGCTTATTACAAAGAAAAGGATAGACATAACCAGCCTACAGAAATCCAATCGTATTACAGCGATGAGGAAGAGGAATATACTATTGCACAACAGCAGCAGCAGTGTTACTACAATTAATCTTTGTAATAAGGAAGGATTTAAAATTCTCTAATGACTGCCTCACCCGATATCTAGAGATAGAGAAACTTCGAGTAAAGAGTTTAACTAAGAATTCGGAAAATTTTAATAAGAAGAAATAATCCATGCCATACACTAATAAATGCCCAATCTCTTTCGAACCACTAACCGAAGAAAATGCTCTTTTAATAAAAGTTCCTAAGCAGAATAAGGAGGAAAAAGACATTTACTTCTATATTAGCGATGAGGAAACTCTGAGAAAGCTTTCTTCTTGCCCTTTATCAAGGCGAAAAGGCTATTATTATGCACTTAAATTATCAAGTAAAATCGAACTCTCTCACGAAAATGTTACTAGGGAAGATTTAGTAAGCAAGTTGCTGACAAGTAATGATATTAATACTCTTATTGATGATAATGAGGTTCTTGCCAAGATTGATACAGAAAACAAATTCAATTGGCAATTAAGAAGTTTCAAAGGGGAAATAACTAATAATCCACTAGGAACTCAGATCCAAGCTCTAGAGCAAACTGTTCCAGCTCTTAGACTTTTGCCTAATCGTCAATTTATAAGTGAATACAAGACAAATTTTTTGAGGCACCCTCCTCCACGAGAAAGAACTTTGGATTTCTTCTGGCCTGGTGATATGGCAACCTATTATCAAACACTTAATGAAATAATCAGTAATTCGTTAAAAGAAGAGCATGACTTATTATTTCTATTTAATACCTACAGACTTATATCTGAAATTGAGAGTAGCAGAATTAAAATTGCATTCCAAAATGCGGTGTACGTGCAATTAACTAGATATATAGCCGGGCTCTTAGTAACTACTAACACAATGTCTCTAATTGTTAATTTACTCGATGAAAGTTTTTCCTCTATTGGTTTAGGAGTATTTAATATTCTGTTTATCAATTCCGCTCAAAACAGCCTGGAACGTTTATTAAGAAAAAATAAGAAGCCGGATGCGCAGTCGATTTTTCATGCGATTTTTATTGATAGTATGATACAACTCACCAACCCCTTGGGAATTTATGAGATCGGTAAGAAGGCAGTATCTAATGCTTATGAATTTGTAAAATCCAATTTAAGTTTTTTCAGTAATAAATGGCTAAAATCAGAACCAGTACAATATGAATTACCGCCAGACTTAGCAAATGTTTATAGCTATTTAAATAGATAAGATTATGGTGAAAACATTGCTAATGTACTAAGAATAGGTCGAGCCTTAGCCCGACCTATTCTTGCTACTTCCTGCACAAGATAATGCCGAAGAAGATATTGGAAAGCACAAATTCCTTGAATTGTCTTTATCACTACGATCAATTATCATACAAAATTATAGTTTAACGAAAAACCCATGTCCAAAATACAAAAAATCCTAGTAATTGGCGCCGGTGTCGCCGGCCCTGCTGTATGCTACTGGCTAAAAAAATTTGGCTTCTCACCCACACTAATTGAAAAAAATTCTTCTATGAGAAAAGGTGGTTACGCGATCGACATTCGTGGAATTGCCACGAGTTTAGTTAAAAAGATGGGCATATATGAAGAGATTTATGCGAAACGGACTCAGTTACAAAATGGCTGTTATGTAAATGTCCAGGGCGATATCCTGCATCAAGAAGAAGGGGCAAAGTTTGGTTTTAGAAAAGAAGATGAGGTTGAGCTTGTTCGCGGCGACTTAATTGAGATCTTAATGCAGTTAATTAAAGACATTCCTTGTTATTATGATCGAACTGTAGAGCAAATAGAACAGCAAAAAGACGGGTTAAAAGTTATCTTCAATGGCGGCCTTACTGAACACTACGACTTAGTAATAGGAGCTGATGGCTTACATTCATCCACCCGACGAATGATTTTCTCTAAAGAAGAATATAACTTGGTTTCTCTTGGTTCATATATTAGTGTATGTAGCATACCTAATTATCTTAATTTAAATAAGAGTGAGCTTCTTTTTGAATTGGATCAAAAACTTATCCATCTAAGTAACGATCGGACCCCAACTAGGGCGCATGCTGGTTTTATGTTTCGTTCTAATCACCAATTAAATGATATTCGCGATGAACAGGAACAGAAAGAATTTCTTCGCACTACCTTTAGGGATCTAGGCTGGGAATCAAATAAAATACTTGACCTTATGGAACAAAGTAATGATTTTTATTTTGATGCGATAATGCAAGTAAAAATGAAGTCGTGGACTAAAGGAAGAGTTGCCCTCCTTGGTGATTCTGGTTATTGCGCCTCACCTTTGTCCGGCCAAGGAACAAGTTTAGCCTTAGTGGGCGCTTATATTTTAGCAGGGGAATTACAAGCAGCTAGAGATAACTATGCTCATGCCTTTAATAAATATAACCAGTTACTACGTCCTTATGTGCAGATGAATCAAGATTTTGGCGTCTGGGTTAGTAATACCTTTCTTTTGCCTGATGAGGTCTCTAAAGAAGCAGTGGAAGAAAGAGCAGCTAAAGCAATGACTGAACTACACAATGCGGCTCATGCTATGGTCCTGCCAGAGTATCAAACAACTTGCTAAGATACCAAACGTCATTATCCTTTTAATATTTGTAGCTTTCTGTTAGTGAACATTGTTCTTTTTCGATTTCTGTTATATCAGTTAACTTTGTCGCTAATAGATGTTTCGCATCGGGAGTGATCGTTTGTAAAAGAATCAAATCAACCAATTCTCTGGGGATATTTGCTCGACGAGCTGCCAATCTAAAAAAAAGTTGACTGTCGACAAAGGCATCTCTCTCATGTTTTATTTGCGGCAAAACAAAGGATGAGACATTAAGTTCATCGCCTTTTCTAAAAGCCACCATAGCGTCACCACCTGTCAATATATGAAGTTCAAGGAATTTCTCTACTTCACCGGCGTCCTTAATGATTTGCATTGTTAAATTATGGGTATTAAATAAAAATAAGTTATTATTTATATGGATTAATAAGTGTATTGAATCCGGAAAAACCGCCATCTTTATATTTCGAAGATTAAAATTATTTGGTAGATCAAGGTCACCCCAATTCCATTGTTTGATACACGATCCAGCTACAGGATCCCATATTTGGAGACCATCGTGGTGTGGATAATAGGTAAGCAGGTACCCATTAGGAAAGACAAGATACTTTCCTCCTAAAAGATATATTTCTCCCTGAGTATCAGGTGCTCCCAATTGAATTTGATTTAATTCTTTAACTTTATTAGTTTGGGAATTAATTTCTAGAATTAATAGCGTAAATTCAAATGGATTCGAATTATGAATATGACAGCAATAACGATTTTGTCCCAAAGAGGTTACATTGGTAAATTCTCCCGTATCATAATACCCAAGATTCTTCTTAGGTTGCGTTTTCAGTTCTTCTTGATGTACTGGGATAAACTTATCTTCATGCCAGCCATAAATGAATAAAAAATAGGGGCGCTTATGCTCGACGAAATCAATCACAAAAAAATTATCATTATCTAGCAATCCTACCAAATTTCGGCTAAAAGGGCATTCTTGGGATGAAATAATACTCAAGTCCTCAGCAGAAATTTTTATGAGTTGTTGGTTTAATTTGACTAAGATAGAACCATCTTGAAAGATACCCAATAAGTTAAAGCGATAAAAACAGTCATCAAAATCCTTTTCACAAATTGCTGTCTCCAGATTTGTAGCTAAAAAGATTTTAAGGATTACTTTCTTTTTCTCATAATCCTTAAAGACGTGTAACACTTTTTTGTTGGGGAGATTATAGTATGTTGGAAAGGGAGTCCATTTACCCTGAATTTCAACTTTAGTTGATAATGCGTTAGTCTCTTTTTTAAAAAACATGTTTTTTCTCCAAATCTATTAAATTCATCTATATATTGAATTGAAACTCTCGATGATGTGAGGTTGTTAGGGCATTTCTTGCGCTATAATTCTTGAGCTGTGACAGCTTTTCAATGACTAAGTTTTCGAAGAATAAATATTAGCGGGCAGATTGTATTTAAATAATCTAATCTGAGAAAGAGTAATTTTAGAAATTAATTTAGTCCAAAATGGAAATAACAGCATTTAGCATCAATAAACATATGCCATTAATTCTTCATGGACATTAAGGGATGGTGCTAGTTACTTGCACATAGAGCGTTGTCTATCTATATTTAAATTAATTTTTGTTTAAAAAATGCTCATCGATTTAAAAAATATATTTCGCGAGTGTTATCCTTCTGGTTGGTACGAGTTATGGCGCATGAGGAACTTTATAAAGAAATTGTTGAATTAATAAAAAAACAAGATGCTGACAAGCTTCAAGATATTCTAGCAAAAAATAAACATATAAAAGAATTACCCAAGTTAGTTGATGATGAGGGGAATACACTATTCCATCATCTGATAAAGTCAGGAAATCTATCGCTCATGAGAGCAAGCCAAGCTTATGAAAGAGGTTTCGCCGCCAGTTATGCTATAAGAAATAAAGAGGGTAAAATACCCTATCAATGCGTTGCTGATGTTGAAAGCTCCCAATTCAGAGAAGCTGCCGCTCGAGTTTTTGGGCCGTCCTGGAGGCAAGCGCATATTTTAAATCAATTTATTGTATATTTAAAAATACAAAATCAGCTTAAACCCGATGACTACAAGGAAGAGGATATTACAGCTATTATTGACGCCCTAAACGAAGGCCATTGTAATGGACTGTCTGCAATTTGGTTAGAGTTATGGCTAAAAAATAAAGAGAATAAATATTATGAATTATTCTCAGACATTGTTTATTGGGATTGTTCCGTTGAACAATTAAGTGAAGGGTTAAAATCAAAATTTGAAGTTGCCATTTCACTAACCAGAATGTATCAAATGGATCGAGAAAAATTGAATCATGAAAAACGACAAGTAGCTAATTCAAAACTGGCCGTAAGAGAGCAGATACTTCGAGAAAAACAGCTCTTATCTGAAGAGCCATTATCTATTGACGATATCGAATTACCAAAAGAATTAATAACAGTGCCTGATTTTTTTAGTCGACATCAAAAGATGTGGCATACTTATGTAGACACATTAAGCGAGGAAAAATTTTATCAAGGACAATTTACCATCAATTCTCTTGCTTTTTTATTGGGTCAATTGGAGAGCCTGGAAAAAGGAATGGCCCTTCACTGTCATAATCATGTAGTTTCTGCTGGAATCAAGAATGGGACTTTATATCTATTTGATTCAAATTATGACAAGCAAACAGGGAAAGAAACCATTCCCAGAGAATTCAATTTAAGAAGTCAAAGCGGACAAATTGAAGCAGCAAAAGAAATTTATAAACAACTTTTTTTTAGAGCGCCTCCAGAAATAAATACTTTTTTTGAGTTTGACAGGGTGAGCATTCTCGATTTAAAAACCCGTCCTCAATATACTCATTACCCCAGTGACATTGATATTAAAAATAATGCAAAAGAAGCGCAAGCACATGCGTTTTATAAAACAGTTGAAGAAAAGAATTTCAATGAAATTGATCCTTTTGAATTTGCACGTTTGAGCAATTACTTTGATTCTGTTTTAGATAAAACCGAATTAGCCAATTTATATGGAAAAACTGTTTTTGAAAAAAATTCAGTCAATCAAATTATTGAAGGAGATTGGGGTTATATATCCCCTTTGAATATATTAATAGAAACTACTAATAATACGAATGCATTAAATAGTTTATTAAGAAATGGCGCAGATCCCCATCTCATAGTGGGAGATAAAAGTGCCCTTGAAAAAGCAAGATATGAAAGAAATGAAATTTTAGAACATTGTATGGAAGAACATATTAAACGAATCTCTGCTCCTACTGAGCATAAAAAGCAATTGGAGCTAAAATGCCACATGAATATTATAAAAATACCCGCTAACGAACGGGACCAGAATATTCTCGCTGTCCTCAATGTACTGAATAGCCCTATACTTAACAATAAGGACAACACAACTCCTGATGTAGTGCAAAGTATCAAAGCGATTGTAGAGCAGATTGATTCTCACGACATAGAGCATATTTCTGAAAAAATTAGAGAAATTAAAGGTTTAATTAAAGCCCATGATAGAGATAGAGAAGATAATTTTTATGTTTTAAACATTCTGGATACATTTGAAAACGCTACAAATGATAATTTCAAAAAAATTCGTGAATTGCTCTCTTTAGTTCCCGAATTTAAAAAAATTCTGGATGCTCCTATGGTTGAGTCCAGATCTTCTTTGGGATAGTTTAGCAGACTAGAACTGATTCTTATTAATTTTTCGGAGAGAAACTATTATCTTTTTCACCAAATGCAAATCCCCATCTTTATAAATAGGACGCCCCTTAATGAATCTCTTTCGTTGTCTTGAATTCTTCAGCCATAAAAATTAATGCCTTATGTTAGAGTTATTATCACTTTAGAACTAAGTTTAATTCAAAATAAAGGCAATTGAATGCCCTCATAGATCTTTTCTAATTTGGTTCCTTGCCTAACAATCTTAGTGAATTATCAAAAAATCTTCAGATCAACCTACGCTTGCTAAGCTTTGTTTAATTTTAAGAGAAACTTATGGGAGAACAAGTTTTTGCCCAACTCAAATATAGTGTCGTCCTCAGGTATTCCATTTTTTGAAACTGATTTTATTCACAGCCATCATTTAAATTTTTGAACATCAATATTTGCTCATAGTGCATACGTGTTGCTCGAACTTCGATTAGAAATACTATACTAATTATCATAAATCCAAAATTCGGATGATCCAAAAAATCATCTTATTCCAAAGTATTTCTTTCCACGGAGTTATCATGAGAGAAAAATCTAAACGAAAGGCACAATTCCAGGCTTCGCCAATTGGAGCAATCCCGAGTTTTGATGCGCATGAAACCTCCCTTGATTATGTAAAGCTGGGGGAGATTTTTGCTTATTATAGAAACAAACTTGGGATCCGTTTGATAAGAAATGGAGATTTTAATACGCCTGTCCTACAAGCTAATATCAAGGGTTTTGCTGCTCAACTTGATGCAGTTACCGCTAAAACGTTTCCATACTATAATTTTTTAAAAATATGCGAATTCAGTGATTCTGATAAGTCAAAGTCACATGCACACCTTTTAACTAAAGAGCTAAATGAGCTTTATAGTTTTCTGAAATCTAAAGGATTTCTGGAAAATAACAGATTAAAGGAAGATCTAAAATCAGAACAAATACTTGAGATTGAGAATTTTTGCCAAACAAATTTATCTGCTCAAGCTAAAGCCAAATTAGAAGGAAGAATAAAACGTTTAAGATCAGACTTTGCCTCTAAAATGCACACTTGTTGCTTAACAAAAGAGCAAGCAATCGATGAAATGCTCGATATCCAAAAGTCCCTTGGTGAAGATGAGATGGTTGGATATGTATTTACAAACAATGTGCGTAGCCAAAGGAGCAATGTACATTTTGAAGCCGTTATAATTACCAAACATGAAATTATTAAACCAGTAGAATGGGGGTTCGACAAACTTCCAAAGGAAATATTAGATCATACAGATAAAGGATTAAACGCGGCTACCTTTTTCTCTCCTAGAGCAGACTTGCTCTCTGATAAGGGCCGCCCCCCTCAACAGCAGGTGGATCAAAGCCATTCCGGTGCCCTTTGTGTTTTATATCTCAAAAAATTATTGCAGGGTAATGGTAAAGCACTCTTTGAAGACAGTTTAAGAATTCCGCTTTATGATGAAAACAATAAGCTAAATTATGTTTTTATTCCGCCACCCAATATTATGCAATACTCACAAAATGATAAATTTATAAAATTTTACCAAATGCTTATGGGAAGAAAAATGGAGATTTCCTCAGATCAACCAACCCCTCATGATCTGCAACAATTATTGCTGGAATCAAGAATAAGAGCGCGTTTGTTAGGGGATCGTAAGACCGCTGAACTCAATCAGAATCTAATTGATAAATTTGATGCTTTTAGTGAGAAATGGTTGCGAGGTTGTGACGAGGCTTGTGAAAAACGGGACGCAATGTTGTTTATTGATAACGATGAGACCAGTTATAACATCTATCTTGCTTACGCTGCAAAAAGATTACTAGATAAAGTGCATTCACCTAAAGAAGAAAGAGTTGAGCAGGATTCAACCACTGGAAAGAAACAGAAAAAAGAACAGGAAGATACTAATGTCCACCTAAACGATTCTCAAGAGCTTGCTGTAGAGGCCAGAGTAAACGCATCTCAGACAGAAGGCCCACCTCAGACATCCCTACCCCAAACCGATCGACCCTCTATTTCTAGCCAGGCAAAGGAAAAATTTAAAGCAGATTTGCAAGATTATGTTTTTAAGCGCATGTCCGAAGCAGGGAGTCACGATTTTGCAGCTCATCATCGTACAAAGATAATTACGCTTAAATTTGGCTATAGTGCTGAACAAAAAATAGCAGCAGTAAATAAACTGATTTATGCTTTAGATATGCAAGATAAGCTTGAAGACAGACCAAAAGAAATGAAATTAACTGAGACTGATATTGGCGCATTGACTACTTCCAGGCTTTATAAAAATGTGATTAAGAAACACCTGGAGCTGTTTAATCAAATACTTGAGAAATTACCGGAGAATCAGAAGGTAGATAACTTTAGCCCCGATATCTGATGATTATTTTGTTCCTATACCGGTTTAGCAATTAATGTTTTTTTGTTTTGGTAAGCATAGGCTAGGCAGTAAGCCCAGCGTCCGATCCTGATGTTTACCCGGAAATTAATTATTAATTTAAAAGCATAAATAATAACGTAAATATCAGCAAATTCATCAGAGCATTTGCTGGGAACACACAAAGCGCTATAAAAATTGTTAATTGTACTCCTAAATTAGGCTAAACTTATTTTTATATCCTCAAGGGAAGAGATTAAAAATGAAAAAGATTGCTTTAGAGGAGGCGATTGTTGTCCCAGGCCGAGATTTAATTTTAGAACACAAAAGCCATTTCGAATTTAGTCAAAACTTAGCTCGTTTAAAAGATATTCATGAACTAAGAATTGAGAGTATGGATGAAGCTGGAATTGCCCTCTCAGTGCTTTCTGTAACCACTCCAGGATTACAATCATTAGCGATAGCAGCGCAATTAGAATCTTGCGCCCAAAAGTGGAATGATTATTTAATAGACTGCGTTAATAAATCCCCTGATAGATTTCGCGCCTTTGCATGCCTACCTACTTATGCACCAGAACTTGCAATCAAAGAACTTGAACGCATTCAAGGTGCTAAAGAAATCGTTGGTTGCCTTATAAATGGTTATGATAGTAGTAACTATACACCGGCAAAATATCTTGATGAAAAAGCTTTTGATGAGTTTTGGGGATACATTCATAGCAATAACATTCCAGTTTATATACACCCTAGAGGAATCCCTGAAGAAAGAATAGCTACATATTCACCTTACGCAGCATTACATGGCTCAGCATGGGGATTTCATATTGAAACAGCTGAACATGTTTTGCGCTTAATGCTATCAGGACTTTTCGATAGGTATCCTAACCTTAAAATTATCATTGGTCACATGGGGGAAATGCTTGCATTTTGGGCTTGGCGACTTGATCATCGACTAAAGGAAGAAGGTTGGCGTGAAAAAATTGAATGTAAAAAAACAATTACAGAGTATCTCAATACTAATATCTTCCTAACAACAAGCGGTTTTTTTGATACTCCTTCTTTGATGCATGCAATTTCTACCGTGAGTACAGATAGAATAATGTTTTCAGTTGACTATCCTTATGAAGATAATTTGAAAGCAAGTAAATGGTTGGATTCAGTACAATTGAACGATGAAGATAAAATGAAAATAAGTTACTTAAATGCTGCGAACTTATTGAAAATTTAAATCTACGAACATTTTCCATCTGTAACCTTTAAGTTAAGGTGGCTCCAGCGCAAAGACCATGTAGGTTCATTCTTAATTATATATCGTCAAATTCATAATGACTTAAAAACATTATTTTGGGACATTCCTTTGTCCTCATCCTTCGAATAAAAAAGGGGGGGGTTATTTACTCACTACCCTACTCCGTCACCCACAGGAAAATCAACAACTCTAATAAATCGGGGTAATTTACATACGTTTATTGAATAAGTTAACCTCATCGAATAAAGTTATGTGGGTGCAAAGATTTGAGTTACCTAGTATTTACAGTGTCACAATTATCGATTTTATTTCGTTATATTACCACATAGGGGGTCACACATAGGGGTTAGGTCTAGGCTTTTTGACTTTTTATATACCACATAGTATTACCACATAGGGGTCAGGCCTTGAATTTTGCATTGCACCTATGAGCCAATAAAAACCATAAAATTCAAAACTCAAGGCCTGACCCTATATATGCAGTGACTAGCCTTTGTTTTTTAGATCATATCGATCTAAGGTCATGACTTTAGACCAAGCCTTTACAAAGTCTTTGAGGAATTTTTTCTGACTGTCCTGAGTCGCGTAGACTTCAGCAACGGCTCTGAGTTCTGAGTCTGAGCCAAAAACCAGATCCACAGCGGTAGCTTTCCATTTGACCTTATCCGTTTTGCGGTCGTGACCTTCGAATTGGCCTTTGGAGGATGAGGGCTTCCATACCGTTGACATATCCAATAAATTCACAAAAAAATCATTGCTCAAAGTGCCAGGTTTCTTGGTCAATACTCCATACTCTGACTGATCGTAGTTTGCATTGAGTACGCGCATGCCCCCAACCAACACAGTCATTTCAGGTATGGTCAGATTGAGCATGCTGGCTTTGTCAACCAGCATTTCCTCTGGTGAAGTTTTGGTTTCGCTGGTGTAATAGTTACGGAAGCCATCCGCTTCTGGTTTTAACCAGGTAAAAGACTCTACATCGGTTTGCTCCTGACTAGCATCCGTTCTGCCGGGATAAAAAGGTACAACCAGGGTTTGATCGGAGTCTTTGGCTGCTTGTTCAATTGCCACCGCACCACCAAGGACAATGAGGTCGGCTAAAGATATTTTTTTATTATTGGTTTGTGCTTTGTTGAAGTTTTGCTGCACTTCCTCCAGCTTTGAGAGCACTTTTGCAAGCTCTTGTGGATTGTTAACCGCCCAATTTTTTTGCGGTTCTAAGCGAAGTCTTGCACCATTTGCCCCTCCGCGCATATCTGTCCCTCGGAAGGTGGAAGCCGATGCCCATGCCGTTCTTACTAGCTCAGGGATGGTCAGACCGGTTTTCATGATTTCTACTTTAAGCGCCTTGACGTCGTTACTATCCACTAAAGTATAATCCACTGGTGGCACTGGGTCTTGCCAGATAAAGATTTCTTTAGGCACTTCAGAACCAAGATAGCGGGAGCGAGGCCCCATATCGCGGTGAGTTAACTTAAACCAGGCTTTTGCAAAGGCTTCGTCAAATTCTTTTGGATTATCTTTAAAGCGCTCAGCAATTTTCTTATACTTCGGATCAAATTTTAACGCCAGATCCGTAGTCAACATCATGGGCGCATGTCTTTTGTTCGGATCAAAAGCATCGGGAACTAAGTTTTCAGCTGCTTTATTATCAGGCTTCCATTGGGTTAGCCCGCCTGGGCTTTTAGTTTGAACCCAGTTAAAAGTGAAGAGATTTTGTAAATAATTATGGCTCCATTTATCAGGGGTCACGGTCCAAGCCCCTTCTAAGCCACTGGTGATTGTATCCGGGCCTTTCCCAGTTTTGTATGAGTTTTTCCAGCCAAATTGTTGTGCTTGAATAGGAGCGTTTTCAGGGGCTGGTCCAACGTGTTTAGCACCAGGTGCAGCACCATGAACTTTTCCAAATGCGTGCCCCCCGGCAATGAGTGCAACCGTTTCTTCATCATTCATTGCCATACGCCCAAAAGTAATGCGGATATTTTTTGCAGCAGCGACTGGGTCTGGCTTGCCATTAGGGCCTTCAGGATTAACATAGATAAGTCCCATGACCGTTGCTGCAAATGGTTCTTGCAGTTTACCGTCTTTCGTTTCTCGATTGCTGGCCAGCCATTTACCTTCAACACCCCAATTGACCAATTCAGGTTCCCAATCGTCAATGCGCCCACCGGCAAAGCCTAGTGTTTTGAACCCCATTTGCTCCATAGCGACGTTACCCGCTAATATCATTAAATCCGCCCATGATATTTTAGCTCCATATTTTTGCTTAATAGGCCACAAAAGCCGCCGAGCTTTATCCAAGTTTGCATTATCCGGCCAACTGTTTAACGGAGCAAATCGTTGCTGGCCGCCGCCGGCTCCGCCCCGACCATCATAGATGCGATAGGTTCCAGCACTGTGCCAGGCCATGCGGATAATTAACGGGCCATAATTACCATAGTCGGCTGGCCACCACTCTTGAGAAGTGGTCATCATATTGGCTAAGTCTTTTTTAACCTCCTGCAGGTCTAGTGTATTGAACGCTTCAGCATAATTAAATTGTTCCCCCATCGGGTTAGAAGTGGCATTGTGCTGCCGCAAGGGGCTTAAATCTAATTTTTTAGGGAACCAGTAACGGTTTGTTTTGACTTTTTCCTGAGCAAAGGGTTGGGGACTTGCTATTATTGGCGCACTTGCCACAGCCAAAACGGCAATAAGAGTCGTCCTTAATCTAATCATTATTCTTTTCCTTTTGGGGTTTTGATAAACGTTTAAAATAGCATATAGAAAAAAAAAAATCCTATATTTCAATAGGCTACCTACTCATCGCGTAAACTCCCGATCACATAGGGGTCAGGCCTTGAATTTTGCATTGCACCTATGAGCCAATAACAACCATAAAATTCAAAATTCAAGGCCTGACCCTATATATGTGTGACCCTATATATGTGTGACCCTATATATGTGTGACCCTATATATGTGTGACCCTATATATGTGTGACCCTATATATGTGACCCTATATATGTAGTTATTTCTAAGTTAGGTTATTTTTAGATTTACGAACAATTAATCAAGATCAATGAATAAGCGAAAAAATTTGACTATCAAAAAAGTACCTATTTGGGCAAGGAAATCTTATTTATATCAATCGAAAGTCTAAATTTTATTGGAGCGTCCAGATTTATATCAGCATCCGGTATTCTCTCAATCACAAAAGGAATTTCTTTCTTAATGTTATGGATTACGACATTGATAAACATTATTTCAGCCACTTCCAGTAAAGAATTTACAATTGCCTCCATTTCCTCTGTTATTGGATATGGTTCTTCCCCTGTTATATTCCATTGCGGAACTACAATAGTTTTATTATTTGGAGTCAACCTGAAATTTTCAATTATTGTTTTTTTGTGTTTTTTTGGATGTTCTTGAAAATTTCGTAACTCGATGATTCGCCTAATATAAGGAGCGTTTGGAAGAATAAACTCTTTTAAGAAAACAGAGTCGTTATCAAGCACGGATGATAGTGAAACAATAAGATGGTCGAAATTATTATCTTCTCTTGAAAGTTCAAAAAAATAAAAGGTAACGTACATATATGCTTTACAACTCGTTTCGCTTTTATTAAAAAGCTATCACACTCGCTTGTTAAATTTTGCACGTGAGGAAATGGATTAAGAGCACGACCTTTTTCAGAAGTTACGCCTTGAGTTTGTAGCTTTAATGTTATTTTATTTACTTCGGCCCTTACCCTTTTAGCAATTTGATCACAAACCAAAAGATCTTCCTTGCAAGAATGCAGCAAAGATATAACTCCATCCTTATCAATCTCTTTTTCAAACCAAGCTGCTTTAAGAATTTCACTTCCTTGTAAAAGAATGCGTGAAACTATTGGACTCTGCGAGCCTACATCACTTATAGGCATGATAACCCACATTGCATTGGGATTTGTCTGTTCAGGGTCAATACTCTCGGGAGATTGAACACGATAGGTCTTATCAACCTTGTACATCTCCAAGAAATCATTACAGGAACACATTCCTGTAATACCCCCAGTACCCCCTCTAATTCAAATGAGCCAGCAGCATGTCTTGGTAATAGTTTCTTATCCATAATTCCATTTCACCTGGAGAAGGAGAGTTACTTCAGGAGCATTTAAAGAAACGTGATGAAGCAATAAATCAGTTTGAAATTTAATTATACCAAATTAACAGTTATCTTCTAATTCATAAATTAGAGAGATGGATTTGTTGACATTGCAAGATCTACAATTTCACTTTTTAAGAGTTAATAGACATCCGTGTCTAATTAATCGATTTAATGTGCAAAAACATTGGGTTTTGGGACACCTAATCCTTTAAAAACAATATAAATAAATATACCCACATGGCTGTTGGCTTCAAGTTCCTACTATAATTAATTTTAAATAACCAACTTATCGACAACTTCACTATGAATTTTTACCTTCTTTGGCTTAGATTAGCATGCATCTTTACCATAATGACTGGTATAACAAGCTTACTTGCAAGTTACCCTACGACTGACTTTTTTTGGAGAGAACTTTTTAATCTCTTAAACTCATATGCCTCAAACATCGACTTTGATTCAACATCCCGAGCATTAAATGCCGTCCTTGGAGGTGTCATGATTGGTTGGGGCTGGATGATGTTTTGCCTTTCTCATCCAAAAATATTTAATGAGTCTATACGTAAGATTATGTTGTCAGCTTTAATAATTTGGTTCCTTACTGATTCATTGGGCTCATATGCATCCGGATTGGTGATGAATATTGTTCTAAATATAGTGTTCCTATGTCTTTTTTTAATACCATTGGTAATTTTAAAAGAGAAAGATTTGGTTGATCTTAATAATTGATAACTAACTCAGGGGGATTTACCACAGGTTTATCCTATTCTGCACAAAATAAGTAGGGTCAGGCCTTGAGTTTTGAATTGAAACTAAAAGATTAATAAATATCTTTAAATTCAAAATTCAAGGCCTGACCCCATTGGTGTTCAAGGCCTGACCCCATTGGTGTATCTGCTTATCCTTGATCTGGAACTTTATCGCAACAAAGTTATTCCATTATGGTTTTTTCACTTGCGTCTTAACGCGACGATAGTTGTTATTTTGCTGCTTTTCATTACGGCGTGCTACTCATGATATTTCATATACCCATCATGGGTTCAGTTGATATAGAGTTATCTTGAAGAGCCATGAAACTAACGTCTATATAATTTTTGTGACACGGGCTTTAATGCTCTCAAATTTATTTAGTTAAATTGCAAACTATTCTAAGGGCCAGCTCATGTGCATTAAGCCACGTATCTTCTATGCGTGACCTGCTGCACCAATCACCGACAGATGCCAATTGTAAGACCTTATCAAAATAAGATTCATTTTTTGTTTTGTCACCATTTAGCTTATCCAGCAAAGCATAGCGCCATCGATGCAAGGAAAAATAGTCCGGATCGCTTATATCAAATTTTAAAATTTGCTGCAGTTCATCACGTAAAAAACACTCTGTTTTGTCCAAATCATCATCTACATGCGCTTGTGCCCACCTATTACTGGAATGCACAACCAATGTTGTTAGATTGTGGTTGCGCCCTGGCTTAGTGGAGTTAACGGCGATCCATTCCAAAGGACTATTCAAAATATTTGCAGCCATCCATGAATGCCCCCATTTTTTATGAAATCCAAACATGAGAGAATAACAAGCCAAAAATTTACTCTGGTTTAAGATCGAGTCCTGAGGCAAAAATTTATCAAAAAGATGTATCGTTTGCACAGGTGGTGCTGTTGAAATAACCCAATCATAGTAACCCAATCCACTTCCATTTTTATCGAACAACTCCCAGCCTTGCTTACTTTTTTCACCAAGAGGCGCAATATCACAATTAAGATTAATCTTTATATCTTCAGCCAGTTTTTTACAAAGATTGTTCATTCCAGGCGTGACGACATAGTGCGGCTCGAACCATATCCGGTCAGTCATCTTCTTGCCCTTTTCAAAAGTTACAACTTTCCCTTGCCATTCTTGTACCAAACCAGAAGAAAAATGCGGAGCGAGAAATTGTTTAAAATGTTTGTTGCGTACAGTGAAAAACTGTGCACCATTATCAAAATAAAATTCGTCGGCGTATCGGGTAGACATGCGCCCACCAACGCCCCTGGCTTTCTCAAAAACAGTAACTTCAGCATGGTCGCCAATAACATTTGCAATTGTTAATCCTGATAAACCTGCGCCCACTATGGCAATAGATAATTTCATAAATTAAATCCTTTGATAACAGACAAAAAAAAAATACGCGTTCAAATCATCTCGTTTAAAACTAAAATATTTCTAGCGCATCATTCTCCTCGCTGTGCCTAGGATTGAATGGAGAGTAGCTTGTTTAATGCATTAGGAAGAAAAATTATGGATGCGTGACCTGTGAATTTCAATAGTTGATTATGCCAAAGAAGTTTCCAAAGAACAAAGGCAATGTGGAAAGAGAAATCCATCTGAGATTGCAATGCTTTATCAAAAAATACTGGCAATACGATGCATACCAGAGATTTTGAAAGACAAAAATAAGAGGCCATGATTGGTTGCAGTGTACTTAACAAAATGAATTCTTTGGGGACTCCTTCAAGCTGCCTAGCCAAGTTAAAGCCCGAAGTCTAACTCGTTCGGGCAGTATTTTTCACGCTTAGTGTTCACTAAAATATTTGGTTTTTGAACCATGCCAAAATAGTTACCAAACCCATTTATACAACAACGCCATCAGAAGAGCCTATTTCTCGCTGTATGGCAATCCAAGCTTTTGTTTGGTTATCTATCTTCAAAGGCAGTACACGCCAGTTCATGATGAAAGAAGTGCCATCTTTTCTATAATTAATTGCCTGACCTTCGAAGGGAGAATTATTTTTTAAGGAATCAGTTAAATCAGCAATAACGTTCCTATCGGTATCTGAACCTTGCAATATTTTTGGCGATTTTCCTATTACTTCCGAAGATTCATATCCAGTTAGTCTGCTGAATGCTTTATTCGCATAAATGATCAATGTATCTTCTGTACAATCGGTTATTATGATTGAGTCGTAACTATTTTCTAACAAGATTTTAAGGAAGCTCAGGCTGAACGGCTCATTATTTAAAATTTTTTCTAAGGAAAGTTCCATTGGATTCATGCCTCTGTTTTTTATCGAAGTTAAATTTGACAGCTTATTTTCTGATTGTCAAACAGCTTTGTAGCGTAGCCCACCGCACTTGATTGTTCACTGAAGTTTAAGCGGATCAATAGATCGCTTGCATTCCTAACCAGGTCATTTTATTGAGCGCTTACCAACAAAGCATTGCAAATAACTCTGATTAAAAGAGTAACTTAGGCGTCATGTATAGTTGTTTGGCGAAAAATCAAGTCAATATAAGCTAAGTCTTGTATCAAAATGGCGCTCCTAAATGAGCGCCGTCTTTCAGGAGTTACTCTTTGGGCAGCAATACTTGATTAACAACATGAATAACACCGTTTGAAGCCTTAACATCCGCTTTTACAACTTCAGCATTATTTACATATACTTTCCCATCTTTAACAGTAATATCGACATCCTGCCCACTAAGTGTTTTAACCATACCTGGTTTAATTTTATCAGAGGTAATGTCTCCACTAACCACATGATAGAGCAATACAGCCTTTAATTTTTCGGGATCAGCTAAAAGTGCGTCTAGATCGGCCTTAGGAACGGCTGCAAATGCCTCATTAGTTGGAGCAAAAACTGTAAAAGGACCAGCGCCTTCTAAAGCTTTAACTAAATCAGCTTTCTTCAATAAAGAAACAAGAGTTGAAAAGTCCTTATTGCCCACGGCGATGTCAACTACAGTAGTACCTGCATTTGCCACCAAGCTAAATAAGGAAACCATAGCCACTAAAAATAACTTTCTAAAAGAGTTCATTTTACTATCCTTATAATTAAAAACAATTTTAATAACATGCCGCTGTAATAATAGGCTAGTGGTTAGTTTTATGCAATGTCACAATCCCAGTTAAATTATTTTTTAACCCCCAAGGAGCAGTTTGCTATAATAGGATTTATACAACTAGAATATAAGAAGAAATTTTTTGATAACCGTTTTTTATGATGGTAAATGCAGTCTATGCAGTAAAGAGATTGCTTACTATAAAAAAATTGCACCTTCTGATAAATTTACATGGTGCGATATTACTTTAGATTCAAATCCTTTAACTCAAAGAGGATTTAGCCTTAGAAACGGATTAATGTTTTTTCACGTTGAAGACGAACATGGGACCATGCACACATCCCTCGATGCATTTATTATTGTTTGGAAGGAATTACGAGGCTGGCGTTATCTTGCTAAAATAGCATCTTTACCTGTTTTAAAACCTCTGATGAATCGAGTTTATAAAATTTTTGCAACATATCGGTTTAAAAAAAATGGCTACTGTAAGGTTGAATTTAAATGATAAAAGAGCACGATTCAAACACCGAATTTTGCAGTCAATGTGGACATCAATCAATCGTTTTTTCAACCCCGCACAATGACACAAGGGTTAGAAAAGTTTGTAATTACTGTCAAACTGTTCATTACGAAAACCCCAAAATTGTTGTTGGTGCAGTGACAACGTTTGAAGATAAATTTTTATTATGCAAGCGTGCTATTGAACCGCAGTTGGGTTTATGGACTTATCCTGCTGGCTTTTTAGAAAATGGTGAGTCTTTAGAGGAAGGTGCCCAGCGAGAGGCTTATGAAGAAGCCTTTGTCGAAATAGATATTTCTCATCTTATCGGAACCTACTCTTTGACAGGCATTAATCAAATTCATATTATTTATGCTGCCACTATGTCAAAGCCAGAGTTTAAAAGTAGTGTTGAGAGTAGTGAGGTACTTTTGTTTAAGAAGAACAAAATACCTTGGGAACAGTTGGCATTTCCAGTCATTAGATGGGCTTTAAACGCTTTTTTAACCAATCAGCCTGGAATAATTGATAGAAAAGCCACCAATAAAACACTTGATGAATCGTGGCATTTGTGATTCTAATGAATGCCGTAACATTTTATTCCTTCTTACCCTATCGTTTTATAAATTAGCGACTTAATGCGGATGCCATCTGAAAAGCTGTTGAATCACATTTAAATAATTAATATGAGATCTCATCATGGTTTTTAGAAAAAACAATTTTCATCTTCGCTAAACCTAATGCAACCAGAGGCAGAAGAACAATTGAAAATGCGTTAATCATTAGATAGGATGAATTTTTTGTAATACTTGTTAGTTCACCATAATCTAGCATTATTAGGTCGGGGATTAGCTTTTGTATGATAAAAAATGCATTGCTTACAAAAAGGTAATATAACAATATTTTACTAAACCATCTGGGTGAATAAGTAAAAATTGACAGCGTTAAAAAGCTTATTAAAAATGCCACACCAAATAAGAAGATTAAAGATGTTAAATGATTTTGCCAAACCGAAACATCAAACACATTCATTAAAATTGTTGAGGTAAGGAAAAGACCAAGCACAAGGCTCAATCTGTCGTAATGATTAAGAAAAAATAAAAAACAATAGGCTTGAGTGAAGTTAAACCATAAAATAAACGCTGCAATGACGAATAATGCTACTATTGAGAAATAAGAAGGACTAATTAAAATAGTGCAGAGAACAATATGACAGGCGAGAATCAGAAGTGATGATATAGATAACGAAAATAGCCAAAAATATTTAAATTTGGAGCTTTTGATATAAAACTCAATAGATGCGCCGCGTAAAATCAACAACAGTAACAGAACAAAGAAGAATGAGTAATGTTGGCTCATTAATTGACCAAAAAAAATTGGGAAACCGCCATATAGCCCGGCAATTGTAAAAACAAGCCATGTTTGATTTGCATCCCAGCTAGGCAGGATATCGTTAAATAACTTACGCGGTTTTTTTTGTATTAAATGGCGCAAACACACATAACATTAAAGCTCGACCGTCTTGAATTAAATAAATTAAAAGTGTAAAGATGAGAATATATACTGTAAGTGTTGGGCTATCCATAATGCCTCTCTTGTTGTGCTGAGTTATTGGCTAATTTTCTTGATTTCATAACCGGCCCTTTTTTTATCATCCTAAAGAAAAAGCTCAAATAACCGATACCAAAAATTAGGCCATATGTAATAATAATAACCATAAATCCATTTAGAACCTGTTTCGGAGAGACCTGTGATACAACATCATGAGTTTTCACTAACCCGTAGACTACCCAAGGCTGTCTACCTACTTCAGATGTAAACCAACCAGTCAATAAAGCGATGAATCCTGATGGAGCGCTAACACATAGGGGTCAGGCCTTGAATTTTGTAACACATAGGGGTCAGGCCTTGAATTTTGCATTGCACCTATGAGCCAATAACAACCATAAAATTCAAAATTCAAGGCCTGACCCTATATATGTGCTGACCAAAATTGGTAGATCATTACTGCTAAAAATAAAACACTTGACTCAGCTTCTCAAGCTTTTATAAAAATGACCCAAATTTATTTTGAAAAAAATCTCAATTCTCAGTGCCTACAAGATTAACGCTGCATGATTTTTAACTTTTTATGCAGGTTTGTTGTAAGATACTTCTATTCAGCCATTCTTTGTCATCGCTACATGGGGTTAATTAATTGTCAATACTTAGGCTTATTCTTGCTGACCAGCTTAGTGAATCGCTCGCAAGCTTAAAAGGAGCAGATAAACACAGTGATGTTATTTTTTTGTGTGAGGTGATAACAGAAGCCACTTATGTCCCACATCACCCAAAGAAAATTGCTTTTTTATTTACCGCTATGCGCCACTTTGCTGAGACACTTCAAGAGCAAGGTTTTAAAGTGCGATACATTACATTAGATGATCCGGCTAATACGGGAAGTTTTAATGGTGAAATCGCCCGCGCAGCCAACGAGCTCAAACCGCAAAAAATCATTCTCACCGAACCAGGCGAATGGAGAGTACTTGAGATGATGGCCCAATGGGAAGGCTTGCTGGGTATTCCCGTTGAGATTTTAGAGGATGATCGCTTTTTATGCAACCACACTGCATTTAGTATATGGGCAGCGGATAAAAAGCAGTTTCGCATGGAGTTTTTCTACCGTGAGATGCGTAAAAAATATCACATACTGATGGATCCAGATGGCAAACCAGTTGGTGGTGAGTGGAATTATGACAAAGAAAACCGTAAGCCACCCCAATCTGGCATGACTATTCCAAAACGTTTAACCCATAAAAAATCAGAGATTACCGAGGAAATTCTAAAACTGGTTGAAAAGCGATTTGCACATCATTTTGGTACTCTTACTCCCTTCCACTATGCCGTTACACGTCCTCAAGCACTGATGGAACTGGAACATTTTATCGACAAAGTACTTCCCTATTTTGGCGATTATCAGGATGCAATGATGTTGGGAGAGCCTTATCTGTACCATTCGCTGATTTCATCCTATCTTAACGCTGGCTTATTATTACCGTTGGAAATATGCCAGAAAGCAGAAAAGGCATATCATGCAAACAAAGCACCGCTCAATGCAGTGGAGGGATTTATACGACAGATCCTTGGCTGGAGAGAATATGTGCGGGGTATTTATTGGCACCATATGCCAGCTTATGCAGATCTTAATTATTTTAATGCAACATTATCGTTACCCGATTTTTATTGGGGTGAAGAAACAAATATGGTGTGTATCAGCGAAGCAGTTCGCCATACAAGAGACCATGCATACTCTCATCATATTCAGCGTCTTATGATTACTGGTAACTTCGCATTGCTTGCAGGTCTGGATGTTCGCCAAGTGCAGGAATGGTATCTTGCGGTTTACTCGGACGCATATGAATGGGTGGAAATGCCTAATACTCTTGGCATGGCATTATTTGGTGATGGGGGTATCATGGCAAGCAAACCCTATGCTGCTAGTGGAAAATACATACAACGCATGAGTAATTATTGCGAAACATGTAGATACAGCCCCAATGAAATAACTGGTGACACGGCCTGTCCATTTAATGCGCTTTATTGGGATTTTCTAGCGCGCAATGAAAGCAAACTGCGTGGAAATCAACGTATGGCTTATGTGTTTGCAACGTGGGATAAGTTTGGGGCCGAAAAACAAAAAAACATCAGAACCCAAGCAAAGACTGTTCTGCAGCGCATGCAAGACAAGCAATTATGATAGCTTGATTGATTTGATTCTATTTCTAATTGATTAGCTAAAGCTCTTAACAAATCATCAGTTATATGATCAACCAGTTACCTCCATAAGTAAATGTTACAGAAGGTGTTTACCAATTATTTTCTATAAAAAGGCTTTGAGTTGGCTATAATGTAAGTGGGGCGGCATGATTTTTTGAGTATTAAATCTGCATTAGTTAATTCCAAAACTGACATGTCATAGACATATTATTTATTAAAATAAGATTATCAGTATGTCTATAGTGAGTTTTGCAGGTATATAGCTACGAAGCTCTAATTCTTAAGGAGTAAAAAATAATGAATCCATCTCGCGAGGATTTAATTTATGAGGCTCAAACCAAATCAATATCAATTGCTTTCATTTACTCACCTCATGAATTAAATCAATATATTGCTGAAATCATATCTAAAAACTCAGACCTATATATTCGTAAGAATGATAGTACCTCAGGGTCAGGCCTTGAATTTTGAATTGCAACTATAAACTAATAAAAACCTTAATTCAAAATTCAAGGCCTGACCCTCATTGGTGTGCAAAATTCAAGCCCTGACCCCATTTTTTTCATAGATAACAGGAAGCTCATCGTGCCATTTAAGGTGGATCAAATGTATTTCATTAAGCACTGATTAAATTATAAATGGGACGTATGCCGTATTTAAGAAAGCAAATGTTTCCAAATTAGAAATTTACAATAAACAATATGCAGGAGAAATATGGTATAAACGACCGGAAACAAGCATTGCGTACTGCCACTCACTTTACCCGAAGAGGGTTACCGCAAAAACTTTTGGGGACAGAGTGTTTTGAATGACACAAGAGTCCAAATTTAAAACTCAATTTAAGTATTTCTATGCAAACAAAATTATTTCTGTCCAATACACCTAGATATGACTCAACCTTACACCCGCAACATCTGACTGCTGACGGAGCGTACATAAAAATTAATGATTTATCATTGTACGATACAATTAAAATTCGAGGCTATCAAATTACTGTTGATGCGTTTCTAAAACGTAACTATGTTTTTGAAGGCAGCGATAATAAATCTTTTATTAATAGACATTCTTTGCGCAATGCCTTCTTATTCCCAGATGGGACTATTACAGTTGGAGGTAAACCCATTATTCAACACTCCGATAGAGCCTCCCATAAGAGGCCATTGGATTATGCTGATAATCCAACGGTTTTACAACTTAGGGAATTAAAAGTATTTCAGTACTTTAGAATCGGCACCGAAAATCCGATTAGTAAAGGGGCCTTTTTGAAACGTCAATATCTTTTTGAAAACAATAGAGAAGTAGTGCCTACAAAAGCCTTGCGTAATGCTACAATTTACGCTGATGGAACCGTTATGGTGTCTGGAAAAGAAATTTTTTGGCAAAGAAGATCTACCTTTCAAAAAAAGTACAGTGACACTCAAAATCCCTCAGCAAAGAGAAGAAAAATAGACCAAACCTCTGGGGAAACTGATTTTAAAATGCCGACCAACGAAGGATTTAATAACAGAAGTGAGACTAACTCACAATTTTCTTCTAGCGATTACATACGTCTAAGCGATTTTCTTATGTCCAATTATATTTTTAAAGGTAATCTAGTGAGCATGGAAGATAAGCAAGCTGTTATAAAGAGTGGGGCTATTTCTTGGAGAGATGGAGAGCTCATTATTCCTAGATTTAATCTAGAACAAATACTCGCTCATAACCCTAAAAAGGTAAGTCAAGAAAGTTTGGCACAAACAACATCATCTAAGTTTGGTTTTTTTTCTCAAAATTCACTAACTAAGAAAAGACTTGTGGAAGAAGAGCAAAATCGAGTGGATATAGCTAAATCAGAAAATCCCGCTGCTGTGAGCTCTTATATACCGCTTCCACCCGGTTTCCTCAGCACAGTTGGTTATTTGGCAAAGGACCTGTCACAAGAAGAGGAAATTTTGAAGCAATATAGCATGAAAATATAAGGCGCCAATTAAAAAAACACTTGTTTCATCTTCATGAAGTGTTCTAAATTGGCATTTAGCGCATTCCTTTTTGGGAATAGGTGGTGATTTTTTATCTCTGAAATAATCATCACTGAATTTCTGGAATTGCGTTTTAAAATTAATTTCTGATAAATCAGCCACCAATAACATAAACTATTTCTTGTTTTTTAAACGGTGAGGTTGATATTTCAGTTTTTGAATATATTAGGTCTACACCAGAGAAAAGAAAACCCAGTTACTGTAAAATTACTCGGAGAGTATTTAATTAGGACCGACTTCCTAGATTGAGGCCATTGTTTTGTATATGTTGTGTTATCAAAACGCTTGCAGCACCCAGGGCAAAAAGTCCAAATCCTATTAAGCCTTTTTTTATCATACTGTCTGAACAATCTTTTTTGATTTTCACCAGGTTCTCTATTTGATTGCAGAGTTTGATATGATTTGCTGTCTGAATTTCATCAAACTCACAAGCCCCATTATGAACAAAGGGCTCTAAAAATTTAAAATCGGCTTGTTTACTTGTGTGATACAAGGATTCCATTCCAGAATAACAACCCCTAGAGCGCCGCTGTATTTCCTTATCCCTGATAAATCGTAATGATTGGTTTAAGCCATCAAGATGCGGTTTTGCAATGGAGTTATCTTGATAGCTCAGTTGAAATGTGACACCAGAAAAATCCTTAGGACAAGTGGACACTGTAATATCACCGACCTTGATCCATTGTGCTGACTCAACTTCGTATTCATCTTGTGGCAGAAGATTCGGCAAATCCTCTTCGTGATCAAAAGAACCACAATCGGTAACAAAATAATGTAAAATTAAATGCATGCGTCGACTTCGGCTAAGATATTCCTTTTGACAAACAAACAGCGCACTCTCCTTTATGCTCTCTGTGATATTTATTCCAGTTTCCTCAACTCCTTCAGTTTTGGCACAGTCTTTCAAACTCTGATGATATCGTTCTGGCTGTAAGGGTAAAGAATTTCTAGATGGACTGGTTTGCAGGGTTTGATAAGCTGAAGAATTCCCTTTCATAATTTGTTCTTCTGCTTCATCGCGTATTTTATCCTCTACACGACTTACTCCTTGCTCCGCTCCAAAGGGCCCGATGACATTTAAATTCCCGCCTGGCAAGGCTAACTCTTTAGAAATTCCATCACTACGGCGCTTGCTTTTGATAAATACAATATATTCTTCGTCCTGGACCTTTGCATAGTAGATCATCATTGCTGCAACTTTAGGCGCTGGAAAAGGGTAAATCATAACCGATGAGCGATGAAGACCCAGTAAAGATTGAGGACTTAATGAATCAACTAAGGTTAATCCATGGTAGGTTAAACGCGGTGTATTAGTTTCAGGATAAGTATCGATTAAACGTACCATAAGGCTGCTAATCAGTTCAGGATGAATTAGCTTTTTTTGTAATAAATCGATTAAAACTGTCGGATTTTCCTGCTGGTATTGCTCAATTAATTTTAGAAATCCTGATAAATGGTTATACTCTGTAACTGATTTATTTAAGAAACGGCTGACTAGTTTCAGTGTATTTAAATCTTTATGGTCAAGCATGTCACAAAGCAAAAAAAAGTTCTTTTTTTCGAGTAGTTCCAGCATTTTTACACCTCTAATCAGACATGGTGCATGATAGTCAAACTTTAAATCTGATTCAATGTTCCTGGAAAGATGAAGTAGTTAGAATGTGGCGGTTTAGTAAGTCAAATGGGACAACAGAAGATTTTAGGCAAGCCTAATGGCTCTACACCAATTAAGGGGGCACTTTAATCAAATTAGTCTAAACTAAGTTCTTGATTTAGCGATCAAAAGGAGATTAAAGTGCCTAAGTACAATCTTATTTTAAATTTACCTGGATTTTCCATAGTAAAATTGAGTGGATATCAACCATTGTTATTAGATATATCGTATAACCGCTAAGCCCGTTGTAGCCACTGTCACAGTAAGCGCGTTCGCAAGAAATCTTCTTAGGTGCGTCAGGTGCATCATGATTTAATAGGTCATCGTCGCAGTATATTAAGATCTAAAGCATATAAGCTCTACTGCCATGATTGTGGCCGTTATGGGAATCAACATTTTATTCTAAGTACCCACTAAAGTACCCATTAAAATCTTTCGAGGAGGGAGAAAAACTTTTAAAACCCTTACTGGGCTTGGTCGGGACGGAAGGATTTGAACCTTCGACCACTAGCACCCCATTCTATTCTTTTTCGATTTTAACCCGTATCAAATCATTTCAAAAAACTCATTTAGTCCTTGTAAATACAATGTTATTTCCATATTATAGATTTTAATTGATATCAACTCATTTCACTTAAGAACACAAAAAGTGGTACCAAAACTGGTACCAAAAAAAGTTTGAGGAACTCCATGAAATTTACAGACACCTTCATTAAAAATCTTAAAGCAGAAAAAGAATGGGTCGAAAAAATTGAAGCAACGGGTCTAGGAGTTCGAGTAACACCCACCGGAAACAAATCATGGTTCTATCGATTTACCCTTAACGGCAAACGTTGCAAAATGAGTCTAGGTAAATACCCCGCGATTAGCATCAAACAAGCACGAGAACTCTTCTTAAAAGCTCAATCCATGAAGGAAAATGGCATTAATCCCATTGAGCACAGCAAACAAGAAAAACAAAAATATAAAAAGACAGTAAAATCCTTAATTCTCTCTTGGTACACCAACTACATTGAAAAACACCGCAAGCAACCCAAACAAGCAAAACAACAAATCGATGCGGATATTATTCCTTTGCTTGGTGATATGGAACTGGAAAAAATCCAACCTCGAGATATTACTAATGCATTAGATAAAATTGTGAACCGTGGCTCCCCTATTCATGCAAACAAAGTTTTAAGTACGCTCAAACAAGCATTCAACTATGCAGTGAGCCGTGGTGAAATGACAATCAATCCTGCTGCAACAATTCGATCTCGTGATATTGGTGGTATTGAAAAGCCACGCGAACGGTTTTTAACCCTAGAGGAAATTAAAACCTTATGGCTTTTCTTAGACAGCGATAGTAGCCGTATGTCATTGCAAATTCGCACCGCTTTAAAAATTATCCTACTCACAGGTGTTCGCTCAAGTGAATTAAGATTAGCAAAATGGAGTGAAATTAATTTCGAGCAATCACTCTGGATAATCCCAGCAAGTCATACCAAAAATGCGTTGGTTATGAAAATTCATTTAACACCGCCCACTCAATCTTTATTTGAATTATTAAAAGCTGAGAGCGAGTTCTCCTTTGTCATTCCAGGTCTTAATGACGAAGAGCCATTAACCGATAAAGCCATTGCCAGAGCAGTTAGCAGAATTCAAGCCCGAGTAGGCATTCCTCATTGGACAGCACATGATCTGCGGCGAACCTTTGCAACCCAATTGGGACAGACGTTGAATATAGATCCAGTAGTAATTGAAAAATGTTTGGGGCATAAAATGCCAAAGATTATGGCTACTTATAATAAGAATGAAATGCTTCCACAAAGAAAAGAAGCACTTGAACAATGGACCAACCTAATTAAGGATTTGATCCAACCCCAAACGAATGCCTTTCATTTCCCCATTGAATTAGAGCAAAGGAGTTCTGAGCCTGTATAACGCAAATAAGTATAGAATAGGTATAAAATTGGTATAAATTATACCTATTTATAATGATACCTCAATTTGCTTAACCTCAAAAAATCAGACATAATCTAATCAATTATAAATAAATGGTGAGGATTTGTCTGATTGTGGCAAATAAAAATCCTGAAGAAATTTTCTATCAACATGGTGGGCAACTAAAGATGAGCGATGCCATAAAGCATGGCATTACCCGTTATATGCTTTATTCTCTGAGGGATAAAGGCATTATAGAACAAATTAGTAGAGGGCTTTTTCGACTCACTAATCTGCCCCCACTGAGTAATCAGGATCTGGTTGCAGTAAGCCTTCGCGTACCTAATGCAGTTATTTGTCTCATATCTGCTCTCTCATATCACGAGCTAACAACTCAAATTCCACATATTATTTCAGTGGCAGTACCGAGGGGAGCACATCTCCCTTCTATTGATTATCCTCCTACCCAAGCCTATCGCTTCTCAGAGCAAGCCTACCAATCAGGAATTGAAGTACACATAATTGATGAGATTAATATAAAAATTTACTCTCCTGAAAAAACAATTGTTGACTGTTTTAAATATAGAAACAAAATAGGTATGGACATTGTACTGGAAGCAATAAAGCTTTACCGCGGACGAAAACAATTTGATCTGAAGAAGATCCTTAAATATGCCAAAATTTGTAAAGTCGAACGGGCGATTACACCCTACCTGGAAGCAATAATATGAAATCTCCAAAAAATAGCGCGGCGTCGATCCGGCAACGCTTATTAAATCATTCAAAAGCCAACCACAAACCATTTAATGAAGTCCTACAATATTATGCAATGGAGCGATTTCTTTATCGTCTGTCGTTGTCTCAACATAAAAATAGATTCATCTTAAAAGGTGCTTTGATGCTAAGACTATGGAATGCCCCGGAATCAAGACCAACCATGGATATTGATATGCTGGGGAAAACAAGTAACGATACGGAAAATGTCATTCAACAAATGAGAGAGATACTTTCAGTAGACGCAACAGAGGATGGACTATGCTTTGACGCAACCTCGTTAAAAGCAGAGCGAATTAAAGAAGATGCTGATTATCATGGGATAAGAGTACTCTTTAAAGGTAATCTAGATACGGCAAAAATTCATATGCAAATTGATATCGGTTTTGGTGATATTGTTTATCCAACTCCAGAAAAATCATTGATGCCAACTATCCTTGATCTTCCAGCCCCAGAGCTTCTAGCCTATAGCCGAGAAACAGTCATTGCAGAAAAATTTGAAGCGATGATAAAACTAGGTAGCATTAATAGTCGGATGAAAGACTTTTATGATATTTGGATGTTATCCAGGCAATTCGATTTCAATGGAACTGAACTCGCAGAGGCGATTCGCCTAACGTTTGAGAACCGCAACACCACGCTACCTATTGAAATTGAAGCATTCTCAGAACAATTTATAGAGTCCAAACAAACTCAATGGACTGCCTTTGCAAGACGATTAAACCAAGAACATGTACCGATGCACTTTCAGGATATTATAAATAGAATTCAATCTTTTCTTTATCCTCTGGCAGATGCTTTAACTAATCAAAGTGAGATGCCTAAAAAGTGGAGTAGTGTGAATCAATGGTCCTAGTTACTGTACTAATAGCAGTGATAATTGCTAAGTGAGGAAAAATTCCATGAAAACTAAAATTGAACCATTGTTTTTGTACGAAGGCTTTAGGATTTCCGATTGAATTGGAACATGTCGAGAATACCTCAGGGTCAGGCCTTAAATTTTGAATTGCAACTATAACTAATAAAAACCTTTAAATTCAAAATTCAAGGCCTGACCCCATTGGTGTGGGTACTTGGGACACCTAAAAAAATCTACTATTATCTATAAATCAAGTGGTACATTAATAAATACCTCTCCCCTGTTGATCAAATCAGTATATGTTATTACTTCTATTCCATGTAAAGCATAGTTTAATTTTTTTAATCCTTCTTTTTTCTCTGGTGGCCAATCATCACTTTTTCCTATAAGAATAAAAGCTCTTGGCTTCAAAAAAATAATATCTTTTCCAGAATATTTCTTTATCAATTTCTCAATTTCATATCGTAGACGTTCGATATCATTTAGATAATTAACTACTTGGCCAATAGCCTTATTACTATCTTTGGACCATATCCAAGAACCAGGGTGGCTTTTATCTTGTTCAATAACGTCAAATTTAGGTAGCTTAATTTCCAATATATCTACAAAATTATCAATTGTTGGAAATAAATAATCCGGCATGCTGCCAACAAGATTGATCTTTTGTTTTTCAATTGGTGTTTGGTAGTTAACACCAAATAACCAGTTATGCCTATAAATCCACCTTTGCCAGGATTCCTCTCCTATAGTTTCAGAGTAATCTCTATCTATTCTTTCCTTTAGCTCATCTATTATTTTTTTTCTTTTGCAATATATATGATTAGCTGTTATTTGATCGGCTTTTTCTTGATCAAAATCTTTAAGAAAATCCCAAAGCGCATCGGAATTATTTCGTTCTAAAATTTGTTCTATTACTACTCTTAAATTTTCCTCTGTGATTGGTGATTTATCATTTTTAGATATCACAATATATTCATTTTCTCCGTACTCAAATCCTTTCTGTGCCTGTATTGCTCTTCTTTTTCCAAGTTCGGAATATAGTTTGCCTATTTGCTCACTTCCTAATTCAATATGCACGCCTTCATGAAGCTTAAGTGACTTGAAGTCTTTTTCAGTTATTCGTTCAAGATTTTCATCTTTTGCTTTTTTAAAACGATAAAAATGTCCTCTTATGCCACCATCATGTAGAGCGGCATGAAAATATAAAGCAGTAGTGGATGTTTGGTCTAAAAGGATTGGTGTCGTTTCAGAAGTACCAGGCTTTACTGATTCAGTTTGAATCTTATCCATTCCTATTATTCCTATTTATTAATATATTTATAAAGTGTAGTCTTTCCTACATCAACCATCTTACAAATAGATTGAATAAAATGTTTTTTATTTCACTTGTAGGTCAGGCCTTGAATTTTGAATTGCAACTATAAGATTAATAAAAATCTTTAAATTCAATATTCAAGGCCTGACCCCATTGGTGTAGCCAAAATCGTGGAAACTCTGTTTTATAATATTAATAAACTTATATATCTGAATGATTATTAAAGAAAAAAATTAATAGTGGATTTTAATCTCTAATAACCTCTAATAAAGAGTAAATGCTTGCCTATGCCAAATTGAAAATTTCTTAATCAGACAAAACCTCTCCACTTATAAATAAGTGATTAGCATTTGTCTGATACAATTTTTTTTAAAAGGAACTTATATTTGACTGGAGCAACTGTTTCCATTTTGGAAATAGTTCATGTAAGTAATCAGTAATTTCTAATGTTTAATTCTAGTTGTTTGAGTTTCGTTATTTTAACAAATAAACCCAATAAAGTTTGCTGGGTTTATTTTAAAATAAGTATTCCACCCATTTGTTTCGCTAAATCAGGGGTGATACTCAAAAGTAAGCAAATTTTCATAAAGATTGCTTGCTTTTAAGGACAGCATCTAGTGCTTGCAAAGCAGTAGACATCAAAAATGAGTTAAAATTGAGGGACAGTTGTTGCAAAATTTGCAACAACTCAACTTATTGAATACTGCGATCCTTTCTCTTAATATCTCTAAACTAAATAACAAGACGAACACACTCTAATGAGCAATTTGCGGCTAGAGTCACGGCTAGAGTGCGGCTAGAGTCATCAGCTGAAAGGCGCCATATACCCGTCGCAGAAAGCCATCATAAACCCGCCACACTTCCGGCCTACTAAAATCAAGGGATATTCAATATGCAAGGTAAAATCCCGTCACACTTATAATTGAAAATGCCGCCCTACTGACGATACGTCCGAATAATTTGAATAATTGTACCAACTATTTCAGCTTGCTCACTTTCATTAACAGTAATATTCGGCCAGTTATCATTTAAGGTAAGTAATTCAAACTCAGGTGAAGTATAGGATAGCTTTTTATACTGACAAATAATGACGTCCTGTTTGCCACTTATTTTGGCAACAACAAAATCACCAGGATTGGGCGAAACGGAAGGGTCGACTATTTGTATGTCATCAATTCTCATTTCTGGGATCATGCTGTCATCTCGCATTTTTAAGGCAAAAGCATTTTCATCCATCTGATTGGCAATCTCTGAGCCAACAAGAACAAAAGTTATTTTATCCGAGTAAAACTGTTCTTTTATCCTTTGGATATGAGAGCTCGGATCCCTAGCTTGTTTGGAGTCGAGTAATGGTATTAATGTCCCTATTCTAGAATTTATGCCAAAATCACCATCTCGTTTATCGGATAACCCCATGAGAAAAGATGGGGATACTTCTAAAGCTTGCGCTAACTGCGTAATTTCTTCGGGTCCCGGCATCCTTGTGCCGTGCTCCCAATTATTTATGCGAGAGGGTTTTATATCATCAGTTAAATCAGCTAAAGCCTGCCTGGTTAAGCCTTTGGCTTTACGTGCCTCATGAATACGTTTCCCAATCTTTTCTCTAATGCTCATTACAATAAATTCACCAAAATTGAAAAAACTCTGATTGATACTTGATTGTTACACGAAAGGTGTTATATTCAATATTAATTGCACGATACGTGTAATTTAATGCGTTTTACCTCTTAAACTTAACACAAAACGAGTAAGTTAACGAGCGAGAATTTGGAAATCAACGGCATCCTACAACAAAACGTTTGCAGCCTATTATGGAGTTACTATATGGAACATACAAAAAATAAACCCTTCAAACAAAAATTACTCTTTATTAAAGACGTAGAACAAATTATTGGACGAAATAGACTGACATTAAGAAGATGGTGGTCTGCCGGTAAGTTTCCTAAACCAACGAAGCTTAATGACACTGTATTAGTATGGCAAACAGATGTTATCGAACAATGGATTAATTTGCATACCGAATCAAAATAAGTACATCTATCAAAATATCAAAAAATTTTTTAGGAAGAATGAAAATGCATTTTTTATTTGTAAATGCTCAAGAACTTGAAGCGCTTATGGAATTACCTTATATTCAACGTTTAGCTTATCTCATGGGCATTCGTCCCTATATGGACAGAGAAACTCATATAGTTGGGATAAAGCGTAGAATAAGTTATCAATCACTGCGAGAGGCGTTATACGTTGCCCCTATTGCAGGTGTAAAAACAGGCAGCCCGAGCCAGCAACAGGTAAAGCGAGCGGTTAAATCGTTAGAACGTGCAGGTTTGATTGAAATCAAATCCACAACACGGCATCTTATTTTAAAATGCCTTTTAGCCGAAGGGCATCAATCTTTTCCAAAACAGGCCGACCCTAGGCCGAACCCTCAAGCCGCCACAAACCCGCCACAGTTTTGGCCTTTTAAAATATAGGAGTTTTCAACATGCATTGTAAAACCCGTCATGCCTATAATCGTGTAGGCCGACCCACCTCATAACTCAGAACTTTATTATTTATATATATATTGTTTGTTTTAAAAAATTTTCTTTAAAAGTTATCCACAGAAAAGATATAAATGTTGGAATTTTAGTAAGTATAAGTGACTAAACAGAATCAACTGCATTTAGGAACAATTCGGTGCAGCAATAGCAATGTGTTTTATGATCTAGAAGAATGAATGCCACTATCATTTGGTGGTGTCACCTCACTATTAACTCATTAATAAAAGTTTCTATGCTCTTCATTTCATGGTGAACTCATGATGAATAAGTGATGAAGGCGGTATATTTATCTCAGAAAAACACTGGATCTTTCTTGCATCACCTAATTCACCATACATTCACCGCTATTTTTTGCTGCCAACCCCATGTATTTTTGTAAAAAATCATTATTTATCAGATGGATATGATGCATATTTTTATCAAGCGAAAGGTGTGTGTGTAGATCATTCTATGTTAAAGACTCCTTACTTCTTTTATATTTGATATGTATTATTTTTTAATTTTTCAAGCGCGGCATAATTGCGCGTCTGTGATTTTATTGAACCTTTATATGGTTGTTTGAATTATACTGTTTCTTACATATAAAAGATGGTTAGCATTTATTCAATGCAAATACAAATACTATAATAATATTATGACCGTTAGAAGGAACTACTATGAACGGTAATATTAATAGAATTTATATTTTTGTTAAAGGCAATAAAGGAAAAGCAGGATTTCTTATAGCAGATAATAATTTTAATGAAATATATAAGGATGTAGTAGAATCTTTTTCTAGTGAAGGAAAGCTATTTTCTGCATTACATTCTGATTATAAAGCAGTAGTTGAATCTTTAAATTATGTTAAAATCCATCGTGGAAACAATTCTATTCCTGTAGCCCCCGTAGTTTTTGTTTTTACAAATACAGAAAATAACTATCACGTTTCTATCGATTCAGCTAAGGCTAGAAAACCTGAGGTTGAACAATTTAAATATCAGATTGATGAACTGGTGAAAGACTTAAGGCGAACTGAACGCGATAATAATGTTAAATTTGTGTATTTTCCAAAAAATTTTATAAATCTTATGCCTCAATTAGAGAGTATGCTTGAAGAAAAAAAGCAAATGCAAACTTCCACTCGAAATATTTACTAAAAATGAAATAAAGAATTAATTATTTTTTGAATAAATTCTTCAACAAGACAGCACCTATCCATAGGATAACTACATCAGTTAGTACATTGTTTTTACATAGCAAGCAAGTGTAGATTGTTTGATAATAAACAATCTACACTTATATGATAAAACTCAATTAAAATTACTCACATGAGGACAACATTGATAACTTCTAAAAATCCTAGGAGCTGGAAAGATTTGCAAGCTCAAGTAGCAATAATATTGAATCAATGTGGATTTATAAATGTTGAAACTGAAAAAAAGATTGAAACTGCAAGAAATAAAGTAGAAATCGATGTTTATGGAGAAGAATTAATAAACAATCGAAAAATTACAGTCTTATGTGAGTGTAAATTTTGGAATAAGAAAATTCCTCAGGATACTATACATTCTTTTCGAACTGTTATGAATGATTACGGGGCAAATACAGGTTACATCATTTCCAAAAAAGGTTTTCAATTGGGAGCCTTTCAAGCAGTTAAAAACACGAATGTCCTTCTAAGGTCATGGGAGGATTTCCAAAATGATTTCGAAAAACAATGGTTTGATAGATATATGATTAGGGAAATGGATCGTCAATTAGATCCTTTTTTCACATACTCGGAACCTTTTTTACCAGATTGGTTTGATTCACTTTCAGAGATAGGTAAACAAAACTACTTTAATCTAAAAAGCCAGTATGATGATCTTGGACAACTTCTATTTGTGCTTTTTACACCGTGGGCTCGAATTAATAATAATATTCCTCTACCTGTTCTTCCATTATCTAATATTGCTTTATCTAATATTTTATCCAAAGACAATGTCAAAATTCCTAATGAATTATTAAAAATTACTTCATATAGGGAATTTTTGGAGGTAGCAATAAAATATGGAAAGCAGGCGATTTCTAAATTCAATGAGATTAGAGATAATTCTTTGACAAATACGTCAGAATGAGAATTTATTGGTATTGCAATGACTCTATAACCCACCGAAGCAATAGCAAGCGTAGGCTGGACTGAAAAGCACACCGTCCCACCTCACAATTGAATAAATTGATATTAAAATGAAAATAAAATATTAATTTGAAGCATCTATCCATTATCAGCAAGTCTAGCACGCATTAGCAGAACGTAATGCGGGAAGTAAATTTATGGCAATAAATGGTAATTAACCTTGAATTCAGGGATTACGGCTTCGCCTACCAGGGCTATGCTTGCTTCATAGATTTACGTTTTAACTTTTTCTTTTCAGAAGTTATTTTTCGTTCATCAGTAATAAAACAAAGCTCTGTATCAATGCTCATACGTCGTAAACTTTTTATGGCTCTATAAAAGCTTATGCGAGAAAACAACGGCAAATTTGATGTCTTTCCATTTTTATTTTTTTTAGTAATGATTTGATAAGAAATTTTAAATTTCAGATCTTTAACTGATTTATAAGGAAGTTCTTCTTTCGGAAGTTTTTCTATGATTAATAACTTTAAGTTTTCAAAGACCTTTTCTTCATCAAAAATTAATTGGATAGAGTTTAAACCTTGATTAAAGAGATGACTAAGTTGGGCGGAAATCGTATTTCTTTTAACATGATACATTATAAAGAGATTATCTATTATTTCTAAAATATCACATGGTTCAACTTCGTGCTGCCCCTGTAAAGAAATATTTTTTCTATCTAGGCATAATCTTTTTATCGAAAAATTTTCACATGCAGCATTAAACGCTTCCTCATTGTCATGATCATAAGTAATAAGCGTGGTGTCTGCACAAATTGGATCAATAGTCACCGTGAGCTTTTCGAGAAAATCATTACTCACTAAATACCAATTTCCTTCACATAGATGATAGGTTTTATCAGCATGGGTAAAATTAAATAATATACACTTTAAAATACTTGGATGTTCACCTCGTGGAGTACCATCCTCATTAGTAAGGACCAAACGATGCTTTTTTAAAATATCAATACTCAGATTATTTACATCAAATTGTGATAATCCAAGATATTCATAATATTGATTTATAAATACATCTGAATACACCAAACTCTTTCCAGCACCACTAAAAGCTGCAAATAGTGCATCCGTATAGTTAATAATATCGGGGATTGTAAGTATTATATTCTCATCTTTGTTTTTAATAGCGGCTATAAGCTTTTGATTTAAAAACTCAATTTCTTCTGGATCTTTTAAAGGAGCTATATTTTGTATATTTGGGAATTCTTTTATAAATTCTTCGCTCTTATAAAGCTGTAACAGGCTAGTGCAAAGATCATGTAAACCCTCAGGACTTACGTCTGAACTGATTCTTAAGTTACTAGATCCCGTTGCATGCTTAAATAATGACTTATATTTATCTTTTACCATACCAGTCAATGATTTCAAAATCGAACTATTTTGATCGAAATCAAAGTAAGTTAAATCAGAACCAATTGGTAATTGTGATCTTTGTCTGAGGGTATTGCTAGGTTGGAGAGAGTCTAAACTTTTAAGTTTTAATGGATCTAAACAATTAAGTGTAACTCTTAAACCAAAATCATATTCATAAGCTGTATCTTTAAAATTATGTGCAACATGACCAAAAGTTAGAGCAAAATTTCTATTTTCTACAGGGATAAAAATAATAGCCCCCTTTAGCTCTTGCTCGAGATGTTGATTTATTCCAAAGTATGATTTCCACCAGGGCTCGGAAGGATGACTGTCCAGTAAATAAAGTTTATATTTTTCAGGTAACTTATTTGCAGTAATATTAGAAAGCAATTTATGATCTTCTTTTAAAGCATTGGTGACATCATATCCATCTTTTAGAAGGTAAACAGAAAAAGATCGAGCTTTGCTCATTATACGTTCCTTGTATTTAAATTTTAATACTAAATATTCTTCACTCTACATTGAAAAAATAAAATCTCTGCAATATATATTATTCTTTTCTAATGCCATGATTATTTTCCTTTCATTATTTAAATATAGAAAAGATCGGTCAAAATGGAAATGTAAGAATCTTTAGGCGAATTTATCCTTCCAAAAAAATTCAAATGTTATATGGTAGTTTACGGAAAGAATGGTTTAACTGAGGTTTTCTTTTTGACTTACTTCAATCTCAATTAATAAATAAAATAAATGATTAAAAAGGCTATTCTAATCGTTGAAATCGAAGAATTGTTTTTTCATGAGTAATCACATCCTCAAAAAATGATTTGGTATCATTTTACAATCGGTACCAAAACTGGTACCAAATATTTCTGAAGGGGTTTGGAGATTTTTATAAAACCCTTACTGAGCTTGGTCGGGACGGAAGGATTTGAACCTTCGACCACTAGCACCCCATGCTAGTGACAACCAATTTCATTTAATTTCAAACAAATTCAATTATAACCATAACATCCTTTTAAATAAAGGATTATTTGCATTTCAATATTTCAAATGATATAAATTGATTTCATACAAGCAAACAAAAAAGTGTAGCCAGAAGTGTAGCCAATTTCTGATATCCTAATAAGAGCATAATTATGGAAAAGTTTACTCATAACAAAATTGCAAATTTAAGTGCCGAAAAAAATCGTTACCATATTACTGAGGGTAATGGCTTTTGTTTAAGGGTTTCTCCTAAAGGTACGAAAACCTGGTTCTACCGTTATAAATTTGGCGGTAAAGAGAAATGGCTCACTATTGGTAATTTCCCAGTAATGGGTGTTGCTGAAGCTAGAAAAGCCTTTAATGATTTATGGGAGATAAGGCAGTCTGACCAAGACCCAGAAGACATTATCCAAAAAAAATTGCTCCAAAAAAATAATAATGTGAAAACGTTAATTTCTGATTGGTACAACAATTATATTGTTAAACACCGTAAGCAACCTCAACAGATTAAACAACAAATTGATGCTGACATTATCCCTCTATTAGGAACATTAGAAATTGAAAAAATACAGCCTCGAGACATAGCAAAGGCCTTGGATAATATAGTTCAAAGAGGCTCCCCTGTTCACGCCAATAAAGTGCTTAGTACCTTGAAACAAGTATTTAATTACGCGGTAAGTCGAGGAGAAATTACAATTAATCCAGCCATAAATATTCGAGCAAGAGACATAGGTGGAGTAGAAAAACCTCGTGATCGCAATCTCGATCTTGATGAAATAAAAAAAATATGGCTATTTTTGGATAGTGATAATCACTCGATGTCAATTCAGATTAAAAACGCCATTAAAATCATATTATTAACTGGTGCAAGGACTGGTGAACTAAGACTAGCAAAATGGTCTGAATTTAATTTCGAGAAATCTCTTTGGATTATTCCTCCCGAGAATAATAAAATCGGACTTAGCATGAAGATTCATCTGAGCGAGCTTACTAAAAAACTTCTGTTGGAAATAAAAGAAATCAGCTTATCTAATTTTGTTTTAGCTGGGGTCGATGATGATTCCCCACTAGGCGATAAATCGATATCTAAAGCTATTCAACGCATACAAAAACGAGTAGGTATCCCACAATGGACTGCCCATGATCTCAGACGCACTTTTGCCACTCAGCTTGGAGAAACATTGCGAATCGACCCAGTAGTTATAGAAAAATGTCTTGGACATAAAATGCCTAAGATCATGGCGACTTATAACAAAGACGAAATGCTGTACCAGCGCAAAGAGGCTTTAGATAAATGGAGTAGCCTGATAGAAGAACTAACAATAAACAAATTTGAATTTGTGCAACTATAGTGGTACAATTATAATGAATAGAGATATTGAATATATTGCCTATCAAGGCGAAAAGTTTACGATTGAATGGTACTTTGACGAAAAGAAGCATAGCCAATCTCAAGAATATTATTATTCTTTGAATAAAGACGAACGCATTCAGTTGTTGAAGCTATTAAAGAGAATGGGCGATGCCGGTATCATTCACGATAAAACCAAGTTTAGACATGAAGGAGACAAAATTTATGCCTTCAAACCTAAGCCAGATAGATTTTTATGTTTCTTTTTTGAAGACAGAAAAATAATTTTAACTAATGCCTTTAGGAAGAAGCAGGATAAGTTACCTTTAACCGAAAAGGAAAAAGCCTTAAAGGTTATGGATCAATATACCAGTAGAGTAAAAACAGGTGATTATTATGACTAAGAAACATTTATCTACTTTTGAACGAGAAATGCAGGACCCTCTTTTTCGTGAACAATTTGAAAAAGAATATGATGAGTTTCTATTATCTGAAATCATCAAAGCACTCATGAAGAATGGCAAAATGACCGTGAGAAAACTGGCCGAAAAAGCAGGGCTTTCTCCAACTGTAATTCAAAAAATTCGCTCCGGTGAGCAAGAAGATGTAAAGCTTAGTAACTTCCTCAACATCTCTCACACTTGCGGTTTTAAAGTCATTTTAGAAAAAGGGGATGATAAGTATTACTTATAAACCTTTAGAAATTAATCATTGTCTAAAGCAGTCATTGACCACTTCAGGCAATGAAAATGGATTTATCTGACATATTGATTAATCCAGTTATCAATCACGTCTTTATGCCAGGCTAAAGTTCTGCCATGTAATTTTACTGGCTTGGGAAATTTCCCTTCACTCCACCAACGGCGTAAAGTCAATCGGTCCTTTCCGATAATGACTTCTACGTCATTGATAAACAGAATCTGTTGTGTAAATAGATCATTAACTGGTTGCATCATTGATTCTCCAAATCCCTCTGTTATTTAAGTTGTAAACGAGCCTTCCATTCACCCTTGTGTTCCATATCAATGACTGTGATAAACAGCTTCAGCAAATTCAATTCAACCTTACTTTCTTTAGGTAAACGATTGTGCTGGTAGATTAACTGCAAATGAGCAATTGGGGAGTTTGATAAATTAGCGATTCGTTGTAGAGAATAATTGGTTGAATCCAGTAGATACTGAATAATACCCTTATAGATGGTGATCTTTTGATCGTAAAACATGCGATATACTCCTGTAAAACATGTGTAATAAAGTCCAAATCGCGCAAAATGAACATTAAGTATCATTTATCGAAACTAATATTAAAACGATATTAAAATAATTATCAATATGTATTTTTAAGAAATTTAAATTAAGATACGATATGATATTGAATGATACCGTTTTATATGATAATTTTTTTACGACGTTCGATTAAAAGGATAATTTTATGAGTAAGGGACCCTATCAATCGTTTGCAAATCGCTTGATCCATACCCTCAAAGATAAAGGACATACTGCATCTCGTTCACCTAATGGGATCTGTATTAAAGCCCTAGCAGAATTTACAGGTGCATCAGAACAAATCTGCCGTCGCTATATAAGAGGTGATGCTCTACCTGATTATGAGAAAGTTAAACAATTAGCTCATCATCTTCATGTAAACCCAGGCTGGCTATTATTTGGTGAGGAAGGACATGCAGCTCCTAAGAAAAATGAAGTCGATGAAACACTACTTCATTACATCTTGAAGCAAAGCCATCATTTATACCCTGTTTCTCATGGAAGTAATGACGATTACGCCGATTTTGTGTTAGGATTAATCAAAGAAGTACGTGCAATTGACACATCGGAAAATAATTTACTAAAAATCATTGACTTGGCCATTGGTTCCATTTCTTCCTACGAAGAACAAAGAAAAAAGCACAGTCATGCCGTTTAAGAAGTTTGTAGATATGGATGTAACAGCTGTTGAAGTAAGGCTTCACCCTAAAGCAAAAGATTTTCTCTTTGAACATTATATCACCATGCGAAAAGTGTTCTCTGACGTACTCGGGCAAGTAGAAACAGACTATGCTTCCATTGCCCTCATCAATCAAGCAGGACAGATCTTTTTCATGTCCTCCAACCCAGCTATAGAGCAAAATTTAATTGAGAAAAGTCTCTGGCTATTTGATGGTTGCTATCAACCAGAGTTCATCAGCCAGGATCAACCGAAATTATGGAGCGAACTTCCTCATATAGGCTGTATAGAAGCAATTACAAAATACAAACAGATAGAACCTGGACTCATCACAGGTATTTCCATCCCCACTGAATATGATTCTCATAGAGCAATCTTTTCATTTGGATTAAAACGAATAAATCCCTATATCCAAAACAAAAGCTCCATTCATTGCGAAAAACTGTTAGCCATGGGCAAGTTTGCGTTAAGGCAAATTCAAGAGTATTTAACTTTACCAGACAAACAGTCCTGCATGAAGACTAAGCCCAAACTCACATTAATCATCAACAATCAGGTGAACTATGAACACACTCCTGGATAAAAACGATCCTATTTTAAGACAAACCGCTGAGCCAATTAAAGAATCAGAATTTGGTAGCAGTTGGTTAAAAGAGCTGATTAAGACTATGTTCGGCATTATGGCTGACAAAGGTGCCGTAGGGGTAGCTGCTCCCCAAATTGGCATCAGCAAACGAGTTATTGTATTTGGTACTAATTATACCAAACGGAGAAAACCAGAATACCCGATCCCCGATACTGCATTAATTAATCCTGCATTAAAAATCCTGTCCCAAGAAATTCAAACTGGCTACGAGGGATGCCTTAATTGCGGTGAATTAATGGGAGAGGTTCCAAGAGCCATGGAAATTGAATATTCAGGCTTTGACATAGATGGAAATAGAATTACCAAAAAAGCTTCCGGCTTGGAAGCCCGTATTCTTCAGCATGAAATTGATCACCTGAATGGATTTTTATTTTTAGACCGAGTAGAAGATCAGGACTCACTAACCACTCTATCGGCAATGCAAAGTAAAGGATAATCCTATGAAGCATCAAACCCGAATCATACTGGCAGGCACACTAGGCAATTTAATAGAATCTTTTGATATGGCCATTTGCGGCCTACTCTCAGTCTACATTGCCAAATACCTAATTGGTGATGCTTCAAAGGGTTTATTTCTAGTATTTCTTACTTTCTTTGCTGGATATCTAGCCAGACCTATTGGGGCTATGATAATGGGCTTATTATCCGATATCTATGGCAGAAAAATTATCCTTGCAGCGTCCATCTTAACGATGGGCGTGTCAACAACCCTTATCGGGTTTATCCCCCCACACAGCACCATAGGTACTTTTTCTGTTATAACCTTATTAGTGTTAAGAGTTATTCAGAGCTTCTCCTGTGGTGCAGAATATCTAAATTCTTCAGCTTATCTGGTTGAAAATGCAGAAGCCTCCAAAAAAGGCTACTCGGGCAGCTGGGCTTCGTTTGGTGCCATGTCAGGAATGCTCGTAGCATCATTGGTAGCATTATTAGTTACTTATTTTACCAATCACTATCCTGAACACGATTGGCTAGTCTGGCGTGTACCTTTTGTCCTTGCACTACTAGGTTCTTCCATTGGCTTGTATATCCGGTTGTGTATTCCTGAGAGTATGGAGTACATCATGTACTATGCAGACAGGCCAAAACCTAAATTTAAGAGTCTACTTTCAGAATCAGTCAACTACATCAAGGACAATAAAATTCAATCTCTTTATGTATTTGTTTTAAGTTGCCTAGGAGTAACAACGACTTTCCAGATTTACATTTATGGTCCTATGCAAGCCCATTTATATAGTCATTTTCAGGATCATGAAATTATCCTATCAAATATACTTTCATTAATTGTTTTATTAGCTGTATTTCCTTTAGTTGGAAAACTATCTGATAAAATCAATCGAGAAAAAATTGTGATCTTTGCTAGTGTTGGTTTATTGATTCTTTCCCAGCCATTTTTTTATGTTTTATCGCACCATGATATTTATGAGCTCTTATTAGGACAAGCATTAATTGCAATTCCTGCTGGAGCTTATTATGCAACAGTACCGGTGATGTTAGCTGAAATGTTTCCGATTAAGTTACGATGCACTGTTTTATCAATTTTATATTCAACTGCTGCAAGTTTATCAGCTGGACTTGCTCCGTTAGTTTCTTTAATACTGGTTAAAAAAACAGGTATTGCATCATCGCCTTCTATATTAGTATTTACTTTGGTGGCTAGTGCTTTTATTACTATGTATGTGAAGCATTCTAATAATAGACAAAAATACTCTCAGTTACCTGCATAAAATAGTTTAACGATTACATATGCTAAATTTGCACACTCCCCCCATTATTTTTTATATTGGTACATTCATTGGTTAAAGCTGACAAAACCTATTATATTATTCAATCATCGCTTGGGTGGTGATATGAGCATGTTATAGATAAAATATACCCAAAATTAAGAGCCTACAAAGCCAAGACAGAGAGCACTGAATGAACTATATTCCAAGACGAATAGAAATTATTGATGATTCAGACAAGAAAAAAATTTGCTCTGATGCGGATTTTTTTGCTATGGATGGTCCTTTAATCCTACTAGGTGAGCCTGGCAGTGGGAAGTCTACTCTATTAAGAGAATTCAAAGAAAGAACAAATTCTATCTGTTATGATGCAGTATCCATAATGTTATCTCCAGCAATCGAAGCAGTTTCTAAGCCCTCTAAAATTATCATTGATGGAATTGATGAGGTAACAGTATATAAAAAAGAGCTTATATCCGATAATATTTTATCAAAAATCTCGCATCATCATAGCCCAAACTTTATATTGGCATGTCGCACTGCTGACTGGAAGGATGCGGTAAATAGTAAAATCATTCAAAACAGATGGAATAAAAAACCAATTCTTGGGCATTTATTATCCTTAAATGACCGAGAAATTATAGAGTTCATTAACAACGAAGGTAAAGAAATAGATGGTAACGACTTTTTTATAGAAGCTCAAAAACGAGGTGTTGTAGATTTACTAAGAAATCCTAATAATTTGTCATTATTTTTAAAAGCACATCAACAAAATGGTGGATGGCCGAGCTCTAAATTAGATTTGTATGAAAATGCTTGTTTGACTCTTCTTGAGGAACATAGTGAAATTCATGCATCTATTAAAACACCTCCAAATATCCATAAGCTAATTGAAACAGCTGGTTGTATTTGTGCTCAACTTTTGCTTTCAGGAAAAATAGGCGTATCTATTAATAATAAAGATTTATCTGCACCTAAAATTGAAGAATTTTTCGATGAGAATAGTTCTAATGAATTAATGCAACATATCTTATCAACAATGTTATTCCGTTCAGATTCTAATAATATTTTAGTGCCATGCCATAGAACAGTAGCAGAATTTTTAGCTGCAAAATGGCTCGGCAATAAGTTAAATAATAAATTATCTATACGACGTCTAGAAGCGTTGCTTTATGGTGATAGATATATAGTTCCTTCTGCTCTTAGAGGACTCCATGCTTGGCTTGCAGTTTTTTGTCAGCCAGAAAGGAATAGTTTTATTAACCGAGATCCTTACGGATTCTTAAAATATAGTGATCCCACAATTTTAACTACAGAACAGTTAAAATTTCTTCTGAAGTCTTTACAAAAAATTGCAAAGGACGATCCCTATTTCCGAGCCGAAGATTGGCATATCAGCGTGGGAGACGGTCTGTTAAGACCTGAGTTGCGAGACGATGTTTTAAGTATTTTACATACTAAAGATACGCCGTTTCAATTATCTTATTTAATTATTCAATCCATTGAACATACCGCATCTCCTAATTTTATTGATAGTATAAAAGATGAGCTCATATCTATTTTATTAGAACAAACTGTAACTCTTGTAGAAAGAGAAGCTGTTGTAACAGCTTTAAAAAAATGTACGATAGAACCCAATTGGATAATAATATCTGATAAATTACATCACCATGACGAAATTAATTCTCTATATCTCATTTTAGATATATTTAGAGTTGCTACCAAACTGTATAATTCAGACAAAATTTCAGAAATTTTCTTAGAAATATTAAAAAAATCAGCTGAAGATAAACAAATATCTTTGATAGCTTTAGGTTATAAATTATTCGAACAATTGTCTATTGAACAAATTGAAGGATGTATCCGATCTTTTCTGAAGGAATTAGGCTCAGCATCATCAGAAAAAAATGAAAAAATTCAAAACAAAATAAAGAGATTAGTATTACAGTTTACTCAAGAGAGAATGAAACGAATTTCTAAACCTGTACCTCAAGAATTATGGACTTGGTTAAGCATAATTGAAACAAATGCTTCTCGGCATCATAATGAGTATGATGAAATTACTAAATATTTGTCTGAAAATACTGATTATCGTAGATCTCTTCAATCAGTTGCAATTAAAAGCTCAAAGCCAGATAAACTCTGGCTAATATTCTGTTTAAGTCATACATGGTTATGGGTAATAGAGGAAGACATAATATTTCATCTCGATAATATTATGGGACTGCATACGTCGGATAACGAATTAAAATGGAAAGAACTAGTTCGTTGGATATTTGCCTATCAGCCTTTTACTGGTGCTGCTTTGAAACATGCTCAGGATCAAGCCATTCTAAATATAAATTTAAAAAAACATATACATGATATAGAACTGCAAAGAGCTAATGGAAAAAAAGAAATTGAACAATATGAAAAAAAGCAAGCAGCTCATCGTAGTAGACAAAAGAAAAAAGTAATAGAAAGACACCAACAATATCATGAAATTAGAGATCAGTTAGTTTCAGGAAAACATATAAATGGCTTAAATCAAATAGCGAAAGCTTATTTAGGTTGGTTTAGTGATATTCAGGGAAATGAACCGAAAAAACGTGTAGTTGAACTTTTAGGTATAGAGCTCTTACCACTAGCAATAAATGGAATCTGTTCAGCTATTGAAGAAAATAACATACCAACCGTCCATGAGATAATACAACTACGTATTAATCAAAACTTGATTTCCCCCTTTGAGGCTATTCTTTTAGCATACTGCGATATTATTTTATCTCGCAATGAAAAGTTAGACGAAATTCCATTAAATATTGCTCATTCAGCTCTAGCTGCTTGTCATTGGGGAGCTAGCTTCAAAAGCAATGATATATCCTCTTCTGTACAAAAAGAGCTTGAATTTATTCTTTTCAAAGACTCATTGTCAAAAGAAAATTTTATTTATGAAACGATAGAACCTTATTTATATTCTGAAGAAAGATATGTTCCTGGATTATATCGAATTCAAACTGACAGTTTATTCCAGGATATAGCAGGAAAAGTAGCTTTAAAATGGCTTAATAATTACCAAAAATTAGCTTATGATAGCTTGAAAACAGTCCTTACCATAGCTATTTGTTACTCACCTAATGATGTTATTAAGTTAATTCGAGAACAAATTAGTAAGCAAGAATTTGATAAATGCCCTCAACGGGATATTTGGATAAGCACTTGTTTTCTTCTGGACTTTGAATCTCATTTTGAAATACTCAATCAATATACTTCAGAAGATAAAATAAGTATTTGGGTATTAAGTGAGTTTATCTTCGTTGATAAGAAAATTTCAACTTATTGGCCAAAGATGAATGCACAGCAATTATATTTTTTTATTTTGAAATTTGGTTCAATATGGCCACCGGTGCCATACCCCACTGGCAGTTGGGAAGGAAATCAACATCCGTGGGATGCATCCAGACTTATTAAAGGATGTATAACTGAACTTTCTTTAATTACAACGCAAGAAGCACAAGATTTAATTTCTGATCTCATTAACAAAAACGATTTATGTCAATATTGCGATGAACTTAAACATGCGTTAACTGAGAATAAAAAGCATAAATCAGAAAGCTATAAAAAATATTTTTCATTACAAGATGTACAAAATATCTTACTGAGCAAAGAACCCACCGGACACAAGGATTTACAAGCCTTACTAATTGACCAATTAGAAATATTACAGTTAAGACTCAAAGGTAGTGAAACAAGTGATTTTAAATTTTATTGGGATAACGAAAACCCACATAAAGAAAATTATTGTCGTGATCTAATAGCATCAGCACTAACACCGCATCTTGAAAAATATAATGCACGCGCGCACGTAGAGGGCGCTAGATCTGATGATAAACGATGTGATCTTCTTAGTACTTATAATTTATTAGATGTGCCAATAGAAATAAAAGGTCAATGGCATACTGATCTATGGTCTGCCGCAATAGATCAACTACAAAATTATTCAACAGATTATCATGCCAACGGATTTGGTGTTTATTTAGTATTATGGTTTGGAAATAAAACCACATCTAAACTCCCAAAAGCTTGGAAAAGAAAACGTCCTCAATCTCTACAAGAAATGAAAAATAAACTCAATGAATGTTATAAAGATATTTCTGATAAAACTAAAATATTTGTTCTTGATCTTTCAAAATAAGCTCTTGTGAAAACATTTACTCGTATTTTGTGTTGGCAATTATGCTCTTTTCAACTCGTTCACCTAATGGGTCATCTGTCAAACAAAGCAACCAAGAAGCCGCAACCTGCAATTCCTTAGACAAGCTCTTAGCCTCTTCCGGCCCAGGACTCCTGGTTCCCTGCTCCCAATTCCCAATCCTGGCAGCCCCAAATCCTGTCCTATCAGCCAAAACCTTAATCGTCAATCCATTCGCCCTTCTTGCCTGTGCAATCCTACTGCCAATAATTTTTTTCATGTTCATTTAGGTTCATTTGCTATCAAACGGAAATACCCCATTGACACTAAAAAGTGCTTATTTACAATGGGTTATCAACAACACACTTCGTGTTATTGATTGATACTAATTGAAATCATTTGATAGTGCAAGCGCTGTTTTTTGATGGTGCTTTTGAAGGGATGAAATAGAAAAATGGGATTTTTGTTTGTTAATACCGATGAATTATCAGCTCTGATGGGGTTACCTTATATCCAGCAATCAGCCTATTTGCTGGGGATTCGTCCGTATATGGACCGTAATACCTTTCTGGTAGGTGTTAAGCGTAAAATCAGCTATCAACAGCTTGCTGAAGCCCTCTATGTTGAACCCCACCAAGGTTTTGAACATTCAGGTAGCCCTAGTCGTCCGCAATTACGCCGTATCATCTATGCGCTTGAGCGCGCTGGGTTAGTGGAGATCAAATCTATTGGTAAACAACTCATTTTAAAATGCTTATTAGCCAATTCGGATTTGTCTGTTCAAAATAAACCCGACACAAACCCGACACTTCAACCCAGCACAAACCCGAACGATAAAAATAATATTAAATCATCAAGTTACGACAAAAAATATCAAAAACCCAACACAGCGCAAAACACAAAACCCGACACACCTCATAACTCCAAAGATCGTTTTATTTTTTTACAGCAGCAATTTGAAAAATTTTGGTCTCTTTATCCTTTAAAACAAGACCGAACTAAAGCCTGGCGTGAGTTTGGTTATCTGCAACCAGATGAACAGTTGATTGAACAAATACTAACAGGCTTGCAAGCCCAAATTAATAACCGTGAGGAAATGGAGTTTTTCGGCGAGTGGCTGCCAAACTGGAAATACCCAGCCACCTGGCTTTCACGCAAATGTTGGAACGATGAATTACTTACCTTAAAAACCCAAGAGGAGCAGCAAAATGAAGCCAATCAAGCGCGTTCTCGAAAAAAATCAGCAACAGATATCCTTACTGAATCCTGCAAAGATGCAAACTTCGATTTCGACTTTGATGAACCCCCAGAGTCAGGAAGCAATGTCCTCTCATTCGACAACTCCAGAGTACGATAAGAGAATGGATACACTGTTTATGCGCCTTGCAGCAATTTATGGCTATCTGTGGGTCTCAACTTACAGCAACACTAATTTTCTCGAGGTCTCAAAACGTGAATGGTCAGAAGGCTTGAAAGAATTTGACAATCAAGTGTTGAAACTTGCTTTAGAACAAATAAAGAAAAAGCTGGCTGTTCCTCCTTGTCTGCCGATTTTTTATGAGTACTGCACCAACATCCAAAAAGGCATCCAAGCCCGTCAAGAAGTGTTAAAACAAAAAACTGAACCGCATATCCCTACCGATCCCAAAATCGTCCAACTTCATATCGACCAAATGAAAGACTACCTCTTCAAAGAAGCTAAGGAGAAAACATCATGCTAATTCTAATCCGTCGTATGGGCGAAGCAATTTACATTGATAAAGGCAGAATCAAAGTACTTCTTATCTCTGAAAAGGAAGGACTAATCAAATTAGGTATAGATGCTCCCAAACATATTGATGTTGAACGTAAAGAGGTCTTTATCCAAAAAGCAATGGAACAACATGCCCTGGCTCAAAAATTAAGGGATAAATCCACAGAATCAGGAGGCAATCATGCTTAGAAAATTTCTGCTTTGTAGTTTTGTTTTATGTAGCCTAAATGCTCAGGCAGCTAATATAACCCAAGTCGGTCGCTATGCCACGCTCAACAATCAACCTTTGGCAGCTCAGATAAATCCATTGAAAACTGTTCAACAGATTCATTTTCCTGCATCCATACAAACTATAGGAGAAGCAGTGAATTACTGGCTTCGTTATTCAGGGTATCACCTTGCTCCAAAAGAAAAACAAAGCGAAAGCCTACAACAAGTATTTCAACAACCACTACCACAGGTTAGTAGAAATTTAGGACCTTTAACGATTACCGATGGATTGACGGTATTGGTCGGTCAGCATCTATTCAATCTCAAGCAGGATGACCTGTTAAGAGAAATCAATTTTAGTCTGATAGCAAGGAGAGCAGGATGAAAAAGTATTTTGATGCCAAATGGCTTAGTCTTCTTTTGTTAAACGGATTGTTGGTCGTATTCATTTGTTTAAAAAGCCAACCCTCTATTGAGAACAATAAATTTAATACGCTGGATGAGCGATTAACCACTATACAAAAACAACTCAATCAACCTGTTGAACAACCGGATTTATCGCCTATTACCAAAAACATAAAACAATTGGGAGCGTTCATTCAACAAATACAAAATAAAGATGAACACCAATTAGGTGAAATGTTTACAACTGAACAAATCGCAATTAAGAAACAGCTTGAAGGCATTACTGATTTATTACGCCATCTGGATGAGAAAAAGCAACCTGTCAAAATGCTTCCTGCAAATCAACTACCGTTTAAAGTATTAAGCATAGACAGTATCCAAGAAGTTTCTGTTGCCTCTGTTTCCTACCACTACAAAACCCAAGCGTTGGAAAAAGGCGATTCCTTGGCAGGATGGACTGTCTTTGAGATCGACTTTGCGAAGCAAACCATAGAATTTGAAAATGCTGACAATGCGCATCTGCGGGTTCATCTAAGTCAACAAGAGGTGAGCCATGCTTAAGCTGTCCACACTGGCAATCGGGTTACTCCTGGGTCAACAGGCAATTGCCGGTTTGTATATCCCAGGTATTGCCACACCACCTATGCTCAGTGCTGATAATGCGTTGACGAAAGCAGGTCTGGCCGAATTTCATGATGAAGTTATTGAAGACAAAGATTTTCAACTTAACGACTTACAAAAACAGGAAGCCAAAGCATGGGGATTAAGTGAGGCAGAAGAAAAACGCTATCTGCAATTAATACAAAGCAGAAGTGGTATTTACTACAAAGACCTACGTATGACACCCGTTGATATTCTTGGACTAAATGCCAAGAATGACGCTGAACGAGCTCATTTCGCCGAACTTGCTGCCCTTCAAGAAGCCCAAAAGGTCGCGCAAAACATAGCCTGGAATAATGCCTTTTACAAAGCCTATAACCAACTGTTTAAAGATGTGCCTGTAGTCGGTGATTTTGATCCATCTCCTTACTCTCCCTATGCACATCAACCCATTCAATTAAAAGAAAGTGAAACGCTCTATTTCTTTATAAGAGCCGATGACGCTGTAACCACCATTGTACTGCAACTGGTCGATGCTATTAGCCGTACACCAAACACCAAGCTCAATCTTCTCTTTCTGGATATGGACAATAGCGCTATCCAACTTTGGGCTAACAGACATCAAATCCCTATCCATTTGGTGACCAGTCAACAAATCACCTTGAACCCAGGTAGCCAACAGTATGAGGGCTTAAAACTCGACAAGAAACAAACACCCTTGCTCTTACTGGCAAAAGGCAAAACTTCGCAAGTCGTCGATTTAGGGAGATTTTAATGATTAGGATTTTGCTCTTGCTGTTGGTCGCTTTAAATGTTCATAGCATGAATGTGATTCCTTTAACGCTGTCACAAAGTGATGCGTCATTAAGACTTAATCTGTCTAGCCCTATTGGCGTACCAGCAAAGAGCAAAGCCACTGTTGGCAAAGTAAGCCGCAAAAAATTGGATACCAATCTGTTAAACATGGCTCTATTTGTCATAGGCGCGGATAGAGAATCCATCAAATGGTTAGAACAACATCAAGAGCAATTAAAATCCATGCAAGCCACTGGGTTCATCACCAATGTGAATGACTTTGAAACCATTGTAGCTCTGCAAGAAAAGTTTAAATTGCCACTATTACCCGTCAATGTTGATCCATTGCTGAATTACATCCGTGAACAACATTACCCCTTAATCATTGCTGAGGGGGCTGTATGGCAGTAAAACAATATTCCAGACAAATGACTATGCAGCTGACTTTAGTTCTTTTCTTGGGTTGGTTAGCGTTGCTTATCTGGGCTGTAAGTCAATGGATGCTTCATGGCTATCCATTTGCCTTTGATAAGGTCAATGTCCTTGTAAATACTCAACGAGAAGCCATCACCCCTGTTTATCAAGGTTCACTATTGGCAGCCCTACCCTTAGATGCCAAACCTAGCTGGACGCTGACTATTCCCTATTTAAACAAATTAGCGATTAATGAATTTGCAGCAGACTTACTCGAAAAATCACAACAGTTTTTCCAGCTGGTTTTATTAAGCAGTCAATGTCTATTAATCAAACTTATTATTTTATTCGCTGCCATGCCTTTATTTGCCCTGACTATGGTTGCAGGTCTAGTTGATGGTCTTAACCAAAGAGCAATACGCACCGCTTGCTTAGGCCGTGAATCCTCTTATTTATTCCACAGACTTAACCACTATTTAAAAAAGGGACTTGTGATTTTACTCATGCTCTGGCTTGCCCTGCCTGTCAGCATCACCCCTGCTTATGTCTTTGTTCCTATCAGTTTATTGATGGGATTAATGGTGGCCATGACGGCCAGTCGCTTTAAAAAGTATTTATAGGGAGAAACCATGAAACGATTGCTTTGTTTGACCTTTATGATGATAAGCCTACACAGCTGGGCGAATAACCCTGATTTAAATGAAACGCTGGTGCGCATCATTAACCAGATTAACGCCATCATGCCCCTGCTTGATGAAGCACAAACACAGATAACCCCCAATACCCGTATCCAATTACAAATTGAAGGATTTGAAGATGTCCAAGGCCAATATCATGCAGGTTTAAGAGAAGATTTACTGAATATTCGCAATGGCCTGATTGATTACATCAATCAACCAATCATTGCACCACGCAAGATCAAGGCCTTGGAAATGGACTTTGTGAGGAAACCCTAATGAGTAAAGACGAAATAGCCAGAATGTTTGCCACCACCTTTAAACAAGCAAGCAATAACATATCGGCACAAGTCTTTTCCGGCAGTATCCGCTTTATTGCCATAGCCCTGGTGATATTAGCGGTGATGTGGTCTGTCAACCACATGATGGACGCAGAGGAAAAACAACAACATGGATACTTACTGCGTCTGGGTTCTCGGCTCATCAGATTAGTGATTGGTCTGATGATCTTCATTTTAGTTTTATTTGTTAAGGAGACAACATGAAAACAATGCTTCGCTCAATCTGCCTTGGAGTAGTAAATATCTTATATGCCCCTGTGCTATTGGCAGATAACTGGTTCCCTAAAATTTCCGACGCGGACAACATCGGGGACGGCTCTAAAAGCATGATGACCGTGACAGGGAATTACGTCAAACAAGGTCTGGGTTTATTGCTCTTCATTACCGCTGTTGTGACCTTTATTAAATTCATTACCACGGTACAACACGGTATTGAAGAGTCTAAAAAGAACGAAGGATCCATGGTGGCCTTCGGTACTTTTGCCGTAATGGGCATCACCTATTTAGCCATTAGCATTGCTTCTGGTTATGTGGGTTACACCATGATTACCAAGTTCAAAATATAGGAGGTGAAATATGAGTCAGCCTTCTTCGCGCCATCTGTCACACGACTTCCCAGCCTGGAAAGGTTTAAGTCTTCGTGAATTATTTTGGATTGTTATCACCACAACCCCAGCAACTACCCTGTTCTTCGTTCTCTTAGGAGCAATGGTTGAGTTTCCGCTGGCCTCTGGCTGCATCGGTTTTGTGATTGGATTCATTCTGTCTATTACTGTGTGGCCTAAAGGAGTTTCCCGCATCAAAGCAGGTAAGCCCTATGGTTATGTGATGAAGAAAACGATTCAGTGGATGGTGCGATTAAGGCTCAAACATTCACCTTGGATTCATTACCAGGGAACTTGGCAAAAGAATAAATCTGTTGGAGAGCCGCATGTTTAACTACTGGAAAAAAATCGACAGCCTACAACATCACAATCGTTTATTACTGGCTTTTATCGGTGTGTTATCAATCATCATCTTAGCATTAATTATTAACCTGATGATCATGCCCAAACGCTATGAATTCTGGCTTAGTCCTAATATGGCTGCTAATGGCGGTTTAATGAAGGCAAGCGAAATACCGAATGAATACGTGCAAGGATATGTGACTTCCTTAATGCCGACACTCTACAGCTGGTCTAATAAAGGCAAAGAAGAATTCAACCTAAACATTAAAGCCTTTCATTATTACTTCACATCACGGCATGAGCAGTTACTTCGTGAAACCCTGGCAGCTTATAAAAACGCTCAACTCTTTGACCGCACTCAAGTAGCAAGTCTCTATCGCTTTATGGAACCGCAAGACATTAAAAAAATTGGTCCCGATACCTGGGAAGTCAAGCTGATACTACGCATTACGCAAAGGCTCAAAGACAACTCTGCCATGGTCATTGCTGACAAAGTAGTGGCTTATCACCTTCGTGTGGTCAAGCTCAACCTGTCGCGTCTTCACAACCCTTTTCAATTAGCTCTGGATGGCTATACCCGTCCTGAAGAACGTTTACAAGATTTACTGGTCGACACGGAGGAACACCATGAAACTCATTAAAATTAGCTTATTCGCTCTGTGCTTTGCTGTGATGCACCTAAGCCATGCCCTGCAAAGTGAACACCTGGTTTGGGAAAAAGTTCCTTTAACAATTGAATTACCGATCAATAAAGAGCGGTTAGTCCAGTTTCCCCAAGCCATTAAGGTGATTGATCAACAACTCAGTGCCAGCCTCGATATTCTGAAAGTCAAAGGTAGCTTGTATCTTAAAGCCAAAGAATCATTCAAAGATTCTCGCTTGATTGTCCAGTTATTGCCTGAAGGCGAAGTGGTTATTCTTAATCTTAATGCCAATGAGAAAGCAATCAACACCACGCCGATTGAGATTCTGATAGATGATCCCAAAATCAACCTTAATGCAGGAGCCAGTCAATATGAATACAACGCTATTCAATTAACCCGTTTTGCCATTCAAGCCTTGTATTCGCCTGAACGGGTCAGAGAAATTCCAGAGGGAATTTACCGCTCACCTATGCAAACCAATAAAACCATCCCTTTGTTTTATGGTGCAAGCATTGAAGCTCATCCTCTGGCTTCATGGCGTGGCGGCAATCTTTACGTCACCGCAGTCGATTTAAAAAATTTGCTGAATCAACCTATAAAGCTGCCATTCACCAAACTGATGGGGCATTGGCAAACCGCGAGCTTCTATCCCAAAAATGAATTGCCAGCACGCAACCAGCATCAAAGCACCACTGTCTTTTTAGTCTCTGATCAGCCTTTTGCAGCAGCTTTAACTCAACAAGCGAGGTACAGCCGATGAATAAAAACAATGGCATTAAAATTCTGGCAGGCTCGGTGGTTTTTGCGGTCATTATGATTCTTATTAATAGCCGTCATAGCGCACCGGTTAACAACAACACGCCCAATCCTAATAATTTTGGCGAAGCTATAGCAAGCCAATTCAATGACAATATTCGTGATGTTTCCGCGCGATTATTAGAAACAGAAAAGAAATTAGATCAAATGCACAAAGAGAATAAATCGCTGCAAAAACAATTAAAACAACCCAAACAAGAAGCCAGCCATACACTGCAAGATGAGTTACAAGCGCTTAAAGAACAACTGACTGCACTGACTGAACATCAATCACAATCTTATCCAATGGAAGGAAAACCAGTGCCCTTAACAGGTCAAATCAAAGATTTAGATACCTTGCTAGATAAAGCCCCAACTGAAAGCAAAATCTTCAATGAACATGAATCCCCTATCAAGGAAGAAGGTCCAACAAAAACGCCATTCTATACTATTCCAGCTGGCAGCGATTTCAGCAAAATCACGCTCTTATCAGCTTTAATCGGCGAAGTTCCTGTTGAAGGCAAACTCATGCAGCCTTTATTTCCCTTCACAGCAATTGTCAGTCGAGGGGATTTAATGACAGCCAATGGGATGCAACTACCCGAAGAAATCACTGGTATGAAAATCAGCGGTTATTCGATTGGCGTTGGTTCCTTTCTCGATAACATCAGCTGTGTTCGTGCCTATGTCACCTCAGCCTTATTTGTCTTTGAGGATGGGCATTTTGTGAATGTCGGCCAAGAACAAATGAAAAGCTCCGCAGAGCTGGTGAATAACGACAGCATTGGTTACCTGACCACGCAATTCGGTAATCCTTGTATCAAAGGACAATACATCACCAATGCCCCTAGAGTATTAACAGCCTTCATGGCAGCTGGCGGTATTCAAGGTGCAGGAAATGCCCTATCTAAATGGCAAATGAGTTATCAGGCAGACGGAGGTTCTGCCATTGCCACACCTACAGGCGACTTAGCACACTTTGCTGCTGGTGGCGCAATCAACGAAGGCAGCCAAAAGATTACTGACTGGCTTGAGAAAAGAATCCAGGGCAGCTTCGATATGGTCTTTGTTCCTGCAAGTATCCGCGGCCATACAGGGTTTGTCCCTAATCAACTCAGTTTACATTTCAGCCAAACCATAGCCATTGATAAAGAACACCAAGGGAGGGTATTAGATTATGGTTACCATCAACAAAAAAACTTTGATAATGCTTTGCGCTAGTCTGGCATTAAGCGCTTGTTCCACTGCCAGGATGTCGCAAAACGCCATTCCTGAGCAGGGCTTAACAGTCAGCCAATTGTATCAGCAGAGCCTGCAACAACCAATACAAAAGCCTGTTTACCAACAGATGCGTCTTGATGATTCGGGAGAAGAATTTAAGCAACTGCCTAACCCCGAAGTGCCTATCCATGTTTTTGCGCATGTGGCGCAATTGGGTGATGAACAAATCATCAAGCCTGCCTACACGACTCGCTTTTTCCTTTACAAGCAAAACCAGTATGCCTTGGCATCAGAACTGTATTAAGGAGACATGATGAAACGATTATCTAACTGGTTGCTTGGAGAAATGAATCCCCAAGCTATAAAAGAACAAGCTGTTAAAAAGCGTTACGCCAATCCTTTACCTTCTTTTGCCGATAGATTGACTATTGTTGATTTTAATGAACAAGAGCAGGTCTTTTTATTTGCCGATGGCAAAAGTCTAGGCTCAGGATTTGAATTAGGTGATATTCAGGCAGAAGCAGCCTCCTCTGAGTATTTACAAGCGGTATTTCATAAAATTCGGGATACCTTTGCATCCGTAGTTCCACTACATGCCGTTGATCCTTGGGTCATGCAGATGTTTGTTCAAGACGAATATTGCCTTGATCCCGTTATTACTCATATTAAAACCCAAATCCCCCAACAATTTAGAGACAGTCCATTAACGCAAGATTATTTAAAACGCCTGCACGATCTTTACAATAAAATGACCCGACCCGAAGGCTTATTTATTGATCCCAAAACAGGCGCACCCTACCGTGGACGAAGACGAAGAATCAGAGTTTTGTTTTATAGACAATTACACCAAACCAATCTACCCCGAGAGCAAATTCTTCTCGAACATCAAGAAGTCATTAGTCAGATTGAAACCAAACTGCGCTCACCAGGGCTGGAAATCAAACGCCTCAAAGGGCAAGATTATTACCAGTGGTGGATACGTTGGTTTAATCCCAAATCAGCTGACGAGATATTAGAACAATACCCTTATCCGAATCCCATACCAGCAGGATTTAACCTAGCGCAAAATGTATTCTTTACGCCACCTGTAAGCGATGAAGATGGGTTTGTTTTTGAAGGAAACAAACAAAGAATTCTGTATGTTGACGGGTTAAAAGAAGCGCCTATCATTGGATTAGTCTCACGAGAAAGACAGCAAGCTAATCCCAAACATCGATACGCACTTTTAGATACCTTGCCAGAAGGAAGCATCTACACAATCCAAGTCGTCTTTAGTCATGATGAAAATCTTGATTCCCATTTAACGCGATTGGAAAAAGGAATCGTAGGAACCAGTCTAAAACCTCAGGAAGTCCGAGATGATATTAGGACAGCCCGTAATGAGTTAAGTATGGGCAATCGATTGTTCTGGGTTAATCAGGCCATTTTCTATCAAGCTGAAGATGAGCAACAAGCTCAAATCATAGAAAAAAATCTGCACGCGATTTTCAACGATGCCAAAATGCCCTTGATTCATTCCAACTATGATCTCCATCCTCTAAATTCCTGGCTCAATGCTCTGCCCTTTAATTTTGATCCCCACTATGCCCGTAAATATTTATGTTTTGATCGTCTGATGTATGCCACTGAGCTGGCAGCACTGCTTCCGGTCTATGGACGCAACCAAGGTGCAAGGCATTTACCTTGTTTCCCCTTTTTCAATCGTTTGGGTGAACCTGTTTTTTTTGACTTACTGCATCATGATTTTGTTAGCCAAAATTCTCATTGCGCTATTTTTGCAAACTCTGGTGGTGGCAAGTCGGTTTTAACGGGTTGGATGATTCAATCTTTATTAGCCATGAAAAATGCCCGAATAGTGCTTTTTGAAATGGGGAACTCTTTTGACAGGATACTCATTCACGCCAAAGCGCACGGTAAAAAGACCAAACAGTTATTACTAAGCAATAAGAAAGATGAAGCAGTCCCATTAAATCCATTTTGTGAAGCATATAAAGCTATTCCCGAAATCACAGATAATTTAAGTACAAAGCAGGCTACCTTAATTGCTCAAAAAATCATGGAATTAAAGAGCAACCTTCAAGAACCTGCTAATTCAGAAGACGTGGTCTGTGGTGATGGTCACCGCTCCTATCTGGCCGAGCTTGCTTTAGCTTTACGTACCATGATTACTGAGGCTAATGCTTTGGAAGAAGAACAATTTACTTTGGCTGATGAAACTCTATTAATCGAAGTGTTAAGTGATGCGATTTTAACGTCCTTTAACAATGACATACCGCAAATGCTCACTGAGCATATTGTAAGTGCTTTTAAACGACGACTTGATAGAGAAACAGTTGCTCGCAAAAAAGACCGCATCCTTGATATGCACGATCGACTTAACAGTTATGTGATTAACAGTGCCAAATCTCGTTTTTTTAATGTGTCGACAGAGCCTTTAGGTGACTTTGATATTTTTCATGTTGATATTTCAGCCATTAAGGATGATACCGGAAAGCTGGCCTTGGTAATGGTTTCATTATTGCCAAGAATACTGGCTATGGCAGAAGCTACTCAAAACGATAACAGACCAACCTTTCTCTTTATTGATGAATCCCATTTGCAATTTCAAATCCCTTCTGTTGTGACCGTTTGTTTACTGATTGCCAAAGTAGCAAGAAAGCTCGGTCTTTGGCTGGTTGCTATTACCCAAAACGTCACGGACATGAATTCAGAAAAGGCCACCAAAATTTTATCGTTGATTGAAACCTGGATTTTATTGGGACTAGATGAAAAAGAAATCACTGACGTAAAACGCTTTAAATCCCTAACACCACAGCAGGAAACATTAATCAGAGATATTGATTCGCAAAAAGGCTTGTATGCAGAAGCGGTTTTATTAGGGTCACGTTATCAGGGTTTGTTTCGCGTCATTCCACCTCGCTACCTACTAGCACTGTTAATGACCGAAAAATCAGAAAAAGCTCAACGTCACCTTCTGGAGAAAGAACATGATGTACTTGAAGCAGCCGAAATCATGGCTAAAAAACTCGAACAACCTAAAACTGCTATTCACAATAGGACTTATTTTTATGACTAACTTGTCCTTTGCTTTAGAAAGCACTAGCCCTCCTCACCCAGTGAACACCTTCATCATAGCCACACGGGTCTTGCAAAAGCTATTTCAAAACAGCCATTATAAAGTGATTGGTTCTTGTACCTGGGCTGTAGGCCGTCTACCGCCCAGGCTTGAAGTCACGCCCGCGGTTGAGCAATTCTTGCCTGATCTAATCATTACTGTCAGCAATAAGCCAGAAGAAAATCCCTGGCTTGAGGCACGAACGCTTTACGAAAATAAAGCAGCAAGAACACTGTATCAACAAGCTTATAAAGCTGCGACTGGTTCTGAATTAGGTTTTGGCAATGACAGCGGCCAAACCACCGATCTTCATATTAATGATGAACGCACCCGTATCGTTGATGTTATTGGCAGCCCTGCTGCTTTCTATCGTATCCCTTACCTGTCACATAGACCTGAAACAGGTTTTGGTGTTCCTTATTATCTTGCCGAAGCTGATGCAGTCATGGATAGAACAGAAGCCGCTGAGTTGTTGTATATGGGAACTCATCCATACCTATTAATTAATCATGACATTGGCACATTCACCCAAAATTGGGGTTCTGAAATTCCAAGATTAATGCGAGTGACTCAGCCCTATAACTATAGAGCCTCAGTTGTAGCGGCCATGCACGCAGCGGATATCGTCACCAATAAAAATCCCTTACATGTCACCAAATCAACTCGTAATTCCTGTGGGAGAAACTGTGTAGTAGCTAATGCCATTTATGACCCCAGAAACACCAAGGTCATCTGGCAGGAAATCTACCCCATTAACCGAAATATTCACCCAGGGGATGCACAGGACTTTGGTACAGAAGATGACAAAGCGGGTAATGGTAATTATGTATTTGTCCTCTGGCGTAAATACCGCGGCTGTATCCAGCACGAAGGCAAACTCGTGAACTTTTTAACCTTTCCCAAAGTAGAACAACCTCAAAAACGATAGGACGATGCCATGAAGAAATCACTACTACTTAGTTTACTAATCCCCTCTCTGATCCAAGCTGGCAGCTTTATGCCTAGCCAATCTGATTACTATTACGAATTAGGAGGAACATCTAATTTATTTATTCCACCCGTCAATAAAGATCAAACACTGGTTATTGGTGCAGATATAGATGGCCGTATGGGCTTTTCCTGTAGCGGTTTTAATCCTGTGGTATCCATTACCAATACTTTTCAGGATTTAAAGAAATCAGCATTAAATATCCCTGGCGGTGTAATTGATAATTTGAAAGGCTCTGTCGCAGGATTTCCGCTTTATAAGCTACAACAGTCCATGCCTGCTTTATACAATGTTCTACAAAATGCTGCATCTAGCGCGCAAAATGAATTTACCCTCAAAGTTAAAGATTGTCAGGAAGTCAAACAAGCATTGGAACAAAACCAATCTCCTATGGAAGGCATCTTATCAGTATCAGATAGTCAGGGATGGCTCGATGCTGCCAAACGGGCTAAGAAGGAAAACGTCGATGTGACCGAAACGTCAAAAAGTATTGCCCAAAAACGAGATGAATACGGTCTACCCTGGATAGGCAGCGATAAAGGCAATGCTGGCGGTAAATTCCAACGCCCCATTAAGGTGATTAATGATGTAGTCATTGCTGGGTACAACATTCTTTTGGAGAGAAAACCTTTAAATTCCTTGGAGAAACCAAGTACTAAAATCCCTATGACACTAAGCTGGCCAACGCCTACTGATGCTGCCAATTGGGCAGTTAAGGTTCTAGGTGATATTCAAGTCAGCAGCAGTGAAAACAAACAAAATCACGATGCTAAAGCAGGGATAGGCTTATCAGCCTTATTGCAAAGCTGTGCGAACGCTAATACCTGTAGTCAGAACATTGCCAAAGCCTTATGGAATTTAGTCAATGGTACATGGACACTGACCGAAGAAAATCTGCATAAAGTCAGCGCCTCCAATTTACTGATTACTGATGAAGTCATTATCACAATTCAACATTTACCTCGTGAAGAACAGATGCTCACTGTCTCGAAGTTAGCTGAGGAAATTGCTGTCCAAAACATGTTGGATAAAGCCTTAATGATGCGTCGTATTTTACAAGCAGGACTGCAAGTACAAGAAGTACAAAACTTAAAACCTGCTATGAACATGGTCCTTTTTGCACTGAAAAAACTGGATGATGACATTCACTCATTGTCATTTGAAAACGATGTCCGCAAAAAAATGATGAATGAGACTTTGGGAACCATCATGGACATTCGCCACCAAGCACAAAACCAAAATATCCCAGGCCAGGATCATGAACAGCCAACAGTAAAAAATGGTGCAATCTACGTCAAAGAAAATAAAGGAGCTTAATCATGATCGTCTTTAACCCTTTATCCCTCTACACCACCTATCTAGGCTGGCAACAGTATGAGGTTCTATTTAACGCCCTGTGGCAAACAGGGCTGTTATATCTTGGCTTTTTGGCCATTGGCTATCGCTTTCTTAAAAATGTGCTTAATCCAGCTGGCGCTTTTTATGCTGTGGAACATGCTTTAAATAATTTCCTTTATGAATTGGCAGTCACTTTCCTGATATGCAGTTTATTTGTCTATCCTTGCGTACCATTGGAAACCAAAGCCTTACAATTTAAACCCCTATGTGGACTAAAGAACCCAACGACTGCGGTCATTGGCGACAGCGGCACAACTTATGATGAAGCCTTTGCAGATCTACTGACTAACCAGGTCAAAATTCCTATAGGCTTTGCCATTATCCAGAATTTCATGTCGAGCTTCACTTACAGCCTTATGAAGGTAACGGGTTGCACCGATAGTTTGCAATCTATTCAAGGCGATTTGGTATCAACCTATCTACCCCAAAGCGTTCGCAAACAAGCATTGGATTTTCATAGGCAATGTTTTATTGAAGCAAGAACTCAATTCAATAGTGAAAAGCATGAAGCCAGTGAGTTAGATCCTATGCTCAAACGCTATGGTGGTGAAGATGATTTAAACTGGATGGGTTCTAAAATTCTGCAAAAGATGTATTACAGCAAACTTCACGCTCGCCAACCCGTGTCAGGATTTACCTTTCATCAAGCCCCAAATCGCAATCTTGAAAAAGCAGCTAATCGTGGCGATATTCCACCCGAACGATTGCCAGAAGATGGATATCCAAGCTGTCAGCAATGGTGGAACAAAATCAAAACTGACCTGGTTGAAGTCTCTAATCAGGCCAGTGTTTTTAACAAGCATCTAAATTACTACGCCATGCTCGATAGAGTTCGCCAATATAAAGTGAAACACCCAAAAGCCTGGAAAGCAGACATCAGCGCAGAAGATTTTATTGCGAAAATGCTCTTGCAAGAAAGCAAAGACATGCAGACCAGTTCTGTGCAAAACCTCATGGATAATAACAATGGAAAGGTCGCATCTGCCATTACCCATAGCCTGGTCAATGTCGGACAATGGACAAAATCATGGACATCCACCCCATTAAAAAGAGAAGCAATCATGCAAACCCTGCCCGTCATGCAAGCGTTTTTCATGTTCTTTTTAATCATTTTAACGCCAATGGTATTGTCCTTAAGTTGCTATAGTCCAAGAGCGTTGGGCAGTCTGTGCGCCTTGTTTGTTATGGCTATCTTTCTTCAATACCTCTGGCATCTGGTCGGATTTCTCGAACGCTCTGTGCTTGATCCATTAGGGGAAAACGATGCTATTTCGGCCATGAAGAATATGGCTGTAATGTTTTACTTTGTAGCACCCGTTTTGTTACTCAGATTATCTAGTCATTTTGGCGGTGACGCTGGTGCAGGTCTTATGGATTTAGTCAGCGGTACTGAACGCCATAGCGATAACGTAAGTCAATCAGGTATGCAGGTAGCTAAAACAGGCGTTAAAGTGATATCAGGAGGTCTTCGATGAAGACCTTATTTAGACTCAAGGGATTCATTGTATTCACGAATACTAATCAAGCCCTTATCAAATTTTTCTTGAGCCTCATAAACAGTCAAATAGCGTTTAGCAGGTTTATCCTCGGCTACGCCAACAAGGGCATCAAGAACTACCGCCAACAAGCGAAATACCTTTCTCATTTGGAGCTATCCCTATGATTAAACATTACATCCGTTCATTCATTATAGTACTGATTCAAGCCATTTTACCAATCATTGGTTTATTGATAATTGCTCCTTGGATTATCAATACAAATATTCTTACTCGTTGGCAACATACATTCGCTAATATACAACCGTTGTTTCTAGGCTTACATGGACTACTTTATCTGGCTTTGATTTTGTTATGGCCAAAGCTGGTCACACGCATACAGATTAATAATCAACTCTCATCCGAACAACTCAAAACAGCCCTCAAAGTCCGCTGGTATCTACTGGCTATTTTCTTATTTATTGATGCACTGATGATTTGGAGAATGTTATGAGCGAATATCCTATTAATAACCTATTTCGGGAACCAACCGAAGCCTGGTCAGCGATTACCTGTTTGTCTTTGGCTCTACTCGCTTATAGCCAACCACATCTGTTCTTGCTTACGCAAACAATGAGTCTATATGCAGCGATTACACTATCAATCCCTGGTGTCTTTAGAGCATGGCAAGCAATAAAGGTTAAGCGATATCAGCACAGACTTTTAGCCATGCCAACCTATGCCCTATCCACCACAGAAATTCCTTTATCCAAAAACTGGCTATTTCTAGGTAAAGGTTTCCGCTGGCGACCAAGCCATACCCAAAAGCTGCATCAAATCAAACAGGTCAAAAATGAAAAGTTCATGCAAAGGAGCTATAGCTATCAGCTGGCCAGACAATTCTGCCAAAACCATGAACACACTCGATTAGCAAAATGGCTTAACAACCGCTCCAAGTTAAATCCATTCAGACCCGATCCTCCCGTCGGAGGAAGTCCTTTCCTTCACGGAGTTGGAGAAGAAGATAAACCAGTTTACATTCCTCAAGATGTACGTGTAGGTCATACTTTTGTGGTTGGTACTACCAGAGTCGGCAAAACTCGATTAGCCAGTATTCTGATTAACCAGGACATCCGAAACGGTGATGCCGTTATTGTTGTAGACCCTAAAGGCGACCAGGACTTGGTTAGAGACATGATGGCTGCCTGTAAGGTATCAGGCAGAACAGAAGATTTCAAAATCGTTCACTTAGGCTTTCCAGAGAAATCCGCACGATATAATCCTCTCAAAAATTTCGACCAAATCAGTGAAGTGGCTACACGAATCACCGATGCAATATCCGCAGAAGGTGAAGGGAAGCAATTTGCAGCCTTTGCATGGAAATATGTTAATATCGTTGCCATTTGTCTTGAAGAAATGAAACAACCCATTACCTACCAATCCATAGCCTTTTATATCAGTCGATTAGATCAACTATTGATGACATATGCCGACACCATTCTACCCAATCACTATCCCAAATATCATCAAGAGATTGAAGCTATTATAGAGGAACATGACAGCAAGATTGGTAAAAACAATAAAACCAAATCCCCTATGGAACGCCACCAGGCAGTCATTCAATATGTCAAAGACCACATCAACAAAACCATCAAAAGCAACAATGCCGAAGCGCTTCACGACCAAATCCTGATAGACCTTTATGATGCAGCTATTATGGATAAACACTACTATGAAAAAATCACAGCCAGCGTCGGCCCTGTATTGTCTGAAATCAATAAAAGTAATGCTTCAAAAATTCTATCGTCAAAGGCCAAAGCAGGTGACATTGAGCTGATGGATGTGATTAAAAATAAGAAAGTGCTTTATATTGGTTTAGATAGTTTAACTAATCCTAATATTGCCCAAGCAGTGGGTAAAGCTTTTTTGTCAGATCTGGTTTCTACAGCTGGTAAAATTTACAAGGAACCCAATGCTCGTTATATATTGAATCTGCATTGTGATGAGCTGTCAGAGATTATCCAGGATTCTTTTGTGAAGATTCTCAATAAAGCGGGCGGTGCTGGTTTTCAAGTGACCGCTTACGCTCAAACTATTCAAGATATGGAAGTTGCACTGGGTTCCAGGGCTAAAGCAGAAGTATCCGAGGGAAATTTTAATACCCTAATTATGCTGCGTGTTAAAAATGAAGAAACAGCCAATTTACTGGTTAAAGTGCTGCCTCAAGTTGGAGTTATTGGACATACCCAAGTTTCTATGGTTAATGATACACCTCATGGGGAAGATGGGGTTTATTTTAATACAACCAATGAGGACAGAGTACAAACTTCTTCTGTGCCTATGATTGGAGTAGAGGATATTATTTCTTTGCCAAAGGGGCAGGCTTTTGTTTTAGTAAATGGGGGAGAACTTTATAAAGTAAGAGTTCCTTTACCTTTAAGCCACAAAGATAAGTCATCTGATATCTATTCAATGAAATTGAAAATCAATCAACTACCAGAAAATTAACCCACCATGCCAATGGATGGTTTCTCCAGTTTTATTTGTTCAATATGAGATGAATGGATTCGTGATTCAAGTGATGTATCCAGTATTGCGGATCTAATATTGCATTGTATTTTTTACTGGGATTCCAAACGGGGCAAAAAGTGTTTTCCCATTAATTTGTACTTGGGTGAACAATTTAATAAATCCCGCTTTATTGGGCTCAATATGAAATTGTAATTCGGGTCCTCCACGTTCAGCCTTATTTTGGGGTTCTTTCCACATAGGATGAACGTGGGTAACGGTTTTAAAGTCTTCATTAAAACCAACGATGTGAGCATAGGCACCCATAATTGGTTCTAACGTATGAACTGGGTTTCCCTTGGCATCAACAATATCTATTTTACCCATGGCTGGTTGCCCCACTTGTAATGGTGTTTTATCAAAAGATAATTTGAACTGATAGCCATCAACAGTGCTTTCAAATAAAGGCTGGTGATCAATATGACCTCCTAATCCCTTAATGTTTTTAGGAGATGGAAAATCAGCAATAATATATTCCTGAATTTTTGTATTCGCAGGCAATAGATCGGCCCATGCACGATAAGAAGCATTTTTGAGGATAGGCTGCCACTCAAATTGGTAAACACCGGGTGTCGTTGTTTCAACTGGATGAACATGGCTGTAGTCCATGAGATTGTCATCAATAATCAATAAATGAATCTTTTGTGTATGTGCCTCAACAAGATCGTTTAGGGTAACTGGGTTATTATTTGTTGTTTTAGATAACTTGAGGAAGACTAGTTTCTTATCCTTTTTTTCAATTATCCTCTGAATTGATAATCGCATGGTAGCACTTTGCTGTGACTTCGATGAATTTTTTGAGGGATTTTTCATCGCATGATGATGTGAATTTCCAGCAATAGCAATTCCATAATACGAATTGCTTAATAGCAAACCAATGAGGGCAATGATAAATTTTTTCACAATAATTTTGGCTCCAAGGACACTCAACCGTTCTGTATCATTATATCGTAGATAAACACTAACTACCTAGGTTTCAATTAACCGCTTTATATGATTACTGTTTTTTTTAGAGTTTATACAACATCTCATTCAATTGCTTAAATCAGTTTAGCGAATTAAAGTATAAGAAAAATTAGATATGCTTAAGATAATTCACTTTATTTTAAGTTATTATTAGGTAATCTATTTATCGATGGAACTATCATGAGTGATATGGAGATCTTGGAGTATTTTCCTGAAGCAAGAGCCGAAGAGGAAAAAGAAAAAGCTCTCTGTTTTCACCCAAAAAATAGTAATCATGCACAAAATAATCTAGTCTATCTTTTGGATTGGGAAGAAGAGTTTGATGTTATCCGTTCAATCAATTAGAGCTATTTATTTTGACTGGTGATTGAATGACAGTCTATATTTTAATTATTTCCTTTTAAAATCATGGATAAAAATCATCATAAAACAAAGTCATTGGTTTATTTTAGCCTGCTGTTTATTACTTGCTGTTTGTACAAACAGTGGAGCTGCCAACGATAGTACAAAGAATTAAAATATTCATGTCGCGCAAGGCCATGGAGGTGGCAGTGGTCGTTAACATCAGGGGCTTTAGACTGAATTGTAAGGGTTTGTCATGAGTATTGATTCTCTTATAATACCAACTTAGGCGTTTGAATTTTTAGGGAAATTAAACTCACATGAATAATAGGTGAGCAGATTCAAAGGATGGACAATGACGCAGATTTGGCATGACAAGAAGCCCCAAGAAGTGGCCAAAGTACTTAAAACTGATTTATCAGTTGGTTTAACTGAGGAAGAAGCACAACGACGCTTAGAAGAGTCTGGCGCTAATGTATTGGTCAAACAGAAAAAAACTTCTTTTTTGAAAATTCTTTTCCAACAAGTAAACAGTTTAGTCACCTGGGTTCTTTTAGGCGCTGTAGTCATTTCATTTTTACTTGGTGAAACAGTAGATGCCATTGCCATTTTTGCCATTGTGGTTTTGAATGCCATTATCGGCTTTATTATCGAATTTCGAGCTGATCGTGCTATTTTAGCGTTGCAAAAATTGGCTTCCCCTAAAGCCAGGGTAATTCGGGATGGTCATGCCAGGATAATCACTACTTCCGATATAGTGCCAGGCGATATTCTTCTTTTTGAAGGAGGAGATTTAGTTACAGCTGATGCTCGTCTTTTTGAGCTGTCTTCCTTAAAGACGGAGGAAGCCCCTTTAACCGGTGAATCATTGCCTATTGAAAAAAATCTCAATTTTTATAGTGCTGAAACACCGCTGGCTGAGCGCAAAAACATGGTCTTTATGGGAACATCCGTGGCGAATGGTACAGGTCGAGCCATTGTAGTCGCAACCGGTATGAGTACCGAAATGGGACGTATTGCGACCATGTTGAATGAGGCTTCTCGTGATGAATCCCCATTACAAAAAAGGCTTAATCATGTGGGTTCCCGGCTATTATGGCTTTGTTTTTCCATTGTCCTACTGATTTTTATTCTCGGTTGGTTACGTCGTATTCCATTTTTTGAATTGTTTATGAGCTCCGTTAGTCTGGCTGTAGCGGCTATTCCTGAGGGTTTACCTGCGGTAGTCACTGTTGCTTTAGCCTTAGGTGTTCAACGCATGGTACGACGTGCTGTCTTGGTAAGGCGTATGTCAGCTGTGGAAACTCTGGGTTGTCTCCAAGTCATTTGTACGGATAAAACCGGGACATTAACAGTGGGTGAGATGACAGCCCGTAAACTCATTACCGCAGAGGAAGTGTACAGTATCATAGGTGAAGGATATCACTTGGATGGTCATTTTATTTCCCAAGGTCAAGAGAGTGATGTCGCCAAAGATAATTTGTTACAGACTGTTTTGAGCGCCGCTTCGGCGTGTAACAATGCAGAAATTCGTTTGCAACAAGGACAACTATCCACTGTTGGGGACCCAACAGAAATTGCACTATTAGTAGCGGCTGCCAAAGGAGATATTTGGCGTGATATTCTGGAGTCGACTTTTCCTCGCATACGAGAATTGCCTTTCGATTCAGAACGAAAACGTATGACGATAATCCGTAGGCAAGCAGAGCAACTGACTGCGTTTGTCAAAGGGGCACCTGAAGTGATTTTCGAACGCTGTAGCCATATTTTGACTCGAGAGGGCATCAAAAAATTAACCCCTAAAGAACGTGCCCGTATGCAACAATCCTGTCAATTGATGGCCAGTGAAGCATTGCGAATCTTGGCCTTTGCACAACGGCAATGCGATTCTTCATTATTGGAGGCTGCTGATGAAGACATTGAAAATAATCTTGTTTTACTAGGACTCATAGGACTCCAGGATCCGCCGCATGCTGATGCAAAAGCATCGGTTAAGCGTTGTAAAATGGCAGGCATTAAACCAGTCATGATCACAGGCGATCACCCCGATACCGCCAAAGCAATTGCTCGTGAATTAGAGATACTGAATCCAGGCGATCGCCTGATGACAGGTAATGAACTGGATAAGATGTCTGATGATGACTTTATGGCGTGTGTGAAACAGATTGCTGTTTATGCTCGCGTTACTGCTGAACATAAATTAAAAATCGTTCGTGCCTGGAAAAAACATCACATGGTGGTTGCAATGACTGGTGATGGTGTAAACGATGCACCGGCACTAAAAGAAGCTTCGGTTGGTATCGCAATGGGGCTCACAGGCACTGAAGTGACTAAAGAATCTGCCGATATTATTCTCATGGATAATAACTTTACCTCTATTGTCGATGGGATTGAAGAAGGGCGGACAATTTATGACAATATTGCCAAAACGCTTGCTTATTTATTAGCGGGAAATATGGGTGAACTGCTGGTTGTTTTTAGTGTTCTTTTAATCGGCTGGCCCTTACCACTATTGCCAATCCAATTGTTATGGATAAATTTAGTGACGGATGGTTTGCCGGCATTGGCTTTGGCAACCGATCCGGCTGAGCCTGGAATTCTTAAACGTCCGCCAAGATCATCACAACAATCTCTGATGAATTTTTCATTTTTCAAGCAGGTATCTTTTATAGGTTGTTTAACGGCACTGGTCACCTTTGGTGTATTTGCTTACGAATATTTAGTCAATGCGGATTTGATACAGGCTCAGGACGCTGCTTTTTCTGTTTTAGTGACTGCAGAATTATTAAGAGCCTTTGGGGCTCGTAGTCAAACCAAGACCATATGGCAAGTAGGGCTGTTTTCAAACATGCGCTTGTTTTTTATTGTCAGCATTAGTTTTGCGTTGCAGATCTTCATTCATCATGTCCCTTTTTTGCAACGTCTTTTTGGAATTAGTCCAGTGACTTTATCTGAATGCTTGCTTTGGATAGTCTTAGGAACCATCCCTTTACTGATTTTGGAATTGAAGAAAATGATTAAATTAAGGAATTCACCTCATGAGGCGTTTTAATTTTAAAAAAGGCTTCTGGGTCATCCTGATTACCAGCTTGATCAATTACCCTGTTTTCTCTTTAAGCCATGCTGCGCCATTACCAGTTTTAGAGAAGCTGATTGAAGAGGCTAAGGGAAATAACCCACAAATTAAGGCGGCTCATGCGCGCTGGATCGCTGCCAATCGTGTTGCACCCCAAGCCCGTTCACTCCCTGATCCTAAAGTCAGTGTTGGTTCCCCGATGAATATTGATCCCATGCGGCTACAAATGATTGGTGCAAGTCAGGAAATTCCATTTCCAGGGAAGCTGGCAGTTCGTGGGAAAATAGCAGTCGAGAAGGCAAAACGGGCTGCCGCGGACTTCCAGGCCACGTGCCTGGTTGTTATTGCCCAATTAAAGCGTATCTATTACAACCTTTATTCGGTTAATAAATCAATTGAAATCCTGCAAAAAACCCTACTGCTTCTGCAAGAGCTTGAAAAAAGTGCTCAAGTGAATTACAGCGTGGGAAAAGTTCCGCAACAAGATATTTTTCGGGCACAGACCGAAATCGCTCGCCTGGATATGCGTTTGGTTATCTTAAAACAAGAGCGGGAATCGCTTGAGGCGGATATTAACCGTCTTTTAAATCGACCCTTGGATATTGCAATTCATACCCCATCGCAGTTATCTGTAACCCATCATCGTCATAATTTGGCATTTCTCAATAACCTCATCAAACAGCGCTCTCCACAATTAAAAGCACGCGAACGAAGCGTTGAGCAACGACGCCAAACGGTTAAATTAAGTAAAATGAATTATTTTCCTGATGTTGAAATTGAAGGAGGAAAATTACATAACACAGTAACGAATAATGACGGATATATGGTCAACTTGAAAGCCACTATTCCTTTGTATTTTATGGAGAAGCAAAATAATGGCTTGCGAGAATCCCTTTCTCGTTACAATGCTGAAGTAGAAGATTTGCACACCACCTATCAAGCGCTTCTTTTCCAGGTCAAAAACGCTTTTTTAGTGGAACAGCGTTCTGCAAAGTTAATTGAATTGATCCAAGGCTCCATCATTCCTTTGGCCACACTAACGTTTAATTCATCACAAGCCAATTATGGAGTTGGTAAAGTGGATTTTTTAACCTTGCTTAATAACCTGCTGACGTTACAAGAAAATGAAATTGAATTGCATAATGAGTTGGCAAATCACGAAAAAGCCATCACGCAGATAGAAGAAATTACAGGGAAGCTCACATGAAGTCTAGAAAGCCAATCGTCTTATTTATTGTGTTATTGATCGCCGTTCAAATAGGTATTGCGCAATCAACAACAAGTACTCATGACAAGATGGATATGAAAAAATCCACCTCGGACAATTTAATCATGATAGACCCAGTTCGCTTACAAGCCATAGGCATTACATCGGAGCCGGTAAAAAGCCAATGGATTGAAAAAACGATTCGTACGGTGGGTTATGTTGAAGCAGATGAACGGTTGGTTGCCCATATTCATGTGCGTTTTGATGGTTGGATAGAAAAATTATTCGTCAATTTTACCGGAGAGAAAGTCAAAAAAAATCAAGCTTTATTTACTGTTTATAGTCCTGATCTGGTTTCTACTCAACAAGAATATTTATTGGCTTTACAAGCCAAAAAAATTCTTGGTAAAAACAAAAACACTTCAATTATATCAGGCTCTCAGGCGTCTTTTGAGGCAGCCAAACAAAGACTTTTGCTGTGGGGAATTTCTGAGAAGGAAATCGAGCATTTGACAAAAAGCGGTAAAATTACCAATACGATGACCATTAATTCTCCAATTAATGGAACGGTTACTCATAAAATGGCATTAGTCGGCATGCGAATCAAACCAGAAGATGAACTGTATACCATAGCCGATTTATCTCGTTTGTGGATTTTAGGCGACATTTATGAGTATGAATTACCTTATATTAAACTCGATCAAACAGCGGATGTCACCTTGTCGTATTTGCCTAATCAATTGTTTAAAGCCAAACTTGATTTTATTTATCCAACGGTCGATATGAAAACTCGTACCGCCAAGGTTCGTTTTGTGGTGGATAATGCCAAGGATCAATTAAAACCGGGGATGTACGCCAATATTGACTTAAAAATTCCTTTAGGCAAGCGACTTGTAGTGTCCAAAAATGCTGTTTTGATAACGGGTGAGCGTGCCGTGGTGTTTATTTATCATGGGGATGGAAAAATTGAGTGGCGCAATGTGACATTGGGTGTGCGTGCTGGTGATTTGATCGAGGTGGTACAAGGCATCAAAGAGGGAGATAACATTATTACCTCTGCTAACTTCCTCATTGACTCTGAAAGTCAGTTAAAGGCTGCGATGGGTGGTATGCAGCATTAATACGATAAAAGGATTTACATGGTTGAGAAAATAATTGAATTCTGCGCAAACAATCGATTTATCGTGTTGCTATTTGTCGTGGGGTTCTCCTTGGGCGGTTGGTGGGGTTTAAAAAATACTCGCATGGATGCTTTGCCTGATATTTCAGATACGCAAGTGATTGTGTATACCACATGGATGGGCAGAGCACCGGATCTGGTGGAAGATCAAGTCACTTACCCCATTGTAACGGCATTGTTATCCGCACCGAACGTTGTAGCAGTTCGCGGTTTTTCTGATTTTGGTTTTTCTTACGTTTATATCATTTTTAAGGACGGAACCGATATTTATTGGGCGCGCTCACGTGTCTTAGAATACATGAGCCAATTGAGTGGAAAACTGCCTGAAGGCGTGACCCCTCAATTAGGCCCTGATGCCACACCAGTCGGTTGGATTTATCAATACGCCTTAGTGGATGAAAGCGGGAAGCATAATCTGGCCGATTTACGCACTTTTCAAGATTGGTATTTAAGTTATTGGTTAAGAGCTATACCTGGTGTATCAGAGGTCGCCACCGTGGGTGGTTTTGTTAAGCAGTATCAAATTAATTTAGATCCCGTCAAAGTACTTTCCTATAAACTTTCTGTACCCCAAATTATTGAAAAAATTCGTATGAGCAATAATGATACTGGTGGGCGTGTCATTGAATTTTCAGGGACAGAGTACATGGTTCGTGGACGAGGCTATATCACGTCGACAGATGATATTGAAAAAATAGCCATTGGTACGAATGCCAATGGGACGCCGATTTTATTACGAGATGTGGCAACCGTGCAGCTAGGCTCAGACATGCGTCGTGGTGTGGTCGATTTAAATGGTCAAGGCGAAACCGTTGGTGGCATCGTCATCATGCGTTTTGGGGAAGACGTTTTGGAAGTGATTGGTCGAATCAAGGATAAGCTCAAAGAATTGGCTACTGCCATTCCAGAAGGAATAAAAATGGTCAATGTGTATGACCGCAGTAATCTGATTCGAGAAGCCATTTCAACGGCCAACTGGAATTTGATTGAAGAACTTGTGGTGGTTGGGTTATTAATCATTGTTTTCTTGGGGCATTTTCGTTCCGCTTTGATTCCAATTATTACTTTGCCGCTTGCTATTTTGATTTCGTTTATTCCCATTTATTTTTTCAATATTGGCCTTAATATCATGTCCATTGGCGGCATCATTGTGGCGGTTGGGGATATGGTGGATGCGGCCATTATCATGGTCGATAACGCACACAAACGGTTAGCCGATTGGGAAGCAAAAGGAAGTCCCGGCGATCGCAACAAAGTGTTGATTGATTCAGCGAAAGAAGTAGGCCCTGCCATTTTTGCATCATTAGTGGTTATTGCCATATCGTTTATGCCGGTTTTTACCCTGGAGGCCCAAGAAGGACGGTTATTCTCACCCTTGGCCTATACAAAAAATTTAGCCATTTTTATGAGTGCTTTGCTGGCCATTACTTTAATCCCCATGTTATTACCTATTTTGGTGCGTGGGCGTATCATCCCCGAGCAAAAACATCCCATTACCCGCGTGATGCAAAAAATGTACGCACCAGTTTTGAAATTAGCACTGCATTACCGTGGTGTTGTAGTAGCGATTGCTGTGGTAGCAGCATTAGCCACGGTTCCCCTCTATAAACTCATTGGCTCAGAATTCATGCCGCCTCTGTATGAAGGTACGATTTTATATATGCCTGTTACTTTACCTGGCATATCGGTCACACAAGCCACAGAACTGCTCCAGGAAATGGATAAGAAATTAAAATCATTCCCGGAAGTGGCTTATGTGTTTGGAAAAACGGGACGGGCTAATACGTCAACCGATCCTTCTCCTTTTAGCATGATGGAAGTGATTGTTGAACTTAAGCCTAAGAAATTTTGGCGCAAAAGCGTGACCTATGAAAGCCTGGTCGCTGAGATGGACAAAGCCTTGCAATTTCCCGGTGTGAGCAATGCCTGGACTATGCCCATTAAAGCGCGTAATGACATGCTCACCACAGGAATTCGAACCGCTGTAGGGATTAAAGTTTTTGGTCCTGACATTAAAAAAATTGAAGCCATTGGCAAAGAAATCGAAATGGTAGCCAAAGAAGTACCGGGGACAAGTACGGTGTATGCGGAACGGGTGGCTGGAGGGTATTTTCTTGATTTTGACATCCATCGAGACGAGCTTGCGCGCTATGGTTTAACCATTATGGATGTCAATCGTATCATCGAATCAGCCGTGGGTGGTGAAAACATAGCGACCACAATTGAAGGCCGTGAACGTTATCCTGTTAATGTGCGTTATTTGCGAGAATTACGCGATGATCCGGATAAGATCAATCGTATTTTAGTGAAAACACCCAGTGGTGCTGAAATACCTATTGCTCAATTGGTGACTTTAACCTTTCGTTCAGGTCCTGCCATGGTTCGCGATGAGAATGCGATGTTAGCAGGTTATGTGTTCATTGATATTAGCGGACGAGACATTGGAAGCTACGTGGAAGAGTTAAAGCAAGTGGTCAAGGCAAAAGTCACATTACCCCCGGGCTACACGCTTGCCTGGTCAGGTCAATACGAATTCATGCAACGCGTGTATGAACGACTTAAAATTTTTGTACCACTCACCTTAGCCATTATTTTTATTTTGTTTTACTTTACCTTCCGCACCATCACTGAGACATTGATGGTGATGCTAGGTGTACCCTTTGCTCTACTTGGCGGATTTTTGCTGCTCCTTCTATTAGGGTACAACATGAGTATCGCGGTCTGGGTTGGGATGATTGCACTTGCTGGAGTGGCTGCTGAAACGAGTGCGGTGATGCTCGCTTACCTTGATTCTGATTACAACGAGCAAAAAGAAAAAGGATTACTCAAAACCTTGCCGGACTTGATTCAAACGGTGCAGCAATGCGCCGTATCGCGTATTCGCCCTATGGCGATGGCAGGGCTTGCGAATATACTGGGTTTGTTACCGGTGATGTGGGCGACAGGTATTGGTGCTGATGTGATGAAACGCCTCGCGGCTCCCATGGTGGGTGGGATTTTTTCAGCACTATTGCTGACTTTAATTGTGATTCCCGTGGTTTATGTGATGTGGCGCTGGCAAGTGGATTTGAAAAAACAAGGAAGTCTAATGGAGGCAAGATGAAATTAACGTTCTTAGGGGCAACCCAAACCGTTACTGGTTCAAAATACCTTTTGACCATCGATTCTAAAAAAATTCTCATCGATTGTGGTCTTTTTCAAGGGTATAAAGAATTACGATTACGTAACTGGGCTTCATTGCCTATTGACCCGCGCGATATTGATGCTGTGATTATCACTCATGCGCATATTGACCACACCGGTTATTTGCCCCTATTAGTAAAAAATGGATTTCAAGGAAAAATCTATGCAACACCCGGCACAAAAGCATTGTGTGCTATTTTATTACCGGATAGTGGTCATCTTCAGGAAGAAGAAGCACGATTAGCCAATAAATATGGTTTCTCGAAACATAAGCCAGCGCTTCCTCTTTATACCGAAAAAGACGCGAGAACGGCATTAAAACATTTTGAAACCGTTGATTTTAATGCGCCGCACCAATTATTTAATGGATTTAGCTTCGAATTTCATCGTGCAGGACACATCGTGGGTGCCGCGATGATCAAAATAAAAACAAGCAAGTGTTCCCTTTTGTTTAGCGGGGATGTTGGTCGACCTTATGATCCGGTCATGAAGGCACCAACCCCCATTCAAGAAGCGGATTATCTGATCATGGAATCCACTTATGGCGACCGATTGCATGATGCAACTGATCCGTTGCCGCAAATGGGGCAAGTGATTAATACAACCATCAAACGAGGGGGTTCTGTCGTCATTCCAGCCTTTGCCGTAGGGCGTGCGCAAAGTCTTCTTTATTTTATTTATCAACTGAAACAAAAAGGAGAGATTCACAAAGACGTTCCAGTGTTTTTAGACAGCCCAATGGCCATCAATGCGACCCATTTGCTCTGCACTTATAAAGAGGATCATCGTTTAAATGAGGAACAATGCCATGGCTTATGTAACGCAGCTACTTATATCAATACCCCTGAGGAGTCAAAAGAACTCGATCGTCATAAAATGCCTCAAATCATTATAGCCGCCAGTGGGATGGCCCAAGGTGGTCGTATTGTGCATCATTTGAAAGCCTTTGCCCCTGATCCTAAGAGCACCCTTCTTTTTACCGGCTTTCAAGCAGGAGGCACTCGTGGTGCCAGGATTGTCAATGGGGAACGTGAGGTCAAAATTCATGGTAGTATGATTCCTATACGTGCCAAGGTCGTTGTCATGAGCAGTACTTCTGCGCATGCCGATTATCAGGAGCTGTTAGGTTGGCTAAAGCACTTTATTCGGCCACCCAAAAAAGTCTTTATCACTCATGGTGAACCTCACAGTGCACAATCGCTCAAAGACAAGATTGAACAGCAATTTGGTTTCACCTGCATGATTCCTTCTTACCAGCATGTGGAGGATTTGTCGTGACAAAAGAAGTGGGTCATGCCTTGCGTTTAAAATATTTAGGCATCAAGACGTATCATGAAGCCATTATTTACATGCGAGAGGATTGTCATGTGTGTCATGCAGAAGGCTTTGAAGTGCAGACACGTATTCAAGTGACCCTTGGAAAACGCTCCATTATCGCAACGCTTAATGTCGTTACCTCAGAGCTGCTTAAGCCCGGGGAAGCCAGCTTGTCACACTATGCCTGGGATTCTTTAAATGCTAAAGAAGGGGATGAAATCCAATTATCCCATCCTAAACCTCTGGAATCATTAAGTTATGTGCATACGAAGATTTATGGTAATGAACTCTCTTTTAAACAAATCAAAGCCATCGTGGATGACGTTTTAAGTGGTCGTCTTTCTGATTTGCAAATTTCTGCTTTTTTAGCGGCCAGTGCCGCAGAACGTTTAAGCAATACTGAAATCATGAAACTTACAAAAGCCATGATTGACAGTGGCGATCGCTTATCCTGGTCATCTCCTTTGATTGTAGACAAGCATTGTGTTGGTGGTTTGCCAGGAAATCGCACCACCCTTGTTGTGGTTCCCATTGTAGCTGCTTTTGGGTTAACTATCCCAAAAACCTCTTCACGGGCAATTACTTCTCCAGCAGGTACTGCAGATACAATGGAAACTTTAGCACCGGTGTCACTGAGCCCAAAGGCTATGTGTCACGTGGTTGAAAAGGAAAACGGTTGTATCGTTTGGGGAGGTGCTGTGAGCTTAAGCCCTGCCGATGATGTGCTTATTCGGGTGGAGCGTGCTCTTGAGTTAGATAGTGAAGGTCAATTGGTCGCCTCAATCCTTTCTAAAAAAATTGCTACAGGAGCAACCCATGCCGTTATTGATATTCCAGTGGGACCTACCGCAAAAGTCAGGAATAAGTCCAGGGCTTTACTTCTTAAGCAATCCCTTGAAGAAGTAGGAAAACAGTTAGGCCTTGTGGTCCATACTTTAATTACTGATGGCGCACAACCGATAGGAAATGGTATTGGCCCTTCCCTGGAAGCACGCGATGTGTTGGCGGTATTACAAGGATTGCTTCATGCCCCAAAGGATTTGCGCGAAAAATCATTAACTCTTGCAGGAGCAGTACTGGAATTTTCATCAACAGTACAACCTGGCTCAGGTCAATCGATAGCCAAACAATTATTAGATAGCGGCGAAGCGTTTAAAAAATTTCAGGCGATTTGTGAGGCACAAGGAGGCATGCGGGAATTGACGGCGGCACGTTTTACTAACCCTATTGGTGCTGAGAAAGCAGGTAAAGTATCTCTCATTGACAATCGAATGCTCGCAAAAATTGCCAAGCTTGCAGGGGCCCCTAAGTCTAAATCAGCAGGGGTTGATTTGCATGTTCATATTGGCGACCAAGTTGAAAAAGGACAGCCTTTGTTCACCATCCATTCAGAGTCTTCAGGAGAGATGACTTATGCTCGCGATTTTATTCGCGATAAACAAAATACCATTGTTCTGGGAGAGAAGCCTTGAAGCCCATTTTATTTTCATTATTTGATGCTTCAGAAATCAGTAGACACTTAAAAAAAGCGCTTCAAGTGGAGGTGGGTGATGCCACGTTGCATCGTTTTCCAGACACGGAGTGGTACGTAAAAATTAATTCGGAAGTTAAAAATCACAGCCTCATTGTAGTGGATAGCTTAAACCGACCCGATGAAAAAATACTACCTTTGTTGTTTTTTGCTAAAACAGCCAAAGAATTAGGAGCTAAAAAAATTGGTTTGATTGCCCCTTATCTTCCGTATTTACGTCAAGATAAACGTTTTCATCAGGGTGAAGGGATTACCTCGCGTTATTTTGCTGAGTTACTCTCTACTTCATTTGATTGGCTCATAACCATTGACCCCCATTTGCATCGTTATAACTCTTTAGATGAAGTCTACTCCATTCCTACTTTTGTCTTACATGCTACTTCAAATATAGCGAGATGGATTAAGGCTCATGTTATTAAACCAGTGCTTATAGGCCCTGATATGGAAAGTGAGCAATGGGTTGCCGACATTGCAGAAAAGGGCGATTTTCCCTATGTGATTTTGGAAAAAAAGAGACGGGGTGATAAAGAGGTGGCTATTTCAGTACCCAATATTCCGAAGCTTCACTCCTCTACCCCAGTATTAGTCGATGACATCATCTCCACGGCCAGAACCATGGTGGAAACGGTGAAGCATTTGCAAGATTTAGGGGTTAAGTCAGTGACTTGCATTGGTGTGCATGCGCTTTTTGCAGAAGATGCCTATTCCCTATTATCGGAAATGGAAGGTATGCAAATCATTACTTGTAACACGGTAAATCATATAACCAATGCCATTGATGTGAGTGATTTGGTTGTGGATGAGTTAGTAAAACACAATTTGGTAAAGGCTTTAAAAGGATAAGTGGACCAACATTTATTTTCAAGGAGTATCAGATGTCAATTTTTAAAATAACTATGGCATTTATTGTTTTTATTGGGTTAGTTGGGGCAACACTCTTTTTGAGCTCCTGTGATGGGTTGAGAAAGCATAGTTCACAGGAGGTTGATGGAGGCTATGGGGGACACGGTGCTGGTGGCCACGGTGGCCATGGCGGTGGGCATTGAAACGTGTTCTCTGCTTAAGTGAAACTACTAATACGAATAGGTGATCAATGAAACACGACCATCATCAACAAAAGCATACAAATACTGGAAAAGAGGACGCTTGTTGTCATCAGGAACATAGAGTACAGAAGTCACGCAATGCTTCCTCCAAAACAGAGGGTGTAATCATCTATACTTGCCCCATGCATCCTGAAGTACGTCAGACTAATCCCGGGATTTGCCCTCTTTGTGGTATGGCCTTAGAGCCGGAAACAGTGACAGCCGAAGAAGAAACAAATCCTGAATACCTCGATATGAGGCGTCGATTTTGGATGGCAGTAATTCTTACTTTACCTGTTGTGGTATTGGAGATGGGCGGACATTTGTTGCAAAACTTTATATCTGCCAGTGTTTCAAACTGGATTCAACTGCTATTTGCTACACCTGTTGTGTTTTGGTGTGGTTGGCCATTTTTTCAACGTGGCTGGCAAACTCTTAAAACACGTCAATTGAATATGTTTACTCTAATAGCTATGGGTATTGGGGTAGCATGGGTTTATAGTATGGTGGCAGTACTTCTGCCCGGGGTATTTCCCATGACTTTTCGAAGTCCAGAAGGGGTAGTCGCTGTGTATTTTGAAGCCGCAGCTGTTATTACGACCCTTGTCTTATTAGGACAAGTGCTGGAATTAAAAGCAAGAGAGCAGACAGGCAGTGCTATCCGTGCTTTATTGAAATTAGCACCTGACAGTGCGCATCGTATAAAAGAAGATGAGAGTGAAGAGGAAGTATCTCTGGATAAGATTAATGTTGGCGATTTGCTGCGTGTTCGCCCTGGTGAAAAGATACCGGTAGATGGTGAGGTACAGGAAGGCCGAAGTTTTGTAGATGAATCTATGGTGACTGGAGAACCTATTCCGGTTACTAAAGAAGCAGGTGCTAAAGTTATTGGTGCGACAATTAACCAGACGGGTAGTTTTGTTATGAAAGCACTTCACGTTGGTAGTGACACCATGCTTTCACGTATTGTTCAGATGGTGAGTGATGCTCAACGAAGCCGCGCCCCTATTCAACGTTTAGCAGATACTGTATCTGGATGGTTTGTGCCTGCCGTGATTTTAATTGCCATGCTTTCTTTTATTTTGTGGGCATTGTTGGGGCCGCAACCATCACTTAGCTATGGCTTAATTGCTGCTGTATCTGTATTAATCATCGCTTGTCCCTGTGCCTTGGGCTTGGCAACTCCGATGTCTATCATGGTAGGAGTAGGGAAAGGTGCTCAGACTGGTGTATTGATTAAAAACGCGGAAGCGCTTGAGCGAATGGAAAAGGTGAACACGCTTGTTGTAGATAAAACAGGAACACTCACTGAAGGGCACCCCAAATTGACGCAGATTGTATCTGATCAAGGCTTAAATGAGGAAGAGGCATTAGCGCTAGCGGCATCACTTGAACATCAAAGCGAACATCCGCTTGCCAAAGCCATCGTGAGGGCTGCAAAGGAAAAACAGTTGGCTCTTGAACCAGTCCAAAATTTTGACGCCCCAACTGGGAAAGGAGTAGTGGGTAAAGTAAATGGTCATCGTGTTGCCATTGGTAATATCAAATTAATGCAAGAGCATGGGAACGATAATACTTCTCTTTTTACAAAAGCAGATGCGCTCCGTGCCAAAGGTGCCTCTGTGATGTTTATGGCTATCGATGATAAAACAGTAGCCCTTTTGGTAGTGGAAGATCCAATTAAATCAACAACCCCTGAAACCATCCACTCACTTCAACAAAGTGGCATTGAAATTTACATGCTGACAGGGGATAGTAAAAAAACAGCAGAAGCTGTGGCAGGTACACTTGGCATAAAAAAGGTAGTGGCTGAAATCATGCCTGAGGATAAAAGCCGTATTATAAGTGAATTAAAGGATAAAGGACTCACTGTTGCAATGGCAGGAGATGGGGTGAATGACGCACCGGCACTGGCACGAGCTGATATTGGTATTGCCATGGGAACAGGGACTGATGTGGCTATTGAGAGTGCTGGTATTACATTATTGCATGGGGATTTGCGTGGTATTGTCAAGGCTCGTCGTTTATCAGAAGGGACCATGAGTAATATACGCCAGAATCTCTTCTTTGCTTTTATTTATAACATCTTGGGTGTACCTTTGGCTGCAGGAATCTTGTATCCATTCACAGGCTTACTATTAAGTCCAATCATCGCTGCACTTGCTATGGCGCTTTCTTCTGTATCCGTTATTATCAATGCGCTGAGGCTACGGCGGATAACACTGTGAAGAATGTAATTTGGCAAAGAAGATAAAAAGTTGAATTAAAGATAGATGCTAATACTGGTAAAATCACTCACGAATAAAATATTGATTAAACGTCCATTACACACAAAAAACAATACTGTTATCGTGCACCATTCATAGGGCATGGCTATGGAATGTCATTGAAAAATAAGCGAAACTAGAAAGATAGTGATGAGCATTAAAATCTCTATTAATTAACGTTGACTTAACCTAAATACTTAAATATTTTTGGCAGGAGGTATCTATTTATGTGCCATATACGCTCATTAAAAACAAGTCTTTTTTTCATTCTCTTATTCGTTATCTCTTTATGCTCTTCTTGTGCGTCGGTCGACTCCAAAGAAAGCCAAAATAAAGAGCCAAGAAAAGGACGATTTGGAGGTTACCATCCCCATGTGCACGGTCCTGGGCGCCATTAAAGTGAATTTAACCAAAATTTATTGAATCCAGAGAGACGTGTTTTCTTCATGGATACACTAATGGTTTTTTGAAATCATGTTACTTTGATCATAAGCTCTATATCAAAACCAAAGAAATGGCCTTTATCGGCATTTATAGCAAAGGGGGCGTGTCGTCTACCCCAATAATCAATGGTTTGGCCTCCACTATACTGGCCAACACGAGAAATACATCACCTAAAAAAAGAATCCGCATCGAATCATCACCTGGATAGAGCTGTTAATTATTCACTGCATAAAAGAAATTCAATGATTCCAGTGAATTATTAAGCTAATTTTTGCCATTCTATAGGGTACAGAGGGTATTCTCTTAAAGCAAATCAGGATACACTAAATAAGTGATACTGGGCATGGTATTTTTTAAAAGGTGAGGGATGCGTTACATCGGTTTAGCCATTATTCTATTAATACACTTCCTTTGTAATGAAGTGATGGCTGCTGCTCCACTAACGTTTAAGCAAGCATTAGATATTGCTTACCGAAATAACCCTGAATTGCAAGCAGAAATCGATAGAGCCCAAGCGATGCGCGGGGTTTTTATTCAAAGCGGTCTTTATCCCAATCCGCAATTAACTTTAACTGCCGAAAATTTTGGTGGTTCAGGTAGTTATAGTAGTTATGAAGCAGCAGAAACAACTTTTTCCGCCACTCAACCCATTCCTTTGGGGCATCGCCTTCAGTATCTAAAAAAAGCAACTTATGCGGATTACTTAGCATCTCTTGCCCAGATTAAAGTGCAAAAGGCCACCCTGTATGTGGCGGTTGGGGTAGCTTACGTGGACGCGCTGTATGCGGAGCAATGGCATCGCGTGACGAAAAAACTAATTCGACTGAATCTAGACATTGTGGCAGCCATTGAACGACGGGTTAAGGCAGGTGCTGGGTCTGAATTGGACTTGCGATTAGCCCAAATACGGTTGGGTGAGGCTCGAATTCAGGAAAATAAAGCGGCACGTGACGCGTTGTTCCAACGAGCCAAACTGGCTCGGTCATTAGGTGACGGGCTAAGAATAGATAGACCCTTGGTGGATAAGGGCTTGCCGGGCATTTCACTTAATTGGCCCAAATTATTAAAACACTTACCTCAAAGCCCGCAGCTCCTGCAAATGCAACTGCAATTGCAAGCCAAGCGTGCGACGATTACGGCAGTAAAAAAGTCCGTTTGGCCGGATTTAAACATACAACTCGGTGGCCGTCATTTTTCTGATGACGGCAGTAATGCTGCCGTGATGTCCGCTTTTGCGGAAGTGCCAGTTTACAATAGAAATCAAGGCAAAATCCTGACTGCAGAGGCGCAATACACGCAAACGTCCCATGACTTTCAAGGAACGCGACTTGATGTGCGTCAAAATGTGTACAATGCCTTTTTACAAGCCCAGCAAAGTCACTATGAAGCGAGTTTAGTCACCGATTCACTATTACCTTTAGCACGTAAATCAATAACACTCGCGCAAGAGGGTTATCAAATGGGGCGTTACACGTATATTGAGTTATTCACAGCACTCAATACCTTGTATGAAGAAGAGCGTCATTACCAGCAAGCCCATGCGGATTATCATAAAGCACTAATTCAGCTGGTAGGGCTTTTAGGATTAAATCCTGTTAAGGAGAGTCAATGAAATTTCTAAAGTTATTCATTCTCCCGATTCCATTACTGATTCTTTTATTTGGTTTAAGTTCCTTTTCATTATGGGCAAGTGGAGATACTCATGCGGTTGAGGAAAACAATCACCAAGACACCATGGAAAAAGGGCCCAATGGGGGACGTTTGCTAAAAGAAGGGAACATAGCCCTTGAGCTGTTAATATTTGAACGAGGGATGCCTCCTCATTTTCGTGCTTATCTTTATCAAAATGGAGAGTTGATTTCACCCGATAAGGCCCATTTAACGGTTCAATTGCTCCGCTTCAATGACAAAAAAGAAGAGATTACCTTTATTCCTGTTGAGCATTTTTTACAAAGCAATCAAGTGATTCGAGAACCTCATTCTTTTGATGTGACGGTGCAATTAGAGCTTAATGGAACACGTTACAATTGGCGTTACTCAAGCTATGAAGGTCGCGTAAAAATAGTATCAGGCATTCTAAAAGCGGCTGACATTCAAATTGCTACAGCTCAGAGCCAAACCATTAAGACCCAATTAAAGGTGGTCGGAAAAATTGTTCCTAATCGCGACACCCTAACTCCTATTTATGCACGCTATTCGGGCATCATTAAATCAATGACTAAAAATCTCGGTGATGAAGTCACTAAAGGAGACGTATTAGTCACCATTGAAAGCAATGAGAGTTTGCAAAACTACAGCATTACTGCCCCAATGACTGGGACTATTGTGCAAAAATATGCAACGAATGGCGAGTTGGCTCAAAACACCAAACCCATTTATGAGGTGGCCAATTTAGCCACGGTGTGGGCCGATTTTACCTTGTATCGCAAAGAGTCCCCTCTTGTGAAGCAAGGGATGGAAGTGACTGTCACGGGCGATGAAGGACAACCAAAGTCCACCAGCACGATTTCTTACATTGCACCTTTAGGCATCGAAGACAGTCAAACCACGTTAGCACGTGCGGTTTTATCTAACGAACCACGAGTCTGGTTACCAGGAATGTATGTGAATGCGGCCATTACCATTAAAGAAAAAAAAGTACCAGTGGCGGTCCTTCTTTCGGCCATCCAGCGCATGGATAAACAAGAGGTGGTTTTTGTCCAGCAAGGGGATTATTTTGAAGCGACACCCGTTACTTTAGGTGAAAAAGACGACCAATGGGCAGAAGTGGTGTCAGGGCTTGATGCTGGCCAGCGTTATGTCAGTAAAAACAGCTTTTTTATGAAGGCTGAGTTAGGCAAGGAAGGCGCGAGCCATGAGCACTAAGGATTGAGATGCTTGAAAAAATTATTCGCTTTTCTCTAAAACATCGTTGGTTTGTTCTTTTATTCACCTTGGTGATTGCAGCGCTCGGCGTCTACAACTTTCAACGTTTGCCCATTGATGCCGTTCCTGATATTACCAACGTGCAAGTGCAAATTAATACTCAAGCTTCAGGCTATTCGCCCTTTGAGGTGGAGCAACGCATTACTTTTCCTATTGAGTTAGCGATGAGTGGGCTACCTAATCTCGATTATACGCGTTCTTTGTCGCGTTATGGGTTATCGCAAGTCACGGTGGTCTTTAAAGACGGCACGAATATTTATTTTGCGCGTCAGTTAATTAATGAACGTTTGCAAGAGGTTAGGGATAAACTACCGCCCGAAGCGGAAACCACTCTAGGCCCCATATCGACAGGTCTTGGTGAGATTTTTATGTATACTGTCACCAATAAACCTAATGTGCCTGTGTCCCAGCGTTACAATCCCACTGAACTTCGTACCATTCAGGATTGGATTATTAAGCCTCAACTACGAAATGTGGAAGGCGTTGCGGAGGTCAATACCATTGGTGGTTATGAAAAGCAATTTCATATTACGCCCGATCCCATGAAACTGGTTCGCTATCGTTTAAGTTTGAACGATGTGGTAGAAGCGCTTACGCGCAATAATGCCAATGTGGGCGCAGGTTACATTGAAACCAATGGGGAGCAAAACTTAATTCGCGTGCCCGGTCAAGTAAAAAATATTCCGGACATTGAAAATATTGTGATTGCCAGTTTTGAAGGCACACCGGTTCGTATCCGTGATGTGGCAGATGTTGCTTTAGGTAAAGAGTTGCGTACAGGCGCTGCAACAGAGAACAGTAAAGAAGTGGTTTTAGGCACGGTGTTTATGTTGATGGGAGAAAACAGCCGAACCGTTTCTGAGCGCGTGGCCGCCAAAATGAAAGACATTAACAAATCCTTGCCTCAAGGTGTTGAAGCAGTCACGGTGTATAATCGAACCTTGCTGGTGAATGCCACGATTAATACGGTGAAGAACAATCTTCTTGAAGGCGCCTTATTAGTTTGTGTCATTTTATTTTTATTTTTGGGAAATATTAGGGCCGCCCTTATTACGGCGATGGTCATTCCTTTATCCATGTTACTCACCATCACCGGCATGGTGAGTAATCAAATCAGTGCCAATTTAATGAGTTTAGGAGCACTTGATTTTGGTTTGATTGTGGATGGTGCGGTCATTATCGTTGAAAACTGCATTAAACATTTAGGTGAGCAACAGCATGCACTGCAGCGAGTTTTAAATCTGGAAGAGCGCTTAAAAGTGATTGCCTATGCGACCACCGAAGTCATAAGGCCCAGCATCTTTGGCGTGTTCATTATTACGGTGGTTTATTTGCCGATTTTAACGTTAACGGGTGTGGAAGGAAAAATGTTTTTACCGATGGCTCAAACCGTCATCATCGCCTTGTTGGCCTCCATGCTTTTTGCATTGACGTTTATTCCTGCAGCCGTTGCAATTTTTCTTCGAGGACGTGTCCAGGAAAAAGAAAATTGGCTCGTGCATCACCTGTCAAAAGTCTATGCTAAAGTGTTACGCCGTAGTTTTCATGCAAGGCGATGGGTCATTAGTGCGGCAGTGGTTTTAGTGGTCATCAGTTTGCTCCTTGCTTATCGCTTAGGTGGGGAATTTATTCCAAGCCTGGATGAAGGCGATATTGCGATGCATGCGATGCGCATTCCAGGCACCAGTTTGACTCAAGCCCTGGCCATGCAAGATTTGGTGGAAGAACGGGTGCGGCAATTTCCTGAAGTCAAAAACGTGTTTGCAAAACTTGGAACGGCAGAGGTAGCCACCGATCCCATGCCACCGAACGTGGCAGATACTTTTATTATCTTAAAACCTCGAAAAGAGTGGCCCAATCCCAAAAAAACCAAGCAAGAGTTAGTGCAGGAAATTGAACAGGCGGTACAACAAATTCCTGGTAATAATTATGAGTTTACCCAGCCGATTCAAATGCGTTTTAATGAACTTATTTCTGGGGTGCGAAGCGATGTGGCGGTGAAGGTATTCGGCGATGACATGGATACCTTGCTAGAAATAGCTGAATCGATAAGTGCGCAATTAAAAAAGGTACCCGGGGCTGCAGATGTCAAGGTCGAGCAAGTCAGTGGCTTGCCGCTTTTAACCATTGCGATTAATCGCGATATGCTCGCCCGTTACGGTTTACAAATAGGTAGTGTGCAAGATGCGATTGTGATTGCTACAGGCGGCAAAAAAGGTGGGGAGCTTTTTGAGGGAGATAAACGTTTTGATTTAATTGTACGCCTACCTGAATCATTGCGCTCCGATCCGAATGTATTACGACAAATCTTTATTCCTTTGCCTCCTGCTAAAGACGGTGAGCGCCATTTCATTCCTCTGAATGAAGTGGCGAAAATGGTGAGAAGCGAGAGCCCTAATCAAATCAGTCGCGAAAGCGGTAAACGTCGCGTGGTCGTCAGTGCGAACGTAAGAAATCGTGATTTAAGTTCGTTTGTCAATGAGGCCAAACAACGCATTGAGCAAAATGTCAAAATACCCAGTGGGTATTGGATAACCTGGGGTGGGCAATTTGAACAATTGCAATCGGCCTCTCAACGACTACAAATTGTAGTGCCTATTACCTTATTGGGCATTTTCCTACTGCTGTTTATGAGCTTTGGTAGAGTAAGAGATGCGCTTTTGGTGTTTAGCGGCATTCCTTTAGCATTAACAGGCGGTGTACTCGCCTTATGGTTACGGGGGATCCCCTTATCCATTTCCGCGGGAGTCGGGTTTATTGCCTTATCAGGAGTTGCGGTGCTAAACGGCTTGGTAATGATTACTTTTATCAATAAACTACACGAGCAAAAAAAAATGTATTTAAAAGACGCGGTATTGCAAGGCTCACTGGCGCGTCTTCGTCCGGTATTAATGACAGCCTTAGTGGCTTCTTTGGGCTTTGTACCAATGGCATTAGCGACCGGTACAGGCTCTGAAGTGCAACGGCCTTTAGCCACGGTGGTGATTGGCGGTATTATTTCTTCGACTTTCCTGACTTTGTTGGTATTGCCTGGTTTGTATTATGTGTTTCATGAGCGACGTAAAAAGCCATTGATGAAGAAATCAGGCGAGGAAACCTAATTTATGCTGAGAGATACACAGTTTGTAATATCTGAGTGTTTTAGAGTTAATAATTAGAATTATCTTAGTAATTTATAAAAAATCGAGGATTAAAAAATGGAACATATTAAATATGGATTTGGAAAAAAAGTATTATATTCTTTTGACGATACAGTAAAAAAAGTTACAGAAGGGCTTCAAAAAGAAGGATTTGGAGTCCTGACCACTATAGATGTATCAGCAACGCTGAAAAAAAAGTTAAATCAAGATATGCCTCCTTATCAAATTCTTGGTGCATGCAATCCTCAATTTGCTCATCATGCTTTAGCTAAGGAACCCTCTATAGGTTTGCTTCTACCTTGTAATGTAGTCGTACGTCAAGATAACCTTGGCAACGTATATGTTGAATTTATGGATCCTAAAGCAGTATTGGAATTAGTCAGCAATTCGGAGATAAATCATATTGCTCTTGAAGTGAAGGAACGACTCGAGAGAGTATTGAGTGCAATGTAATCAATAAATTACCTCACTAAGAAAATAAACACTGCTTAGATACGTCATTGCAGTCAATGTGGGAAATCATTATGACAACACCTTTAACCTTAACGACCTTTTTTGTTGCAGGGCTTGATTGTCCTGCTGAAGAGCAATTAATTAGGCGACAATTACAAACAATTCCGGAAATCGAAAAGATGGATTTTAACTTCATTGCCGAAGAAGTGACGATTCATCATCGTTTAAATACGATTGAGCCACTCCAGAGACAAATTGAAGCATTGGGCATGAGTGTTCGCACCAAAAGCAGCACTAAAAGTGATAGCCCAAAAGAGGCCAATGATTTTTCTTGGTGGTGGCTTGCTGTAGCTGGATTGTTGGCTCTTTTCTCGGAAGTGCTCTCCTATTTATTTGGGACCGAGAAGTCAGTTTGGGTAGCGGCATTGGCATTAGTGGCTATGGCCATAAGTGGACCGCCTACCTTCAAAAAGGGTTGGCTTGCTCTGCGCACGAAAGCCTTGAATATCAACAGCTTGATGATGATTGCAATAACAGGTGCCATACTCATCGGCGAATGGCCGGAAGCGGCGATGGTCACCGTGTTATTTGCATTGGCTGAGCGTATTGAACGCTACTCATTGGATAAAGCACGATTAGCCATTCGAAGCCTGATGCAGATTGCACCGGATGAAGCAACCGTCAAAACGACGGAAGGAAAATGGCAAAAATTAGCGGTCGAGAACATCAAGTCAGGTGCAATTATCCTGGTTAAGCCAGGTGAGCGGATTGCCTTGGACGGCGTTATTGTGAGTGGCCAAAGTAGCGTTAATCAAGCGCCCATTACTGGTGAGTCGATGCCTGTGAGCAAACAAACAGGAGACAGTGTGTTTGCCGGTACGCTCAATGAGCGAGGCTCCTTTGAAGTGAAGGTGACCAAAGAATCAGGCGATACCCTGTTGGCTAAAATTGGCAAAGCAATAGAACAAGCACAAGCAGAGCGGGCACCAACCCAGCGATTTGTTGATGAGTTCGCCAAATATTACACGCCAATCATGGTGCTCATTGCAGTAGCCGTTGCTCTGATTCCACCAATTGCATTGGGGTATCCTTTTTATGATTGGCTGTATAAGGCACTCACCTTGCTTGTAATCGCTTGCCCTTGTGCGTTGGTTATTTCAACGCCTGTGACCGTAGTAAGTGGCTTGGCAGCGGCAGCTCATCACGGACTTCTTATCAAGGGCGGAAGTTATTTAGAAATCGGCTATCAGTTAAAACTCATTGCGCTGGATAAAACGGGAACACTGACTGAAGGAAAGCCGGTGGTCACGGATTTTATTGCCTATGAAAGCACGCAAACCAAAGGTGATTTACTGCTCTTGGCAGCCAGTTTAGACAGTCACTCCGAACATCCTGTTGCCCACGCTTTGGTCGAATACTGGCGAGAAGAACAACCAACGGGGTCGTTATTGACGGTGAGTCGGTTTGAAGCAATTCCTGGTCGGGGCGTCATGGGGAGCGTCAATAATGAGCAGTATTTTGTTGGGAATCATCAGCTGGCTGAAGACAATGGGGTGTGTAATTCCGGTATCGAAAAACAACTTGCTCAGTTAGAGCAAGAAGGAAAGACCACAGTTATTTTAAGTAATGACACAACCGTGTTGGCTATTTTTGCAGTAGCGGATACCCTTCGTTCAACCAGCCAATTAGCCATCCAATCCTTGCATCAACGTGGCATCAAAACAGCCATGTTAACTGGAGATAATGCCGTCACCGCTGCCGCTATTGCCAAAGAGGTGGGAATTGATGAAGTCAATGCCAATATCTTGCCTACAGAGAAGCTGAATGCCATGAACGCCCTGTTGGCTCATTACCACACCGTGGGTATGGTTGGTGATGGCATTAATGATGCCCCTGCACTTGCAAAGGCAACGATTAGTTTCGCGATGGGAAAAGGGACTGATACCGCACTTGAAACAGCGGATGTGGCCCTGATGAACGATAATTTAGCGATGCTGTCTTTTTTTATCGATTTAAGTCATAAAACAGCTCGGGTGCTACGTCAAAATATCAGTTTATCGATTGCTATCAAGGTTGTTTTTTTCATCTTGGCTTTGGCTGGGTTGGCGACACTTTGGATGGCGGTTTTTGCCGATATGGGAGCAAGTCTCATTGTTGTTGCGAATGGTTTGCGATTGTTGAATTTTCAAAATAAAAACACCAGTTAAAATGGTAAGAGGTTGTTTCCTATCATGCCTCTGGAGAGATTCATTTAGGGTTTCGTTAAGCAGGACATCATAGGATTCAGTATGTTATGATGACCGATGCAACGATTTTTATTTGTGGAAATGGAGATGTAAATGAACCCTATCGGATTTAAAACAATTTTTGTTTTTATTGGCTTACTCATTTTAGGATGCGGTTTAATGTCTTGTAATAAAACAACCCCTGCCGAGACTCATCCTGAAGGAGCTTATGAGGGTGGTTTTGGTGGTGATGGTGGCCATATACACCAAAATGGATAACAAGGGATTTTATAATCTACTCAGGGATGAATAATGGAACTCAATGCATGGTTTATAGGCGTTTTGGGTGTATTTGTTATTCTGTTAATTGGCCTCATGTTTCTCTTTAGAAAAAAGAGGCATTTGCGATTTGTCATCGCCCTATTCATTTTCCTCATCTTAGGAGCGATTTTTTTGCATGGTGTTTCCTTTACGTTGCATTAGAGTGTGTGGCAGGGATTTTTAATTAAAAAATGGATGCACGGTACCGTAATAAGGATGTGTATGAGGCGGATGCTATTACTGTTTTTATTTTTAACGGGATTATAATCATTTATCTCAATGAAAAATAAAATGAAGCAGTTTTTCTAGAGATAAGGAAAGGATTAAAATGGCCTTGTAACAGATGGCCTTATGTTTAAAATTTATTTTACCGATGAAGGGTAACCTTACATTACTCGTTGCCTCAGTTAAATCAGATACCTGTGCATGGAATTGTTTGGTTACATGGACCGTTATATCTGGTTTATAAATGGCTTGCCGGAATACAAGGCCAAACCGATTCTGATAAAAAGACGTTTGGATTTATCGATCATCAAATACACCAAGCCTTGTGGAGATTGGTTCATCGTAGACGCCCGAGAAAAAGTACAGCATGGAGGGAAAAGAAGTACTTTCGCTCTCAGGGTGCACGAGATTGGATATTTACTGCGAGAAACCCAAATAAAGATAGCAAAAGCACCTATATGGATTTATTTTTAATGAGTTCTGTTGCTATTAGAAGACATACCAAAATAAGGGTAGAGGCAACACCCTATGTTCCAGCCTATACAGAATATTTTAAGAAGCGCCAGCGCTACTTGAAACTATAGCGGCTAGAAACAAGGGATAAAGCATCAACCTCCTTATTATCATCAAATGAAGTAGACTGGATGGTTGGGTCAACCAAAGTTGGCCTTGCGAAGGCTTGAGCGGAGTGCGGCTAAAGTCGCATGCTCCGTTCTTATGGGACGGGGCTACAGTAATGTAGTCCTGTTACCAGATAGGACCCTGGATTTTTTAATAATTTATCTGCAGGTCATCATTTTCAAATAATGGAGTTTGCTTAATTTCTAAATTTCTTTGTTGTAATTGGTCAATTTTCACATAGGGACAATAATATGCATTAGCTATTACGGAATGGATATTAATAGTTGTTAAGTTTTTTGATCCCCTTACATATCTCTTATGAAATTCCCTTGGTGTATGTGTTACAAGAACGATAACATTTGCTCCTAACTTCGCGCCTTCATTTTTTAAAAAATTATTATCATCTTTTTCTAGATCTTTTAAAGAGGAGCGGATATCCATAACTTCATGTACATTTGGATTTTTAATAATCCCTAAGAAACGGCAATTTCCTGTAGGATAGGAAAAATACAAGTTAACATTTTTCGCATCTTCATTTACTTGACGTAATCCTCCACAGCCCGAATTCAAAAGAAGAATCATAAAGCTAATTATTAAATAAACAATTTTCATATCTATAATTCCTTTTATTTAGCGTGCTTTTAACATACCCATATAAGACTATTACTTACTTTGATTACGAATAAAAGTATTAATTGTAAAAATATAAAATTAATGTCGCTTTCAATTGAGTAAAATAAATTCACCATTTTGCATAGTGATGGCTAAGATGCATACCTGATTTGCGAGCTAAAGTCACTTGTCACCTGCTATCATATTTTCGGCTACTTCTTCCTCTTGTTTTTGATAGGTGGTAATAATCTGCTTAAAATAATTAATCCGCTATTGCAATAAATTGCTTTAAGGTATTTAAATGGCTTAATAAACCATTGACTATAGTCCATAGTCAAGAAAGTGATCATTACTACCAAGCAAGGAAAGAAATAGCTAAAGTTCCTCAAAGTGTCATTATTTAGCATCCCCATACAAGAATAGATATCCCCTGAACTGAATGGGTAGGTTAAATATTCTGCTATTATTGTATGTATCTGATTGATTATCTACTTATATAATGCCAAGGATATAGGCCATGAATGGACTAGAAAAGCAATGCTGTCCCAAGAAAATCCTATTAACTCAGCAGGAAGAATCTTCAGAAGGTTTAGATTCTTGTTGTGCACCCAGTGATGCAGACGCTACTGATAATGCCTTTGCTTTTTTCGGTCAGTTATTTCAAGCAAACCTTGCTAAATGGACTGCGGGGATAAGTCCTGCAGCGCTAGGCTCGTCCTATTCCACATGGCTTTGGCAATTGGCACAATCTCCAGAAGTATTATGGGAACTGGCCTTTTATCCTGTCTTTCATGCTAATGATTGCATTAATAATATCATTTGTGTCGATCGTGCTGCTGGTGGCAAAGACGTACGTTTCAAAAAAGACAGTTGGCAGCCTATGCCTTGGCGCTTATATGCGGAAGGATTTTTGCAGGTAGAGGATTGGTGGCGACGTGCCACAACCAAAGTTCCTGGGCTACCCAGCCAAGTGGAACGCACCGTTTCATTCTGGGCACGCCAATATCTTGATGCCCTGTCCCCTTCCAATTGTGTTTGGTCTAACCCTGATTTGTTTCATGAAGCCATTCGCACTGGGGGACTTAATCTCATTCAAGGCAGCCAAATCGCTATGGAAGACTCCTTAGAAAAGCTAACGGGCGCACCACCTACAGGCTCTGAACATTTTATCCCGGGCAAAGACGTGGCGATTACCCCAGGACGAGTGGTGTTTCAAAATCATTTAATCGAATTGATTCAATACGAAGCTCTGACTAAAACCGTGTATAAAGAGCCCATACTGGTTCTCCCTGCCTGGATTATGAAATATTATATTTTGGATTTATCGCCTCATAATTCCTTGGTGAAGTGGCTCGTAAGGCAAGGCCATACCGTATTCATCATTTCTTGGCGTAACCCCGACAAAGAGGATCGTGATTTAGGAATGGATGATTATTATCGCCAAGGCGCCATGGCTGCGATTGATGCGGTATCAGCCACTCTGCCTCAAACAAAAATTAATCTGATGGGCTATTGTTTAGGTGGCACACTAGCCATGATTACGGCGGCCGCGATGAGTAGAGATAAGGATGAACGCTTAAATAGCCTCACCCTTCTTGCAGCCCAAGGGGATTTTACTGAAGCCGGGGAATTAATGCTTTTTGTTACTGAAAGCCAAGTGGCTTTCCTTAAAAACATGATGGGAGAACAAGGGTATCTTGATACCAAACAAATGGCCGGTTCCTTTCAAATGTTGCGTGCCTACGATTTAATTTGGTCCAAAATGGTTCAAGACTACATGCACGGGATGCGGCGTGGGATGATTGACTTAACCGCTTGGAATGCGGATGCCACGCGGATGCCTTATAAAATGCACAGCGAATACCTTGAAAAACTGTTTTTAAACAATGATTTTGCAGAAGGCCGTTATACCGTGGAAGGAAAGCCGGTGGCTGCTGAAAACATTCAGTTGCCCGTCTTTGCAGTCAGTACTGAAAAAGACCATGTGGCGCCTTGGCAGTCTGTTTATAAAATCCACCTGATGACGGAGGGTGACATTACCTTCGTCCTCACCGGTGGCGGACATAATGCAGGGATTGTGAGTGAACCGGGTCATCCGGGGCGTTCTTATCGGGTTCATGAGAGCAAGAAAGGTGATGCTTATCTCAATCCTGAGAGTTGGCTCGCGATTGCAGAAAAACAAGAAGACTCCTGGTGGCAAGAATGGCATGATTGGTTAGTGCAACAGTCCACCAAAAAACGCGTTCCTGCGTTGGTCATAAATGCCTCACTACCCGCTGCACCAGGTACTTATGTACTGCAGAAATAAAAGGGAAGAAAAATGGACAAGGAGTTTCTTGAGAATGTGACTTTTGATGAGCTTACGGTAGGCCGGCAGGCGAGTCTAAGTAAAACACTCACTCAAGACGACATCAATTTATTTGCTGCCATGTCGGGTGATGTGAATCCTGCTCATATGGATCCGGTGTTTGCCCAAAGCGATATTTTTCATGGTATTGTGGGTCATGGCATGTGGTCTGGCTCGCTGATTTCAACACTTCTTGGTACTATTATACCTGGTCCAGGCACCATTTATCTTAAACAGGACATTCAATTTAAAAAGCCAGTGCGTTTAGGGGATACGCTCACCATCACCATCATCGTCAAGGATAAGGGTGCCAATAAGCCCCGTGTGATTTTTAATTGCAAGGGTGTGAATCAGCACGGAGAAACGGTCATCGAGGGCTTAGCAACCGTGCTTGCGCCAACGAAAAAAGTACGGGTTGCACGAACTCATTTACCGTCTATAGAAATACATAACCACGATCGCTTCGAGGCGATAATCAAAGCGTGTCGCTGTATGGGCGCTGTTCGCACGGCCATTGTGCATCCGGTTAGTATGAGTGTCATGGAAGCGGTGAACGATGCGGTAAACGCAGGACTCATTATTCCCATTTTAATTGGCCCTTTGGTCAAGATGAAAACTGCAGCTTTGGAAGCAAGTATTGATTTATCACAGTGGGAAACGATTGATACAGAACACAGCGATGCCGCAGCAAGCAAGGCTGCCGAATTGGCAGCTTCCGGCGAGATTGATGCCATCATGAAAGGCTCATTAAGCACTCATGAATTAATGGGGGCTATTGTACCCACCGCCTCGGGCTTACGCACGCAACATCGTGTGAGTCACGCCTACGTCATGGATATCCCTTCGTACCACAAACCACTCATCATTACAGATGCTGCGATTAATATTGCCCCTACTGCCACCGACAAAGCGGACATTTGCCAAAATGCCATTAATCTTTGGCGAGTATTGTTTGGCGAGGACAAGAAGCCCAAAGTAGCCATCCTTGCCGCCATCGAAACCGTCAACCCTAAGATGCAAGCCACTGTCGATGCCTCTATTTTATGCAAAATGGCTGACCGAGGACAGATAAATGATGGCATTCTTGACGGTCCCTTGGCTTTTGATAATGCGATTAACAAGGAGGCAGCCAAAGAAAAAGGGATTATTTCTTCTGTGGCAGGCGATCCGGATATTCTTTTGGTTCCTGAAATCGAGTCCGGGAATATTTTGGCCAAGCAATTGACTTTTTTAGGCCATGCGGATGCTGCCGGAATTGTTTTGGGTGCTCGTGTTCCATTCATTCTGGTGAGCCGAGCCGACTCACTTAGAACGAGGCTCTTCTCTTGCTCCCTGGCTGTTAAACTGGCGGCAGCTCGAAAGGAAGGACGAATCAAATGACCCAAGTACAAGAAGCCAGTATCCTTGTGATTAATGCAGGCTCTTCCAGTGTCAAATTTCAGCTTTTTTCAAGACAATTAAACCCACAACTGTTGGTTCAAGGGAAAGTATCTGATATTGGTAACAAGCCTTCATTTACAGCGATCGGTGCAATACCAAATCTCGGCAATACAGAGGTTGATAAAAAAAGCCTTTCTGATGAGTGTACGCATGAAGAAGCCTTACGTCTTATTTTGAACTGGATTGAGGTTTTGAGTGAACAATGGCAGGTGACTGCAGTTGCTCATCGCATTGTCCATGGCGGGACTCTCTTTAAAAACAGTGTGATAGTCAATCCACACGTCATGCAGAAATTATGGGCATTAGCTCCATTGGCTCCTTTACACCAACCCCATAATCTCAAAGCCATTGAATTCATCAGTACCCTGAAACCAGAGGCACTTCAAATTGCTTGTTTTGATACAGCGTTTCATGCCCATCATAAGGCTTTGTTCACCGAGTATGCATTGCCACAAAAGATAAGGGAACAAGGTGTTCGTCGTTATGGGTTTCATGGATTATCGTATGAATGGATTGTTCACACCTTGCGGCGGTATGAGCCTTCATTAGTTGAGGGACGGCTTATTGCGGCCCATCTTGGCAATGGAGCAAGTTTGTGTGCGATGCGTAATGGAGTAAGTATTGATACGACGATGGGCATGACTGCCTTGGATGGATTACCCATGGGAACTCGTTGTGGGAACCTTGATGCCGGCGCTGTAACGTTTATGATGCGTCATTTAGGCTTATCTACCGATGAGGTTGAGCGTCTTCTTTATAATGAATCTGGACTTCTTGGCTTATCAGGCTTAAGCAATGATGTGAAAATCTTGCAAGACAGTGAGGATACAAGGGCACAATTTGCATTAGATTATTTCTGCCTTAAAGCTGCCCAATTCATGGGGATGATGGCAGTAACCCTGGGTGGGATGGATGCCATCGTGTTTACGGGCGGTATTGGTGAGAACTCAGCCTTTGTGCGAAACACTATCTTGCGTCATTTGAAATTTCTTAAACCTTTTGAAACACGGGTTGTTACAGCTAACGAAGAGCGCATGATGGCAATTCATGCCATGTCACTTCTTGAGCGTCAAACGGGAGTAAAAGCTGATGGAGAATAAAAAAGGATTGATTGTTGGAATTGCCAATGAGTACTCCATCGCATGGGGTTGTACTAAAGCATTGCATGAAGCGGGCAGCGAATTGGCAATCACCTATCAAAATGAGAAAACCAGGGGCTATGTACAGCCTTTGGCTGAAAAAGTGTCATCTCCTATTGTTATGCCTTTGGACGTGACGGATAAGGAACAATTTGATGCCCTATTTCAGAAAATAAAAGACCGCTGGGGTCGTCTTGATTTTGTTATCCATGCGATTGCCTTTGCACCAAAAACTGATTTACAAGGTCGTGTTGTCGATTGCTCGAAAGACGGCTTCATGATGGCGATGGATATTTCTTGTCATTCGCTCATCCGATTGGCAAAAGCCGCTGAACCACTGATGGTCGATGGAGGGAGTATCATAACCATGAGTTATTATGGTGCCGAAAAAGTGGTCAAAAATTACAATCTCATGGGGCCTGTTAAAGCGGCTTTGGAAACCTCAGTACGCTATCTCGCCATGGAACTTGGCAGTAAAAAGATTCGAGTCAATGCCATTTCTCCAGGGCCAATAAGCACTCGTGCAGCCTCAGGTTTAGCTGATTTTGATACGCTGATGGAACAGGCAGCAAAGGAAGCGCCCTTGCATCAACTGGTTACAATAGAGGACATTGGTGAAACAGCCTCATTTTTGGTATCCGATAAAGCCGCCTCCATCACTGGTCAGACTCTTTATGTGGATAGCGGCTACAATATTAAGGGCTAATAAACCAAAAGTCATTTTTTCTTTAAAAGTATTCTTGGTCATTTAGTAATTACATGTATTGTCCACCATTGATATCAAAGTTAGCACCCGTGATAAAGCCACTTTGTTCATCAGCAAGAAAAGCAACGACCCGAGCAATTTCCTGAGGTTTGCCTAATCGCCCCACAGGAATTTGAGCGACAATGGCTTCTAAAACATCATCCCTCATCGCGGCAAGCATCTCCGTATTAATGTAGCCAGGGGAGACCGTGTTCACGGTAATTCCTTTCTTTGCGACTTCTTGCGCCAGGCTTTTGGTAAAACCATATAACGCCGATTTACTGGCGGCATAATTACATTGTCCGAACTGCCCTTTGCGCCCATTAATGGAGGAGATTGTGATAATACGCCCATAACCATTATCCAGCATGTTGGATAATACGGTTTTCGTCATATTAAAAACGCTATTTAAATTAGCATTAATGACTTCTTGCCATTGTTCCGGTGTCATTTTTTTCAAGCTGGCATCATGAGTAATGCCTGCATTATTAACTAGAACGTCAATTTTGCCGTACTTCTCTATCACCAAATCCGTTAATTTTTCACAATCATTGAAGGAAGAAATATCCGCATAGGCAATGTCGATATCAAATCCTTGCATGGATTGTTTTTTCTGCCATTCTCTTGCTAATTCGTGATGGCCATGTTTGAAGTAGCAAGCAATCACTTGATAATTGAGGTTTTGCATTTCTTGACATATGGCTGTTCCAATGCCACCAGTTCCTCCCGTTACTAAAGCAATTCGTTTGTTCACCTTCCTTCCTCCTTGATTTGGTTATTTAATTATTTAACGAGTTCAACGTCCTCTGCTTGCGGCCCTTTTTGTCCTTTGCCTACTTTAAATAGAACGGTTGCCCCTTCGGGAAGGGTTTTAAAACCGCTACTTTGTATAGCACTGAAATGGACAAAATAATCCTTGCCACTACTTTCAATAAAGCCAAAGCCCTTGCCTTCATTAAACCATTTTACTTTACCGCGAATTTTATTGGTCATTTTGGTTTCTTTTCTGATAATTTGAGTGCTTTATAGTGTCATGCTACATGATTCTCTGTGTCAATAGTCAGTATTTTAGCTCAGCAATCCTGGATTTTTTTATTCTTTCTAAGTCATGGGGTTTTAAAACCAAAAGACATAATCAAAAGAACTGAGGAGAATTATTGATTGTCGCATCCCTTTCTCAATTAATTGAATCAGAGGGCTTAGTTTCTTCTTCCATCTTCTTCAATGAAACAACTTTATCACACTGAATCTCAATCGTATTTGTTTTACGTGTTGATAGGTAATCCGCCCACAAAATAGTTGATGCCAAAAGTAGAATTTTCTCGTAATGTATGTGCAAGGAGATTCTGCATGAAGAAATCAAAATTTAGTGACAGCCAAATCCTGTCGATATTGAAGCAAGCTC